>NZ_JALHLS010000010.1 GCF_022844445.1 Hyphomonas sp.
GGTCGCCGTCCTTTATCAGGTGCAGCACGAGGTCTTCGGCCGTCAGGGCCTGGGTCAGCGCCAGCGCATGGCCCCAAGGCACATCTGGATCCTGGATGCCCTGCAGGATACGCACGGGGCCTGAAAATGGAATGTCCTTGTCGAGGATCGACCATTGCCGCCCGTCTTCAATCAGCGCGCGTGTGATCGGATAAGGTGCTCCGTAGGCGGATGGTCTCAGGGTGAATCCTTCCTGCATGATTTCGGCCTGCTCCTCCGGCGTGAACTCCGGCCACATCAGCTTCTCGGTGAAGTCCGGGGCAGGGGCGATCAGTACGAGGCCCTTCACGCGTTCCGGCCGGGCGAGCGCCGCCAGCAATGCCATCCACCCGCCCATGCTGGAGCCGACCAGTACCAGTGGTCCGTCCGTCTGCGCGTCAATCACGGCGAGCGCATCTTCACGCCAGGCGCTGATCGTGCCTTCCTCGAACGCGCTGCCCGACTGGCCATGCCCCGAATAGTCGAACAGCAGCGAACCGAACCCAGCGCCGCGTGCCCAGGCCTCGAGCGCCACCGCCTTGCCGCCGGTCATGTCGGACTTGAAGCCGCACAGCCACACAAACGTCACGCCGCCAGTTGCCGGTGTGCGGCGAAACGCGAGGCGCCGTCCCTCGGGTGAAGTGAAAGATTCCGTTGTCATGGCAGTTGCCTTCCGCCATCTCTCTCGCCTGTCAAGCGAGTAGGGCGGGCCGCGTATTGGGCGAATTACCGGAACTTAAGGGAAAGACGATCCTGCAGGTCGCACCTGAGCTCTCCGCCGGCGGCGTGGAGCGCACGGTGCTGGAAGTCACTGAGGCGATCGTTGAGGCCGGTGGTCGCGCTCTTCTCGCCAGCAAGGGCGGACGGTTGGAGGCGGAGTTTGCCCGCCTCGGCGGCGAACTCATCCGCATGGACGCCAAAAGCCGCAACCCCCTCACTCTCAAACTTAACGAAGGCAAGCTGCGCCAGATCATCCGAGAGGAGAAGATCGACCTCGTTCATGCCCGTTCCCGCGCGCCTGCGTGGAGCGCTTGGGCGGCTGCGAAAGCTGAAGGTGTACCCTTCGTTACCACCTATCACGGCGCTTATTCCGGCACGACCGGTCTGAAGAAGGCCTACAATTCAGTCATGGCCAAAGGCGATCTCGTCATCGCCAATTCCGAGTGGATCGCCGCGCACATCGCCGAGGTCCACGGAATCGATCCCGCCCGTATCGTCACCATACCGCGCGGTGTGGACCTTGACGCCTTCGATCCCGCCGCCGTTGCCCAGGCCCGCGTGGACGCGCTGCGCCAGGCCTGGGGCCTCGAAGGCGACACGCGTCTCGTGTTGCTGCTTCCTGGCCGCCTCACCAGCTGGAAAGGCCAGGGCCTGGCGCTGGAAGCCCTCGGTCTGCTCTCGCCCGAGGAGCGAGACGGCCTCATTCTCATCCTTGCCGGTGACGCGCAGGGCCGCGACGGCTACGTCTCCGACCTCGAGCACCAGATCACCCGCCTTGGCCTGACCAGCCATGCCCGCATCGTGCCCCACATCACCGACATGCCTGCCGCCTACCTCGCCGCCGGCCTCGTCCTTGCCCCCTCCACCCGGCCGGAAGCCTTCGGCAGGGTCGCGGCCGAGGCCTCCGCCATGGCCCGGCCCGTGATCGTCGCCGACCATGGCGGCGCCCGCGAAACTGTTGTCGAATACGAGACCGGCACCCGCGCCGAACCGGGCAGCGCGCCCGCGCTGGCCGGTGCCATCCGTGCCATGCTCTCCCTCGGTCCGGCATCCCGCGCCTCGATGGGCCGGGAGGGCCGTGCCCATATCAGCCGCCACTTCTCGAAAAGAGGGCTTCAGGCGGCGACACTGAGGGTCTATAAGCGCCTGCTGGAGTAGGGGAAATCGAGGACTTGAACACCGCGCGGACCAAAACCGCCAGTCCGGCCAATCCGGGCGCCACGGCAAAGGAAGTGCTGGTCATCAAGCTCAGCGCGCTGGGTGACTTTGTCCTCGCGCTCGGCGCCATGCGTGCGGTCCGCGAGTTCCACCCCTCTGCCCGCATCACCCTGCTGACCACGCCGCCCTTCGAGGAATTTGCGAAGGTCATGCCTTATGTTGACGCCGTAGAGACCGATGGCCGCCCGGAAGGCCTGAAGCCCACTGCCGCCCTGATCCAGCGCATCAAGAAAGCGAAGTACGACGTCATTTATGACTTCCAGACCAGCGGCCGCACCAAGAACTACTTCACCGCGCTCAACCGCGGCGGCAAGACGCCGCTCTGGTCCGGCCATCACGAGAAGGCCGCCTTCTTCCACGACAACCCGGCCCGCGGCTCGATGCACTCCATCGACCGGCTCGCCGAACAGCTGGAAGTCGCGGGTGTCGCGCCGCAGGGCCGCTGGCTTGGGCGCAGTGCGCCGTTCCCGGATCTTGGCTGGGTGCGTCCGAAGCTCGGCAACACGCCGCGCCTGAACCCCGCTTATTTCGGCCTCACGCCGCCCTACATGCTGTTGATCCCTGGCGCGTCCGAGCACCGTGAGGCCAAGCGCTGGCCGGTCGAGAACTATGCCGCCCTTGCCAAACGTATCGCCGATGCCGGCATCCAGCCCGCCATCATCGGCGGCAAGGCGGAAGGCCAGATCGCGCAGGAGATCGTGAAGCGCGAGCCGCGTGTAAAAAGCCTTGTGACGCGTACGGATCTTTTCCAGATCGTGACGCTTGCCGAAACCGCCGTCTTCGTGGTCGGCAACGATACCGGCCCGATGCACATGGCCACGCTCGCTGGCGCGCCGGGCATCGCCCTCTTCGCCACCACCGAGAGCGATCCGGACCATTCGGCCCCGCGCGGCCCCAGGCCGGTCATCGTCAATGCGGCGCCTACGCTGCAGGAACTCTCGGTGGACGATGTCTGGCAATCGGTCCGCGCACTCGGCGTCCTGAAAGCCTAGTTTCCGCAGAACCAGCAGTCTTCCGTCTGCCCCATCGCGCCAATCGGCGGGCCGGGCGGCACCGGCAGGGCCGGCAGCGGCCGCGCCAGCGCCGCGTCTTCGCGGGCGAGATGCCGGCTGATCCGTGCACTGAGCGCGGCCAGGTGCGCGCGGTCTGTCTCGCTCTCGCCCTTGAGCTTCTTGCCGAAACCCTGGCTCATTGCTGCCAGCTTGGCGTCCACCACCGCCGAAACTTCCGCCGTCGCGCCTTCCGCCCGTGCCAGCGCCATCATCTCCGAAACGAACCGGGCCTGCACCACGCGCGCCAGCGGCGCCAGCCGCGCGTCGGTCTCCGGCGCAAACACTGCCGCGTCGATCTCGTCGAGGATTGCCCGAAGGCTCAACGTGCCCGGCACGCGCTGCTCATAGGCCGCCACGCGCCCCGCCCGCGAGGGTTCCAGAATCGCAGAGAGTGTTAGTCCCGCCGCAATATCTGCCGCGCCCGCAAGATCAAACACCGGCCCCGTCCGCCCCGGGAACACTTCAGCAATCGAGCCTACGCCGGCATAGCCCAGTTCGCCGGGCGTCAGCTGGTTCAGCACGGCGTCCGGCAGGTCCAGCGACGCCGGGTCCAGCGTGCGCACCAGCGCGGTCAGCGCGCGGCGCTGTTCCTCTGGCGCCATAGGTTTGGCTGCCGCGTCGCCGTCACCAGTCACTGCATAGCGGAAATCCAAGCCGCCGATGAACTTCGCCGCCGCCTCCACCTGATAGCGATGGTAGAGGTAGACTGGCACAAGCACGGCATTGAGATCGGAGCTCGGCCGCCCTTTCGCCAGCACGCGCGGGCCAAACCCATCGAGCGCGATTCGCCGCACGGTCATCACCTCGTCGAGCGCCGCAACGGGGTCTGCGCCATTGTCCCACACGGAGGCATAAGGATGCGCGGTGTCCATCGTGCGCGCATGGTCATCGGACACAAAGCGCAGGCCTGATCCGTAGGCGGCGTCCACCATCGCGTCCAGCGCCGCGCCGTCATCTCGGCCGCCTGGAAACTCCGTATACAGCCACTTGATCGTGAAAACGTCCCACGCGCCAAGCCCCGCGCCATAAGCGTTCGAGAAATCGAGACCGCCTTCCGCGGTTGGTTTCACCCACGGGGCCGGATAGTCCATCACCGAGGCACGCCCCGTATTGCTGGCCGCAAAATTGTGGGCAATCCCGAGCGTATGGCCAACTTCGTGCGCCGAAAGCTGTCGGATGCGCGCCAGTGAGATCGTGATCGGGTCGTCGGCTGCGCCGGTGCCCGTCTTCTCAGCGCCCGCAAGACCTTCGAAGATCATGCGGTCCTGCCGGATGCGCTGCGAGCCGAGGATCACGTTCGCCTTCAGAATTTCACCGGTGCGCGGATCGGACACGCTGCCGCCATACGACCAGCCCCGCGTCTGCCGATGCACCCAGTTGATGACATTGTAGCGCACGTCCAGCGGATGCGCGTCCTCCGGCAGCACTTCTACGCGGTAGGCATCCTTGAAGCCCGCCGCCTCGAAACCTTCCGCCCACCAGCTTGCGCCCTCGATCAAGGCATCACGGATTTCCGGCGGCGCGCCATTGTCGACATAGAACACGATCGGCTTCTTGACCGGCGAAATTGCCGCTAAAGGGTCGGTCTTCTCCAGCCGGAACCGGCGCGACAGGCGCGTCACGATCGGCTCGCCCAGCGGTGCTGAGAAGTCATAGAAACCCATGCCGATATTGGCCGTGCGCTGATCAAACGCGCGCGGCTCATATCCGTCATCCGGCAGGCGCACAAAGGAATGGTGTACTACCAGCGTCACCGCCCGTCCGTCCGCCGCCGCCGCGCGCGTCTCGGCGTTTGGCGCGGAGGTTTCGAAAGTCAGGAAGGCATCGATCTCCGTATTGTCTGGAAACGAAAGTACACTCGCGGTGTCCGGCATCGATCGGTCGGCCGCGAGACTGTAGCCTGCCGCGTCCTTGCCGTGCGCCAGCGCTGCACTGAAATTGCCAGCGTCGCGCGTCAGAAAGCCCGTCAGGTCAACCAGCAGTCGGCCGTCCGCCCCGGTCGCCGCGATGCCGGTCGACCAGAGGAAGGACGTCGCAAAGCTCTGCTGGACGGATTTCTCTTCCGCCGCCCGCCCCGAGGTTGCCCGGTAGCGCCAGTTCTCCTGCTCGGCCACCACCTTGTCGCCAATCCGCCGGAACCGAACGATTTCGCCGGACGAAGCATTCCCCCGGTCGAGCCCAATCGGGTTCGAGCCGAGCCCCGCCGTGAGGCCGACTGCATGGATGAACCGCACACTCACGCCGTCCGCGCCCGGCGCGGGCAGGGCGGCCAGAACCCGCCCGGTCGCGGGGTCTGCGTAGAGGTCTAGAAAGCCCGGCCTGGCCGTCAGCCCCGCCACCTGCTGCTCCAGGGGCTTCGCCGGCGCTATCTTCGTCTCCGCCATCGCCGGCCCCGCCACCAGAATCAGACAGGCACCAATCATCGCAAAAAGTCTCATGGCAGGCCCCCGGGACGCAGTGTTGAGCTGCGCACCAAAGCCGATCCCCTGCCGCAGGGCAATCTGGCCCCCCGAACTTTGCCGGTTGCGTCCCGGCCCGGTCCGCGCCAAAGCATCGCGCCTTGAAGATGCCTGCAATTGCGGGCATATTCACGCCACTTTCAACAATCCGGGAAGGAGTCCTCCCATAGCTCGCAGACCTGAAGCCGAAGCCCCCGCCAAAAAGCAGGTTGGCCCACGTATCAACGAAGAGATCCGCGCCGCCCGCGTGCTGCTGATCGACGAAAAAGGTGAGAAGCAGGGCGTGATGCCCCTCGCTGCCGCGCTCGACGCTGCGCGCGAAGCGGCTCTCGACCTTGTGGAAGTTTCCGGCGAGCAGGAAGTGCCTGTCGTCAAAATCCTCGATTACGGCAAGGTCCGCTTCGAGGAGCGCAAGAAGAAGGCTGCCGCCCGGAAGAAGCAAAAGTCTTCCGAGCTCAAAGAGATCAAGATCCGGCCGAACATCGACACGCACGATTATGAAGTGAAGGCCCGCGCCATCCACCGCTTCTTTGAAGAGGGTGACAAGGTGAAGATCACCCTGCGCTTCCGTGGCCGCGAGATGGCCCACCAGCATCTCGGCATGGAACTCCTCGAGAAGATGAAGAAGGATTTCGAGGAGACTGCCAAGGTCGAGCTCGAACCCAAGCTCGAGGGCAAGCAGATGACCATGGTCCTCGCCCCGCGTTGATCGGCCCCCATTGAACCGTCCAGAAGCCCTCGCCACCAGCGGGGGCTTTTTGCTACCCCCCCTATGAGTGTTCCCTCAGCGCGCGGCATCATCTGTCCATGCTTGCTGCTGGCCGGCACCGGATTGCGGGACTTCTGCGGACGGCTTTCTTGTCGCTTCCCGCCTTCGCGGAGCAGGGGCACCGTGCCTCCGTGCCGAGCGGTGGGAAGACGTCTTCCCTGCTCGCTACGACCCCGTCACTCTCCGTATTCGGAGGATGTCGCCAGGAGACGCCCCTGCGCTCGCCGCCTGTGCCACTACCTGTTCGAAAGCCAGGGCCAGGTCATCGATAACCGTATCAATGCCGCCGATGCTCTGTGGGCGGACTACGGTACCTTCCGCGCGCCAGCGCTCCCTTCGCTCGACCTTGGTGAGTCGCCCGCGCTCACGCGCCCGCTTTTCTCCGGCGCCACTGCCCGACATTGCCGCCCTGCCGAGGAACACCCCGTTGATGCATTGAGGCGCCGCCTCACGAATGCCGCCGGCGAGGTTAACGCCCTCGTCGGCGCCGCCCGCTTCGCAGGTGCCGAAGCCCTCGCGCTGGCGACTAATGCGACCGCGGTGTTTATGGCTGCGCTCAATGCACCTTGCGACCGCTCACGGACTGCCCTTTCGGGCTGTCTGCTTTTTTCTCACTCCACAGATAATGCAATCCTGCGACTTCCCCCGATCATTCTCTGTTTCGCCGCCCGGCCCCGTTACCCTGATGCGAAGGCAACCCAGGTTCCTCTTTTTATAAAATGAGTGAATGATCGCCCAAATCAGGTAGGATGTTCCCGCCAGCTGCCTCCGGCTTTCAAAAAACGGGCGCCGCCCGCCAGGCCGCGATGCCGCCTCGAAAGCAAAAACCGTCCATAAGTCTCCAAACGACGTCTGGACGTTTCTGGGCTCGCCTTTTCGCGGGGCAAGGCGGAACTTTTGCCTAGGTTCAGCGCGCCCCCTTGATTCCTGGCCGCCGCTCCTTCATAAGCCGCCACTTCCGGACTCCGGGGCGACGGCATTGCCCCACTGTCCGTGTATCCCGGGCCGCCAGATCTGGTGTGAGCTCTACAGTTTGAGGAGAAAAACATGCCGAAGATGAAGACCAAGAAGGCCGCTGCAAAGCGGTTCAAGATCACCGCGACCGGAAAGTTGAAGCATGGCGTGGCCGGCAAACGCCACCGCCTGATCAGCCATAACTCGAAATATATCCGCCAGAACCGCGGCACGTCCGTCGGCGCCAAGGCAGACGAGTCCCGCGTCAAGAAGTACCTGCCGTACGGCCTGTAACTTCCTATCCCATTGATCTTGAACACGAATTGACAGGAGGCCAGTATGCCCCGTTCACGCGCCAAAGTGCCCGCCCACGCCCGCCACAAGAAGATCCTGAAGCAAGCCAAGGGCTTCCGCGGCCGCCGCAAGAATACCTTCAGCAACGCCTCCGCTGCTGTCTGGAAAGCCGGCGAGTACGCCTACGTTGGCCGCAAGGTCAAAAAACGCCAGTTCCGCTCCCTCTGGATCCAACGCATCAACGCTGCCGTCCGTATCCATGACGAAGAGCTGACATATTCCAGCTTTATCAACGGCTTGACGAAGGCCGGCATTGAAGTTGACCGGAAGGTCATGGCCGATCTCGCTGTCCGGGAACCGGAGGCTTTCGGCGCCCTCGTCTCCCAGGCCAAAGCTGCCCTCGCCTAAGGATCCCGACCCATGAGCAAGTCCCCGAACAGCGTCCTCCACCCGAGCAAGAAGCCGCGCGTCAAGCGCCGGAACTCGAAATGGACCGCCAACCTTTCAAAGCGCGCCAACATCGGCATTTTTGGCAACACCAAGAAGGCCCGCAACGCCCGCAAGAAAGCTGCCCGCGCGTAATCTGATCGCGCCCGCTGGCACATCGCCCGCGCCTGAATTAAGCCTCCCGCTGACCTCATGTCGCGGGAGGCTTTTTTTCATGGGCGTGTCGAAGCTGAGCGCAGCACTGCGGATCACACTGGGCGTCAGTCTGGTCGTGTTCGTGCTCGCCATGGGCTTCGTGCAGCGGTCGGCCTGGATCCTGCCTTTCCTCGGCATCGGCTTCACCGCGGCCTACCTCTTCGGCCAGATGCGCACCTGGCGCCATGCGCGCAATACCGGGAAACTGAAGCCATACTGGCTGCAGGTGCCGGCCGATTTTGGCGTGCAGCTAGTGCTGGTTTCGGTGCTCTACCTGGTCGGCTTCGGCTTCAGCGCGCTGGTCAGCGGCGGGGTGGCTGTCGCGCCGTTTTCGCCGGGTGACGCGATCTGGCCGCTGGCGATCGGTGCGATTGGGTCGATCCTCGGCCTGTATATCGACCGGCTTGAGGGCCGGCCGTCGAGCTATTTCCCGGACTGGGCCAGGGATATGGGTGTTGCAGACGAGACGCCGGCTGCGGATCTGCGGCTGCTGCCGGAGCCCGTAACGCTGCAATCCTTTTTCTCCGCCCCTGCCGACACGGTGTCAGCCACCGAACATGAGGCCGCCGCCTGGGCGGATGCTTATTCGGCGCTGACCGAGGGCCTCAGCGAGGATGACATCACCCGCGCTGAGGCGCGCCTTGGACGGGCTTTGCCGGACCAGCTGATCGCGCTCTACCGCCACCAGAATGGCGGTTCGGTCGCGGGTCTGTGCATTCCGTTGCCGGAACATCCCGAGCCCAGCCGCTACAACCACGTGATCATGCCGTTCGGCGGCTACAATGACCTCGTGCCGGCCGAAAGCCTGCGCACGGTCTGGGATTCAGTCACTGACTATGCCGACCCGGATGCTCCGGACGAGGCAAACCAGTTCCCGCCGGGAGCGAAAGGGATGATCGTGCTGGCCCAGTGGTACCGGGAAACCCTGTTTCTGGACTATAACCAGCCGGGGGCTCCGCGGGTCGGTTATACCGATTTCGACCGGTTCAATGCCGATGGCAGCCGGGACCAGATCGTCTGGTGGAAGGATTTTGAGACTTTCTTTGCTGCCTTGCGCCATTACGAGCCGGTCTGAAGCGCGATTCTAGCGGGTTGGCGCGGGCCCAAGAGGCCGCTAAACAGCGCGCTTGGTTTTCCGGAAGGGTTGTCACTTGTCCGACATTACATCCATCGAGCAGGAAGCGCTGGCCGCCATCAAGGGCGCGGCCAGCCTTGATGCGCTGGACGCCGTGCGCGTAGCCGAACTTGGCAAGAAGGGCCGGGTTTCCGGCCTGATGGGAACGCTGGGGACGATGGCTCCGGAAGAACGCAAGGAAAAGGGCCCGGCGCTGAATGCGCTCAAGGTTCGCATTGAGGACGCCGTGCGCGCGCGCAAGGGCGCGCTTGAGGCGGTGGCGCTGGAAGCCCAGCTGAAGCGCGAAACTGTGGACCTCACGTTGCCGGCCGCCCCGTCGGCCGGGGAAGGGGCGCTGCATCCGGTCATGCAGGTGTTCGAGGAGATCGCGGCCATCTTCGGCGACATGGGTTTCCGCGTGGCGGAAGGCCCGGACATTGAAGACGATTGGCACAACTTCACGGCACTGAACTTCCCCGAAGGTCACCCGGCGCGCGAGACGCATGACACCTTCTTCCTGAAGCAGGGCGACAGCGCGCTGCCAAAAGTGCTCCGTACACATACGAGCCCGGTGCAGGTGCGCACCATGATGACCGAGAAGCCGCCGATCCGGATTCTGGTGCCAGGCCGCGTGTTCCGCAATGACTGGGACGCGACCCACACGCCGATGTTCCACCAGGTGGAAGGCCTCGTCATCGAGGAAGGCATCCACATGGGTCACCTCAAGGGCTGCCTTGTCGACTTCGTGAAAGCGTTTTTCGAAGTGGAGAATGTGACCGCGCGTTTCCGTCCGCACTTCTTTCCGTTCACGGAGCCTTCGGCCGAGATGGACGTGCAATGCCAGCGTTCCGGCGGCGTGGTCGAAGTCGGCAAAGGTACAGACTGGCTGGAGGTGCTTGGCTGCGGGATGGTGCATCCGAACGTGCTGCGCAATTGCGGGCTGGACCCGGCGGTCCACCAGGGCTTCGCCTTCGGCATGGGCGTCGACCGTCTCGCCATGCTGAAATACGGCATGCCGGACCTGCGCCCCTATTTCGAAGCAGATCCGCAATGGACCCGTCATTACGGCTTCTCGCCCTGGCTTACACCGTCCGTCAGCGGAGGGTTGTCGTGACCTCGCATCCGGATTGGGCGGGCCTCAAACACTTTCGTTTCGGGGACAGTCCTGAACTGGCGGACCGCCTGGCCGCGCTGGTCGTAGCAGGTGTGAAGACCGCGACCTGTTCGGCGGCGGTGCATGGATTTGAAGCTGAAATCGGCGAGCAACAGGTTGTGTTGTCCGGCGAGGGCAGACCTGTCGCGGTGATCGAGACCCTGTCACTGGATGTCATTGCGCTCGAGACGGTCACGCCTGCGCAAGCGGCGCAGGAAGGCGAGGGTGATCTCAGCCACGCTTACTGGCTTGATGTGCACAAGGCCTATTTCCAGCGCGAGGGCACGTACGCGCCCGGCATGAAGGTGATCTTCGAAACGTTTCGCCTTGTCGCTGTACTGGACGGCGTGTTTGCCGCCCGCGCGAATGAACACTTGAAGGCCGAGCGCGCAGAAGCGCTGGCCGCCAGATATACCGCTCTCGGAGCAAATGCATGAAATTCACCCTATCCTGGCTGAACGATCATCTCGTCACCAAAGCGTCGCTGGATGATATCCTCGGCTATATGGGCAAGGCGGGGCTTGAGGTCGAGCACGTCACCGACCCGAAGAAGGCACTGGCGCCGTTCACGGCATGTAAGGTGCTGGAAGCCGAGCCTCATCCGCAGGCGGATAAGCTGCGCGTCTGCAAGGTCGAGACGATCGACGGCGTCAAGCAGATCGTCTGCGGCGCGCCAAACGCGCGTGCCGGAATGACAGCGATCTATGCGCCGCTCGGTACCTGGATTCCGGGGCTCAGCATGGCGCTCGACAAGAAGCCCCGCGCCATTCGCGGCGTCGAAAGCCACGGCATGATGTGCTCCTCCCGCGAACTTGAGATTGGCGATGACCATGATGGCATCATCGACCTGAACGGCGATTATACGGTCGGAATGCCGGCCGCCGAGGCGCTGGGCGCAACCGATGCGGTAATCGATTTCGAAGTGACGCCGAACCGGCCGGACTGGCTGGGCGTGCAGGGCATTGCGCGCGACCTTGCTGCCGCAGGCGCTGGCCGCTTCCTGCGCAACGACGCCAGGAAGGTGCCAGGCAGCGGCGATTGCCCGGTAGAGATCAAGCTGGAAGCGCCGGAAGCCTGCCCGATCTTCGCGGGCGCGCTCGTGCGCGGCGTCACCAATGGACCGTCCCCGGACTGGATGCAGGCGCGCCTCAAGGCGGCCGGCCTGCAGCCGCGTTCCCTTCTGGTGGACGTGACGAACTATATCTCGCTGGACCGCGCGCGTCCGCTGCACGTCTATGACGCGGCGAAGCTGTCCGGCGCCGTCGTCGCCCGGCTTGGCCGCAAGGGCGAAAGCCTTGAGGCGCTCGACGGGAAAAACTATTCAGTCACGGAAGACATGTGCGTGATCGCGGATGCCTCCGGCGTGATCGGTCTTGGCGGCGTGATGGGCGGCATGTCCACCGGCGTCTCCGCCGAGACGACTGACGTGTTCATCGAGAGCGCCTGGTTCGATCCGCTGCGCACCGCGCGCACCGGACGCGTTACCGGTATCCATTCCGATGCGCGTTACCGCTTCGAGCGCGGCGTCGATCCGCAAAGCTGCCTGGATGGGCTGAACCTTGCCCTCGCGCTGATCCTGGAATATGGCGGCGGCACCGCCACCAAGGCGCGCGTTGCGGGCAGCATTTCCGCGCGCATCCAGAAAGTGACCTTCTATCACAGCGATGTGGAGCGCCTCACAGGCCTCCTCGTGAAGCCCGCGGAAATGAAGCGCATCCTGAAGGATCTCGAGATCGACATCGAGGACGCGGGCGATGCCTGGTATCTGCTCCCGCCCTCGCACCGTTTCGACATTGATCGGTCTGCGGACATTGTGGAAGAGATCGCGCGCCTGGTTGGCTATGACCAGCTCCCGACACGCTCGCTGCCGATGATCGAGGGGATGAAGCAGGGTGTTGCCTCGACGCGGCAGACGCGCGTCGCGATCGCGCGCCGGGCGATGGCCGCACGCGGTTTCCTCGAGGCCGTGACCTGGAGCTTCATGGCAAAGGAGCATGCGAGCCTCTTCGGCAAGATCGACGAGGCGCTGACGGTGGCAAACCCTGTCGCGAGCGAGCTGAATTACATGCGCTCCACGGCGCTCTCCAACCTTGCGCAAGCCGCGCAGCGCTCCGCCAACCGCGGCGAGCGAAGCATCCGCCTGTTCGAAGCTGGGCCGATCTATCTCGGTGATGGCCCAAAGGATCAGCGCACGGTCATTGCCGCATTGGTGCAACCTTCGGCGCAGCGCCACTGGCAGGGCAGCGTACAGCCTTATGACGCCTTTGCGGCCAAAGCCGATCTCTTTGCGCTGCTCTGTGCGCTTGGTCAGTCTACGGATAAGTTCCAGATCGGCGCAGCGACGCAGCCCCACTGGCATCCCGGCCAGTCGGCGAGCCTCAAGCTTGGCCCGAAGATGACAGTTGCCAATTTCGGCGCGCTGCATCCTGGCGTACTGAAGGCGCTGGATGTGGACGGTCCGGTCTATGCGTTCGAGCTGAACCTCAACGCGCTCCCGGTGATGAAGGCGAGGGCGACCAAGACTAAGCCGGTACTGGAGAAGGCGGACCTCACGCCGATCCGGCGCGACCTGGCCTTCGTCGTGGACGCAGGGGTTGCGGCCGGTGAACTCGTGAAGCATGCGCAGGGCGCCGAGAAGCAACTCGTCTTGAAGGTGGACGTGTTCGACGTCTACCAGGGCCAGGGCGTGCCGGAGGGCAAGAAGTCGGTCGCGTTCGAAGTGACAATCCAGCCGCGCGAAGCCCTGAAGGATGACCAGATCCAGGCGATCATGGACCGGATCATTGCTTCCGTGGCAAAAGGAACGGGCGGCGTGTTGCGCGGCTAGGCCGCGAGAGGCAGGGAGCGGACGGATCATGCAGGCCTGGCTTTATCGGCAGCTTGTGCCGGAGGCGCGCAAGTCCGGCATTTCGCCGCTCAACCTCTTCATCGTCGGCCTTGTGCTGTTATCCTTCCTGTTCCTGGCGCTGGAGACAGAGCCTGTGCTGAACCAGCAGCCGGCCTGGGCGAAGCTGTTTGCCGTGTTCAACATCACCGTTGTCAGCATCTTTGCGGTCGAATACGCCGCCCGCATCTGGGTGGCGGGGGTTGATCCGCAGTTCCGGGGTTTGGGCGGGCGGCTCAAATACGCGACGCAGTTTTATCCGATTGCGGATCTTCTGGCCTTCCTTCCCGAGCTGATCCTGATGCTGGTCGGCGGTGGAGGCGCGCTGCTGGTGCTGCGCGTGCTGCGGCTGGCGCGGCTCGTGAAGATCGCGCGCTTCATCCCGGCCTTTGACGCGCTGGGCGCGGCGCTGCGGCGGTCGAGCTCGCAATTGATGACGAGCCTCGCAGTGGCGCTGACACTGGTCTACGTGTCGGCGGTGCTGCTGTATTTTGTGGAAGGGATCGGCGGGCAGCGTCAGGAGGAGTTCGCCTCGATCCCGCGTGCCCTCTGGTGGGCGGTCGCCACCCTGACGACAGTGGGCTATGGGGATGTCTATCCGGTCACGCCGCTCGGGCGTTTTTTCTCGGCGATCATCGCAATTGCGGGTATCGGGGTTGTGGCCCTGCCGGCAGGTGTGTTTGCCAGCGCCTTCTCGGATGAACTGAAAGAACGGCGCGAAAAGGAAAGCCGCAATGACGAAATCCAGTGATGCGCTGAAAGTGGCTGTGGCGGGTGTGGCGGGGCGTATGGGACGCCAGCTGGCCGCGATGGTGATCGACCGTGGGCTGGTGCTCGCAGGGGCCAGCGAGGTTGCCGCGTCGGGTGTGTTCGATGAGGATGCGGGGGTTCTGGCCGGGCGGCGCGCGGTGGGCGTTTGGCCTTCGCCAGACGTGCAGGAAGCCGCCGACGGCGCCGATGTGTGGATCGATTTTACCCGGCCGGAGGCGACGCTGGCCGCGCTGGGCGCGCTGCGCACGACGTCGGTGCGTGCGGTGGTGATCGGCACGACAGGCTTTGCGCCTGATCAGGAAATTGTGATCCAGGCGGCATCCGCCCGCTTCGCCATCGTCAAGGCCGGCAACTTCTCGGTCGGCATTAACCTGCTGCAGGCCCTGACGCGACTTGCGGCATCGCGTCTCGGGTCCGGCTGGGACATCGAGGTGCTGGAGAGCCATCATCGGCTAAAAGTGGACGCCCCGTCGGGCACGGCGCTGATGCTGGGCGAGGCCGCGGCCGCAGGGCGCGGGCGCTCATTGGGGGACCTTCTGGCGAAGCCGTATCTGGGCCCGGACGCCGCCCGCAAGGAAGGCGAGATCGGGATGGCGGTGCGCCGCGGCGGGGGTATTTATGGTGAACACGAAGTTATGTTCGGGGCGACGCGGGAGGTGCTGCGCCTGTCGCACATGGCGCTGGACCGGACGGTTTTTGCTGAAGGAGCGGTAGCGGCTGCCGAGTGGGCCGCGGCCCAGCCGGCGGGTCTTTACGACATGAATGATGTGTTGGGTCTCGGCCACACCGCCTGAGGAAAGCGCTTGCACGTCGGCTGAATGCGCCTTGACGCGCCGCAGCATCGTGCCAACGTGACGGTTCTGTTAAGTGAAACCGAGCGTTCCGAAACACATGATCGGCATCGTTGTCGTCAGCCATGGCAAACTTGCGCACGAGCTCGTGGCGGCCGCGGAACACGTGGTTGGACGGCTTTGGCGAACGCGTGCAGTGTCGATCGAAGCCGACGAAGACCTTGATCTGAAGCGCGAAGCGATCCTCGAGGCGGTGAAAGCCTGCGACGCCGGCCGCGGCGTGATCGTTCTCACCGATATGTTCGGCGGCACGCCGTCGAACCTTGTTCTCTCGCTGCGCAGCCGCGCGCGGATGGAAATCGTCTCCGGCGCCAACCTCCCCATGCTGATAAAGCTGGCCCAGACGCGCGACAACCTCACCTTGGAAGAAAGCGCGCAGGATGCGGCCGAAGGGGGCCGTAAGTACATCACGATCGCTTCCGACATCCTCGCAAAGTTGCCGTCCTACTGATGTCCGACGCGTTCCCCGCCACGCGGCGCGCCACCATAATCAATCGCAAGGGGCTGCACGCCCGGGCTTCGGCCAAACTCGCCAAGCTCGCCGCCGAGTTCGATGCGCAGGTGTTCGTCAGCCACGAAAGCGAGACGGCCGATGCCCGTTCGATCATGGACCTTCTGATGCTGGTTGCGCACACAGGCTGCGTCGTCGAGATCAAGGGCAGGGGCGCGCAGGCGGACGAAGCAGTGAACGCCATCGCCCGCCTAATTGAGGACGGCTTCGGCGAGACCGATAGCTAGAGCCCCCTGGGCTCCAGCCACTTGCTCGTCGCGGCGTTTTCCCGAAAGCCGGTTCCCACTTTTCGGAACGCCGCTTTAGGCCGCTTTCCGCTTCGCCTTGCGCACTTCGAACTTGTTGAGCGCGTGCAGGTAGGCCTTGGCGCTGGCGACCAGCGTGTCGGGATCCGATGAGCGTCCCGTCGCCATGATGCCGTCGCCATTGAGACGCACCGAGACGGTGGCCTGCGCATCCGTGCCCCCAGTCACGGCATGCACCTGGTAGAGTTCCAGCACGGCCTGGTGCGGCACGATCTGGCGGATAGCGTTGAACACGGCATCGACCGGGCCATTGCCGCGCGCAATGGCGAACTTCTCTTCGCCGTCCACGACGAGGTCGATTTCGGCCGTCTGCGGACCATCGGTGCCGGCAACGACGCGCAGGCGCTTGAATGCAATGCGCTCGCCTTCGGTGGCCAGCTGTTCGTCGACCAGGGCGACGATGTCATCGTCGAACACGTGTTTCTTGCGGTCGGCGAGGTCCTTGAAGCGCTTGAACGCGTCGTTCAGCGCCTCGCCCTCGATGAAGTAGCCCATCGATTCCAGCTTGTCGCGGAAGGCGTTGCGGCCAGACAGCTTGCCCATGACCAGCGAGGTTTTCGCGACGCCGACATCTTCCGGCTTCATGATCTCGTAAGTCTCGGAATTCTTCAGCATGCCATCCTGGTGGATTCCGCTTTCATGCGCGAAGGCGTTCTTGCCGACGATCGCCTTGTTGTACTGCACCGGGAAACCGGTGATGCGGCTGACCATGGCCGAAGCGCGGGCGAGATAGCTCGTGTCAATGCCGGTCTCGTAGGGCAGCGTGTCGCCGCGCACTTTCATGGCCATCACGATTTCTTCCAACGCGGCGTTTCCTGCGCGTTCGCCGAGGCCGTTGATCGTGCACTCAATCTGGCGAGCGCCATTCGACATTCCGGCCAAGGAGTTCGCGACCGCGAGGCCGAGGTCGTTGTGGCAGTGCGTGGACCAGATCACCTTGTCCGAGTTCGGAATGTTTTCGATCAGCCGGCGGATCAGGGCGCCGTACTCGTCCGGGTGCGAATAGCCGACCGTGTCCGGCACGTTGATCGTGGTCGCCCCCGAGGTGATAGCCGCGTCGATACACTTGCAGAGAAAGTCGAACTCGGTGCGGGTGGCGTCTTCGGCGCTCCACTCGACATCATCGACCAGGTTGCGGGCCTGCGCGACCGAGCGCCCGACGGCTTCCAGCACAGCGTTCGGACCCATCTTCAGCTTGTGCTTCATGTGCACGGGGCTGGTGGAGATGAACGTGTGGATGCGCGGGCGCGCGGCCTTGCGGACGGCTTCGCCGCAGCGGTCGATGTCCGCGGGCGTGGAGCGGGCGAGGCCGCAGATGATTGCGCGCTTGGACTGGGCGGCAATGGCGCTGACGGACAAGAAGTCGCCCTCCGAGGCGGCGGGGAAGCCGGCCTCAATGACATCGACGCCCATCTCTTCGAGCAGGTTGCCGAGTTCCAGTTTTTCATTGTGCGTCATCGAAGCGCCGGGCGACTGTTCGCCGTCGCGCATGGTGGTGTCAAAAATGACGACGCGGGGTTTCTTCGCGGCTTTCGCGGTGGATTTCGAGGTCATGGGGTTTGCGGCTTTGCGATGGGTTCTGAGGGAAGGGGTGTCAGATGGTTCAGCATCCCCTGGCCGCGCGTGCGCCCCTCAGTTGGAGGCGACCGGCTCCGGCCAGGGGCCGGTAAGCAGCAGAAGAAGGGGCAAGAGTTTGCGCATAGCGGCTTTAATCGCCCTTGTTCTGCCCGGTGTCAATCTCCTGCGGGGTAGTCGCGGGAATATCTTGCCAGGCGCGCCGGGCCCGCCGGACGACGAAAAATGCCACACCCAGGTACAGGGCGAGGGCCGCGCCCCCGAACAGAATGGCCGTCAGGGGGTTGCCTTCATAGGCCGACACAATGGTCTGCCAGCCCACCGAAACCAGCAGGATCTTCGGCAGGATGCCGAGGCCCATGCCGATCCAGTAGTCCCGGAACTTCGCGGCGCTGGCGCCGAACACCATGTTGACGATCAGGAAGGGCCCCGCCGGCACGCTGCGGACGATCGCGCTGGCGATCAGGGCGTTGCGACCAATCAGGGTGGACAGTTTCTGAGCGCGGGGCCCGGCATAGCGGCGCACGGCGGCCTCGCCTCCGGCCCGGCCGACCCCGAATGTCAACGCGCCGGACACCATGTTGGCAACCCAGCCATAGGCTGCGCCCAGCACCGGACCGAAAACGGCCACGGAAGCGGCCAGCAGGGCGAACTGCGGCACGCCCAGGAAGGCGGCGACACAGAAGACGGCAATGACCGCTGGAAGGCCCCAGGGGCTGCCGGCAAGACTTCTAAGCCAAGCCTCGGTTTCACCCAGCCCCGGCAGCAGGCCGAGCTTGCCGAGCGCGAACACACACAGCACCAGCACCAGTAAACCTAGGCCGACAAACAGGGCATTCCGGTTGGCCGGTGCGGCAGCGGGCGTCTCTTGCGTCATGGCTGGATCAGGTGCGACAGGCGGGGCGCGCCGTCAATCGAGCGCGGCAGGCAGGCGGTCACGCTTCGGCCAGCATCTTCTCGCTCATCGCCCAGAGTCGCTCGGCTCGGGCATCATCGGTGATCCATTCGCGCGCGTGTTCCCAGCGCTGGCTTTCGGGCGTCGCGGACTTCGCGATGTTGCAGTCCTCGCAATAAACACCGCCCTTGCCGGCAAGACCAGGCGAGGTGGCCGCCCAGACGGTGGTTGAGGCGCCCTGTTCAGGGGTCTTGAACATCGCCTCCACGGCGGCGGGAATGGTGCCATCGGGGTTTTTCCAGCCGAGCGCGGCCATCTCCTCGTCAGTCAGGTGGCGCTGCAGCGGCGTGAAGATGCCGCCGGGGTGGATGGAGAAGGCGCGCACGCCGACATCGCGGCCGAGCATGTCCACACCGAGCGCAAAGAGGGCGTTGGCAGACTTCGCCTGCCCATAGGCTTCCCACTTGTCATAGGTGCGGGTGGTGTAGTGGGGATCGTCCCAGATCACGTCCGAACGGACATGGCCGGTGGAGGAAAGCGCGACGACGCGCGCGCCTTCGGCGGCCTGCAGGGCTGGGGCGAGTTTCAGGGCAAGCGCCATGTGGCCGAGATGATTGGTGCCGAACTGGGTTTCCCAGCCCTTGCCGACCCGGCCGAAGGGCGTCGCCATCACGCCGGCATTGTTGATCAGAATGTTCAGGGCCCGGCCGGTTTCGAGATACTGGTCGGCAAAGCTGCGGACGCTGGCGACATCGCCGAGGTCCATCGCGGCGATCTCGATCTCGCCGGCGACGTCCGCGAGGGCGGCGGAGGCGGCGTCCGCGCGCCGGGCTGGAACGGTGACGCGGGCGCCGGCGCCGGCGAGGGCACGGACGGTTTCCAAACCGATGCCGGAATATCCACCGGTGACGATGACGTTCTTGCCGGTGAGATCGATGCCGGCGACCACTTCGCGGGCGGTGCTCTTGGCGTGGAAACCGGAATCCACCGGCACCTGGTCTGTTGCAGCCATGATATTCGCGTCCCTCTGCTGGTCTTGCTGCTGACAAGGTTAGCGCTGCGGCGGTGGAGGGGCTACTGTAATCTCTGGAAGCTTGCCCCCGCGATGCCTAAATTCGCCGCTAGTCTTCACAATCCGAATGGAGAGCCGATCATGAAGATCCGAATGATGCTGGGCGCTGTCCTTCTGTGCGGCGCTGTTGCCTTTCCCGCCGCTGCCCAGTTTGGGCAGGTCGAGCGGACGCAGGCCGAGATTGCACTCGAGCAAGCCGAGACTCGGATGGCCAAGCAGAAGATTGACCGTGACGCGGCGACCGCGGCCTGTTCGGCAGGTGATCTCGAAGGTTGTTTCAAACTGGCTGAAATGCAGCGCACCGGTATCGGCGGGGCGCAGGACCTGAAGGGGGCTGCGGCCTCCTACAAGAAGATGTGTGATGGCAAGGATGGCCGGGGCTGTTCGGGCCTCGCTTACCTGACCGTGCAGGGCCGCGGCGTGGCCGAGAACAAGACTGAAGGCCGCGCGCTCTACCAGAAGGCTTGCGACTACGGTGACGTCAGTGGCTGCGCGGCGTATGGCAACATGGCTTACACGGGGACTGGCGGGCGCAAGGATGTGCTGGCCGGCACGGATGCGCTAACCAAGGCCTGCAACCGAGAGTATGAGTGGGCGTGCAACCGGATGCGCGAACTTGGCGTTTATGATCCGACGGAGAACCCGTTCGACCGCTTGCGCGACCTGCGCGGCAACTGATCAGACTGCGGCGGCTTTTGCCGCGCCGGTATCGGCAACAGGCACTTCAGCACGCGGCGTCGAGAGCGGCGCGACGTTCGACAGGTCCGGCACGGCTGCGGCCTTGTTGATATGCGCGACGGAGCGCTCCGGGGCGATCAGCAGATCAGCGCTGACGACGGTGCGCTCTTCGACTTTCATCGACGGGGAAAAGGCAACGCCCTCGAGGCGTCCGCCGGTGCAGACTTCCAGGCTCTTGCTCGCTTCAATGTCGCCGCTGACGGCGCCGTGGATGACGAGGGTTGCCGCGCGGATGCGGCCTTCAATTCGGCCGCTGGCTTCGACGAGGATCAGGTCATCGGATTCGACGTCGCCGCGAATGTGCGCACCGATGATGACCGGACCGACAAACTGAAACTTGCCTTCAAGTTTCCCGCCCGCCGCAATCGCATTGCCGAGACCGGAACGGGCCGGTTTCGCGGGAAGTTCGCCCTTGATCGTGGGTGCAGGCATGACGCGGTTTCCTTTTTTGCGCCCTTTTCCACAGGTTAACCTATTGTTAACGAAAGAAGAAGGGTTCCTGCCGGATGCTTGCAAGAATTGTGCGGATGGAGCTGGTGGCGGCAGGGCTTGTATTATTGGCCGCCTGCGGGGCGCCAAGCCGTGCCTCTGCCATTTCCGCCACTGCCCCCCTCTTGCCGCCTGGCGCTGAGGGGATCGACCTGTCGCACCATAACGGTCCGATCGACTGGGGGCGTCTCGGCACCGAGCCTCTGGATTTCGTTTACCTTAAGGCCACCGAAGGCGACGACCATGTCGATGGTCGCTTCCAGGAGAACTGGCGGGCCGCCACGCGGCTCGGCTGGCAGACCGGTGCGTACCACTTCTACTTGCTCTGCCGGGACGGCGTCTCGCAGGCAGAGAACTTCATGCGCCAGGTCGAAGTGCGTGCCGGAACGCTGCCCCCCGCCGTTGACCTTGAGCACGCCCATAATTGCAGGGCGCGTGGCAGCCGGACAGAGACTCTCGCGGAACTGCAAACGTTCCTTGCGGCGCTCGAGGCGGAATATGGCGTCGTGCCAGTGATCTATACGACGGCGGCCTTCTACGACGAATGGCTGGAAGGGGAGGGCTTTGACGCGCACCCCCTGTGGATCCGCTCGCTCGATGGCCCTCCGCAGAGGCCGTATGCGATTTGGCAGTATTCTATGAAGGGACAGGTCGCCGGCGTGACCGGCCGGGTGGATCTTAATCGTGCGGCCGAGTGAGCCTGCGGACACATCACCGCAGGTGCGGCCGCACCCGCGCCGTCAGATCGCCTTGCCCATCCGCAGGCCCGGCACATCGATACCGTCCACCGACGCGCTGATGATGCGCTCGATCTCTCCGTAGCCGCAGGCGCGGTAAAGCGGCTCGCCCGCCAGCGTCGCCATGAGTTCGGCGCGCTTGAATCCGGCGCTGCGTGCCGCCTGTTCGCATACGGACAATACATACCTGCCGAGACCCCGGCGAACGAAATCCGGATGGGTATACATCGCGCGGATGCGGGCGGCGTCGGTGCCGATCCGCAGCAGTGCGGCGTTGCGCTGCGCGGTGGAATGGTCGCCGCCATAGAGCGTCGCGCGGTGGCTCCAGCCGCCGCAGGCGGCGAGCCGCCCGGAGGCCGCGTCATGCACGGTGAAATATGTACCGTCCGCGATCAGCTGGCGGTCGAGACCCATAATGGAACGGGCGACCTCGATCTGTTCGGGCGAAAGAAAACCGCGCTGAAGTTCACCGATTGCGGCGTCCATCAGCGCGGCGATTTCTTCCTGATCCGCCACGGTTGCGAGGCGGTGGGCAAAGCCCTCGAGGAAGGGCTGGCCCATTCCTAATTGCGGCTTTTGTCCACGAGGCGGTCGTTCTTTGCCCAGTGCATCATGCCCCGCAGCTTCTCGCCGACTTCCTCGATGCTGTGTGACGCCATTCGTTGGCGCATGGCGTGAAAGCCCGGCGCGCCGGCCTGGTTCTCCAGCACCCAGTTACGGGCGAAGGTGCCGTTCTGGATATCTTCCAGAACCTTCTTCATTTCCTTCTTCGTCTCGCTGTTCACGATACGCGGGCCAGTGACGTATTCGCCGTACTCGGCTGTGTTCGAGATAGAATAGTTCATGTTGGCGATGCCGCCTTCATAGATCAGGTCGACGATCAGCTTGGTCTCGTGGAGGCATTCGAAATAGGCCATCTCGGGCGCGTAGCCGGCTTCGACCAGCGTTTCGTAACCGGCCTTGATCAACTCGACGATACCGCCGCAGAGCACGGCCTGTTCGCCGAAGAGATCGGTCTCGGTCTCTTCCCGGAACGAGGTTTCAATAACGCCGGCGCGCGTGTTGCCGATCGCCTTCGAGTAGGACAGGGCGACGGACTGGGCGGTGCCGGTGGCGTCCTGGTGGATGGCGATCAGGCCCGGCAGGCCGAAGCCCATCTGGAACTGGTTGCGTAGCGTGTGGCCCGGGCCCTTCGGCGCGGAGAGCGAAACGTCCACATCCTTCCGGGGGCGGATGAGATTGTAATGGATGTTGAAGCCGTGGCCGAACATGATGTGCTGGCCGGCGCGCAGATGCGGCTCGATCTCGTTGGCGAACAGAACGGCTTGTTTCTCGTCCGGCACGAGGATCATCAGTACGTCGGCCCATTTCGCTGCTTCGGTAACGGAGGTCACCTCAAGGCCGGCGGCTTCGGCCTTCTTGCGTGAGGCGGAGCCTTCCTGCAGCGCGACCTTGATGTTCTTCACGCCGGAATCCTTGAGGTTCAGTGCGTGGGCGTGGCCCTGGCTGCCATACCCGACGACCGCGACCTTCTTCTTCTGGATCAGCGAGATATCGGCGTCTTGTTCGTAATAGATTTTCATGTGCGTTCGTAGGCTCCGCTAAGGGGTAGGGGGAAATGGCGCTGGAGGGATCCGTCAGGAGGCGCTGCAGACCCAATCGGGGCTGACATTGGCGACGCCGATGACGAGATTGTTGAGTTGGCTCACCGGATCATCCGATCCGGCATGCCGCGAAAACTTCCGCTCGCCGGACGCGGTCTGGGCGCGGGTGATGATGTCATGGCTCTCGATGGCGAGGCGCACGCTGCGCGAGCCATCGGCGTTGATTTTCACGTCCTCGCGCGCGCCATAGTCCGGCACGGCGGCGTCGGCGGCCTTCACGAGCAGTGAGGCGAGCGCATTGGCGGTATCGTCCGCGATCGTCGCCTGCAGGCGGCAGCGCGGGCCGCGTCCGTCGGGCACTGAGCGCGCATCGAGGCGAAGGTGCATCCCGTCATTCAGCACTTTGTAGATGTACGCCGCGCCGCTCGGCGAGGCGGTGTCGATGATCTCGATCTGGGCATCAGGCTGCACGCCATAGATCTTTCGGGCGCGGTCGCTGATCTTCGCAGCCCGCTCAAGATCGCAGCTCATCTGCGCGGCGTCCGGCGATGTCGATAGGGTTGCAGTTGAAAGGTTCGCGCTGCAGCCTTGCGTTTCCGCCCCCGCCGCGAGCGGCGAGGCGATAATGCCAAGGCCCACCAGACCGGCGCGCCAGAGAGAGGTGATCATCCTTTCTCCTTCCCGCGTTTGATCGACAGGACGCCGGTTCGGCTGACTTCGACCAGGCCCAGAGGGCGCATCAGGTCGACGAACTGGGTCAGCTTTTCGGAGGCGCCTGTGACCTCGAAAATGAAGCTCTCGTTTGTCGTATCTATCACATGTGCCCGGAAAATCTCAGCGATGCGGAGGGCTTCGACGCGCTTTTCGCCGATACCGGCGACCTTCACGAGCGCCAACTCGCGCTCGATGCCGCTCTTGGAATTGGTGATGTCGATGACTTCCGCGACCGGCACGATGCGCAGGAGCTGCGCCTCGATCTGCTCGAGAATGTGGGGCGTGCCTTGCGTGACGATGGTAATGCGCGAGCGGTGCTGGCTGGCATCGACTTCGGCGACGGTCAGGGAGTCGATGTTGTAGCCGCGCCCCGAGAAGAGGCCGACGACCCGCGCCAGGACGCCGGGCTCGTTGTCGACCAGCACGGCCAGCGTGCGCCGCTCCACCGCTTCGTCAGAATGAGAAATGAAATAGGCCGATTTCGGCCCGTTGCCGCCTGTGGGTGTGGTCCGGTCGTTCATTGCAGCCTCTGGTTAGGGGTCGCCGAGGCGCCGAAGGCAAGCCCGGGGCGGCGGGTCTCAAGTTTGGCTTTCAGCCCCTGCGACTTGGAAATGGCGTCCTTGCGATCTCCATCCTCCTGATCATCATAACGCTCGACCACTTCGTCCTTTCGGCGCGGATCGAGATAGGACTGCAGCTCGGAGACGAGCAGGCGGCGGCACTCGTCGACAAAAGCCGCGCTGTCCTCTCCGGAGGGGCCGCCTTCGCGGGTCATCGCTTCGAGCTCGTGATAGGTCCACATCAGCGCGTCCAGCACCGGCGGACGGTGACCGCGATAGGCGCCTTCCTTCTCGGCGCCTTTCTTGTCCGGATTGAGGTTCGGGAAGAACATCCGGCCCCGGTCGACCAGCGTCGAGAGCGCCACCATCAGATTGGCCTTGTTCGCCAGGAACGCGCCGTCATTGGTCTGCAGGTGGCGTGTGCGGGCAAACATTGCGGCGCGCGCCAGCGTGTCGATCGCGCCATTGCCCCAGTCGAGGCTCGCGGCGTCG
Source organism: Hyphomonas sp. (assembly GCF_022844445.1). Lineage (GTDB taxonomy): Bacteria > Pseudomonadota > Alphaproteobacteria > Caulobacterales > Hyphomonadaceae > Hyphomonas. The sequence goes on from NZ_JALHLS010000010.1 coordinate 24,592, forward strand.
ATGCTCTGGCGCAGACGCTCGGTTTGCAGCTTGCGCTGGCGGCGGGTTTCGCCCCGCGCGATCAGGGCGCTGATTACCGCGACACCTGCGGACAGGATGGCGATGATTGCATCGCCATAACTTTGCCCGAACGAGAGCAATTGTGTCAGATCCATCACCGTCCCCACGTCAACCGGCGTTCCGCCGTGTTATCTCAAACCAGCTTTCGCCCAGCCTCGCCGATTTCGTTACCCGTAATCACGCCGAGAATCATCTGGTTGTGCGCAGAGCCTGATGGGATCATCGGCAGGCAGTTTTCCGCCCGCTCGACCCGGCAGTCGAAGAGGACCGGACCCGGATAGTCAATCATTTCAAGGATCTTGGTGTCCAGCTCTTCCGGCTTGTCGCAGCGGATGCCGTGCCCACCGAGGGCTTTGGCCAGCATCACAAAATCTGGCAGGCTTTCCGAATAAGAGTGTGAGTAGCGCTCCCCGTGCAGCAATTCCTGCCACTGGCGCACCATGCCCATCCACTCGTTGTTGAGGATGAACACCTTCACGGGCAGCTTGTGCTGCACGGCGGTGGACAGCTCCTGCATCATCATCTGGATCGAGGCTTCGCCGGCAATATCGATGACGAGGGCGTCCGGATGAGCCGCCTGCACGCCGACTGCCGCGGGCAGCCCGTAGCCCATCGTGCCGAGACCGCCGGAGGTCATCCACCGGTTCGGCTCCTCGAAATGATAGAACTGCGCTGCCCACATCTGGTGCTGGCCGACTTCGGTGGTGATGTAGGTTTTGCGGTCCTTGGTCAGGGCGTAGAGCCGCTCCACCGCGTATTGCGGTTTGATCACTTCGTCCGAGTTCTTGTAGGCGAAGCACTTGCGCGCCCGCCAGGCATCGATCTGGTCGCGCCAGGCTGACAGGTCCGGCATCTTGCGCTTAAGCGCCTTGATCTCGGTGATCAGCGCGTCGAGCGCCTCGGCGCAGTCTGCCACCACGGGCACGTCGACGCGCACGATCTTGTTAATCGAGGAGGCATCGATATCGATGTGGATCTTCTTCGACTTCGGCGAGAACGCATCGATTCGCCCTGTCACGCGGTCATCGAAGCGGGCACCGACACAGATCATCAGGTCGCAGTCATGCATCGCGTTGTTGGCTTCGTAGCTGCCGTGCATGCCGAGCATGCCCAGCCAGTCCGGATGCGAAGCGGGGAAGGCGCCGAGGCCCATCAGCGTAGAGGTGACCGGAAAACCCGTCAGTTCCTGCAGCTCACGAAGCTTTTCGGACGCGCGCGGGCCGGAATTGATGACGCCGCCGCCTGTATAGAATATCGGGCGCCAGGCCTTGGTCATCAACTCGGCGGCCGCTTTGATCGCCTCGCGGTTCGGGATGCGCTGGGGCACATAGGTCGGCTTGGTAATGCCTTCCTTGCCGATATAGGGCCCGGTCGCGAACTGGATGTCCTTCGGGATATCGATGACCACCGGGCCGGGGCGGCCGGAGGTCGCCACATAGAATGCTTCATGCATGACGCGGGCGAGCTGGTTCACGTCGGTGACGAGGTAATTGTGCTTGGCGCAGCTGCGTGTGATGCCGGTCGTGTCGCATTCCTGGAAGGCATCGGTGCCGATCAGGTGCGTTGGCACCTGGCCGGTGATCACGACCATCGGAATCGAGTCCATCAGCGCGTCGGTGATCGGCGTCACCATGTTGGTGGCGCCGGGACCGGACGTCACCAGGGCCACGCCGCACGTACCGGTGGAGCGGGCATAGCCTTCCGCTGCATGGCCGGCGCCCTGCTCGTGGCGCACGAGGACGTGGCGGATCGTGTCCTGCCCGTAGAGCGCATCATAGATCGGTAGCACCGCGCCGCCCGGATAGCCGAACATCACAGTGACACCCTGCTCGCGCAGCGCCTCCACGACGATTTGCGCGCCCGTCATCATGCGGGGGGCGGCTGTTCCGGCAGTCGCGGCAGCGGGCTTTGCCTTGGTCTTTGTCGTCATTTGAGGGCTCGGGGTCTTCTGGGGTTCAGGAGGGGCGTGGGAGAGGGTATCGGCCAAACAAAAAAGGGCCTCCGAGAGGAAGCCCTTTTCTGTGCGCACCCGCAACCGCCTGTAAGGACAGGCAGCTACGGGCGCCGAAGCTGTACTACGGTCATTTTGCGCAAGTGGCGTTTCCTCGAATTAGTGTGCTCAGGCATAATCTTCCGCTTGAGCGGTGTCAATCTCCCTGTAAAGGGCAAAAATCACCCTGAGTCGGTCACTCATCTCGGGGGAGGGTATGCGGGTCCAGAACGGAAACTGGCGTCCGATCCAGGTGAACTGCCGTTTTGCATAGCGCCGCGTGTCCCGCTTCGCATTTTCGGCGGCTTCCTCGGGGCTCAACTCGCCCCGGGCAAAGGCTGTCAGCCAGGGCATGCCGCAGGCCTTCATCACCGGGAGCTCGGGGTCGAGGCCCCGGGCCACCAGCGCGCGGGCCTCGTTCATAGCGCCCTGCATCAGCATGCCCTCGAAGCGCCGGTCGATCTTTTTGTAGAGCGCGCCGCGCGGCGGGGTCAGGGCAAAGCCCGTCCATTCGCCCGGCTGCAGCACAGGCGGCTGGCGCTCGGTCTGGAAGTCGCTGAGCGAGCGGCCGGTGGCGAGCCACACTTCGTAAGCCCGGGCGAGGCGCTGGCGGTCGCCGGTGCCCAGCCGCTCGGCCAGCTCCGGATCATGCGGCATCAGACGGGCGCGCAGGCCATCGGCTCCCTCCGCCTCGCTGAGTGCGCGCACCTCGGCCCGGATTTCCTCGGGTACGGGCGGAATGTCGGACAGGCCCTGCGTGAGCGCCAGCAGGTAGAGCCCCGTGCCGCCCACAAAGACGGCACGTTTGTTCTGGCGCTGCAGCTTTTTGATGACCGCGCGTGCCGCTTCCAACCATTCGCCGGTCGAATAGCGGGTGCCGGGATCAACATAGCCGAACAGGTGATGAGGCACGCCGGCCATCTCTTCTTCACTCGGACGGGCAGAAATGACCTGGATCTCATCATAAACCTGCATTGAATCGGCATTGATGACCTCTCCGCCGAGCCGCCGGGCGACTTCGATGGCAAGGGCGGACTTGCCGCTGGCCGTAGGACCGTGGATCAAGATGGCAGGATGCATCCACCACACCTAAGGGCTTGCCCGCCCTGAGGAAAGACTCATAGAGACAGGCCGTCATCCGGGGAGCCGCCAGCCGTGAACGAACAGTGGATTGTTTCCGGGGTCTGCCGGGAAGGTGCCTGCGACCTGCAGGACATGCTGGCGAACCTTGTCGGCCTCGCCCGCGCGGTCCCGGGCGGCTGGATCGAGCTGGCATCGGGCGCCCCGTTCATCGCCGGGGCGATGCCGTTCGAGGGCACGGCAGAGAAGGCGGCGCGACTGCGTGCCGCGATCGCCGAGCACAACCTACCGATCGACGCCGCTGTGATCCCGCGCGCCCGCTTCGGTCGCAAGCGCCTGCTGATTTCGGACATGGACTCCACCATTATTGGTCAGGAGTGCATCGACGAGCTTGCCGATGCTGTCGGCCTCAAGCCGCAGATTTCCGAGATCACCGAACGTGCCATGCGCGGCGAACTGGACTTTGAAGCCGCGCTCACCTCCCGCGTCGCCATGCTGCGCGGCCTCTCCCTCGGCGAACTTGACCGCACCCTGCGCGAGCGCATCACGCTCAACACCGGCGCGCGCACGTTGATCGCGACGATGAAGGCGCACGGTGCCGCCACGCTGCTCGTCTCCGGCGGGTTCACCTTCTTCACCTCCCGCGTGGCGCAGATGGCAGGCTTCCACGCTGATCTTGGCAACACGCTGCGCGATGACGGCGTCGCCCTCACCGGCGAGGTCGGCCGCCCGATCCTCGGGCGCGAAGCGAAGCGCGAAGCGTTGATCGAAGCGGTTGAGCAATTGGGCGCCACGCCCGAAGACGCCATCGCCATGGGCGACGGCGCAAACGATCTCGACATGATCCGGGCGGCGGGCATCGGCGTCGCTTACAAGGCCAAACCTCTGGTGGCGGCGGAGGCGAACGCCTCCATTCAGTATACGGACCTTACGGCGGCGCTGTTCTTCCAGGGCTACCGCGCTTCCGAAATCGTGAAAGGCTAGGCCGCATGCCCACGCTGCGCACGCTCGCCTTCCAGGCCTGGTTCCGGATCAGTCGCCCGATGACGCTCGGCGTGCGCGCGGCGGTGGAGGATGCAGACGGCCGCGTCTTCATGGTGCGGCACACCTACATGCCCGGCTGGTTCATGCCCGGCGGCGGCGTTGAGCACGGCGAGCCGGCGCTGGACGCGCTGCGCCGCGAACTCGTGGAGGAAGGCGGCATCCGCCTTACCGCTGATCCCAAAGTCTTCGGCTTCTACTCCAACCATAACAACTTCCGGAACGATCACGTGCTGCTCTACCACGTGCCCTGGGGCAGCTGGCAACAGATCGGCGCCACCAGCGCCGGCGAGATCGCCGAGACGACTTGGGTCGATCCGCTGCATCCCCCGCAAGGTATCACTGCCGGCAACATGCGCCGCCTGGAAGAACTCTATCGCGGCGCGCCGATCTCGCCCTACTGGGCACCGAGAACCTGATAGGTCTTGCCAGACACTTTCACCCGCGGCACGCGGGCGGTCTCCTCGAACTGGATCCAGGCCGGCGCCAGGCTCGTCCAGAAAGCAAGATGCTCGTTTCCCCACTGGGCGTCGAGATTGTCTTCGGTCATTGCAAACGGGAAGACATGCACGTCCACAGAACTTTGGCCGCCTTCATATGCGGCCTGCATCAACGTCCAGATTTCCTCGATGGCGGGATCGGTCATCGCAAAGCAGCCGATCGAGACGCAGCTGCCATGCACCATAAGGAAACTCCCCGTGCGGCCATTGGCCCGGTCGAAGGCATTGGGGTATCCGAGGTTGAAGGCGAGATGATAGCTCGAAGCCGGGTTCATCTGCGCCGGCTTCACCTTGTAGAAGCCCTCCGGCGCCTGTCCGTCGCCTTCGCGTATCTTCGGGCCAAGTGATCCGGACACGGAGCAGACTGGCCAGGTGCGGAAGGCCTTGAAGGCGCCGTCCGCGCCGCGGACATAGGCGGTGAGTTCGGCCGGTTGCTTGGTGAGGCGCAGGTAGACCGGGCTGCCAAGCTTCAGGCCATTTGCCTCCAGAGCCTGTTCCAGTTTCGGCTTTTGCGCGGCAAAGGCCGCCTCAGAGCGGCGGGTGGACGGCACCGTCTCCGCCTCGGCAAATGCCAAGAACGCAGGCAGGCACAGGAAGGAAAGCGCTGCCAGCAGCAGTACAATGAGATTTGGTTTTGGTCCCACCGGCTGTCTCATGGTGCTCAACCTTGAAGCCAATCATGGCATCAGTCGGGCAGCACTGCGCCGCGTCTGCGGCGGGACCAGAAATTTCCGCAGGCCGACGGTCACCCCCTCCGGATGACGCGCACATATTGCGCTGCCGTGATCAGCGACAGCGCCGCCGCCACCCAAAGCAGACCTACCAGCGCAACGGCGCCGATCAGCGCGGCGGGATCGGATTTCTCCATCGCCTCGACGCTTGCAGGTGCCAGCGCAAAAGGGATCATCAGGCCGGCAATCGCGGCCATCTCGATGCCCGTCTTGAACTTGGCGAGGCCGGAGGGCGCGACGACCCCGGCGGCCTCCGGCCGTGTGCGCAGCCAGGTCATGAAGACATCACGGGCAATGATCAGCGCGGCGGGCAGATAGATCAGCCAGCTCTTCAGCGTCAGGGCGACACCGAGGAGGGCGAAGCCGACCAGCAGCTTATCGGCAATCGGATCCAGCCAGACGCCGAACCGGCTCTCGGCCTTGAACTGGCGCGCTGCCCAGCCGTCGAGGAAATCCGTCAACGCGCCAGAGATGAAGCCGAGCAGAGCGAACTGGTGCCAAAGCTGTTCAAGCGTTGCATGGCGCAGGACGTCGTCGCCGGTCGCGGCCCGCATCGCCTCGGCCTCGGCCGCTGCATTCAGCGTGCCGTAGAGCACCAGCACCGCGAACACGCAGCGCGAAATCGTCAGGGCATTCGGGATCCAGGTAAACATCGACCACAGCCATAGCGATCCCGGCCTATCCCCGGCAAGCGCTGCGGATCAGTGTTTCAGCCTGAGGTCCGAAATCGAGCGGGCAATCGTGCGATAAACCTCGACCAGCTCTGCGCCGCTATCGGCGCTGAAGGCATGGCCGGGGGATGAGGCGCAGTATTGCAGGATCGTGCGCCCGTCGCCTGTCTTCTGTACGGTCGTCGGCACCTGGAAGCCCACAGTGAAGATCTGGACGTTGCTCGGCAGCGTCTTCATCTGGTCGCACAGGTCCATTGATTGCTGGAACGAGGAGCGCCCTGCGGTCGGATGCTGAATGTTGAAATCGCCGTCCGTCATCAGGATCAGGAACTTGCTCGTCCGCGGCGCGCCATAGAGGCGGGGTGCGGACTGTTCCGGCCAGATGCCGGTCCAGTTCGGTGACAGGAGATACCAGCCCCAAGCGATGCCGAGGTGACCGGCCGTGCCGCCCTCGGCGACCAGGCCGTTGACGTGCGCCTCCAGCGCTTCCTTGTCATCGGTCAATGGCACCGGGCCCGAAGGTTGGCAGGTGCCATGGCGACCTTCATAGGCGCCCACGCCGTAGCCGGTCGCATTGCTGTTTTCCACATTGCGCCAGCCGTCAAACTTGTTGCCCGAGCTGGCAGAGAAGTTCCAACGCGGATTTCCCGCCCCGATCCAGCGTCCGGAGGTTGGCGCTGCATCTGTCGCTGCATGTGCGCCGGTGCGTTCGTAGACGCAGGAGTCGGACAGCCCGGTATCCTCGAAGAAATAGCGGCGCGTGTTCCAGGTATAGCTGGAACTGCGGCCGCAGCTGCCACCGCTCGTGCAGGTGCCGCGCTGGTAGTAGAAGAAGCGTTTGCCGGTCGCCGAGTCGATCATGCGTTCGTCATTGTACGCATTATAGTTGGACAGGGCCGTGCTGTTCGATCCGTCCGCGCTCAGCGTCTGGTCGTCAGTCACGGCGTCCGCATAAGGGCCTGCATTCAGCGAATGATTGTAGCTGGCGATAGCTATACGCACCGAACCGTCACGCGGGCGGTCATCCGGCAGCAGCTCGTCAAGCGCTGCCACCGCAGCTTCTTTCAGTTGGGGCAGGCGGTTGAAGCTGTTCATCGATCCGGAAACGTCGAAGATGAAAGAGACATCCACCACGCCGATGCCATAGGTTGAGGTCGCATCGACCGTGAACACCAGTTCGTCATGCCCGATCATATGGGTCAGGTAGGTCGGCTGCGCGCAGCGCACGCTGCCGGCAATGTCCTGGCTTTCGGTATCAAAGGTCACCGTCACGGGGGCACAGTCCAGGCCGCCGCCCTGTTCGATGAACATCGCTTCTGCATAGCGCTGAACATCGGCGCGCACCGCTTCCTCGGTCATGCCGCGCTGGCGCTGAAGGGCGCCGGCAAGGACAGCCGAGTCGAGCGAAGCCTGCACCTTGGATTTCTGGCGCACGGTATTCTGTGTGTCGATGGCAATGCCCACCAGCGCCAGGATCGCGGGGATAAGCAGCGCCGTCAGCATGGCGATGTTGGCGCCATTGGCTGCGCCGAAGCGCTTCAGTTCCAGTTTCAGTCGCGTGTTCATGACGGGCCTTCTGACGCCGTATTCGAACCGGCTTTATTTGACGAGACGGACTTCGTTGATGTCGCGGCCAATCTGGTTGAACACCGAGACAAGCTCGGCCGAGCCAGATGCGAAGTACGCAAATTGCGAACTGGTCGCGCAGTTCGTCAGCGCGGTGCGCAGGTTAGAAGAGTTGCCGACTTCAAAGCCGACCGTGTAGACCTTGACGCCGGCCTGTTTCATGGCCGTGCAGTATTCCTGCACTTGCACGAACGCATTTCCGTTTTCCGCATCGCAGTTGATCTGATCCGCCGTAGAGCCTGAGCCGGATGTCGAGGTCCGCGACAGGACGCCCTGGCAGAAAGCCGAGTTGAAATCGCCGTCGGTCATAAAGACGGCAAACTTGTAGAGTTTCGGGCGGCCGAAAGTCGCCGGCTTGCTTTCGGTGGGGAAAATGTCACCGAAGTCCGGAGAAAGCGTATAGAAACCCCAAGCCGCGCCGATCTGGCCGGCGGTGGAGCCGCCGATGGTCAGGTCGTCGATGGCGTCGATAAGCAGATCCTTGTCAGCCGTCAGCGGAATGATCTGGTTGGTCGGGCAGGGGTTGGCGGTCGACAGATAGCCGCGTCCAACGTAGCTCTCCTCGGCAGCGACATCCGTATAGGCCTCATCACCTGTCCGTTCCGTTGCACAGGTGCTGATCCGGTGGAGCCGCTGGGCGCCGTTGCTGGCGTTGTTGAAGCGGAAGTACTCACAACCTGCTTCGGTGCAGAAGGACGTGCCGTTGTTGGTGTAGGCGGTGTAGTTCGGACCGACCGTGGTGTTGAGCACATAGGTGTTGGCGGTTACGCCTGAAACCTGCCAGGTCTGGTGGGTCGTCCGGTTGATCTGTGTCATGCCGTTCACACCGGTAATCCAGACGTGATCGCCATTGTCCAGGCCGTGGCTGTTGGCCGTGACAGTCACTTCGCAATTGGTATTGATGCACCGCCGGATGATGCCGCCGCTCGAATAGTTCGAAAAGCCGGAGCTGTTGGTGCTCTCCAGACGGAAGGTGTTGGTGGCCGCGTTCGAGACAGTAAACACCCGGTTGTTGACCTGCGTCATGCCGCTCACGCCGCTGATCCAGACGCGGTCACCGTTGGCAAAGCCGTGTCCGTTGGATGTCACGACGGCGGGGTTCGCCCGGGTGATGCCGGTGATATTCCGCTGAGCGCCGACCTGCCAGGCCGCGCCGCTGATCGGGCGTCCGCCGGTTATCGGCCCGCGGACTTCTTCAGCATAGCCACCGACATTCACAGCCACCGAATAGGGAACCATGGAAACTTTGGAATAGTAGGGGTCCTGCTCGTCTTTGACGACGATGTTGACGAGGTCTTCGGACGCTTCCTTCAGGGCGATGATGCGGTTGCCGGACATCGAGCCGGTGATGTCGAGGATCATCGCGACTTCGATATCGGCGCCGCCTTCCAGCGCGTCTGACCGTACACTGACAGCAACGTCATCGCGGCCCATGATCTTGGCGATCGTCGTATTGACGACGATGTGGGTGACCAGCGAAATGCGGCCTTCGGCGTCCTGGGTCAGTTCGTAGGTGATCTCGCGGCCGAGGTCTTGTTCGAGATGGTTGAGGTGAGCTTCGACCACAGAGACGCGCTGATCCACCGACATGAACGCATCATGGGCGGCGGCCAGCGCCGCAGCGTCGGTCGCCTGTTGCAGCTTGTGCTTCTCCACCATGACCCGCGAGAGGTCGATGGCAAAGCCGACCAGCGGGAAGATCGCCAGACAGGACAGGGCGAACAGCATCGCCACGTTGCCGCGGTCATTCCCGGCGAACCGGTGCAAAAATGCAAACTTGGTCGTCATAGCCCAGCGTCCTCTTGGCGGATTTCCGCGCAATACCTGCTGAGGCTTATGACAGATCGGGCTTGAAAGACGGTTTCCGGGAACCGGCAAATTGTGACTCGCCGGGTAGGGTCCGGTTAACCTATTATTCGCCCGATTCGCCCGCCCGCGAGAGGAGTCTGACATGCTGGAATACCACGCGCTCCTGCAGGACATACTGCAGAACGGCCATGAACGGGGCGATCGGACAGGTGTCGGCACGCGCGGTGTATTCGGCCGCCAGATGCGGTTTGACCTGGAAAAGGGTTTTCCGCTTCTGACGACGAAACGACTGCACGTGCGCTCTATTATCGTGGAGCTGCTTTGGTTCCTGCGGGGCGAGACAAATGTTGCCTGGCTGAAAGAGAATGGTGTCTCCATCTGGGATGAATGGGCCGACGAAAACGGCGATCTCGGCCCGGTCTACGGCAAGCAGTGGCGCAGCTGGGCCGCGCCGGACGGGCGCACCATCGATCAGATCCAGTGGGTGCTCGACGAGATCCGCACCAATCCGAACTCCCGCCGTCTGATCGTCTCGGCCTGGAACCCGGCAGATGTTAACGACATGGCCCTGCCGCCCTGCCATTGCCTGTTCCAGTTCAACGTCATCGACGGGCGCCTCAACTGCCAGCTCTACCAGCGCTCGGCGGACGTTTTCCTTGGGGTTCCGTTCAACATCGCCTCCTATGCGCTGCTGACGCACATGATGGCCCGCGCGACCGGACTGCGCCCGGGCGACTTCGTACACACGTTCGGGGATACGCACCTTTACCTGAACCATCTCGAACAGGCCCAGCTGCAGCTGACGCGCGAACCGCGCCCGCTTCCGACCCTCTGGATGAACCCGGACAAGACCGATCTTTTCGGCTGGACCTATGAGGATTTCCGGATCGAGAACTACAATCCGCACCCGCACATCAAGGCCGCCGTGGCGGTCTGAGTCTACGGCCTACTCGCCCTTCAGCGTGCAGTGTGACGTGCCGCCGGTTTCCACCGCGATCGACATGTATTCGTCAAATTCGGTGCAGGTGATCGCGGCTTCGGCCGAAAAGGCGCGCACCGGGAACACCAATACCCTGACGCGCGCATCGCCGATCACCTCCCGGGCCACGCGGGCCGCATCGACCTGGCCTTTGAACGTCACGGACCGTTGGCCCGGGTCGATGGTCACCATCTCGCCTCCCAGCCAGACACCGAGATCTGGGTCGAGCCCCGCCATCCCGGTATCCTTCGGCGCGCCGTAATAGTCTGCCGACACGCCGAGATCGGCATTTGTCTCGGCGAGACGCTTGCGGGCGTCTTCCGACAGCGACACGTCCACCCTGAAGGGCAGGGATACGATCTTCGACTCGCCGGCGGGCGCGCCGGATATGGCAGGCGCCGTGCCCCGTGCCGGCGACACGGCAGCGGCCGGTGCTCCGGTCTTGGGCGCCGTATCCTTGTCCTTTGACCCGCAGCCGGTGATCAGCGCGGCGGTCAATGCGGCCAGGGCCAGGGTGCGCAAGTGTATCATGGCCATCCTCTCCGGTTGCGGGGTGCTCGGGCGTTATGTCTTGCCGCATCGGTTGCTTAAGGCAAGTCCGCCGGCGCTGCTTGCGGCGGCCCGCAAAGCCCGCCATGGTTGTGATCCGTGCCGAGGGGGACACGCAAGATCCGCCCCGTACGGATTTTTTTGGAGGCACCAAATGAAAGTCTTCGTCGCCGAGCTTCTCGGCACCTTTACCCTTGTCCTTCTGGGCTGCGGCTCGGCCGTGCTCGCCGGCGGCGAAGTCGGCCAGCTCGGCATCGCTTTCGCCTTCGGCCTGGCGATCATCGCGATGGCCTATGGCATCGGGCCCATCTCGGGCTGCCATGTGAACCCCGCGGTCAGCTTCGGCGCCTTTGTTGCCGGGCGCCTGCCGCTGAATGCCATGCTGCAATACTGGGCCGCCCAGTTCACCGGAGCCCTACTCGGCGCCGGCGTCCTCTACCTCATTGCCACCGGCAAGGCCGGCTATGACCTCGCTGCAAACGGCCTCGGCCAGAACGGATGGGGCGCGGGCTACCTCGGCGAATACAATCTTGTCTCCGCGCTCGCCTTCGAGATCGTCGCCACTTTCCTTTTCCTGGTGGTCATCCTCGGCAGCACGCAGAAGTCCGCCCCCGGCATGCTCGCCGGTCTAGCCATCGGCCTAACGCTAACCGTGATCCACATCGTCGGCATCCAGGTCACCGGCGTCTCGGTGAACCCGGCACGCAGCTTCGGCCCGGCGATCATCGTTGGCGGCGCAGCCATTTCGCAGCTCTGGCTATTCCTGATCGCTCCGCTGATCGGCGCGGCGCTGGCAGGTCTGTTGTTCAAGCAAAAGGTTCTCGAGACGGCATAATCCTCTCGCTACTTTCGGCGTGACCCTCGACAAGCTTCAGGGATCGAGGGTCACGTGACTTCTTCACCTCAACGCAGGGGTGGCTCAACGTGCCAAGCGCAGGCGCCCCGGCTTTTGTGCCGCGACCCGCGCCGAACATGTTCACCTAAGCTTCGCGCGGCGAAATCAGCCCGGCATCCTCGCGCCGCCGGATAACCGCCGATACAATCAGCGCGCCCACCATTTTGCCGACGACGAACACAACCCAGTTCCAGGGATGCAGCGAATTGCCGGGCTCCATCCCGAGCTCCATCTGCTTGGCGAGATCGGCGCCGTAAAGGAACACGGTCGTGTCCACCGGCGCCGCCACCGCGCTAGAAATCAGGATCCGCGTCGACAGGCGGTACTTGGTGAACGTAAAGATCAGCCAGTCCACGCCTTCGGAAATGGCGAACGCGATGCCGCTCGCCAGCGCAATCACCGGCCAGGCATAGAAGAACGACCAAGCCACTGCGATCGCCATCAGGATCAGCACACGGTGGCCCATCTCACGCTGTACGAAATCGCGGATTACGAACACCATGCCGGTCACCATCGTCATCGGATGCAGCGCGACGCCTTGCGGGAATACGGCATTCTCGCCGGGCGCCAGCACGCCGAATTCCGGGATGATGCCGAAGCTCCAGTTCAGGAACGGGATCAAGACCACATACAGCAGCGCCCACGCGCGCCCCTGCAGGAACCAGATGGCCGCAACTGTCAGCCCGAGCGCACCCAGCGCCGGGCCCAGCAGAGCGGGCTGTCCGTTCGTCAGTACGGAGGTAATATCAAAGCTCACAAGGCGCCCCTCCGTGTGCGGCAAATGCAGCCAATGCTGCGATTGCCGGTTGCACCGGGGTGGTGGCCGGGCGCATGACGCCCCACTTCTTACCCCTATAGTTAACGGCGCCAGGGATGGCGCATGCTGCTCCCATCCCGAGGCCGCCCGGAACCACCTCCATGATAGAACCCATCCGGCTCAGCCTCATTGTCGCCCAAGGCCGAAATAGAGTGATCGGCAGCGAAGGGCAATTGCCCTGGCGTCTGAAGGACGACCTTGCTCATTTCAAGCGCACCACGATGGGCGCGCCCGTTATCATGGGCCGCAAGACTTGGGAAAGTCTGCCGAAGCGCCCGTTGCCTGGCCGTCCAAACATCGTGATCAGCCGTGACTGGAACTATGACGCCGCAGAGGCGCGCGTCTACTCCAGCGTCTCGCCAGCCATCAACGCTGCCAAGGCGATGGCCCTGCGCGCCGGACAGCCGGAAGTCTTCATCATCGGCGGCGCGGCGATCTACGACCTCGCCCTGCCGTTGGCCGACCGGATCTACCTCACCGAAGTCGACGCCGAGCCCGAAGGCGACGCCTTCTTCCCCGCGATCGATACCGCCCGCTGGTCTGAATCCTCGGTCGTGCGTTTTGCGGCAGGGGAGGGCAACGACCATGCCTTCACGCTGCGCATCCTCGACCACGTCACCGCGCCCGCATGAGCTTGGCCTGACCCGGCGGGAGCGGTGGACGCTCCTGCACCACAGGCGTAGCCTTCCGGCCAGCGTATCCGGGAGGAAGACATGAAATTCGAAGTGGTTGGCTCAGGCCTCGGCTTTCCAGAAGGCCCTGTGGTCATGCAGGATGGATCGATCATCCTGGTCGAGATCAAGCTCGGCTGCATTACGCGCCTCTGGAACGGCAAGCGCGAAGTCATCGCTGCGCCCGGCGGCGGCCCGAACGGGCTTGCCATCGGCCCGGACGGCGCGCTCTATTGCTGCAACAATGGCGGTTTCGAGTATCACGAGGTCGCCGGCCTCACCGTTCCCGGCAACTGTCCGCCCGACTATTCTGGTGGCCGCATTGAGCGGATCGACCTCTCCACCGGTAAAGTCGAACGCCTCTATGACGCGGTGGACGGCAATCTGCTGCGCGGGCCGAACGACATCGTGTTCGACAAGGACGGCGGCTTCTATTTCACCGATCTCGGCAAGGGTTTTTCGCGCAACCGCGACCATGGCGGTGTCTATTACGCCAGGCCCGATGGCAGCCTGATCAAGGAAGTCGACTACCACCACATCTCGCCGAACGGTTGCGGCCTCTCGCCGGACGGCAAAACGCTCTACTTCGCCGACACGATGACCGCCCGCCTCTGGGCCTTCGCGCTCACCGGCCCTGGCGAATACACGCCTCACAAGCCGCCCTTTCTGCGCGGGCGCGTGATTGCGGGGCAGACGGAGCTTTGCTATTTCGACTCCCTCGCCGTCGCCGCCTCCGGAAACGTCTGTGTAGCGACAATCCTCAAGAATGGCGGCATGGGCGGCATTACGACCATCTCGCCGGACGGGGCCTCCAGCTTCACCGAAATAGCAGACCCCTTCGTCACCAACATCGCCTTCGGCGGCAAGGACATGCACGACGCTTGGATCTGCGCTTCCGGCACAGGTCAGTTGCTCAAGACAAGATGGCCCGAAGCCGGTCTGAAGCTGAACTATAACGCGTGACCCTCTTCGTCCCGTTCCCATCCTATGGGAGAGGGGCCGGGGCTGATGGGCTTGCTGCAAAATGAGCCGGCAGCGCCTAGGGCGCTACGCACGCTCCGCCCACTTGGCGGTAGGGCCGGTTGCACTGCCATCCGTCACCGGACGTCGTGAGGTGGGCAGATTTTGGCACGCTGATCTTGGCGCACGCCGCGCCCTTGGCCGCAAAGCCGCGCACGCAGGCCCAGCCTGTTCCGCTGGCGCTGTCGGTCAGGTAGGCATTCGCCGGCAACACGATCTTCAGGCAGGTCTTGCCTTCGGCTCGGAAACCGCGCTCACAGGCCCACCCGGTGCCATAGCTTGAGTTGGTGAGATAACCGTTCGCCGGCACCTTGATCGCCGCGCACTGCTGGCCCTCACGCACGAAGCCGCGTTCGCAGTCCCAGCGTGTGCCTGAGCCATCGAGGAATCCGTTCGCCGGTATCTTCACCGCCGCGCAGACGTCACCCGTGCGATCAAACCCGTAATTGCATTCCCAGCCCGCGCCATAGTTGCCGCCGGTCAAGTGGGCATTGGCGGGCACGGTCACCTTCGCGCAGGCACCGCCCGTTTCGCGGAAACCCTTGTCACAGGTCCAGCCGTTACCATAGGGTTTGGCCACCGAATTGGCGGGCGATCCGGAAACGGACGGTCCGGCCTGCGCAGATGCGGGCACTGCGACAAGTCCGGCGGATGCGATCAGGTATACGGCGCTGATCAGAAGGGCCGGTATACGCCGTAGCCAGCACAACAGGTGGGCGGCGTGCTTTATCATGTCTTCAGGACGCCCCAGCGATTGAGGATGCTGCAGGTCTGCCGAGTCTGTCCGGATGCGGATGGTCTCAGGCCTTCACCCGGGGCGTGCGGCCCGCAGAGCCTTCCGGCAGCATGCATTTCAGCACCCGCGGGGCCGACGGCGCGGCATAGCGCTTGCGCGGCGGCTCACGCGGTTCGGGAATAAGCGAAACGGCCACGGTTTGTATCATCGGCGCAGCATCAGCGTGGGCGACTTCGTCGATCGCGTCGAAGGTCTCAGATTTTTCGAGTGACATGGGGGCACGGCCTTTCCGGCGGGCGGACGCAAGCGTCGGTAGCGCTCCCTATGCGGCGTTTGTTCGAAACACGCAAGTCTTTGATTACATTTATATTTTTTGCAAGCAATATTCCCTGTCGAATCAGGGCGGCCTAATCCTCGAACACGATCTCAGGCGCCGGTTTGGTCACCAGCTGATCCAGCGCAATCGCCACATTCCGTGCCAGGTTCATGAATATTCCTGCCGCCGGACCATTCCCCAGGGCCGCCGGCAGGCCCGCGTCTCCGCCCTCGCGGATCGCCTGCAGCATCGGGATCTCTGCCAGAACCGGCAGGCCTAGCGCCGAGCCCGTCTTGCGCGCGCCGCCTTCCCCCATCAGGTACTGCTTTGCACCGGTTGAATCCTCGAACCAGCTCATCGTCTCGACGAGACCGATCACGGGCACATGCGTCTTGGCAAACATTGCCGCCCCGCGCCGCACATCGGCGAGCGCCACTTCCTGCGGCGTCGTCACAATGATCGCGGCTGTCACCGGTACCTTCTGTGCAATGGCCAGCTGCGCGTCGCCTGTGCCCGGCGGTGTGTCGATGATCAGGATGTCCAGCGGGTCTTCCCGCGTGCCCCATTCGGCATCGTTCAGCAGCTGCGTGATCGCCGACATCACGATTGGTCCGCGCCAGATCATCGGCGCGTCAGGGTCGGAGAGATAGCCGATCGAGAGTGTTTTCATGCCGTGCGCGTCCACCGGCACCAGTTTCTTTGCCGCCGAGGTTGCCGGCTCCGACGCCACGGTACCCAGCATCGTGGGGATCGACGGGCCGTAGATGTCGGCGTCCAACAAGCCCACGCGCATGCCCGCCTTCGCCATCGCGGCGGCAAGGTTCACCGCCACGGTGGATTTGCCGACGCCGCCCTTGGCGCTCGCCACCACCAGGATGCGGTCGATGCCCGGCACGGGTTTGAGCGCCTGCGCCGGGGCAGGGACGCCCTGGCTGATTGCCTCGTCTGAGAGGCGCGCGCCCTTGGTAACCCGTCTCAGGCCTGGTGCGGGCGGGGCGGGGGCGTGATTGTGCGGTTGCCCGGGTCCATGAGAATGGGCGGGCACCTGACTTGAGCCTCGGCCCGGCGCGCGCTCTGCCGTCAGCACGCTGCGCACCACGGTGATCCCCGGGATGCGGCCTGCATAATTTTCAGCTTCAATTCGCCGCGCCTCTGCCGTGCCGGCGTCGCCCCCGTCGGCGCGGATCACCAGCAGCGCCTTGCCGTCATCGTCGACGGTCACCGATTCCAGCCAATCTGCCCCGCCCAGTGCCTCCCGGATGGCCCCGGCCAGCTTTTCACGCGTCTTTTGCTTCGAGCCAAACATTGATCCCGGACCTCGGCCTGTAAACGATCTTAGCTGCGGCCTACTCGCGCTGAGGGCGAAACCGCAAGCATCCAGTTAAGAAGTTGCTTCATTTTCCCCTGTTAGACAGGTCGAATCGACGTGCAGACGTCTGAAGACGCCCTATATAGGCCCCAATCGAAGAATTCAGGAGGCGTTATTGCCCTGGGAAGAAAACAATAAAGGTTCCGGCCCATGGGGCGGCGGCGGCGGCGGGAAGGGCTCGGGCGGCGGTGAGGGCGGTTCGCCCTGGAACCGTCCCGGCAGCGGCGGCTCCGGAGGCGGTTCCGGCGGTGGTGGCGGCAAAAAGGACGAGTCGCCCGACCTCGAAGAACAGATGCGCCGGATGCAGGACCGGTTTCGCCAGCGACGCGGGGGCGGGGGCGGCGGCGGCCGGCGCAAGGGCGGCGGCGCGCAGATGCCGAACCTCGGCCCGCTCGGCCTGCTCGTCATCGGCGGCGTCGTGGTGCTTTCCTGGCTCTCCACTAGCATCGTCATCGTTGACCCGACCCAGCAGGCGGCCGTCTTCCGGTTCGGCAAATGGCAGACGAATTTTGGCCCCGGCCTTCATTTCCATCTTCCCGCGCCGATCGAGAGCCACACGCTGATCCCGGTCGAGCGCCGGATCGAGACGCGGCTCGGGGGCACGGCGGAAGAGAGCCTGATGCTGACGCAGGACGAAAACATCGTCGACATCCAGTTCTCGGTCTTTTGGAAGGTCGACACGGCCAATCCGGAAAACTTCCTGCTCAACGTGCGCGATCCCACGCTGACGGTCGAACAGGTCGCCGAGTCGGTGATGCGCGAAGTCGTCGGCAAGACCCGCCTCCAGAACATCATCACCACCGAGCGTGACACCGTCCAGCAGGCGGTTGCCGCGCAGACCCAGGCGCTGCTCAACGAGTATCGCACCGGTGTCGAGATCCTTTCGGTACAGATCGACAAGTCCGATCCACCGCAACAGGTGATCGAGGCGTTCAACGATGTGAACGTCGCTGAACAGGACGCCGAGACTAAGACCAACCAGGCCACCCAGTTCGCCAACGAGATCGTGCCTCAGGCGCGTGGTACTGCGCAGCGACTGCTACAGGAAGCCGAAGCCTACCGCGACCGCGTGATTGCGGACGCGGGCGGTGAAGCCTCCCGCTTCGACCAGATCTACGAGGAATACCGCAAAGCGCCCCGCGTGACCCGCGAGCGCATGTACCTCGAAACCATGGAACGCGTCCTTGGCCGCACGGACAAGATGATCCTTGACCAGGATTCCGGCGCCGTTCCCTACCTCCCGCTTGAGCGCACCCGCCGCCAAGCAACCCCACCGAACACGGGAGACCAATAATGCGCGCTTTTGGATGGCTCATTCTGGTCGTGTCCTTCCTTGGACTGATCATCGCCTCGAACGTTTTCTTTATCGTGCGCCAGTCGCAACAGGCCATCGTGCTCCAGGTCGGACGCCCGGTTGCCCTGATTAACGAGCCCGGTAAGGACGAAGCCGGCCTTCACATGAAAATACCGATCATCCAGCAGGTCGAGATCATCGACAAACGCAACCTCGGCCTCGACATTGAAGGCATCCAGGTTCTTGCTGCTGACCAGCGCCGCTTGCGCGTTGATGCCTTCGTCCGTTGGCGGATCAACGATCCGCTGCGCTACTATCAGCGTTTTCGCACCGAAGAAGCGGCTCGCTCACAGCTTGACCGCATCACCACCTCCGCCATCCGCGAAGTGCTGGGCGATGTGCCGGTCCCGGAAATCGTCTCTGGCCAGCGCGCCCAGCTGATGGGCCGCATCCGTCAGGGCGTGAATGCCGGCCTCGCCGCCGACGGTATCGACATCATCGACGTGCGCGTCCGTCAGGCCGACCTTCCGAACGAAGTCGCCGAAGGTGTCTACGAGCGCATGCGCACAGCCCGTCTGCAGGAAGCCCAACGCATCCGCTCGGAAGGGGAGGAGAAGGCCCGCCTGATCCGCGCCACCGCTGAGCGCGAGAAGACCGTTATCGAGGCCCAGGCCCGCGAACAGTCCTCCAAGATACGCGGTGAAGGCGATGCGAAAGCCTCGGAAACCTATGCCCTGGCCTACAACAAAGACCCGGAATTCTTCCGTTTCCAGCGCGCCCTAATCGCCTGTGAAGCGGCGATCCAGGAAGGCACGCAGGTCATCGTCGGCCCGAATTCGCTCGGCATCTGTGACCAGTTCTTCGACAGTGCCCGGTCCGCCGGCGCGCCGCGCTAGGCCAATGGCGGCGAACCTGGGAACCGGTCCTCGCCAATCTGCCCTATCCCCTCAGGGGCAGGAGCATCGCAAGGATGCTCCTGCCGCCTCCTGGTGAGCCTCATTTCCATCCTCCTTGCCGGCTTCGGGGTCTGGCTGCTGGTCGAGGGCGCCTTGTGCGCCCTTGCACCGGATTTCATGCGCGATCTTGCTTCCCGCATTTCCAACCTGCCTTCGCGTGACCTGATCGTGGCCGGTCTCGCCGTTTGCGTCGTCGGGGCCGGCCTCCTTTCCTTGGCAGTCCGCACCGCCTGAACCGGTTGCGCTCGGCCCCCAAAGCGCCATAGTCAAGCACCAATCGGACCTCAGAAAAGTTCCGAACCTGACCGGAGCGAACGCCGCCATGAACCACGCCGCACTCCTGGCGCTCACCCTGCTTGCCTTGCCCGCCATGGGCCTTGAGGCCGCCGCGCAGGGCAGCCTGTCCAAGCCCGCTACCGGCGTCGACATGAAGTCCGCGCCGTCGAGTTTCTCCGCCCTGTCGAAGCGCCTTATGCCGGCGGTGGTCAACATTTCCACCGAGACGGTCATAGCCTCCGGCATGCCCACTTTCCCGGAAGGCTCGCCAGCCGAACGTTTCAATGAATATTTCGGCCGTGACGGAGACGGATTCCAGCGCCAGGGATCGCTCGGCTCCGGATTCGTCATTTCCGCCGATGGCTACATCGTGACCAACAATCATGTGATCGAGAAAGCCGACACAATCACCATCACCTTCTCGGACGGGCGCGAACTTCAGGCCAAACTCGTCGGGCGCGACCGCGACACCGACATCGCCGTCCTCAAGGTCTCCTCGAGAACGCCGCTGCCTTTCGTCGAACTGGCCGACAGTGACAAAGCCGTGGTCGGTGACTGGGTCATCGCCATCGGCAACCCGCTCGGCTTCGGCGGCTCGGTTTCTGCCGGCATTATCTCGGCCACCGGCCGCGACCTCAACACGGGGCGGTCGGACAACTTCATCCAGACTGACGCCGCCATCAACCAGGGCAACTCCGGCGGCCCGCTGTTCAACCTTGCCGGTCAGGTCGTCGGCGTGAACACTGCCATCATCTCCCAGTCAGGCGGCTCCATCGGCCTCGGCTTCTCGGTGCCGTCCAACACGGTGAAGCGCATCTCGCAGGCGCTCATCAAAGAAGGCCGCGTGCGCCGTCCCTGGCTTGGCGTGAACGTGCAGGATGCCGACGCAAACCTCATCAAGGCCTACCGCGCCAAGGGTCTCAGCGGCGTCATCATCACCCGCGTCAGCGAGGACAGTCCAGCCGCCAAGGCAAAGCTGGAGGTTGGCGATCTGATCCTCACCATCGACGGCAAGTCAGTCATCGGCGTGCGTGAGATGACGCGTACCCTGTCTGAAAAGCCCATCGGCAAGCCGGTGAACCTCTCTATCGTGCGTGACGGCCGCTCGCGTGAGGTGGCTGTCACACTCACAGAGCTGAAGGAAGATGGCGATACGCCTGCCGCCGCCGCCCCGGACACCGCCGCCAGCTCCAATGATCTGGGAGCGGAGCTTGCTCCTGTCGATGATGACATGCGCCGCCGCTACGGGATTTCGAAGGATATCAGCGGCGTCGTCGTCACGTCGGTCAGCGCCCGGGGGCGCGCCTACAACAAGCTGCGCCGCGGCGATGTCATCGTCGAGGTGAACTTCAAGAGCGTCGCTTCGGTCACCGACACACTGGCCAAGGTCAAGGCCGGCCTCGCCACGCCGAACACGCCGATCCTCCTCCGCGTCAAACGACGCGGCGAAACCGGAGGCTGGTTCGACCAGTTCGTATCCATCGAGATCAAGTCCTGATAATCGCCGCAAAAGGCCGCGCGCGCCCTTGACGCGGGCTAAATATTTCGACATTCGTTGAAATATGGAATCAAAAGCCGCTATCGATCGCCTCTCTGCCCTTGCCCTGCCCGCGCGGCTGGACGTCTTCCGATTGCTCGTTCGCGCCGGCCCGCACGGCATTGCCGCCGGTGAGATTGCCGCAGAGTTAGGCCAGGCCCCCAATACACTGTCGGCCCAGCTGAACGTGCTTTCCGCCGCCGGCCTCATCCTCGGCACGCGCGACGGCCGCTCCATCCGCTATGCTGCGCAACCGCAAGCGCTCAGTGAACTGATCGTCTACCTGATGGAAGACTGCTGCGGCGGCCGCCCGGAAGTCTGCGCACCCGTCCAGGCCGCCGCTGCCCGCGCCGACTGCTGCCCGCCGGCCAAGCCCAAAGCCCGCCGCCCCGTTCGCGCATGAGCCTCTTTGAAAAATACCTCTCCGTCTGGGTCGGCCTTGCCCTTCTCGCGGGCCTCGCGCTCGGTCAGCTGTTTCCGGCCGCCTTCGGCGCGCTCGCCGCTTTCGAGTACGCCAACGTCAACTTCGCCGTTGCCCTGCTCATCTGGGCCATGGTCTGGCCCATGATGATCGGCATCGAGTTCGCGGGTATCCGCGGCGCCTTCGCAAAGCCGAAAGGCCTCGTCATCACGCTCGTCATCAACTGGCTGGTGAAGCCCTTTACGATGGCTCTGCTCGGCGTGCTTTTCTTCGAGCATGTCTTTGCAGGCCTGATCCCTGCGGGTGACGCAAAATCCTACATCGCCGGCCTCATTCTCCTCGGCGCTGCGCCTTGCACCGCCATGGTCTTCGTCTGGTCGCAGCTGACCAAAGGCGACCCCGCCTACACGCTCGCGCAGGTCGGCGTGAACGATGCCGTCATGGTCTTCGCCTTCGCGCCCATCGTCGCATTGCTGCTCGGCGTCGCCGAAATCGCAGTGCCCTGGCAAACACTGCTCCTGTCAGTTGGCCTCTATGTCATCATCCCGCTGATCGCCGGGATCCTCGCGCGCCGCTGGCTGATGGCGCGGGGCGGGCAGGGCGCCGTCGATACCTTCATGGCACGGATCAAACCTGTCTCCGTCATCGGCCTCATTGCCACGGTCATCCTCCTCTTCGGCTTCCAGGGCGGCGTCATCCTCGCCAATCCGCTCGTCATTGCCCTCATCGCGGTGCCCATCCTCATCCAGTCCTACGGCATCTTCGCCCTGGCTTACGCTGCCGCTTTCGCCTGGAAGGTGCCGCACCGAATCGCCGCGCCGTGCGCCTTGATCGGCACGTCGAACTTCTTCGAACTCGCCGTCGCCGTAGCGATCAGCCTCTTCGGCCTAAACTCCGGCGCCGCCCTCGCCACGGTCGTTGGCGTCCTCGTCGAGGTCCCGGTGATGCTGTCCCTCGTCGCCTTCGCCAATCGCACCCGCGCCAAGTTCGCCGCCTTCGAGACGGAGCCTGCATGAAACTCCTCTTCCTCTGTGTCGCCAATTCCGCCCGCAGCCAGATGGCCGAGGGCCTCGCCCGCCATCTGCTCGGCCCCGGCCACGAAGTCCTGTCCGCGGGCTCCGCCCCGACCAAGCCCAATCCCTATGCCATCGAAGCGATGGCCAACCGGGGTATCGACATCACCACCCACACGTCGAAATCCTTCACCTCGCTGGACGCCGCCGCCTTCGACTACGTGATCACGCTCTGCGCCGAGGAGATCTGCCCCTGGCTCCCCGGCAAGACCCAGCGCCTCCACTGGCCTATCGATGACCCCGCCAGCAGCGATCCCGCCCTGACGCCGGAAGACTTCCGCGCCCGTTTTGCCAGGGCCCGCGACGAGATCGAGGCCCGCATTGAAGCCTTTCGCCGCGAGCAGGCGGGGTCTAGGGTCTCCTGACCATGCTGGAATATTCGGTCACCGCCCGCAGGATTGACGCCCACGGCAGCGAAGCCCGCGCCGGTGAGGCAACCCTGGTGCTGGATACCGACCTTGCCGGCCGGCCGGATGCCTTCAACCCGGCGGAACTCTTCCTCGCCGCCATCGCAGCCTGCATTCTGAAAGGTATTGAGCGTGTCACGCCCTTGCTCGGGTTCAGCCTGACCGATGCGGAAGTTCGCCTGCGCGGCCAGCGCCAGGACGCGCCGCCGAAAATGGTCTCCGTCTCCTACGAGATCATCATCGACACGGACGAGACCGGCCCGCGTCTCGACCTGCTGCACAAGAACATCCGCAAATATGGCACCATCTCGAACACGGTGGCCGACGCGGTAAATCTCACGGGTACGATCCGGCGCCGATAGGAAAATGGGGCCTTCCCCAACGGCAGTGTATTGATCAAACAGATCCGGAAATGTGCCCCGGAGTGCCGATTGGGCTCGCCAAGCCGGTCAACGCACGCTAGGAGGGGGCAAAATCGCACTCTTTTCGGGCTGAGAGACACGTCATGATCCATCCTTCGCTCATCGCCATCGCCGCCATTGTCATCGTGTTCGGCATCCTGAACCTCATCGAGTTCAAACGCATCGACTGATCCTGCGAGGGCAGCTGCCATGCCCGATCCGTTCCTGCTTGCCACCCTTGTCGGCGGGCTCCTGCTTCTGGCCCTGGGCGGCGACCTTCTCGTCCGCGGCGCCGTCCGCGTCGCCCGCGCCCTCGGCGCCTCGCCCCTCATCGCCGGCATCTTCATCGTCGGCTTCGGCACGTCGCTCCCGGAAATCGTCGTCTCGGTCAATGCGGCCTTCTCCGGCAGCCCGGGTCTCGCCTTAGGCAACATCGTCGGCTCCAGCATTGCCAACGTCTTCCTTGTGCTGGCCATCCCTGCACTGATCTTTCCGGTCTTCGCCGGAGGCCCGGGGCAGGTGCGCGCCCTCTTCGCTACTTTGCTCGCCACCGCCCTCTGGATTGGCATGACCACGATCATGCCGCTGACCCCGCTGATGGGCATCTGCTTCCTGATGGTGCTCATCGGCTATACCGGCCTCAGCCTCTTTGCCGCCCGCCGCGATGAGGTCGCCGGCAAGCCCACCGGTGTTCGCGAACATGAACCCGAAGGCCCGCCCCTCTGGCGCGCGCTGATCTATGTGCCGGTCGGCATTGCCGGCCTCGTCTATGCCTCCACGCTGATCGTCAGCGGCGCCGACGGTCTCGCCCGCGCAATCGGCGTTCCGCAGGAGTATATCGGCCTCACGCTGCTCGCTGTCGGCACCTCGTTGCCCGAGATTGGCGCCTCTGTCGCCGCCGCTGCCCGCAAGCGCGGCGATGTCCTCGTCGGCAATATCCTTGGCTCCAACATCATCAACATCCTCGGCGCCGGCGGCATCGTCGCCATGAGCGGCACGGTCGAACTCGCGCCGCTGTTCCACGCTTATGACCACTGGGTCATGGGTTTCGCTGCGATCGTGCTCGCGCTACTGATCCTCACCAAAGCGAAGATCGGCCGACTTCTCGGGCTGCTTCTGCTCCTCCTCTACGCGATGTACATCTACGGCCTCGTGGGCGGCGTCAGCCTGCTCGGCCTGTACGAAGTGATCGCCGGATGACACCTGGAGCCGCGCTTGTCACCGGCGCCGGCGCGCGCCTTGGCCGAGCGATGGCCGAGGCCCTGGGTGCCGATGGCTGGGCCGTGTGCGTCCACTATCGTGGGTCGAAAGCCGAGGCCGAAGCCACCGCCGCTGCCATCCGTCGGTCCGGCGGGCGCGCCGAAATCCTCAGCGCCGACCTCGCCGACGAAGCCTCCCGCGACGGCCTCCTCGCCGAAGCCGCCCGCCGCCTTGGCCGTCCCGTCACGCTTCTCGTCAACTCCGCCGCCACGTTCGCAGATGATACCGCCACGGAGCATTCCCGCGCAGACTGGGACCACCATATCGAGCCGAACCTGCGCGCGCCCGTCCACCTCGCTCAGCAATTCGCCGGGCAGCTGCCGCCCGGCGAGAAGGGCCTCATCGTCAACCTGATCGACCAGCGCGTCTGGAAACTCACCCCGCAATTCTTCACCTATACCCTGTCCAAGGCCGCGCTCTGGTCGGCCACGCAAACCCTCGCCCAGGCACTCGCGCCCAACATCCGCGTCAACGCCATCGGCCCCGGTCCAACGCTCGCGAACGTCCACCAGTCGCCGGAAGCCTTCGCCGCCGAGCAGGCGGCCACCCTCACTGGCGAAGGCGCCAGCCCCGCCGAAATCGCCCGCGCCCTTCGCTATCTCGTCGCCGCCACTAGCGTAACCGGCCAGATGATCGCCTGCGACGGCGGCCAGCACCTGATGTGGCAAACCCCCGACACTGCCGTCTGAAAGGCCTCCCGTGAACTTTGGTTCCGACACCACCGCGCCCGCGCACCCACTGGTTCTCGAAGCCCTTGCCCGTGTGAACAGCGGCGCCGAGCCGAGCTATGGCGACGATTCCGGTGCGGTCCGGGTACGCGCCCTCCTTGCACGGACCTTCGAGACAGATGACTTCGATTTCTGGCTCGTCGCTTCCGGCACTGCGGCAAATGCGTTGGCGCTGTCCTGTTTCTGCCCGCCACACGCGTCAATTCTCTGCCACCATGAAGCGCACATCCAGATGGACGAGCGCGGCGCCCCGGAATTCTTTACAGGCGGCGGCCGCCTCCACCTGTTGCCAGGCGAAGGCGCAAAGATCGACTTCAAGGCGTTCAAGGACTATCTCGACTATTTCGATCCGCAATTCGTCCACGCGACACCTCCCGCCGCCGTCTCGCTGACCAATCTCACCGAATGCGGCATGTCCTACACGCCGGACGAGATCGCCCGCTTCGCGCAGCGCGCCCGCGCCGCAAGCCTGGCCGTGCACCTCGACGGCGCCCGCCTCGGCAACGCCCTTGTCCGCACCGGCGCCAGCCCCGCCGAGATGACCTGGAAAGCCGGCGTCGATGTCCTCTCCCTCGGCCTCACCAAGACCGGTGCCATGGGCTGCGAGATCATCGTGCTGTTCGGCAAGGCCCGTGAACGGTTCCAGGAACTCCGTATACGTGCAAAGCGCGCTGGCCACATGCCTGCCAAGATGCGTTACCTCTCCGCCCAGGCCGAAGCCATGCTCGACGGGGGTATCTGGCTGGAACTCGCCGCCCACGCCAACCGAAAGGCCGGCGAACTCGCCGTCGTCTTCGCGGACAGGGGTCTTGAACTCGCCTGGCCGGTCGAAGGCAATGAGGTCTTTGTTTTCCTTCCGGAGTATGACGAGAACATCCTGAAGGAAGACGGCGCCCGCTTCTATGCCTGGCCCGGCGGCTCAAGCCGCTTCGTCTGCTCATGGGCCACAACCGACGCCGATATCGCCGCGCTGCGCGCCGCGCTGAGCCAGCTTAAGCGCCGGTGAAGGCTCCGATTATCCAGTCTTCGAGCTAGGCGGCGATCTTTGGCCTGTCGATTGGCGGATCCGTGCGTCCGGTGAGTAACTCCGGATGCACGCCGAACATCAGCAATGGCGCCGCCGCGGCGTATTGTGGACCAGAAAGCCTGTAAGCCGGGTTCTGTTCGCCCCTTGCGGGGTCTGGCAGCCATTCCTCTGGGACGTTCATTGCTGAACGCCTCGCGCGACACACCCGGGACACGGGCATAAGACAGCCCATATGTGCCCCCTACTTGGTCTTGCTCCGGGCGGGGTTTGCCTTGCCAGCCCTGTTGCCAGGCCTGCGGTGGGCTCTTACCCCACCCTTTCACCCTTTCCTTTTGGCTGAAGCCGCAAGGTGGTTTGCTTTCTGTGGCACTTTCCCTCGGCTTGCGCCGGGCGGCCGTTAGCCGTCGCCCTGTCTTGTTGGAGCCCGGACTTTCCTCCAGCACGCAGTTACCCGCGTACCAGCGGCCGCCCGGCTTTCTGGTCCGTCGATGACTATATCCCCTCCCAACCCGCGGGGGAAGGGTGCCTGCCCCGCGCTGCGTTCGCGCGCTTGTCCCGGCGATCCATCCGGGCGCCGGAAACCGGTGCAGGGAAGCGCACGAAGGCCTGGCTCCGGAGGTCTTTACCGCCCGCCACCGCAACTTTTTTCCTGCGCCCTGCCGTGCCGGTCGGCCCGCGCGGGGCCGGGCCCGCCGCCGCTGCCGCGCTGCTTCCACAATCGCACACCTCGCGGGCTCACTGATATGATTGACCATCTCGCTGCGCCCGATAGGTCCTAGAGCTGCGCGCCACAGGTGGGATCCGGCTAACAATTCGGTAAACCCGCCCTGCGTCCTTTGCGGGCAACGCGCGCGCATGCCAGAAAGGTCTCCGCATGCAGATTGAATGGCGTACCGACATTCTCGAACCCGCGCGGCGGGCCGTCATCCGCCTCTTCCGGCCGGATGTGCGTATCGTCACGGGCGGTATTGCCTTCTATGCGCTGTTCTCGATCTTCCCGCTGATCTATCTGACGCTGACCCTGCTGACGATCTTCCTGCCGCCGGACCTCGCCGCACAGCTCTCCACGCCGATCAGCAATTTCTTCAGTGACAGTGTCGAATCCCTCTCGCCCGACGAAGTTGGTCTCATACGGAGCCTGACTCCTGCGGGTCTCAGCCTGCGCGCCTTCGTAGCGGTCATCCTTGTGCTGATTACCGCCACGTCCGGCGCCAAGGCTGCGATCACCGGAATCCAGATGATCGCAGGCACGACCGGACGCACACGCTTCGCGAAGTTTCAAGGGATTTCGCTGCTTCTCACGGGATCGCTGGTTTTGCTGGTCTGGCTGCTCGGCGCACTGCAGCTCTTGGTCACGGTGGTGAATGCCGAAGGCGGCTACCAGATCGCACGCTTCGCCGGTGAAATCGCGACGCTCGCCGACACGCTCTGGATCTCCAAGGCGGTCGCGGGCTTTGCTATCTTTTACCTGATCCTGACGCTCAGCTTGCGCGGCCATGTCAACAAAGGAACCCGTGCCATCGCGGCTGGCGCGGCAGCCGGTGCGGTCGCCTTCATCTTCGTCACCTTCCTGTTCCAGCTTTACCTGAATTATTCCGTGCTCGGAACGCTCTACGGCGCGCTCGCGTCGCTGATCCTCGGCTTCATCTGGCTCTCGGCATCGGTGATGTCGCTGCTGCTCGGCGCGGCGCTCGCCGCCGAATGGTCTCAGGCCTGGGGCGAGGACGCCGCCGAATAGGCGTCGGCCACCTGGGCGAGGCGCCTCAGCGTTCTCGCGTCCGCCATGCCGGTCACGGCGTCTGGCATGAACCGGCGCTGAAAGGCGCGAAGGGCCGCCGGCACATCGCCGATCGCGTAGCCGATGGAGGCCAGTTGCCGGTTCAGTCCGCCTGGATCGCCGCCCATCCAGACGCATCCCGCGCCGGTCGCTTCCGACGGCCAGAGGCCGAGGCCGGCTTCTGCGAGCTGTTCCCAGGGAAAATGCTCGCCCGGATCAATTTTGCGCAGGGGTGCGATGTCGGAATGGCCGACAATGCGAACCGGAGGAATCCCATGGCGCTGCACGATCTGTTTCGACAGGTCGATCACCGCCGAAATCTGGTCTGCCGGATAGGGTGGCAGGCCGCCGCCGGGAAGGGGGCAATCATGGCCGCCATTGACGATCTCGATGCCGACCGACCGAGAGTTGAGGTCATCATCGCCGTTCCAGCTCGAAACACCCGCATGCCAGGCTCGCCGGTCCTCGCTGACCAGCCGGGACACCCGGCCGTCTTCCCACACCATATAGTGCGCCGAAACCTTCGCTTCCGGGTCCCGCATCCGATCAAGCGCCGCCTGGCCAGATTCCATGCCGGTATAATGGAGCACCAGAAGGTCCACCTTGAACCGGCGCTCATCGTGATTGGGGCTCGGCGTCTCGTCGAGGCGCATCAGGAATCTCCCGAAGCGAACTTCTTCCCGAGGGCCGCTTCCGGCAACACGGTATTCGGCCTGACTGCAATGAGGAAGACCCCGGCGAGCGAAACCGCCCCGCCGATGACCAGTTTCCAGGTGAAAGGCTCGTTTAGCAGGGTTACGCCGAAGAGGACGCCCCAGAGCGGCGTCATCAGGGTCAGGGGCGAGAGGAGCGAAACATCGTGACGCTTAAGCAGGGTATAGAAGGCCGAGTGCGCAAAGATCGACACGCCGACAATCGCGAACAGGCTGGCCAGCCAAACCTGCCAGCCGCCTGCCATATAGGCTTCAACCTGTCCTGTCTCGAGAATGGCAGAGATCGCGAACAGGGGCGCGAAGCTGAACAGACCTACCCAGGCAGATAGGTTCAGCGGGTTCATCTCCGGCATGCGTTTCATCACGATCCCGCCGGCCGAACCGAGCACGGCGGCGAAGAAGATCAGCAGCAGGCCGAAGGAGAGGCTGAAGGAAGTCGGGTCGAACGCTATGACGACGACGCCTGCGAAGGCGAGCGAAATGCCAAGGGCGCGGCGCCAGCCAATCTTCTCGCCGAGGAAGACCATGCTCATGATCGTCGACATCGGCACGCCGAGTTGCCCGGTCACGGCCGCCGCCGAGACATCCGCGTTTGCGAGGCCCACGAACAACAGGCCAAAGTTCAGGCAGCCGATCAGCATGGCGATCAGGAACAGCGTGCCGAGATTCTTCGGCACAGGCCGAAGGAACGGAATCAGGAACACTGCCACGCCGAGAAAACGGATCGCCGCAAAGAACAGCGGCGGCACGCTGAAATCGGACACGACCCAGCGTGTCAACACGAGGTTCACGCCCCACACGAAGCAGATAAGAAACAGAAGGCCGAAGTCACGCAAAGACATGCTTCGGCCCTATCAGTCTTTTCCCGGCCCGGGCAGGGGGTACGCCGCGAGAAGCGGGCAGGGGAGCTATGCAGCTCCGAGCCGGTTCACGGGAACCTTGAGGTACACCTGCCCGTCTGCCTCCGCCGGAGGCAGCGCCCCCGCGCGGATATTGACCTGCAACGACGGCAGGATGAGGCGCGGCGCAGCCAGCGTTTTGTCCCGCGCTTCCCGCATTTCCACGAAGTCGTCTTCGCTCACGCCGTCGCGCACGTGGACGTTCCGGGCGCGCTCCTCGGCCACTGTCGTCTCCCAAGAAAAGGTGTCGCGGGACTGCGGCAGGTAATCATGACCGACAAAAATCCGCGTCTCCGGCGGCAGGGTCAGGATCTTGCGGATGGACCTGTAGAGCGTCGCAGCGTCCCCGCCCGGAAAATCGGCGCGAGCGGTGCCATAGTCCGGCATGAACAGCGTGTCGCCGACGAAGGCCATGCCATCGATCAGGTAAGTCACGCAGGCCGGCGTATGGCCGGGCGTATGCAGGACGCCAATCTCGAGATCGCCGAGCGGGAGTGTGTCGCCGTCGTTCAACAACACGTCGAACACATGCCCGTCCGGGGAGTCGGCGCTTGCGCCGAACAAGGGCAGGAAGGCTTTCTGCACCTGGGTGATGTGAGCCCCGATGCCGAGTTTCGCGCCGGTTTTGCGGCGCAGGTAATCGGCGCCGGAAAGGTGGTCTGCATGCGCATGCGTGTCGAGGATCCAGTCGATCCTCAGACCCTCCTCTACCGCCGCATCCGTAACGGCGTCTGCCGAGGCAGTGCTGAGGCGGCCGGTATTGGGCTCAAAATCCAGCACCGGATCGATGATCGCCGCGGCCCGAGTGGCTGGGTCCCAGACCAGATACGTTACCGTATTTGTGGCAACGTCGAAGAAAGCCTTGAGGTTCGCCAAGGGGCGTCTCCTTTCAATGTTGTGGCTGTTATATATAATGGCTTGCTAAATTAGCAATACCTAATATATTGAAGCCATGAAACAGATGAACCTTGATCCCGCCTTGTTCCGCGATCGTGCCGGAGATGCTGCCAGGCTGCTTCGGACCATGTCCAGCGAGCACCGCCTGATGATCCTCTGCCGCCTCGGCAACGGGGAACTGTCAGCCGGTGACCTGCTGGCCGGAACCACGTTGTCGCAATCGGCCCTGTCGCAGCACCTTGCCGTGCTGCGGGAAGACGGCCTCGTCGCCACGCGCCGGGCGGGCCTGAACATCTTCTACCGGATAGCGGACCCCTCCGCGCTCCGCGTCATCGAAACGCTGGCAGCGATCTTCTGCCCTGAGGAGTGAAAGCATGAGTACACTGACAAAAATCAAAGCCGCCGCCGTTGCTGAAGGCCTGAAGACGGGACGGTATCACCTGATCGATATCCGCGAGGCGGATGAGCACGCACGTGAACACATTCCCGGCGCTGTGCTCATTCCCCTGTCGAGCCTCGAAGCTGCCGACGTGAAGATCGAAGCCGGCCGCACGGCGGTGTTCCACTGCAAGTCGGGCATGCGGACCGAGATGAACTGCGACCGCCTCGCTGAGCGCGTTGACGGTGATGCGCTCGTGCTCGAAGGCGGGCTTGATGCCTGGAAGCGGGCCGGACTACCGGTCGCCGGCAGCGCCAGGTAAGCCGGGCGCATGATCGAACTCACCACCTCCGTGATCCTGACCGCGCTGCTCAGCGGCGCCGTCATCGGCCTTTTCCTCGGTACGTTCGGGGGCGGGGGCTCGGTGCTGGCCGCGCCGCTGCTGCTGTATGCTGTCGGCGTCACCGATCCGCACCTTGCGATCGGCACATCCGCAGCAGCCGTCGCGGCCATCGCGCTCGTCAGCCTCACCGGCCACTGGCGTGCGGGGCGTGTGAAATGGCCTTGCGCCACCGTTTTCGCGGTCGCCGGAATCATCGGTTCACTGATCGGTTCGACACTGGCGCTGCGCGTGGACGGTGACGTCCTCTTGTTCGCCTTTGCCTTCGCGATGGCGGCGATCGGCCTGTCGATGCTGCGCCGCCCCAAAAGCGAAGGCGACCCGGATGTGCACATCACGCCGAAAATCATGGCGCGCATCGCGCCGATGGGCCTCGGTGTCGGCGGCGCGGCCGGCTTCTTTGGCATCGGCGGCGGTTTCCTCATCGTGCCCGGCCTGATGATGGCTACCGGCATGACGCTGGCGAATGCGGTGGCGTCCTCGCTGGTCTCGGTCGCGGTCTTCGGGGCGGCGACAGCGGCAAATTACGCGGTCCACGGCGAAGTGGACTTCCCGCTGGTGGGCTTGCTGCTTGCCGGCGGGGCGGTGGGAGGGAGCCTCGGCATCCTCCTGTCGCGGGCGCTGGCAACCCGGGTGCGTGTGGCGCGTTCTGCCTTTGCTATCCTAATTGTCATCGTGGCGGTCTATGTCGGGTGGAAAGCCGCTGGGGCGCTGGGCTGGACGGGTTGAGACAAACGCAGCATCCTCTGCGCATGGTTGCTAATTCCGCCGCAAAGGGCTGATATAAGCGCCAAGGTGGGTTGACGGGCCGCATCTGCATGCGTGCCAACTGGGAGAAAAGGGATGAGCCTTATCTGGTGGATTTTGCCGTCGATTGCGGGTGTTCTGGGCCTGATTCTCTTGTTCGCGGGCTTCGCGAAGATGGCGGGGCTGAAGCCCTTCGCCGGGGTTGCGCGCCTGGCCTTCGGATCGGGCTTTCTCGGCCTTGCCGGCGTGATCGCCTTCGCGGGCCTCAATATCCAGACCTACAAGCGCCTTACCTATGAGCGCCCGGTCGCCACCGTAAAATTCACCGCCATGCCGGACCAGGCCGACGCCTACCGGGCAGACGTTGTCTTCTCGGATGGCGAGGTTCTGCTGCAGGCGGATGGCACGGCGCCCGTGTTCCGCGGCAATGAATGGCAGATCGGTGCCAAGGTCATCAAGTTCAAGCCAATGGCCAATATCCTCGGCTATGATTCGATCTACCGGCTGGAGCATATGCGCTCGCTGGATGCGATGCAGTTTTCTTCCGATGTGGTGACTGAAGGCAAGATCGACGGGCTAAAGATCGTCACCGATGAGCCGGGCCTCGATGTCGGCGCGATGGCGCAGAAGTATGGCTCGCGCTTCGGCATCGATGCCGAGTATGGCTCGGCGACCTACCAGCCGATGGGCGACGGGTTCGAGTATGAAGTCTCGATTTCACAGGACGCCCTGATCGCCCGCCCAAGTGAGGCGACGAAGTCGAAGATTCAGAGCGGTGCCTATCCGGGCTTCCAGCCGATCAAAGGATCGAACTGATGAATCCCTGGGAGCGGTATGTTGTTCCGAACCTGATCTCGTGCGCGTGTTCCTCGCGCCCGATCATGAAGCAGCGCGCGAAGGTTGTTCCGAAGGCGGACGGCGTGGTGTTGGAGCTCGGTTGCGGCTCGGGCACGAACTTCGCCATGTATGATGCGGGCAAGGTGTCAAAACTCTATGCGCTGGAGCCGGCGCCAGGCATGATCGTCAAGGCGAAGCGGACTGCTGGCGAGCTTGGCATCGGCAAAAGTATCGAGTTCCTGGAGACGGGCGCCGAAAATATCCCGCTCCCGGACAAATCGGTCGATACGGCAATGATCACTTTCGTGCTCTGCACGATTCCGGACTGGAAAAGCGCGCTGGCCGAAACACGCCGCGTGCTGAAGCCGGGTGGAAAGGTGTTGTTCACCGAACATGGCCTGGCGCCGGATGAAGGCATCGCCAAGTGGCAGCGCCGGGTGGAGCCCGTGTGGAAAGCGATTGCGGGCGGTTGCCACCTGACGCGGAACACGACCGGCATGCTGCATGAATGCGGCTTTGCCTGTGAAGACACCGAGACGATGTACCTGCCGAACACGCCGAAGATCGCCGGCTTCGTCAGCTGGGGTTCGGCGCGCGTTGCGTGAGGCTTCATGCGCACGCCCCCCTATCTGCCTTTCCTCAGCGGACCGCTCAGTCTCGCGCCTGGACTGAAGCCGATTGCGCCGGAGGCGTGGCTGACGCCGGACACCGAGGCGGGTAGCTGGCTGCCAGAAAAGCGCCGCGTGATGCGGGATCACCGAAGCGAGGTTTACGGCGCGCGGGATGGCAGCGAGATGGCGGCGTTGGAGCTCTCTTCGGCCGTTCACGCTGTCGCCGGCCCGGGGCACGGAGAATGGCCGAGCGCGCTGGAAGCGGCGGCGAGTGCGGTGTCGGATGATCTCTGTATACTGATGAAAGACGGTGAAGGTCTCTGGCGGCTGGAGGCAGCGAGTCTGTGCGCTCCGACCTTCTGGCGGCTTGTGGACAAGCTCGGCGAGCCGCTCGGCGGACTGCACGGTCCGGTGCCGGGGGCGAACCCGGGAATGGTTAGCCGCATTCACCGGATGTTCGATGCGGTCCAGCCGGGTCAGGTATTGGAACGGTTCAACTGGACGGTCCAGCCGGGGACGGCGCGCTTCACACCGAGCCAGGCGCCGTTCAAGGAAATTGCCGCGCAGCTGCCTGCCGAAGGTGCGCTCGATGCGCTGTGGTTTCGGGTCGAGCGGCAGACGATTTCGAAACTGCCGATCTCGGGGGCCGTCGTGTTTACCATCCGGGTGACGATCGATCCGCTGCGCGCCGCGCTCGCCGGGCCGGGACATGCCGACGCGTTTCGTGTTGCCTGGGACGGGATTGATCCGGTGCTCGCAGGCTACAAGGGCTGGCCGCATTACGCTCGGCTTGTGCGTTTGGCGCTAGCCGAGTCGATCTGACCTTTCCGGCGCGCTTTCGATACCCTACATCCCGACACACCGGCACCCATCCATAGGAAAGTGAGACACGCCATGGACTTCCAGAAGATCCTCCTCGACCTCCAGAAGCAGGCGAAACAGGCGGCGAAGGAATATGACCTTCAAGGCAAGATGAAGAAGGGGCGCGACCTTGGAGAGGCGGCGCTGGAGAAACTGAAAACCGACCGCAGCACGCAGATCGCGGCGGCTGGCGCCGGCGCCCTGATCACGGCGATGCTGCTCGGCACGAAGGGCGGACGCAAGTTCATCGGCGGCACGGCGAAGACGGGCGCGGTCGCGGGCCTCGGCGCGCTGGCCTATCACGCCTGGATGAAATCTCAGGGGCGGAAGGCGGACGCGAACGTGGAGCCCGCGCAGCTGGGCTATGTGACCGCGAAGAAGGCTGAGCCGGAATTTGCCGAGGCGCTGGTGCGCACGATCGTCGCGGCGGCCTGGGCGGACGGGGTTCTGGACGAGGCGGAGAAGGTGGTGATCGACAGCGCGCTGAAGGAAGCTGGCCTTGGAGGCAAGGACCGGGCGATCCTCGAGAATACGCGCCCCGAAGCCGAGACGCTGGACAAGATTGCGGCCGGTGCGCTGTCGCCCAACCATGCTGCGCAGCTTTATGCGGCGGCCTGTGTGGTGACGGGTGATCCGACAGTGGAGGAAACCGGCTTCCTCGGGCGGCTCGCCGCGCGACTCGGGATTGCCGAGTCGCACGCCGCCGCGATCCGCGAGGAAGCCAAGGGCTGATGCAGTACTGGCTTTTGAAATCGGAACCCGACGCCTGGAGCTGGGACCAGCAGGTGGCGAAGGGCGAAGTGGGTGAGATGTGGTCCGGCGTGCGAAATTATACGGCGCGCAACCACATGCGCGCTATGAAGCTGGGCGATAGGGCTTTCTTCTACCATTCGAATGAAGGCCTTGCCGTGGTCGGTATCGTGGAAGTCTGCGCGCTATCGGCGCCGGATCCGACTACGGATGATGTACGCTGGGACTGCGTGACCGTGAAGGCGCTGGCGCCGATGCCGAAACCGGTGACGCTGAAGGCGGTGAAGGAGAATCCGAAGCTGGCGGAGATGAGCCTGGTGACCTCGTTCCGTCTGTCGGTGCAACCGGTGGCGGCGGCAGAGTGGAGGGAGGTTTGCCGGATGGGCGGGCTGGATCCGAAGACTTTGAAACCTGTCGACGCGGGGAATGGCAAGGCCGGGTAGAGCGGCAGGCCGTGATGCAGTAGCATTTGTCCCAAGACTCGGAGACCACATATGCGCAGAACCAGTATCGCTGCAGTGTTTGCAACAGGATTGGCGATCTCTTCCGGCGCCGCGCTGGCCGAGGATCCGTCCGCGCCGTTGAAGATCATCGAGGCTAAGCCGACGACGCAGGTGGTGGATGTGAAAATGCCGGAGGTAGTTGCTGCGGCCGTGCAGGATTTCTCCGGTGGGGATCTTGCGACCTATTGGGTGTCGCCGATGCTGCAGAACCATGACAGCCGGGTGAGCGGGGTTGTCTACAAAGTGGATGACAAACCTTACTACACGAAATTTGGCTTCTCCGCCGTCAATCCTTCCGCCGAGCCGGTGGAAGTGACGATCCGCTGCCATGACAGGGCGGGAAACCAGCTGGCAAAGTATGACGCTGAACTGAAGCTGGCGCCGAAAGGCGGGGCGATGTGGAGCGCGGAGGCGATTGCGCCGGAACGCTCGACCGACCTGCTGACCAAGGACGCCGACCATGTCTGGTGCGCGCTGACGTCGCCGAAGCCGTTTGCGGCATTCGCCACCATGTATGTCAGCGACAGT
This sequence comes from Hyphomonas sp., assembly GCF_022844445.1. Classification (GTDB taxonomy): domain Bacteria; phylum Pseudomonadota; class Alphaproteobacteria; order Caulobacterales; family Hyphomonadaceae; genus Hyphomonas. The sequence goes on from NZ_JALHLS010000010.1 coordinate 60,734, forward strand.
GCCACCGGGCGCAACGGCGTCACCGCGATCAATCTCGTGGCGGCGGCGCGTTGACGCCGATCAGGGCGAGGCGCAGGACGGCGCGCGTCGTCCGGGGTTCCCGATTTTGGATAGAGTCGACATCTGCATTTCCCGGCGCGGCGCGCTTGAGAAATGAGCGGCCAAGTCAGCCCCGGTGGCCATCCTCGAAGCCGGCGAGCGTCCATTCAGCGAAGGTGGCGAGGTTTCCGCCCGTGAATAGGAAGCCGGCGACCCCGGCGGCGCGGGCGGCTTCCAGGTCGGCCTCCTTGTCACCGATCAGAAAGCTCGACTCGCGTTTCACCGGAAAATCCGCCATCGCGCGCAGCAGCATGCCGGGCTTCGGCTTGCGGTCGAAACTGTCACGCCGATAGAGGGGGTTTTCACCCTCTTCGTGATAGGGGCAGTGATAGATCCGGTCGATGTGCGCGCCGGCCTCCGCGAGGCGCACCTCCATCCAGGTGTGAAGGGCATGCATGTCGGCCTCGCTATAGTAATTGCGGGCGATCCCGGACTGGTTGGTGACCACGAAGACATACCAGCCGCGTGCATTGAAGGCGGCAATTGTCTCGGCGGCGCCTTCGATGAACTCGAAATCCTCAATGCGGCTGACATAGCCCTTGTCGAGGTTGATGACACCGTCACGGTCAAGGAAGAGGGCAGGCTTGTGAAGGCTCATGGCCCCCTCTTGGCCGAAGCCGGCGCGCGCTGCAATCCTCGCCGCGGGGGCGAAGAGGATGGGCGCCGCGTAAACGCGGCGCGAAGCTCGCCTGCGTGAAGGCAGGATCAGCCTTTGCGCAGGGACAGGCAGGCAGGAACCCAGGTGGAACAGTCCATTCCGCCTGTCGCCCGCGCGCTCGGCGGCGCCGTCCCCGGGCCAATTGTGGACCGGCTGACTCGGGGCGGCGGCATCGGCGGCCTGGTCGCGCATTTTTGCGCAAATGCCGCCGGACTTGGCCCGCTGCTCGGCGACGCGGCAATCAGGGTCCAGGTGCAGAGCTTTCTTGACGGCGTCATCGGCGGCGGAAGTCTCGCCGCGTATGCAGGCGCCCTGATGAAGAAAAGCCAAGCTGACGGTTGCGGCGGCTGCTATCTTCGACCGGCGCCCCTCTTTTACTCCGCCAGCGGAGCAACCACCGCGACGGCGTCACGGTTGGCGCGCACGCCGAGCACGAACGGGATCATTGCGAGCGCCGCGATGAGGGCGGCGAGCAGGAACGCGGCACCGGCGAAATGCACGGGCGCGCCGGGCGCGGTGTAGGCTGAGAAGACCTGCGTCATCAGCACCGGGCTGAATATCAGCGTGAAGGCCATGATCGAGGACTGAGCGCCCTGCAGTTCGCCCTGCGCGTTCATCGGCGTAAGGTTGGCGGTAATCGTGTTGATTGCCGGCATGACGACGCCGCCGGCGGCTGAGACGGCAATCATCGCGAAGGCCATCCAGGGATGGATAGCGAAGGCAAAGCCGATCATCGCGAGGACGTGGGTGCCTAGCCCGAGCATGGCAGCGCGCATGGCGCCGAGGCGTTTGATCAGCCAGCCGGACAATACTGCCTGCGACAACGCCGAGCCGAGACCGACAGCGCCGAGCGAGATGCCGATTTCCCATTCCGACCAGCCATAGCGCGAGGCGCCGTGATAGTTCCAGGTGGTCGGGTAGACCGAGTGAGCGATCTGGAAGACGCCGATGGTGATGATGAACCAGGCGACGCGTGGGAGTTTCGCGAAGTGTTTGATGGCGCCGAAGGGGTTTGTGCGCGCGAGGCTGAAGTCGCGCCGGTTCTCGCGGGCGAGGCTCTCGGGCAGCACGAAGTAGCCATAGAGGAAGTTGAGGCCCGCAAAGCCGGCAGCGACAAAGAAGGGCAGGCGGGTGTGGATCTCGCCGAGGAGGCCGCCGAAGACAGGCCCGAGGATGAAACCAAAGCCGAAGGCGGCCCCGAGCATGCCGAAGGCGCGGCCACGGTCTTCCGGCGCGGTGACATCGGCGACATAGGCGTTGGCAACCGAGACCGTACCGGAGAAGAAGCCGGCCAGCGCCCTGCCGAGGAAGAGGATGCCGAGCGTGGGGGCAAGGCCGAGGATGACCATATCCACGCCGAGCATGGCGATGGAGATGAGCAGGATGGGGCGGCGGCCGAACCGGTCCGACAGCCCGCCGAGCAGCGGCATGGCGAGGAAATTGGCGACGGCGAAGACCACGGCCAGCCAGCCGTTGGACTTGATGGCGATCTCGATGGGTTGGTCCGTCAGCTCGGCCAGCAGGGCCGGCATGATGGGCATGACGAGGCCGAAAGACAGCATGTTGATGGCCACCGCGACCACCACGAACAGGAAGGCATTCTTTCCAGGCGGACGCGGGGAGGCGGGAATCATCCAGTACCCTTGGTTGTCGCGCCAGTCGGCGTCAATCGGGCCGGGCCGGATGCGGATGTGTCAGCAGACGGTTTATATTTCAGTTTCTATAAATATTTCTAATAATTTAAAAATAAATAGTCAATCGGGCGGCTGCCGGGCAAATCCGGCGGAAGGCTCTTGCGTTCCACTGCGTCAGCGGGCGCAAGGATAGGCATGGCCGGAGACCTGCCCCTTACGCGCAATCCCGCAGCGACGGAAAAAGCCGAAGCGATCCGCGCAGCGGTGCGCGGCGCGACGCAAATGGGCGAGTCGCGGCTGGCGCGGCCGGAGGATGCAGCGGGGCTGTATGCGCTGCTGGCCGATCCGAAAGTGTTTGCGCCTATCTATTCACTGCCCCGGCCGCTGACCCGGGAGACGGTGGCGGCGTTCATCGACCACCATCTTGCGGAGCGCGAGACGGGCATCGGCCTCCTGTTCGTTCGCGAGGGGGAGGATGGGCGGATCCTCGGCTACTCGGACGTGCAGGTCTGGCCGCACTGGGGCGCCGGGGAGCTGGGCGGGGCGCTGCATCCCTCGCTGCACCGTCAGGGCGCCGGCGGGCGCGGTGCGGGCCTCAGCTTTGCCTGGATGTACGACACGCTGGGGCTGGACCTGATCTGCGAAACGGCTTCGCTGGACAATGTGGCGACGCAGCGGATGCTCGACGGGCTGGGCTTCCGGCGGCTGGGCGAAGTGACCAGCGTGCGGCCGGACGGGACGACGCGGGCGAGCCTTGTCTGGGAGATGACGCGGGCCGAATGGGCCGCCCGGCACGACGCAAGCTGATTGCCGGGGGGCGCGGACCGGGATACAGGCCCGCGCATGACACTCACACTTTTCCTGATTGAAGCGGCCGGCTGGATCGGCGCGAGCCTGATCCTCGGCGCCTATGTCCTGCTGTCTGCCGGAAAAATGCACGGCAACAGCCCCATGTACCAGTGGATGAACGTGATCGGCGCGGCAGGGTTCATCCTCAACAGCGGTTATCACGGGGCGATCCCGTCAGTGGCGATAAATGTGCTTTGGATTGGCATTGGCGGCTTTGCGCTGTGGCGGATTTATAAGCGCGCCAAGCCAGTATAAGCATACTGGCAAGCCGCAGGCGGGAGAACCGGAATGCCCCAACGTTTCACGGATGCCGAAACCCTCGCAGAGATGCTGAAGGCGCGCGCGGCGGGCCTCGACCGTCCGTTCACGGTGGCGCTCGATGGGCGCAGCGCCTCGGGCAAGACCACGCTGGCGGCGGCGCTCGCCGAAATCCTGGACGCGGCGGTGATCGAAGGCGACGATTTCTACACGGGCGGAACTGAGGTGCGCAAGGAGCCGCCGGTTGAGCTGGTAAAGCTCTGCATCGACTGGCAGCAGCAGCGTCGCGTGCTGGAGGCCTTGCGCGCGGGGCAGGAGGCTTCCTGGCATGCGTTCGACTGGGACACCTTCGACGGACGGGTCTGTGAGGAGCCGACGGTGTTGTCACCCCGTCCCATCCTGATTCTTGAAGGCGTGTATGCGAGCCGGCCGGAGCTGGAAGACCTGATCGATGTGAAGGTAATGCTGCGCGCGGACGAAGCCTTGCGCGAATCGCGGCTGGTGGCGCGGGAAGGAACCATCACGCCCTGGCAGCGCAAATGGGAGGCAGCGGAAGAATACTATTTCGAATTCATCCGGCCACCGACAAGCTTTGACGCGTCCATAAGCCCCGAATAACGGGGCAGAGCCTGCCTACAAGGCGTCGCCAGGATGTGGTTGGTCCGTAGGCAGAACCGGCGCTCGTTAGTCGAATTGATGGCGGCGAGGTGTACATTGATCTCGCAGCGCTGCTTTTTGGTCAGACCGTCGCCGCCTGGCAACACCGTGCCCGGATAGATTTCGCTATTTCGCCTACCGGCTCAGCTCTTTCATCGCCTCGTCCAGTCCGCCCAGGGTCATCTCGAACATGCGTTGTTCGCCGATCAGCTCTCGGACGAGTTTGATGGAGCCGGTGTATTCCCAGGCGCCTTCCTTGGTCGGGTTGAGCCATACGAGATGCGGATAGCGCTGGACGAAGCGCTGGATCCAGATGCCGCCGGGCTCCTCGTTCCAGTGTTCGACCGAGCCGCCCGGATAGGTGATCTCGTAAGGACTCATTGTGGCGTCACCGACGACGATGACCTTGTACTCCGACGGATACTTGTTCAGCACATCCCAGGTCGGGATGCGGTTGTTCATCCTGCGGCGGTTGTCCTTCCACAGGCCCTCATAGGGGCAGTTGTGAAAGTAATAGTACTCGAGGTTCTTGATCTCGGATTTCGCGGCGGAGAACAGCTCCTCCATGATCCGGACATAAGGGTCCATCGAGCCGCCGACATCGAGCAACAGGAGCACGGAAACGGTGTTTCGCTTCTCGGCGCGCATCTCGATGTCGAGGTAACCCTTGCGGGCGGTATTGCGGATCGTCTGATCAAGGTCCAATTCGTCCTGCGCACCCTTTCGGGCCCATTTGCGCAGGCGCTTCATGGCGATCTTGATGTTCCGTGTACCGAGTTCGACCTTGTCGTCGTAATTCTTGAACTCGCGCTTGTCCCAGACCTTCACGGCGCGGCGGTGGCGCGACTTGTCCTGTCCGATACGCACGCCTTCGGGATTGTAGCCATTGGCGCCGAATGGCGAGGTGCCGCCGGTGCCGATCATCTTGTTGCCGCCCTCGTGGCGCTTCTTCTGCTCTTCGAGACGCTGCTTCAGCGTCTCCATTAGCTTCTCGAACCCGCCCATGGCTTCGATCTCGGCCATCTCCTCGGGCGTGAGGAATTTCTCCGTCATCTTCTTCAGCCACTCTTCGGGCAGATCTTGCACGTTCACCGCGTCGGCGAGCGTGTCGAGACCCTTGAAGACATGCGAGAAGACGCGGTCGAATTTGTCGATGTTGCGCTCGTCCTTCACCAGGGCGGCGCGGGCGAGGTAATAGAACTCCTCGACCTCCATCTTGATGACCTGTTTGTCCATCGCCTCCATGAGGGTCAGGTATTCCTTGAGCGTCACCGGGACTTTGGCGGCGCGCAGTTCATTGAAGAAATTCAGGAACATCGGGGTCATCCGTACTGTTTCGGAATTGAGGATAACCCGCATATGGGCGCGTGTCCAAGCTGACGCAGCGAAAACTTCGCGGGATTTGAGACAGTCATCCTGTGTTCAGAGGCGCCTCGCTAGGGAAGGCAGCATGATACGGGCGGGTTTCCTTTTTCTGGTGGCGGGCCTGATGGCGCCGGCGGTTCTGGCGCAGGGTGCCTGCCCGGCGGGGCAGGGCGAGGCCGCTTGCATGCTGGAGGCGGCGTGGACGGCGGCGCAGGACCTGCCAGAGAAGAAGCTGGACCGGGTGAAGCCACTGTTCGCCCCGCTGACGCTGAAGCTGACCGACCCGAAGGCGAAGGCTGTCTGGGACGCCCGGCTGGGCGGGACCGGCGCGGAGGTGGAGAGCGCCGACTATGTGCGCGGGGCGGCCGAGACTGCGATCCGCGAATATGGCTGGGAAGGCTTCCTGGAGCGGGCGCGGGCGGGCCTTGCGCCGCTGCATATGGGGCGGCCGGAGATCATGGGCGCGGCGATTGCGCTGGCGCCGGACGCCAAGCAGCGGGCGCGGCTGGTGCAAATCATGTTCGATCTCGCGGGGGCGCCGGCGAAGAGCGCCAAGGTGTCGTTTCAGGATTTCGAGCGCGGCGATTTCGGCCATGTACTGTCCGAGCAGATGATGCGCGATTGCATGCTGGCCGACTTTGACCGCGCGGTGGGCTTAACCGCTGTGCCGGACGCGCTGATCTACCAACTGTGGCGCGCGCGGATCACCGGTGGTGCCGGCGCGCTCGCGAGCGACATCCGCGCCGGCGATGGCAGCGGCGATACCAGTCACGTGCGGCAGGCGCTGGAGGGATACGCGCCTGTGATGAGCCTCGGCTATTGCCCGAATTAGGCGCCGGGACTTTCCGCGGCGGCCTGTTTGAGTCATAGCGGTTCGATGGATACGATGGACGAAACCGACGCCGACCAGGTGGTTCTTCCGCAGGAGGGTCTGTGCGGCCCGTCGGAAGTGACGGCGCTGTCGCATCTCTACCGTGCGGAGGTCTACCGTTCGACGGTCTGGCGCCAGCGGCTGGACCAGACGACCAACTGGGCGGTGATCTCGACCGGCATTGGGCTATCGGTGGCGTTTGCGAATGAGCGGGCTTCGCCGTTTCCCATCGTGCTGGTTGGCATGCTGTGCATCGTCTTCCTGATGCTGGAGGCGCGGCGCTATCGGTTTTTCTATGTCTGGCGGTTCCGCGCGCGGGTGCTGGAGATTGCCTTCATGGTGCCGATCCTGCGCGGCGAGGGTGCTAAGATCCAACTCGACCGGGGCACGGCGCTGTCGGACGATTACGAGAAGCCGGAATACCGCATCTCGATGATCCGCTGCATCGGGCGCAGGCTTCGGCGCAATTACGGTTTTATCTTTGCCATTCTCGGTGCGGCGTATTTCGCCAAGATCGCGATCCATCCCGTGGATGTGACCTCGTGGGACCAATTCTTCCGCCGCGCGCATATCGGGCCGATCCCGGGCTGGTTCGCAATCCTCTGCGGGCTGGGCTTTCATGCGGGATGGGGCTTTGTTGCCTGGAAGACCTGGTGGGACGAGCGCACCGACAAGACGAAGATGGCGGACTTTCTGAAGAGCCGCGAGGACGTGAACTTTGCGGGCGCCGCCAGTTCGCATGATGCGGCGCTCGGATAAGTGAGGCTTTCTATACTGCGCGGCTGCGCATCGAGAGGTCGTCCGTCACGTCCATCGAGAAGATCGCGTCATTGCCGGCCGGGATATCGGAGATGGCGTCCTGAAATGCTTCGCGGGTTGCCCGGTCGTCTTGCGCCGCCTTACGGTCAAACGCGCGCTGCCGGGTTTTGCGGCCGGGCCATTCGGCAGAGCCTACAACGCAGCCGCCCGCCGCGCAGGGCAAGCGCGAGCCGTAGCTGTCGCGGACGAGACCGGTGCCCCGGGCCCAGGCCGCGCGAAACGGGTTCTCCTTACCCGGATGAACATGCCGCCGGTAGACTGACACGAACATGGAATAGCTCGCTGCTGCGTTTCCGCGATGCGGAACGCCTCAGGAGCCGGATCGCGCCGCAGACAGAAAAAAGCCGGAGCGCTGGCTCCGGCTTTCTGATCAGATAGGGGCGTCCCGGGTTCAGCCTGCCGGGCCGCGGCGACCGCCACCCGAGCTGCCTCCGTCGGTGCGCCGGGAGAGGAAGGCGAGGCGTTCGAAGAGGGCTACGTCCTGCTCGTTTTTCAGGAGCGCGCCGTGCAGCGGCGGGGTGAGAGCTTCGGGGTTCTTCTCGCGCATCGTCTCGAGGTCGATGTCTTCGTTCATCAGAAGCTTCAACCAGTCGAGCAGCTCGGAGGTTGACGGCTTCTTCTTCACGCCCGGCAGTTCGCGCATGGCGTAGAAGGTCGAGAGCGCGTCGCCGACGAGCTTCTTCTTGATGCCCGGGAAGTGGACATCGATGATGGCGCGCATCGTCGGCTCGTCCGGGAACTTGATGAAGTGGAAGAAGCAGCGGCGCAGGAACGCGTCCGGCAGTTCTTTCTCATTGTTGGAGGTAATGATGACGATCGGGCGGACCTTCGCCTTCACGGTCTCGTTGGTCTCGTAGACAAAGAACTCCATCCGGTCGAGTTCCTGCAGGAGGTCGTTCGGGAATTCGATGTCGGCCTTGTCGATCTCGTCGATCAGCAGAACGGGGCGCTTCTTGGAGGTAAAGGCCTCCCAGAGCTTGCCCTTCTTGATGTAGTTCTTGACGTCCTTGGCGCGCTCTTCGCCCATCTGTCCGTCGCGCAGGCGCGACACCGCGTCATACTCGTAAAGCCCCTGGTTGGCCTTGGTGGTGGACTTGATGTGCCATTCGATCAGCTCGAGGCCAAGGGACTTTGCGACCTCAATGGCCAGCACGGTCTTGCCGGTGCCCGGCTCCCCCTTGATCAGCAGCGGGCGCTCTAGCGAGATCGCCGCGTTGACGGCGACCCGCAGGTCGTCAGTTGCCACATAATTGCTGGTGCCTTCGAAGCGCATCGGCCCTAATCCCTCTGAAATCTTACGGGGTCACCATAAAGCCCGCCCGCTGTCGGGCAAGCGCTGACCTATAGGAAAGCGCTGCAATGCAACATCGAATTCACTTAAGGGGAGGGGTCCGTCGTGGTATACGGAACTCGCCATGCGCTGCGCCACAGAGGCTCAAGCTTCAGACACGCGCCGCACCTTCTCCGATCGATCCGGCTACATGTCGGGGTGCCCGGGATTGTGCAGGACTTATGATCCAATGCCCTCCTGAGACGGGCGCATGGCACCCTCCCCGGACCTGTTATCGATACTGCCCAATTGGTCCCTAGTGGACCCATCGGGTCGGTAAACCGATGGCAATCAAGCGTTAACGCCTGTGTGCGAACTTGGGACAGTCCGCAGGACGAGGTTCAGCGCAGTATGCCACTCAAACTCTCCCTCAAGCCCGGCGAAACCTTCGTGGTGAACGGCGCGGTTGTGCGCAACGGTGACCGGCGCGGTGTGCTGCTGCTCGAGACGCAGGCGCGCGTGCTTCGCGAAAAAGACATTCTGAAACCCGCCGATGCCGCGACCCCGGCCGGGCGCGCCTATTTCGCCGTGATGCAGATGTACCTGCTCGGCGAAGTGGACGGGCCACTCTACACGCAGACCGCGGATGCGCTGGCGGGCCTGCTGGCCGAAATGCCGGATGCGCATGACGATGTGCTGCAGATTTCTGCCGATGTAGTGGCGGGCGACCTGTACCGCGCGCTGAGCCGCTGCCGGAAGCTGATGCCGTCCGCCGGCGCGGAGGACGCGTGATGGCCGAAGGCAACACGCTGCGCGCTTCGCTGTCATTGAATATGGTTCCTGCAGTGGGCCTCGACGAGGCCATACGGCTGCTGGAAGCCGGAAAGGGCGAAGGTCTGCGCGTCGATCTCGGCGGCGGGCGCTTTGCCTCGGCCGATACGCCGCGCGGCACTGACGGCCTGCTGCAGCGCCTTCGCGGCCACAAGATGTTGACGGCCCTGTCGCAGGACGGCGGCGACCTGTCTCGGTTGAAGCCGCCTGCCACGGAAGTCACAGTCGCCCCGGCTGTGCGGGAAATCCTCGACGCGGCGACGCGCAAGCCTTAAGGCGCTGCGCGCATGACCCCTGAACTCGTTTCGCTCTTCACCGCAGCCTTCGTCACATTCTTCGTTCTGATCGATGCGCCGGGCGTCGCGCCGATCTTCGCGACGCTGACGGCGGGCACACCTGCCGCGCACCGGCGGAAGATGGCTTACAAGTCCGTTTTCGTCGCTTCGCTGATCATGCTGTTCTTTGCGTTCGGCGGCGCGTGGTTGCTGGACGCCATGCACATCTCGCTGGATGCGTTTCGGATGGCCGGCGGCGCGCTGCTGTTCCTGATCGCGCTGGACATGGTGTTCGAGAAGCGCACCGAGCGGCGTGAGAACCGGGCCGAAGAAGTCCTGGAAGAGCATAAGAACGATCCGCAGCCGGACGATATTTCCGTGTTCCCGATGGGCATTCCGATGATCGCCGGGCCGGGCTCGATTGCGACCGCGATGTTCTACATGTCAGAAGCGGCCGACTGGACAGAACAGGGCGTCGTACTGGCGGCGATCGGCCTCAACCTCCTGATCACGCTGGTTGTTTTCCTTCTGGCCGGCCCCATCGTGCGCCTGATCGGGGCGAGCGTGGCGGGGGCCATCACGCGTATCCTCGGCGTGATCCTCGCGGCCTTGTCGGCCCAGCTGCTGATCGATGGTATCCGGGGCGCCTTCAGCCTCGGTTAGGTCGCGCCGATCAGTTCGGCCTTTGGCTTGCGCTTGGGGAAGTAGATCCGCACCGTCGAAAGCGTGACCCAGAAGAGCAGCATGCCGGCGGCAGTAAGGCTCATGATTTCCAGCACCATCGAATTGTCCCAGCGCACGCCCGCATCGGCGACGCGCAAGGCCTCGGTGCCACGTTCCTTGACGAGGGCGACCGCCTGCATGCCACCTGCCTCGGCCAGCATGCGCGCGCGGCGCAGGTCCGTGCCGTCCTCGACATAGGACAGCAGGGTCAGCGCCGCGGTGGGGCTGGTCAGCGTGGCGATCTTGTCGATCTGCTCGAGGTCGGTTTCCAGCCGGATCAGGCCGGCAGGATCGATGGATTTCTCGAAGGCGTCGCGCACGCGGGCGCCGCGCACGTCGGTGGTCGCGAGATCCTTCAGAGCCGCTTCGAGGGCCGGGGTCAGCACCTCAGGGGGCACAGCGGCGCCGGTGCGCTCGTCGAGATAGGCAGTGAACTGCGGAGTCAACCGCTTGGAGCGGCTGGCGGATTTCACGATCGAAACGGCCCGGATGTTGGCATCTGACAAGCCATCGCTGATGCCCTGCTGGACAAGGCCGATGCCGGTAAGCTTGAAGACGATGGCGTCGGACCAGTCGCCGCCGATCCAGCGCTGGGACATCGCGGCGAGGTCGCCATAGCTGCCGAGCAGGCGGAAGCGCCAATCGAGTTCCGGGCGTATGCCGGCTTCCAGCACTTCGCCGATTTCCTTCTCTGGAGCCGGAACTTCCGCCGACGCGGCGCCCGTTTCTCCGGCGGCCGGCTCTGCGCCGGGCAGCGCTTCGGCTGCGGCAGGCGGAACCGGCGGGGCCTCGGGCGTGGGCGGTATGATCGGAATCTGCGGCAGGCCGATCTCGTATTCGATGGCGCGGGCAACGCTTTCCGGCATCTTCTGTAACGCGGCGCGGATCATGCGCTCGTCGGCGGTGCCCTTGGTTTCCGCCTCTGCGCGCGCGCGCACCTGCTTGCCGAGATCGTTGCCGAGCATCGCCGGGGCGGCGATCAGGTAGCCGCGCAGGGCATCAACGTCCTTTTCCTCAAGCGCGCGCTGAACCTTGTCCTGCCAGAAGGGGAGTTTGCGGCTCGCCTCTTTCGGCGAGAGATCCTCGAAGGCGTCGTCAATGCGATCCTTCGTCTGAATAATGGCGTCGATTGTAGGCTGTTCGGCCACGCCGACCCCGGCATAGGCCTGCTTGACGGTGTTTGCCCCAATCACCGGCAGGAGGATCAACAACGAGTTGAACATCACCGCCAGCATCCAGCCAGCCTGCTTGGTCGGTTGTTTGCGTTGTTTGGCCATTCAGGTGGGGAAACCGTGGAAAGCGCAGCGGCGGGGGACGTGAGCCATAGAGACTGCCGGGGTCCCAAAGATCAAGTGCCGGTGTGCAACTTGCACTGCAGCGCGCGCCCTACTGCACCAAAAGGCTCGAATGTTTCGTGGAATTGTCGTATTTTTGGTGTAAGAACTTGATTATGTTGGAAATAAGTTAACAGCGCACGCAATTGCGCCGAATCGAGGGTCGATCTATATGGCACGGAAACGCGTGAAGGAGCCTGCGGTGAGCATCGATCTTTCAGACGACTATCGTCCCACTGAAGACGAAGAGTTCATGAATGAACGCCAGCGCGCCTATTTCCGGCGGCTGCTGGAAGAATGGAAAGCCGACATCCTCAACGGCGCCAAACAGACCATCCACAATCTCCAGGACGAATCGGGCTCGCTGCCGGACATTGTCGACCGCGCTTCCGCCGAGAGCGACAAGGCCCTTGAGCTGCGCACCAGGGACCGCCAGCGCAAGCTGATCTCCAAGATCGACTCGGCCCTGCGGCGCATCGAGGACGGCACCTACGGCTATTGTGAAGCGACCGGCGAGCCGATCGGCCTGCGCCGCCTCGAAGCGCGCCCGACCGCCACGCTGAGCCTTGAGGCTCAGGAGCGGCACGAGCGCAAGGAACGCACGCTGCGCGACGACTAGGCACGGCTGGCCCTAAACCTGAAAGGCGGCGCTCCTTGGAAGGAGCGCCGCCTTTTTTATTTCTACCACTCACCCAAACGCCTTGGCGGAACTCTCAAGGTTTCCCCTTCAGCAATGAAGACACAATGCGCCCAACTTCCGAATCGCGCCTTACCAAGCCCTGACCGGCGAGTTAAATTCGCCGGAATAAGCTGAATCCACAGGGCGCTGGGCTTAACACCCTCCGGCGGTGCGATTTCCCTAACGGGTCGTTAACCGGATCCGGGCGATTAAGGGGGGATGACCCGGAACTCTGCCGCGCCCCGACCTGCGCCGGCGCTGCCAGACAGCGCTGATGACGGCTGGGACATGCCGCCCCGCCGGCAGGGGCAGGTGATGGCGGACATGCCGCGTAGTTTCGAGGCGGCCGAACCGGACAGACCCCTGATGACCGCACGCGGATTGCTGAGCCCCGCCGAGATTGAAGCGCTTCTGCGTCCGGACTTGTCCGACCTGCCGCCGGAGCCTGCGCCGATAGCGACGGCGGCGCGGCCGGTCGCGGAATTCGGCGCGCCGGTTCAGCAGCGCCAGGAGGACCATGATTCAGCCCGCCGGTTGGCCGCGCGCCTGTCGATGGCGATGCGCGAAAGCTGCGGTCTGCCGATTGCGGCGGTGGTCACCGGGATCGGGCGCGGGCCGTTCGATGCGGCGGTGCGCCAGTCAGACGAGGACCGCGGCCAGGCGATTGCCTGCTTTGCGACACGCGAAGGTGATATCGGCGCGATGCTGGTGCTGTCGCCGGGATTGGCTCAGCTGCTGATAGAAACGGCTTGCGGCGCGCGTGAGCGGGGCGGCGGCGCGCGGCCCCTGAGCCCGATTGATCTGGCGCTGCTGGATGCGCTCGTGCGCCCGCTGGCGCAGGGCGTGGCGGCGGATCTGAGCTTCTCCGGCCTTGAGACCGAGCTTGCGTTCGCAGCCGCGATTGCGCCGCCGAGCGAGGCATTGGTCACCGAATTCTCGATGCGCGTGCAGACGGAGACCTTCCGTGCACAGCTGATCGTTGCCGGCGCTATTGCCTCGCCCGCCAAGCCCGAGGCTGGACAGGGGCCGGTGACGGCCAACACGCATCCGGCGCAGGGCGCCCTGTCGGCAACGCTGACCGTGCGGGTGGCGAGCCTGGCTGTGCCGCTGTCGAAGCTTTCCGGCCTGAAGCCTGGTGCCACACTGTTGCTGGGCGTGCCGGCGGATCAGCCGGTCGAACTCATCTCCGGCGGGGAGGGCGGTGTGCTCGCCGCCGAAGCCGAGATCGGACGCCGGGGCGGGCGCATTGCGCTGCGCATTACGCGGCGCGGCCGGGCGCTGGGCCCGCTCAGCCGGGCTTAGCTTTCACGAATTCTGCTTCAATCTGGATTTCGACCTCGTCCGCCAGCAGGCCGGAGAACCTGTCGACGCCGAACGCCGCGCGGCTGATCGGCAGCACGGCCGAAAAGCCGACGACGTCCGCGCCGCGCAACCGGTCATAGCCGCTGCCGTTCAGCTTTGCCTTGAGGATCACTGCCTGCGTCTTGCCCTTCAGGGTCAGGTCGCCGCTGATGTCGGCCTCGTTCTCGCCGGTGATCTTGAGGCCATAGGTCTTGAAGCTTGCCTGCGGGAAGGCAGCGGCATCGAACCAGTCCGGACCCATCAATTCGGCGGCGAACTCGGGGTTGGCGATGTTCAGCGAGGTCATGTCGACCACCGCGGTGACGGTTGCCGATTCCGGGGCGGCGGGGTCGCCGGTCAGGCTCGCCTCGAAACGCTCGAAGCGGCCAACATAGGTCGAGTAGCCGAGATGATTGATCCGGAAGAAGAGCGAGGCGTGGGCCGGATCGAGCTTGTAGTCGCCCGCCGGCACGCTCGCTGGGGAGGCTTGCACATCGGGCTTCAGGAAGGTCGCGGCCAGCGAGTTGCAGCTGGCCAGCGACATCAGCGGCAGCAGGAGGCCTAGCAGGGCCGCCTTCCGCCCCGGGGTCATGAGTTTTACGCTTTCTTGCTCTCGAGCCATGCGTCTACCGTCTCCTCGAGCACCGCAAGGGGCACGGCGCCGTCTCTCAATACAATGTCATGGAACTCCCGGATGTCGAACTGGTCGCCCAGCTGGGTACGGGCGCGTTCGCGCAGCTCGACGATCTTGAGCATGCCGATCTTGTAAGCGGTCGCCTGGCCCGGCATCACGATGTAGCGGTCGATGGCCTTCTCGCAGTCACCTTGCGGGTTCGGCGTGTTGTCCATGAGGTACTGCACGGCCTGTTCGCGCGTCCATTTCTTGCTATGGATGCCGGTATCGACGACGAGGCGCGCGGCGCGCCAGATCTCCATGGCGAGCCGGCCAAAGTCCGAGTACGGATCTGAATAATAGCCGAGCTCTTTCGGTACGAGTTCCGAATACAGGCCCCAGCCTTCAGAGTAAGCGGTGTAGCCGCCATACTTGCGGAAGCTCGGGATGCCTTCCAGTTCCTGCGCGATAGCGATCTGCATGTGGTGGCCGGGAATGCCTTCGTGGAAGGCGAGTGCTTCCAGCTGGTAGGTCGGCATGTCGGCCATGCTGTAGAGGTTGGCGTAGTAGATGCCCGGGCGGCTGCCATCCGGCGCGGGGCGCGAATAGAAGGCCTTGCCGGCGGATTTCTCGCGGAAGGCTTCGACGGCCTTCACTTCCATGTCGGCTTTCGGGAAAGTGTTGAACAGTTTCGGCAGATCAGCCTTCATGGTCTCGATCGCGGCGACCGCTTCGGCGAGATACTCTGCTTTGCCTTCCTCGGTTTCGGGTTTGTAGAATTGCGGATCGGTGCGCATGAACTCGAAGAATTCCTGCAGCGTGCCGGTGAACCCGACCTGGGTCATAATCGACTGCATTTCGCCGTGGATGCGCGCAATCTCGTCGAGACCGATCTGGTGGATTTCATCCGCCGTCAGACTGGTTGTCGTCATCTGAGCAAGGCGGGTGTTGTAATAGGCGCCGCCATCCGGCAGCTTCCACACGCCGTCCTCGCTGGTGGCAACGGATTGCTGGCGGGTGAGTTCGGCGATGGCTGCCTCATAGGCCGGGCCGACGGCAGTTTTCAGAGCGCGGGCAGCGCGGGCGGTCAGATCGGCGGCGGCTTCTTCGGTGATCGTGCTGTTGTCGGCAAGCGCAGTGACCTTGCCCCGGATGTCGGCCATCAGCGGGCTGTCATCGGTACCATCGCCGGTGCCGGTGAAGGGATAGCCGGTGATCACGCCCTGCGAGTCCGTCAGGACATAATCATAGACGAACGCGGGCGGTTGGATGCCCTTGTCCGCGGCTTCCTTCGCGTTGGCCACGTTCTGGCCGAGATAGGCCGGCACGCCGTGCAGGCGCGAGATGTAGGCCTCGGCGTCGGAGGCGCTGGTCACCTTGTGCTGGTTGATCAGGAAGGCCGGGATACCGGACTGGACGCCGAACATCTGGTTGAACGTGTAGTTGTGTCCCCGGTAGGGGAAGGAGGCTTCGGCCAGCTCCAGCTGGTATTCCGCCAGTCGCCAGGACAGCTGGGTCTGGTGGTCCAGCTTGTCGAAGTCGAAGTTCGCTTTCATCTCAGCCACTTCGGCGCGCTGGATTTCCAGTTCGGCCAGCTCGAATGCTTCGGACGCGTCGGTCCACTCGCCGTAGCGGTCCTTGATGCCCAGGTAGGTCTGGCGCATCGGATCGCGGGCCACGGCCTCGTCGAATTTCGTCTCGAACCAGTGGTTCAGGCGCACCGATTCGGCGGCGATGGCCTCCTGCGAATAAGCGGCGACCGGTGTCTCGGCGCGGGGCGAGGTGCCGCAGGCAGCCACTGTTCCCAGGAGAGCGAGCGCGAAGGCGGAGCGCATTATCGTCATGAGCCGAATCCTGTTCTGGTTGGGCAATTGTTTGAGCTTGTCTTAACGGTATTTTCGGATTCGTTAACCTTTGACGTGCGAGAACGAAGTAACCATGAAAATACCGTGCGCGGATGCCTGTCTGCGCCGGGAAAGTCGCGCTTCCGGCGGCAGGCCGGGTGAATTGGCGGTAGAAAATGAAAAAAGACAACGAAACCCTTGATCTGGCGCAAATCCTCGGGACCAGCGAGGACGCGGAAGGAACGACCAGCGGACTGGCAGGTCGCAAGGTAGACCTGCTGCAGCTGGGCTTCTGGGCCTGTCTGCTCCTGTCGATTGCTGCCGCAAGCGTATCGCTCGTGCGCCCGCATGCGTCGGGGGCCACAGGGTCGATCCTGCTGATCACCATGGCGTCCGGCGGTCTCGTTTTCCTCCTGTGGACCGTACGCGGCGCCGGTCGGTTCATCGGCCTGTTCCCGGAGAAGGGCGCTGCGGCCCGCATCGCCAATGCCGGCGCACCGCGTTTCCCGTGGATTGATGCGCTGGAAGAAGCCGTCCTCGTCACCGATCCGGGCGGCGCCCCGGTGGCGGCCAATGACGCCTATGGCGAGCTGGCCTCGCAGACGCTGATCACGGGGCCGAGCGAATCGGGCCCGGTCACCGTCGACCGCCTGTTCGGCGCCATCCACGGCCTCACCGCCCCGATCTACCGCCTCTCCAAGGCGGCCAAGGCCGGCATCCGTCGCCGTGAGCTCCTGCCGATGGTGACGCTCGGCCCGGAACAGGTGCCGGCACAGTTCGAAGTCACCGTCGCCCCCCTGCCGCGCGGGCGCGTGCTGTGGCGCATCCGCCGCATCGCCGGCCAGCTCGAAGCGACCGGCGCGGCCGACATGAAATCGCTATACGTCGAAGACGCGCCAATGGGCTTCTTCGCGGCCCGTCCGGACGGCACGATTACCTACGCGAACAATTTCCTGCGCGAGATGCTTGGCCTGCCCGAAACGGCCAAGAATGTGCGCCTCGACGACATCATGCGCCCCGAATTCGTCAAGATGCTCGGCCGTGACCGCAAGACAGGCGCGCCCGGCCGGGCCGACATCCAGCTGCGCGCGCGCGACGGCGTCGAGCTGCCAGTGACGGCGATCACGACCTGGTCCGGCAAGGGCCCAGACGCCAATGGCCGCACGATCCTGCTGCCGAGCCCGCAAGTGCTCAACGGGGAGGGCGACCGCTTCGCCCTTCAGGGCGCCTCGCGCCCGGTGCGCCCGGACGGCGACCCGATGTTCGATGATGCACCCTTTGGCGCGGTGCGCCTCGACGGCGACCGTGTGGACGGCGCGATCATCCTCGATGCCAACCGCGCGCTCATGGAACTGACCGGTGGGCGTGCGACGCCCGGCTCGCGTTTCTCCGACCTGTTCGAGTCCGACGAGGAAGGCCCCGACGCGGTGGCCCAGGCGCTGATTCATGCCGTCGACAAGCCGGTGGCGCTGAAGCTCGCCGGCGCCGTCAGCGAAGACAAGGTCAAGCATGCCAATGTGTTTGTCACGCTGAACGCCAATGGCCGGCCTTCGGTGGCCTATGTCGTCGACATCTCCGAGCACCGCTTGCTTGAGCACCGGCTTGCGCATGGCGAAAAGATGCAGGCTATCGGCAACATCGCCGGCCGCATCGCGCACGAGATCAACAACATGCTGCAGGTGACCAGCGGCAACTGCGAATTCCTGATGAACCGCCACCCGATCGGCGATCCGTCCTATGACAACCTGAAGGCCATCCACGAGTCGACCGTGCGGTCGGCGGATCTGGTGCGCGGCCTTCTCGCCTATGCGCGCGAGCAGACGTTCAAGCGCGAAGTGTTCAACACGACCGACTTCCTCACGCACTTCTCGCTGCTGCTGCGCGGCGCGGTCGACGAGCGCATCACCTTCGAGGTCAACCATGGCCGCGATGTTCCGTGGATCCGCGCCGATAAGGGCCAGCTGGAAACCGCAATCATCAACCTCGTCACCAATGCGCGCGATGCGATGCTGTCACACCGCGATGGCGGCAAGCTGACGATCCGCACGAGCCGCTCGACGGGCCGCGATGCGCGCGCCAAGGGCTTCGACTATGTCGAGGACGGCGAATACCTGCTGATCGAGGTGGAGGACACCGGCGGCGGAATTCCGAAGGAACTGAAGGACAAGATCTTCCATCCGTTCTTCACGACCAAGGAAAAGGGCAGCGGCACTGGCCTCGGCCTCGCGACTGTGTTCGGCATCATCAAGCAGTCCGGCGGGTACATCGAGCCGGTCTCCGCGATCGGCAAAGGGACCAATTTCCACGTCTACCTGCCAGCCCTTCCGGCAGCGGAAATTCCGCAGGCGGTTGATCCGGCGATCGAGCAGCGCGCTGCGCAGCGACCTGTCGATCTGTCGGGCCGCGGCCGCATTCTTGTCATCGAGGACGAAGCCGGCGTGCGCGACATTGCCGTCTCGGTGCTGCGTTCGCGCGGCTATGAGGTGGAGGAAGCCGAGGACGGCGAGGAGGCGCTGGAAATCATCAACGCCAAGCCGGGCCATTTCGACCTGGTGATCTCGGACGTCGTCATGCCGGGCATGAACGGCCCGACGCTGATCAAGCAGGCGCGCGAGAAGCTCGCCCATGCCCGCGTTATCTTCATCTCCGGCTATGCCGAACAGGAACTCGCCAAGCAGCTCGACGACCGCGCGGTCTCGTTCCTGCCGAAGCCATTCTCGGTTCGTCAGCTCTCGGAGCTTGTGAAGCGCGAGATCGGCACCCCGCAACAGGCGGCCGCCTAGCGCGACCAGTGCGCCGCAAGTAGGCCCGCAAACTCCGGCGCGCGTTCATGGCAGGCCCAATGGCCGGCTCCGCGCGCGACATGCAGCGGTGTGCCCCACATCTTCGAAAAACGCTCGGCCACCGAAATGTCCACAAAGGGATCGGTCTCGCCCCAGAACAGCTGACCGCGTTTCGGAAGGTTCACGAGATCGTCCACCCAGGCGCCGCGGAAATTCAGACCAAGCGCCGAGCGGTAGAGTTTCAGGATCGACTGGCGCATCGTCTTGTCGATGTGCGGGACTTCCGTCTTGGCAAGGCTCGCCGGCATGCCGCCTTCGATGAGGCCGGCCTCCAGCCGCTCCTTGTTCCGCATGCCAAGCATCACGAGTTCGCCGAGCAGCGGCGTCGCCCACATGCGGGCGGTGCGGTGGCCCGAGTATTCCTTGTCGATCAGCGCATTGGTCACACACCAGCTGGACACAAGATCCGGCCGGAGCGACGCGGCCCGCAGCACCAGCAGCGCGCCCCAGTCATGACCGACGAGGTGCACCGGCTCGCCGGCTGCCTCCATCTGCTGCACGAGCCAGGCGGCATAGGCATCCTTGGTGCAGCTGAAACCCGCCGGCACAGGATTACCGAAACCCGGGAGGGAGAGGGCGCGGTAAGAGTCCGGCTGCAGCCCCAAGGCCGCAATCAGCGGGTCCCAAAGGATCGCGGTGTCCGGGACACCGTGTACGAACAGGATCATACCAATTCCCCCAATTGCCCGGGGCCGACCCTATCGCCTTTAGCGGGGATGGGCAAATCGCAAGGGGACGGCGCAGGGGCAAACCTCGTCTCCGCCTGCAAATGGCGCAGCCGTGACCGACGCGCACTGGCAGGGGCGGCGGCCCGCCTGCAACAATTGACCTTATGACATGCTTGCAGCGGCGCCCCGCCTTGTTCAAGGATGGTCCGAACTCAAAAAACAGATCAGAACCCCAAGGGAGACCCTCGCGATGAAAACCCGCATCACTGAAATGCTCGGCATCCAGCACCCCATCGTGCAGGGCGGCATGCATTTCGTCGGCTTTGCCGAAATGGCGGCGGCCGTGTCCAATGCCGGCGGCCTCGGCATCATCACGGCGCTGACCCAGCGCACCCCGAAGGACCTCGCAAACGAGATCGCTCGCTGCCGCGACATGACCGACAAGCCGATCGGCGTGAACCTCACCTTCCTGCCCTCGGTCAACCAGCCGGACTATCCGGGCTATGTGAAAGCCATCATCGAAGGCGGCGTCAAAGTTGTTGAGACCGCCGGCAACAACCCGGTTCAAGTGCTTCCAGTACTCAAGGACAACGGCATCAAGGTCGTCCACAAGTGCACCGCGGTGCGCCACGCGCTGAAGGCCCAGAAAATCGGCTGCGACGCCGTCTCTGTCGATGGCTTCGAGTGCGGCGGCCATCCTGGCGAGGATGACGTGCCGAACTTCATCCTGTTGCCGCGCGCCATGGACGAACTCGATATTCCGTTCATCGCCTCCGGCGGCATGGCCGATGGCCGCTCGCTCGTCGCCGCAATGGCGCTCGGCGCTGAGGGCATGAACATGGGCACGCGCTTCATCGCCACGAAGGAAGCCCCGGTCCACGAGAACGTGAAGCAGGCGCTCGTCGCCGCATCCGAACTCGACACCCGCCTCGTGATGCGCCCGCTGCGCAACACTGAGCGTGTGCTGACCAACCCCGCCGTCGAGCGCCTTCTGCAGAAGGAGAAAGAACTCGGCACTGCGATCAAGTTCGAGGACATCATCGAGGAAGTCGCAGGCGTCTATCCGAAGATCATGCTCGACGGACAGATGGATGCCGGCGCCTGGTCGTGCGGCATGGTCGCCGGCCTGATTTATGACATCCCGACCTGCAAGGAACTGATCGATCGGATCATGGCCGAGGCGGAAGAGATCATCACCAAGCGCCTCGCCGGCTTCCTGAAAAACTAGCCCGTAGACCGGCGTTCACGCTCTGATCACGGCTGTTAACCTATGCTTTTCCGGGCTGTGGAATTCCCCAGCCGGGGTCAGGACGTTCGCCTGTCAGGTGTAGACAGCGCACGTGCGTTCCAATTATGTTCTGGCGACCTATCCTGAAGGACGCGCCATGACCCCAGTTATCGTGATCGGCTCGGCTGGGTTCGACATTCTGCATGTCGTGCTGGCGCTGGCCCTGATCGGGCTCGTCGTTTACCTCTGGCAGGGCCGTCAGAGCCGCGCGGCACGGGACGAACTGGTCGCACGCGACCTTGATTACGGGCGGGCGACCGTCGCCCAGCTGCGCCAGCGGGAGCAGACGTTGGAGGCGGGGCTGCGGGAGGCAGAGCTGAAGCTGGCCGCCCTGCAGGCCCGATCTGCCGAGGACGAGCAGAAATTCGCGCAGTTGGCGCAAGGCGTCCTCTCCCAGGCGAATGCGCTGTTCCTCGAGCGCGCCGACGAAACCTTCAAACGCCACAGGGAAGGGGCCCAGGGCGAACTGAAGGAATTGATGAAACCGATTGGCGAGAATTTCGAAACCTTCCGCCAGAAGGTCGAGGCAATCGAGAAGGTCCGCACCGAAGACAAGTCGGCGCTGAAGGAACAGGTCGATGCGATCCATCTCAGCCTCAAGGTGCACACCGCCGAGACCGGGAAACTGGTCAGCGCGCTGACGGCGCCGAAGGGCGGCGGTCGCTGGGGCGAGATGACGCTTCGAAACGTGATGGAACAGGCTGGCCTGTCCCAGCACTGTGATTTCTCCGAACAGGTCAGCGAGGCAGGCGAGACTGGCCGGCAGCGTCCGGATGCGATCATCCACCTGCCGGGCGGGCGCCAGATCGTCGTCGACTCCAAGGTGTCGCTGGAATCCTACATGGCCGCGACGGCCACGGATGATACCGCCCAGCGTGCCTTGCACCTGAAGGCACACGCTGCCAGCGTGCAGCGGCACGTGAACCTGCTGTCCTCAAAGGACTACCAGTCCAATCTTGGTAACCGGTTCGACTATGTGGCGATGTTCATTCCCGGCGAGAACTTCTTCGCTGCTGCGCTCGAGGAAGCGCCGGATCTGATCGAGAAGGCGATGGGAAAGGCGGTGATCGTCACGACGCCGACGACGCTGATTGCGCTCGCCCGCACGGTTGCCCACCTCTGGCGCCAGCACGAAATGAACGCGAACGCGATGGAGGCCGCCGAACTCGGGGCAGAGCTTTATGTCCGCATCGGCAAGATGCTGGAGCACATGCAGAAACTCGGCAAATCGCTGAACGGCTCGGTCGATGCCTTCAATGATGTGATGGGCTCTATGGACAAGCGGGTCATGCCGACACTGCGCCGGTTCGAGGAATTGTCGATTGCCCCACCGGCCAAGACGGTGGCCGAACCGAAGCAGATTGAGGCCCGGGCCCGCCCTTCTGGCGCCTCCGGGGAACTGGATCTGAAGCCGCCCCTAAAGGCACTGGCCTCGGAATAGACCCGTTGACGCTGATGTAAGGCATGCATATCTCACCGCCATGGCCATCCGTGAAATCCTCACCGTTCCCGATCCGCGCCTGAAAGAGGTGTCAAAGCCTGTCGAGGGCGGCGTCACAGACGCGCACCGTGCGTTGATGGATGACATGCTGGAAACCATGTACGACGCGCCGGGCATTGGCCTGGCCGCCATCCAGATTGGCGTGCCGCTGCGTATTATTGTGATGGATCTGTCGCGGGAAGGCGAAGAGAAGCAGCCGCGTTATTTCGTGAACCCCGAGATCCTGGAGGCCGTGGAAGAGACTAAGCCCTATGAAGAGGGCTGCCTTTCCGTCCCGGAAATCTTCGATGAGGTGGAACGCCCAGCCAGATGCCGCCTGCGCTATCTCGACTATAACGGAAACGCAGTCGACGAGTGGGCGGAAGACCTCTACGCGGTCTGCATCCAGCACGAGATGGACCATCTGAACGGTACGCTGTTCATCGACCACCTTTCGCGCCTCAAGCGCCAGCGCGCCATCGACAAGGTGAAGAAGGCGAAGCTGCGGGCCATCCGCGAAGACGCGAACTAGGCTCGCTTTCCAAGTCGCCCGATTGCCGATAGATCGGCGCCGATGACAAAACGCCTTCGCATCGCCTTTATGGGAAGTCCCGGCATTGCGCTCGGCGTGCTCGAAGCGCTGATCGCGGCGGGGCACGAGATTGCCTGCGTCTATTCGCAGCCGCCGCGCCCGGCAGGCCGTGGCCAGAAGATGACACCGACCGCTGTGCACGCCTTTGCGGAGGCGCGCGGCCTGGAAGTGCGCACGCCGAAATCGCTGAAGAAGCCGGACGAACAGGCGGCCTTTGCGGCGCTCGGCCTCGATGCTGCGGTGGTGGTCGCCTATGGGCTGATCCTTCCGCAACCGATCCTCGATGCGCCGCGCCTTGGCTGTCTCAATATGCACGCTTCGATCCTGCCGCGCTGGCGGGGCGCCGCGCCGATCCAGCGCGCGATCATGGCGGGCGATGCGGAAACCGGCGTCGACGCAATGATGATGGAAGCGGGGCTTGATACCGGCCCGGTTCTCGCCTCCGTCCGTACACCCATCACCCGCGAGGATACGGCGGGTACACTGCACGACCGGCTCGCGGCGCTCGCGGCAGAGCTTGCTCCGCGCGCGCTGTCAGGACTCGCGGATGGCAGCCTGAAGCCTGCCGCGCAAACCGAAGACGGCATGACCTATGCTGCCAAGATTAGTTCCGGGGATCAGCGCATCGACTGGACGCGCCCGGCGGCGGAGATCGATTGCCGGATACGGGGCCTGGCGCCTGCGCCCGGTGCCTGGTGCGAAGCGGACCTCGGACAGGGACCGGTGCGTCTGAAGCTGCTGTTCAGTGAACTGACGGACCTATACAACCTGGCGCCGCCCGGCACGCTGCTGGATGACCGGCTTGCGGTCGCCTGCGGCGATGGCCGGGCGGTGCGCCTGCTGCGCCTGCAGAAACCTGGTGGCAAGCCGTTAGACGCACGGGACTTCCTCGCCGGCTCGCCGCTCGCCGCAGGGCAAGTGATCGGCTGATCCCGCACTTTTTGACTCGCCGATTGACAGGCCTGGCAGGCCTCTCAATAACCACGTCGAGGCTAGGGGGTGTCACATGACAGAAAGCACGATCGGCGCCGAGGCAACGGCCGTGCGCAGCGAGCGCCCGCAATTCTTTGCGCGCTCCGCGATAGTGATGGCAGCCATCGTCGTTCTGAGCTTTCCGCTGACCTACTATCTACCTGTCGCCTCTGGGACGCGCGACTTCGATACCCTGTATCATCTGCATGCGCTGGTCTTCTTTGCCTGGATTGCGTTGTATGTCTTGCAGACGCAGCTCACCGCGCGCGGCCAGATTGCGCGTCACCGCGAGATTGGCCTTGCGGGGTTTGCGCTCACCGGTGTGATGATCCCGCTCGGTTACTGGATCGCCCAACGCGCCGCCGTGCACCGCCTTGCAGCAGGACATGAGAATCCCTACGAGTTCACCTGGTACAATGTCATCGACATCACGTCCTTTGCGGTCCTGATGACGGCGTCGATCCTGCTCGTAACGCGCCACAAGGAATGGCATCGCAGGCTGACATTCACCGCAGCCGCTTACCTCACACTCGATGCGGCAACGCGTTGGACGCTGAAGGTGCCGGGGGTCGACCCTTTCATTCTGGATCTCGCAAGCTACGCCGTGATCTATCCCTTCCTCGCCGCTCTCGGATGGTTCGACTGGCGGACTCTGAAGCACCTGCATCCCGCAACGATCACCTGCACGCTGGCCCTGATTCCGCTACATCTTTCCAGCGCATGGATAGCCCGCTCGGACTGGTGGAACAATCTCGCCCCCGGCCTGATCGGCCCGCCCTGAGACCTCGCGCATGATAGGCTTCTTCACTCGTGCCGCCAGACCGGAAGACATGGACGCCATTGCCGCGCTCAGCGACGAGGCGTTTGGACTGGCCTTCAATTCCAGAGACGAGAGCCGGCTTATACGCCAGCTGCATGCCGATGGCGACAGCCTCCTGTCGCTCGTTGCAGAAGCCGATGATGGCAGCATCGTCGGCCATATAGAATTCTTCCGTATCCTGATTGACGGCGAGCCGCTGGCGGCCGGTCTCGGGCCGATGAGCGCCAAGCCTGGCCTGCAGAAAACCGGCATCGGCAGCTACCTCGTCCGCACAGGCCTTGAGGAGCTCGATATTCTTGGCGAAACGCTCGTCTTCGTGCTGGGGCACACGCACTATTACCCGCGCTTCGGCTTTGACGCCGAGACCGCCAGGACCTTCACATCGCCCTGGTCCGGCCCGCACTTCATGGCCATCCGCCTCGCCGAAGGCGGCCCGGACTCCGGCACGCTTACCTATCCCCGCGCTTTCGGCTGAAAGACCTTCTTCCCATGCAAATATCTCCTGTAGAACTGCTCGGCCTCGTCGCAGGTCTCTTCGGCACGTTCGCGTCCGCGCCGCAGGCGATCAAGATCATCCGCACAAGGCAGGCCCGCGATGTCTCGCTCACTATGTTCCTGATGGCCTTCACCGGGTCAGTCCTGTGGGGGATCTACGGCTGGCTGGAGCAGGCGCCAAGCATCGTTTTCTGGAATGCAGTTGCGGTGCTGATGTTCTCGGCCATCATCTGGCTCAAGCTTCGCCACAGCCAGCCGGAGAGTTGACCAAAGCCCGCCGGACTGGCAGCGCCATTCCATGCCGCGCTACAAGCTCCTGATCGAATACCATGGCGGGCCCTACCAGGGCTGGATGAAGCTGCCCGGAATCCCGACTGTGCAGGGCGCGCTCGAAGAGGCCGCAGCAAAGCTGGATGGGGGCCCGGTTGAGATTGTCGGCGCCGGGCGCACGGATGCGGGCGTACATGCCACGGGGCAGGTGGCGCACATGGACCTTGCGCAGGACCGGCCCGACAAGGTGGCCGACGCACTGAACTTCCACCTGCGCCCGCATCCCATCGCTGTGCTGAAGGCCGAGCGCACGGCGGATGATTTCCACGCCCGCTTCTCCGCTGCGTCGCGGCACTACCGCTATGTCGTCGTCAACCGCCGCGCAGACCTTGCGCTGGAGCGCGGCCTCGCCTGGCGTGTGCCGGCGAAGCTCGACGCCCCCGCGATGCACGACGCCGCGCAGAGACTGATCGGCCATCACGACTTCACGACCTTCCGCGATGCCGCCTGCCAGGCGGCGAGCCCGCAGAAGACGCTCGACCGTTTCGATGTCGCCCGCTTCGGCGACCGGATCGAGTTTACCCTTTCGGCGCGCAGCTTCCTGCACCGGCAGGTCCGCTCGATGGTCGGCAGCCTCGTCGAGGTCGGGCGTGGTTTCCAGCGGCCGGAATGGGTCCGCGAAATCCTGCACGCCGCCGACCGCACGGCCTGCGGCCCCGTTGCACCGAGCGACGGTTTGTTTCTGGAGCGGGTAGATTATGGCTGAGGCTTCGAAGCGGCTGGTTTATCAGCCCCTGAGCCTTGAGCATGTAGAGATACTCTCGCCTGTACTGACGGACCCCTGCGTCAACACTTGCTTTGGCGCGTGGCCCCGGACTGAAGCTGACATCCGTGACGAACTCTAACGCATGGTGGCAGGGCCGGGCGTCCGGTCCCATCAGGAGACCTGGCTCAACTTCACCGTGCTGCGCGCCGCCGACGGTGTCGCACTTGGCCGTGTGCAGGCTACCGTCCAGACGGCCTTTGCCGAAACGGCATTCGTGTTCGGCCGTGATCACTGGGGCATGGGCTATGCCACAGAGGCCGGACACTGCCTGCACTCATATTTGGCCAGCCATTTTGCTGCTCCCTCATTATGGTTTGTCGTCCGGCCCGACAATGTCCGGTCACGCCGTCTCGCCGCCCGGTTAGGTTACCTTCCGGTCGAGGACGCGCCGGACTGGCCGTCTCTGAGGAGCTACGATCCCGGCGATCTGGTTCTGTCGCGTCCAGCGGTGCGAGCCGATCCGGTCTGATAGCGGTGCGTGGGTGCGAGACCTGTTCCAGGAGACTCATCCTGACGCGAAGGCAATCTTTGCGGCCCCGGTCTTCGGGGTTAGCCTCCCGGCCAACCGAACAAGGAGAGAAACATGGCCATCGACTTCACGATTCCGGACGACGCCAAGGAAGTACGCGCGCGCGTGCGCAAGTGGGTGCAGGAGGAGTGCATCCCCGCCGAGAAGGAAATGGCGGCCGGTAAGGCATACAAGACAGTGCTGAAGGAGCTGCGGACGAAAGCCCGCAAGCAGGGCCTGTGGTTGCCCTTCTTCCCGATCGAGCAGGGCGGCATGGGTCTTGGCCCCCTCGCCAATGCCCTCGTGCAGATGGAGCTCGGCCAGAGCCATCTTGGCGCGCTGTCGATGAACTCTCAGGGTCCGGACGATGCGACGATGCTGACGCTGCTCGCACACGGAACTGATTTTCAGAAAGAGAAGTATCTCAAGCCGCTGATCAACGGCGAGAAGCGAATCTGCTATTCGATGACCGAGAAGGCCGCAGGCGCGGACGCCACCGGCATGCAGACGACCGCAGTGAAGGATGGCAAGGGGAACTATGTGCTGAACGGCGAGAAGTGGTTCTCGTCCGCAGCGACCGCCGCCGACATCGCCGTCGTGATGGCGAAGACCAATCCAGAAGCGCCTCGCCACCAGCAGTATTCCACCTTCATCGTCGAGTTGCCGAACCCCGGCTACCGCATCATCCGCGACATCCCGACCATGGCGGTGCATGGGCCTCACTATACCGAGATGGGCGGCGGCCATGCCGAGGTGGCCATCGAGAACCTGATCGTGCCGGAAGAAAACCTGCTCGGCGGGGAAGGGATGGGGTTCGCGATGGGCCAGCACCGGCTTGCCTATGGGCGCCTGCGCCACGGTATGCACAACGTCGCCATGGCGCAGCGCGCGCTTGATCTGGCCACGGAACATGTCACCAAGCGCTCGACCTTCGGCAAAGGCCTTGAGGATCGCCAGGGCGTACAATTCATGCTCGCCGACTGTGCCAGCAAGATCTATATCGCGCGCCTGATGCTGATGCACATCGCCTACAAGGCTGAGAACGGCATGGACATCCGCCAGGAGAATGGCATCGCCAAGGTCTATCTCGCCAACATGGTGCATGACGTGGTCGACACCGCGATCCAGCTGCACGGCGCGCTTGGCTATTCGCTGGATACGCCGCTTGCCGCCTGGTACACGCACATCCGCTCGCAGCGCCTCGTCGACGGGCCGGATGAAGTGCACAAGTGGATCACCGGCAAGAACGTTATCCGCGCCTTCAAGAAGGATGGCACCACAGCCGCCGCGGCGGGCGGGGACCTGCTCTAGTCCTTGCGTCGGAAGAGGCCGCGGAGGATCGGCCACTGCCACATCAAGAGGCCGGTCAGCGCGAGGCCCGGAAAGATCACGTTCTTCGTCGCACCGGCGAAGAACGGGTTCTCCACCAGCGGCGTGTAGACATAGGCGAAGAGGATCATGCCGCCGGTGATGTGCAGCCAGCGCACGATTTCCTTCGTGAAACTTCCGCCCATCGCCGGCCTCCCTGTTGCCGTTCCAGTATGGCGCAAGGCGGCGCGCGCGGCGAGCCCCGGCGTCAATCTGGACAGCCCGCTGCGCCGGGCTTAGTTTTGGCCCATGATCAAGCTCACCTTCTGCCTGCGCCGCCTGCCGCATCTCAGCCGCGCGGAATTCCAGAGCTACTGGCGGGAGACACACGCCCCGTTGGTAGCTGCCCGAGCGAAGACGCTCGGCATCGTGAAATACGAGCAGGTTCATGCGGGCTTTGACGAAATGAGCGCCGGCATCCGCGCCTCCCGTAACGCGCCGGAGCCCTATGACGGCATCGCCGAGATATGGTTCGAGAGCGAGGCCTCAATGGCCGCCGCCGGCCAGAACCCGGGAGCCGCAGAGGCCGCGCGGGATCTTCTGGAAGACGAGCGCAGGTTCATCGACCTGGAAAACTCGCCGCTCTGGTTCAACCGGGTGCACACGATTGTCGGCTAGTGCGGCCCTCTGACCATAGGCGCGGGCCCCAAACCTGCTATCTTGAGGCCCGATGACCTCCCCGCCCAAGCCTCCGCCCACGCTGCTTACCCGTCCGGCCCGGACCCCGGTTTCCCGCCGGCCGGGCAAATGGCGCATTGCCGACATCATTGATGGCCGGGCGCTGCGGGTGAAGCTGACCGCTGCGGCGCTCGACAACATGAACAGCCCGCAGGTTGCCCGCAAGCAGGCGCTGAACCTGCTGCACGGCGCCATGTTTCGCGGCCGCCTGATCGCGCAGGAACGCCTGCAGCAAGGCGCCGACGGGCTGGATACCGCGCGCCTCCTCGCCGCCGTGCAGGACGAGGTTATCCACGCGCTCTATGATTTCACGGTCACCCACGTGCACCGCGCCTCCAACCCGACCGAGGCCGAACGCCTCGCGATCGTCGCGACCGGCGGCTATGGCCGGGGCGTCATGGCCCCGTCCTCGGATACAGACCTTCTCTTCCTGCGCGCCTACAAGGCCAGTCCGCATACGGAGAGTGTGGTCGAATACATGCTTTACGCTCTCTGGGACATGGGCCTGAAGGTCGGTAACGCCTTCCGCGCTCCGATCGACTGCGTAAAGCTTGCGCAGGATGATGTCACCATCAAGACCAGCATGCTGGACGCGCGCTTCATCTGCGGCGACCAGGCGCTGGCTGAAGACATGATGGTGCTGTTCCAGCGGGAATCCATCAAGGGCAAGGACGCCCAGTTCATCGCCGACAAGCTGGCCGAACGCGATGCGCGCCATGCCCGTACGGGCGATGCCCGCTACGTGGTCGAGCCGAACCTCAAGGAAGGGAAGGGCGGCTTGCGCGACCTGCAGACGCTCTACTGGATCGTCAAGCACATGTATGGCGGCACTTCTCTGGAAGAGGTGATGAAGGCGGGTCCGTTCACGGATCATGAGTATGCCGTCTTCATCCGCGCCGCACGTTTCCTGTGGACCGTGCGCTGCCATATCCATTTCGTCACCGGCCGCCCGGAAGACCGCCTCAGCTTCGACCTGCAGCCCGAAATCGCTGCCCGCATGGGCTACCGCGACCGTGAGGGCCAGCAGGGCGTCGAGCGGTTCATGAAGCGATACTTCCTCGTCGCCAAGGATATCGGCGGCCTGACGCGCATCCTCGCCGCGAAGCTTGAGGCTGACCACAAGAAGAAGCCCGAAGGCCTTCGTCGCTTCCTGCCTGCGCGAACGCCCCAGCCGCTGCCCGAGGCGGGTTTCATGGTGGATACGGGCCGTATCAACACTTCGGGCGACGAGGTGATGGAAGCCGATCCGCTGAACATGATCCGTCTGTTCACGATCGCCCGGCGCGAGCAGAAGGACATTCACCCGACCGCGCTCACCGCGCTGACGCGCAACCTTCGCCGCTTTTCCGAAACGGTCCGCGAGACGCCGGAAGCGCGAGAACTCATCCTCGACGCCATCCTCGGCGGCACGGAGCCCGGCCCGACGCTGCGCCGCATGAACGAGGCCGGTGTCCTCGGCCGCGCGATTCCGGAGTTCGGCTCCATCGTCGCGCAGACGCAGTTCAACATGTATCATCATTACACGGTGGATGAGCACACGCTGCGCGCCGTGGAAACGATTGCCGATCTTGAGCATGGCCGCGGCGACATCGCCCCACTCGCCCATGAGCTGTTCAGTCAGATCGAGAACCGGCGCGCGCTGTATCTTGCGATGCTGCTTCACGATACCGGCAAGGGGAAGGGCGACCAGCAGGAAGCCGGCATGCGCACGTCGCGCAAGGCCTGCGAACGCCTCGGCCTGCCGGACGAGGAAACCGATCTCGTCGTCTGGCTCGTCGGCCACCACCTCGAAATGAGCGAAACGGCGCAGAAGCGCGATATCACTGATCCCCGCACCGTCGCCAAGTTTGCCCGCCTCGTCGGCTCGCTCGAACGCCTGCGCCTGCTCTACATCCTCACCGTCGCCGACATCAAAGCCGTCGGCCCGGCGGTCTGGAATGCCTGGAAGGGACAGCTGCTCGCCGATCTCTACCACAACACGGCTGCTGCACTGCGCGGGGGGCGTACGGATGAAGCGGGCGTGCTGGGCGAGCTGGAACGCCGCGCCGAAGATCGCCGCGCCGCGCTCAATGACCGTCTCGGGGCGCTGCCGCCGCTGCTACTCGAACTCGAAACGGCCTACTGGACCGGTTTCGACGAGAGTGACATTGCCTGGCATGCTGGCGCGCTCGCCAAGGGCGGCGATGTGGTCACCACGCGCATGGCGCCGGAAGGCGGCGCGGTGGCGCTGCTCGTCTCGGGCAAGGACCGCCCGGGCCTTTTTGCCGACCTCGCCGGCACACTCGCCCGTCTTGGCGCTAACATCGTCGCCGCGCAGGTCTTCACCTCGCGCGGCGGGCGCATCGTTGACGTGTTTATGCTGCAGGACATTCGCGGCCTGCCGTTTGGTGAAGGCGATCCGCACCGTCTCAAGGCGCTGGAGAAGGCGATCACGGCCGCCCTGGATGGCAAACCGGCCCAGGGCGGCGTCAAGTCCCGCACCGGGCGGCGCGAGGCGGCCTTCCTCGTCCAGCCCTCCGTGCAGATCCACGACGAGATTTCGGCCGACTATACTGTCGTCGATATTGCCGCGCGTGACCGGCCCGGCCTGCTGCACGAGGTTGCTGAAGTGCTGGCCGAGCTGAAGCTGTCGATCCATTCCGCGCATGTCGGCTCCTATGGCGAGCGCGTGTTCGACGCCTTTTATGTCCAGTCTGAGACGACGGGCGATGGCCACCTCTCGAAAGCCCGAAAAGAGGCCCTGAAAGACCGTCTTATGGCCGTCTTGTCGCGCGAGGAACCCGAGGGCCCGCAAACGCCCGCCCGTAAGCTGAAACGGTCACGCGCCGTGGACAGTTTCTGAGAATTCAGGAAAAGCGGACAACATGAGCCTGGTTCGCAACACCGCCGTACAGGCGTCCCTGACCTTCGCCAGCCGCATCCTCGGTTTTGCGCGGGACATCATCCTGGCCGCCAAGATCGGCGCCGGGCCGGTTGGCGACGCCTGGGCCACCGCCCAGCAGTTCCCGAACCTCTTCCGCCGCATCTTCGCCGAAGGCGCCTTCGCCTCCGCCTTTGTGCCGACCTATGCGCGCACCCTGGAGGCCGAAGGGCCGGAAGCCGCCCGCGCAGTCGCCGAGGATGCGCTGAAGGTGCTGTTTGCGGCCACCGCCGCGCTGACGATCCTCGCGCAGATCTTCATGCCCTGGGTGCTCTTGGTCATCCATGGCGGCCAGGCCGGCGATACCGAGAACTACAGTCTCGCCGTGTTACTCACCCGCATCACGATGCCCTACCTCACCTTCATGGCCATCGCCGCGCTCTTCTCCGGCGTGCTGAACTCGCTCGAGCGGTTCATCCTCTCCGCCGGCGCACCGACGCTGCTGAATCTCTGCCTCATACCCGCGGGCCTCCTCGGCACAACGCCGCAGCTGACGGCGGTATTTGCTGCCATCGCTTTCTTCGTCGCAGGCCTTTTGCAGGCGGGCGCGCTCTGGTGGGGCGTCTCGCACCAGAAGGTGAAGCTCAGCCTGATTGGCTGGCCGCGCCTCACGCCGGCCGTGAAAAAGGTACTGATGCTCGCCGTGCCCGGCACGATCGCGGCCTCCGGCACGCAGATCAATATCATTGTCAGCCAGTCGCTTGCCAGCTTCGAGGTCGGCGCCAAGAGCTGGCTCTATGCCGCTGACCGGCTCTACCAGTTGCCCCTCGGTCTCGTCGGCGTCGCGGTCGGCGTCGCCATCCTGCCGCGCCTCAGCCGCGCCGCGCGGGCAGGGGACACCGCCGCCGGGGCCCGCACCATGGACGAAGGCCTTGGCCTCGCCATGGCGCTGACCTTTCCGGCTGCTGCCGGCCTTATGGCCGCGCCGGTCTACCTGATTGACGCCTTCTTCGTGCGCGGCGCGTTCCTGCCCTCCGATGCGGCCGCCGCCGGCGCAGCCCTGTTCCATTTCGCCTGGGGCGTACCCGCCTTCGTGCTGATCAAGGTTCTCGCCCCGCCCTTCTTCGCGCGGGAGGACACGAAAACACCGATGCGCTTTGCGCTCGTCTCGGTGTTCGTGAACACGGCGCTCGGAGCAGGCTTGTTCTTCTGGCTGAAGCATATCGGCCAAGACGGCTTTCCCGGCCTCGCTATCGCCACCAGCACCGCCGCCTGGGTCAACACCTTCCTCCTGTGGATCACGCTGGCCCGGCGCGGTTGGTACACGCCTGGGCCGAAGCTCGCCGGCGGCCTCATCCGGGCCGGCCTTGCCACCGGCATTCTCACCGCAGGCATCCTGCTGATGCTGTGGCAGCAGCCGGCGATCATCGCGGCGCTCTACGGTTCGAAGTCGCTGGCCGCCGCCGCAACGGTCACTGCCGCCGCCGTCATTTACGGCCTTGCCGCCCTGATCACGGGCGCCGTCAGGATCAGTGACCTCCGGCAGGCTTTGCGGCGCTGATCAAACAGGCTAAACGCCCCGGATCATGACCGACACGACCCAAGCCTATAACGGCCCGAAACGCGTATTCTCAGGCATCCAGCCGACGGGAAACCTCCATCTTGGCAACTATCTCGGCGCCCTTAAGAAGTTCGCCGACCTGCAGGCCGAGGGGCATGACTGCATCTTCTGCGTCGTGGACCTGCATGCCATCACCATGCCGGTTGAACGCGGCGCGCTGATCGACCAGACCCGCCAGATCGCTGCCGCGTTTATGGCCGCCGGTGTGGACCCGTCCAGATCAGTGATCTTTGCCCAGTCCTCCGTCCTCGCGCATGTCGAGCTCGCCTGGATCTTCAACTGCGTTGCGCGCATGGGCTGGGTTGAGCGGATGACCCAGTTCAAGGACAAGGCCGGAAAGGATGCCGAGCGCGCCTCGGTTGGCCTGTTCACCTATCCAGTGCTGCAGGCCGCTGACATCCTCGCCTACAAAGCGACACATGTGCCGGTCGGGGAGGACCAGAAACAGCACCTCGAACTCAGCCGCGATATCGCCGAGCGCTTTAACCGCGAATACGGTGTACCCGGATTTTTCCCGCTGCCGGAGCCAATGATCAAGGGCCCTGGTGCCCGGATCATGTCGCTGAAGGATGGCACCAAGAAGATGTCGAAGTCGGACCCGTCAGACCTCTCGCGCATCACCCTCGTGGACGATGCCGACGCGATCTCAAAGAAGATCAAGAAGGCTACGACCGATGCCGGCGTCATCCCGGCCACTGCCGAGGAACTGAAGGGCCGCCCCGAAGTCGAAAACCTCGTCGGCATCTACGCGGCCCTCTCCGGGCGCACGATCGAGAGCGTGCTGGCCGAGTTCGAAGGCAAGGGCTTCGGCGTGTTCAAGCCAGCCCTCGCGGACGTCACCGTCGCCCACATGGCGCCGATCACCAGCCGCTTCCGCGACATCCTCGCCGATCCGGCCGGGATCGACCGTGTGCTTGCCGATGGTGCGCAGCGGGCGAATGCCGTCGCTGCGCCGATCATGGACGAGATCCGCCGCGTTGTCGGTTTCTGGCGTCCCTGACGCCCCTGCGACCGCCAGACAGATTGCCACCTGGCCGGACACGCGCCATCCTTCGCCAAAGCCATTTGAGGAAGTCCGCATGCGTATCCTGTCCAGTCTGATCCTGCCCGCTGCCTTTGTGCTTGTTGCCTGCGGCGGTTCCGCCCCCACCGCTGCGCCTGCCGCCACAGATGGTCCCGTCATCGAAGTGCGCGATGCCTTCATTGTCCAGCCGCCCGAGGGCCGCACCATCACCGGCGGCGGCCTGCATGTCAGTGTCACCGGCACCCCGGTCACGCTCGTGCGCGCGTCTACCGACATAGCCGACACGGTCGAGCTGCACACCATGTCGATGGAGAACGACATGATGCAGATGCGCAAGGTCGAGAGCTTTCCGGTTTCGCCGGACCAGCCCCTCGTGCTGGAGCGCGGCGGCAATCACCTGATGCTGTTCGGCGTCCAGCCTCTCCAGACAGGCGACCAGGTCGACCTGGTTCTGACGTTCACAGACGAATCAGGCGCAGAACTGGACATCGTCACCCAGGCCGAGGTTGTTCCCCCGGCTGGTTAATGCCGATCCTGTAGGCAATGCGGGCGGTTATCTGAAATTTCATGCAGTCCCGCCCTGTTATTGCCATCCTGATGACATCATAGTCGGGGCATATGACACCTCCCCGGCCACCCGCTCAGGACAGGCGCAAATCCATGCCCTCACGCTCTGCTGCCGCGAAGCTTCCCAAAGCCTATGAGGAAGACCTTCGCGCCAAGCCTAGACCTGCGCCGATTCCGCCGGAGCACTTCATCTCGCTGGAGAACGCGCAGCCGAGCCCGATCATGATCGGCTTCCAGAAGACCTGGAAGGGCATCGTCGGCCTGTTCCGGCTCGCCCTGATCGTTGCGGTCATCGGCGCCTATCCGGCCGCCGTCGTTGTCTCCAGCCAGATCGACGACAGCCCGGTCATCTTCCCATCAAACGAAAGCTGGTCCGTACCCGGCGTAGGTGTCGCGATCCACAAGGTGGCGCGCGAACTCGCCGGCGCCGGCTGGGCGTCCGACCGCGACACCTGGCACCCGCAGGCGCGCCTCACCGCGCTGCCCGCCTGGCAGGAAGCCACCGCCGCCGGCCTTTCCGAACATGTCAAGCTGCTGTCCGAAGTCGCCGCGACCTCAGACGGTCCGGACGGAGACCTCGCTGCCGCCTCGCGCCTGCTGATGGCCGTTCCGGGGGAGGACATGCGCCCGCGCCTGACCGCAGCTGCTGAGGCCCTCAACCGGTTCGACACGCGCGCCTCGCGCGGCCTCGCCTTGCGCCCTGCGCCGGAAGAGACTCTGCCGCTCGAGATGGCCCTCTTCGCCACTTGGGCCGAGGCCGATCTCGCCGCCCTGTCGGACCGTATCAATGCCGAGCAGGACGCCTGGCCCGCCAGCCGCGAGGACATCGCAGCCTTCTACGCCGCCAAGGCTCGCGCGCATCTCGCCCATGAGCTTATCCTCGCCAGCAAGGCCCGCGCCTATGGCCTGACCGGCGATTCGCAGGTCGCTGCCCGCCTCGCCCGCGCCGAAGCCTCGTGGAAACGCGCCGCCGAGCTGAAGCCGGTCTTCGTCTCGAATCAGGACGGATCCGCCGCCCTTTTGCCCAACCACCTCGCCAGCATGGCCTTCTATCTCTACGAGGCGCACGAGGCTTCGGCCGGCCTGGCTGCCGTTCTGGCCCCGCCGGCCCCCGTGGTAGCGGAGACGGCAGAGGCGTCCCAGGCGACGGATGGGGCAGCCGAGGAAGTTGCTGTCCCTTGAACTGATGTGAGCGGCAGGCCATGTCTGGGGCCTGAAAGTGAGGCGGCATGTTCATACAGACCGAAGCGACCCCGAACCCCGATACGGTGAAATTCCTGCCCGGCCTGCCGGTGGCGGGCCATTACGGGCCGTTTGACTATCCCGACGCCGCCAGCGCCCGCGCAAGCCTGCTCGCCCGCGCCCTGTTCCAGGTGGACGGGGTGGAACGCGTTTTCCTCGGCGCTGATTTCGTCTCGATCAGCAAGGCAGCCGCGAAAGACTGGAAACACGTCAAGCCGATGGTGCTCGCCGCCATCATGGACCATTTCATGGCCGGCCTGCCGGTCGTCGACGAGAGCGGCCTTGCCCCCGGCGATGATGAGCCCGTGTATGAGGGCGAGACCGCCGAGATCGTCGCCGAGATCAAGGAACTGATCGAAACCCGCGTCCGCCCCGCCGTGGCGCAGGATGGCGGCGACATAACCTTCCGCAGCTTCGATGCAGAAACCGGCGTCGTCCATCTCAACATGCGCGGCGCCTGCGCCGGGTGCCCGTCCTCCACGATGACATTGAAGTCCGGCATCGAGAACATGCTGCGCACCTATGTGCCCGAAGTCACGGCCGTCGAGGCCGTTCTTTAGCGCGTTCCGTCCGCACCCGGACTACCTTCTCCCTTCACAAGGACTCCCCCCCATGGCCCATCCCGTCAACGACCATGCCCTCGATGTCATCTTCCGTGACGCCCGGACCCAGAATGGATTTCTTGGAAAAGACGTGCCCGAAATCCTCGTCCGGGCGGTGTACGACCTGACCAAGATGGGCCCGACGAGCGCCAACTGTTCGCCGGCGCGTTTCATCTTCGTCCATTCAGCGGCCGGAAAGGAGCGCCTGTTGCCGCTGATGAGCGCCGGCAACCGCGAAAAGACGGCCGCCGCACCATGGACCGTGATCATTGCGCACGACCTCGCCTTCCAGGAAAAGATCCCGAAGCTTTTCCCCCATGCGCCCGGCGCGAAGGACTGGTTCAACAGCAACCGTGACGAGACGGCCTTCCGGAACGGCACGCTGCAGGGCGCCTATCTGATGATCGCCGCCCGCGCCATCGGCCTTGATTGCGGCCCGATGAGCGGCTTCGACATGGCCGGGGTCAACCGCGAGTTCTTTGAGAGCGACGAGGGCGAAATGAAGCATTGGCGCGCCAACTTCATCTGCAACATCGGCTATGGCGACAAGACCAAGATATTCGACCGCAGTCCGCGCCTCGAGTTTGACGAGGCCTGCCGCATCCTCTAGCGGAGCCGAATGTTAGTCCTCGGCCTCAATACTGCATTCAGCACGATGGAAGCCTCCCTGGTTCAGGACGGCGAGATCCTGGCTGACCGGCGCGAGGCGATGCCGCGCGGGCAGGAGCGCCGCCTGCCGGGCCTCGTTGCGGAGCTTTGCGCCGAAGCGGGCGTGACGCTCGCCCAGCTGACCCGCATCGGCGTCGTGGCAGGTCCAGGTAGTTTCACCGGCCTTCGCATCGGGGTCGCCTATGCACGCGGCCTCGCCCTCGTCACCGGCGCGAAGGCCGTTGGCATCACCAGCCTCGAAGCCGCCATCCCGGCCGGGCTCGAAGGCGCCGCGCTCGGCTGCCTCGCCGCCCAGCGCCGCCCCCCGGATCAGACCTGGTGGGTGCAGGGGATCTCGGGCGGGGAGGGGATTGCCGAAGTGATCGAAGTTCCGCTTACGGAGCTTTCCGCCATGCTGACCGGCTTCCACGCCCCCATCTTCATGGACGGCCAGGAAGCGCTTGGGGACCTCGCCGCCAAGCTGGACCTTCGCCCCATGCAGCCAAGTGCGGTCACCGCCGCGATCAAGGCGGGCCTGTTCCACCCTGACAAGCATTCCCCCGCGCCAGTCTACGCCCGTGCGCCGGATGCGACCCTGCCTGCGGCCAAGGGCTAGCCGCCTGACAATACGAGCCGCTATCAGCGCCGCTCCCGTCTGTCCGGACAGGCGCGACGCCTATTTGGCCTGCGCCAGCCACGGCTCGAGATCGTCCTGCTGCGCGATCAGCGCCAGGCCATGCGCGATCGATACGAACTGGTCGCCAGTCTCGATCTTTCCGCCGCCGAAACGCGCCTCGAAGCTTTCGCGCAGCGCCGGCACATAGGAGGTGCCCCCGGTCAGGAACACGCGGTCGATGCCAGCTTCTTTCAGGTTCGCACGTGCCAATGCTTCGTCTACGGACGACTGGATGGCGAGCACATCTTCCCCGATCCAGCCATCGAATTCGGCGCGCGTGATGGTCCGGTCGAGATTCAGCTTGCCTGCCTCCAGCAGGAAGCGCCCGGCGGCGCCTTGCGACAGCTGCATCTTTACCTGCGCCACCGCGCGGTAGAGCAGGTAGCTCGCATCCGCCTCCAGAAAGTTGATGAAGGCGCGGATCAGCTGAGGCGCGTTCGACACCGTCTCCAGCTTCTGGAGGTCCGCAAAGTCCTTCGTGTGCCGCATGATCGAAAGCTGGTTCCATTGCGCGAACCGCGTGTAGAATGACACCGGCACGGGCAGTGTCTTGTCACCGCTCCGGAACGTCGAGTCTTTGCCAAAGAGCGGCGCCACCACATGCTCGATGAGTCGCTGGTCGAACGCATCGCCTGCGATGCCGATGCCGGAATGCGATAGCGCCTCAGCGCGCAGCTTGCTGCCGCACGGATCAAACCGGATGATCGAGAAGTCGCTCGTGCCGCCGCCGAAGTCGGCCACCAGGATTGTGGCGGGCGCGGTCAGGCGCTGCGCATAGAAGAAGGCCGCAGCCACCGGCTCGTAGACATGATGGATCGTCTCGAAGCCAAGCCGCTTCAGAGCGGTCTCGTAGCGCGTTCGCGCCAGGGTCTCGTCCGGCTGGGCACCGGCAAACTGCACCGGCCGCCCCATCACGACCTGAGTGGGCCAGCGCGTCCCCGCCCGCTCCGACAGGCGGCGCAGGTAGGCCGAGAGCAGGTCCTCAAAGTACCAGGGCTTGTTGTGGATCGTGGTCGACTGGAAGAAGGGGCTCGCCGCAAAGGTCTTGAACGACTGGATGAAGCGGCAGTCGCCGCCCAGTTCGAGGAACTGGTCGATCGCCCAGGGGCCGATTTCCATTTTTGCGCGGGCGCCTGCGTCCTCGTCCTTCCAGAAGCAGAGCACCGACCGGCAGGCGGAAAACGTCTCGCCGCCATGGCCGAATGTCATCGCCTCGGCCCGGCCATCGGCCGATGCAAGCGATGCAACACTGTTGGTCGTGCCGAAGTCGAGGCCGAGCGTTGAAGTGGCCTGGGTCATCGTTGGCTCTTGTGCCGGAGGAGCGGGCAGGCGAACTAGCAGGTGGCGGGCCCCTCGATCAACCCCGCCTGTCCGGATGACCCGATGACGCTTGCCCTGCGCCCCCTCACGCCTGCTGACGCGGCCCGCGCCGCTGTGCTGCATGCGCAGGGCTTTGCCGATGCCTGGAGCGAAGCTTCGCTTTCAGGCCTTATCGCGGAGCCAAACGTGCTGGCCCTCGGCGCGCAGGCCGGCAGCGCGCTCATCGCCTTCGCCCTGTTCCAGTCCGCTGCGGGGGACACGGAGCTTCTGACGATTGCCACCGATCCTGCCCGGCGCGGCGAGGGCCATGGCCGCCGGCTCATTGAGGCCGCGCTTGCCCCGCTCGCCGCCGCCGGCAACACGCGCCTGCTGCTCGAGGTGGCAGAGGACAATGCCCCCGCCCGCCATCTCTATGCCGGCCTCGGCTTTACCCTCGATGGCCGCCGCAAAGGCTATTATACAGCCGGGCGCGCAGCTCCCGTCGATGCCCTGCTGATGTCGCGCCCGCTCGGCGGGTAGCCTCCCGCGCTGTCCGGTCTATAGTCTTTCAAAACGAGGGAGACCCACATGGCCGATACCGAGCAGAAAATCGAAATCCCGCAGGAAGTCTTCAAGCTCTACGACGACTATTGCCACGGCGCCCTCTCGCGGCGCGACTTCTTCTCGAAGCTCTCCACCTTTGCCGTCGGCGGCCTCACGGTCTCCGCGCTCGCCGCCTGCGTGATGCCGGACTATGGCCGCGCCCAGACGGCTGAAGGGGAGCCGGATATCCTTGAGGAAACCGTCACCTACGCCTCCCCGAACGGGGCAGGAGAAATGTCCGGCTATCTCGTCCGCCCGGCCAGAGGCAAGGCCAAGCGCGCAGGCATCATTGTCGTCCATGAAAACCGCGGCCTCAATCCGCACATTCGCGATGTCGTGCGCCGCGCCGCCAAGGCCGGCTATGTCGCCTTCGGCCCGGACGCGCTTTATCCCCTCGGCGGCTATCCCGGCAATGATGATTCTGGCCGCGAACTGCAGGCCCAGCGCACGCGCGAATCCATGTTCGCCGATTTCATGGCCGCCGCCGAATTCCTGCGTGATCATCCGTACACGAATGGAAAGATCGCCTGCACCGGTTTCTGTTTTGGCGGTGCCATTGCCAACCTGATGGCCGTCCACCAGCCCTGGCTGAAGGCGTCGGTGCCCTATTATGGCGGCTGGCCCACGGCAGAAGAGGCGGCGAAGGTCGAGGTGCCGTTGCAGATCCACCTCGCGGGCAACGACACGCGCGTCAATGACGGTTGGCCGCCCTACAAGGCGGCGCTCGATGCCGCGGGCAAGGCCTACGAAGTCTACATGTATGAAGGCCTCGAGCACGGCTTCCACAACGACACGACGCCCCGCTACAATGCCGAAGGCGCCGCCCTCGCCTGGAGCCGCACGCTCGATTTCTTCGCGAAGCATCTGGCCTGAACGCCTCTGGACAGGCGGGGGAATCTGGCAGATGTTCCCCAAATGTTCGAGTCGGCGACAACCTTCGACACGCCCGCCGGCCTCTGCGGCCTCGGCTGGACCGCAGCAGGCCTGACGCGCGTGCGCCCTTTCGCGGAAAGCTCCGCGAAGGCCGTGCAACCCGGCGCCGTGCTGGTGGCCGAATCAGATGCCCCGCGACCCGTCGCGGCCACCATCGCGGCCCTGCGTGCCTTC
This sequence comes from Hyphomonas sp., assembly GCF_022844445.1. Classification (GTDB taxonomy): domain Bacteria; phylum Pseudomonadota; class Alphaproteobacteria; order Caulobacterales; family Hyphomonadaceae; genus Hyphomonas. The sequence continues at coordinate 101,911 of NZ_JALHLS010000010.1, forward strand.
CTCGCCGGGGAGGCCGTTCGCTTCGATGACGTCGCCCTCGATCTTTCCGGTATCTCCGACTTTGAAGCCGCCCTTTACCGCGCCCTGCGCGAAGTGCTCTGGGGCGAGACTGTCTCGTATGGCGAACTCGCCCGCCGCATCGGCGCGGACACTGGCGCCGCCCGCGCCGTCGGCGTTGCCATGGGCCGCAACCCTTGGCCGCTGATTGTCCCCTGTCACCGTGTGCTGACCTCTGACGGCAAGCTCGGCGGCTTCTCCGCGCCCGGCGGAACGCGCACCAAGACCGCACTGCTCGAGCGGGAAGGCGTGCACCTGGACGGCGGCCAGCTGGTCCTTTTCGAATGACTGGCGCGCCGCTGAGGATCGGCAACCGCGATGCGCGGCGCCTCTGGCTTGATGCGCAGGGCCTCGCCGCCACGCCCACCGGCCCGCTTGACCTCGCCGGCACCATCCACAAACTCGGCTTCGTGCAGCTCGATTCCATCCGCGTCGTCGCCCGCGCGCACGACCACATCCTCTGGAGCCGCAATCAGAACTACCGCGAGCCGATGCTCGTGAAATTGCTGAAGGACCAGCGCGCCGTCTTTGAACACTTCACGCACGACGCCTCGGTCATCCCGATCGAATTCTATCCCAACTGGCGCCGCCAGTTCCGCCGTATGGAAGCGCGCGTGAAGGGCTGGGACTGGCATGCCGGCTATCGCGGCGCGGAAGGGCGCGCCGAAATCCGCGAGCGCATCCGCGCCGAAGGCCCGCTCTCTTCGCATGCCTTCGACACCAAGGTGATCGGCAAGCGCGAGATGTGGCGCCGCCCACCGCACAAACTCTCGCTCGACTACATGTGGTATGCGGGCGAGCTTTCCACGTCCCACCGCGAGAACTTCACCAAGTTCTACGACCTCACCGAACGCGTCATTCCCCACGCGCACCTGAAGGCAAAAGAGCCGCCGGACGCCAAGCAGGTCGACTGGCTCTGCCGCGAGGCGATCCGCCGCCTCGCCTTTGGCAGCGAGGGGGACATCCAGCGCTTCTGGGCCGCCGCCGATCTGGAAGAAGTGAAGGCGTGGACCGCGGCGCAAAAGGACCTCGTGCCTGTCGAGATCGAATCGGCCGAGGGCGCGTGGTCGCGCGCGCTTGCCCCGGCTGACATCGAGGTCCGCCTCGACGCGGCAGAAACACCCACCTCGCGCCTGCGGATCCTCAGCCCCTTCGATCCTGTGATCCGCGACCGTGCGCGCCTGAAGCGCCTCTTCGGCTTCGACTACCGAATCGAAATCTTCGTGCCAGCCGAAAAGCGCATCTGGGGCTATTATGTGTTCCCGCTGCTAGAGGGTGACCGGATGATCGGCCGCCTCTGCGCCAAGGCTGACCGCAATGCAGGCACCCTGACCGTCGAGCGCCTCTGGACCGAGCCGGGCATCGCCTGGACCGGCCCGCGGGCGGCAAGGCTCGAAGCGGAACTTGCCCGGTTCGCGCGATTAGCGAATGTCACCGATACCATTTGGATGGACGGCGCTTATATGGACATTCGGGGAAGCTGAGGGCAAAACACCCGCCATGGACCGTTTGGAAAAGCTCTGCGTCGAAAAAGGCCTCCGCATGACGGAGCCGCGCCGCGTCATCGCGCGCGTACTCTCTGTGGCCGATGACCACCCCGATGCCGAAGAGCTGCACCGCCGCGCCAACTCGCTGGATGCCTCCATCTCGCTGGCCACGGTCTACCGCACCGTGAAACTGTTCGAGGATGCCGGCATCATCCAGGCGCATGATTTCCGCGATGGCCGCGCACGCTACGAGGAAGTGCCGGAAGAGCACCACGATCACCTGATCAATGTGAAGACCGGCGAAGTCGTCGAGTTCCACTCGCCAGAGATCGAGAAGCTTCAGGAAGAAATCGCCCGCAAGCTCGGCTACCGCCTTGTCGATCACCGCCTCGAGCTTTACGGCGTGCCGATCAAGGACGGCCAATAGCCACGCTTTCATCGCGCATCGTCGCCTGACATGAAAACGCCGCGCCAGGTCTGCCCCGGCGCGGCGTTTCGGTATTCACCTGAGGTTGGACCTATTCCTCCGGCACCACCTTGAAGATGCCGTCGAAATCCTTGCTCGCGATATAGAGATAGCCGTCCGGGCCCTGCGCCACGTCGCGGATCGAATACTCGTTCTTGAGCAGGTCTTCCTTGCCGACGACCTTGCCGTCTTCCAGATCGATCCGCACAAGGACGAGTCCGCTCGGCCCGTTCATGCCGCCGGTGAACAGGTCGCCCTTCCAGCCCGGATAGACATCGCTGGTCAGCATTGTCAGGCCCGATGATGCAATTGACGGCACCCAGTAGGTCTCAGGCTGCGTCATACCGTCCGCCTCGGTCTGGTCGGTGATCACCGTGCCGTCATAGTTGACGCCATAGGTGATCTTTGGCCAGCCATAGTTGGCGCCTTTGGTGATGATGTTGAGCTCGTCGCCGCCTTTCGGACCGTGCTCGGTTTCCCATAGCGTGCCCGATACCGTGTCATAGTAGAGCCCTTGCGAGTTGCGGTGGCCATAGGACCACACCGCCGGATTGCCCGCCGTACCATCTGCAAACGGATTGTCTGCCGGGATTGATCCATCCGGATTGATCCGGATCACCTTGCCGTGCGTGGTCTTCGGATCCTGCGCCAGGTCCATGTACTTGAAGCCTTCGCCGATGGTGACGAACAGGGTGCCATCATTCGCAAAGGCAAGGCGGGAGCCATAGTGATAGGTCGTATCGCGCAGGTCGCCGCGGAACAGCTCTTCCACATTCTCGAGTGCCGTGTGGTCATCGCTGAGGCGGCCGCGCACCACGAGGGTGGAGTTGGCTTCCGGCGTGCCGGACGAGAGCGAGACATAGACCAGCCGGCTTGCGGCAAAGTCCGGGTCGAGCGCAAGGCCCAGATAGCCGGCCTGATCGGCCGTCAGTGCCTGCGGCAATCCGGTCACGGGGGCGGAGGCCGCCGCGCCGGGCGCAAGATATTTCAGGCCACCTTCTTTCTCGGTGAAGAGCAGGCCGCCATCGGCCAGGAAGGTCATGCCCCAGGGTTGCTCGGCGGCGACCACCGGTTCGAGTTTCACCGTGAGATCGCTGACCGCGATGGGGGCCGAGGGCTCCACCGGTTCGGCGCAGGCCGCAACCGTCGCAATCAGGGCAAGCAGGGGCAGGCGGGTCGTTAACGTCATGGCGCGGCTCCGGGTTCAGTGCGGGTATCACCACAGGCATAATGCGTCCCGCGCTGCGCGCCAATGAAAAAGGGGCGGCCCCAAAAGGCCGCCCCCTCATGATGTGACGCTGAGGCGTCTGTTACCAGGATTTCGACACCGACACGCCGTAGGTGCGCGGCTCGGTGAGGAAGATGTTGGTGAACAGGCCCGAAGAGTCGTCGGTCAGGTAGGCACCGGTGATGACCTGCTCGTTGGAAATGTTCTTACCGAACGCTTCAACCCGCACGCCGCTCTCGTCGTTGAAGAGGGCGATCGAGACGTTGAGGTTGTCCCACGAGGACAGCTCGTCGCGGCCGGTATTGTAGACGCGGCTGAAGCTGTCCGACTGACGGTAGTAGTCAGCGCGGGCGGTCAGGCCCCAGTTACCGAACGCGCCCGGCTCCCAGGTGTATTCGGCGCCGAAGTTGATGGTCGATTCCGGAGCGCCCGGCATCGAGTTGCCATCAAGGTCCTTGGCGTCGCCATCGGTCGGGGTCAGCAGCGACACGGCGCTGGTGGTGCCATCGACGTTGGTGATGGTAACGGTCTGGCCCGTGAGGCCCAGCAGGGCTTCCAGGTTGGCCCGGCCACCGACACCGGCAGCCAGGGCGCCGTTGCAGATGCCGCGGGTCGAACCGGCAGGCAGTGCGCTGGCATTGATTGCGCCGAGTACGGCGGCGTAGCCCTGAGCCGACACAACGCAGTTGGCAAAGCTGGAGGCGTTCTTCAGCGTGACCAGGTCAGCGCGGCCGTTGGTGCGGTCCAGCACGTCGATGCCCCAGGTGTCCTGGATCTCGGTGTCGAGGATACCGATGTTGGCGTTGACCACGAAGGTCGAGACCGGGTTCCAGATCGATTCAAGCTCGAGACCCTGGAGTTTGGTGTCGATGTTGAAGTTGGCCGAAGTCCGGTTCACGATCTGCGTGATCTGGTAGCCTTTGTAGTCGTAGTAGAAGCCCGTTGCGTTGAGCTGCAGCGCGCCGCCAGCCAGCGAGTTCTTCGTACCGATTTCGTAGGAGTTGATTAACTCCGGTTCGAAGGTCTGCGGGAAGAGGTTTGCACCAACCGGTTGCGGCGGGTTGATACCACCACCCTTATAACCGCGCGAGTAGAAGGCGTAGATGAGCGTGTCTTCCGAGAAGCCGACATCCGGCGACCAGTCGAAGCCGGCGCGGCCGGTGACTTCCTCGAATTCTGCTTCGAGAAGGCCGGTCGATCTCAGCGTGGCGTTCGGAGCAAACAGCAGCGACGGGACAACGTCCTGTTCCTTCTTGTCGCTCGTGTAGCGCAGGCCGACGGTCGCTTTCAGCGAGTCGGTCACATCATAGTAGCCTTCACCGAACACGGCGAAGGATTCGAGGCGGTAGGGCGACAGCGAGCGGAAGTAGTTGCCGCCATTACCGACAATTGCACCGTCAAAGGCTTCTTCGCCGCCGACACCGTTATCAATCACGACCGGGCCACCGAAGAAGGCGCCGCCGGCTGCGTTGTTGATCTGGGCAAGCGCTGTCAGCGAGTTCGAGAACACGTAGTAGCCGTCGCCGGGACGTGCCGGATCGATGGCTTCAAAGTCGACGTAGATCGAGCCGAGGTTGAAGTTGAACGGGCCGTCCCACGAGGACTGCAGGCGCAGTTCGTGCGAGGTCTGTTCGGACTCGCCGCCCGACAGGTCGAAGGTGCGGAAGACGTTCGCGCGGCCAAGTTGCGGATCGTTGACCACACCGCCCGGGAACAGGAGCGGGTAGAGACCCGGCACAGCCGCGAACGCACCTGCCGTCGTGTTGAACTGGGTCGTCGGGGCGATCTTGTTATAGTCCTCTTTCGACAGGACCTTGTTCTCGCTGATGGCGCCGAGATAGGTCAGCAGAAGCGAGTCGGTCAGGTCGAATTCGAGCTTACCGGTGATCAGGGTCTGTTCGGCCTGGTAGGACGGGTCGAAAGCAGATTCGATCTCGCGGAGGTTCGGATTGATCGGCGCTGTGAAGGCATCGCCGTTCAGAAGGCCGGCCGTGATGGCCAGACCGCCGCCCAGTGTTGCAGCCGAGTTCACGCGGTCGTTCATGTCTTCAAGGCGAGCTTCTTCACAGCCCAGTGACGTCACAAGACGGTCAAGCGCGCCGATGGCCTGGCCGCCAAAGCTCGTGTTGAAGGGATCTTTCTTGCAAAGCTGTTTGCCCGAACGGATGCGGCTGTCGTCTTCTTCGAAGTGATCATAGATCAGCAGGGCGCGGATCCGGTCCGTCGGCTCAACCGCAATCGAGGCACGGATGCCATAGAGCGAGCGGTCGTCAATGTCGTTGCCGGTTACCGTGTTGGTGGCGTAGCCACTGCGCTCGAGGCTCGAGCCCGCAACGCGAACGGCGATCTTGTCACCAATCGGCACGTTCAGCATGCCCTGGAACTTGTAGGTGTCGTAGTTGCCGAGGGTTGCCGAGACGCGGCCCTGGAACTCTTCCATCACCGGCTTGGCGGTGATCGCGTTGAACACGCCGCCGGTGGCGTTACGGCCGTACAGCGTACCCTGAGGACCACGCAGGACCTCGATGCGCTCCATGTCGTAGAACTCGGCTTCGAACAGGGCGTTCGACTGCAGCGGAACGTCGTTCTGGTGGACGCCCACGCCGGCATCGCCGGACTGCGCCACGGCGTCGTTACCGATACCGCGGACCTTGAAGTTGTAGCCAGCGAAGTTGCCCTTCGTGAACGAGACGTTCGGGATCGACTTCACAAGGTCGGTACCACCGGCCAGCTGAAGCTTGTTGAGGGATTCTTCGTCAAACGCCGAAACGGCGATCGGAACGTCCTGGATGGACTGTTCGGTTTTCTGGGTGGTCACCGTAACGGTGTTCAGGCGGCGCGATTCATCCGGCGCCGTTTCTTCCTGAGCGATGGCCATCGGCCCAAACATCGTGAGGACAAGCGCCGAAGCCCCTGCCAGCAAGACGGTTTTCGAGTCAAAGTTCCGGGTCATTCTAATCTTCCTCCCCTCGGGCCGCTGAGTGCAGGTCACCGATACTGTTGATGATTTACGAGCCATCCTCTTTGCCGGGACCGCTTCAATGGCAACACAAGTGCAGGAACCGGGCCGTGTCAATTGCTCTCCCCGGGGGAGGGGGCAAACACTTTGCAGGGGTGTCAAAAATGTGACGGCACCCTGCGGGACCGCTTGGCCACCCCCGGCGGGCCTGTTAGAGCGCGGAAATGCCCGAAACGCCTGAAACCGCGCTGGTCCTGTTTTCCGGAGGCCAGGATTCCGCTACCTGCCTTGCCTGGTCGCTGGATCGCTATGCCCGTGTGGAAACGGTCGGTTTCGACTATGGCCAGCGTCACCGCGTCGAACTCGCCTGTAGGGATGTGTTCCTCGAACGTCTCGCCGCCGCGTTCCCCGGCTGGGCGGCCCGCCTGGGGCCAGATCATCTGCTGGACGCGGCCGTCCTCAAATCCCTCGGCCAGACCGCGATGACTGAGGATGTCGAGATCGAGATGCAGGCGAATGGCCTGCCCTCCACCTTCGTGCCCGGCCGCAACCTTCTCTTTTTCACCCTTGCCGGCGCCCTGGCCGTCCGCCGCGGCGCGTCCGTCCTTGTCGGGGGCATGTGCGAAACCGACTATTCCGGCTATCCGGACTGCCGCGCTGTGACCCTGATGGCGCAGGAAAAGACCTTGCAGCTCGGCCTTGAGGCAGACCTGATTATCGAAGCGCCGCTCATGCACATCGACAAGGCCGCCACCTGGGCCCTCGCCGATTCGCTCGGCGGTGACCCGCTCGTCGACTTGATAACCGAACACACCCATACCTGCTATCTCGGCGACCGCACCCATCGTCATTCCTGGGGCTATGGCTGCGGCACCTGTCCGGCCTGCGAACTGCGCTCGAGCGGCTGGTCCCGCTGGCAGGGCGCGCGATGACGTACTCCGTCAAGGAAGCCTTCTACACCCTGCAGGGCGAAGGCGCCCACACCGGCCGAGCCGCCGTCTTCCTGCGTTTTGCCGGCTGCAATCTCTGGAGCGGCCTTGAGCGCGACCGCGCCAGTGCCGTCTGCCGCTTCTGCGACACCGATTTCGTCGGCACGAACGGCGAGGGTGGCGGAAAGTTCCGCGAGGCCGCCGCGCTCGCCGCCCATGTCGCTGCGCTGTGGCAGGCGAACACCTCGCCGGGCGGCAAGCCCTATGTCGTCTGCACCGGCGGCGAACCCCTGTTGCAGCTCGACACGGGCCTTATCGACGCCCTCCACGAGGCTGGGTTCGAAATCGCTATCGAGACCAATGGTACGCTGCCCGCGCCCGCCGGCATCGACTGGATCTGCGTCAGTCCGAAGGCCAGCGCCCCGCTCGTGCAGACCTCAGGCAGCGAGCTAAAGCTGATCTACCCGCAGGACGAGCCTGAAGCGCAGCCGGATCGCTTTGTGTCACTGGACTTCCAGCACTTTTTCCTCCAACCGAGGGACGACGGACCCGGCGTGTCTCACGTCGCGGCAACCGCTGACTACTGCTTGAAGAATCCAAGATGGCGACTGAGCTTGCAAACCCACAAACTGACCGGTCTTCCCTGAAGGCCGAAGGTCAGGTGTTCGAGATCTCGAAGGCCATAACCTTTGAGGCTGCGCACTACATGGGCGGCAAGCCCGAAGGCCATCCCTACCGCTCCATCCACGGCCACTCCTTCCGACTGGAAACAACCGTCGCCGGAATCGTGAAGCCAGGCGAGCAATGGGTTGAAGACTTCGCCCATCTCACCGCCTGCCTCGAGGCCACCGCCGCCAAGCTTGATCACCGCCTCCTCAACGAGATCGAGGGCCTTGAGGTCCCGACGCTGGAAAGGCTCTGTCTCTGGGCCGCCGCCGACCTTAAACCTCACCTCCCGGGCCTCGCCCGCGTCGCCATCGCGCGGCCCAGTCTCAACGAGCGCTGCGAACTGGTCTTGCCGCCTGGATAGCGAATTGCGGCGCACAAGGTCCGGTCTGCACCCTTTCGCTCCGCGATCCCAAACCATCTAGCCGGGATTCCGGCTTCGCCGAACGCGAGGGCCGGGACCTAGAAAGCTAATCAGAACAAGAGCTTATTCCGTCCGGGCCGGCCCACGGACCCATCTTCGCCCGGCTGCGAACCCAAGAACTGCGCAGCGGACGATTCCTGCCGAATTCCGGCGCGCGCAATCTTCTCGCATCTGCCAGGTCCGGGGCCGATTCCCGGTAACGGCCGCTTCTGTCCTCAGCGACATAGATCGAGGTGAGCCGGTAAGAACCGGTAGCGAGTTCTGACTGGCCCGCCTTCTCGCAGGGCATTACTCGACATGGCTAATCGGTCAGGATCTGGCGGCGCCGAAGTCGTCCGGAGCATTACCCGAACCCCAGTGGCGCGCCCGGCGGACGTGCGGCGTCTAACGCCGGCCTTCATTTCTGCCCGCTCGCTGGCAGCGTCCGCCGCGCAGGCTCCCTTCCGTACGCGGACGGCTCTGCCGGTCCGGATGATTTCTATTTGCCTCTACCGCTATGGCTTGCGGTGGATCGAAGCCCAACGAGGACTATAACCCATGCCATGCCTCCATTGGCCTACGCCTTGATCCGCGCCGCCGCGCGCCTGCGTCACGGCCCGCCAAGGGTTGCGCGTTGAAGGGCGCCCGGTAAGGTCAGTCGACATTGCCGAATCCCCCAGACTTGCGAGGGCCGTTTGTTCCAGGAGCTTTCCGCGCCGTTCCCGGCCGCCGTCCCGGCGTTGGAGAGGCTCATGCGTGTCGTGAGCGGCTGGAGCCGCGAGGCCTTGTCCGATCTCGCCTCGCCGGACACGATCTGGCAATTGCTTGCGATCGTCATCGCCGCGGCGGCCGCCTACGTGATCTCGCGGTTCCCGCGCAAGCGCCTGATGGCGGCTGCGGAGGCGCGCGGGCGGATCGACTTCGTCCTGCTCGCGCTTGTCGCCGTCCTTAGAATGCTCTGGCCAGCCTGCACCGCGCTGTTACTGGTCGGCGTCACGGCGGCCTTCGAGGCCGCCGGAATGGGCAGCCGCTCGCTTCACATCGCGATGAGCCTGCTGATCGCCTGGATCGCGGTGCAGATCGCTACCGCCAGCATGCGGCGCGGCTTGGTCTCGAAGACCATCGCCTTCTTGCTCTGGCTGATCGCGGCGCTCTACATTGTCGGCTGGCTCGGCCCGGTGGGGGCAGGGCTGGGTTCCGTCGTGCTGCACTTCGGCTCGGCCGAGGTCACGCTGCTCCGACTGCTGACGAGTTTGGCGCTGGCGGCCTTCGCCCTCTGGCTCGGCTGGCTGGTCGGCAATCTCGCTCAGTCGCAGATGCGCAGTTCGCAGAACCTGCCGCCTTCGGTCGGCGGCCTGCTCGGCCAGACGCTGAAGGGCGTCGCCCTGATTATCGCCTTCATTGTCGCGCTGAACCTGGTCGGCGTGAACCTCGGCGCACTCACCTTCTTCTCCGGCGCTCTCGGCGTTGGCATCGGTTTTGGCCTTCAGTCGATCTTCTCAAACTTTATCTCCGGCGTCATCCTGCTGATGGAAAAGACGCTGAAGGTCGGGGACTTCATCGAACTTCAGGGCGGTCTCTCCGGCGTCGTGAAGCAGATCAACTTCCGCTCCACGGTGCTCACCACCAACGACAATATCGACATCATCGTTCCCAACGAAGCCTTCATCAAGAACCAGCTGATCAACTGGACGATGATGGATGCCAAGCGGCGCATTCACGTGCCATTCGGGGTCGCCTATGGCACGCCAAAGGAACTGGTGGAGAAGGCTGGCCTGGAAGCGGCCGCGCGTCTGCCCTGGACCTTCGATGACCAGGGCGAACGCAAGCCGCAGGTTTGGCTCGTTCGCTTTGGTGACTTCCGTCTCGATTTCGAGCTGATCGTCTGGCTTACCGACGAGGCCGTTTTGAAGCCGCAGAGGGTGATGGCTGACTATGTCTGGGAAATCCATTCCGCGCTTGAGCGTCACGAGATCAAGGTCCCGCACCCGCAGCGCGACCTTTTCCTGAAATCGGCTGAGCCGATTACGGTCCGGATCGAGAAGGGCGAGGCAGAAGGGAGCACGGAAAAATGATCCGTGAGCAGATTGTCCAAGCGCGCGATCATGATCCGCAGTTTGCCTGGCGCACCACCGAGGTCCTCCGGATCGAAAATCTCTCCGACATCATTTTCGCGCTCGCGCTCGGCATCCTCGTGTCGGCCAGCAGCACCATCCGCACCTTCGATGACCTGACGGGCTACCTGATCTCCATCATCCCGATTGCCGCCGGTTTCGCGATGCTTGTCTCGATCTGGAATGACCACTTCATTTTTTTCCGTCGTTACGCCCTCGCCGACGGCCGCATCATCGTGCTCAACACTGCATTGCTGCTGCTCATCCTCTACATCGCCTATCCGCTTCGCTTCATGTTCGACAGCCTGTTTGGCTTCATCCTCCTGCAGGCAGGTCAGATGGAGCGGATCGTCGAGATGGAAGTCGGCTACCGCGAGTCCGGTATCATCCTCGCCTTTTTTGCAGCCGGCTTTGGTGCCATCTACCTCACCATCGCTCTGATGTACGCGCGCGTGCTCCGCCTTGCCGACGAGATCGGCCTGTCGCCAAAAGAAAGGGTGCTGACGCGCCGGACGCTGTACGTCCACTACGCACGCATTGCCGCATCGCTGCTGGTATTCGGACTGGCAGGGTTTACGCCGCTCAACGGATTCGCCGGAATTGGCCTCAGCCTGATCTGGCCGTTCGCGATGATTGCGACCGCGCTCACCCCGCTGCCGAAAGGCAGCGAGGCCGAAGCGGCTAATGATTAGTCGAGGGACTTGGCGTAACGCGACGCAAACCGGCTCGAGGCGCGGCGCGCGTCATGCCAGGTCGTCAGGCCCGCCTGCGTGATGTCGGTTTCGAACCACTTGTATTCGAACGGCTCGGACGCCGTGCCGGCCGCATCATACGTCACCGCCGACAGCTTCATGCCGCCGACACTGACCGAGCGGTGCACGTCGAGCCCCGGCTCGTCGCCTGCCTGCTTGAAGGTTGGTCGCGAGGGCTTGGCGTCGAGGATCGTCACATCGATCCGCGCCACGTCCACGCCGGCCTTCGCCAGCGCGCGCTCCAGGTCGGTACGCACGCGCTTGCTGAGATATTCGCCTTCGCGCTCTCCATAGTCATCGGAGAGCTTTTCGGAAAACTCCGGAGCGTAGGTCACATTGATTTCCGCCGCTGCAGCGACCGGTGCTGCAACTGCAACAAGAAGGGCTGCCGCCAGAAAATGTCTCATCGCATCACTCCTGTTCAGGACTGGAACTCCGCCAGCCGACCGCCAGACTATACCAGTGATCGGCTGGGGGAAGAAGTCACGCCCGCGTGACCGAAGCGCCTAGACTGTGTCGACAAGCACCAACTCGGCCGAGTTGACGCCTTCCAGCGTCAATACTTCGCCGCCCGAGATGGCCGCACCATCCCGGATGCCGAGTGCCTTGCCGTTGAGCGTTACCTCGCCGTCCGCAATCACGAGATATCCGTAGCGGCCCTCGGGCAGCGTATAGGTCAGCGTCTCGCCGGCCTTGATCGTCGCGCCGAGTACCTTGGCGTCCTGGTTGATCACCAGGCTCCCGCCCTCGCCGGTGCCGGAGGCCAGCACTGCCCAGTTGCCGGACCGGTCGCCCTTCGGAAACTTGCGCGCGCCCCAACTCGGCTTGCCGCCGCGGATGCGCGGCAGGATCCACAGCTGGAACAGCTCGGTACGCACGTCCTCGGCATTCCACTCGGAATGCTGGATGCCCGAGCCCGCGCTCATCACCTGCACGTCGCCGGCCTCGGTGCGGCCAGTATTGCCGAGCGAGTCCTTGTGCGTAATCGCGCCCCTGCGGACATAGGTGACGATCTCCATCGAGTCGTGACCGTGCGGCGGAAAGCCGGTGCGTGGCTCGATCTCGTCATCATTCCAGACGCGCAGGGCGCCGTGCTGAATGCGGGCAGGGTCGTAATACTGAGAGAACGAAAAATGGTAGTGGGCGTTGAGCCAGTCATTGCGGAACCGGCCCAGCTTGTCGAATGGACGAATGTCAATCATCGAAGGCCTCCATCGGAAGAGTTGCGGCTGGCCGTCATATGCGCAGCCATTTTCCGACAGAGAAGGGCGCTGATGCGATGACATTCATGCAGACTGCGCATGAATGCCGGAGGCGTCAGGGCGACACCGCGCGATGCACCTGCTAGGCTGCACGCATAGGGCGGGGGCGGGACATGTCCGGAGACGCAGGCAATGACGGCCACATCGTGCTTGACGCCCCGGTGAACCGGTCGGCGCCGCCGGATACGCCGCTGCTCGCGGTTAAGTTCGTGCATTATCCGGGCAGCCAGCAGCTGATCCTCTGGCTGCCGCAGGATGGATACGCGGGTTACCGCACGTTCCGCATCCGGGGCCCGGGCGGCGGACGGGTAGAGGAGGCCGAAGTGACGCGCCGCCTTAACGGCCGGGTGCAGATCCTCGTCGACACGCATCCCTGGCTGCCAGGGGAATATCTCGTCGAGATCACGCATCGGGAGGGCTGGTCGCACGAGCTGGCACTGACCAAGCTGGAGGAGGGGATCGCCCCGCCCGCGCCGGAGCCGGAGCCGGGGCCGGCGCCGAGGTCCGATGGCCTGCCGATGGTCTACCGCGACGGCACTGGAAAGATGCTGCCGAACCATGACCTCGAACTGCGCGCGAAAGCGCTGGAGCGGCTCACCGCGCGCTTCAGCCGCCGCCTCGAATTCGAGGGCAACTTCCGCGCGGGCACTATCATCTATATCGAGGGCGATATCCGCCTCACATTCCATCACGAGATGTGCGGCGGCGGGGTGCACTTCAGCATCGACGTGCCCGTAGCCGCGAAATGGGAACTCGAAACCGGGCGCCCGCTCGGCGAGCGCGATGACATCGTGAAGTTCATCGCCGCCGAAACCCAGCGCCGGCAGGCCCGAACCTGGAACTACGTGATCTGCGACAACCGCATCGACTTCGTCGACTAGGCGCACCCCGCCACTTGCCGCGACTCGCGCACCCCTGCACAACGGCCCGATGCCTGCCGTCGCCACCCTGCAAGATGCCCGCGCGCTGCTGAAGCGCGTCTATGGCTATGACGCGTTCCGCGGCCTGCAAGAGAACGTGATCGCGGATGTGCTGGCTGGCCGCGACGGGCTCGCCGTGCTGCCGACGGGCGGCGGCAAGTCGCTCTGCTACCAGATTCCGGCGCTGCTGCGGGGCGGCTGCGGCCTCGTCGTCTCGCCGCTGATCGCGCTGATGGCAGACCAGGTGGACGCGCTAAAGCACGTCGGCGTACGCGCCGAACGGCTCGACAGCTCGATAGACTTCAACGCCCGCGCCGACGCGCTCAATGCGGCGGGGCGCGGCGAGATGGATCTGCTCTATGTCTCGCCCGAAGGCCTCGGCACCAACCTTGCCGACCGGCTGGCGCAGATGAAGATCTCGCTGATCGCGGTGGATGAGGCGCACTGTGTCAGCCAGTGGGGCCATGACTTCCGACCGGACTACCGCGCGTTGGGGCGCCTTAAGGGCATGTTCCGGGGCGTGCCGCGCCTTGCTGTCACGGCGACCGCCGACGCGCGCACGCGCCAGGATATCCTCACGCAGCTGGACCTGACCGATCCGTCCGTACACGTTGCAAGTTTTGACCGCCCGAACCTGACCCTTTCCGCAGAGCCGAAGGCCGGCAACCGTACGCAGCGCGTGGTGCAGCTGGTCAAGGCGCGCGCCGGAGCCAGTGGCATCGTCTATGCCGCCACCCGCAGCGCAGTAGAAGATATCGCCGAGGCGCTGGAGAAGGCGGGAATGCCGTCGCTCGCCTATCATGCTGGTCTCGATGCCAGTATCCGCGCTGCGCGCCAGCGCCAGTTCCTGCTGGAAGAAGGCCGCGTGATGGTCGCCACCGTCGCCTTCGGCATGGGCGTCGACAAGCCGGATGTGCGCTTCGTCATCCATGCTGATCCGCCCAAGACGCTGGAAGCCTACTGGCAGGAGGTCGGCCGTGCGGGCCGCGACGGTGAGCCCGCCGAGGGCGTTGCGCTGTTCGGCCCGGCCGACATGAACCGCTCGCTGCAATGGACCTATGCGAGCGAAGCACCGGACGAAGTGAAGCGCGTACAGCTGACGAAGACGCGCCAGCTGTTCGCATTTTTCAACGGCGACGAATGTCGGCGCGGCGCGGTGCGGCGCTACTTCGGCGAAGAGAAGGTCGAGCCTTGCGGCGTGTGCGACGCGTGCCGGGGCGAACTGGGCGAGCGACATGACGCGACGCGCTGGGCCCAAATGGCGGTCTCCGCCGTGCTGCGCTGCGGCCAGCGGATCGGGCGCGGCCGGCTGGTGCAGCACCTGCTCGGCGAGGCGAAGGATGATTTTGATACGGAGTTGTCGAAGCTCTCAACCTTTGGCATTGGCAAAGACCTGCCCAAGCCCGGCTGGAACCGGGTGTTCGATGCGCTGATGTTCGAAGGCCTGATTGCCGAAGGCGGCGAGGCGATGCGGCCCGTGGTGATTGTTCCGGATGCGGAGGACGCGAAGTCCCTGTTCCGAGGCGAGCGCACTGTTAGTTTGCGTGAGGATGTCGGCGCGCCCCGGCGGCGCACCAAGTCGAAAGGCGCGGCGCGGGCCGCTGTCATCGCCGACCTCTCGGCGCGCGACCAGGGTGTATTTGATGCGCTGCGCCAGTGGCGGACCGACCTGGCCAAGACGCGCGGCGTTCCGCCCTACGTGATTTTCCATAACCGCACGCTGGTCGAGATCGCCCGGGAGAGGCCGACCCGGGCGGAGGCGCTGCGCGAAATCAGCGGGGTAGGGGAGAAGAAGGCGCAGGCCTATGCCGCCGATGTAGCCCGGATCGTTGCGGAGGCGGGTTGACGCGTGGGGAAAGGCGCTGGGGAATAGTCAGACCCCGCCTTGACCCGCAGCCCGTGGCACCGCACCTATAGGCCCCAATGGACAGATTCCTCTCTCCGGAGCCCGCATGACCCCTTTCCGCCTCGACGACGAAGATGACAAAGAAAAAGGCCCGACCACGGAGCCGAACGCCTTCCTTGAGGCCGCCTTGTTCAAGGCCCGGACCGTCCTGCTGACCGGCGGCATCGACTTCAAGCAGGCCCAGCGCATTTCCGAACGGCTGCTGGCCCTGTCCTCGGAAAGCCAGGAGCCGATTCTGCTGGTCCTGTCCTCGCCCGGCGGTCATGTCGAGAGCGGTGATATGATTCACGACATGATCAAGTTCGTGCCGGCGCCTGTGAAGATCCTCGGCACCGGCTGGGTCGCCTCGGCCGGCGCGCTGATCTACTCAGCCGCCAAGAAGGAAAACCGGTACGCGTTGCCGAACACCCGCTTCCTGCTGCATGAACCGCGCGGCGGCGTCGGCGGCCAGGCCACGGACGTCGAGATCCAGGCCCGCGAGATCATCAAGATGCGCCAGCGTCTTAACCAGATCTTCGCGGACGCCACCGGCAAGAGCCTCGAGCAGATCAAGAAGGACACGGACCGTGACTTCTGGATGAGCGCTGAAGAGGCGATGGCCTACGGTCTCGTCGGCAAGATCGTCCGGCACCGCAGCGAGATCACCTGACGGCGTACGCCGCCCGCGGCTGATGTTTGCCTCCCGGTAAGGTTTATGGGCGATGGTTCACCCTTAACCATAACCGGGTGCCTGCACGTCCATGCCTGTACGCCTGAAGGATATCGCGCTGCCGGTGACCCCGGTCACGCCAGCGACGACGGCGGCTGCCGCGTTTTCCCTTTTCCTGTCCGATACCGCCTTGTTCGCGCTTCCGGTGCGCCTGGCCGAGGGCGACGAGGCAACCTATGGCCTTGTCACGCGCGGGCGCCTGACCGAGGCGCTCGCGGGGCCTAACGGGCGTGATGTTTATGCGGCCCGTTCGGTGACCCACCTTGTTGGCGCCCAACCAGTCGTGGCGCAGGCGAACATGCCCGCCGCGCTCATTGCCAAGAGCGCCGCCGAGCAAGGCACCAGCGCATTGACCGACGGCGTGATCGTGATGGAGCAGGGGGGCTATGTGGGCGTTGTTTCGCCCGCCATGCTGCTGAAGGCCGTGGCCGAAGAGAACGCCGCGCGCGCCCGCGCCCAGCAGAATGCCCAGCGCAAGATGGATGACATCCAGCGCCAGCTAACGCGGCTGTCAGAATCGCGCGCCCGCACGCTCGCCTTTATCGGCCACGAAATCCGCACCCCGCTGACTGGCATCATGGGTGTTGCCGACTTGCTGGACACGCAGCTGCCACCGGGCGAGCCGAAACGTCTCGCCAAGACCATCTCGCAGAGCGGCCAGCACCTCGAACGCTTGCTGACGGACCTTCTCGATCTCTCCCGCATCGATGCGGGCAAACTCGCGATTACCAAGCATCCAATCGAGCTGCGCCAGTTTGCCGTCGAGACACGCGACCTCTGGTTGCCGCAGTTCGACGAGAAGCGCGTGAGCCTGCGGATTGGCGTTGCGACCGGCGCCGAGCCGCGGATCGAGAGCGATGCAGGACGGCTTCGCCAGATCCTGTTCAACCTCGTCAGCAATGCGATGAAGTTCACCGATCGCGGCCAGGTGACCGTGACGCTGGCAACCTCTCCGTCCCCGGACGGTCTGATGTTGACGATGCGTGTCGCCGATACCGGACGAGGTATCTCGGACGCCGATAAGGTGCGCCTGTTCGAGGCGTTCGAGCAATCGGAGAGCGCCGATGCCTTCTCCGGCAGCGGCCTCGGCCTCGCGATTGCGCGCAGCCTCGCGCGGCGTCTTGGCGGCGAAGTCATTCTGTCCGACAATCCCGGCGGCGGCTGCGTATTCACAGTGGCGCTACCAGTAATCAAGGCGGGGCCGCGCCTTGCTGTTGAAAACAAGCCGGAAGGCAACGCTGCGCGCTTCGACCTTGGCGAGGTGCTGCTGGCGGAAGACCATGAGGCGAGTGCCTTCGTGATCCGCGAAGCCCTGATCGCGGCGGGCTGGCGCGTCGAGACGGTGATGGACGCAGCCGCTGCAGTGACGCGCGTGGGACAGCGGCGCTACCAGGTTATCCTGACCGACGTACATATGCCGCATGGCGGCGGCGAAGCGGTGCTGCGTGCCGCGCGCATGGGCAATGGCCTCAATATGTTGACGCCTGTGGTTGCGGTGACGGCTGATGCCAGCCCCGAACGCCGAGCTGCGTGCGACCGCGCCGGATTCTCGGGACTGATCGAGAAACCGATCCGCCCGCGCCCGCTGGTGGCGACGCTGGCCGATATCCTGATTTCCAGCGGTCAGCCGAAACGGGCTGCCGGCGCCTAGAACGTCCGTCCAATGAGCAGATAGGCCGATTGCCGTCCGCCCTCCGAGCGGCCGAAGGCGAGGTAGATCGGGCCGAAGGCCGTGCTGGCCGCAAGGAAGACGCTGCCACCAAAGCGCAGTTCACCGGTTTTGAAATCTCGGTCCTGCTGCCAGACATCCCCGAGTTCCGCCGAGCCGCCAACATAGAGCGGCACACCGAAAAGCTGTTCGGAATCACCCAGAAGGCGGCGACGGAAGATCAGCTGCGAGGCGAAGTAATTCTCGCCGGCCAGTTCCTCCTTGCGGAAGCCCGACAGGCTGAACAGGCCGCCGATGCGGTAGAGCGCATCGAGCGGCGCATCACCGTCTATCCGCTGGCCGGCGGCGAGAGAGGCGATCAAAGTGTTTGGCCCGAAGCTGCGTGCAGTGAGCGCCGAGGCGCTGAAGGTCTGGAAGTCCGCAGTGTCGCCAATCGCTTCAAAGCCCTGCACATAGCGCGCGCCCGCCCGCACGCCCTCTAGCGGGAAAAAGGGGTCGTCCAGTGTGTCATAGGCACCTGACGCGATGAGGCGGCCGATTTCGATGTCGATCTCCGCAAGCGGGGCGAAGCCCTCGTTCAGCTTGGCGCGGCCGGCGCCGACTTCGATGCCGAGGCGCAGTTCGCCGACATTGCCGAACTGGTAGCCCGCATCGACCCCGGCGAGGCCGTAGGTCAGGTCGTAGCCGGCTTCTTTGAAGCCACGTGACGAATAGACGTTCACCGGCCGGTTCTGGACCTCGCCGCGCACCGATGAGAACCAGCTCTGGCGGGAATCGAGCAGGCGGAAATACTCCGCCGCGATCTCGTTGAAATCGCCCAGCGTAGCGCGCGCCTGGATTTCCGAGCCGAAAGAGTCGAGCGCCGGGGAGCGAAAATCGAGCGAGATGGCAGCGTCGGATTCGGTGTTGAAGTCGTTCTCGACGATCAGACCGAAGCGCACACGGCCCGCATCCGGAATCGCGTCCTCTGCGCGCACGACGAGACCGGTCTGGCCATCCTGCTCTTCGAAGGCGTAGTCGACCCGCTCGAACGGGCCGAGTGCATAGATGCGGTCCAGCGCTTCTTCGATCTCGGCAGTGTCGGCGGGCTTGCCCACGAGGTCCATCACCTTGCCCTCGAGCAAGGACTGGTCGAGGCGCGAGGAATTCTCGATACGGAGGAAGCCGATGACCGGCCGATCGGTCTCGCCCTTATCGGCGTAGACGATGGCGGGCCGGCTGGCGGCGAGCGTTTCGAGGCGCCCTGTCTCGGCCTGCATGGCGGCGCGTCCGGCCTCGATGAGCTCATCGCTGTCAGTAAATGCGGTCGGGTTGAACCCGCTCGTATCGATCCGCACAAGGAGGTCTTTGCCCGTTAAAGAGGCAATCTCGGCCCGCTCGTTGGTAAGGATCAACAGGCTGACGGTCTGGGCGAGCACATCGACCACCGAGCCGATCTTCTCCTCCGGGATCAGCTCGCTCGGCGTCCAAACAGCGATTACGATATCGGCGCCCATGTCGCGCGCGACCTTGATCGGCACGTTAGCGGCAAGGCCGCCATCGACCAGTAGCTTGCCTTTATGGCGCACGGCAGGGAAGACGCCGGGCAGCGAGATCGACGCGCGCATTGCCATCGGCAATTCGCCGGAGCTCAGGACAACCGCCTCGCCGCTGGCGATGTCAGTGGCGACCGCGCGGAACGGAATCTCGAGGCTGTCGAAGTTTTCGAGGTTCGTGCGCGCGGGCGTGAGGCGGCGCAACTCCTTCATCAACGCCTGGTCGGGCACTGCGCCGGTTGGCAAGAGAATGCCGGCGGCAGAGACGCCAAGGCTCGCCGTTCCCGGAAAATCTGCCTGCTGCTGTTTCTGTCGAAAGGTCAGCTTGTCACGGTCGGCCTGGGGCGTGAAGACGCCAGACCAGTCCACGTCGTTGACCGCGGCCTCAAGCTCGGCCCCGTCCATGCCGGAAGCGTAGAGACCGCCGATCACGGCGCCCATCGAGGTGCCGACGATCATATCTGGCCGGATGCCGAGGCGTTCGAGCTCCTGGATCGCGCCGACATGCGCAATGCCGAGCGCGCCGCCGCCGGAGAGGACGAGGGCGATCTTCGGTGGGTGGGGCGCCTCTTCGGGAAGGGGAGCTTCCTGAGCGCGGGCCGGGGAGGCCAGATATGCGGCTGCCACGAGGGCGCCAAGAGCCAGGGTCAGGAAACGGGCGTTGGGCGGCATGAACAGGTCTCCTTGACCCCGACAGAGAGCAGGAAGCGTGCCGGAAGGAAAGGGAATGGTGGTTCGGGAGAGACTTGAACTCTCGACCTCGCGATTATGAGTCGCGCGCTCTAACCAGCTGAGCTACCGAACCATTCGCCGCATCAGCGAAGGCGCCTGATACACACTGGAGGTGGGGCGTGCAAGCGCCCTAGGCCGCCAATCCGGCCACATGGTCGGCAATCGACAGGGACGAGGTCAGGCCGGGGCTTTCGATGCCCAGGAGGTTGATCAGGCCGGGGCTGCCGTGGATTTCGGGGCCCTCGATGCGGAAGTCGCCAGACGGGGCGCCTTTGGGCACCAGTTTGGGCCGCACACCGGCATAATCGGGTACCAGCCGGTCGGCCGTCAGGCCCGGCCAGTAGCGGTTGACCTCCTGCAGGAACACAGCCGCGCGGGCGGGGTTCACCCGGTAATCGAAGGGCGGGCGGGCATCCTCGGCCAGCCATTCGGCGTCCGGGCCCACTTTGCCGCGGCCGGCGAGGTCGATGGTCAGGTGCAGGCCGAGGCTGGACGTGTCCGGCATCGGGTAGATCAGACGGGAGAAGGGGGTGCTGCCCTGGATCGAGAAATAGTTTCCCTTGGTGAACCAGGTGCGGGGCAGGGCGGCTGTATGGGGGCCTTCGATGGCGGCGGCCACCGTGACGGAATGGTGTCCTGCAGCGTTAACGACCGTGCGGGCCCGGATGGTGGCAGGGGCGGCACCGCCGGTTTCGAGGCGGACATGCCCGGTCTCGACCGCGCCGGAAAGCAGCGGTGTACCGAAAGCGATCGAGCCGCCGGCGTCTTCCAGTTCGCCCTGCAGGGCGAGGAAATAGGCATGGCTGTCGAAAATGCCGGAGACGGGCGAGACGATGGCGCCGGAAATGTCCGGGCTGAGGGCGGGCTCGATTCGCCGGACAGTGGCGCCGTCGACAAGGCTGAGCTGCTCGACGCCGTTGTCCTCGGCCCGGGCGAGAATGGCCGCAAGCCCCTCCGCTTCGGCGGCGCCAACCGAGACCACGAACTTGCCGCAGCGCTTCACTGCGATGCCGCGGGCATCGAGAAAGGCATAGAGCATCCGCCGGCCAGCCACGCAGTGGCGCGCCTTCAGCGAGCCTTTGGCGTAATAGAGGCCAGCATGGATGACCTCCGAGTTGCGCGAAGAGGTGTGCATCGCGATCTGGTCCTCGGCCTCAAGCACGATGACTTCGCGTCCGGCCCGGGCGAGCGCGCGGGCGGCCGCGAGGCCGATCACGCCTGCGCCGATGACCACCACGTCTGCCTCGAAACTGTCTGCCATAGCGTGTCCAGGTCCCAGTATTGTCACCCCCGCTCGCCGAAGGCTTCCAAACGGTCTACTATCAGGGCGCATGATCCGACGCAGCTTGATTCTCGTGGCGCTTGTTGTCTCAGGGGCGCCCGCCGCCTTTGCGGATTTCGCGGCCGCGGATGCGGCGTTCCGGGCCGGGCGGTATGATCTCGCGCTGACCGAGGCGGCGGCGCTGGCCACGCCAGATTCCGATGCGCTACGGGCCCGCGTGATCCTCGCGAGGGCCATGTGCACCGGGCGCGAGCCTGACACCGGGCAGATCAAGGAAGCGCTGGCGGCGGCGGAAGCCGCCATTCGGAAAGATGCCCGGCACGAGGAAGGCCGGCTGCAGAAGGCGATTGCCCTCTCGTTGCTGACCCGGCCGATGAGCCTGTCGGAGGCGAGCGAGTCCGGGTACGGACCCAAGGCGAAGGCGCTGGCCGAGGGCGTGCTGGCGGACGACCCGGCAAACCATTACGCGCTGGGTTTCCTGGCGGTCTGGCATGTCGAGGTGCACCGCCGCGGTGGCAGTATCGGCGCGGCAGTGATGGGCGCAAGCCTCAAGACGGCACGGAAAAACTACGCCGAGGCTGTGCGCCTTGCACCTGAGGATGCCGGCCTGCGCTGGCAATGGGCACGTGCGCTGGCGGCTTTCGACGCGAAGAAGTACCGCGCCGAGATTGAGGCAGAGCTGCAGGCCGCTCTGACCATTGATCCGCCCACGGAGCTAGACCGCGTAATGCAGGGGCGCGCGCAGACGCTGCTGGGAGTGGTGCAGACTGCCAAAACGCGAGAGATCGAGAAAACGGCGCAGGGGATGCTCTAAGGCGGGATGTAGTCTCGACTTGGGATTTATTCCGCGGCAACCGCCTCTGCGTGCGCAGCTTGCTCGGAGAGCCAGCGTTCTGCTTCCAGCGCGGCCATGCAGCCCATGCCGGCAGCGGTGACGGCCTGGCGGTAGGTTTCGTCGGTCACGTCGCCGGCCGCGTAGACCCCGGGGATGGCCGTGCGGGTGGAGCCGGGCTCGGTGATCAGGTAGCCATTGTCGCGCATCGGCAGCTTTCCTGCGAAAAGCTCCGTGGACGGTGCATGTCCGATGGCGATGAAGATGCCGTGGACGGGGATATCGCGCGTGGCGCCCGTCTTGACGTTTTTGATGCGCGCGGCGGTGACGCCGAGAGGCTGTTCGTCGCCGAGCACCTCTTCGAGCGCCGAATCCCAGATCACTTCGACCTTCGGATTCTTGAACAGGCGGTCCTGCAGGATCTTCTCGGCGCGGAAATGGCCGCGGCGGTGGACGACCGTGACCTTGGAAGCGAAGTTCGTGAGGAAAAGCGCCTCTTCCACGGCCGTGTTGCCGCCGCCGATGACCATGACTTCGCGGCCTCGGTAGAAGAAGCCGTCGCAGGTGGCGCAGGCAGAAACGCCGAAGCCCTTGAACTTCTGCTCGCTTGGCAGGTCCAGCCACTTGGCCTGGGCGCCGGTGGAGATGATGACGGCATCCGCAGTATAAGTGGTGCCGCTTTCGCCGACCGCTTTGAAGGGGCGGCTTTCGAAATCGACGCTGAGGATGTGATCGTTCGCGACTTTCGCACCCATCTTCTCGGCGTGTTCCTGCATGCGCACCATCAGGTCCGGCCCGAGGATGTGAGCCTCGCCCGGCCAGTTCTCGACGTCCGTGGTGATGGTCAGCTGGCCGCCGGGCTGCATGCCGGTGACGACGAGTGTTTCGCGAAGCGAGCGGGCGGCATACACGGCAGCGGTCCAGCCGGCCGGGCCGGAGCCGATGATCAGAATTTCGGAATGTCTCATCTCGGCCATAGGGGCCTCCATCGTCTTCGATGCCCCTATATGGGCGGTTGCAACGAGGGTTAAAGCGCTGCGCGCGGCTTCGCAATGCGGCTATGCGGCAGCGGGGCTAACCTCTCCGATCACTTCCACGGTGGCATGGCTGGCGCCGAAGGCGTGGGCGAGGCGTTCCTTGACGGCGCGGCGCACCGATTCGGCGTCGGCGCCAGGGGCGAGGGTGACTTCCAGCGTGACCAGAGGGCGCGATTCGGTCAGCGCCCAGGCGTGAACATGGCTGACACTGGCGACGCCGGGAACACTGGCCTTGATGTCCTCGATGATGCGGGGCGCCTCGAGGCCCTCCGGGGTGCCCTCGATCAGGATATGACCGGCATCGCGTGCGATGCGCACGCCGCCAAAAAGGGCGAGGCCCGCGACGAGGATCGAAAGCAGGGGGTCTGCGATGTACCAGCCCTGCCAGAGGATGAGCACGGCGGCGAGAATGGCGGCGACCGAGCCGAGCAGGTCGCCCGCCACATGCCAGAGCGCCCCGCGCAGGTTCAGGTCCTCTCGGTTGCCGCCGTGCAGAATGGCAAAGGCCATGATGTTGACGACGAGGCCGAGCACGGCGACGCCAAGCATCAGCTCCCCGAGGATGGGGGACGGGAGCAGCAAGCGGTTGACCGCTTCCCAGACGATCCAGAGCGCCAGCAGGATCAGCAGCACGCCATTGGTAAAGGCGGCGAGCACCTTCATCCGGCCGAAGCCGAAGCTGCGCCCCGGATCGGCGGGCCGCGCAGCGAGCTTGTAGCCGAGCCAGGCGAGTAGCAGCGAGCCCGTATCAGTCAGCATGTGGGCGGCGTCCGCCATCAGCGCCAGCGAGCCAGAGACGATGCCGCCGATCACTTCGGCGAACATGAAGCCGCCGGTCAGCAGCGCCGCAAGGACGACGCGGCGACGGGAGTCCACCGTGGTCATGTCCGCATGGTGCTGGTGGTGAGGGTGGTCCTCGTGGTCATGCGTGTGGGCAAGGCCGTAGGCATGGGCATGCGCATGGGCGCCGTGCTCATCCGGACAGCCTGCGTCCGGCGGCGTGGGCCCGTGGCTGTGCGCTTGTTTGTGATCATGATCGTGCATGGGGCGGGGGTGCCGCGTGCGGACCGCCGCGTCAACGGGGGCGTGATAGCATAACGACCCCGGATGGGGTTATGCTCGCCCCAGAGGCATGGCCACAACGTGCACGGGAGGAACTAATGGGACATGTACGCCTGCGGCAGCTGGTGATTGCGGCCGCATCGCTCGATGTGGCTGAGGCACTGGCGAATGTGCTAGGGCTGGGGGAGGGCTATCCAGACCCCGGCGTCGGCGAATTCGGGCTCGTCAACCGCGTCTACGCCATAGGCGACCAGTTTCTGGAGGTGGTGGTGCCGACGGCGCTGACCGCGCCGGCGGGACGCTTCCTCGCGCGCGGCGGGGATGGCGGTTACATGGCGATCTTCCAGACCGACGACCTCGCGGCCGCAAGGGCGCGGGCCGACGCGCTGAAGATCCGCCGTGTGTGGAACGTCGACTTGCCGGACATTTCCGCCAGCCACCTGCACCCGGCTGACATGGGCGCAGCGATCGTCTCCATTGACGAGGCGCGCCCGGCGGGTAGCTGGCGCTGGGGCGGCCCGGACTGGCACAAGAACGCCGTACCCGGACGGCTCACTGGCGCCGTGATCCGCACCGCCGACCCGGAATCAATGGCGGCGCGCTGGGCCGAGGCGCTGGGCGTGAAGGCGAAAGCCGGCGTGGTTGAGCTTGCGGATGCGACCTTGGAATTCCGCCAGGGGGCGGAGGAGCGGATCGTGAAGTTTCTCGTGAACGTGCCCGATATCGGCGCGGCGGCCGTGCGGGCAGCGAGGCGCGGACTGGACGTGGTCAATGACGAAGTGCGGATCGGCGGGGTGGGGATTGTGTTGAGTGCCTAAGTAGCTGCTCACCTCCTGTCGCGCAGCGATGGGAGTTGAGCAGCTTGTTCTGCCGGACTAAACGTCCACTTCGGCTTCCAACGCGAACTCCTCGATGAACTCGCGCCTCGGCTCCACCACATCGCCCATCAGTTTGGTGAAGAGTTCGTCGGCTTCGTCAGCGTGTTCGACCTTGACTTGCAGCAACGTGCGGGCGTTGGCGTCGAGCGTGGTTTCCCAGAGCTGGTCGGCGTTCATTTCGCCTAGGCCTTTATAGCGCTGGACCTTCAGGCCCTTGCGACCGGATTCGAGCACGGCGTCGAGCAGGCTCGCTGGACCGTGTACCGCAATGTCGCCGCCCTTTTCCTGGCGAAGGATCGCGGGCCTGGCGTAGATTTCGCTGATGCCGGCGGCGCGCTCTGCAAGGCGGATGGCGTCCTGGCTGGCGATGAGGGCAGGCGGCAGCACGGCGTTTTCGTCGACGCCGCGCACGGTGCGTTGCAGGACGAGGGCGCCTTCGGCGAAGCGGCCTTCCCAGGTGTCCTCGCCTTCCTCGGCGAGCCAGTTGAGGCGATGGGCCGTGGCCTTCGCTTCGGCATCGTCTGCGTTGCTGGCTAGCGCGCCGGAAAGCGCCGCATGCTCGATCAGGTCAGCCGGGGCGCGCAGGGCGAGGCGGCGCAGGCTCGCGCGGAAGTTCGCGGCCTGGCGCACGCGGTCGCGCAGGTCTTCGCCCGCAATCTGCGTACCGTCCGCGAGGATCAGCGTTTCGCCGCTGGTGCCTTCACCGATCAGGTAGGCTTCGAGTTCGGCATCGTCCTTGACATAGCGCTCGGACTTGCCGCGCGTGACTTTGTAGAGCGGCGGCTGGGCAATGTAGAGGAAGCCACGCTCGATGATCTCGGGCATCTGGCGATAGAAGAAGGTCAGCAGCAGCGTGCGGATGTGTGCGCCGTCCACGTCAGCATCGGTCATGATGATGATCTTGTGGTAGCGCAGCTTGTTGATGTCGAACTCATCACGCCCAATGCCGGCGCCTAGCGCCATGATCAGTGTACCGACCTGATCGGATGAGAGCATCTTGTCGAAGCGCGCGCGCTCTACGTTGAGGATTTTGCCGCGCAGCGGGAGGATGGCCTGGTTGTCCCGGCTGCGGCC
Organism: Hyphomonas sp.; assembly: GCF_022844445.1. Taxonomy (GTDB): domain Bacteria; phylum Pseudomonadota; class Alphaproteobacteria; order Caulobacterales; family Hyphomonadaceae; genus Hyphomonas. Next base: position 127,870 of record NZ_JALHLS010000010.1, read on the forward strand.
CTGTTTGGCAGAGCCGCCGGCCGAGTCACCCTCGACGATGAAGAGTTCGGATTTCGCCGGGTCTTTCTCCTGGCAGTCGGCCAGTTTGCCGGGCAGGGACGTGATGTCGAGCGCGGACTTGCGGCGCGTGAGTTCCCGCGCCTTGCGCGCGGCTTCGCGGGCTGCAGCGGCCTCGACGATCTTCTCCATGATCTGGACAGCCTTCTTCGGGTTCTCCTCGAACCACTCGCCCAGCTTCTCGCCGATCAGGCTTTCGACCACGGGGCGCACTTCGGAGGAGACCAGCTTGTCTTTCGTCTGTGAGCTGAATTTCGGGTCAGGTACCTTGACGGACAGCACGCAGGTCAGGCCTTCGCGCGCATCGTCGCCGGAAATCTCGACTTTAGACTTCTTCGCGATGCCGGTCTCGTTGGCATATTTGTTGATGATGCGCGTCAGCGCGCCGCGGAAGCCGGCAAGATGGGTGCCGCCGTCGCGTTGGGGAATGTTGTTGGTGAAGCAGAGCACGGACTCGTGATAGCTGTCGGTCCATTCGAGGGCCGCTTCAACGGTGATGCCGTCCTTTTCGCCGATGACGTAGACGGGTTCGCCGATGAGGGAGTGTTTCTGGCGGTCGATGTGCTGGACGAAAGCTTTCACGCCGCCTTCGTATTCCAGCGTGATCTCGTAGGGCTCGGCTTCGCGCTCGTCGCGGAAGATGATCTTCACGCCGCTGTTGAGGAAGGCGAGTTCGCGCAGGCGATGCTCCAGCGTCTTGCGGTCATAGTCCGTCATCGTGAACGTCGAAGGCGACGCAAAGAAGCGCACCGCGGTGCCCGTATACGGCTTGCCGTTCTCTCGCTTCGGCGAGGGGCCGCGCTTGACCAGCGGCGCCTCGACGCGCCCGCCATCGACGAAGCGCACAAAATGCTCGAAGCCTTCGCGGTGGATCGTCAGGTCCAGCCAGTCGGACAGCGCGTTGACGACCGAGACGCCCACGCCGTGCAAGCCGCCGGAGACCTTGTAGGAATTCTGATCGAACTTCCCGCCGGCGTGCAGCTGGGTCATGATGACCTCGGCCGCCGAGACGCCTTCGCCGGCGTGCAGGCCGACCGGGATGCCGCGGCCGTTATCCGTGATCTCGGCTGAGCCGTCCGGGTACAGTGTCACCGTCACGCGATCGGCATGGCCGGCGAGGGCCTCGTCGATCGCGTTGTCGACCACTTCGTAGATCATGTGGTGCAGGCCCGAGCCGTCATCGGTGTCGCCGATATACATGCCGGGGCGCTTGCGGACCGCGTCGAGGCCCTTCAGGACCTTGATGGAATCTGCGCCATACTCGCCTTCGCCGCCCACTTCGGGGGCCTCGGGGATCGTGTCATCCGCCATGGGAAGTTCTTTCTCGGGTGATTCTCGAAACAGTCTTGAAATATACGGGATTTACGCCCCCAAGGGAACGTCCCGGGGGCGTATTTTGCAGCGCCGAAACGAATAGAAAATCGTCAATAAGAACAAGGCGTTCCGCTGCCGATCTCAGGCTTTTTGCGCGCCGTGCCTTCCCCTCCTCAGGAGGGCTTGCGCTTGGCGGGTTTGGGGCCGGGTTTGAACCCGGTTTTGCCGCCCTTGGACGCGCTGGGCTTTCCCTTGAAATTGCCCTTCGCGCGCGGCGCGCCCGGGCCCGTTTTGGGACGTGGCTTGCCGGGCTTTGCGCCTTTGGAGCGGTCATCCTGGACATATTCGGAGGGCGCGAAGGGGCGGGCGAAGGGTGCGTCGTCACGGGCCGGGCGCTCGCGCGGGGGCTCATCACGGCCGCGCTCGCGAGGCGCACGGACGAGGCGCTCTTCACGCTGTGCCGGCGGGCGGTCCTTGCGGTAGGGCGCGCGCGGGGCGTCGTCCCGGCTGCGCTCGCGGCGCGGCTCGTTGCGGGATTCGGCGGGCGAAAATGGCTCGGGCTCGGGCACGCCGTCCATCGGGAAGGCCTGAAGGCTGCCCTCTAGACGCCCAGACTCGCCCGTCTTCTCGAACAGGCGCATCGCTCCCTGAGGCGTCAGCTCAACATGCGTGTTGCCGGAGTTGATGCGGATCTGACCGATATCGTCGCGCTCCAGGCCGCCGGCTTTGCACAGCATCGGCAGCAGCCATTTCGGATCAGCATTCTTTTTTCGGCCCACATTGATCGCGATCCAGATCGCGCCGGGGATGTCGGCCCGTTCCGTACGCGGTCGTTTCTCGCGGGGCGGGCGGTCTTCGCGCGCTGGGCGCTCCTCGCGGGTGGTCCATTCCTCGCGCGGAGCGCGTTCCGGACGGATGCGCTCCGGACGGTCGCGCAGCGAGCGCTCGGGGCGTTCCCAGTCCGGCTTGGCCCGGCGGTCGCTGGCTCGGTCGTCGACATCGCGCAATTCTTCCGGTGCCGAACGGCCTTCGCGCTTGGCCCGCACGAAAGCGGCGGCCACAGCGGCGGGGCCGTGCTGGGCGAGGAGCTGTTCGACGAGGTGCTTCTCGTGGTCGTTGGCTGGTTCGCTGATTGCGGTGTCGGACAGAAGGCGTGCGTCATCCTGGCGGGCGATCTCGTCGGCCGAAGGCGGCTTGCCCCAGGTCGCGGAAATCTTCGCGTCGCCAAGCAGGCGCTCGACGCGGCGGCGGGCTTTCGGCGCGACCAGCAGGGCGCTGACGCCCTTGCGGCCAGCGCGGCCCGTGCGGCCGGAACGGTGCAGCAGCGTGGCCGGATCGCGCGGCAGGTCCGCATGGATCACGAGGCCGAGGTTCTGAAGGTCCAGGCCTCGGGCGGCAACGTCGGTCGCGATGCAGACGCGGGCGCGGCCATCGCGCAGGGCCTGGAGTGCGTTGGAGCGTTCCTTCTGGCTGAGCTCACCGGAGAGGGCGACCACCGTGAAGCCGCGATTGCCCATGCGGCTCATCAGCTTGTTCACTGCGGCACGCGTGGAGCAGAAGACCAGTGCGCTCTCGGAATCGGAATGGCGCACGATGTTGACGATGGCGTTCTCTTCATCGCCCGGGGCGACGAGGAGCGCGCGGTACTCGATATCTAGGTGCTGGCTCTTCTCCGCTTCCGTTGTCACGCGCGCGGCGTTCTTCTGGTAGCGGGCGGCGAGCGCGGCGATGCCCTTCGGAACGGTCGCAGAGAACATCAGTGTACGACGTTCATCCGGCGTGCCTTCAAGGATCAGCTCGAGTTCCTCGCGGAAGCCCATGTCGAGCATCTCGTCGGCCTCGTCGAGCACAACGACGCGGACACCGGAGGTGACAAGCGAGCCGCGCTTGATATGGTCGCCGAGGCGGCCGGGCGTGCCGATCACGATGTGGGCGCCGCGTTCCAGTGCGCGGCGTTCGTCGCGCATGTCCATACCGCCGACGCAAGTGGCGAGGCGGGCACCTGCAATGCCGTAGAGCCAGGTGAGTTCACGGGCGACCTGCATGGCGAGTTCGCGCGTTGGCGCAACGATTATCGCGAGCGGCGAGGCGGCCGGAGCGAGCGTGTCTTCGCCGGAAAGAAGGTCTTGCGCCATGGCGAGGCCGAAGGCGACGGTTTTGCCGGAGCCGGTCTGGGCGGAGACGAGAAGGTCCTTGTCGGCAAGGTGCGGCGCGATAACGGCGGCCTGGACTTGCGTGAGATCGGTATATCCGCGTGCGGAGAGGGCGCCAGCGAGTGCGGCGGGGATGGTGTCGGGGAGGTTCATTACGTGGCTTTCGGGCGATAAGCGGGCCTATTGGCACGTTTAGGGCGCTGGGGCTATGGCCAAGGTGCCGGTGCAGCAGGCATTCCAGGCTGCGACTAGGGATTTTTCCCTAGATCATGCCGGCCGGCAGCTATGTAAACTATGGCGCATGAACCCTGACTGGCTTGACCATGCCCGGCGCGCAGTGCCGCGCTACACGAGTTATCCGACTGCGGCGGATTTCACCGCGGCGGCCGGAGAGGCTGAAGCGGCTGCCTGGGCGGCCAGCGCGCCGCGGGGCGAGCCGCTCTCGGTTTACCTTCACATCCCCTTCTGCGAGACGCTTTGCTGGTATTGCGGCTGCGCGACCAGCGTGCCGAACGGCTATGCCCGCGTCGGCGCCTACGCGGCGCGCCTCCAGCAGGAAGCAGATCTCTGGGCGCGTGCCGTGGGCGAGCATGGCGGCATTGGCCACCTGCACTTCGGCGGCGGCTCCCCCAATGCGCTGCGGGCGGACGATTTTGCCGCACTCGTGGCGCGCCTGAAATCCGGCTTTGGCCTGCGCGGGGACGCGGAAATCGCAGTGGAGCTTGATCCGCGTACGATGCATGACGGGCAGGTGGAAGCCTTTGCTGCCGCCGGCGTGACGCGGGTGAGCCTCGGCGTGCAGACGTTAGCGCCCGCCGTGCAAGCCGCGGTTAACCGCATCCAGCCGCCGGACATGGTGGCCGGTCTCGTCGCAGACCTGCGCCGCGCGGGGATTGGCGCCATCAATATGGACTTGATGTACGGCCTGCCGCATCAAACTACGGAAGATGTGGCCGCTGCTGCACGCTTTGCAGCGGAGCAGGGCGCCGCGCGGATTTCCGTCTTCGGCTACGCGCATGTGCCTTGGTTTGCCAAGCACCAGAAGGCGATTGACGACGCCGCGTTGCCGGATTTGCCGGATCGGCTTGAGCAGGCGGGCGTGGCGGCGGACGTACTCAAGGCGGCGGGATACCGGCCCATTGGTCTTGACCACTATGCGCGCGCCAGTGATCCGTTGGCGGTCGCGGCCTCAGAAGGGCGCCTGCGGAGGAACTTTCAAGGGTATACTGACGATCCCTGCGAGACGCTGATCGGCATGGGGGCGACATCCATTTCCCAGTTCCGCGAGGGCTTTGTACAAAACTGCAAGGATCGGAAGATCTGGGGCGAGGCAGTTGCGGCCGGGAGGCTCCCCGTGGAGCGCGGCATTGCGCTCACGCCGGATGACCGGCTTCGTGCCCGGGCCATCGAGCAGTTGATGTGCGCACTCGAAGTGGATGCGAACGCGGTGTGCTCTGAGATGGGCGCGCCGGAGGGTTGCCTTGAGGATGCGCTCGCCCGCACCCGCGCGCTGCAGCCTGCGGGCTTGTGCACCGTGGACGGATCTGTTGTGCGCGTGCCTGATTCGGCGAGGCTTTTCCTGCGCACGGTGGCGCAATGCTTCGACGCACGCACGTCGGCGGCGCCGGAGCAGCGGCACGCCAAGGCGGTCTAAGCCTTCAGAGCCTTCGCATGATGGGCGATGTGTTCATCCATGAAGGTCGCGATGAAGTAATAGTCGTGGCCGTAGCCTTGGCGCAGGCGGTAGTCGAGGCGCTGGCCGTCTTTCTCACAGGCAGCGATGAAGATTTCCGGCTTCAGCTGCGTTTGGAGGAAATTGTCTGCCGTGCCCGTGTCGATGAGGATGAGCGCTTTTGATTGGCGCTCCTTCACGAGTTCGGTCGCGTCATACTGCTCCCAGGCAATCGAGGCTGGGCCGAGATAGGCCGCGAAGGCCTTCTCACCCCAAGGCACGCGCGCCGGCGAGGTGATCGGCGAGAAGGCCGAGCAGGATTTGTATGTGTCTGGATGTTTGAGATGTAGCGTGATGGCGCCATGGCCGCCCATCGAATGGCCGAAGAGGCCCTGGCGCCCCATGTCGGCCGGAAAGTTCGCTGCGATGAGGCGGGGCAGTTCTTCAGTAATGTACTGGTCCATCTTGTAATGCTTCGCCCACGGCGCCTCTGTGGCCGTGAGGTAGAAGCCAGCGCCCTGGCCAAGGTCATAGGCGTCATCGTTCGGCACGTCCGGTCCGCGCGGACTCGTATCCGGCGCGATGATCATCAGGCCGTGGCGCGCGGCATGTTCCTGCACGCCGGACTTCTCCATCATGTTCGCCCAGGTGCAGGTCAATCCTGACAGATACCAGAGCACCGGCACCGGTCCGTGGGCGGCCTGAGGCGGCGTGTAGACGGCAAATCGCATGGCGCAGCCCAGCAACTCGCTCTCATGATCGTGGACGGACAATGTGCCGCCAAAGGATTTCCAGGAGGAGACGGGTTTCAGCTCGGTCATCATTGGGTCCTTTGACTGGAGCTCGGGCGCGGAAACGCCACCGCGAATGCGTCTTCGACATAGCCTTCGTCCGACGCGTTATGCGGCGTCCCAGCTTCGCTGTAGTAGGTAAGGCTCGGCCAGCGCGCGGCGATTTCGGCTTTCAGGCCTTCGTCCAGTCCCTGCGCCATGTGGGCGACCAACGCTTTCGTCCACTTGGCCAGCGAGACTACGTGGTTTCCGCGCGCCATCGCGCGCTCGATCACCCAGCGGATCGCTTCGGACCTGACTGGGGTCAGGTCTACCGGAGGCTCACCGCGCCAGCTCATTTCTCGAGAATGGCGATACACTCGATTTCGAGTGCTGCGTTGAAGCCAAGACCGTTCACACCGACCGTCGAACGCGCCGGCTTGGGGTCCGGCAGCGCGGCGGCATAGGCCGCGTTCATCTCTCCGTATCTGGCCATGTCGCCGAGGAATACGGTACATTTCACGAGGTCGGAGAGGTCCGCGTTATACTCAGACAACGTGCGTTCGTAGTTTCGGAATATCTGGGTCGTCTCGGCGCCGACACCGCCGGGCACCAGACTGTTTGTGGCAGGATCAATCCCGAGCTCGCCGGAAAGGTAGAGCGTGTGGCCCACGCGCACGGCGCGTGAGAAGGGCAGGGTCTGGCCGGCAATCGGCTGGCCGGTATTATGGGCCACCTCAGGTCCCGGCGCGGCTTGAGGGCCAACCGAGACGCAGGCGGTCGTAAGGAGGGCCGCCATGAGCGCGGCAGCGAGGCTGAAACGTGTCATGGTGGCCCTCTCTCAACTCACTTGCGGTGCAGGGCGCAGAGTTTGTTGCCGTCCGGATCGCGCAGGTAGGCGAGGTAGAGTGCGCCGGCGCCCTCACCGCGCCAGCCTGGCGGGTCCTCGATAGCCTTACCGCCGGCCGAGACGCCGGCTTTGTGCCAGGCATCGGCCTGATCGGTGGAGGCCATCGCGAAGCCGATGGTCATGCCGTTGCCGCTGGTCGCGGGCGCGCCGTCGATCGGCGGGGTGACGAGAAAGATGCCGCCATTGTGCATGTAGACCAGTCGGCCCTTTGGATCCTTGATGCCGGCCTTTCCGCCTACGGACGAAAATAGCGCGTCGTAGAACGCCTTCGATTTATCGATGTCGTTCGAGCCGACCATCATGTGACTGTACATTTTCAGTTCCTCCAGTTGTTGTTCACAAAGTCAGTTTACGGGCGGCCGTAAGCCATGATCGGCGAAGGCCGCCATGGCAGGGCCGTAGTCTTCGGGCGTCGGGAAGCCTTCAAAGCTGAACTCGGCACCGGTTGACGCAAAGGGCAGGCGCCATGCGTCCATCAGTACACAACCACACTACGGATGCTCTTGCCCTCATGCATCAGGTCAAACGCGTCGTTGATCTTGTCGAGCGTCATCACGTGCGTGATCATCGGGTCGATCTCGATCTTGCCGTTCATGTACCAGTCGACGATCTTCGGCACATCCGTGCGCCCCTTGGCGCCGCCGAAGGCCGTGCCGCGCCAGTTGCGCCCCGTGACGAGCTGGAAGGGCCGCGTCGCGATTTCCTTGCCGGCTTCGGCCACGCCGATAATGACCGAGGTTCCCCAGCCGCGATGGCAGCATTCCAGCGCTTGGCGCATCACGGTCGTGTTGCCCGTGCAGTCGAAAGAATAGTCCGCGCCGCCGCCCGTCAGCTCGACGATATGCGCGACAACATCCTTCACGTCCTTCGGATTGACGAAATGCGTCATGCCGAAGCGGCGGCCCCATTCCTCCTTGGAGGGATTGATGTCGACGCCGACGATCATGTCCGCCCCCGCCATGCGCGCGCCTTGGATCACGTTGAGCCCGATGCCGCCAAGGCCGAACACGACGACATTCTCGCCGACCTGAACCTTCGCGGTGTTGACCACCGCGCCCACGCCGGTCGTGACCCCGCATCCGACATAGCAGGCTTTGTCGAAGGGCGCATCTGTGCGGATTTTCGCCACCGCGATTTCGGGCAGGACGGTGAAGTTCGAGAAGGTCGAGCAGCCCATATAATGGAAGACCGGCTGGCCCTTGTAGCTGAAGCGGCTCGTGCCGTCCGGCATCAAGCCCTTGCCCTGCGTCGCGCGGATGGCCGTGCAGAGGTTTGTCTTGCCCGAGAGGCAGCTTTTGCACTGGCGGCATTCCGGTGTGTAGAGCGGGATGACGTGGTCGCCCGGCTTCACGCTTGTGACGCCCGCGCCCACTTCGCGCACGATGCCCGCGCCTTCATGGCCGAGCACACTCGGGAAGATGCCCTCGGAGTCGAGCCCATCCAGTGTATAGGCATCCGTGTGGCAGATGCCGGTCGCCATGATCTCCACCAGTACTTCGCCGGCCTTTGGGCCTTCCAGGTCAAGCTCGACAATCTCGAGCGGTTTCTTGGCCTCGAAGGCGACAGCGGCGCGTGTTTTCATCGGGAGACTCCTCGTTTGGGCCTTACCTAAAGCGATGCGCCGCCAGAATCCACCTAGGCAACCGCGGTTGCTTCCAGTTCGATCATCACTTCCGGGTCAAACAGCCTCGCCACGCCGATCAGCGTGCAGGCCGTCTCGGTACCATCGGCTTTGATCTGGCCGGTGGCCTCGCCTGCGATCGCCATGAAGGCGTCCACGTCGGTGACGAAGATGTTGAGACGCACGACGTTCGACGGGCCCATGCCGGCTTCCGTCAGCGCGTCCTTCACGTTCGCCCAAGCGGTGCGGAACTGCGCGCCCAGGTCGCCGGCGTGCAACGTGCTGCCATCGGCGGCCGTCGAGGTCTGGCCGGACAGGTAGAGCGTGCGTGAGGCGCCGATTACCTCAACGCCGTGATGCAGGTTGAAATGCTGCAACCAGGGTGTGGGGTTGATCGTGCGTGTTTTCATGGTGGCGTCCTCCCGTATCCGCGAACGCTAACAGCCGCGCGGGGCAGGTGCAAACGCAGACCTTGACGATAGTTAGACTTCAAACTATATAGTTTGGTATCGAACCAATGGAGACTGAGTGATGACCTCCCGGCGCGGACTGTTGAAACTGATCGGAGGAGGGGTCGTCCTCGCCGCTGCTGGCGTGGGCGGTTTCGTTGCGCTCAACCAGCCAAGCCGTGCGGCGCGCGAAGCCTGGCGCACGGCGGGGCAGGAGACCGAGTTCCGCCGCCGCTTCCTTTCCTACGCGCTGCTGGCGCCCAATCCGCACAACCGACAACCCTGGCTGGTGCAGCTGGAAGGTCAAAACGCGCTGACGCTTTATGTCGATCTCGACCGCCGCCTGCCCGCGACGGATCCTTTCGACCGGCAGATCATTCTCGGCTGCGGCGCGTTTCTGGAACTCCTGCGCCTCGCAGCTGCGGAAGAGAGATACAGTGCCGAGATCGCCATGTTCCCCGAAGGCGTACCGGACATGGGAGGCCGCCTCGATGCGCGCCCGGTTGCACGCGTGCAGTTCACCGCTGGCGGCGCAGAGCCTGATCCCTTGTTCGCCTACGTCCTTGCGCGCCATACCAACCGCGAGATCTACGAACCGCGCGATGTAGAGACGGAAAAGCTCAATGCGCTCGCAGCGGCTGGTACATCCTTCGGCCTCACAGCTCGCACCTGCGGAAACGATCAGACGGCGGAGCGTCTGCGCGATATCACTTGGCGCGGTCACGAGATGGAATCGCTGACAGATTATACGATGCAGGAGAGCATCGACTTGATGCGCATCGGCCCTCAAGAAGTGGCGCAGCATGGCGATGGCCTCACGCTCGAAGGCCCGGTTATTGGCCTCGGCAAGCTGGTTGGCGCTGTCTCACGCGAGGCACTGGCAGATCCGCAGTCGGCGATGTTCCGTGAAGGCCTCGACATGTTCCGCGCCCGCGCCGCGTCGGCGCGCGCTTTCGCCTGGTTGACGAACGATGGCGCTTCCCGCGACGGCCAGCTTTCAGCCGGCCGCGCTTACATGCGCCTCACGCTGGAGGCCGCCGTCCAGGGCCTCGCGATCCATCCGTGGAGCCAGGCGCTGCAGGAGTATCCGGAGATGGCGCCGCTGTACCGTGAGGTGCATGAACTCATCGGTGAAGGGGAGCGGTTGCAGATGCTGGTGCGCGTCGGCTATGCAAGGCCGGTCGTGCCGGCGCCGCGCCGCGGCCTGGATGACCTGATGATGAGTTGATCCGTATGCCCGCAAAATCCGCCCGGACCAGCCCTTCGGCGGATGCCGCCCGGCTCTATTTCAGCCTCTTTCTCGAGATCGGCATCATCTCGCAGCTCTCGGGCAACCGGTTCCAGCGTGTGATGCCCTTTGGCCTGACAATGGCGCAGTTCAGCCTGTTGACGCACTGCTTGCGCCTCGGCGATGGCTGGACGCCTGCGCGGCTCGCCGCTGCATTTCAGGTCACGCGCGGCACGATGACCAACACATTGCAGAAGCTGGAAGCGAAAGGGTTCATCCGTGTCGACCCAGACCCCGAAGATGCCCGATCCAAGCGGGTCTTCCTCACGCCGGCCGGGCGCGCCGCGCAGGAAACGGCACTGAAGGCGCTGGTTCCGGCGCTTGCGGAACTGCCCGAAGGTTTCCCACCGGAACTCGCCGCCGAGATCCTCCCGGCGCTCGAACGCCTCAGGAACTGGCTCGACACGCACCGCTGATCCTCTAAGTGTTGCCCGGTCAGGGAGGACGCGATGAGGTCGGTATTGTGGGGGCTGGGCATCCTTGCGTTCGCCCTGTGGGCGAGTTGGGCTTGGGCGGGGCGTGGCCTGAAACCGCTCGACGAGATCGAACGCGCGCGTGCGCCCGGCCAGTTCGCCGACCTGCCGGCAGGCAAGATACATTACCGCCTTAGCGGACCGGAAGGCGCGCCGCTGATCGTCATGGTCCACGGCTTCTCAACGCCGGGCTTCATCTTCGAACAGAATGCCGCGGCACTGCGCGAGGCCGGCTTCCGAGTGCTGCAGTTCGATCATTTCGGGCGCGGCTGGTCGGACCGCCCATCGGTCCGCTACGACGTAGACTTCTACGACAGCGAACTTCAAGGCTTGCTTGATGCGCTGGCGATCACCGAGCCTGCTGGCTTTGTCGGCCTGTCGATGGGCGGGCCTATCGTTGCGGAATTTGCTGCGCGCCATCCGGAACGCGCCGCGCGCGTGTTTCTGTTCGTGCCGGCGGGGTTCGATGTGGCGGGTACGGACGGTTTCCAGGCCTCACTCATCCGCATGCCGGTGATCGGCGACTGGCTCTGGCGCGTCGTCGCGCTGGGCACGCTCACCAGCGATCCGCAGTATGACGAAACGGGTCTTTCGCCTGGAGACCGTCTGCAGGGCGACTTCAAGGAGCAGATGGCCTATCGCGGCTTCGGCCGGGCGCTGCTGTCGAGCTTCCGGCATTTCCCAATGCAGGGCCGGGACGAAACCTTTGCCGCGCTTGCGGCCAACGGAATTCCTGTCGCTGCCGTTTTTGGTACAGCGGATCCGACTGTGCTGATCTCCAGCGCCGACAAGATGCGCGCCGTGATGCCGGAGGCCGAGGTCCACATTCTCGACGGCGCTGA
>NZ_JALHLS010000011.1 GCF_022844445.1 Hyphomonas sp.
ACCGAGGGTTATGGCCCCAGCGAGCGCGCGGTGAACCAGCTGAAGGAGCAGGGCGCGGACGTTTTGCTCACCCTTGATTGCGGGGTGATGGCGCATGACCCGCTGGCCCGCGCGGCGGAACTGGGCCTCGTGACCATCATCGTCGATCACCATCAGGCGGGGGAATTTCTGCCCGAGGCTTATGCGGTCATCAACCCGAACCGGCAGGACGATATCTCGGGGCTGGGATATCTCTGTGCCGCGGGCGTGTGCATGATCTTCATCTCCGCCGTGAACCGCGCGCTGCGCCAGCGTGGCTATTACGGCGAGCAGCGCCCCGAGCCCAACATGCTGCAATGGCTGGAACTCGCCGCACTCGCCACCGTGTGCGATGTGGTGCCGCTCAAGGGCCTGAACCGCGCTTATGTGACCCAAGGCCTGAAGATCATGGCGCGGCGCGAGAATCTGGGGCTGTCCTGCCTTGCCGATGTGGCACGCCTGAAGCGGAAGCCCGACACCTATGCGCTGGGCTATCTCCTGGGCCCCCGGATCAATGCCGCGGGCCGCATCGGCAATGCGGCATTGGCGCTGAAGCTGCTGACCACACGCGACAAGGGCGAGGCATCAGCCATCGCGCAGGAACTGGAACGGCTGAACCGCGAGCGCCAGGAAATCGAGATCGCGGTCGTCGACCAGGCGATGCAGCAGGCGGACGCGATGCTGGGCAAGGAGCGCAATGCTTCCGTGCTGGTGGTGTCGAACAAGGGCTGGCATCCGGGCGTCGTGGGCCTTGCCGCCGCGCGCCTGAAGGAGCGCTTCTCGCTGCCGTCCTTCGTGCTGGCGGAAGACAAGGCGGGCGTGCTCGCATCCGGCTCCGGCCGCTCGATTTCCGGAGTCGATCTGGGCCGCGCCGTGCGCGATGCTTTCGAGGGAGGCCTGATCGAGAAAGGCGGCGGCCACGCCATGGCGGCGGGCCTCACCGTCAAGAAGGAGCGATTGGGCGACCTCCGCGCCTTTATGGAGGAGCAGCTAGCCGCACAGGTGGCCGCAGCGGCAGACCGCGCCTTGTCCATTGATGCTGCCTTAAGTGCCGGCGGCGCCACGCTGGAACTGATCGAACTGCTGGAACAGGCGGGCCCTTATGGCACCGGCCACCCGTCACCCGTATTCGCATTCCCTGCGCACCGCGTGCTCTATGCCGATCAGGCGGGAACCGGCCATATCCGCTGCACGATCTGTTCGAGCGACGGTAAGAAGCTCAAGGCCATCGCCTTCCGCGCCATGGGCACCGAACTGGGCGAACTCCTCCTGTCCGAACGGCAAATGCCGCTCCACATCGCGGGGAGGCTGACAGTCGACGACTGGTCCGGCACAAGGGTTCCCAGCGTCATGATAGAAGATGCCGCACGAGTGAGTTGACCCCTCAGAGCAGGAAATTCGCTTCCGTGAGGGTCGCCGTCTGGGTGACGAAGATGGTGAGGTCGGCGATCATGTCGCCATCGGTATCGCCGGCGACGATCCACTTGTCGCCCCGCTGGTAAACCCGCAGTTCCCCCGCAGCGCCGCTGAAGGCCTGATCGCCGATATAGGTGAAGGCGTCCGGCTCTCCGCCGTCGATGGCATCGATCGTGTAGAGGTCGATCACGTCATCGGCCTCCACCGACCTGATCCGGTCTATTCCATCCGTCCGGTTCGAATCCGACACATCGCTATAGGTGAAGGTATCGGTGCCGGCGCCGCCGATCAGCACGTCCGCGCCGTGTCCGCCTACCAGCCAATCAGCGCCGTCGCGGCCGTTCAGCACATCATCGCCGTCATTGCCCACGATCTCGTCGGCAAGGCTGCCGCCGGTCAGCCGGTCATTGCCGCTGCCCGAATAGAACCACATGAGTTCGAAGCCAGACACCTTGATGCCATTGCCCATGTCGCGCCCGCCCACGGCGAGGTTGAGGGTAAGATCCGCCGTGTTGTCCTGCAATGACAGCCGGATGTAATCGACCCCGGCGCCGCCATTGACCGTGGTGTTGCCGCTTCCGAAGAAGAACCCGACGAAGTCGTTTCCCGCTCCGGTTCTGATGATGTCGTTGCCGCCATTGCTGAGGACCCAGTCATTCTCGGTCGAACCGAAGATGACGTCGTCACCCTCGCTGTCCTCGATCAGGGTGTGATTGCCGGCTTCTTCGGTGGCCGAGAAGGTCCAGTTGGTGAAGGTCCACTGCCGCGCATCGAGAAGATGCGTATCGCCCAGCCTCACATAAATCTCGTTGTAATACTCGGGCACAACATTGTTGAAATGCACCTGGTCGGAAATCTGGACGCCGTCGAACTGGGCGGCGGAAAGCGTGATCTGCACCCCGTAGAGTTCGAAACTCTCGACGCCCGGAAGCTCGAATACGCTGAAGTCGGTGTTGGATATGGCTTGAAGCGTGGTCATCGCGGCGACGGGCCTCCGGTTTCAACAATATTGCCTCAGGCGGCGATGACATAACCTTTGGTGAGGTTTTGGCAACCACGGTCGGTTTTCGGGGTTAATGGCACGGCCCTGCGGCAACGGGCCGGGGGAGGCTATGGTGGCCGTTCCCGCAGCTTGCGGGCAGCATTCCGACGCCGCACCTCGATCTGGCCAGGCCGGGGCGAACCCGTTCTATTCACAGCGCAAATCACTTTGGGCGCCGCCGCCAGCCGGGAATATGCCGCACACTTCACCTGAGGCTTGCCAAGCCTCCCGAACGCCCGTATAGAGGCCCCGCTTTCGAGCACGGGGCGCCCTTCGTCTATCGGTTAGGACGACAGCCTTTCACGTTGTAAAGACGGGTTCGACTCCCGTAGGGCGCGCCATTCCAACGCTAAGTCGTTGAAGCAGCGATAAAACATCAAAATCAATAGGTTGGCTGATCCGGGTTGCTACATCAACTCGCTACATGGGTCCGCTACATTATGGTTCGCATGACACACCTCATCTGGAGAAATGGCAGAGCATATTTCCGCTACCGGCTACCTCTTGAACTCCGCGCCATACCTCGGCCAGCCCATTGGCCGAATGAGCTTCAAGAGCTGGTGAGCGAGGTCAAGCCGGAGCAGCTCAAGAACGAGCTGTCAAAGGCTCTCGACACTCGGGATGAGCGGCTGGCGAAGAGGCGGGCTGCCGTGGAAGTCGTAAAGGCGGAGGACCTGATCAGGCGGGCGACAGAGTTCCTCCAGAAGGGGCCACGCGCCTCGATTTCCAGCGCCGACATCACCCTGATGGCTGCCCAATATGGGAGCAGGATGGTCCGTCATGATCTTGACTTGCGAAAGAAGGGTATGGGCCTTCGCTTGCCTACCGTTGGCCAGGAACTGAGCGCCAAGCTCCTCGACAAGCCCTTGCCCAAGGCAACCATCGACAACAGCGAACCGGGTTTGACGGATGATGACCTCGACCTCCTGACGTTCGCAGCTGAGCAGATGGCACCCGAAATCAAACAAGCGCTTGCCCGGCAGCGCCCCACTCAGGCTGTCAAGGATGCGGTTGTGAAGGTTCTCAACGAGGCAGGGATCATCTTGGATGCTCGTTCGCCTGAGCGCCGGGAGATGGAGCTCGCCTTTCTCGAACAGTACGCCAAGGCGCTTGATGTCTATGCTGCTCGTAACGCTGGAATGATCGTGCCGAACCCGGTGGCCCCGCAGCCCGGTGGCCAAGTTCCCACCATTCAGAAAGCATTCGACGTGTGGAAGACGGGGTCTGGAACGCGCGGAGAGAAGCTACCAGCGGCAAGTTCGGTGGAGGAGGCTTCCTATGCAGTCAGACGCTTCAAGGAGCTGCATGGCGACCACTTCATCATAGACATCACCTCCGCTCACGCCCGCGCCTTTCGTGATGCAATGGCCAAAGTTCCTCCACGCCTTCCCTTGGAGCTGCAGAAACTCCCCTTGCCCAAGCTGCTCCAGAGCCGCGATCTACCGCCCGGCCAGCCTGCTGCAGCAACGATCAACAAACGGCTCACACTGCTGTCTGCCATCCTGCATAAGGCTGCCCTTCACCACGGTGTCAAACACAGTGGGGCGGGTAAATGGAACAACCCGTTCGAGGGCCTGAAGATTGCCGAGAAGGGCGGTGCCAAGAGCAAGCGCTCAAAGTTCAACATGGAAGACCTGAAGATCATCATCAGCCAACCCTTCATCATCATGGGTGATGACGACAAGAAGGGCGGCAAAGGGATGGCAGCCCGTTGGTTGCCGCTGCTTGGCATGTTCACTGGCGCACGGCGCGGAGAACTCGCACAGCTCAAGATCGAGGATGTCATGACGGAGGAGGGGGTAGTCTTCCTACGGATCATGGACCTTGGCGAGGATCAATCGGTGAAGGGCAGCGGATCGGTTCGACGGGTTCCGATCCATCCTGAGCTGGTAAAGTGCGGCTTCTTGGAGTTCGTTCAAAACCGGAGAGCCAAAGGCAAGACCGGCGATTGGCTCTTCCCGAACCTCAAGACGAACCGCAAGGGGGATCGGGGCGACGCATGGGGCCGGTGGTTCGGCAATCAGTTGGAGTCACTTGGAGTCGATGCCGGTGGCCGGAAGGTCTATCACTCGTTCAGACACACCTTCATCGCACGATGCCGGGAGGCCGAGCTGGAACTGGAGATACGCTTTGCACTCACCGGGCATTCGGACGGCGGGTCGGTTGGCCAGAGCTACGGCGGTGACGAGGGCGGGTTCAAGCACTCATTGCAGCGCCTTCACCGCGAGATTTCCAAGGTCAGTTATCCGGGGCTGGACCTTACCCCTCTCTATCCCGCTTGATCGAGCCGTGACAATCAGTGACAGTGCCTCCTCGTGAGGAGTCGCAGTGCCTATGAACCAGCAAGCCCTTTCCGCCTTCATCTGGTCCGTTGCAGACCTCCTGCGGGGCGACTACAAGCAGTCCGACTACGGCAAGGTCATCCTGCCCTTCACGGTGCTGCGGCGGCTGGATTGCGTTCTGGAGGTCACCAAGCCTGCCGTGCTGAAGGAGCTGGAGGTCCGCAAGGCCAGTGGGGTGAACCCGGAACCGTTCCTGCTCAGGAAGTCGGGGCAGTCCTTCTTCAACGCCTCCGACATGGACCTGAAGAAGCTCATGGGTGACGCGGACCACATCCGCCAGAACCTTGAGAGCTACGTCCAAGGCTTCTCCGCCAATGTCCGCGACATCTTCGAGCGCTTCGAGTTCGCCGTCCAGATCGATAAGCTGGCCAAGGCCGGGCTGCTCTATCAGGTAACGGAGAAGTTCGCCCGCATTGACCTCCACCCTGATGCCGTCAGCAACGCCCAGATGGGTGCCGTGTTCGAGGAGCTGATCCGGAAGTTCGCCGAACTCTCCAACGAGACGGCGGGTGAACACTTCACCCCGCGCGAGGTCATCCGCCTCATGGTCGATCTGCTGTTTGTGGAGGACAACGACATCCTCTCCAAGCCCGGCGTGGTCCGCACCATCTACGATCCCACCGCTGGCACCGGCGGCATGTTGTCGGTCGCGGGCGAGTATCTGGCCGAACTCAACCCCAAGGCCAGCCTCGTGATGTACGGGCAGGAGCTGAACGACGCCTCCTACGCCATCTGCAAGGCGGACATGCTCATCAAGGGCCAGGACGTCGGCAACATCATTGCAGGCAACACGCTCTCGGACGACGGACACTCCTCCTCCAAGTTCGACTACATGCTCTCCAACCCGCCCTTTGGCGTCGAGTGGAAGAAGGTCGAGAAGGAGGTTCGCCGCGAGGCAGAGCAACAGGGGTTCAATGGCCGCTTCGGGCCGGGGCTGCCGCGTGTCTCTGATGGCTCGCTGCTCTTCCTCATGCACCTCCTGTCCAAGATGCGCCCGGCCAAGGATGGTGGCTCACGCTTCGGCATCGTGTTGAACGGCTCGCCCCTGTTCACTGGTGGTGCTGGCAGCGGGGAGAGCGAGATCAGGCGCTACGTGCTGGAGAATGACCTGCTGGAGGCCATCGTCGGGCTGCCCACCGACATGTTCTACAACACCGGCATCTCCACCTATGTGTGGATCGTGTCGAACCGCAAGCCAGCGCACCGCAAGGGCAAGGTGCAACTCATCGATGCGAGTGCCTTCTGGCAGAAGATGCGGAAGAGCTTAGGGTCGAAGCGCAAGGAGATGAGCGAGGATCACATCGCTGACATCACGCGGCTGTTCGGCGGGTTCTGCGAAGCACAGATGGCAACGGTGCTGACTGCCGAGGGCAAGGAACTGGTCCGGCATTTGGTCATGGATGGTGAGGCCGTGCCTGAGGCACCGGAAGGCGGCAAGGTGAAGCTGGTACCGCTGTCGCGCATCTTCGCCAACGTATCATTTGGCTATCGCACCATCACGGTGGAGCGGCCCCTGCGTGACGACAAGGGCAACATCGTGAAAGGAGAGAAAGGTAAGCTCAAGGGCAAGCCTCAGCCAGATGCCAGCTTGCGGGACACCGAGAACGTGCCGTTGATTGAGGATGTGGAAACCTACTTCGCCCGCGAGGTGTTGCCCCATGCCGAGGATGCGTGGATTGACCATGAGAAGACGAAGGTGGGCTACGGGATACCCTTCAATCGTCACTTCTACGTCTTCGAGCCGCCGCGCCCATTGGCCGAGATTGATGCCGATCTGAAGCAGGTGACCGACCGCATCAAGGCCATGATCGAGGGGTTAGCCGCATGAGTTTCCTGCGCTATCCGCGATACAGGGCATCGGGCGTCGAGTGGCTGGGGGATGTGCCAGAGCATTGGGATCTGAAGCGCCTGAAGTTCTGTCTGAGGCTTGTCACTGAGAAAGCCGAAAGCCGTACGCGGGCAGTGGCATTGGAAAATATAGAGAGTTGGACGGGGCGTCTCGTTGAAGGTGAAGGCGAGTACGATGGCGATGGCGTTGCATTCGTTGAGGGTGATCTTATTTTTGGTAAGCTGAGGCCTTATCTGGCCAAGGTCCATCTCGCAGATAGATCAGGCGAAGCGGTCGGTGACTTCCACGTCTGCCGTCCTGTGAAAGGTGTGCATGGTCGGTACGCACTTCGCTACATGCTGAACCCAGCGTTCATATCGACTGTTGACGGTTCAACCTACGGCGCAAAAATGCCGAGAGTATCATGGGACTTCATGGCAGACTTGCCGTTTCCCATTCCTCCAGAGATAGATCAACACGCCATCGCCTCGTTCCTCGACCGTGAGACGGCTAAGATTGATGCGCTGGTGGAGGAGCAGAAGCGCCTCATCGACCTGCTGAAGGAGAAACGCCAAGCCGTCATCACCCAAGCCGTCACCAAGGGCCTCAACCCCAATGCCCCGATGAAGCCCTCAGGCATTGAGTGGCTAGGTGACATCCCGTCACATTGGACCATAAGAAAACTTGGACATGTTGCCTTTATGCAAGAAGGCCCAGGTCTCAGGAACTGGCAATTCACAGACTCGGGAACTCGGGTCATCTGCGTAACAAACATCACAGAGTCTGGGATTGACTTTGATCGTTATGAGAAATTCATCTCTCCGCAGGAGTACGCTGAGAGCTATCGCCACTTCACTGTTTCTAAAGGCGACTTGCTCTTGTCCAGCTCAGGTAATTCATGGGGAAAAGTTGCTGTATTCGACGGTGATGAAGAGGTAATACTCAATACAAGCACAATTCGCCTAAACGAGAAAGACAATGCACTGATGTCTGTCTCGTACCTTTTTTATCTATTGATGTCTCCCTCTGTGAGAGAGCAACTGGCGCTCGCAATGACTGGTGCTTGTCAGCCTAACTTTGGTCCATCACATCTGTCAGAAGTGTTAGTTCCAGTTCCAACGGCGCAAGAACAACAATCAATTGTCAAGAAACTCTTCTGCGAGATTGGAAGCATTAACAATTTAGTGTCAGAGGCCGAACGTGCAACATTGTTTCTTCTGGAACGCCGCAGTGCGGTGATTTCGGCCGCCGTAACAGGTGGGATTGATGTGCGCAGCCTCGTTCGTGCGCAGGTCGAAAAGCAACTGGAACCAGACGGAATGGAGGCAGCATGAAGTATGCAGTCAGTTACCGTGTGAGGACCATGTAAGATGCCGCCTACAAAACCTACCAGTTTGTTCATCAAACGCTTTCCGGCGGATTGGGAGAACAAGCCGGACATCGTCAGCGCTTTGCAAGCCTATGAAACAAGCCTTGTTCTTGTTGCGTATGGCCGCTTCCCACACGCTCTTACAAACTGCGTCTCAGCAATAGAAGGCCTCCTGAAGGCAGTGGTGCCAAATACCAAGGGAAAAAGGCTGTTTGAGGTCTTCGAAGAGGCAGCGAAGTTGTCATCACGAGTTGACGCGTTCTCCAAACCCGGACTGACTGAACTCAGAGTGGCCCGCAACGATTTCATACACAGCGGCTTCAGTCCGGAAGATGATGGCAAGGCCGTCGATCTTCTGGTTGGTGTCGGCTTTCCATTTTTCGAACTATGCCTAAATGAGTTCTGCTCATACGACATAGCAGCCAGCACTGATGGGGAAATCGTCATTCATTTGAACGTCGCCCAGAGCGTTCACAAGATGGCTACTTCAAGTGGCATAGCTAGATTAGGCTATTGCATTGATAGTCTGGGCCATTTGATACGATTGAGTTTCGCCAAGAGGGACTTGTCCGATTGGGCTGAGATTGCAGACCACGACGACCAAACTGGTAACAAGTTCTTTAGGCTCAAGGAACGCAAGGATCGACTTGATCTGTCGGAAGAGATGACTTGGTTGTTCGACTGCCCGGTCTGCGGCGGTTTTGAATGTAACATGGTTGAACTCGGTTACACCGAAGACGACGGTAGCGACCTTACCGCTTCAGCGATGCGGTGTGCGGAATGTGATTTCAAAGCGGGTCCAACCAAGCCATTCATGTGCGAAGTCCTTATGGCAGATCAGGTTGAGGCAACGAAGGATGCCATACGCATAGAGTACGGGCTGCTAAAGGACCCAGCGGATGAACCTCCCCAATAACATCCACAAAGAAGTCAGCTTCGAGCGTGAGGTCTGCGAACACCTCAAAGCTCATGGCTGGCTTCATGTGGAGGGCGATGCTGGGCTTTACGACCGTGGCCTTGCACTGCTGCCTTCCGATGTTGTTGCGTGGGTGCAAGCCTCGCAGCCCAAGGCGTGGGACGCGCTGTTCAAAAGTCATGGCGCGGCAGCACAGTCCACGATGTGCGACCGTATCCGCAAGCAGCTGGATGCCAGGGGAATGCTGGACATGCTTCGGCACGGTGTCGAAATGATCGGCCTGAAGCAACCCTTGGCGCTGGCGCAGTTCAAGCCAGCGCTTGCCATGAACCCTGACTTGATGGCGCGGTATGCGGCGAACCGGCTGCGGATCGTTCGGCAGGTGAAGTACTCGCAATCGAGTGAGAACTGCATCGATCTTGTCCTCTTCCTCAACGGGCTTCCGGTTGCAACCGTCGAATTCAAGACCGACTTCACGCAGACAGTGGGAGACGCCATTGACCAGTACCGTGAAGACCGCTTACCCCGCTCGAAGACCGGAGCCGTTGAACCGCTGCTGAACTTCCCCTCTGGTGCGCTCGTCCACTTTGCGGTGAGCAACAGCGAAGTCCACATGGCCACCAAGCTGGAGGGCAGGGCAACGACTTTCCTGCCGTTCAACCGGGGCGATGACGGCGGCAAGGGCAATCCGCCGAACCCAAAGGGCCACCCCACGGCTTATCTGTGGGAGGAGGTCTGGCAGCGGGACAGCTGGTTGGAGCTGCTGGGGCGCTATGTGGTTGCCCAGCGGGACAAGAAGAAGCAGATCGAGAAGCTCATCTTCCCCCGCTACCACCAGCTCGATGCCACGCGGAAGCTGCAAGCGGCGGTGCTGAAGGAGGGGCCGGGTGGCAAGTACCTGATCCAGCACTCGGCGGGTTCGGGCAAGACCAACTCCATCGCATGGTCTGCCCACTTCCTCAGCGAGATGCATGACGCCGCCAACGCCAAGCTCTTCGACAGCGTGATCGTCGTCTCCGACCGCAACGTGATCGACAGCCAGCTTCAGGAGGCGTTGTTCGACTTCCAGCGCATCACCGGCGTGGTTGCCACCATCAAGAACGAGGGCGACAGCAAGAGCGGGCTGCTGGCCAAGGCGCTGTCAGACGGCAAGAAGATCATTGTCTGCACCATCCAGACCTTCCCCTTCGCTTTGACCGCCGTGCAGGAGCTGGCAGCAACGCAGGGTAAGCGCTTCGCTGTGATCGCCGACGAGGCACACAGCTCCCAGACGGGCGAGGCCGCGTCCAAACTGAAGCAGGTACTCTCCGCCGAGGAATTGAAGGCGCTGGAGGACGGTGGCGAGGTGAGTGCCGAGGACATTCTTGCCGCCCAGATGTCAGCCCGCGTGAAGGAGCAGGGCATCACGTACGTTGCCTTCACCGCCACGCCCAAGGCGAAGACGCTGGAGCTGTTTGGCCGACGTCCGAGACCCGAGGAGCCAGCAGGGCCGACGAACCTGCCAGCGCCCTTCCATGTCTACTCCATGCGGCAAGCCATCGAGGAGGGCTTCATCCTCGACGTGCTGAAGAACTACACGCCCTACAAGCTGGCCTTCCGGCTGGCAAGTGGTGGTGAGGAGTGGGATGAGACGGAGGTCGAGCGCTCCGCCGCCATGAAGGGGATAATGCGGTGGGTGAAGCTGCACCCCTACAACATCTCCCAGAAGGTCCAGATCGTGGTGGAGCATTACCGCGACATGGTAGCCCCGCTGCTGAGCGGCAAGGCCAAGGCCATGGTGGTGGTCTCCAGCCGCGTGGAGGCAGTGCGCTGGAAGCTGGCAATAGACAGCTACATCAAGGGCAGGGGCTACCGCATCGGGACGCTGGTGGCCTTCTCAGGCGAGGTGAACGACAAGGAGAGCGGCGAGGGTCCGTTCACGGAAGCCAGCAAGGTGCTGAACCCAGACCTCAAGGGCGTGGACATCCGCGAGGCGTTCAAGTCGCCCGACTATCACATCCTTCTCGTCGCCAACAAGTTCCAGACCGGCTTCGACCAACCGCTGCTCTGCGGCATGTACGTGGACCGTCGGCTTGCTGGCATTCAGGCGGTGCAGACGCTCTCCCGCCTCAACCGCGCCTATCCCGGCAAGGAAGACACCTTCGTAGTGGACTTCGTGAACAGCGCCGAGGAGGTGCTGGAGGCGTTCAAGACCTACTACCGCACGGCTGAACTGTCGTCCGTCACCGATCCCAACATCGTGTTCAACCTCCGTGCCAAGCTCGATGCTTCCGGCCACTATGACAGCTTCGAGGTTGACCGCGTTGTGAAGGTCGAGCTGAACCCGAAGTCGAAGCAGGGCGATCTCATCGCGGCTCTCACTCCGGTGGCTGACCGGCTGCTGAAGCAGTACAAGGCCGCCCAGGACGCGC
Source organism: Hyphomonas sp. (assembly GCF_022844445.1). Taxonomy (GTDB): domain Bacteria; phylum Pseudomonadota; class Alphaproteobacteria; order Caulobacterales; family Hyphomonadaceae; genus Hyphomonas. The sequence goes on from NZ_JALHLS010000011.1 coordinate 11,343, forward strand.
TCACCATCGCGCGGGCGAAGGAGGATAAAGACGGCGTGAAGGCTGCACAGGCGAGCATCGACGCGCTGCTGCTCTTCAGGAACGACATCGGTGCCTTCCAGCGCATGTACGTATTCCTCTCGCAAATCTTCGACTACGGCAACACCGACATCGAGAAGCGCCACATCTTCTTCAAGCGCCTCCTGCCGCTGCTGGAGTTCGGCCGCGAGCGCGAGGGCATCGACCTCTCGAAGGTAACGCTCACCCACCATGCGTTGAAGGATCAGGGCAAGCGGCAGTTGCCGTTGGTCGAGGGTGAGAGTCCCAAGCTCGAAGGCATGTCAGAGACCGGCAGCGGTGGAGTCTATGACAAGGAGAAGGCGCTGCTTGGCGAGATCATCTCGCGGGTGAACGAACTGTTCGACGGTGGTGAACTGACCGAAGGTGACAAGCTCAGCTACGTGACCAGCGCCATCAGGGGCAAGATGATGGAAAACAACACGCTCCGCCAGCAAGCCGCCAGCAACACCAAGGAGCAGTTCGCTCAGTCACCCGACCTCAACACTGCGTTGATCAACGCCATCATCGACGCCTACGCCGCACATGAGAACATGAGCAAGCAGGCGCTGAACTCGGAGAAGATCAGGCAGGGGCTGAAGGACGTGCTGCTTGGCCCGGCACAGCTTTATGAGGCACTTCGAGGCGCGGCTGCTCCTCCAGCGTAAAAAATTAGCAAAACTGTGAAGCGTCACTCGACTCAAGGTTAGTTGGCTTTCACCCCCTGCCGGGCATCTATCACGTGAGGCATAGAGAGGGATAGGCGAGTGTCGAGCGCATTGGCTTCGAAGACCACACTGATGATTGTGATGATCTTGGCCTGGGCAGGGCAGACTGCACTTGGGGGGTTCGTTGGGGGAATGCTTGTCTCATCTCTCTTGCACGGACTTCAACTCCATTTCGACCTGCTGCACAAGCCAGTGGGCTTGAACAGGTTGATTATGTTGGCGTCGATCATGCTCATGACGGTGGTTTCCGGTGTCCTCCTCTTTGGGCGCAGGGTCGCTGAGTATCGTGAACACTTGGAGCAAATCAGGAAGGATCGTGTGTAAATCTTCTACGGTGTCTCACAGTGGCTTGCCCCCGTGAGACTTGCCAGATCGCGCCGAGAGAGTCTCACAAGAATGGGTCTTGACTTATGAGACTATGACTCCCATGATGTCTTAGAGTTCAGTGAGACATGGGAGAGTGACATGAAGATCGGATACGCGCGGACTTCCACGATTGAGCAGGTGGCCGGGCTGGAGGCTCAGGAACGTGACCTCAAGGCTGCCGGGGTGGAGAAGGTCTTCGCCGAGCAGGTGTCCTCGGTCGCCCGGAGAGACAAGCTGGAGGCCGCACTCGACTACTGCCGCGAGGGCGACACCCTGATCGTCACCAAGCTGGATCGCCTTGCCCGGTCAGTGGCTGACCTCATCACCATCACCCAGAGGCTTGAGAAGAAGGGCGTGACGCTCGTCATCCTCGCCATGAGCCTCGACACCTCGACACCCCACGGCAAGCTCATGCTCAACATTGTCGGAGCTATTGGCCAGTTCGAGCGCGAGTTGATGCTGGAGCGCCAGCGTGAGGGGATCGCCAAGGCCAAGGCCGAGGGCAAGTACAAGGGCCGGGCGCCAACAGCAATGGCCAAGGCCGAACAGGTCCAGACCCTCAAGGCGCAAGGCCGGTCCATCGCCGAGATTGTGGCCCAACTCGATGTCAGCCGGGCGAGCGTCTACAGGATCATCGGCAAGCCCTCGGGAGCCATGTGACGGGATAGGCTGTGCGCCATTCCTGAACACAAGATGTCGATTTGCAGAGCCTCTACACGCGTTTGGCGAGTGGCTGTAGGAGCCGTTTACAGACTCGCTGGCAGGCATCCTCAGGATGGGCCAGTCAGAGACCCCTCGGTCTGTCGAACGATGCCGTGGCCTCCCTGTGGGCTGCAAGGGCTGTCGATTTACCCCCCACCTACAGCGCAACCAACCGCTTTCGCCGGGCGAGTAACAGGCTGAAACCCTAAATCTACCAGATGTTGTGTCTGAGAATGCCCTGGCATCTCTCATTCCATCCTGTGTCTCTCCCCCTGCCAACTGAAAAGGCGGGTAGCGGCCTCGTGCGCCCACGTTAGACCTTTCCCTTCATATCAAGGATCAACCACATGCCATCCACCTGCCTCATCGCGGGGTGCCGACGCGCGTCCAAGCGTCACTCGCCACTCTGCTCCACCCATCAGCAAAACCAACGCCGCCACGGCCACGCTCTCCAGCGTCCGTTTACCAAGGGTGAACTCACCCGCGCCAAGACCCTTGTCCGCCAACTCATCGACAGCCGGTCGAACGCCGAGGCTGTCTGGGCCAAGCTCATCGCCTCTCTTGAACAGGTGAGGACCGAGGCTCTTGCCGAGGTGCGGCAGATGGAAACCTCCGTCCACTTCCGATGGAAGCTGGCGGCTGAGCGGGACATTGTCACGACCTGCCAAGAGGCTCAGGCCGAGGACATCATCCTCACGATGGTTGCTCTGGGCTACATGTCGTCACTCGACGACCGCCGGTTCGAGACAGACACCGCTTGGTTCATGACGGCGGGGCGGAGGTTCCGGCTTCTCGCTCGGTCGAACTACACTGCAACGACCAACCCAACCACCGGCAAGCGCCACTGGACACCCACTGACGTCGCACCCAAGCGCCTGCAGCATCTGGGCGTTCGTTTGATGTCAGTGTTCGCACCACCGGGATTTGCCTTGAGGTCTGCAGAGGTCATCACTGCCCAGAAGCGTGGGGAAGCTCGGACGGCAGCGGCAAAGTTGATCACCGGGGACAAGCCATGACCGGAACCCTTGTGACCGACTTCCCCACAACCTCAAACCAGACCTACTTCCTTCGCCTCAACCGGCGGGGGCGCTGGGTGATCTGGATCGGGGGTCTTCCTCTTCGTGCCACGTCGTTCCGGCTGTTGCGGGAGGCCAAAGCCGGTGCTGCCATCCTGCAGGATCGTTGGCCCGCTCCCATCGTCGTCGAGCGCAACGACAGCCGAGCCCGCAAGGCCCCGGTTTCCACCGATGTCACACCTGCCGCTAGCCCCTTGCCCCACCATAAAGGGGGCAACACCCCGAAAACCTCAAAGACTCCAATGCCTTACAAACTCGCTCCTTAGAAGAGAGACCCCTTACACATGCTCAACACTGCTACCATTCCCGCTACCATTCCCGTTGTCACCATCATCGACCAACCCTGCGGCAGCGGGAAGACATCACGCCTGATCGCCACGTTCCGGCCCGACCGCCAGTACCTTGTGGTCGTTCCGCTTCTCACCGAGGTTGAACGGGTGCTTGCAGACGCCAAGGTACCATTCTCCCAGCCCTCCGAGGAGCAGGGGAACAAGTATTGCTCGATCCTCGACCTGCTGTCCGAAGGCAAGAACATCGTCACCACTCACGCTCTCTACACCGAACTTGCCACCGCCGCCGAACTCGGCCTCCTGCAGAACTATGACACCATCGTCGATGAGGTCCTTGACGTCGTTCACGATGCGGGTCTGAAATCCACTGTAAGCTGGCTGCGGGTTTACGTGGATTGCGGCTGGGCGACGGTCGATGGCGATGGTCGATGCTGGCCCACTGCCAAGTGGTCGGCAGAAGTGAACGAGGTGAAGGATACGCTCGACCCCCGGCTTTACGCGGCGGCCAAGGCTGGGTGTCTCTTCCTTGTGGATAACACGTTCCTGCTCTGGGCGTTGCCGCCAATCCTGTTCACGTCGGGACGGTCGATGACTGTCCTTACCTATCTTGCGGAAGGGTCCACGCTGCTTGCCTATCTGCGTAAGCGTGGCATTCCGTTCCGCCGCCAGTATGACGCCGCCAAGGACCTTGCCTTCCGGCTCAGGGCCAAGGACCTGATCACCGTCCGCACAATCTCCGCCTTGGAGAAGGACAACTGGTCGTACTCCGGGCAGACACTCGGTACAGGCCGGACGGCGAGGGTGGAACGGATCAGCGAGGCCCTATCGACCTTCCGCAAGCGGTCATTGAAGGGCGTGCCACTGAACAACGTCATGGTGACGAGTGCCAAGTCCAACTGGTACGCCAAGGGTCACGATGCCAGCAGCCGCAAGCCCAAAGCGGCGGGTTTTGCCTCGCGGTCGAAGCTGTTCAAGGGAACGCACTGGGTGGCCAACACCACGCGCGGAACCAACAGCTACATCCACTGCACTCACGCGGTCTACCTGTGGGATCAGCACCCGAACGTCTTCATTCAGCGGTGGCTTGGTCTCGGCGGTTGCCGGGCATTTGCAGAGCGGTACGCCACCACGGAGTTGATCCAGTGGCTATACCGCACCCAAGTGCGCCGTGGTCTGCCGGTGACGGTCTACCTGCCATCGCCACGGATGAGGCGCTTGCTGAATGCCTGGCTGAACGCCGAGGACATTCTGCAGGAACGAGGCGGGCTGCAACTCGCCGCCTGACCGTCGTCACTACCGCTGACACACTTCACTACACACCACTGCCGCTCGACCTTTCGGGGCCGGGCGGTAACTCCGCAGGAACCTTCCTCAGGCTACCGTAGCATCAAAACCATTGTCTCCATCGAAGGGAGTGTCAGTCAATGCGAAGAAGAGCAGTGATGTCGATATGCATCTGTTTGTATGTCATGTGTGGCGCCCCGAGCCTGTCTTGGGCGTACTGCTCTGAACCTTCCGCCCCCAGATACTCTGGACCAGAGAAGCCCGATGAACCATCAGCCCCATACTGCGTCAACGAGTACAGTAGAACTCACACATGCGACGACTATGAGATTGACGGCTACAACAACGACATTCGCCAATACAATGATGATGTAGAAGACTACAAGCGGGCGGTGGAAGACTTCGTTGCTGATCTGAGAAGGTACGTGGAGGAAGCGTCAGACTACGCACAGTGTGCAGTCAGGCAGCTGGAATGAGCGCACTATTACTTGATGTCGATGCGCGACAATGCTACATCACTGCTACTCGGGCTGTTTATAACCCATTGAATAGTCGTGTTTTTTGATGCTTATGGCCTCCTCCCGTAGGGCGCGCCATTTTTCAACCTATTCTCTGCACTTTGACGCTCAGTAGATAGTGCCGAGCACTGTCGAAATTTATTCGATTGGCCTAACCAAATCGACCTTTAAATCGATGCTAAGGCGGGCGGCGATTTCTTCCAGTACGATTTTCTTGTCTGCGTTGCTGGCGTGAGTGCCGACTATCCAGTCCTCAATCTTCCTGAAGCCCCGATCTGGTGGAGGCAGAGACTTGCCAACGAATGGCAATCCTCCAAGTTTAAGACCAAGTGGATAAATCTTCTCGACGCCAATCCTTCTCACGGCTTCAGCTAATGCATCTGCGGCATGCTCGCGTATGATTGAATGTCCATTGTGTAGGATCCGAAGCTTTGTTTTGGGGCCTTTCTTGTTGACCGGTCCATTTAGTGCTTCATGGATCAATGCCACGGCCGTTGAAACTTCAGTCTGAAGTAGCTTCAAAGCGCCGGCCACGGATGAAAGTCGCGTCAATTGCCGTCGCAACTCCGCAGTTGTCACCACATCTTTTGTTTCTGAACGAGATTCAGTAACTGGTCTAATTGATGGGCCGACACTGTTAACTGAAAGCGGTGGATCAATTGATCCTTCCGTTCCACCCAAGATTGACTTCACCCGCGACAGTATTGATGAACCGCCGAGTGAACCTGCCGAGCGATCATAGTAGTCGAACCATGGAATGTTTGCTGATTTGTATTGGTTCTGCGTAATTGGCTTTGTAGGTGTGTCCATGCCTGTGAGCTCCTTCCAATTCTCGGCATTTAAAACTGATACAAAGCAACGTGACGAGACACTCTGGTCCCAAGCTTCAACCCCATAAGGGTCTTCGAGTATCTCCTGCCTCATCTTTCCGCCTGCACTGAACCCCATTTCGGCTGTCTTATCAGCTAACATATTAAAATGCGGCTCGTGAAGCTGGTCGTAGCGATGCCGTCTCAACAGGCTTTCAAAGAACTCACGCTTCATTGGGTAAGCGATAACCTGCAATCCCCCGTTCTCTGCAGCGCCAGTTATCTGTTCCTCGACAGTCACTCCTTTACCAAGACGCACGGCAACGAATTGGCGGACAACACCTTTTTCGACGCAGTAGCCATCAAACCACGGTTGCTTTGTAACAACCAAGTAGTCCTGTGGATCATCCTGCAAAGTTTCGGTCCACCCTCTGCCAGTGATCGCATTGATCTTCCCGGTAGCGATCTTAACGGCAAAAGGATATTGGCTTTGACTTCGAAAATTGATCCACATTGCCTCCGATTGCCACATGGGCATAGCGACGCCACCGCGCCGCATTGTTCTCGACGGCAGTTTGGCGGCGTAATCATCGACATGGCTGAGAGGGAAATTACCTAATCCTGCTGGCAGGGGGTATGTACGGCCATCATCAGGTAAGCGCAGAGTCCGCTGGAATTCCAAGCTGAACTCGGCCTCGTCACTGATTTCAGGAAAACGGAAAACAAGCTTGTTGCTCTCTAATGTAATCATGATCTAACCTTTCGCGTTCGATTACCAATCGCCGTCGCGGATTTCCCGGACAACACGAAGAATAGCGTGATCTGGAGCTTGTTTGAGTTCGCGTAGCAAGCTCGCAAACACCTGTGGTCTTTTGCGAATAATCTCTTGCAGATCACTCGAGACTTTGCCGCCCATTGCCAGGAGTAGGTCTACATCTTCGCCCAGTTCCGCGGCAATCGCCCTAATCGTCTGTTCTGACGGGGGATCGAATTCTCCTCGTTCAATCTTGCTGAGATACGTGGGCTGGATTCCCATCCGGCCCGCCATTCGTCGTAAAGAGAATGCAGGATTGCTAGCCTGAATTTCTTCCCGACGTTTCCGAATAAACTCTCCGAAGTGCATGTGTATTGTGTAGGACATACTACACATATTGTCAATAGAAGACCTTGTAGGCCGTTCTGCGGATGCGATGTTCCTTCAACGCCGTAGCCTCTTACAACGGCGTTAGAAGTTTCTCTTCAGATAGCCGTCCGGTACAGCGTCACGCTCAGCCCCCCATGTGCCACAGATTGACCCGGCGTCTCGAACGGCAGGTTCGTCGCCTTGGCGAGCGAGGTTTCCGTCGTCACCAGCCCCACGCGCCAGCCTGAGAACCTTGTGAGCAGCACTTTGCCCAGTGCGCCGTAGAGGCCGTAGAGGGCTTTCCTGTCGCCGATCCTCGTGCCGTAGGGCGGGTTGACGATGACGAGACCGGGCGGGCCTTGCGGGGTCACGAGATCGCTGATGCTGCGCTGCTGGAAATCGGTGAACGCCGCCACGCCTGCACGCTCCGCGTTCTCCTTGGCCATGCGAATGGCGCCGGCGTCGCGGTCGCTGCCGTGGAAGCGGAAGCCGGGGGTTTTCGTTTCCGATTCCTGCTTCATCGCGGCCCAGGCGGCGGCATCGAAGCCTGCGAGTTTTTCGAAGGCGAAGCTCCGTGCGCGGCCGGGCATGAGGCCTGCGGCGATTTCGGCGGCTTCAATGATGAAGGTGCCGGAGCCGCACATCGGGTCCACCACCGGCCCCGTTCCGTCATAGCCGCATTGGCGCAGGAAGAGGGAGGCCATCGTCTCGCGCATCGGGGCCTTGCCCACGCCTTCCTTGTGACCGCGCTTGTGGAGCGACTCGCCCGAGGTATCGATGCTGATGGTGCAGAGATCATCCTCGATGCGGGCCTTGATGACGATCTCGGCATCCTTCGAGATCGGCGCTTTCAATTCCTCCCGGATGGCGGTTTCAATGCGCTGCGCGGCGGCGGCGGAATGATAGATCTTCGAGCGCGTGCAGGTGGCCTCGACGCGCAGCGGCACATCGGGCCGCAGGAAATCCTTCCACGGAAATTTCCGCGCCCGCTTGTCAAGCTGCGCGAGGTGCATGACGCGGAAGGCGCCGATGCGGGCCAGCACGCGGGTGGCGCCGCGCAATTCAAGATTGGCGCGCCAGACATCCGCCCAGCCACCCTGGAAGGTGACGCCGCCGGTGACGATCTTCGGCTTCGGAAAGCCGAGCGCGCGCGTTTCATCGGCCAGCACGGGCTCGATGCCGGGGTGGCCGACGAGGAAGATTTCGAAGGGGGGCGATGACGTCATGCCGGGTGCTTATCCGCAATCCGGACGGTCTTCGACAAGTTTCTTGAAGGCCCTGCTCAGGCTTCGAGCTTCGCCAGCATGTGGCGGGCGTCGGTTGAGGCTGTGAACGATGTGCTCTCCTGCCATATCGATGAAGTTGCATATCGCGTCCCGTTCTCCGTGAGGCGGATGACTGTCGAACGGCCGATGCTGCCCTACGCGCCGCCCCTGTGTGACCGCCGGGCCTTTCGAGCGGGCCAATGTTGCAATCCTGACCAGAGAAAAATACGCTGGCGGCAGAAGGCGGTTTGGCCAATTCTTCCGGCACGCCCGGAGAGGCCAAGCGGCAAGTGAATGTGGAGGATCGATCGATGTATACGAAGCAGGCGTTGCATGAACTGGGCGTGAGGCCCGATACCTTGTCTGCCTTGCAGAAAAGGCAGCTCGACGAGCAGGGCTTCTTCATCGTCGAGAACGTGCTGTCGAAAGCCGATTGCAAGCTGATGTGTGACGAGTTCGAGCGCATTCATGCAGCCGAAGCTGACCGCGGCGGACACGAAGTGCATGTGGAGCCGGGCGCGCGCCGCATCTCCAACATCTTCAACAAGACCACCGCCTTCGACAAATGCCTGTGGATTCCGGAAGTGCTGGCGGCTTCCGCCTATCTGCTGGGCGAGATCAAGGCGCATGGCGCCAACCTGCGCGACCCCGTGAAGGGTTACGGTCATCAGGACCTCCACGTCGACGTGCCGAAAAAATTCCCCGGCGACTGGTGGGTCGTGAACTCGATGCTGATGTTCGACGACATGACGCTGGACAATGGCCCGACGCGCGTTGTCCCCGGCTCGCACCACTGGGCGCCGATCAACGTGCCTTATGTGAATATCGGCGACTGGGAGCCGCAGCCGCTGACGCCTGAGGAAGAAGCGAAGATCCCGAAGGATCTCTCGGCTCCATATCCAGGCGAGGTGCTGGTGGAAGCGCCGGCAGGCTCGGCCATCATCTGCAATTCCTCGATGTGGCATGCGGGCACATTGAAGAAGACCGACGCGCACCGCCGCATGCTGCACCTGACCTATACGCGCCGCGACCTGCCGCAGCAGCTGGTGCAGCTCGATCACCTGACGCCGGAGCTTTACAACCGCATGAGCCCGACGAAGCGCTACCTGATGGAGATCGAGCCCCCCAAGGCCGGCGACGGCATCCTCCGTCAGCCGAAGAAGGATCACAAGGGCTGGTGGAACTGACGCGCGGCTAAATCACCGCCCGCCACACCGTGGCACGTGCCAGCACCTTCTGCACGAGGCCCGAGACGGCAGCAAGCGGCAGGGCCATGAGGATCGTGGCGGCAGAAAAGCTGGCCCACTCGCCGATTGATGAGCCGGTTTGGGCTTCCTTGTTCGATATTTGCCCGATGGCCCACGGCGGCAGCGTCATGGCATGGTCGGCAGCGAGATAGGCAGCGAGGATGTATTCGTTCCAGCACAGCGTGAAGACCAGAAATCCCGCTGCTGCAATGCCTCCGGCTGACATCGGCAGCAGGATGGAAAACACGATAAGGAGGTGCGAGGCGCCATCCAGCCGGGCGGCATCTTCCTGCTCGGTTGCCCTGAGGCCAAGCACCGGCTGCATCAGCCAGATGGCGACGGGAACATTGGCCGTGGTGTAGACGGCGATCAACGCCATGCGGGTGTCCATCATGCCGGCATGCTGCGCCATCATGTAAAGCGGCAGGGCGATGGCGGCCGGCGGCAGCACGCGGGTTGAAAGCAGTGCCGCCAACACCATGCGGCCCCGCCCGGCACTTCCCCAGGGCGTAGCCAAATGGCAGCGCGTGAGCGCATAGATGGCGAGGCCGCCGAACAGCAGGGCGAGCATCGTCGAGGCCGCCGCGATCACCGCGGAATTGAAGAGCCGCGGCAGAAAGGTGTTGAAGGGATCGGCCAGAATGAGAGCCCATGCTTCGAGCGTTGGCCGGAAATCCACGAAGGGCAGAAAGGTTGGCCCCTCGGCAATGGCGGCTTCCGGTTTCAGGGAAGTGACTGCAAGCCACAGGATTGGAAACAGGCAGACGGCGGACCAGGACAGCAGGATGGCATATGTCAGGCTGCGGCGCAGTGCAGGCCAGGCCCTGGCAGGCGTGCGGATCATGCTTCAGCTTTAGGCCCCGCCGGGCCGCCATGCAGCAGAAAACTTCAGATGCCCGCAGGCAGCGCGCGCAAGGTGTTGGGCGCCTGCCGCGTGGTGATTGCCCGCTCAGCGGGCGGCGGTGCGCCGAAGCTTCCGCAGGTGATGCGCGGCAAGCGGCGCGAGGAACATGACGATCACGCTGTAGACCATGAGGCCGCCGGCAAGCGGATTGATCTCCGCCCAGATGCCCGTGCCATCCAACCCGCGCAGCAGGCCGATGATGACTTCGAACACGAAGGTGAGTCCGGCCCACAGCGCGCCGAGGCGGATGAGATTCGAGGTATCGCGAAGCCCGATCCAGCGGATGGCGAGATAGCTGACCCCCAGCACGATGATCAGTCCGACTGGCCAGCCGATGCGGCTTGCCATGTCCTCGCCAAGGCGCGTCACGAGGAACAGCCCGCGCAGCACGCCATGGATCGTTTCGATGAGCATGATGAGGAGCCAGACGAGAAGCCCGCGGGTCATGGTGAAATCCTCTCCGATCGTGCAAGATGAATGCTTATCAGCAAACGGGGATTCGATGTTCGACGATCTGAGGGACAAGGTGGTGGTGGTGACCGGCGGGGTGACCGGCATCGGCGGCGGCGCATCGCTGGCTTTCGCGGGGGCAGGTGCCAAAGTGCTGGCGCAGTATCTCGGCGGCGGGCCGGAGCTTGCGGCCATCGAGGCAGCGGGCATCGCCACGCTGAAGCTTGATCTGACGGAGGAGGGCGCGCCGCAGAAGCTGATCGATACGGCGGTGGAGAAGTTCGGCCGCGTCGACGTGCTGGTGAACAATGCCGGAAGCCTCGTCGCGCGCATTCCGGTGACCGATCTGGAAGATGAGTTCATCGACAAGGTGTTCGACCTCAACTGCCGGCAATTGATCCACTGCTGCCGCATCGCTGCGAAGCTGATGAAGGCGCAAGGCGCCGGCAACATCATCAACGTGACCTCGATTGCGGCGCGCAATGGTTCGAGCCCCGGAGGTTCCGTCTATGCCGGCGCCAAGGCCTTCGTCTCGGCTTTCTCGAAGACGCTGGCGAAAGAGCTGGTGGGCAATGGCATCCGCGTCAACTGCGTGTCGCCCGGCACGATCCATACGGCCTTTCACGACCGTTTTTCGGACGAGGCCAAGCGCGAGGCGGCACGCAGGACCATTCCCATGCAGCGCCTCGGAACGGCGGAGGATTGCGCCGGAACCTTCCTCTATCTCGCCAGCGACCGGGCCAGCGGCTATGTGACGGGTCAGGTGATCGAGGTGAACGGCGGGCAGTTGATGCCATGAGCTTCGAGACGCGGGCGAGATCGGAAGCGCCGGATGCGATTGCGCCAGATGGCTCCGAGGTGCGGCTGCTCGCGTCCGCCGCACGCGGCAGCATGGCGCAGTTCACGCTGAGGCCCGGCGTGGTCTCGGCGGCGGTGGCGCATCGCAGTGTAGAAGAAGTGTGGCTGGTGATGAAGGGCCGTGGCCGCATGTGGCGGAAGCTTGGAGAGGCAGAAGAAACCGTCGATCTCGTTCCCGGCGTCTCGATCGCGATTCCCGTGGGCGCAAGCTTCCAGTTCCGCAACGATGGTGATGAAGCGCTGGAAGCGGTGGGCGTGACCATGCCGCCCTGGCCGGGAATGGACGAGGCTTATGAGGTTGAGGGTATCTGGTGAAGCGTCCTCGCCCTTCGTCCTCTCCTGCGAAGCGGGAGAGGAGGGGGCCCCGACGAAGTCGGGGTAGGTGAGGGGAAGTGGCCATTACTTCAGATCAGGGCTCGGCAGCCCTCATCTCCCCGTTGGCGCGGGTCTCTTCTTCTCCCGCTGAAGAGGCGGGAGAAGACGACAACTACCAGCTTCCCGTGTTCTGCATCGAGGCCCAGGGCTCGGCTGCGGGGAGCGCGTCGCCCTTCTGCAGGAGCTCGATCGAGATGCCGTCGGGCGTCTTGATGAAGGCCATGCGGCCGTCGCGCGGCGGGCGGTTGATGGTGATGCCGTGCTTCTGGAGGTTGGCGCAATAGTCGTAGATGTTGTCGACGCCCAGCGCCAGGTGCCCGAAGTTCCGCCCGCCGGTGTAGACTTCCGGGTCCCAGTTGTAGGTCAGTTCGACCGGCGCATCGGGGCTTTCAGGACAGGCCACGAACACCAATGTAAAGCGTCCCTTCTCGTTTTCGTAGCGGCGCTGCTCGACGAAGCCCAGCTTGTTGATGAAAAAGTCGACCGATTGTTCCAGATTGGAGACGCGGATCATGGTGTGGAGATATTTCATGGGTTCACCTCGTGTTTGAGCGAGACATAGAAGAACTGGCGGCGATGGTCCAGAAATCCCGCCGTGCCGTGGTGTTCACGGGGGCTGGCGTCTCGACCGAATGCGGCATACCGGATTTCCGCTCGGCAGGCGGCTTCTGGACGAAGTACAAGCCGATCGAGTTCCGCGAGTTCCTGGCATCCGCAGATACCCGCCTCGAAGCCTGGCGGCGCTTCCTGATGATCCGCGAGACGATCGGCAACGCTTCGCCGGGGCCGGGCCACCGGGCCATTTCCGAACTCGTGGCGCGCGGCCATGTGAGCCACGTCATCACTCAGAACATCGATGGTCTGCACGAGCAGGCGGGCGTGCCGGCCGAACGGATCATCGAGATTCACGGCAACGGCACCTATGCCACCTGCCTCTCCTGCGGGCTGCGCCACGAGATCGACTGGGTGAAGGCCGCGATCGCACAAGCAAACGCGGCGCCTTCCTGCGTGAGCTGCGAGGGCATCGTCAAGTCCGCCACCATCTCGTTCGGCCAGCCGATGCCCGACCAGCAGATGGCGGATGCGCGCGCGGCAACCTTCAATGCCGATCTCTTCCTTGCCATTGGCTCCTCGCTGCAGGTCTTCCCCGCCGCGGGCTTTCCGGTGACCGCCAAGCAGAACCGCACACCGCTGGTCATCATCAACCGCGAGCCGACAGGGCTCGACGGCCTCGCCGATCTGGTCATCAACGCCGAAATCGGTCCTGTGCTGACGGCAGTGATCGGCCGCCTCTGAGAGCGAATCACTTTCGCGCAAAGATGGAATCACGCGTTTCCTCCGCCGTCTTCGCAGCCGATGGCGAAAATGTGACCCGGGCTTCGATCGGAGACGCGAAAACTCATAACGACTCGCAGCGCTGAAGCCTTATCCGAATTCGTCATGAATTACCGCAGCTTGCAGCAAATCATCAGCAAAGCGCGGGGACTCGTGTGTTGCAAACTTGTGTCGCTGCGAGGTTTTCCACACTGCAGATTGTGGTGATCTCTGTACAAATCCACAAGACTTGAGCAAGTTGAGTGTCAGGCGGTGGGGCAAGTCGATTGGCCGCCTTTGCACAGAGTTGGTAAACATGGCGGCTAGCGGCGTCTACAAGGACGAAACTGTTTCAGGGCTGAGTGAGGCGCCTGAAAACAATGTCCGGATTGTTCAGATCAGTGGATTGGTGAAGTGGTTCGATGTGGGGCGTGGTTACGGCTTCATCATTCCCGATAATGGCATGCAGGACATTCTCCTGCACCTCAGTTGCCTGAAGCGCGATGGCTTCGAGGCGCCGCTGGAAGGCACCCGAATCATCTGCGAGGCGGTCGAGCGCCAGAAAGGCTATCAGTGCCTGCGGGTGCTGACCATCGATGAGTCGACCGCCATCAACCCGGTGGAACGCCGGCCGCGCACCCACACCACGGTGACGCCTTCGAGCCCGTGGATCAGGGTCAAGGTGAAATGGTTCAACCGCGCGCGTGGCTTCGGCTTCGTCTCCGAGGGTGACGGCATGCCCGACATCTTCATTCACATGGAGACGCTGCGGAAGACGGCGATCGCCGATCTGCAGCCCGACACCTGGGTCTATGTCCGTTTCGGCGATGGCCCCAAGGGCAAGATGGCGGCAGAAGTCCGCACGTCGCTCGAGGGCGGTCCGCCTCTCACCAACTAGCCTGCAGCCATCGTTCTGCAACAATTGGCGGGAAAGAGGGCGGGCATGCGCCAATACATCATCGCTCTGTTCACCCTTTTCGTCCTCGGCCTCCAGCCCCTCACGGCTCAAGCCGAGGAGGCGCTGCTCTCGAAACTCGAGCCGCTGACCATCGCGACCGAGACCGATGCGACGATGTTCACCGTGGAGATTGCCGATACCGATGCGCTGCGCGCCCGGGGCCTGATGTTCCGCCAGCGACTGCCGGAAGACCGCGGCATGCTGTTCGACTTCGGCAGCCCCCGCCAGGTGGCGATGTGGATGAAGAACACCTACATCCCGCTCGACATGTTCTTCATCCGGGAAGACGGCACCATCGCCTATATCGCCGAGAACACGGTGCCGCATTCGCTCGATACGGTAGGCGTGAAGGAGCCGGTGCTGGGCGTTCTGGAACTCGCCGGCGGTTCGGCCAAGCGCCTTGGCATCCGGGCGGGCGACACGGTCTATCACCGTGTGTTCAGGAACAAGGATTGAACGCCAGCCTTGCCCCCATGGGCCATTCTCGGATAAGAGCCGGGGCACACGAAGGCAAATCGGGGTGTAGCGCAGTCTGGTAGCGCACCTGCTTTGGGAGCAGGGGGTCGTCAGTTCGAATCTGACCTCCCCGACCAGCCTTTCCCGCCACCGGAGAGAAGTGACATGCCCGTCCGCATCTACAAGCCAGCCCGCAACGCCATGCAGTCCGGCAAGGGCAAGTCTGATCACTGGGTTCTGGAGCACGAGGCGGCAGCTCCCCGTACGGTGGACCCGCTGATGGGCTGGACCTCGTCGAACGACATGCGCCAGCAAGTGAAGCTCACCTTTGACTCAAAGGAAGAGGCAATCGCTTACTGCGAGCGCGAGGGCCTCGCCTACACCGTGATGCCGGAGGCGCCGGCGGGCCGCCTCGTCAAGAAATCCTATTCCGACAATTTCAAGTTCGGCCGTTCGGTGAACTGGACGCACTGACACCATGAACAAGCCGACGTTCCGCCAGAAGCTCCGCTCCGAACTCGAGACGAAGCCGGAGGAACGCAAACTCGGCTCCGGCTGGCTCTCCGGCCTGCTCGCCTTCCTTTTCAGCGTGGCCGCGCTGTTCCTGAGCCTGTGCCGCGCCTTTCCCGGCGTCTTCATCATGCCGGAATTGCGGCCCATCTTCGATCACCCGTGGTTCAGCTTGGGGCTGATGGCGGTGATGGTGGCCGGCTTCGCGCTGGCGCTGCTGAACCTCGTGCTCAGGCCCAACCGCATCCTCGGGCTGACCGCCATCGGGCTGACGCTGATCGCCGGCTTCATCGCCCAGTTCGGCAGCGTCGAGACGAGCCGCGAAGGCCTGTTCTTCGGGCTCGATTTCTTCGTGCTGAACGTGGTGCTGACCGGCCTGCTGTTCGTTCCCATCGAGCGGGCCTTTCCCCTGAAGCGCGAGCAGCGCCTGTTCCGCACCGAATGGCGCGAAGACCTGTTCTACTACTTCGTCTCCTCGATGATGGTGCAGGTGCTGACATATCTTGCCATGGCGCCCGCCAACGCCATCAACGCGGCGAATGCCTGGGAAGGCTTCCGCGCCGCCGTCTTCGCCCTGCCGATGGTGGTGCAGGTGGTGCTGATCATGTTCTTCACCGACTTCGTGCAATACTGGCTGCACCGCGCCTTCCACCGCGTGCCGGCCCTCTGGCGCTTCCATGCCGTCCACCACTCGGCCAAATCCATGGACTGGATCGCCGGCGCCCGCATGCATTTCCTCGAGGTGATCGTGCTGCGGGGGGTGACGGCGATCCCCATGTTCACGCTGGGGTTCAACCCGCTGGCGATCCAGATCTACCTGCTGATCGTCTATTTCTATTCCGCCTTCATCCACGCCAATGTGGGCTGGAACCTGAAGGCCGCCGAGCCATACGTTGCCACGCCCCGCTTCCATCACTGGCACCACGGCGAGGAGCGCGAAGCCATCGACGTGAACTTCGCCATCCATTTCCCGCTGTTCGACCGGCTCTTCGGCACCCACCACATGCCGGAAACCCGCTGGCCCAAGGCCTATGGCATCAAGGGCCATCCGGTGCCTCTTGGGTATTGGAAGCAGTTCCTCTACCCATTCAAGAGATGATCGGCTAAACCCCGGTCTCGGCAAGACTCCGTAGCTCAGCTGGACTAGAGCAAATGCCTTCTAAGCATTAGGTCGTTGGTTCGAATCCAACCGGGGTCGCCATTTTTGATTCGGTGAAAGGTGCAATGGCAGATACTCGAACGAGATATGTACCTCCCTCTATCAGCGAGTTAGCTTTTAATTGTCCGCATTGTGGAGCGCTTGCTAAGCAGTTTTGGTTCACCACCAATGCATTGAAAATGGAGTCAAGTCAGGCGCCCGTAGTTTTTACGGAGGAGTTTCTGAAGACTATCCCTTTTGAAGACTTCACGGATGTGAATGTACGCGAGCACTATAGGAACTGGGCCAAGCGCAAAGCCCTTGGGCATCCGTTTTTAGGTGATGATGTCGATCGGCGTAGTCGCGAGATCAGTAATTTCAATGTTTCGGAATGCTTCAATTGTCACCAGATTTCATTGTGGCTCTACAATAAACTACTTTGGCCACAGCATGGCGAAGCGCCATTGCCCAGTTCTGATCTCCCTGAAAACATCAAGAGAGACTATGACGAAGCAAGTGTAATCCTGAATGCATCCCCGAGAGGAGCAGCCGCGCTGCTTCGGCTATGTGTGCAGAAGTTATGCAAAGAGCTCGGTGAAAAGGGCAAAAACATTGATGAAGATATAGCAGCTCTTGTGAAGAAGGGTCTCGACATTCGGGTGCAAAGAGCACTCGATGTTGTTCGAGTTGTAGGAAACAATGCTGTTCATCCCGGTCAAATAGATCTGAGTGACGACAGAGCTACGGCGGAAGAGCTTTTTAAGCTGGTAAATCTTATTGTTGAAATCATGATCAGCCAGCCGAAGCACATTGAAGAGATGTTCGCTAGATTGCCAGAAACCGCGCTGAAAGCCATAGAACGAAGAGATGGAGGCTAAGATCTGTTCTCAGATTTGAGAGCTAGATCGGCACAAACACTCCACACACAACCCTTCCGCCTTCTCCGCAGTCTCTGCCTCTGCATAGCACCTGAGTTCCGGGGCGTTGCCGGAGGGGCGGAGATGCACGATGTCGCCGTTTTCGAAACTGGCGCGGAAGCCGTCGGTGGTGTCGATGTTCACGAGCTTGCCGGAGTGCGGGGCCATCAGTTTTGCGGCGGCGGCGTGATCACCGGCCAGCCTTGCGATCAGCGCGCGGCTTTGCTCGGTGGCGAAATCCTTGATGCGGTCGCTGTGGGTGAAGCGCGGGGGGAGCGTGGATAGCAGTTTCGAGACGCTCCCCACTGACCTTGCCGCCGCGAGCACCAGCAGCATGGGGAGCAGGGCATCGCGCGTCGGCAGGGCCTTGATCGTGCGGCCATCGATTGTCACATCGCTGCCGAGCAGGAAGCCGCCATTGGCTTCGTAGCCGACGACGGGCTCAACAGTTGCTTGCCCCATTCCTGCCAGCACATAGGGCGATCCGATCCGTGTACGGATGATATGCGGGAAGGCGCCGCATTTCTCCAGTGCCGTGTTGCTGTTGACGGGCGTCACCACCGTCTTCGCGCCCACCGCCTTTGCCGCGAGGATGCCCAGCACGTCGCCGCGCAGCCATTGGCCACGCTCGTCGGAAACGAGTGGACGGTCGGCATCGCCATCGGTCGAGATGATGGCGTCGAAGCCGTGTTCCGCCGACCAGTCGCGCCCGAGCTTGCGGTCTTCCGGGGTGAGGGATTCGGTATCGATGGGAACGAAGGTGTCCGTGCGGCCAAGGCCTGTTGTTCCGGCACCCAGCGCGCGGAAAATGGCGTGCATGAGATCGCGCGCCACGCCCGAATGCTCGTAGATGCCGATCCGCAATCCCGCCAGCGCATCATCCGCAAGGGCGCCGGTGCAGCGGGCGGTATAAACCTCAACGGCGCGCGGGTCCGCCTCGGGCAGGGGCTTCAGCACGAGGGGGGAGAGTGGCGCCTCCGCCGCCATCATCGCCTGCTCGTCGGCTTTGGTGATCTCGCCCTCGGCGCGGTAGAACTTGATGCCGTTGCGGTCGAAGGGGATGTGGCTACCCGTCACCATGATGGCGGGAAGGCCCATCTGCGTGGCGGCATAGGCCAATGCCGGTGTCGGCAGCACGCCTGCGAAGATGACGGAATGCCCCGCCGCTTCGGCCGCCGCGATGACGGCCCGCGCGATGCCGGGGCTGCTGGGGCGAAGATCGTGGCCCAGAAGCACCGTGCCGCGCTTGATGCCCGGAAGCTTCAGGAACCCTTGCGTGAGGCTCAAGCAAACCTCCGGCGTGAAGCCCGTCACCAACCCGCGCGCCCCGCTGGTGCCGAAGGCGACGCCGCTTCGCGCCGTGATCTCTGCAACTTTCAGGCTCATTGGTGATTCCATCCTGGGGTTCCCGCCTCTATAATCTGTCATCGCCCTCAGGGGTGCAAACGCTTGTGCCCCGAAACAAATCTGACCGCCATGCATGAGGACCAATGCCGCACGATACGCCGCTGATCGCCACCATCGCCATTGGCCTGGCACTCGCTTTCGTTCTGGGCCTTCTGGCACAGCGCATGCGGCTGCCGCCGATCGTCGGCTATCTGCTGGCGGGGATCGTGGTCGGCCCCTTCACGCCTGGCTATGTGGCGGACCAGGAACTGGCCACCGAACTCGCTGAAATCGGCGTCATCCTGCTGATGTTCGGCGTCGGCCTGCATTTTTCGCTGAAGGATCTGCTCTCGGTGCGGGCCATCGCCATTCCGGGCGCCATCGGACAGATCGCGGTGGCAACGCTCCTTGGCACGGGGCTGGGCTGGGCCATGGGATGGCCCTGGGGGGCGGGCGTGGTGTTCGGACTATGCCTTTCGGTGGCCAGCACCGTGGTGCTGCTGCGTGCCCTGCAGGAAAGGCGGCTGGTCGAAACCGAGCGTGGGCGAATCGCCGTCGGCTGGCTGATCGTCGAAGACCTGGTGATGGTGCTGACGCTCGTGCTGTTGCCGCCGCTGGCGGGCTTTCTGGGCGGCACAGCGCCGGCGACCACCGGAAACCTCGGGCTTGTGCTGGCGCTCGGCATCGGCCCGATCTGGACGACGCTGCTGCTGACGGGCGTGAAAGTCGGCATCTTCGTGGCGCTGATGCTGATCGTCGGCCGCCGTATCATCCCGTGGGTGCTGCACTACGTGGCCCATACCGGCTCGCGCGAACTGTTCCGCCTTGCGGTTCTGGCGATTGCGCTGGGCGTTGCCTATGGCTCTGCCAGCCTGTTCGGCGTGTCCTTCGCGCTCGGCGCCTTCTTCGCGGGCATGGTGCTGGCGGAATCGCAATTGAGCACCCAGGCCGCCAAGGAAACCCTGCCGCTGCGCGATGCCTTCGCAGTGCTGTTCTTCGTCTCCGTTGGCATGCTGCTCGACCCGGCCGTGCTGCTGAGCGCGCCGCTGGCGGTTCTCGCTACCTTCTTCATCATCGTGCTGGGAAAATCCGCCGCTGCCTATCTGATCGTCCGCGCCTTCGGCCACAGCCGCGACGTGGCGCTGACGATTTCGGCAAGCCTCGCGCAGATCGGCGAATTCTCCTTCATCCTCGTGGTGCTGGGCGGCAGCTTGCAGATCGTGCCGGATGCCGCGCGGGATCTCGTCGTGGCCGGCGCCATCCTCTCGATCCTCCTCAATCCGCTGCTGTTCCTGGCGCTTGGCCGCGTCACGGCTGCCGAGGCGCCTGCGGCGGTGCCCGACCAGCCGCCGCCCCAACGCGGGCGCGACGAGAAGCCGACGGTTCTCAGCGATCATGTGATTCTCGTGGGGCATGGCCGGGTCGGCTCGCGCGTCGGCGCGGAGCTGAGTGCCAGGCGAATGCCGTTTCTGGTGGTCGAGGCCGACGAAGACCTGGTGACCGGCCTGCGCGAAAAGGGGATCGAGATATATGCCGGGCCCTGCGGCGAACCGGCCCTTCTGGAGCGGCTGAACCTCGGCGAGGCGAAGTGGCTGATCACCGCCATTCCGGATGCCTTCGAGGCGGGTCACATCATCGAGGCGGCACGCATTGCCAATCCGGCGATCGGGATCATCGCACGCGCGCATTCGAACGAGGCGGTCCAATATCTCCGGTCGCTCGGCGCCGGGCATGTGCTGATGGGCGAGGATGAAATCGCCGATGGCATGCTGCAGCGGCTGACGGCACAGACCGGCGGGGCTTCTCCTTCCGCATGAGCCGTCTCCCGGCATGCAAGACGGGCACGGCGATCATCCGTTTTGGCTAATTGCCGATGGCATTGCGGAGGATTAGATTCTTTGCCAGCGACGGCGAACCGGCAACTTGATGGAGATGAAGATGCCAGCAAGCGTGAAACAGATGATGGAAGCCGCCAACGCAGTGGTGCCGCGCATCTCGCCCGCCGAGGCGAAGGACCTGATGGTTTCGGGAGATGTTCTGGTGCTCGACGTGCGAGATTCTCCGGAAGTGGAAAGCAGCGGCAAGGTGCAGGGCGCGGTGCATGTCTCCCGCGGCATGCTGGAGTTCAGGGCAGACCCTGAGTCACCCTATCACGACAAGCGGTTCGACAAGTCGAAAACCGTTCTCGTTTATTGCGCTTCCGGCGGCCGCTCGGCCTTGAGCGGCAAGACGCTGAAGGATCTGGGCTACCAGAAGGTTCTGAACCTCGGCGCCTTCAAGGACTGGGCGGAGAGCGGCGGCGAGATCGAACGGCCGATCGAACCCGGCATGTGAAGCGCTGGCGCCGCTGCTACTGGAGGAAGTCCCCGCATTTCGGTGCGGGAAGATTTCCCCACGGCATGATGGGCACCGTCGACGTCGAGTTCTGCGGGCTGCCCTCGATCAGCTTGTCGGTATAGGCGAGATAGACCAGCACATTGCGCTTCGGATCGCAGCCGCGCACGATCTGCATCTTCTTGAAGAACAGCGAGCGGCGCTGGCGGAAAATCTGCTCGCCCTGTTCGAACTTGGCGCTGATCGTCACCGGCCCCGTCTGGCGGCAGGCAAGCGAGGTTTCGGAACGCTCCTCGGCAAAGCCCGCCCAGCCGCTCCAGCCGCCGATTTCGGGCACCGTAAAATAGCAGGAAACGCCGGTGACCGTGGGATCGTCGATCACATAGGTCGCGAGCTTCGCATCGGGCGAGAGCATGCGCCAAACGGTCGTCTTCTTGAAGATCAACTCGGGATCGTCGCTCGCCTGCGCCAGTGCCACGCCCGCCGATAACAGCAGCGCCGCGCCGAATGCCAAAATCGACTTCATCACCATCCCTCCGGAAAATCCTTCAGGGCCTCAGGTAATCATGATCGATGAAAGATCAATGCCGGATCAGGCATCCGCCTTCATCTTGAAGTTTAAGAGGCCCTCGTGGAAATCCGTCGGCCTGTCGCGGAAGGCATAGACCAGCAGTTCGAAATCGCCCCTTCCCTTGCGTTGCACGCAATACTTGAAGCCGGCTGCGAAAAGGGCGCGCGTGAGCGACGCATGCGTGAAGCCGGTCTTGTGGGCATAGAAATCGACGCCCGAACGCTCGATCTGCTTGCCAAAGCCGTAGAGCACGTCGCGCACCAGGATCGGGCCGGCGCCCGACTGGTAGAGCACGCTCTCGATATCGAGGTTCTTCGCGACATAGGCCTTCATGACGAGGTCGAGATCGGGAACACGGATTTCGGCAAACCCGTCGGGGCGCAGCACATGCAGAAAGCCTGACAGCACCTTTGGCACGTCATGCGCGAAGAAGTGCTCGAGGTTGTGCGAGCAGTAGATCGCATCGAACTGCGCGGCGGAAAGGCTCTTCATGGCGCGCGCATCGCAGACGATGTCGGGCTTGCCCACAGGATCGATATCGAGCAGCAGATGTTCGAAGCCCGCATAGTATTGCGGAATGCGGATCTCCTTGTTGTTGCCCCCGACATTGAGAACCTTGCGCTGCGTGGTCATGCTGATTGGAGTCCTTTGAATCCGTCCGTCAGGTCAGTGATGAGATCGTCCGGGCTTTCAAGCCCGATGTGAAAGCGAAGGCACGGGCCCGGCGCCGTCCACGCCGTTGCGGTGCGCAGCGGCTTGAAGGGTATGCACAGGCTCTCGAAACCGCCCCAGCTGTAGCCCATGCCGAACAGCGCAAGCCGGTCGAGAAAGGAATCGACGGCATCGTCCGCGCATGGTTTCAGCACCACCGAGAACAGGCCCGATGCGCCTTTGAAATCGCGCTTCCAGATATCGTGTCCCGGCGCATTGCTGAGCGCCGGGTAAAGCACGGTTTCAACCTCGTCGCGCGAGCGCAGCCATTCGGCAACCGCGATCGCATTCTTCATGTGGCGCTCGAGGCGCACATCGAGCGTATGGATGCCGCGGAGCGTCAGGTACATGTCGTCAGGCCCGGCGAACTGGCCCATGCTTTCGTAGGCGTCTTTAAACTGCTCCCACGTCGCGGCGTTGCAGGTGACGGTGCCCATCATCGCATCCGAATGGCCGACGAGATATTTCGTCGCCGCCTGGACCGAGACGTCGGCCCCATGCTCGAAGGCCTTGAAGAAATGGCCAGCACCCCAGGTGTTGTCGACCATCACGATGGCGCCCGCCTGGTGCGCGGCTTGCGCGATCGACGGCATGTCCTGCACCTCCATCGTTTGCGAACCGGGCGTTTCGCAATAGACGACGCGGGTGTTGGGCCGGATGAGCGAGGCGATGCCGCGGCCGATCATCGGGTCGTAGTAGGTCGTCTCGATGCCGAGGCCCTTCAGCAGCCCATCGCAGAACTGGCGGGCGGGAAAATAGACTGTATCGACCATCAGCAGGTGATCGCCGGATTTCAGAAAGGCGAGGAGGGCGGTCGAGATCGCCGCCATGCCGGACGGCAGCATCTTGGCATTGTGCCCGCCCTCGACGAGGGCCACGGCCTCCTCGACGGCGCGCGATGTGGGCGTGCCCCGCCTTCCGTAAACATAGGTCTGCGACCGGTCGTGCAGCGACTTTGCCGTGGGAAACAGCACGGTCGACCCGTGATAGACGGCAGGGTTGACGAAGCCATGCTCGCCATAGTCGCGGCCCGCCGCCACGAGCTTCGTCTGCGGGGAGAGGGTGGAGAGATCGGGTTTTGATTTCGACATGTTCTGCGCCATTGACTAACAAGAGCGGTAGCATGAGGCAAGCACAGGGGGAAGGTGTCTGACGGCATGACGGTTATTGTGGCGGGAGCGGGAATCGGCGGGCTTGTGGCGGGGTTGAGCCTCGCCCAGGCGAGCGTGGACGTCAGGATTTTCGAGGCGGTGCGGAAGATCGAGCCGGTGGGCGTTGGCATCAACATCCTGCCCCATGCGGTGCGTGAACTCTTCGAACTGGGCCTTGAGAAGCAATTGCTGGCGGCCGGCGTGCAGACGGCGGCGCTGGCTTATTTCAGCAAGCGCGGACAGGAGATCTGGCGCGAGCCACGGGGCCGTGCGGCGGGATACAACTGGCCGCAGATTTCGATCAACCGGGGCACACTGCAGCAAATCCTTCTCGATGCCGCCATGGAGCGGCTGGGGCCAGAGCGCATCGCCACCGGCCATCAACTGGTAGACTGGCGCGAGACGGGCGGCATCGAGGCCACATTCCTGCGCCGGGAAGACAACGAGAGGGTCAAGGTCAGCGGGAACTTGCTGATTGGTGCCGATGGCATCAACTCCACAGTGCGGGCGAAGCTCTATTCTGACGAAGGACCACCGATCTGGAACGGCGCCGTGCTGTGGCGGGGCGTGACGCGGGGCAGGGCCATCCTCGACAACCGCAGCATGATCATGGCGGGCCACGAGTTCCAGAAGTTCGTGTGCTACCCGATTGCGCCGCAGCAGGCGGGCGAACCGGTGATCAACTGGATCGCCGAACTGAAATTCGAGCCCGGCCACGTCTGGCGGCGCGAGGACTGGAACCGGAAGGGCGACTTTGCGGACTTTCTGCCACAGTTCGAGAGCTGGCGCTTTGGCTGGCTGGATGTGCCGGAACTGGTGCACGCTTCCGGCGGCTGCTTCGAATACCCGATGGTCGACCGCGACCCGCTGCCGAAATGGACCCATGGCCGGGCAACGCTTCTGGGCGATGCAGCCCACGCCATGTATCCGATCGGCTCCAATGGCGCGTCGCAGGCAATCCTCGATGCGCGGGTGCTGGCGCGAGAGATCAGGGCGCGCGGAGAGGTTCCTGAGGCACTGGAAGCCTATGAGACGGAACGCCGCCCTGCTACTTCGGCCATCGTGCTTGCCAATCGCCGCAACGGGCCGGAGCAGGTGATGCAGCTCGTCGAGGAGCGCGCACCCCAGGGCTTCGCGAGGATCGGCGATGTGTTGGCACGGGAGGAGCTCGAAGACGTCGCCGCCTCCTACAAGAAGGTAGCGGGCTTCACTATTGCAGAATTGAACGCCAGACCGCCGATCCTCGGCAGCACTTAATCGACCCTGAAGAACGCGAGGTTCACCCTGTCGCCGCTTGCGTGAGCCAGAAGCGTTCCGACGAACACGCTGCGGCAAAGCCAGTCCAGCGGGCCGGTGGCGACTTCAAAGCGTGGAATTGTGCGGCCGCCATAGCTGCCGTCGCCGTTGGGATGCGCGAAGCCTGAATTGATGATGGAGACCAGATGACCCTCATTTGTCTGGATCGTGTAACGCGCCCAGACTTCGGCAATGCCGTCGGGCCTTGTCAGGCACCAGTCCGCACCGCCGGGAAGGACTGTGCCTTGCAGCAGCGGGCCATCGACACTGCCGCCGGTGATGGGAATGACCTCGCGAATCCCTGCCTCCGCAGCCCCGATGACAAGCGGCCGGGCGATGAAAACTTCAAGCTGGGCAACGGGGGTCAGGGAGGGAATCACAATGTTCTCGCAACAGCTGTTGGAATTGTCCGCAGATTGGCCCACAATCCGGCGACGTCAACTGCTGGAATGGCTCGTCAATGTCCCCTCTGGGCGCCCTCATCCTCCGCGCCATGCGGGCAGGCTCGATCGCCGCCGCAGGCTTCGTGGTCCTCGTCATCTTCATCGAGGTGTGGAAACGCTGGAGGTTCGGCGGCTTCGGCGGCATGAGCACGCCGGATCTGACCTTCATGGGCGTGCTGGTGGTGATGCTGATCGGCTTCCTGTGGCTGGCCCGCTCGATCACCCGCGAGATCGCAAAACACGGACCGCGGCAATAATCGCCTTCAGGGCTTCAGCGTGAAGCCGGCATTCTTGTCCACAAAGGCCAGCCAGTTGGAGGACGATGGCATCTCGCGTCCGTCGACGGTGATCTGAACCGTATAGTCGCGGCCATATTTACCGATCCGGGCGCACACGGTCTTGCCAGTGATTTCCCTCAAGCTGGCTGCCAGGATTTTCCTGTACTTCATTGTTTTTTCTTCCGAAACGGGCATTCCGGCTTCCTCGAAAATCGCCGTCATGGCATAGTCCTGGGTGATCAAGGAGCAATTCCTGTCGCCCTTGATGGTGGCGGGCCATCTGGTCGTGATGACGGCGCCCGGCACCGCGGCCTCGTTATAGAAGCGCGCGCTGCCGATGACGTTGTCGCCATCCTTCCACTGGTAAGCGGTCATGCCCTGGCAGGTCTTGTTGTCGAGGTCGGCGGCGAAGCATTCGATCATGCCGGCCTTGGCGGGTTCCCAGGCACTGTCCTCCGCCCGTGCGCAATCCGATGCAGCGAGGCTCAGTGCGGCGGCGGCGGCGATGCGAAACATGGCGGGCTCCATCCTGATGAGATCGGACCATAGGGGATTGAGGCTTCCCAATGGTTAACGAAAGACGAAAGCCTTTACGCAATGCTTGAACCGGCGTGCCCGAGTGAGTACCAAGGCGCCAGATTGACAGGTGACCGAGATGATGGAATCCGCAAAGCGCGTGGCCGACAAGAAGGACTGGATCAAGGGAGCGACCGGCGATTGGGAAATCGTGCTGGGGCTCGAGGTTCATGCCCAGGTGCTGTCGAAATCGAAGCTGTTTTCAGGTGCCTCCGCCGAATTTGGCGGCGAGCCCAACGATCATGTCTCGCTGGTCGATGCGGCGATGCCGGGAATGCTGCCGGTGATCAACGAATTCTGCGTCGAGCAGGCGGTGCGGACGGGGCTTGGCCTCAAGGCCCAAATCAACGCGTACTCGGTGTTTGACCGGAAGAACTATTTCTACCCGGACCTGCCGCAGGGCTACCAGATTTCGCAGTACAAGCAGCCGGTGGTGGGGGAAGGCTCGGTCCACGTCGATGTCGATGGCAAGTCGATCGAGGTCGGCATCGAGCGCCTGCATCTGGAACAGGACGCCGGAAAATCACTGCACGACCAGCACCCCTCCATGAGCTTCGTGGACCTCAACCGTTCCGGCTGCGCGCTGATGGAAATCGTCTCGAAGCCGGACATGCGCTCGGCCGAC
Organism: Hyphomonas sp.; assembly: GCF_022844445.1. GTDB lineage: Bacteria > Pseudomonadota > Alphaproteobacteria > Caulobacterales > Hyphomonadaceae > Hyphomonas. The sequence continues at coordinate 38,038 of NZ_JALHLS010000011.1, forward strand.
GAGGCCAAGGCCTATGTGACCAAGCTCCGCCAGATCATGCGCTATCTGGGCACCTGCGACGGCAACATGGAGCAGGGCTCGCTCCGCGCCGACGTCAACGTCTCGGTTCGCAGGCCGGGGGCCGAGTTCGGCACCCGCTGCGAGATCAAGAACGTGAACTCGATCCGCTTCATGGGGCAGGCGATCGAATACGAGGCGCGCCGCCAGATCGGCATTCTGGAGGATGGCGGCAAGATCGACCAGGAAACCCGGCTTTTCGACGCCAGGAAGGGCGAAACCCGCTCCATGCGCTCGAAGGAAGAAGCACATGATTACCGCTATTTCCCCGATCCGGATCTTTTGCCGCTGGAACTGGAGGAGGCCTGGATCGGCGGCATCAAGGCGACGCTCCCCGAACTTCCTGATGAGAAGATCGCCCGCTTCATGAAGGACTATGGGCTTTCCGCCTACGACGCGCTGGTGCTGACCTCGGAGCGCGCCTCCGCCGATTTCTTCGAGCAGGCGGCAAAGGGCAGGGACGGGAAGCTGACCGCCAACTGGGTGATCAACGAACTCTTCGGCCGCCTGAACAAGGAGGGAAAGACCGTCGAGACGACGCCGGTTTCAGCCGAGCAGATCGGCGGCATCGTCGACCTGATCGTCAGTGGCACGATTTCCGGCAAGATCGCCAAGGACCTGTTCGAAATCGTCTGGACCGAGGGCGGCAACCCCGCTGAGATCGTGGAATCGCGCGGCCTCAAGCAGGTGACCGATACCGGAGCGATTTCCAAGGCGGTGGACGACATTATCGCCGGCAACCCCGACAAGGTGGAGCAGGTGAAGGCCAAGCCCACCATGCTCGGCTGGTTCGTGGGGCAGGTGATGAAATCGACCGGCGGCAAGGCAAACCCGCAGGCGGTGAGCGATCTGCTGAAAGAAAAACTGGGGATATGATGACTGCGGTGCCTGACGCCCGAGGCCGGGCACCGCGCATGGCAGGCGTGCGTACCAGATAAAAAGACTGTTGTATTTCAATATCTTAAGAGTTTACCTTGAATGAACAGTTGAAGTCCGAAGACTGGCCGGAGAAACTTGCAGCACCTTCACAGGCTTGGAATTCACTGAGATTCTTCAAGAATTTAGTTTCGATTTTCCTTTCTCCTGGTTCTCGGTTATAGTCCGTACCCTGAGTTTTTGTTGGCGTACACGGGGGCCGGGAGGGGAACTATCATGGCAAAGACAGCCAAGAAGGCTGCGAAGAAGGCGGCTGCCAAAAAGGCCGCGAAGCCGTTGCAGAAGAAGGCACCGGTAAAGGCAAAACCGGTTGCCAAAAAGCCGGCGCCCGCGCCCAAGAAGGCCGCGCCGCCAGCGAAGAAGTCCACACCGTCATCAGGCGGTGGCGACAGGCAGCGCTTCACGCTTTACGGCATCCTGGGGTCCGGCCCCACCTATACGGTCGGCCTGATGCTCACCCTCTGCAAGCATCCGTTCTCTTATATTCACGTGAACCTGCGCGAGGGCCAGCACAAGATGCCGGACTACCTCGTCAAGAATCGCTACGGCCAGGTTCCGGCGCTGCGCGACGGGCAGACCTATTTCGTCCAGTCGGCGGCAATTCTGGAACATCTGGCGGAATCGCTGAAGAAGTTCGACGGCAAGACGGCGGTCGAGAAGAACCGCATCCGCGAATGGCTGTTCTGGCAGTGGGACAAGCTGGCGATTCCCATCTTCCGGCTCAGGGCACGCTCGCGCGGGCTTCGCCAGTTCGGCGATGAGGTGCGCGTCATGTACGACACCGAATCCAAAGCGGCACTTGCGGGCCTCGAGCATGAACTGGCCAGAAACGAGTGGATCGCCGCCAAGAAGCCGACCATTGCCGACATCGGCATCTACGGCGTGCTGCGCTATGCGGCGGAGGCCAACATCGACCTCACGCCCTATCCGAGTGTCGCTGCCTGGAAGAAACGCTTTGAGGCCCTTCCGGGCTTTGGTACACCCGAACAGATTCTGCCGATGGAGAGCAGACTCCTGTAATCGCAACCGGGGCCTCAGTTGACGAAAACGGCTGACAACACAACGCTTCAGCCGGAAACCGGGCCGCCGCGGAAGCGCAAGCCGACCGGCAGGCTCGAGTGCCAGCTCGGCCTGATGCTGGGCCTCGCTGGATTGATCGGCTCGCGGCTGGGCCAGCTGTGGATCGCCTTCGACGTCTTTTCGCAGTTCACGCTGCAGTTCGGCGTCATCACGCTGGCCTTCCTCATTGGCCTGCTCATGCGGCGCGCCAAGCTGCTGACGGCCTTTCTGATCATCGTGCTGGGTCTCATCGGCATCGGGGCCTGGCCCCACGTGGCAAGCCAGGCGCCGCTGACCTTTGCATCGGCGCCGGCAGGCGCCAACGCCCGCGACTTGAAAGTCGCGACGTTCAACACGCTTTATGTCAGTGGCCAGGCCGATGCGGTGCAGGCCGAAATCCTGCGGATCGATGCCGACATCATCACGCTACTGGAGATGGGCCCCAACAAGCGCCGCATTCTCGAAGCGGTAAAGGACCGCTACCCGCATCAGGCGGATTGCTATGGAATCGACTATTGCAACCTGGTGATCCTGTCCAAGTTTCCGATCGCCGAAAGCGACGCCGCCGCGCTGTGGGATGGCCCGCCCTATATTCGCGCCAGACTGGGGCCGGAAGCCGGAAACCTCACGGTGTTCGGCGTTCATACGATCCGCTTTCCGCATTCGCGCGCCCAGTACCGGCAGGTCGTGGAACTCTCGAAGCTGATCGAAAGGCTGCCGGGCAGAAAGCTCGTGATGGGCGACTTCAACGCTACGCCCTTCTCGCGCATCATCGAGGCCGTCGAGAACCGCTCGAACCTTGTCCGGCTCACCAATCTGCCAAGCTGGCCGAGCCATGCCGGACTGCCGCAGATCGCGATCGACCACATCTTCGTATCGCCCGGCATCAAGGCGACGCAGAGCCAGCAGATCGGCGAACCCGCCGGCTCCGACCATTATCCCGTCATGCTCCGCATTGCGGTGCCGTTATCCCCGTGATTTGCCCATCGCGGTGAACGAGCGGTGAACGGAACCTCGCAAATTGCTGGCATTCACGCCCGCAAGTCCTTGATTTGACTCGAACTACGATCGGGGTAACGAAGCGCTCATCCTGTCTCTGCACGCGCCTTTAAGCCTGCCGCTTAACGCGCCATTCCGAAAGGCCGGACAATATGAGCCCATGTTCACGAGACACATAAGTGCAGTGAACATCCGGCGGACCTTCAAGGTGGGACTTGAAACCCGGCGGCAACCAGGGAAATTGAAAGGGACGTCAAATGGCTCGTATATCGATGGGGGAACCCGGATTTGCTGAAATCACGCCGAACGCAGCGACGGCGGACATCCTGTTCGAACTCGGCATGATGTATTGCATCGGCCGCGATGTGCTTCAGGACTATGTGACCGCGCACAAGTGGTTCAACCTGGCCGCGCTGAAGGGCAGCGAGGATGCCCGCCACTATCGCCGTGAACTGGCTCTTGAAATGACCCCGGCGCAGGTTGCCGAGGCACAGCGTCAGGCCCGGGCCTGGATGACCCTGCACTGATCCGGTGCAGATACGCCCGGACGCGAGGGCTCAGTAGTCGATGAACTCGCTGCCGCCGGAAAGTTCCTGGTCGTTCTTGAACCGGTCAAGCTGGCTGGAGAAGACCTTGGCGCGCCGCTGGCGGTTGTAAATCTCGGCTTCGTAGATGTCGACCGCGGAATTCAGCTTGTCCTGCTCGCTGTTGAACTCCGGCAATACCGAGTCGTCCGGCGAATAGCTGTGGCCAAGCGGGATGTAATTCTCGTAGGCAACGGCCTGCGTAGGGGCAATGGCCACGGCGGCGAGCAGCAAAATCGATGTAAATCGCATGGCGAACTCCAATTGCCTGGAATTATAGAGGCACAATCGTCCGGATGCTACCAATAATCCATTAACCAGCAAATTTCTGCCCAGTTCCTGCCGCGATTGGCGGGGTCCAGTTCCGCGCAAGCGCCTCTTGCGAAGTGGGTGGGATGTTCCCGAACTGTTTCTGGCAGCTAAAAAGTCAAAGTTTACGGCGTTTCCTCTTCCGCGGCACGGAAGGGGGAAATGTATCGATCATTTTCTCATTCGCCATGCTCGCTCTGGCGCTCGCGGGCGGAGCGGCTATCGATTTCGGGCGGCTGACGGTCGCTCGCACCAGCTTGGCCGCCGCGGCGGACGCTGCCATCCTGCAGGTCGGCAGTTCGCCCCTCGAAAAGCCCGACGAGATGAGGGTGCTTGCTCAAAAGGTTCTGCAGCAGAACTTCGAGCAAGACGAACACGGCGATATTGTCGACCTCAGTCTGGATTACAACGGCGGCGTGATCACCTTGTCCGCCGTCGCCCGCTTCAAGTCGAGTTTCATGGGCATCGTTGGCGTCCCGACCGTCGACCTGCCCGTCACCGCCGAGGTGACGCGGTCCGGCAACAACATCGAGGTATCCCTCGTGCTTGACACGACGGGTTCGATGAAAGGCTCGCGGATCGCCGCCCTCAAGAAAGCGGCGAAGGAGTTCGTCGATACCGTCGTGTGGGACAAGCAGACGCTGCTGTACTCGAAAGCCGCGGTCATTCCCTATTCGATGGGCGTGAATGTGGGCGCCCTCGCGGATACGGTGCGCGGCACCGCGTCGTCCGGCACCTGCACCGCGCCGGGATGCCAGTATTACAAGTTCAAGAACCAGTTCAAGTCCAACAAGACCTTCGCCGCCAGCACCTGTGTGAGCGAGCGCATCGGCCCCGAGGCCTATACCGATGCTTCCGTCCTCGGCGCCAAGGTGGGCTTCAACTACCCGAGCCCCAACAACCCTTGCCTGAAATACGAGGTCATTCCCCTGACCGCGAACAAGACCCGTCTTTCAGCCGCCATCGACGATCTCGACGGCAGCGGCTCGACGGCGTCCCAAGTGGGCGTGGCATGGGGGTGGTATGTGCTGTCGCGCGATTTCGGCGTCTGGGCCGGCGAGAACCAGCCCGCCGCCTATGGCACGAAGAATGTGTCCAAGATCGCCGTCATCATGACTGATGGCGAATTCAACTCGAGCTATTGCAACGGCGTGATTGCCAAGAGCTCGACCTATGGAAGCGGTTCCGACGACGACAAGATCGACTGCAGCGCGCCCAATGGATCGGCGATCGAACAGGTCCAGAAACTATGTTCCGCCATGAAGAAGAAGGGCATCGTCATCTATACGGTCGGTTTCGATATCGAGAAGCTGGAAATCGTGAAGCAGACCCTGACCAATTGCGCGACAAGCGCCAGCAATGCCTATCTGGCGGCAACTTCCGACCAGCTGTCCTCGGCATTCCAGGAGATTGGACGCAAGGTGACGGGACTGCGGCTGTCGAAATAACCGCACTCCCGCCAGATTTCATCAGTCGTTGAACTGCACCTCGTCGACAAGCTTCGCGGCGGCGGGCTCGAATTTCGCGATCTCAGCGACGTTCAGCGTATCGGGCGTGAAGCTGCCCCAGGCCTTGACGATCTCGGAGGCCGACACCGCGGGGTTGACCGGATACTCGAAATTGCCGTCGGCATAAAGACGCTGGGCCTCGTCGCTCGCCAGGTATTCCATGAGCTTCACGGCGTTGTCCTTGTTGGGGGCGTTCTTCGTCAGCAGCATGCCGGAAATATTCACATGCGTGCCGAATTCAGGCGAGGAGGGGAACACGATCTTCACGGCTTTCGCCCAGTCCTTCTGCTCGGGCTCTTCGTTGTTCGTCATCATCTTGCCCATGTAATAGGTGTTGGCGATGGCGAGGTCGCATTCGCCGGCGAACACGCTCTTCGCCTGCGCCCGGTCATTGCCGTTGGGCTTCAGCGCCAAGTTCGCCTTGACGCCCTTCAGCCATTCGCGCGTTGCGTCCTCGCCCTTGTGGGCGATCATCGCCGCGATCAGGCCGAGATTATAGGGGTGGTTGCCGGGACGGAGGCAGATCTTGCCCTTCCACTTCGGGTCGGCCAGTTCCTCGTAGGAGATGGCGTCGATCTTGGCGCGGTCGTTCGAGGCATAGATCACCCGGGCCCGCATGGTGAGGCCGAACCACCGGTCCTGCGCATCGCGAAGATTGGCGGGCACCTTGTCGAGAATGGCGGGCGACGAGACAGGCTGGGCCAAATCGCGGGCCGCGGCCTCGACAAGACGGCCGACATCCGCCGTCAGCAGCAGATCAGCCGGACTGTTGCGGCCTTCCTGCGCCAGGCGCTCGACCAGGCCGCTTTCCGCGAACACCGCGCGCACGGTGATTCCGGTCTTGGCGGTGAAGGCTTCGAAGAGGGGGTCGATCAGGGCAGGCTGGCGGTAGGTGTAGACGTTCACCTCGCCTGCCGCCTGGGCCATGCCAGAAATGGAAGTTGTGAGGGCCAGCGATGCGGCGGCGGCGAGCAGCGAGCGGCGGGTGAGAGACATGACGATCCTCGTGGTTGCGATTGAGTGCTGTGACCTCTCTATGCGCAGGCTGATTTCGCGTGTCAAGAAAAACCGAGCAAATTAGTCGGATTTAGAATCGCTCTAAACTGGCGGATCAGCGGGTGACGCGCTATGGTGCAATGCAAAGCGGCGATGTGTGAGGTTTGACATGGCATTCGAAGAACTGAAGGCGCAGATCGGCATGCTTCTGGGCGAGATGAACGAGCAGCCCGAAGACCTGCACGAGCTTTACCACCGCATCCACCAGGAACTGAACGAACTCCGCGCCACGGGCGCTGCCCTTCCGGAGGATCTTCTGGCGCTGGAGCGCCGCCTTCTCGAGGAGTTCCCCGAGGCTCCCAGGACCTGACGTCTCAACCCCGGACGCCGCACTTGCATCCGCCCGAAAATCGCGGCAAAAGCCCCGCAGCAGGAGACGTGGCCGAGTGGCTGAAGGCAACGGTTTGCTAAATCGTCATACGCTGTAAGGCGTATCGAGGGTTCGAATCCCTCCGTCTCCGCCAGTTTCCTGTCGCTAAATCCCTAACAGCGCAAATGAGCGTCGAAATTCCTTTTGGTTTCAAAAGGGTTTGCGAGAGTAATGCGGACTTCAGAGACTGGGGACCAGCCCGAAATCAGTCTCTAAAGGCCCACCGTCTCATTCCGAGCGGACCTCACCGAAATCGGTACGCACTCAAAATATCACAAAATATCAACTGCTTGGTCGAGCGGACCTCCGGCAAAGTTGAGACGAGTTCGAGCGCTAGCCAATGGACTTGATGACAACCAAAGTTGGTGCAGTTTGGTAGCGGTGCGCAAAGAAGCGTAACGCCGCTGTTCAAGTCTTTCGATCAGGAGCGGTGGCAGATAGCCTGTACGATCCGATTCGACGCTTCCATCGCTCCGGCCAGATAGCCAGGCTCTGTTGCGCTGGCTTCGCTTCCCGCCAACAGCAAGCGACCTGCCCATGCTCCGGTGACCCACTCCGCGCCGACGGCGGACGGATGGCCGGCAGCGGTAACATCCGCCGAGGTCGCCGTCAGCTCATCAGCGGCCCAGTCCTTCAGAAGGGTCGCGCGCGGTAGGGCAGCCTCGGGTCCGAACAAGCGGATGAGTTGTTGGATTGCTGCACGGATGAGGGTTTCCGGCCCGATGCTCTTTCGTTGGGCCGCCGGGATGCCGACAAAGCCAAAGAGTGCCGCCTTACCCGAGGCGGTGGTTGCATCATGAATCTCGGCGAGCGGTCCGACCATGCTCTGCGCAGTGCCGGACAGGCCCGCATCTCGCCAGAAGGGGTGATCATAGACGGCGAAGAACTTCGCATGCGGTGCCATCCATGTGGGTGTGCCTTGCCAGAGATCGAGTGTGGCTGGATCGGGCGCGGGGTCCCATCGGATAACGGTGGCAAGAAGGCGCGGGGGCAATGCGGCGATCACCTGGTTGAAGCTGATGCGTTCCGGCTGCTGGTCATCTCTCGCGACGGTCACGTCGATTCCAAAGTCCGTCAGGTGTAACGCGGTCACAGCGGCGCCGGTATTCAGCGCTCCGTCCGGCAAGCCTGAGGCCAGTGTGCGGATCAACGCTGCACTGCCGCTGGCCAGCCGCATCGACTGTGGTTGGTGCGTCATGCCGGGCAGGCGGCTCGGTCCTTCGCGCGCCGTGCGTTCGAAGAGCATATCGCCCGTGCTGTACTGGGCAAAAGCCTGAAGGCCGAGCTCGGAGACAAGGTTGCCGATGGCAGGCTGCATCTCGGGCCAGAACCATGAAGGACCGAGGTCGAACCCATCCTCAGCCGGGCTTCCTGTCTCATCAACGGTCAGGATGCGACCGCCAAGACGATCGCGTGCTTCGAACAGTTGAAACGAAATGCCCGCGCGATGCAACAGGCGCGCCGCGTTCAGTCCGGCCAGGCCGCCGCCAATGATCGCCACCCGTGGCGTTGTCATGATCTTTTCCTGGTTCGGTTTAGGCCGGCATCGGCAGGATGTCTGCGTGTTGCAGCGGGGCATCCTTGAGCCAGACCTGCGCGCACTCGGAACCTGCCTTGGCCGTCAACTGTTGCCCTGCCGGGAGGCGGCCCCAACCTTGTGGGGTAAGCAATATGTCCTGCACCTTCACCATGCCGGACAGGATTACGAATTCGAGGCCCCGGTCATTCGGGATGGTCAGCATTGCCCCCGGTGTCCATGTCTCGAGAACGACACGCTCCGCATGATCCTCGAACAGAAGTCTGGCGGCGCTGACACCGTCGCGCGGCATCAGGAGTTCGCCTTCACCCGGCTGGCGGACGATCTGAGCATGGTCGTCCTGCCGGAATTGCCAGAGGCGGACGAAGATTACGCAGCCGTCGGCAGCTGCGGGACTGTGGTGGGTGCCAGGAGGATTACGGAAATAACTGCCCGCCGGATAGTCGCCGTGCTCATCCTGGAACGTGCCGTCGAGGACGAGGATTTCCTCGCCTCCGCTATGTACATGCGCCGGAAAGGCACTCCCTTGCGCATAGCGGACGATGGAGGTGGCACGGGCGACCTCGCCCCCTTCACGGTAGAGCATCCGTCGGTCTACGCCGGCAGCAGGGCTGGGAACCCACTCCATAGCGCTCGCATCAAGAAGTACGGGGTTTGTCAGATCGTCGTTGATGCGCATTATGGCAGAAAAATCTAAGAGTTCACTTTACCTTTACGATGCCCTAGACTGAAAAGGGCGATTAGTGTTTTTCGTTCCCAACTGCCCGTCTCTTTTTGAGTGGGACATATCTTTATCTGGAGTAGCCCTGTCGATAAACATTTAGGCCAATTGGCTCAGATCACCCGGTCTTTTGAGGCTTGTCCTTTACTTCCTCTTCGGGTCTTTTTTCCCATCAATCTTGGCAAACTCTTTGCCAGCTTTCTTCAAGCCGCTTTTAACTTGCCGAATATCTTCAACCAAAGGCATAAACTCTGGTTCGGTTCCACTAATCCTCTTCATACTTTGCCGAACCTCACGCCCTACGGACTCGTGCGCCCGTTCAAGGTTTTTTTGACCTTTAAGATTCTCTTTCGAGATCTTTTCCTCCGTCTGAGTGATGCGGAAAAGATTAGCGGCCAATTCTGTTTTTCCCATGAAATCCAGAATTGACCTATCTTGTGGTGCGTTCTTGAAGGCGCGCAGATCATTCATGTTCATGTTGTACATACCGCGATAGCCCGCATTCTGGAAGAATGCGTAGTTCTCGACACCGCGTCCGTAGGCGATCGCACTGAGAGACTTCTCGCGGTCTGAAACTTCGCCACGGATAAGAACGCGCTCGACTCCTTCTGAGGTCTGCACATATTGCCGAAACGCTTCAGCCATGGTGATAAAGTATGCTTGGGCAGCAGCAACTCTCGGATTGCGAGGGTTGCAGTTCATAACTGTGAGATAACAGGCAAACCTCGAGAGGCAGTAATCCTTGCCGATCCCCTCCGTTTCGACCTCTTTGAAATTCTCGAGGATCGGCACACCGAGATTGGCACATGCGGCGATGGCTTTGTTTACAGCCTTACGAACGGCATCCATGCTGGGATATTCCAGCATCTTGAGAAGGTCTGACGCCAACCAGTGCCGGAAGCCGTTTTCACGTCCGTAAGCCTCAAAACTCGGCTTATCGCCGTCGAAGTGGAAAACCTCAATCTCGGTCATGTAACGGCTCCAGCCCTGCGCCATTGCATTAGAGACGCTGGCTAAATGGGTTTCTTCTACCATGTCGGCCATGTCAATCCCCCGGAATTTCTGACTGAATCTACCAGGCCGTGAATTCGTTTCTTCCACCGTCACGCGGGGACAGCCGTGATGGACGAGAGATGAATTCCTGTCCATCTGGCTCGGACTTACAGGCTTTTGCCGATATTGTGTGCAGGAATGTTTCGCCTCTTCCTTCATTGCCGGAAATAGATGAGGACTTATCTGACTCTGAGGTCATGATGCTGAGAAACACCCAAGCAAACATCACCCAAACACCCGCTCCGTCTGTTCACGCCACGCTTCGCCTGCGACGAAACACAAATCATGCAGGCTGATCGCTGTGGCCCCACGCCCGCAGGTTAGACGCTTCAAGACCTCCGGGGAGAGATAAGCCAGCCGCAGCAGGCGGCTGACGTGCCGCTCGCCGAGGCCGACGGACTGGGCCAAGTCTTCGACGGTGCCGAACTCGCCCGCCTCCATGCGCCGCCGCCACGCCCAGGCGCGGCCAATGGCACGCAGGATGTGCGGATCCTGCGTGCGGTCTTCGCTGGGCTTGTAATCCGCAGGCGGAAGGATCCGTGGCCGTCCGTTCTTCCGGCGAAGCTTCAGCGGGATCACGACCCGGATCGTATCGTTGGTCTGCGTCATTACTCAGCGGCCTCCAATTTGCGTGATGTGATCATGTCCCGGATGATGCCAGCGATGCCTTCCTTCCGAAGGTCGACTTCCAGCCCTGTGGTGGTGACGGTGACGCGCCGGACGAGCAGCTGAATGATGCGAGCCTGTTCAGCGGGGAACAGCTGCCCCCAGAGTGCGTGGAAGTCTCGGAGGGCCTCGATCGCGTCGGCCTCGGCTGCTTTGCCTCGATCTTCTCTCAGGGCCGCGGCGACATGGCTGATGATTTCCGGTGTCTGCAGCACACGGCGGACCTCCGCCACGACCGCGTCCTCTGCCATTCCGGCGGCGAGCCGTGTCGGCGCCGTTGTTTCACCGCTCTCCCGATTACGGATTACATCCATGGAGACGTAGTAGCGGTAGCGCCGCGGACCTTTCTTTGTGCTGGTCGGCGTCATGGCGGCACCCGTCTCGCTGAAGATGAGGCCCTTCAGCAGCGCTGGCGTTTGAGTCCGTATATCGTTCGCCCGCTTGCGGGGACTCTCCTGCATGATGGAACGCACCTGCTCCCAGAGGACGTCGCTAATGATCGCCTCATGTTCTCCGGCGTAAACGTTGCCCTTGTGGACCGCCGCGCCGCGATAGACACGATTGTTCAGGAGACGGTAGAGGTAGCCCTTGTCGATGAGCGTGCCCTGCTTGTTGCGGGTGCCGCCGCGCCGCAGTTCCCGTGCCAGCTCCGTGGCGGATCCCAATTCGACATAGCGCTCGAATATCCGGCGCACCGTGGCGGCCTCGTCGCCGTTCACGACAAGTTTGCGGTCCCGGACGTCGTAACCAAAGGGTACGGAGCCGCCCATCCACATGCCGCGCTTGCGCGAGGCGGCGAACTTGTCTCGGATGCGTTCTCCGATCACCTCGCGCTCGAACTGGGCGAAGCTCAGCAGGATGTTGAGCGTAAGACGGCCCATTGAGGTGGTAGTGTTGAAAGACTGAGTGACGGATACGAAGGTCACGTTGTTACGATCGAACACTTCGACCAATCTCGCAAAGTCCATGAGCGAGCGGCTGAGGCGGTCAATCTTGTAGACGACGATAACATCGATGAGGCCGTTCTCGATGTCGTTCAGCAACTGCTTGAGAGCAGGGCGCTCCAGCGTGCCCCCGGAGAATCCACCGTCGTCGTAGCGCTCCCGGATGGCAGCCCAGCCTTCCGAACGCTGGCTGGCAATATAGGATTCGCAGGCGTCACGCTGCGCGTCCAGAGAATTGAACTCCATGTCGAGACCTTCCTCGCTCGACTTGCGTGTATAGATGGCGCAGCGAAGGCGGCGGTGCGGGCGGTTCATCGCATCCATCAGACATGCTCCTGCTTGCGCTCGCGGAGCCCAAAATATCTATAGCCATTCCACCGCGTGCCGGTGATTGCGCGCGCGATGGCGGAAAGCGACTTGAACTTTTGGCCCTGCCAGTCGAAGCCGTCCTTCAGGACCGTCACGGTGTGTTCGACGCCATTCCATTCCCTGACCAGTCGCGTTCCGACCACCGGGTTGCGCGGGTCGGCAATCTGGCTCTTGCGGCGCGACAGTCCTTCGACCTCGTCCGCCAGCAAATCCAACATGCGCCGTGTCTCGCGGTCCAGTCCGCCCAGCGTCAGTTCCTGGATGCGGTAGCCGATCCGGATCTCGAGGAAGATGCGGCTGTTGTTGGGAGCGGGCTCACCGAAGAGGGTCTGCCAGTCGGCCTTCAGTTCCCTCACGGATTTTACCTTCAGTGCGGACAGGCGGGCCAGTACGGTCTGGTCCATCCCTGCTCCAAGGCGCGGCTGGGTCTTCGCGCTTTCAATCTTCATGCTTTCCTCCGATGCGGATGCGGATGCGGTGTGCGCGACGAGAACCGCTCTTCCGGGGGCGGAAGTCCACGAAACTGTCTCCGCTTGCCGTTGATAAAGCAGTGGACTTCATTGCGATCCGACGCATGACGCCGGCGGCGAGGATGCGGCCGATTTCGGCGAGGCGGGCCTCGGGCGTCATGCGATCAGGTGGAATGGAATTGGGACCCGAGACCGGATCCAACGTGGTGCGGGCCATGGTGACGTTTCGCGATGTGAATGACGGCCACAAGCTATCGCAAAATTATAAAAACACAATCAGATCAATATGTTGGTGGATATTGTCCACCTATGGGGACGGCTGCGTACAACTGCGTAACGCTCACGCGCTTGCGGAATGCCCGCAGCTGCCACGAACCACGCGAATCAGATGCGTCCGCCATCCATGAACTTGTCGAAGGTATCGGGAACGGGTTCATCTTCCAGCGCTGCCATCTCCTGCGGCGTGGGCGCGCGGTCGGGATAGAGTAGCAAGGAGATCGTCATCTCGTTCGAAGGCGAGAACACCATCATCTCGTGGACGGCCTCGGTTCCGCGCCACACGCCGGGAGCATGTATCACACCATTGCGGGCAGTTTCCGGATGTGCGCCTTGCGCCGCCAGCGATGCCGGAGGCAACTCAATCACCTCCTGCTGCGCTGCATAGTAGATCCCGGACCGGATAAGCGCATTACTCGACCATGCCCAGTCCATGAACCCGTCCTTGCCAACGACAATCATGGCGCGCTTCTCGGTGATGCTCAGCCATTTGAGGATCGCGGCCGTCAGCGAAACGGCATAGCGGTCGGCCATTTCCGTCAGGTTATCGATGTCGATGGGGCGCGTCCGGATCTGGTCGCGGAAGTCGTCGAGGGGCATGAGGAGAAAGGAAGCAAAGGTGTTCGCTTCGGCTTCGACGATCTCGTCCCTGGTTCGCTGGCGACCGTTGCTCCACTCGCCCATGTCGCGCCCGCTGCACTCTCGGCCCTGCGCGAGTTCGGCGCGATGGAGCAGGTAATGACCGAACTCATGCGCCAGCGTGAAGTTCTGCCGGCCCGGGGACCTGATGCTGTTGTTATAGAGAATGCCCCACTCGCCGGAGCCATCCTTCTTCTGCACCAGCATACCTTCGACGCCCTTGGACATGGCAGCGCCTGCCACCATGGTGATCGGGGCGTCGGGAAAATAGTGGCGCGAGAACTCCATGGCGATCGCGGCCACGTCGATGGGGAAGCGCGGCTGGCCATGGGCATCCTGAACCGCATTGAGCAGCTGGGTGAGGCGAATGGCCCATGCTTCGGGCGTGGCTGGCAGCTTCACCGACAATCACGTCACCTTGGCGCCCATCATTTCGTTTTCTTTGCGCCCCAGCTCTCAATCATGTCGGCGATCTTCTCCTTGTCGTCCGCGGTGAGCTTGCTGAATTTCCGGAAGAACGCTTCCTTCCGCATCTCATCATCCGCTTCGGCCGTGTCATCGAGAAGATAGTCGGTGGTCACGCCAAGGGCCTGTGCGACTCGGGTCAGTTTTTCCGCCGAGGGCTTCCGCGTATCACGGTTCTCGAGCTCCCACAGGTAGCTTTTGCTGGATTCGGTCAGTTCCGCGAGCTTGTCGAGGGAATACCCCTTCTCCTGGCGGTGGTGCTTGAGCTTGGCCCCGAGAGAGGTGGTCATCGAATCATTTCCGTGTTCCCAGCCTGTTCCATGTCAACTGCATTGTTCGGTATATGTCGAACAAAACTGTTGTCCACAAGTAGACAAAGCGTCGCGTTCGGTATACATCGAACATATGCGTATCGATGCGCATGATTTTCGTGCTTTCTCCCTTTCACATCATGAGGTTTTTCAATGACTTCGATTGCCGCCTTCTTCCGCAAGACCCCTGTGAATCGCCTGCATGACTACTTTACCCAGTTCCCGTCGCTTCCGCCAATCGACTGGAGCAAGCCGGAGCCAGAGGTGATCGAACCTCTGATCGAGGCGGTGGACTCCATGAGCGACCCCGAACGCCAGCGTGTCGTCCTCGATGCCGCCCGCGTGGGGGCGCTCGCCACCGAGCCAGGCCAGACCGCCCTGAGGAGCGTGGTCCGCGACCGCGCCGATTTCGATGAGTTGGAGGGCTTCAACAACCGTTCGCTCTGGGTCTTCCTCCGGGACTATCCGCGTTTCTGCATGGCCGAGGAGGTGCTCTATAATGACGAGCGCCGGCGCGGGCGTTCGTGGAGCGGCTTCGAGGTCGAGAAGGACTGTTCTGTCCGCAAGGACGAGATCTCCGTCGCCGCCTTCACCGCAGCCATCCGCGAGCGCTTCGACACTCCCCACGCCCATGTCGATATCTTCGACCGTCACCGCGTGCTTCTGGACGATCTCGAGTGCGACCTCGTTCAGGTGGCCATCTATCGCGAGGGCGCGGCCGAGGACGTGCTGGGCTTCGACGAACGCAGCAGGATTGCGCGCCGTGTCGTCCGGCCGGTGTTCGAGGCGGCCATGACCTACGAGCCTGCCACAGGCGTTGTCGAAGTGGTCGCCGGCAGCCGCAAGGACCGCATCGATCTGACGCGCCTCATGGCGAAGCACCTGCTGGGCATCGACTTCGAGGAAAAGTACGTGCCCCTGCGTGAATACGACCTGAGCGTCCTCCTCAAGCCCTTCAATTTCCCGACTGACCCCGAGGATGGCATCGAAAGCGTCACGGTGAGGGAGCTGCGCCTGATGGATTCCGGTGAGCCCGGGGAAAGGATCGAGCTGCAGTCTCCGAGGGATGCCCGCCGTACGATCTGGGACATGGCGCGGCATCGCCTGGGCCTCGGCGCGGATGGAGCAGCGGCTTCGGCGTTCCCGTCGGAGTTTTATGGCGAACAGCCGGACTGGGCGATCACGCGGGCGGTGATCACAGTGCGCTTCCGTCCGGCAGCAGGAAGCGGGCGCGGCAAGTCGCTCACCCTCACCGTGACCATGCCGCATGGCTGCGATCTCAAGGACATGACTCCGCAGGAACGGCTGATCGGCGAAAAGTACCTCCGCCGCTGGAATATCCTGAGGGAGGAAGCCGATGCTCGCCACCACGCTGAATAATCAGTCCATCGGGGTTCTGCTGCGCGTGATGGACATGCATACGGCCAGGGCGCAGGGGGCGGTGCTCAGGCTGATGGGCCAGCGCGCCGCCGACAGTCTGATCGATGCAGGGCTGCTCTCCGAGGACGGCGTCATCCCCATCATCGTGATGATGGATGACTATGAGGACGATCCGGTCGCAGCGGAATGGTCGCCCGAGCACCGCGCCTACGGATACCGGGATAACACCGGCCGCTGGATCGAGGCCGATGTTCGCGACATTGCCGCCTATCAAGTCGAATTCCCGCGTGTCATCGCCGGCATGCTGGTGCAGTTCGACCGCGCGGGATCGCCGCCGCCAAAGATGCTGGTCGGGGGGCACCTCCTCGATCTCGGTGTGATCAGGCTGGCGGGGTCGGAGAAGCCCGTGCCTGTCTGGTTCGCGCGGTGCCTCGGTAATCCGGAGGTCTGGCAGAAGGTCTCCGGCTTTATGGAGCGGCGCCCGCCAGTGGGGATGAGAATCATTCTCACCTCGACCTGCGGCGAGCGTATCCCCGCTTCACCGAACAGGCGGGATGCGATTGTTGCCGTGTCCGATGTTTTCGCTGACTCGGGGAGTCTTGCCATCTCGCCGGAGATGCTCAACGCCAGGGTGTTCCCCGGTCAGGTGCAGCGTCGCGAGCCGATCGACCACTCCGAGAATTGCGGTGTGGTCTGGCTGCGCGGTGAAAGGTTGGAATTTGGCGGCGATAAGCAGCGCCAGTTTTTGCAGTTGCTCTTCGATGCCTATTGGGCGGGGAAGCCTGTGCGGCGTACCATCGACGTTCTGTCGGAGGCCGGTTTCAAAGAGGACACCAACAGTGTGGCCAAAGCCTTCAGCGGCAAGCCCAGCTACAAGAAGTTCATCAGGCAATCCGAAGGAAACATCTGGATCGAGCCGTGAGCCAGCTTTCTGAAGATCGAACGAGAGGCCGTCCGGTAGGGCGGCCTTTCTGCTTTTCGGGGCCGACTTTCTTCGCCCCCTACCATTTCCCCTACCACCCGCCTTCCTCTGCCCTACCAGCCCTCTGCGATTCTCCTCTCCGCAATCTTTCGCACAACCCCGCAGGAGAATCAGATGGCGACAAGACACCTTTCCCAGATCGAGCTCGCCGCTCGCTGGAACATCTCGCACCGCACACTTGAGCGCTGGCGCACCACGGGCGAGGGCCCCAGGTTCATCCGCCTCATCGGCCGCATCGTCTATCGCCTTGAGGACGTCGAGGCTTTCGAAGCCGAGCAGACGCACGGCGCGGAATCGGCAACCTCCCACGCGGCATCGGCGTGAGGTCGGCTGCCATGACCATCCTCAACCGCATCACCATCGACGCGCTCGTTCGCCTGTCCATGGCCGAGATCGTCGCGTTGCCTGCCGCAGAGCTTGGCCGCCTCCAGAAGGACGCAGAAGATGCCCTGCGCAAGGCCAAGCTCACCGTCGCCTGGCTCGACGGCGCGCTGATCCAGAAGTACGCCGAGCGCGCCAAGATTGCCCGTGCCGAGGCCGACAAGGACTTCGGCGTGGCCCGCTTCACTGATGGCGACGTCACTGTCGTGGCAGATCTGCCGAAGAAGGTCGACTGGGACCAGCATGAACTGTCGACCCTCGTCGAGCGCATCAATGCCGAAGGTGAAGATCCTCGCGACTATGTCGAGGTGAGCCTCAGGGTCTCGGAGAGCAAGTACACCTCCTGGCCGAAGCACATCGCCAGGATCTTCGAGCCGGCGCGCACCGTCCGCGCGGGAAAGGAATCCTTCCAGCTCGTTGTCGAGAAGGAGGGCATCTGATGTCTCTTCCCATCATTCTCGCCGATCAGCGTCTCGCCGAGCGCCGTGGCATCAAGGCGGCGATCTTCGGCAAGAGCGGCATCGGCAAGACGACGCTGCTGTGGACGCTGCCGCCGGACACGACGCTGTTCTTCGACCTCGAGGCGGGTGATCTCGCCATCGAGGGCTGGAGCGGTGACACCATCCGCCCGCGCACATGGGAGGAATGCCGCGACTTCGCGGTGTTCATCGGCGGCGCCAACCCTGCGATCCCGGATGGTCGGCCCTACAGCCAGCGTCACTACAATGACGCCTGTGCCAGGTTCGGCGATCCGCGCGCCCTCGACAAATATGCGACCGTCTTCGTCGATTCGATCACGGTTGCTGGCCGGCTCTGTTTCCAGTGGTCGAAGGAACAGCCCGAGGCCTTCTCCGAGAAGACCGGCAAACCCGATGTGCGCGGCGCCTACGGCCTGCACGGCCGCGAGATGATCGGCTGGATCACGCACCTTCAGCATACGCGTGCGAAGGACGTGTTCTTCGTCGGCATCCTCGATGAGAAGCTCGATGACTTCAACCGCAAGATCTACGTGCCGCAGATCGACGGCGCGAAGACAGGCCTCGAGCTTCCGGGCATCGTCGATGAAGTCCTGACGATGACGGAACTGGGCGAGACCAGAGGCGAAAAGACCGTCCTCCACCGTGTCTTCGTCTGCCAGACGCTCAATCCCTGGAACTACCCCGCCAAGGATCGCAGCGGCCGCCTCGACCTCGTCGAGGAAGCCCATCTCGGCCGCCTCATTGCCAAGATCGGCGAGCCCGGCCGCTCTCCCCTCGAACGCCTGATCTTCAGCCGCCCGGCGCCCGTCGCTCCGGACGCTGCCACCTCTCACCCTCAAGCCAAGAACTGAACCAGGAGAATTTCCATGACGACCGCATGGTCTGATTTCAACGACGCCAAGCAGAACGCCAACCTCATCCCCAAGGGCACGATCGCCAAGGTGCGGCTTACCATCCGCCCTGGCGGCTTCGATGATCCGTCTCAGGGATGGACTGGCGGCTACGCACGCCGTGGCACCACGGGGTCTGTCTATCTCGACGCCGAATACACGGTGCTCGAGGGTCCTTATGCGAAGCGCAAGGTCTGGTCGATGATCGGCCTTTACAGTGCCACTGGTCCCGGCTGGGCCAACATGGGGCGCAGCCTGGTGCGCGGCATCCTCAATTCGGCGCGGGGTCTGTCCGACAAGGACAACTCGCCTGAGGCGCAGAATGCCCGGCGCATCTCGGGCTTCGCCGATCTCGACGGGATCGAGTTTGTGGCCCGCATCGACATCGGCAAGGACAGCAACGGCGAGGAGAAGAACGACATCCGCCAGGCTGTGACGCGCGACCACAAGGAATATGCCGCTGTGATGGGAGGCGTTGTGGCGCCTATGGCCTACGCAGCAGCCCCGGCTCCGGCACCCGCTTATGCCGCGCCACAGTCTTCCTATAATGCTCCACCCCAGCAGCCTGCTTATGCGCCAGCCCAGGCCCAGCAAGCAGCCTATGCGCCCCCAGCCCCTCAGCAGGCTGCTCCGGCGCCCGTTGCCGGGGTTCGTCCCACTTGGGCGAAGTGAGGCCATCGTCATGATGCTTCGCCCCCGCCAGAAACTCTTCGTCGAGCGCAGTCTTGCTGCGCTCGACACCCACCGAAATACACTGGGCGTCGCTCCGACGGCAGCCGGCAAGACGATCATGCTCTCGGCTGTTGCAGGCGAACTGGTCCGGGACACCAATGCGAAAGCGTGTGTCCTTGCGCACCGTGATGAACTGACCGACCAGAACCAGACGAAGTTCGCGCGCCTCAATCCAGCGATCTCCACCTCGGTCCTGGATGCCAACACGAAGTCATGGGATGGCCAGGTCACCTTCGCGATGGCGCCGACCCTGTCGCGTGCGGCCAATCTCGACGCTATGCCCGTACTCGATCTGCTGGTGATCGACGAAGCGCATCATGCCATCGCTGAGAGTTACCGCCGCATCATCGATCGCACGCTGCAGCGCAATCCGTCGGCCAGGATTTTCGGCGTCACGGCAACGCCCAACCGCGGTGACAAAAAGGGTCTGCGCGATGTCTTCAACAATGTCGCCGACCAGATCCGCATCGCGGAGCTGATCGCTTCCGGTCATCTCGTCATGCCGCGCACCTTCGTCATCGACGTCGGTGTGCAGGATGAGCTGAAGAAGGTGCGCCGCGTCGCCTCCGACTTCGACATGGGCGCTGTCGATGCCATCATGAACAAGTCACCGGTCACGGATGCAGTGATCTCGAATTGGAAGGAGAAGGCTGGAAACCGGCAGACGGTGGTCTTCTGCTCGACGGTTGATCATGCCCGCAATGTTGCCGCAGCCTTCAATGCGGAGGGTGTTTCGGCGTCACTCGTCCACGGCGATATGGGCGATGCGGATCGCAAGGCAACCCTTGCCGCTTACGACAGGGGCGAGATCCAGGTCATCACCAATGTGGCGGTGTTGACCGAGGGCTGGGACCACCCGCCGACCTCGTGCGTCGTGCTTCTGCGGCCCTCGTCCTACAAATCCACCATGATCCAGATGGTGGGCCGGGGCTTGCGCACTGTAAATCCGGAAGAATATCCCAGCGTCGTCAAGACCGACTGCATCATCCTCGACTTCGGGACATCAAGCCTCATACACGGCTCACTCGAGCAGGACGTCGATCTCGATGGTCGCGAAGTGACGGGCGACGCTCCCACCAAGACCTGTCCCTCCTGCGAAGCACAGGTTCCGGCCGCCGTCATGGAATGCCCGCTCTGCGGCCATGTCTGGGAGCGCGAATGCGAAGACCGAGGCTCCGATACACTTGGCCACTTCGTCATGACCGAGATCGATCTGCTCGCCCGCTCGAGCTTCGAATGGGTCGATCTCCATGGCGATGGTGCTGCACTCGTCGCCAACGGCTTCACGGCCTGGGCGGGTGTCTTTTTCCTGAACGGCCGCTGGTATGGCATTGGCGGCACTCAGGGCAAACCAGCACGGCTGCTGGGGGTTGGTGAAGAGATGGTCTGCCTCGCGGCGGCCGATGACTGGCTCAACAACAATGAATCGGATGAGTCGGCACACAAGACGAAGGCCTGGCTGCGCCAGCCAGCGACCGAGCGGCAGCTCGCCTGGCTGCCACCCGAATGCCGGATGGACTTCAGCCTAACCCGCTACCGCGCCTCGGCCCTTCTGACGTTCCGCTTCAACCGGGAGCGCATCCGCAACCTGGTCTTCGGTGCCGAGAAGGCCCAGTTCGCGGTGGCGGCGTGATGGAGGAGTTACATGTCGCCATCACCCACCTCTACCATCGAACGGCTTGTCCGCTGGCAGCCACGCTTCGAGCTCTGCGCGGTGTGTCGGCAGCCGGCGCGTGGTTTTGGCTGGTCAGAGCCGCAGCGTTTGAGCCGGCCGCGGCCTTCAATGTGGTTCTGCTCCATCACCTGTCAGGCTTTCTTCTGGCAGCGGGCCCGGAGATCTTTCGCCATGGTTGATCTTACCGAGCAGGAAAAGTCAGCCATGCGGCAAGCCGTGAAAATGGTGGTGGAGGTTATGGAGGAGATCGGCTGGAACACCCGGCTCAGCGATCTCACAGAGCCACAGGTTCTCACGATCATCGAGGTCGCCGTGAGTGGCTTCCAGGATGCGATGCGCGAGATCGCCACCGCCAACAAACAGCAGGTTCCGGAGGTGCCGTTCTGATGCTGGATTATAATCGCACAAGCAGTTTCGCGGAAATTCTGAATGGTGCCGTCGACACCGCGCTCATTACCGAGAATTCTAACCGTCCGGCGCGCGACTATCTCGGTGGTTCCCGCGTCGGTCACGCCTGCGAGCGCGCCCTGCAGTTCGAGTTTGCCGGAGCGCCGAAGGACGAGGGCGCCGAGTTCGCGGGCCAGACGCTGCGCATCTTCGCCATCGGGCATGCGCTCGAGGACCTCGCCATCCGCTGGCTTCATGCCACAGGCCTCGATCTCTACACCCGCAAGGGCAATGACCCGGATGGCGAGCAGTTCGGCTTCTCCGTCGCAGGCGGCCGCATTCGCGGTCATGTCGACGGCATCATCAATGCAGCACCTGTAGCTCTGAAGCTTGGCGTTCCCGCGCTGTGGGAATGCAAGACGATGAACGCGAAGAACTGGCGTGCCTGCGTCAAGGACGGGGTTGCCATCAGCAAGCCCGTATACGCCGCACAGATCGCACTCTACCAGGCCTACATGGAGGCGAGCATCCCGGGCCTCGCGTCCAACCCGGCGCTATTCACTGCCATCAACAAGGATACGGCCGAGCTGTACCACGAGCTTGTACCGTTCGATGCCGAGCTTGCCCAGCGCATGAGCGATCGCGCTGTACGCATCCTGCGCACCACTGACGCTGGCGAGCTTCTGCCGCGGCTTGCGCGGGAGCGTGACCACTTCGAGTGCCGCATGTGCGCCTGGGCGAATCGCTGCTGGAGTCTGCCGCAATGAGCGATCATCATGATGAAACGCCCGTGGAAGGTGACAAGGCACAAGGCGAAGACAAGCCCAGGGGTGAAGTCGTCCACTTCAACCCGTGGCGCGACTTCAATGACGCGCCATTGCAGGAAGATCCGTTCGGCGTCGAACCCGATGCTGATCAGCTGGCGACGTTTCTGGATGTGGTCTTCGGCTATTGCGAAGGCCTCATTCCAGTCCGCGGCTTTGGCGACAAGGGGCAGGGACGTGATGGCAAGCCCAACAACATCTGGATCGAGGCTGACGCTTCGGCCTTGGACAAGCTGAAGACTTTCGCCACCTGGGCGTGGCGCGAGGGTGCTGCACTTTATGTGATCCCCGGCACCGTTGCAGAGCAGGGCCAGGCCCGTGCCGCTGACGTTCTGCAAATGCAGGCTGTGGTCGTCGACCTCGACGCCGGTGACATCCTCGCGAAGCTGACGCACCTTGTGAGGCATCTCGGTACACCAACGCTTGTCGTGGAAAGCGGCGGCCGCTCACCAGAGGGTGCCACCAAACTGCATGTGTGGTGGAAGCTGACCGAGGCTGTGGAGGGTGATGATCTGGCAACGCTCTGCCGCTTGCGCGGTGACATTGCCATCAAGGTGGGCGGCGACCCCCACTTCCGCTCGGCCCACCAGCCGATCCGCGTTGCCGGCTCCGTCTATCACAAAGGCGGTTTCCAGCGGCTTGTGCAGATCCGCGAGCATAACGCTGTCGAAGTAGACCTCGCGGAGTTCGCTGAGCGTGTGACGGCCATGCCGTTCATTCCGGGCATGGGAGCCGAACCTGCTGCCGACGGCCACACAAAGCCGTCTCTCGACGCTATCCTCACCACCCCGGTGCATGAGGGCGGCGCTGGCGGTTGGACGCGCTTTGAAGGCGCCAGTGCTGCAATCGGCCACTTCATTCGTCTCGTGCATGAAGGTCGCATCAGCCCGAATGAGGGCTGGGAAGCCATTTGCCAGTACAACGCCGCCATGCTGCGGCCCGCCTGGCCGCCTGAGCGCCTGCAGCAGGAAGCCGATCGTCTCTGGGCGCTGCATGTGAAGAAGAACGGCCCGGCCTTGCTGCGCAATGAAGCGGAAGCACAGCAGCAGAATCTGCCGCTTCCGGTGTTTTCCTTCGGGCAGTTGCTTGATGACCGCTCGCCCATGCCGCCGGACATCATTGCACCACGGGTCCTGACGCCGGGCGGGCTGCTGGTTCTCGGTGGCGCGCCGAAGGTCGGAAAGAGCGATTTCCTGATCAGTATGCTGGCGCACATGGCGGCGGGCGTTCCGTTCCTGGGTTTCACACCGCCGCAGGCGCTCCGCGTCTTCTATCTGCAGGCCGAGATCCAGTACCATTATCTCCGTGAGCGTATGCAGCAGATCCGCCTCGACGCAGCGGTGATCGCCTGGGCGCGCGACAATCTTTTTGCGACGCCGAAGCTGCGTATGATCCTTGATGAGAAAGGTTTGGCGCTGGTCGTCGATGCTGTCCGCGCGCGCTTCCCCGACGCACCGCCCGACATCATCTGCCTCGACCCGATCCGCAATCTGTTCGACGGCGGTGAGGAAGGCGGCGGCGAGAACGATAACTCCGCCATGATGTTCTTCCTCACCGAGCGTGTGGAACGATTGCGCGAAGCCGTGGCGCCTGACTGCGGTGTTATTCTCGCGCACCACACGAAGAAGATGAACCGCAAGGCCGTGTTGGAGGATCCGTTCCAGGCGCTTTCCGGCGCCAGCGCACTGCGGGGTTTCTATACCTCGGGCCTGCTGATGCATCGACCAGATGAGGAGAGCAGCTTGCGCAGGCTGGAGATCGAGTTGCGCAATGGTCCGTCGCTGCCGACCAAGCTGATCGACAAGGCCAACGGCCGCTGGGTCGAGATCAACCCCATGAACGAGCGGCTCGTGCGCAAAGAGGCGGGCGCCAGGTTCGATGCCGAGCGCTTGCGCAAGCGCGATGTCATTCTCGGCATGTTGCTGGATGAGGCCGCCGCTGGCCGTCTCTACACTACCATGCAACTTGCGGAAGCCTTCGAGAACAGAGGTGGGCTCGGCAGCAAGCACACCATCCGCGACCGCCTCAGCGTTCTCGCGACCAAGGGCTTCGTTAAATTCCTCCGGGACGGCACGCACTTCGGCTACCCCGTCGTGCGCTCGCGCTATGGCTATCTTTGCGTGGAAGGGATGGAGTTTCCGCCGCAGGAGACCATCGATGATGTGACGGGGGAGATCACTTACACGCCCCGTCCCGTCTGCCCGAGCCACTTCAAATGTGCCCAGTCGGGGGCCTGTCTCGACGTCGAAAACCCTGCCGCCTGGGTCTATCCGGAGGCGGCGGAAGATGACCTAACTCCTCAGGAGTGAGGCCTAACTCCTCACTCCTCCCATTCACGAAATCAAGTCGGATCAATGAGTTAGCGGATTGGGAGGAGTTAGGTCCTCACTCCTCCTGAACTCCTCCCTAACTCCTAAATAATCAAGGAAAACAGTATGTTACAGCGCTTCGAGGAGTTAGGTGTCAAAGCTCCCATACTACGTATGGGAGGGCCAACATGAAGAGTTGGCCCGTCATCCCATACGCAAGGACGCCCGCGAATGCCCGGGCACCTCCCCAACAAGGTGAGACCAATCAGACGGACGGCAGCCAGTACCGCCAAGCACAAGGCTGCCGCCGTCCTCCACCACGACAATCACTTTTGAAGGAGACCATCATGGTACCCGCGACTCTGCCTGCGCCCGTGGCAAAGGCAAGCCCATCGATTCCATCCATCCTCGCACTCGACCTCGGCAGCACGACAGGCTGGGCTCTGCGCAACAGCCGCTGCCGCATCCTGCATGGCACGGCCGAGTTCCGGCCCACGCGCTTCGAAGGCGGCGGCATGCGCTACCTGCGCTTCGGCAAATGGCTCGACCAGACGCTCGACGTCACCGGCGGTATCGATGCCGTGTACTTCGAAGAGGTGCGTCGCCATGCCGGAACCGACGCCGCCCACATCTACGGCGGCTTCCTCGCCGCGCTGACCGCTTGGTGCGAGCAGCACGGCATTGCTTATCAGGGCGTGCCGGTTGGAACTATCAAACGTTTCGCCACCGGAAAGGGAAATGCGGACAAGGCCGCAATGATCGCCGCCGTGCGCGAGCGGGGCTTCGAACCTGCTGACGACAACGAGGCCGATGCCATCGCTATCCTGCTCTGGGCCCTCGAGACAAATGGAGGGGTGGCATGAGCAGCACAGCCGAGATGTTCCTCAAGCACGCCGCCAACATCGTCAGCGAGCGTCGCGCACAATACGGCGCAGCGACCACTGCCATGGCAGCCCTTGCCGCACGTTGGTCGGTGACGCTGGGCCAACCGGTGACGCCGGCCCAGGTGGTCCTCTGCCTCATCGACCTTAAGCTCGCGCGCCTCGCACATGACCCTACCCACGAGGACTCAGTTGTGGACGTCTGCGGCTATGCCGCAGTGCTGCGCGAACTCGTTGCAACATCAACACTGGAAGGGAAGTGAGCCATGGTCCGTGGACGCAAACGCAAGCCGGGCAAACGCTACCCCTGTGGTAAGCGCACGAAGCAGGAACTGGAGAAGGATGCCATGTCGACAGTAATCGAGGCCCGCCGCAGGCAGTTCGGAGTCACGGCGAAGCAGGCTCAAGACGAGCGGCTCGGCACAGCACTCGGGCGCCTGGCTTTCCGAGGTCTCCTCAGCGAGACGCAGTACCAGGCCGGTGTCGCCTTCGCGCAACTCTATCACCACCATCACGTGGTGATGGGCTTGCCGTCGCCAAGCCCGCGCTCAGTTGCGGGTCTCCTCATCAACGAGGGGATCATCGGCAGTGCGCCCAGCGAGCCCGTGCTGGAGGTCATCGAGAAACTGAAGCGGCGGTTCCGCGATGCGACCGATGCGCTCGACGTCTGCGACCGTGAACATCGTCTGTCCGCAGGCAGGCGGCCGACGCTGGTGATCTACCGTGTTGTCTGCGCCGATGAGGAGGCCATGCACTGGAAGGAGGAGGAATTGGGAAACCTGCGCGTGGCCCTCAATGCACTGGTGCGGGTGTTTCGGATGTAAGTCGACGAGTCTTTCATCCACTTGCATGAAACCCTCTGGGGTCGGCCCGCGCCGGCCCCAGTTCTTTGACTCGACAGCCCTTTATGTTCTTGTTATGTTCCGAATGCTAAGAGTGGAGTATCGTCATGGCCAATGTCACGTTTTTCGTAATGGTTCCTTTCAGGCAGTCGGAGGGAGAGGTTATTGCCGAAGCTGGTGTGCAATGTCCTTCGAAGCACGTCGCAATTGCCCAGGCACGCGGTGCTGTCGCGCGCGGTGCCGTCGGCGCCATCGCTTTCATGCGTTCTGGAGATCCAGCCCTCGGGGAATACGGCGAGGCAACACTGATCTGCAAGGAAGGTGATCTGCCGGATGGTTTCGAAGACTCGCTTGCTGCCTGATCGTCATAGATGTGACTCGAGATCGTTGCAGTAGGTGATCATGCAGGTGCAGTTTTCAGCAGAGTCAACTGGTAGGCGAGAAGAACTGAAATCCAACTTACCAATAAAATGTGTGCTTACTTGAAAAACAGTGTTGACATGCATCTGCAACACGAATAGAAGTTCCGTTATTGAAAGATCATCACTGCGTCCGGAAGTCAGATCCTCCGGACGTTTTGATTCCCGAGCGTAGTGCAGCGTATTGCTGCGGCGGGCCTGAGCGAAGGCAAACGAATTCACGGGTCCTTCCGCGTAGAGAAGCGTAGAGGGGGGGCTCAGCGCAGCATCTCGCTAGCGTCAGGGTTCCAGTTTGGGGTCCCAGTTTCCAGTTTCCACCCCGCCATTCATACATCACGCCGACAGCATCAATCGAAAGCAGGCCCGTTTCGCCGGGCTTTTTTTGCGTTTGAGATTGCGCGGTGCTGGTGGAAACCTCAGGTGGAAACCCCGGTCAGGGTTCCAGTTTCCAGGCATCAGGTTTCCACTTCGGGTTCCACCCGGTTTCCACATCATGAGGTCCTGATGATCCCCGAGAGCTACGCCCTCGAACGCATGGACGTGTCCGTGCTGACAGGTTTTGCCGGCAATCCGCGCACGCACTCCGATGTGCAGGTGAAGCAGATCGCCGCCAGCATGCGCGAATTCGGCTGGACCAATCCGATCCTGGTCGATGCCACGGGCACGATCATCGCTGGCCATGGGCGACTGGCAGCGGCGAAGGAACTGGGACTGCAACAGGTGCCGGTCATCCGGCTCGGTCACTTGTCGGATGCGCAGCGCAAAGCGCTGGTCATCGCCGACAACCAGCTGGCACTCAACGCAGGCTGGGATGAAGCCGCGCTGTCGGTGCTGATCCAGGAACTCGATGCCGAGAAGTTCGAGCTCGACCTGCTGGGCTTTGCGGCTGACGACCTCGACCGCTATCTCGTTGGCCTCGATGGCGACGCTGTCGGCGAGGCGGAGGAAGGCGATCTTCCCGAAGTCCCGATCACCCCGACATCTCAGCCAGGCGATCTCTGGATCCTCGGCAATCATAGGCTCCTTTGCGGTGATGCCACCGTGATGACAGACGTCGAGCGCCTAATGGATGGGCAGTTTGCCGACATGGTTTTTTGCGATCCGCCTTACAATGTTGACTATGGCAACTCGGCCAAGGACAAGATGCGCGGCAAGGACCGGCGCATTCTCAATGATGCGTTGGGTGATGGCTTCTACCAGTTCCTCTACGACGCCTGCCTCAACATGCTGATGGTGACCAAGGGCGCCTGTTACATCTGCATGAGCTCATCCGAGCTCCACACGCTGCAGAAGGCTTTCACCGACGCCGGTGGCAAGTGGTCGACCTTCGTCATCTGGGCCAAGAACAACTTCACGCTGGGTCGTGCTGACTATCAACGGCAATATGAGCCGATCCTCTATGGTTGGAAGCAGGGAACCGACCACTACTGGTGCGGCGCCCGCGACCAGGGCGATGTCTGGTTCGTGGACAAGCCGCGGGTCAATGACCTGCATCCGACGATGAAACCGGTCGAACTCGTCGAGCGGGCGATCCGCAATTCCTCGAAGAGCAGGGACATTGTCCTTGACCCCTTCGGTGGTTCTGGCACCACGCTGATCGCGGCCGAGCGCACCGGACGGTCGGCAAGGCTCCTCGAACTCGATCCCAAATACGTCGATGTGATCATCGAGCGGTGGCAGAACCTCACTGGCGGTGTCGCGGTGCTGGACGGCGAGGACCGGACCTACCAGGATCTCCAGGCGGCACGCGGGTCGAAGCCCAAGGATGGCGCGTGATGCAATCGCGTCTCATGTCTGCCGTGGAGGCCACCGCCAACGTGGCCGTAGGCTATGGCATTGCTGTGATAACGCAGGTGATGGTCTTTCCCCTCTTCGGGTTGAATGCCTCGCTCATCGAAAATCTGATTCTGGGGTCTATTTTCACAATTGTGTCGCTGATCAGGTCCTACACGTTGCGGCGAATGTTCAACGCCTTGCGGCAAAACGCATGAAGCCCGCATCGAGCGGGCTTCAGCTTCGGTCGCATCTTTCAGTTCAGACTATGCGGTAGACACGACCTCGAGCTTCGTCCTTCTCGGAGGCAATCGTCAGACCGAGTTTCTTCTTGAGGGCGCCTGCGAAGAACCCACGCGTGGTGTGTGAGGCCCAGCCGGTGGCTTCGACAATCTCGGGGATGGTCGCTCCCTCGGGGCGACGCAGCATTTCGATCACAAGCGCCTGCTTCGTGCCCTCGCGGGTCTTGCGCTCCGTGGACGCAGGCTTCGGTTCTGGTTTCCGGGCCTTGGGCTTCTGAGGTTCGACCTCGATGCCGATGGCGGCAAACCCTGCCTCGGTGATGATCAGAGTGATGCCGTGCCCATCGCCGGTTTCGCGCCACAGGGGGTCACCAAGCTTGAGATTTGCTTCGACCTCCTGAAGGAGGCCTCTCTCGATGAGTGGCTTGATGACCTTGTGGGCAGCACCGCCTTTGAGGCTCTTGGGCAAGGGGAGTGCAAGGCGATCGGTGCGCTGCGCGGCAGCGCTGAGGACGATAAGCTGGGTATCTGTGAGTCTGGTCATGATTTATCCTTCAGGGTTGTGGACCGGACCGATCTCCGGCTCCTACGACCCCGAGCCCCGCGTCCAAGCGGGGCAGAGGCTCGGCAATTGAAGTAGGTTATTCCGCGTGCTCGCCTTCACGGAAGGCGCTGTCGGTGATGCGCTTGAGAAGTTCGGCGTAGTGGCTCAGCGTTCCAACGTGGCCCCAATGGATGGTCTCCGGGTCGGCGTCGAAGTGATCGTCGCTGAGATCCTGCAGGCGGACGAGCATCGCATCGATCTCGGCCTTTTTGCTCATGAAGGCGGCAACCACCTTGCTGTTGTCTGAGGGTTTGCGCATCTGCGTGTTCCTTGGGCTCGTTTGATGAGCACACATTTGCTCTGTATGCAGATCATATCCAGTCCATAAGCAGCAACATGATTGCTTTTTCACGAGGCCGTCGATCATGGGATTGTCCATCCGCGGTTATGCTGCACATCGCGGCGTCAGCCACACCAGCGTAAGGAAGGCCATCGCCTCTGGACGGTTGACGCTGGAGCCGGATGGCTCGATCGATCCGGCAAAAGCCGACCGCAGCTGGATGCGGAATGCAGATCCTTCGAAGACGCGACCATCACCAAAGCTGAAGCCTGTGCCGGAGGCGGCCCTCACTGCCGTGCGGGAGACGCTTTCGGAGTCAGGCTCTCCTCTCGTCGGCGGCATGAGCTACCTGCATGCCAAGACAGCAGAGAAGGTACTCACCGTGCAGTTGCTGCGCGAAAAGCTCCGGCGTGAGAAGGGCGAAGTGGTCGAGCGGGATTATGCCATTGAACAGGGCTTCGCCTTTGCGCGCAGGATCCGGGACGCATGGACCGGCTGGCCGGCCCGGGTGGCAGCCCTGATGGCGGCCGACCTCGGGGTGGACGTCCACAAGCTCGAGGCGCTGCTCAACACCCATGTCCGTGAACAGCTCAAGGCCTCAGCCGGAGACGACCTCAATCTCCACGGCACATGACTACGAAGGTAACCGCCAGTTTCTCAGGAGCCTCACCGACGGCCTGACGCCGGACCCGCCGATGACGGTGGCCGAATGGGCAGACACCTATCGCATCCTGTCAGGCAGGGCCGCGGCGGAGGCCGGAAAGTACCGCACATCGCGCACGCCTTACATGCGCGAGATCATGGAGAGCCTGTCGCCCTCAAGTCCCGTCGAGCGCGTGGTCTTCATGAAGGCTGCACAGACCGGAGCAACGGAGGCTGGCAACAACTTCATCGGATTCATCATCCACCAGGCGCCGGGGCCGATCCTTGCCGTGCAGCCGACGGTGGAGCTTGCCAAGCGCAATTCGCAGCAGCGCATTGATCCGCTGATCGAGGACAGTGCCGAGCTCCGCAAGATCGTGGCGCCGGCACGGTCCCGCGACAGCGGCAACACGGTGCTGGCGAAACGCTTTCCCGGCGGACAACTCGTGCTGACGGGGGCCAACAGTGCCACGGGCCTGAGGTCCATGCCGGCCCGCTACGTGTTCCTCGACGAAGTAGATGCCTATCCAGGCGATGTCGATGGTGAAGGCGATCCCATTGCACTTGCCGAAGCCCGCACCGCCACCTTTGGGCATCGCAAGAAGCTGTTCCTGGTGTCAACGCCAACCATCAAGGGCTTGTCGCGCATCGAACGCGAATACGAGGCTTCCGACCAGCGTCGCTACTTCGTGCCGTGTCCGCATTGCGGAACAATGCAATGGCTGCAGTTCGAGCGCTTGCGCTGGGAGAAGGGCAGACCCGGAACAGCTGCCTACATCTGTGACGATTGCGAGGCGCCGATCACGGAAGCCGCCAAGACGGACATGCTGGCCAAGGGGGAATGGCGGCCCACAGCAGAGGGCAGCAATCCCAAAACCCGCGGCTATCATCTCTCCGGCCTTTACTCCCCGGTGGGTTGGACCAGCTGGTCCGACATTGCCAGAAGCTGGGACGAGGCCCAGCACAATGACGCAGCGCTGAAGACAGCGAAGAACGTGTTGCTCGGCGAGACCTGGATGGAGTCGGGAGAAGCGCCCGACTGGCAGCGGCTCTATGACCGGCGTGAACAGTGGAAGGCCGGCACTGTCCCGGAGAAGGGCCTCTTCCTCACCGCAGGGGCTGACGTTCAGAAGGATCGCATCGAGATCGATGTCTGGGCCTGGGGGCGGGGGCTCGAAAGCTGGCTCATTGATCATGTGGTGATCGAGGGCGGTCCCAGCGATCCGACCTGCTGGCTCAAGCTGACCAGGCTTCTGTCGCAGACCTGGGCCCATGCCAGCGGCCAGCACATGACGATTGCGCGGCTGGCCATCGACACCGGTTTCGAGACCAGTGCGGTCTACGCCTGGTCGCGGGCCGTGGGCTTTGCACAGGTCGCACCCGTCAAGGGCGTCGAGGGCTTCAATCGCGCGAGCCCGGTGACAGGCCCGACCTTTGTGGATGCGACCATCGCGGGCAAGCGGCTCCGACGCGGGGCCAGGCTGTGGACCGTCGCCACCTCGACCTTCAAGGCTGAAACCTACCGCTTCCTGCGGCAGGACCGGCCGACGGGGCAAGAACTTGAAGCCGGTGCGGTGTACCGGCCGGGAACGATCCATCTGCCGGACTGGGCTGATGGCGAATGGCTGAAGCAGCTGACCGCCGAACAGCTGGTGACGGTCAAGACGAAGCGCGGCTTCCAGCGGCTCGAATGGCAGAAGCTTCGTGAACGCAACGAGGCACTCGATACCCGCGTCTATGCCCGCGCGGCCGCATGGATTGCCGGTGCCGACCGCTGGTCGGAGGCGCACTGGCAGGAACTGGAGCGGCAGTTGGCTGTCGCTCTTGTCGGACCCACAAGCGCTCCGGCGGTCAAATCTAACGCCCGCCCGTCAGCTCAGCGTCGGACGGTCAGATCGAGCTACATGGGGTGACCATCATGGCGACACTCACCGATCTCCGGGCCAGGCGGGAAGCACTGGCTGTGCAGCGGTCCTCGGGCGTGGCCCGCGTCAGCTACGAGGGACGGAGTGTCGAATATCGCAGCGTGGCCGAGATCGACCGGGCCATCGAGGCGCTCGATCGCGAGATCGTGGCCGCCGAGGGACGCCGCATCGTGCGGCAATTGCGCGTGACGACGGCGAAGGGGCTCTGACACCATGGGCCTGTTCGACCTGTTCCGCCGCCCTTCACGGGGCGGCCCGTCCGCCATGCGCGCCCGGCTCGAAGGGGCGATGGCGAAGCGACGGCTCAGGGGCTGGAACCCGCCGCTCGAGAACATCAACACGCTCGTGGCTTCAGGCGGTCCACGGCTCCTGGCACGCGCGCGCGAGCTGGTTGTTACCAACGGCTATGCGGCGAACGCCTGCGAAGCCTTCGCGGCAAATCTTGTCGGCGACGGGATCAAGCCCTCGTCGCTGGTCGGAGACACGGATCTTCGCGATCGGATTCAGCGGCTGTGGCTCGCCTGGACGGACGAGGCGGATGCCGACGGGTTGACCGATTTCTACGGTCTCCAGGCCATGGTCGCTCGAGAGATGTTCGTCGCGGGTGAATGCTTTGTACGGCTGCGCCCGCGCCGGGCTCAGGATGGACTGCTGGTGCCGCTGCAACTGCAGCTTCTGCAATCGGAGATGCTGCCCTTCGACAAGATGGAGACAGCGGCGAATGGCAACCGCATCCGCTGCGGGATCGAGTTTGACGCAATAGGCCGGCGTGTCGCCTATCACTTCCGCCGCCGCCATCCCGGCGACAGCACCGACCAGGGCGGGGTGATCCCCGAGACGGTGCGGGTGCCGGCTGCCAACGTGCTGCACATCTACCGGCCGATCGACGCAGGCCAGATCCGCGGCCTGCCGCATGTCGCACCTGCGATGGTGCGGCTGTTTCTGCTCGACCAGTATGATGATGCAGAACTCGACCGCAAGAAGACCGCGGCGATGTTCGCAGGCTTCATCACCAAGACCGCGCCGGAAGAACCCTTGATGGGCGAAACGCAGGCGGACGCGGACGGCGTAACGATCGCCAGCCTCGAGCCCGGCACCATGCAGGTGCTCTTGCCGGGGGAAGACGTGAAGTTCTCGAGCCCTGCCGACGTAGGTGGTGGCTATGAGGCCTTCCAGTACCGCACACTGCTTGCCGTCTCCGCCTCTCTCGGGTTGCCTTATCATCTGGTGACGGGCGACGTGCGGCAGGCGAACTATTCGAGCTTGCGCGCCGAGCTCGTGGAATTCCGCCGCCGCATGCAGCAGCTCCAATACGGCGTCATGGCACATCAGCTCTGCCGTCCGATCTGGGCACGCTGGATGGAAACGGCATTGCTGGCGGGGTCACTTGACCTCGATGATGCAGATACTGCGCGCGCGGTGCAGTGGATTCCACCGCGCTGGGACTGGGTCGATCCGTTGAAGGACATCCAGGCGCAGGTGCTGGCTATGGAGGCGGGCATCACCTCACGGCGCAAGGTGGTAGAGGCCACCGGCTACGACATCGAAGAAGTCGACCGCGAGAACGCCACGGATATGAAGCGCGCCGCCGATCTGGGCCTCGGCTATCGCACCAGCCCCGGGGCGACGCAGGGTGCGAAGGCAACGCCGCCTGCACGGCCGGAATCCGATGGAACGGACGACGGCGCTGCCGCCGAACAATCCGAACAGGAGTGACAGCATGACGAGCTGGTATGAGATCCGCGCCCGGGCAACGGGTGCGGAAGTGGTAATCTATGACGAGATCGGCGCCTATGGCGTCTCGGCCAAGGGTTTCCTCGCGGAACTCGGCGCGTTGCCCGAGGGGACGCCCATCGATCTCAGAATCAACAGCCCGGGCGGGTCGGTCTTCGATGCGGTGGCGATATACAACGCCATCAAGCGGCACGAGGGGCCGGTGACGGTCTGGATCGATGGCATCGCGGCCTCGGCCGCCTCCTATGTGGCGATGGCGGGTGATGAGATCGTCATGCCTGAGAATGCCTTCCTGATGATCCACGATCCTGCAGGGCTTGTGATGGGCACGGCGGATGACATGCGCGCCATGGCCGAGGCGCTCGACAAGCTCAAAGGTAGCCTGGTGCAAGGCTACGCCGCAAAGTCCGGCCGTGACCCGCAAGACATTGCCGCTCTGATGGCGGCAGAGACCTGGTTCGACGCGAAGGACGCGCTGGACGCAGGACTTGCCACTCGCATTGCCGAGCCGGTGCGCATCGCCGCACGCTTCGACATCGGCTGCTTCCGCAACGCGCCGCCGGCGCTGGTCGAGATGGTGGAGGAGGACGAGCCCGAAACCGTTCCCGACCGGAACGGTTTGGAGAACGAGCAGGATACCCCTTCTGTCACTGCCAAGGGGCATGTCCAGCCCGACAACATGCCCCCGCCTGCGAGTGATCCACCTGCCGATCCCGCAGCGATCCGGGCCGACGCCATCGCACATGCGCGCGCCGTGATTGATCTCTGCCGCCTTGCACGCCAGCCGCAGATGGCCGGTGGATTCCTCGAGCAGGATGCAAGCCTCGACGAGGTACGCGCAGCGCTTCTCGCTGCGAAGGCCGACGCTGAGCCTGAGATCACGCCGCATCACCCGCAACCCGGCCGATCTTCGGCTGCGCGCCCCTGGGGCGAAATTGTCGCCCGCACATTCAAGCTGAAAGGATAACCTGATGACCACACTTGTTGAAGGCAAGCACGCCGGCCACTTCCTCGTCTGGGAAGCCTTCCGGGACTACACCCGCGAGACGATCACCATCGCGAGCGGCACGCTGGAGCCCGGCACCGTGCTGGGCAAGATCACAGCCAGCGGCAAGTATGCGGCCTTTGCGCCTGCTGCCACCAATGGCACCGAGACGGCTGTTGCCGTGCTCTGGGGCAGGGCCGACGCTTCTGGTGGTGATGCACCTGCCGTTGCCGTGGTGCGCGGTCCCGCTGTCGTCAATCGCCACGACCTCGTCTTCGCCGGCACCCCGTCCGGGCCCGAAATTGCTGCGGCGCATGCTGATCTGCTCGCAGTCGGCATTCTCGTCCGCTGATCCCCAACACCAATTCTCACCGCAATTATTGAACCGGAGGCATTCCCATGGCCACAATGGACATCTTCGAAGGCGATGCCTTCACCATCATCGAACTCACCCGTGCGCTTGAGAACATCCCCTTCAAGCCGGCACTGCTCTCAGGCTCGAACCTCTTCAGCCCCCGCGGTGTTCGCGCCCGCACCGTGATGATTGAGAGCCGGGACGGCACGCTGTCGTTGATCCCGTTCTCGGAACGTGGGTCCGCCTACGAACAACAGGTGCCTGAACGCCGCGAGATGCGCGCCTTCATCTGCCGCCAGTTCAAGAAGCAGGACGTGATCTGGGCCTCAGAAATCCAGTCGGTGCGTGACTTCGGCTCCGAGTCTGCCACGGCCCAGGTCCAGACAGAGGTGGCCCACCGTCTGCGCAGGCTCCGCCAGGATGCCGAGGCCACCTTCGAATATCACCTTCTGAACGGCATCCAGGGGATCGTGAAGGATCCCAGGGACCAGGCCACGGTGGTGAACTACTTCACCGAGTTCGCGATCACGCTTGCGACCGAGATCGACTTCGACCTCGATAATGCAACTCCTGCCTCAGGCGCACTCCGCAAGCGCTGCCAGGCGCTGATCGAAAGTGTCGAGGACTCGATGGGCGGACTTGCTGCCGGTGCGGTGCAGGTGCGTGCTGAATGCGGCTCGGCGTTCTTTGCTGATCTCGTATCCCACAAAGAGGTGAGGGAGACCTATCTCAACACCGCCGCGGCTGCTGACCTCCGGGGCCGCATCGCCGACGAGGTCAGTTTCGGCGGCATCACCTTCCGCCGCTACCGTGGCGGAGCAGGCTTCGGGGTACCGACCGACAAGGCCTTCTTCTATCCTGAAGGCATCGAGGGGCTGTTCGAGATCTACTATGCGCCTGCCGATACGTTCGAGACCGTCAACACGCTGGGCCTGCCGCTTTATGCCCGCACCATCCCCGATCGCGATCGCGATGAATGGGTGCGCCTCGAGATCGAGAGCAATCCGCTGCCGATCTGTACAAGGCCGCAGGTGCTGCGCTCGGCACGCCGGACGTGATGAGGCGGGCATGCCATGGCTGCCACCCATGAGCTGACCGGCCTTCGCCGCGGCAACAGCTTCGAGCGGCTGTTCCGCTTCAAGGACAGCGCGGGCGTTGTTGTCGACCTGACGGGCTCCGAGATTGTCTTTATGGCAGAGACTGCCGCGTCCACGATCCGCAAGACAACGGCAGATGGCACGCTGCTCATGCCTTCACCGGTATCGGGCGAGGTGACACTGAAGCTCACACCAGCAGAAACCCGTCTGTTTGCCGTCGGCCGCTTGAGAAGCCGCTACGAGTTCGAGCGGCGAATTGCCGGCACCGAGGAAACCTTGGTGCGCGGGTGCCTCGTCATCGAGGAGGGTCTCAATGACGACGCCTGAAATCATCGAGATCATTGTTCCCGGACCCATTGCCGTTGTTGAAGTTGTGCAGCCCGGTCAACAGGGCCCGCCCGGACCAACAGGAGCACCGGGCCCGGCAGGTCCTGTGGGCGAAACAGGCCCGATCGGCGCCACCGGGCCTGTCGGTCCAATGGGACCGGAAGGTCCACAAGGACCCACTGGTCCTGTTGGTCCCCCTGGTGAGACAGGCGCAACAGGCCCGGTCGGCCCGCAGGGTGAAGCAGGCCCGGTTGGTCCCGTTGGCGAGACCGGAGCTACCGGCCCGCAAGGTGAGACGGGCGCTACTGGACCACCCGGTCCACAGGGTGAAGCTGGCCCAGTTGGTCCGGTCGGCGAGACAGGCCCCTCGGGCCCGGCAGGTCCGATTGGTGCCACGGGGCCCGTCGGTCCAATTGGACCAGAAGGTCCGCCTGGTGAACCCGGGCCTGCTGGCCCAACTGGCCCCGCCGGCGAGACGGGTCCCTCAGGCCCGATTGGAGCAACAGGTCCATCAGGCCCACCCGGACCAACCGGTCCGCAAGGTGAAACCGGTCCCGCAGGGTTGCAAGGTCTCGCTGGTCCAGCAGGTCCAATCGGGCCTGCAGGTGAGACAGGTCCGGCGCCCTCGGACGAGGTCGTTCAGGATCTGATTGGGGCGATGCTGACGGCTGGCACCCATGTCGGTGTCAATGTCGTCCATGATGATGCTGCCAACAGGATTAGCATCGAACTGGTCGAGGGCGATTACGAGGAAAGCGTCCGGCTTGGAACGACGGCCGCGGATGGTAACATCACCTTGTCCGGTACACCTACCATCCAGGGTGTCACACTTGCCGTTGGTGATCGCATTCTGCCTGCCGGGCAGACCGTTGCAGCAGAGCGCATCATCTACGAGGTCCAGGACGGCGCATGGACTCCCGCAGCAGGATGGGAGCCGGCAAGTACCAGCATCTCGGCGGGACGCATCGTCCCCATCGATGAAGGCGACAATGCAGGCGCCATCTTCCAGCTGCTCACAGCCGGCGCGATCGTGCCGGGAACGACACCGCTAGAATGGAAGACCAGTGTCCAGTCGACGACAGCCCAGTTCGTGCCGAAGAACATCAACGTCGCAAGCTATACGCTGCTCTATGGCGACCGGCGGCGCTGGATCTTCGCCACCCGCAGTGGCGACCAGGACTTCACGATCCCGAACCGCAACGATGTCTTGTGGCAGAACGGCACGGAGATTGTGTTCTTCCACAATGGCACTTCCGGCATCAAGACGATCACCGGCGCCACAGGAGTCTTCATCAACGGCGTGGACGGCGGAAGCATTGTACTCGACACCCGCTATGACGCGTGGCTGCTGAAGCACCGCAGCAAGAACCAGTGGTTTGCGGTGCCGTGGAAACAGGCCGCGCCCCAAGTACCTGTCACGAAAACTCTCGTCGTAGCGGCATCCGACGAAACCACCGCACTCACGACGGGCACGAAGGTCACCTTCCGCATGCCCTATGCCATGGTACTCAGCGCAGTGAGGGCCTCGCTCGCCACCGCGCAGTCTGCCGGTGCGATACTCACCGCGGACATCAAGGAGGAGGGCACCTCAATCTTCGCCACGAAGATCACGATCGACAACACTGAGAAGACCTCTGTGACGGCGGCCACGCCGGCGGTTTTCTCCGATACGGCACTTGCCGACGATGCCGAGATGACCATCATCATTGACCAGGTCGGAACGCCCGGTGCGGCCGGTCTCAAGATCGCACTGATCGGGACCTGAGGCCCATGAGCTTTCTGATCAACCCGTATCGGTTTGTTGCCCCGCTTTACGTGCAGGTCTTGCCACTGATCAACGCGAACGCCGAGGCAGGCAACATTACGGGCTGGACCAATGCCATTGCCACGAGCTTTGCTGCGACGGCGGCGAACCCGCTCAGCTCCACCGAGGTCGGCAGCGGCATCGGTCCTTATGCTGGTTCATACAGTTTCTCGTCTGGCGGCACTTCATTTGCGGCTGCCTATCAGGATATCAGCCTTGCAGGCCTGGACGCCAACATTCTCGCCGACATCGACGCCGGCAGGATCACCGCCGACTGCGGTGGCTTTCTGGTCACCGACAAGGACAATACCGACTGGGGTCACGTCGACCTGATGTTCTATACGAGCGGTGGCGCCTGGCTTGGCGGCGCCATGCATGATGGGCGGCTGTCGCAAAGCGCATGGAGGGCATTCACTGAAACAGCGCTCAAGGTGCCGGAGACCACGCGTATTGTCCGCCTCATGCTGCGTGGCTGGCGCAACGGCGGTGATGCCAACACGCAAGTCTATTGGGACGAAATCTCCGCGCGGCTGAACCGCAAGGCCGGAACTCACACTTGTATCCTGTCGCTCAACGGCGCCAGCACCGCCGGCTGGACCAACGTCGTGAACACGCTCATCACAGCAACCGTCGCATCATCCTCCACAGGCGGCAACGCCTGGGGCTATGATCCCGGCCTGCGCTGGGGCACGGGGAGCACATCAACTGGCCACGCCTGGCATGCACAATCACTGCCTTCTACATGGCAAGGCGCAATCGATGCCGGTGTTGTAACACTCGAAGCCAACTTTCAGCTCGCCTGCACGACCAGCACGCCACAAGCCTCGGGCCGCGTCTATGTCGAGTTCTATGATGCCGGTTCTTCACAGCTAGGAAGCAGGGTCTATTCGGACCCGGCTGAGGCCTCACCAGCCCGTCAGAGTGCACGCCGCAAGCAGTTCTCCACACCGGTTCCAGCGAATGCCCGATCCATACGCTTCGGCATCATGGGAACGCGCGTCTCCGGGACCTCGCTCAATGCCATCTTCTCGAGCTTCAGCTACATCAACGTCTTCCTGGAGAGGTAGGCACACAACGTGATCGACTTCTCCAGCCTTCTCTACGCGCCGATCTACGAGGCATTCGGCGTGCCGGCCAGGATCCTTTGCCTTTATGATGCACACTTCGAGATTACCGTTATCGACAAGACCAGCGGTGTTGAAGTTTTCGATGGCACAGCAAGCGTCAAGACCATCCGGCCTGCTGCGGTGATGCGAGTATCGGAACTGTCCGCACTCGGCCTTTCGCAGCGGGATCTCGAGGGTGTCAGCATCGAGTTCTCGGGCAAGATCTGGCGGGTGAAGGCGACGATGCTGAAGCCTGCGCCAACCGGTGAAGCCGGTGGCGAGCTTTATCTCTTCCTGATCGAGGACGAGTCATGACGGACAGGCGTGAGGCGATCCTTGTCCGGCTGCTCGAGATAGCGAGGGCAATCCCCGGAATCGCCGCCGCCTTCCGCAATACTGACGAGATCAGCGACAGGCAGCGCCCGTGCATCCTGATCCTCGATGCCGACGAGGCGGCCGATGATGGCGACCCCTCAGGCCTGTCCAGGCGTCCCGGTGCGCCGCGGCGGGTCGGCATGACACCTGAGCTCTACATCATGCTGGGTGCGAAGCCGGAGCACATCGGAACTCAGCTCAACGTGTTTCGTGCAGCGATCCTCAAGGCTGTACTGACAGATGCGGTGTTGGCGAACCTCGTCGGTACCAACGGTGATATTCGCTACGAAGGCTGCGCCACAGCGCTCGCACGCGGCCGCATGATGGAAGGCGAGATGGGTCTGTCCTTCACCTTCTCTTACGTGCTGCGACCGGACGCGCTCTGAGACGGCCAGCAACTAAGCCGAAGCGGAATGTTCTTTGACGACGCTCAGATGAGCATGCACCATCTTCCACTGACCGTCCCGCCAGAACCACACTTCGGTTTGATAGTATTCGGTGTCTGTCACTCGCCCATCAGCAAAACGGAATTTTTCTCGCCATGGGTAGCAGAGCGTCGCCGCATTGGCATCTTCGCTGAACACAACATGGGAGCGGTCTCCGGTGCTGAACTCCAGAATCTTGCCGCCGCCCTCGAACATCGACCAAATGAATCTACAGGCCTCGTCGTAATTCGAAACGACACCTTCGAAGTATGACGTCAGATCGGTGGCATAATGTTCCAGGTACCCCGCAACGTTGCCGGATCCGTATATGCCCGGAAGAACGCGCAGGATCTCGCGGAGTTCGTCTGTTTTTCCCATAGCGACGGCTTCCTTCATGTTGGCCACTGGTTCGATCGAAGATCCAACGAGCGATCGGTTCAACGAGGCTGAGACTTCAGCAAATCGAAGTCACATGCAAGACAGGACTTCGGCACATGGAACGGCAACTCCCGAGGCAAGGCTGGGGTGTTCGCTGAATCAACATTTGGCCGAGCACCTGATCATTCACATCTGGAATCTCAACATGGAGTCTTCACATGGCAGCATCGATTGACAATTACACGGTCGGCAAGGGCATCGTCTCGTTCAAAAAGACAGGAGGCGCCAGCTATGTCGACATGGGCAACTGCACCGAGTTTGAGTTCACGCCTGAGATCGAAAAGCTCGATCATTTCTCGTCGCGCGAAGGTGTGCGCACCAAGGATAAATCCGTGGTGTTGCAGAAGAGCGGGACGGTGCGCCTGGTGCTTGACGAGTGGAGCGTCGATAACCTGAAGCTCGCAGTGCTGGGAAGCTCGGCGGTCGTGGGCGGTACTGACGTGATCCAGATCTTCGATGAGAGCTCGGTGTCGGGCAGCTTGAAGTTCACGGGCACCAATGACATTGGCCCCAAGTACGAGTGGATATTCAGCGCGGTCGACTTCATCCCGTCATCGGCTCTGAACCTGATCTCGGATGAATGGGGCACGATCGAGCTGACCGGCGAGTGTGCGGCCGTCTCAGGCTCGTTTGGCACCGTCACCGAACTTCTTCCCACTCCTTGAGGTGAACCATGGTCGGATTGATTGATATTGCACCGCTGACGAAGACCGTCACCATCCGTGATGTTGCCGTCGAAGTTTCTGGTGTATCGGCTCGTGGCATCGCGCAGCTTCTGGCTCGGTTTCCGGAGCTTCGCGCTCTGGTGACGGGCCGCGAGGTCGCGATCGAGAACCTCCTGACGCTCGGTGGTGATGTCGTGGCTGCCATCATTGCCGCGGGCACTGGTATTCCCGGCGACACGGCAGCGGAACAGGCCGCCGACAGGCTGTCGATCGATGAGCAGGCCGATCTTCTCGTCGCCGTTATCGAGCTCACCATGCCGAGGGGGCTCGGCCCTTTCGTGGAGAAGCTGTCGCGGCTGGGGCTCGGTCCCGACGGCGCTTCCGCGATGCCGGTTACGAGATCGCCGTAGCCCTCGAGGCCCTCATCGCCGCCGGGCACTCTTCCTTTGACGTGTGGAGTTACACGCCACGACGCATTGCGGGATTCCTGTCCCTGTCCTCGAAGCGCCACGCACGTGAGGCGGCACAGTCGCTTTCGATCGCCGCCCTCGCGGCGCGGGGAGAGCCGAAGGACATCAAGCGCCAGCACAAGGACCTGACGCGCGAATGACCAGGATCCTCTACCGCTCGGAACCCGGGATCTTCGAGGGGGCGTTCATGGCCACCGGCGAAGCAATGGAACGTGCGGCACAAGCCGCCGTCAAGGCCGCGGGTGAACAGGCGAAGGCGGACGGGAAAGCCAACATCCTGTCGGCAGGCCTCGGCACCCGCTTTGCCAATGCGCTTCGTCTCAACGTCTATCCGAAGAAGGGCTCGAGCCTTCGCGCGGCAGCCCTGATCTATCACAAGATCCCCTATGCCGGCGTGTTCGAGGAAGGTGCCACCATCCGCGGGCGACCAACACTCTGGCTGCCATTGCCCTCGACGCCTCAGAAGTACGGCCGCTACAGGCTGACCCCTGAGCGCTACAGCAAAGAGATCGGCCCCCTTCAGTATGTAAAGCGGCCGGGCAAATCCCCGCTGCTGTTCGCCAAGGTCAAGTCGACGAAGAGCGGCAAGGGATCGAGAGTCACACTGTCCCGGCTCAAGGCCGGAACCCGGGGTCAGGGCAAGACCACGGCGGTCCCGATCTTCGTCGGCATCGACAGCGTCAAGATCCGCAAGCGACTCGACATCACCGGTATCGTTCGCAAAGCCCGTGACCGGCTGGCCGACCTTTATGCTGAGAACATGCGGAGCGAATGATGGCAGGCGGCCGCAATGTGATCAGCCAGTCGATAAGGCTCGAGGGCGGGGAAGAGATTCTCCGCCAGCTGCGGAGCTTGGGCGAGGAAGGTGAGCGCTCGGCCCAAAGGCTTCAGCAGGCCTTCGGCCGTGTGGCACTCGGCAACAGTTTTGCAGCGCAGTTCGCCAGGCTGCGCATGTCCTTTGGTGAACTGACGACTGCTGGCGCCAGGGTCGCAACAAGCTTCACCGGCCTGACGCGGGGCCTGAGCGACGTCGGCACGGCCTTCTCCTACACCACGAGCCGCATTGCGCTGTTCACCGCCGCTGCCGTCGGTGCGGCCTATGCAGCCACCCGGTTCTTTGCCGGCGCACTCAACCGCGCCGATGAACTTGGCGACCTTGCATCCAGTCTCGGTGTTACGGCCACGCAACTGCAGTCATTGCAAGCTGCTGCAAAGGTCGCGGGCGTCGAGGCCGGCACGCTGAACCGCGGCTTCATCAGCATCGGCGAGGCTCTGAGCGAGCTACAGGCGAAGACGCAAGGGGCTACCTCTGCAGGCAGCGACCTCAACGACGCCTTGGGCCAGACCGCCGGTAGCACGGTGAAAGTCATTGGCGGATTTGACAGCTACGGCGCAGCTGCCGCCAAGAGTGCCGGTGAGACGAAGAAGCTGTCAGAAAGCGCCAGGGCGCTGGCCGGCATCCTCAACAACGTCGGGCTCAAGCCGGGTCAGATCCTGCCGATCGATGCCTTCCGGGCGGTTGCCGACCAATTCGCCCGGATGCAGGATGGCGCGCTCAAGACCGGTCTTGCCGTCGATCTCTTCGGCAAGAGAATCGGGCCGTCCCTCATCCCGCTGCTCAACATGGGCTCAACGGGGATCGCGAAGTACGAGAAGGTGCTGGCGGATCTCGGGCTCACTGCTACCAATGCCAGCACGGAAATCGCCGGCAAGGCCACCGATGAACTGGCCTTCGTCGGCTTCCTGTTCGAGCAATATGCCAACAAGTTCGCCACCCTCGTAGCGCCCGCCATCATCAATGCCACCGATGCCATTCTCAATGCGCTGAGGAGCAATTCGGGAAAGATCAGTGCTATCCTGCAGCAGATGGCGGCGGCATTGTCCTCAGTCATCGTCGATGTGGTGAATGTCATCTCGGGGCTCGATGATGCATCGATCGAAAACAAATGGCTGCTCGACATCCGCGATGCGGCGCTCGCCGTTCGCGACACCTTCGTCAATGTCCTCATCCCGGCCTTCCAGCTAATCCGGAATCAGGCGCAACTTGTGGCATCCGCCTTCAACCTCATCTTCGGAACGCAACTGACGGGAGATGCGGTCCTGATAGGTGCGCTTGTGCTGAAGCTTGTCGGCGGATTCCGCCTGCTGTTCAGTATCGTGAACGTCGGCGTGCAGGCCATCATGCTTCTGGTCAACGCGCTGCGCTTCATCGGTCCTTTGGGAGCGACCATAAGCATGCTCTTCCAGACGATCGCCGCCGGCATCGGCCTGGCGGTCCGTCTGCTGCCTGCACTTGCTGCATTCCTTTCGCCCACGGGCCTCATTGCCGCCGGTGTCATCGCGCTGGGTGTCGTGCTGGCCAGCTTCTGGGACGAGATTGTTGCAGGTGCGACCGCTGCATTTGATGGCCTCACCGCACTCTTTGGTGCAGTCTGGGATGGTCTGACCGCTGTTGCACAAGCCGCCCTCAGTGGTCTTACAACGGTTGTTACGGATACGTGGACGGGAATTGCTGCCGCCACGCAGGCAATCTGGGCCGGGTTCACAACGGTTTGGAGCGATCTCTGGCTGGGACTGACGACGGTCGTGTCTGATGCGCGAGCTGGTCTTATTGCCGTGGTGACGGCCATTTGGACGGGCATTACCAGTACGGTGGCGCTCGCGCGCGAAGGCCTGTTTGCCGCTGCAACACTGACCTGGAGCGCCATTGCCGAAGCGGCGACGGGTGTTGCCACACTCATTCAGCCGATCTGGGATGGCCTGGTCACGGGTGCCACGGCGGCCTTG
Organism: Hyphomonas sp.; assembly: GCF_022844445.1. Taxonomy (GTDB): domain Bacteria; phylum Pseudomonadota; class Alphaproteobacteria; order Caulobacterales; family Hyphomonadaceae; genus Hyphomonas. Next base: position 82,582 of record NZ_JALHLS010000011.1, read on the forward strand.
ACCGGCTTTGCCGAACTCGTCCTGCAGGCGTGGTCGGGTGCCACGGAAGCTGTCGTTGCCAGTGCGGAAGCCATTCAGGCAGCAATCACCCGCGCAACCGAAATTGCAGGCGACATGGAAGGTGCTGCTGCACTCGCAGAGACACTTGTGCAACCTTTCATCGACGCTGCAGCCCAGATCGAGCAGATCATGGGTACTATTCCCCAAATCGCGGAGGCAGGTTTCAGTGCGGTCGCCGCAGTAATCGATCAGGCGGCAGCGCGGATCCAGCAGGCGATTGCTGCCATTCTGGCCTCGATCCGGGCGGCAATCGCCGAGGCTGCGCGGTTGCGGTCGCAAGGCAGCAGTGGTGGCAGCGGAAGCAGCAGCAACTTTGCTTCAGGTGGTTATGTCTCCGGCCCGGGCTCGGCAACCTCCGACAGCATTCCGGCGTGGCTGTCGAACGGTGAGTTCGTCATCCGCGCTGCGGCCGTGCGTCGCTACGGTGTCCAGTTCCTGGCGGCCCTCAATGGCATGCGGCTGGGCAACTCTGTCAAGGGCGCTGCTCCGGGCTTTGCACTGGGTGGACTGGTCGAAAGCTTTAACCGGTCGATGCTGAATGCCGCGCCCGTGCCTGTGCCGTCGCTCAGCGGCGCCGGTGGTGCCTCGCTGCCAGGCAAGAGCTTCGACCTGGTGATCGGTAACGAGCGCTTCTCGAACCTCTTCGCGCCCGAAGAGACGGCCGAGCGGCTGGTGCGTTTTGCGGATGCGCGAAAGGCCCATTCCACCGGCCGCAAGCCAGGCTGGTACGGAGCCTGAGATGTCGGACACGCTTCTTGTTCTCACCGGCATCGGCATCCCGGCGTATTCGGCGCGCGGATTGACCCAAACGCTGCAGCCCATCGAAGCCGCGGGCAGCCAGCGTCGCACGGTCAACGGCACACTTGTTGATCTATCGCTGTCTCAGTTCCGCAAGTACCGCTCGACCATCCGCTGCTCCGACATGGAAGCGCCGGCCCTCGACGGCATCTGGCCGGGGCTCGTGGTCACCGTCGACTGTGTCGTAGAGCTCAGTTGTCCGTCTTCAGCGACACCTGCAAAGACTGTCGTCCCTGGCTCGCAGCGGCTGCAGGGCAGCTTCACATTCTATCGACCGCGTCTCGTCATGCAGGTGATCGACCATTCCATCGAGAAGAACGAATGGGGTGCTGTCACCGGCTGGACGCTTGAGCTTGAGGAAGTCTGAGCATGGCGTTCACCTTCGCCTGGGTCGATGAAGGCGAACCGTTCGCCGCGCGCAATGATGAGGACGTCTTTGCCTTCGACCTGTCGCATCTCGAGGGCGAGTTCGCGACGCTGAGCATAGAACTGCGCAATCCGCGTGTGGGCCTGTTGACTGCAGGCCGCAAGCGCTGGTGCTGGTTCGGTCTTAATGGAACGCCCTTGTTCAAGGGCCGGCTAACGGCACTGCCAACGAACCTGCGTGAGGAGATTGTTACCCTCAGTTTTGTGGCAAGACCGTCCGACTATATAACGAGAAAGAAGGCCGTAGCAGAAACCATGCGGGTGTTCCCATTCTATGACCCCCTGTGGGTGGCTGAAGAGGCGAGGGAAGATCCCGACATCGTCCTCGAGGCAAGGCCGGAACTCTGGCACACCGACCGCATCACACACGAAGTGACATCCTCCAGTCTCATCGAAGGTGAGGATGGTACCATCGAGCTCGGCGGTGATGTTTTCCAAGATGGGGTTAGTATTGCCTTCAAGGGTGCGCCCCTGCGCAAGGTGCGGGTGGAGGCAACCTGCCAGTGGACACAGCTCGGCGCCGGCCGCGTCGATATCAGCAAGCAGATCAAGAAACTCTTTCCCGCCGACCGGGTGCAGAGCCTGACGTCCAAGGGACTGCTCGATGAGTGGCCAGAAGAGGGCGACAAAATCGGCTCCGGCTGGACCTTTGGTCCCTGCAGCTGCAGGGGCGACGCCAATCCTCTATCGATGCAGAGTGTTCTGACCTACACACGGTCCGGGCGCTGGATCCGCTTCTTCATCATCGAGCTCCTGCAGTCGACGACACTTGTCTACGACTCCAGCCGCACACTGATCGAACGGATCACCTTCGAGGTCACCTGCGACACGCAGGAAATCATGTCGGCGGCCGATGATGAAGAGGCTGTGACGATCACGCTGCAAACGGAGGATGTTGACAAGCCTGTCGATCCCGGAGGGCTGACACCGGTCCGCGATCCCCGGCGCCCGTCGTTCTTCCCCACGGACCGTGGGCTGCAGAGCATCTCGTATCTCGTCGCACTGGCGCGTGCCGAACTGCTGGCCCGAGCGCGGGCCGTCGAGATTTCATTCGAGACATCGTTCGAGAACGGTCTCGGCCTCTCCTGCCGCAAGAATATCCGGATTGCGGACCCGCGGCTGCCCGGCGGAGAAGCGCTCGGCAAGGTCGCAGGCTACTCGCTGATCCTCAGCGGTGATACCGGACAGGCATCAACCCGTGTCCTGGTGGCCTGTACTGTGGGCAAGGGCGGAAGCCTCAGCCCCCAGGAAGCAATATCCGCCTATGTCGAAGGTTACGTTGATCCCGGTTATCAGCAGACTTCAGGCGGACAGATCGGGTTCGAAACAGGAGACGTGATTTACGGCGCTCCTGAGGTTGACGTCGATGGCTATGACGGCGTCGACTTCTTCAACATGACGCCGGGCACCGTCATCGCGGATCTCTCCCTCTACAATGACCTCGATGACCAGCGCGCCATCGTCAACCTGACCTGGCCCGACATCAATGATGTTGTGGCAGCGCTCGCACGCGCACCGACCCAGATCGACATGACGTTGGTCCCGCTCGAGGGTGGTCCATTCCAGACGGATTACAGCCTCGCCGTCGAGCCAGTCCTGGTGTCGAAGACCATCGACCTCGAAGCGTCCGCATGAGCAAGGACCCTCACTGACATGCCGTCACCCGTCCTGAGCTATAACTTCTTTGCCGCGATTGCCGAGCGCCGACTGGCAAAAAGGCTGTCCCGCATTCCGCCCGAGAACGAAGACCTTGCTGCCAATGTGCGCTGGGGTGGCCCTGGTGACGTGGGCCAGCCCATCCCCTGGACCTATTACAGCTGGCCCCGCAATGAACCCGAACCTGATGACGAGCCTGAGCCGCAGGAACTGACCATCAATTACAACGAGGTCAGCCGCGAGACCGACAAGGTCCGTGTCGAAAACCCCGAGGACAAGGAGATCTACGTGATGGTGGAGCGTATCAAGTCCATCACGTTTTCGACCAGTGGCGACGGGAACCAGCGCAAGTTCGTTCTCAAGTGGTGAGAGAACATGCCTGGCACAGACTCCGATCCCGTTCGGCTAGACCCGTTCCAGACGATCAAAGAAGTTGCCTGGGCCTCGGACACGCTGCTGTCCATACGATACGACTGGTTTGGCAGCGGCATGCGCGATCTCGACACCGTGACAGGTGTCGGGAGCCTTGAGGAGATTGGCTATGGCTATGGCTCCGACATTTATGATGGCGACAAGGGCGTCGTCTACTGGGGCGGCGATACCACTGGCTACAACGGGTCAGAAACCATTGATGTCTGGGGCCGGCACGTCCGCAAATTGACGGGCTCCAAGATCATCAGCGTGCGCTGTGCAGCCCATTGGTATCCGCAAGACGAGGGCCCGGCGCTCGTCACCATTACCATCGACAGCTACACGGGCGTCAAGTACCCCAGCACCAATGGCAAGTCGAAGCAGAGTTTCACCAAGACCATGACGATTTCCGCGCACTACGACAGTCCGCAGGCCATGGCGACGGTGCAGTTCGACACCCTCAAGGGCACCTTCACGGTCTCCTGAATCCCTTCCCCCTGAGTAACAAGGAATGAACCAGCATGGCGATCGTTTATCGCACGGCGGGCGCGTGGGGTCCTGGCGTCGGGCAGAATCTCTCTGCCGCCCAGGTCGACGGCAACTTCCGGCATCTCGACCAGCGGATGACCGGCCTCGAGGACAATCCGCCCCAGGCCGTCAGCATTTCGAATGTCACATCGACCGGCGCCACCATGACAGTGCATTTGACCGACGGGTCAACCATCGGTCCGCTGGTGCTGCCGGTTGCCGCCTTCTACGTTCACGGCGAGTGGCAGCCCAACACGCCTTATGCCCTGAACGATGTGTTCCGGCAGGGCAATGCGGCCTATGTCGTGCGTGTCGATCATACCAGTGCTGCCACATTTGACCCGGCCCGCGCGATCTCTGGCGAGAGCGTCTACCAGCTGATGACCTACGGCTTCGAATTCCGGGGGCTCTGGCAGCCAGCGACCGCCTACCGTGCCTATGATTTCGTGCGCGATGCCGGCGGCAGCGTTTACATCGTCCGGCAGGACCATGAAAGTGCAGCGAGCTTTGATGCCGGCGCAATCAACTCCAACAATGAGCCGCTCTACGACCTGGTCTTCGCGCAATATGTGCCGCCGCCGCAGTATGTGACCATCGGCGCTGCTGTATCCGGCAAACCATCAACTGGCCAGGTTGTTCTCATACCAATCACGCGCGCGCTGACGCTTGCAGCTGGTGCGACAAGTTCTTACGCCAGCGCTGCAGTGGCTGCGACGGCAGAAGCTGACATCACGATCCAGAAGAATGGCATCGCCATCGGCATCGCGCGCTTTGCCGCGGCAGGCACGGCCGCCAGCTTCGTTGGTGTTGCCGAGACGGCCTTCGTGGCGGGGGACCGGCTGAGTTTCGTGTTCCCGGCCGGTGCCGACGTGACACTGGCCGACATCGGGATTGCTCTCCGGTTCACGGAGGGCTGAGTCATGGCGACCTATGCACTTGCCGACGGCAACAATTCCGCCATCTCCGATGACGATGGCATTCATGCGAACGGCATCTTCACGGTTCCTGCTGCCTGGAACGGCCGCAAGGTCCGGATGCAGTTCCAGACCCTCTCGGAAATCCCCGGCGCCACGCTTTATCTGACACTCCTCAATGGCTCTTCCTATGATGGGGCTGCAGCGCAGTATGCCGAGGACGTCAATTCGCCCGACCGCATCAATGCCGTCAGTGCGCCGGTGGTGGTGTCAGCGGGTGACCAGTTTGCTGTCAGCGGGACGCTTGGTGCGTCGCCGCTATCATGGCGGCAGGTTGAGGTTTTTGCTGCCGGATTGCAAGGTGCGCTGGTCAGCCGCTCTGCCTCCGGCTTTGGTATCGGCACTGTTGCGACTGCGGTTGAATGGAACAACGAGACCTATGATACCGGTGGGTACCACGATAACGGCGTCAATCCTTCACGGCTGACGGTTCCGGCAGGATCAAGCGGCCTGGTCCGCCTGAGTGTCGGACTTGAAGTCGATGCGGGCGGACAGCTCTATGCGGAACTCCGCAAGAATGGCGCCTATGTCAGCGGGTTGTGTTTCCGGGCCGATGTGCAGGCGACTGCGCTGACGGCGGTCTCGCCGCCTGTCGCGGTGACGGCAGGAGATTTTTTCGAGGTCTATGCCAACACGAGTGCAGCATCGAATCTGCTGGCAGACAGCAATTGCTGGTTTGCGATCGAGGAACTGCCGTCTGATCTCAAACATGCCATTGGCCTGGTGACGTCCAACCAGGCGATCCCGTCAGGGACCACCTATACCGGCGGCATCAACATGGACGCGGAGGTGGCTGACACAGGCGGCTGGTTCAACGCTGGCGATGATCACTTCACGGTGCCCGCCGGGATCTCGAAAATCCGTTTCGGCTTCTCAGCCCAGATGAACCAGAGTCTCGGCTCCATGTATGCCAGCATGGGCAAGAATGGTGCGACGGCAAGCAACATTGGTGCGGGCTTTGCACAGCATGCCGCAACCAGCGACGGCATCGATTACATGCATGGCTGGTCAGGTATTCTCGATGTTGTGCCAGGTGACGTCTTCTATCCCATTGCCGCGACCAATGCCGGCGGTACGTCAATTGCATCCCCTTCCTTCTGGTGGGTCGAGGAATACCGGGCGCCCGACGATATTCCGGTGGTGCTGGAACCAGGCGCCGGGGTCCTGGCCCTGACGGGCTACACACCGCTCGTCTCCGGCGCCGATACCGCACGCAACAGAGTCACAATCTTCATCTATTGAGGTTCCCATGGCCGCCGGCCCTTTCACGCTATTTGACTCGTTCAAAGAGAAGCTGGGTAATGGTCTGATTGATCTCGACACATCGGCGTTTCGCATGACGCTGCATGGCGCCGGTTACACGCCATCGGGTACCGATCATGCCGTGTTTGCCGACACCAGCAACGAACTCGCCACTGCCAATGGCTACACGGCTGGCGGTGCTGTCCTGACGGCGAGCTGGACGCGCATTGGTGCGAGTTGCAGCTTCACCTGTGATCCAGTCAGCTGGCTGGCATCGGGCACAGGCCTTACTGCACGTGTCGCTGTTATCCATGCTGTTCGCTCCGTCAGTGACAATCCACTGGTAGGTTACGTGCTGCTTGATGCCTCTGGTGCAGCCGTTGCCGTTACGGCTGGTAATACGCTCACCATCACGCCGCATCCGAACGGGCTGTTCACGCTGACCTAAGACCAGCGGGACCTCAAGTCTCGACGTCCGACTTTGCCTCATTCGCAACGCGAGGTCCTCATCATGACCGAACTTGAACTCGAACTGCTGATCGTGCGGGCCGCTGCGGCTGGCGCCAGGAAAGCACTGGCTGACGTAGGCCTTCACGATGAGGACGCTGGCAAGGATGTCCAGGAACTGCGTGGCCTGCTCGAAAGCTGGCGGGACACCAAGCGCACTGTCACCCAGACCATCGCCCGCATCATCACCGGCGCCATCCTCTTCGCCCTCGCAGCAGGCGCCTGGTTGCATCTGGCCAACCGCAATCCATGACAAGGAGAAACCACCATGAACATCAGTGACGAAGGCTTGAAGCTCATCATGCAGTTCGAGGGGCTCAGGCTGAAAGCCTACCGGTGTCCCGCGGGTGTGTGGACCATCGGTTATGGCCATACCAATGCCGCCGGCGCTCCTGACGTGCGAGAGGGCTTCCGCATTACAGCTGAGGAGGCTGAAGTTATTCTGAGGAAGGACCTTGCAGCGTTTGAAGCCGCCGTGGCCGGCATGGTCAAGACGAAACTGACCCAGGCCCAGTTCGATGTCCTGGTGTCCTTCGCCTACAATTGCGGGGTGGGGGCGCTTACGGCTTCGACCTTGCTGAAGCGCGTGAATGCCGGCGCCTTTGATGCCGTGCCGGCCGAACTGATGAAGTGGACGAAAGCCAAGGGCAAGGAACTTCCCGGCCTTGTTCGCCGTCGCCGGGCTGAGGCAGCACTGTGGCGGGGGCTGCCCATTAGCATCGACAAGCAGGAAGCCCGCACTGCACCTGATCTGCCGCTGCCACCGAAGCCCATCACCAGATCCAAGGAGGCCAATGCTGCGATTCTCGCAGGCGGGGCAGGGGTTGTTGCAGCTGCCAGCGAGGCCATGCCACTCGTCAGGGACGGTGTGAGCCTTATGCCGGTCGTCGTCGATGCGCTAGGTCGGCCAGCGTTCATTGCTGCTCTCATCACGGTTGCGGCTGCAGTGGCGATCTGGTTCTGGCGCCGCCAACGTCTGCTGGAGCAGGGCGCATGATGATCTCCTGGATACTCTCGCCCCTAGGGCGCTGGCTGTCACTCGCAGGTGCCATCGTCACCGCGCTCGGCATTGCCTGGCTTAAGGGTCGCGCCGCTGGCAAGGCGGCGTGGGAGGAAAAACGTCGAGCCGCACGCGAGAAGGCCATGCAGCAAGCAACGGAGATCCGACATGACGTACAGACTGACAGCGATGCTGCTCTTGATCGGCGTCTCGATCGCTGGATGCGCGACTGATCCACTCACCCGCAGCGACTGCGACTGGGCACAGCCGATCAAGCCGTCGCGCATGGATGTGCTGACTCGGCAGACCAAGGAGCAGATTGCGGCTCACAATGAGATCGGATCCCGCCTGTGTAGATGGCAGAGTCCTTAACTGCCAGGCTCGCCAGGAATCCCAACTGCGATATGCTGGGGGCCTTCCTGTCCCGCCTCCCAGTCCGCATAGGTATGTCCATCAGGCAGCTTCCACAGGATGCGGCCGTTCGCACTGGCACCAATGACTGCTGCAGCTGCGGCAGAAGCTGAAGGAAAGCTGTAGCTGTTGGTGAACACCAGAAAGTCACCATCGCGCCGAAGCACGCCTTTTTCCATCAATGTCTCACGCAGTGCTACCGTACCCCGTGGAACAGTCGGTGTTGTTCGGGCTCGGGCCTTCGATCCCTCGGTCACTACAAACTCCCCAGAGGGGCCGACCTTCATCTTCGCCGCATATCCCTCGCCAATGAACGAGAAGACTGCAGTTACGTCTGGGGGTGCCTTGGCAACATCCGTCGATGGGCCTGACATCTCCGGCCCACGCCCCTTCATCTCCCGGAATAGATCCCACCCCAGCGCTCCAACGAGCGTCTTTGTTTGGTCAACAAACTCGTCCATATCGACGCGATCCTGAAGAGGCAACTTGCCTGCATCATCAGACGGTCTCTTGGCGTTCGGGATAGACCACCGGACGCTGCCGCCGATATTCCGAATGAGAGAAGATTCCACGTAACGAGCGTGGCTTTTCGTCAGGTTCTCATCCTTGCTTATCAACACGACCGTATCAGTCCAGAAGGTCTTTGCATCTCGGCTAGATTCATTCGAATTGTGGTAAGATAAGCGAGTGCCAACGCCCTCAGACTCGCCTATATACGCATACTGTCTGTCTTGGTGGTTCTCGTCGGCGCCTATCAAGATATAGACACCAGGCCGCTCGATCTCAGGGAACGTCTCACGCACACGCCGCAGTTGATTGCGACGAAAGGCGATCGCCTGAATCGTGGACATCGAGATTTGCGCCACCCGGATGCCATTCGGGTCGCCGTCGAGCAGGAAGATATTGATCGAGCGTGGTTTCAAGTCATTGCTTCTCAAATGGCATTTCCGGAAATCGGCTTACGTCCAGCCATTCCTCATGAGCTGAGCGAAGTCTCGCCGTGAAAGAACCTCCGTGCATTCCCGCCAGTCTCGATCGAAAGGTTCCGCGGTTGCATTGTAGCGAAGATCAAACCCTGTCGCTTCCCGCTGTGCATTGATGTATTCATCCATCTTCTCGCCCAGCATCTCGATGTCGTCTATCCACTCATCTCTAATTGTGTCTGGTAGCGAGCCGAATAGGTCAAAACGATCTCGCATGCGCTCGGAGAGCCTGTCGTACACTTTCTCATCAACAGTGTGCTGGTTTACGAGATTGAGCATATCGACCTTTTCTCTGGCTTGACCGAACCGCTTAATCCTCCCAATCCTTTGTTCTAAGCGCGTTGGATTCCACGGGAGATCGATATTGATCAGAGTGCCGAGAGTTTGCAGGTTCAATCCTTCACAAGCAGCATCTGTCGCAACCATGACTTTTATCTCGTGCTCAGCGACCATTTTCTTGAGCGTCTCGCGCTCAATGCTGACGCTGTCGCCCTTCTGGTAAAAGCGACTCCGGGATGCGCCTGCATAAAGCCCTATCGCCAAGTCGGGATAGAGAGCCGCTAAAGAATCGGCAATCCACTTCGCGGTATCGTAGTATTGACTGAATATTATCACCCCGTGATCTAGCCACTTTTCTCTATCAAGAAAGTGAATCGTGGCCTGGAGCTTGGGGTCTCTATCGATTCTTTCTAGGCGAGAAATGAGGCGCTCCAGTGCCAATTTTTCCTCGGAGCTCTCCGCAGTTAGCTCGACAACCTGATCTTCGGTTTCTTCCTCGACAGTTCGACCGGCCAAGAGTGTTCGAGCGGTGTTCAAGCCTGCTGCGATGCTCGAGCAAATCCGCTGCTCCATGAGATTCTTCATAAAGCCGCTTCCGTTCCCGCGCTTCGAGAGTGCCTTGCCGAATGCTCTGGCCTCTCGATACGCTTCCCGGAAATCATCATTGGTCCGAAGCGCCTTGCCTTCGAACAAGGCGTCGAAACGCTGTGTGTCGCGGATGTATCTGCGGTCAGGATGCAGATCGACCCCAATCCTTGGCAGCAATCCTGAGGCTTCGAGGTCGGCGCGTTTTCGAAGGACAATGTGTCGGATAAAGGGGTTCTCTCGCTGGAAGAATGTTGCACCCAATATCTTCCGCTCAAGGTCTTCTTCGAGGATTTCTCGGGTGTCATCGCTCAATTGCGTGATAGGTGCCGAGGTATCCGTCTGTCTTTCGTTGAGGCCGAGATCTTGGCGGATGGCGCTGAAGAGCCGCCGGGCTCTCGGTTCATCCGTGGAATTCACAACGGGCAGAGGTGAGCGTAGCAGCTCCCATCCGAAGTCTGGATCTTCTACGTTGGTCTGACCGGAGATCAGTGGCAGGACCTCATCTGGCTGGTGCCATCTCGAATACTCGTTACCGAGCACGAAGCGTCCCTTGCCTCTGTGGAGGATGCGCATGAGGTCCCACAGATCCTCTGACTGCGTTTGGATCGGAGTTGCGGTACCGAGCAATACATGGTCGCTGCGTTCTGCGACTGCGGTGGCGAAAGCGAGGAGCTCATTCGGGGTGCCAGCGTCACGACCGAAGCCTTGTCGACTTCGCGCCTTATGCGCTTCGTCGAGGATCACCAGCGCGAAGCGCAGGCCTAGAAGATGCTGTTTTTCGAGGCTGTCGCGCATCATAAGACCTGTGGACACGATGCCGATCCGCAATGGGCAGCGCGCGATCTGTTCTCGCCCTGCGGGAGAGATCACCCGATCATCGTGATCGAGCCAGACTTTCTTCTGCGTCTCCCATCTCGCGCATGGTATCCCGAGCTTGTCAATCATCTCGGTCTGCCACTGCTCGCAGAGCGTAGCGGGTGCAAAGATCACGACAGGCTTTTGCCCCCCGCTATCTTTGTCCTGGAGTAGGCACAGGGCGAGCGCCGCAGTCCCCAGCGAGAGCGTCTTTCCAAGACCGACTTCATCGGCAAGCAGAAGCCGGACGATGCCGTGGTTGGAGTAATGGCGGAGGCACTCAGTCAAGAAGCCTTGCTGCCACGGCTGGAGCGAAAAGCCCTCTCGATAGAGCGGCGACTCAATGAGCGCAGCCGGGGCTATATCTTCTGGGTCATCAAGTTCCTCGAACAGAACTTCACGGCGATAGCCGCGCCGATGCACCTCGCGGATCACTGCGCGCGGCAATTCCTTTGCCGCTCTCCAGAGGAAGTCGAACTCTTCCTCGATCCAGGAAACGCCCTCGGGGGACGAGTCCTCCCACAGGATTTCATAGTGACGCTGCCAGCCGCTGCTGGTCTCATTCATGGACCCGATGAAGCCGAGCTTTCTGCCGTCAGCGCACTCGATCACGCCGGCCTTGCCATGCAGGAATCCACACACGTTATCGGGGGCGACCCGAACCGCCTGGCCGTGCTTCTGCAGAAATGCGTCGAGCCGACGGTACCGCTCGCGGTTCAGAAGGGCCTCTGCTTCCAGCGCACGTTCGTTCCACCGCCCGATCATCTTGGCTTCGCGCAGCTTAGCGACCTTCAGATCGTCGGGGTGAATATCGACGTTACAGACGATCTTCACCTCGGGGATGTAATCCAGCAACTCACCTGCCACCTCGAAGAGCGAACTGGTGAAATAGCCGGCGATCCGCTTATAGCTGCGAGCGCCCTTGAGATGCTCGAGCAGGATCGTCTGATCGAGACGATGGGTCCGTGAGGAGAACCGACGTATGGTCATGTCGCGGGTACCTCCCTGAGCGCGTTACTGGCTGAACGCGCGGAGGTTCTTGAGACGACCGCCGAGGACCTCGGCGGCATCGCGCACCTCTCTTTCGGGGGCTTTCCGCTCGACGAACGAGAGCATGTCGATTAGCTGCCGGCGGATTTCGAGGAAGTCCGACAGGTCTTCCTGGATCTGGCTCACGACGACCGCCGGTTCCGTTTCCGCCAGAAGCTGCTGCAGCCCGATGATCAGTCGGCCGAGCCAGGTCGGCCCGATCTCGGTGCTGTCCGTCAGGTCGCGGGAGGCGAACTCGGTCACGCGCTTGAGGCGTGCGCTGTTGGCGGCCATGTTGCCCATCACCTTGGCATAGTCGGCAACCCGAAACGCTTTTGCGAAATTCTGGTAGTTGTCGAGCTTGCTGGCACCCGTCGTCTCCATGTCCATCATGCGGAAGTAGAACCGCTGGATGCCGGTCAGGCGGGACCAAGTCTCAGCCTCAAGACCTTCGGGTACGAGAAGGCTGTTGGCCGCTTCTGCAGCTTGCTGGACGATCTCGTCGACGACAGTCTCCTCGCCACGCTGGCGTGGGCGCAGCGCGAAGCTCGTCACGTCGTCTCCGCCGATATGGGTGTAGGCGGTGAGCACTTTCAGCGCCGCAGCATACCCCGCCATCTGCAGGTCGGAGTCGTTGAAGACCGGCTCGCCGAGCTTGTCCTTCACCTCGTCATTGAGGTGCATCATGCTCTCGATCTGTCGTTCTACCTCAGTGCGGACGGCGGGGAGGATGCGCTGTTTGAAGCCGGAGCGTTCGCCGGCCGGCCGCTTGCGCAGCATCAGTATGACCGTGCCCTGGACGTAGCCGCCCTTCTTCAGCTCAGAGGTCGTTTCGGTGGCGATGTACCAGGCCGCCACAACCTGGAGCCCTGCAGCCCAGAAAATCCCAACCATGTCGGACCAGACGCCGGTGTCCTGATGCGTGAACATCACACACTGCATGCCATTGTCAGGCATGTGCTCGGCCATGGCGCGATATGCGTCGACCATGCCTCGCCTGAAATCGTCATCCACCCCCTTGATCGCCAGCGCTCTACGCGAGTCCCAAACCCATCCATCGAACGGAGCCGGAGGATTCTCACGCAGCCAAGCGATGAAGAATTCTGTTATCTCATGGTAATGCACCGCATCTGCATAAGGCGGGTCTGTGATAAAGATATCTTGCTCTTCTGCAATGTTCTTTGCTTCGTCATTCCTGATTTTATAATGTGTATCAAATTCGCTGGTAGAGAATTCCGTTCTCATTGTGGACAGCAGGCTCAAGCATGACCTTGCTCCCCAGGTGAACATTGTCTTCATGGACTGTCCAGAAAACAGCTGCTCAGGATAGTCGCCCCGAGGGCGCCATTGGCTAGACTTATTCGAATAATCAAGCATTTTCGCTGCTATCAAGCGACATTCCGGGCAGCCAATACTGTGCTTTGCGTAAAGTGCGTGGGTCAAAAGCTGCCGCGGCGTGAACATATGATGCCAGTACGCCCAACCATTTGTTCGAATTGGGCCCTCATTCTCCTTCCCAATTTCAATGGCCATGTCCGGAAGGAAGCCTGCCGACTGCCATTCCTCAAAATTCTCAGAAAGTACGAATTCAATTTTTCTCTCACGCGCAAGGTCATCGTCTGAAACGCTTCTAAAAAACACCTCTGGACGCGCGTCGTACAAGGTGTCTTTGGTTACCCATTGAATGGCGTAGAGTCTCTCTTGAAGAGTATCATCTGGGCGCGGCCTAAACTCATGCTTTTCCCAAAGCCTAAGACGGCTCCTTGAATAACCATCAGAGTCACGATAGTCGCCACGGATCGTTCGGATCGGCGTACGGTAAGTTCGACCGACAAGTTCGTAGAAAAGCGCTTCGTTTTGAACTGTTCCTAGTTCTGCTCTCTTAAACGCTCGACTCGAAACGTTAGAAGAAATCTTTATATCAAATCTCTTGGCGGCATAATCTGGAACAAGCTCTGCGATGCACCTCTTGCCTTGGGAAATGATCCATGACGGTGCAAGTGGCACCATCCATCCAGTTTCAGGGCACCGAGTTTCCAGGCAATAGAGAAAAGCCTTGGCGCGATTTCCATCGGAGTCATGTTCCACTCCGAGCTCTATAATCTCCTGGTTTACGAGAGACGCAACCCGGTCCAAGTTTTCTCGTATTTTTTTGCGTCGACTGCCCGTTGAGCTAGTGAGTTCTAGTGCTCCCCAAGTCAGCATGCATGCTACCGGGTTCAAGTCGGAGGCGAACGCGTTGCAGCCCAAGCGAGCCGCTTCGAACGGTATGGACCCGCCTCCAGAAAATGTGTCAGCTACTTTTGGGCGTCGGCCATATCGAAGGCTCCCAAATTGCTCAAAAATATCGTTGATTGATCGGGCGTGAATACCAAAGCCGGAGTAGTGTGCGTTAACCTCGTTCCAAATCGGCTGATACAGCCATTTTTGATCAACTTCCTCAGGGCGCTTGCAAAAAGACGCTCGCTCTTCATAGCTACTGAATGTAGCGAGTGTGCGCTCTATAAGCATAAGTTTGTCGGATTCGACTACGTCGCGACGCCAGCAAAGGCTTAAGCCGTTGTCTTCTGGGTCAAATGGGAATTCGATGTTCCAGATCGGATCCCCTGCCTCGAAATCATCTTGTCCGGGGAAGGTGAAGTAGTCCCATGGGTTATTGAGTGAGACTCGTTTGGCAATGTCCTTCGGCTTGAGTAAGTTGTGCGCATAAGCGCGCCTTGCTAGGCCATGGTCGTCAAATGCCATGAGCTTTTCAAATATCTCAAGGTCTTTCTCGGCGTTCCCGGTCTGCGGGAGAACACTTGCGAGGAGTACCGCTCGAACAAGGATCAGCGGCTTTCGTCCCTTCCAATACGATCCCAGAGAGGTGAGTGTTTGGCCAGAACCTGCCTTTCTCTCTCTCTGCGCCTCATATGAGACCTTTTGTGCCGGAAAAACCGCTTCGATCAGTGCAGGGGCATCTTTAAGGGCGAGCGGGATTAGGTTGTTCATTCAGATCTCGTCGTCAAAAAGGTCGAGGGTCGGCCGGTCGCTGGCCTTCCCGATTTGTCGTCTGGCGCGGGGCTGCATCAGATCGCTCTGTGCGACATCTCCAAGCGCGTGTCGAAGGGCGAGCCGCCAGCCGCGGCCGGCGTCCTTTACTGTTCCGGTGGCCATGGCCGTCATGCCGAAGAGCCACCACCGTTCCTCCGGGCGAAGCGCCAGCCAGTTGCGGACTGCGACGGGGATCTTGTCCATCTCCATGTCCTCGACCGCCCAGGCCAGAACGCAGAGTTCCTTACCAAGCAAGCGATCGACGGGGTTTTCCCCAACCTTCCAAGCGGAAGTTTTCAGGTCATGGGCCTTCAGCCGCGCGTTGAAGGCGCGCTGGACTTCGCTGCGGATCGCGGTCCAGCGTGGGCGGTCCAGAACGACCCGGTCCATCACCGCGAACTCATCGCTGCTGGCCTGCAGTCCGAGGTATTCGCTGATCTGGACCTTTCCGGAGTTGGCCGGAGGGATCCTGACCTTGAAGTGGTGAGGATCCGACGTTGCAGGCACGCCGAACCCAAGCGTCGGCTTGGCCTCGCGGCCATCACCAGCGTCTGGGTTCGTCTTCTTGCCTGCCGTCTGCCCTCTGGGCATTCTCTACGCCTCCTGAACCAGGTCTCCGGGTTTAAGATCCAGCCCCGCGATCTTCGCGAACTCCCTCACGGCAAAGCCGTTCTCGAACTCCACACCGTCGCTGATCGTGATTGCGACCGGCGCCTGATCCTCCTTCAGGACCACGCGGAGACTGTTGACCACGCCCTCGATCATGCCGGCCGTGACGGCGCGCTCCTGAAAGCGCACGGTCACCGTGTTTTCGCCTTCGCCGATCTCGATGCGAACGCCTCTGAAGAGCGTGTTGTCGTTGTCCTTGAACTGGTTGATGACGCCGTAGACCCGGTCGGTCGTGTCGAGAGAGACACGCTTCCCCTGAAGCCTCGCAGGTTTCGTATCGTCGATCTGAACCCGCTTGTCGCCGCTTGCAGGGATCTGGAAGTCCGCCGTCTTGTTGGCTTCGCCGGCGCGTGCATAGACCAGCAGGCGGAGTGCCTCCGGCCCGATTTCGAATGGCTCCGTGTATTCGGTGCCATCCTTCGGGTTGGAGCCGTCGAGCGAGTACGTGATCGCCGCTCTGGGTGTCGACTGCAGAGTGACGCAGCGCTTGTACCCTGCTGGATCAACCTGATGCCGTATCTTCAGCTCTGCCACCCAGCGAACAGGTGGTCCGCTCTCGAACTTGCCGGTCGGATCCTTGACCCAGAAATACAGTGACCCTTCACTCGTCGAGAAGCTGTCCTGGTCGTCGACCTTCGGATCGGCCTCTGTGACCTCGGCCTTTGGAGAGTAATGAACTACGGGGCTTTCCCCTGCGTTGCGGGGCGTGAGGCTCAGCAGGGACTCGCCGGTGTCCGTGCTCCCCTGAAGCGAGACATTGATCGTCGTCTTTTCCTTCGGGAACGGGCCCTTCTCGATGTAGCCGTCTTCACCAAGACGCCACCGCCCTTGCTTCAGAGCCTCGGTCTTCAGCGCCTCCAGACCACCGGCGCCCGGCATCCATGGCCACACCGGGCTGCCTTTGGCGCGGCTGACGACGTCCTTCCACGGTGTGCGCCGGTTGTCCTTGCCAGAGGGCCAGAGGTACTCCTCAGCCATCGCGAAATACTGGCTGAACTCTTCCGCCATATCGAGCGCGAGCTTGTAGTTGGCACGCGGGCTCGCCAGCAGGTTCTCGATCTGCAGCTCCGCCGACTGATCTCCATGGCCAGTTCGCAGCCCATTGTCGATGGTCACTGCCATCAACCGTTCGCTGCCGTCGGTCTCTTCCAGCGCCGGGTAATAGATGCGGTTGTACCCAGCTGACAAAGCCTTGTGAAAGCGATCTTCTGCGTCCTCAAGGCGGTCCCGCGCCTCTTCGAACAAGGTATCGCCGGGCTTAAGTCGCTTCGAGATCTGCTCGATCGCGTAGAGCTCCCGTAGCCGATCCTCTACGGCGTCAGCGAGATGACTGTCCTGACCAGTAAGCACCAGCAGATTGTTCTTCTCCTGCTGGTAGTCGAAGAAATTCTGCAATTCGTTCGGCGGCACCCGACCGTCTGGGCGGATCACAATCAGGACGCGAGGGCCGCTTAGGCGCAGGTCGTCAAGCTTGGGGAGAACTTGTAGCTCCTGGTATGCCCGCTTGCTGGACGGCTGCAGGATACCCATAAGTCGATTTATCAGCGCTTGGTCGATCTTGGGCTGCGGTATTTCCTTTGCGGTACGCTCAATCTGTCGCGAGAGATTCTCCGTCTCTTTCACGAAGAAGCGCTGTTCCTCTCGATGTAGGTACCAAGCCTGCTCGCGGAGGCGTTCGAGTGCCGATAAGAACTCATCCGGCTTGCGATTGGGTGCGGCAAGAAACTCGATGATCTCGCTGTCTGACAGACCAATTCTGCCACCCACAGCCCGTGAGAGGGACGATGCGAGCAAGAGGGTCATCACCTGTTGGGCGGCGTCTGCGCCCAGCTCGCCATCGATTGTTTCGGAGATAGAGTTGCCGGAGTCGGCAATGTCTCGGGTAATAGCAGGGAGAAGCTTGGGAGCGATGCGTTCAATTTCATCGCGAACCTGGTCGTCGTTCAGGTCCAGATGCTGAGTGCCAATGAGGAACACATCATCTGACTTCCGCTGTTCAACGCTCTTTAGAAGTCGTGCAGTGAATTGCATCAAGCCACGAGTCTGTCGGAAGCCTTCATTCTCTTTGAACAGCGCGACAAGATGCTTGAACGAAGGATGGAATGGATACGTCTCACGCACTTGCTCAGCGATCTGCTCTATGCTTGACGCAACGATGTATCCGCCGTCTTCTGCCTTTTTTACCTGCTGCGCATATTCTTCAGCGATATCGGCGACTGTTCTTTCATCCGGCAACCGATCGATCAGGCGCTTTTTCAGGATTTCGTAAATCTCGTTCCCCGCCAGCTGGACCGGGGTGATCGTCATTGCCTGGCGTCTCGCCTCCTGCTGCAGATTCCCAACGGCTTCAGCGAGTGCCTTTGTTTGAGTCTTGTAGCTGCCTGAAAGGTTGGCGATAACGATGGCGCAGTTCGGAAGTTCTAGAGCTGCGCTCATCAAGGAGCTCAGGGAATAGACGACCATATCCGCAAGCGTGCCAGCGCCCACGGATTGAGTTGCGGCGTTTTGAAGATAGGGTGGGAGCTCGTCCAGTAGGATTAACGTTGGCTTATCGCCAATGATCTCTTTCCATTTTCTTTGGTCGACTGCCCGAGGCCCGTTCGCCCAATGCGGCCGTATGGCTTCATCGGCACCAAGTTGGGAAGCTATCTCACCCCAGATGTAGTTGTCGGGGCTGTTGCGACCATTGAAAGCTGCAATCCTTGCCTCTGCAAAGTCGACTCGCTTATTCAGCTCCCCCGGGAGGACTTCTGGCCGTAAATGCGGATGGCGTGCCAGCAACCCGAGGGCAACCATCATGTGCGTCTTACCACCACCCATGGCTTGGGTTAGCTCGAAAACCGCCTGGTCAGATTTCCCGGAGAGACGCAGCATACCCTCCTTGAAGAGCTGCTCCATTCCGTGCGTTACGAAGTTACGGGCAAAAAAGTCGCGCCCATCACCATTATCAGCGATCAAGTCGGCGAGGTTTTCGATTCCCTCGGCCATCCGATAATCCTTGATCACCGGATTGAACGTACAAGCTTGCTTGATTGTCTTGATCACTTTGAATGCTCCCCACGCTTCGTCTCTTCCGCAGCGCTTGGAACCGCATGACTGTGGCGACCGCAATAGTCCAAGATCATGACTTCGACCATGTTGGCCAGCGACCGATGCTCTTGTTCGGCCGCATTTCGCAACGCGTCCTTGAGGGTTGGATCGAGCCTCAGCGTGAGCGTTGCCGTTTTGTTGCTGGCCATCATGGGGATCCGCATATGCTGCAAAAGTGATGCAGAGTGCAGTATCGCACGCTAGCGCATCAAGGGAAAGCCCCGAAACCTGTATGGATTGATCGCTTCCGCTCATCCCGCGAGCGCATCTTTGAGGGACGCAGCCACCGCGTCCGCCGCCATCTCGCTGTCCCAGACAAAGTATTCGGCGGATTGGTCTTCTGCGGCGTCGACGAGGCGTTTGGTGATCTCGGGCATGGCGCTCTTCGGTGTTTTATCTCCGTTCCACAGTGCTGAAGCGTGAGCGAAAGTCAACTAACACATTGAAATCGCGAAGAAAAAAAGGAAATACTTGCGCTTCCGCGCAAGGCGTTTCGGCGCTTTGGCGCGGGAAATCGACGAGCTCAGCGAATCAGAACGCAGGTTCCGGACCCCGTGAACCGCTAATAGGCTCGGGGAAAAGAAGCTATCTTCGATGCCCTCTTCGTAGTTACTGCGAGCAGCCTCCTTGGCCATGGCTGCTGCTTGTAGATCCGCGTGTTCATTCCGGCATCTGATAACTCAACCGAAAAAACCACAGCAGAACTGATTGACTCGTAGAATGATGTAACCTATATAGGCAACATGCAACAACGAGAACCATTCGCCCTTGGCGCAGCTTTCGGAGATCACGTCCGCAAGCTGCGGGAGCGGCGTGTCGAGACGGATCCGGCCTTTTCCCTTCGGCAGGTTGCGTCGAGGTGCGGCGTCACGCCCGCCTATCTGTCCCGTGTCGAGCGGGGCGAGGTTGCTCCTCCCGGCGAGGAGACGCTCATCAAGCTTGCTCACGAGCTCGGAGAAGATCCTGATGTCCTGCTGGCGATGGCCGGCAAGATTTCGACCGATCTGCGCTCGGCCATCCTTGCCCGACCGCAGCTCTTCGCCGAGCTAATCCGATCCATCAAATCCATGCCGGACAATGCCGTGCTGCGCATTGTTCGGGATGTTCGCGACGGCAACTGGTAATTGGAGGTTTCGCATGCCAACACTCGAGCACGACAGCCTTGTCTTCCGCTTCGCGCAGATCGAAGAGGAGGCCAGCTTCTCGATAAACTTCCAGCGAACACTCCGCATTCCCGACACGGAGGAGACCTATGCCTTGCCGCCGGGCCTTGGATCTTTCCCGCTGCGCCACGTGGAAGATCACGCCGCAAAGCTCCCGGCTCAGACGACGTCGCGAGGCGGTGTCATTCTGCCCATGTGGCAGGCCGAAGCGCTGTGGTTAAACTTCAAAAACAAGGGTCCTGACTGGGGTCTCGATTTTCCGGTTGCCATCAAGGTGGCGGCGGGGAAGATCAATGCTGTGACCGGCGAAACCTGGCGAGCAGGGCTGCATCGCGAACCGCAAGATTATATGGTCTCACCAGATCAGCCGTGGCTTGATGGCTTTGCCATTGAAAAAGGCGTTATCCGTCAGTTTGTCGCCATGCCGCTTGGTGACGGGTATTCCGTCGAGGAACAGCTCACGGGTGAGGCCGAGTGGGGCGGTCTGCAGATTTCTGTTGCCCCGCTCAAGGCTCAGGTTTGGAAAGCCAAAAGACAAGAATGGGAAGAAGAGCAAGAGAAGCGTTTGGCCATGCGGGCGTGCCTCCATGAGGATGCCGTCATGGGAAGTCTGGGGCGCCTATCCTCTGTGTCCATGGGACTGGCCGCCGGTGGCAGAATGCGCCAGGTCATTCATCCGGATCCGTTCAACCTGGACGACTGGGATTTCGCTGCCGCAGACCGAGTGTTCGTGACGCTGGTCCATGCCAAAGACTGGAAGAAGGTCACGGGTGATGCAGCTCCCAATAGCCCTCCGACCGCTGAAGAGTACAGCAGTGCCGGCCTCCCATGGTACGAACATTACGGTAAGGATCGATCAGCTCTTCCCGGAAGCTCAACACTCGCTGGCGTCAACTCCGTCGCGAAGCTCTTCAAGAAGATCACTGGTGCCACGCTACCCAATTCCAAAGACATCGCAACCAGCACCCCAAAGGCTCTCGGTCCGGGCGCCAAGGAACATCGCCCAGTCCGGACAACAGGCTCTTGGGACCACTGACAATGAAACCGACCGGAATTCTGCAAACTTGAGGAGGGCTATGACACAAGGATCCCTCTGTCCATGTCATAAGATCTGCTGTTTGACGACTGACTGTCGCCTGTTGCGAGAGGCGAGCCGAGATGCTCGTGTGGCGTCATTAACATGAGAATACTGGTGTGTGGTGGACGAGACTTCGTGGACGCCAGCTCGCTGGAGGCATTCCTGGATGCGTTCCATGTTGGTCCTCGTGGCCCGATTAAACTTGTCATTCATGGCGGGGCACAGGGAGCGGATACGATGGCCGGAGAGTGGGCGCAGAGTCGCGGGATTGCGTGCATGGCCTTTGCAGCAAATTGGGCAACAGAGGGCAGGGCGGCTGGACCAATACGCAATAAGCGGATGCTTGATGAGGTGAGCCCCAACGTCGTTGTTGCATTTCCAGGAGGGCGCGGAACCGCGAACATGGTTGGCCAGGCGAGAGATCGAGGTTTCGAAGTGCTGATTCCATCACAACAATCAACGAGGTGATCACAGAGCAGCGACCACAATCTCCTAGCCACCCGGTCAATCACATGCATCATGCTAGAATGTGGAAAGTCATGACAGAAGACAAAAGCGGTATGAGCATCCTAGTTGCAGCAGGTCTGCTGCAGGGCTGCTTGCGACTAGTTCTGCCTCGCCGACCCAGCAATCGGGCGAAGGTGAAGGACTTTGCCATTACACTCAAGTTTGATCGTGGAGAACGTATCATAGAGGTCATGGATGCGCGGCACGAGGTCAGATCGTGTCAATTTCCCGTCTTTGGCGAATGGCCAGAAGACGTACAAGTTGAAGGGAACCGCTTAAGGGCGTTGCTAGACAAATTCTCCGTGAATGATCAAATTGACATGTGTGCGCGTGCTCAAGACATCGAAATCCGCTCAGGCAAATTCAAGATGTCTTTGGCAAGGTTGGATGGGCAGAAGCGTATAGAGCCAAGACCGCTGCCTCAGCAGATTCATGCCGGAAAAGTTGAGGTCAAGATTGACTCACCGAACAAACGTGTCGCTTTGGACGATACGTGGGGATTTAGCGCCCGGGTCCCAATGCCTCAACATAGAGAAAAGCTCAAGTAACTTTTACATTTCGAGGCAAACTATTCCAGCAAACTGAGATGCTCTTTGATACTGGCAGGATGATCTGACATGCCCCGCGTGTTCACCACCGCTACCGACGACGCGATCATCGACATGATTCGATCTGCCCGAAATCGGCTTGCCATAATTGGTCCAGGCGTCACCACGCCAGTAGCCGAGGCTATCGCTGACCGGATGTCAGATCTCTCGGTTCTGTCGCTGACGGTGATCCTCGATGCCGACCCTGAAGTTTATCGCATGGGTTATGGCGACACCGAGGCGCTGAAGATCATTCGCGAAGCCAGCAAGGCGGCCTTTTTCGATCTGCGTGAACAGCCCGGCATCAGAATTGGTGTCATCATCTCGGATGAGCATACAATGGTCTACGCGCCGGTTAGCCGGAACGTCGAGGCTGGCCCAAGTGCGGGAGAGCGACCCAATGCCATAGCGCTCGTCGGCGCAGTGACCGACGCATTCGCCGTCGCCGCAGGGTCGACGCCACATCCTGAACATGTAGGCGGAACCGAGGTGCAGCAGGAAATTGGACACCAGGCTTTAGCACCAAAGAAGGTCGAGGCGATGGAAGCCGACCTTCATGCCAACCCGCCACGTCCGTTCGATCTGACACGCCGGCTGACCGTCTTCGTCACAGAGGTGCAGTTCGTTGAACTGCGCTTGACAAATGCGTTGCTAAGCTCGCGAGAAGTGAGGTTACCGCAGCATTTCCTGAAGTTCAATGACGCAAGGCTACGTCAGGATGTTAAGTCAACGCTCAAAATCCCCATCGATCTCTCCGAGAAGCTCGAGGTGGGTTTCACGTCTCACCTGGGTGAAGAGAAGCTGAAGGTGAACGAAGCAGACTTGAAGGGACTTCGTGACCTTATTGAACAGCGGTACTTCTACGAATGGAAGGGTCGTGGAAAAATCATTCTTCGCAAGGACAAGGAACAGTTCAAGAAGGACCTGGAGCGCCTACTCGAATTGACAAGAGCCTACCAGGAGTCCCTCAAGAGCCAATTCCAACAGATGAAGGCAGAGTTCCGAGAGAGTGTCGTCAAGGAGTTTTTGGATTTTTGGAAGTCTGAACCGCCAGAGCATGTCCGACTAAGCGGTGCCACGAGCGAGCGCCACTGCAGACAAGATATTGAAAAAGCCGCAGACATTATGTTCGAGAAGGCGGTAACGCTTGGTATGCCCGAAGCGAAAGATGTCTACAAGGATATATCGATTGAAGACCTGAAAGATGAAACCCTGATGACCGAGCTTAGAAAACTCATGGAGAGAGCCGGTGTGGCAGAACAAACACTGAGCAAATTGTTTCAGTCAGGGGACGCCGTCGCAGTTCAAGGATCACTGCTCTGACAATTGCCGCAATTCTGCATGGGTCTAGTGGAGGGACGAACACTGGGTTAGTATAGAGGCCCACCTCTGCTCCGGCCGCATGCAATCTACAAGACGGAGCGGAGAACACCTTCTCCTACAGTCATCGCAATGGAAAAGAAGGATCCAGCAAGTAATGGGAAACGATGTCGAAGTCCTTCTGCTGGCCAATCCGCAGCGGTTCATGGAAGTGGTTCAGGATGACGATGCGGAGAGCCGAGTTCGAAGTCTGAATACACTGGACGACATGATGACGTGTGAGGCCTTGCGTCACGGACTTTATAACGATCGGGCGAATCTCCCAGCACTGGCAGATTTCTATCGACAGGCTTTTCTCCTTGCTCCCGTCGAGAGACGTAAGCAAATCTATAGCCACGTAACGATGATCGTCCAGCAGATCGGTGGTTGGACCGTCGGCGCAATCACGCCATTTATGTTGCTGGATCCGGATCTTGCAATCGTGTCAACCGCGACAGTAGATTATGCAAGTGTGGGCTCACTTCTCGATGAAGATCCAATGACGCGTCCGAAAGACGCTGTCATGATGGTCGAACGGGGAATTCCCGAGAATCCGGCCGCCTTGCTCGGCGGGCTTTTGGCTTTGGGGGATCCCAGGGTTTGCAAGCTTGTTAAACCGTTTCGCACTTTGCTGAGTGCGGACCAGGTAGCGACAATTACGAAGTGTCAGTCAGGCTTCACAGCCAAATGCGTTGTAGAATTCTACCTCGAGTGGCTGGAAGAGCTGGTCGATCAAAGGGATCATGACGCCGAAGCCACATACGGAAATGTTGTCGCTGGCTTATACCGGCTGGCTAGAGAGCGCCGCATACCATTTATAGCTGACGGTTTTCGCCCCTTTCCGGTGCCTGGGGACGGCGAAGAAGGATGGCCCGATTTACGACGGTTGGATCCTAGTGTGTTTGCCACATCAATCGAAAGGCGACTGCTCGCTATCGAGAGAAGAGAAGCTGTTCCGCGGGTATTGCCTCATGCCATTCGCGCCTTTGAGCTAATTCCACTGTCTCGCAATGATGAAGTGGCGGCTGTACAATAACACCACGGGCTTGCGCACGCGCTTCTACTGTTAGAACGCCCCGGCAACGTCGATGGCCCAGACTGGAATCATTTCTCCTTAGCAACATGGCTGGCGGCACACAGAAGTCTAACAGAAGCAGTTTAACGGGATCAGCTGATGGCGATCGTCATCGTTTCGATTTCGATTTCCGAACGAATTCCCTGAACGATCTCCATACGCTCCCGCCAGGCCTCGCGTGCCCTATCGCCGTTGACCGGTGACGGGGGATCGTAGTCGCAGTCGGCGGACATCGACGCTTCGAAAGCCGCGAGCAGGGTGTCGAATGCTGCAAGGATTTCAAGGCGCGGTCCAGCCAATTCAGCCTTGGATCTTCCGGCACTGCTCGGAGAAGGCATCAACAGTGGTTTCAGAGTCAGACTCCGGTACATGCAGTTCACCTTGCTGTTGCTTGATGATTTCTATCCGCGGGTAGCGCCTGGTACCGACCGATGAGCCTCTAATGCGGCAGGTCGTCCAGCGCTTCGGCGACTTCCATGGAACGACCATCCGTTGCGATATGAATGTCGTGGAGGATCTCGTCGCAGGCATCCCAGCCTTGGTCGCCGTTCTGGTAATGGCTGCGGACATCGAGAATGACCTTGATCGCGAGCTTCAGTCCGGACTCAAGTTTGCACGCCATCTTGCCTCCATGGAATGATCCGTCGATAGCTCAGTGCGCCGTTCGCATCCGGGCCTGAGAGGCCGACGCCAAGCTGGTCCTGGGCTACGGCGATCTCACGAGCGAGGCCAATGATGAGATCCTCGTCGGCCGTCGCGATATGGATCACCAGCGTCTCTTCGGCCTTGCCGCGAAAATAACCGCGTGCCTCCGTGCACGTGAATGACAGAAATCTTGATTCACACATCTCGATTATCCGGCAGCGGTCCGCGTCGGCCAGTATGCCGGACGGCCCCGAACCGACGTAGATCATGTGAACCGGCCCGATCGGCTCGATCGAGTATTCCCATGCCCGACTCATTGAACGTGCTCCCAGGGAGCCGTGATGTCCGTCCGGCCGAAGTGGCCATAGGCGGCAGTCGGGTAATAGATGGGCCTCTTAAGGTCGAGGCGTTCGATGATCGCCTGTGGGCGAAGATCGAACTCCTGCGATAGAACGGCGGTGATGTCCCGTCCGGAGTCCTTTTCCGTGCCGAAAGTCTCCACGGCGAAGCTGACCGGTTCCGCAACGCCGATGGCGTAGGACAGCTGCACGAGGGCGCGAGAGGCCCAGCCGCGGGCGACGGCCTGCTTTGCAAGAAAGCGCGCCATGTAGGCCGCCGACCTGTCGACCTTCGACGGATCCTTGCCGGAAAACGCGCCGCCGCCATGGGGCGCGGAGCCGCCATAGGTGTCGACGATGATCTTGCGCCCCGTGACACCGGTGTCGCCCTTCGGCCCGCCGGTGACGAACCGGCCGGTTGGATTGATCAGGGTGCGAAAAGTCCCGGAACGAGGGTCTTGAGGTATGACCGCATCGATGATGTGCGTCTGGACGGCGGACCGGACTTCGTTGAGGCTGATCTCGGCGCCGTGCTGGGTCGACAGCACGACGGCCTCGATCTCCATCGGTCGTCCATCCTCATAACGGAAGGTGACCTGAGACTTCGCGTCGGGACGCAGCCATGGCAGGCTGCCGCTCCGCCTGAGCTCTGCTTGCCGCTGTACCAGGCGGTGGGCATAAACGATTGGCGCGGGCATCAGCTCCGGGGTCTCGTCGCAGGCGTAGCCGAACATCAAGCCCTGGTCGCCAGCACCCAGAATCCCGTCCTCGCGGTCGACGCCCTGGTTGATATCCTGCGATTGTCCGTTGAACCTGACCTGGATCTCGCAGCGGTCGGGATCGATGCCAGTGGCGCTGTCCGTATAGCCGGCGTCCTGTAGCACCTGCCGCACCAGCCGGACGGCTTCCTCGCGCACTGAACGGAAGTCCTCGGTGCGGCGGGTCCTGAATTCTCCGGCAACGACGACGCACTGGTCGGCGAGTAGGGTCTCGCAAGCGACCCGAGCGTCGGGATCGAGTTTCAGGAAGGCGTCGAGGATTCGATCAGAAATCCTGTCAGCGAGCTTGTCGGGATGACCTTCCGATACCGATTCCGACGTGAACAGGCCATTGCGAATGGACATGCGCCTTCTCCTTTTAGCCGCGTTCGACATGATGTCGGGGCCGGCAATCTGGACCAAATCCCCCAGCCAATAAGGTTGGCCAAGCCCGTCAATCAGCGCAAAAGGATCAATCGGGGTATCGCATCATCGCTAACCCAAACCACTGCATCCTGATGAAAGTCGCGGCCAAGAAGACGCGCAGTGGCCTCGCTGATGCCGAAGGCGAAATAACTTTCCTCGGGCGGCCAAAGACCTGTCGGATCAGTCCCGTCTCCATCAATGACCTCTGGCGTCAGCGTGCGAAGATGGTCTCTCAGCCGAATATGAGCGGAGATGTTCGCTTCGTCACTCTGCGCTTGTCCGAATGGATTGTAGGCCGTTATGAAGACCCCACAGCGCTGACAAATGGCGCCATAGCGGGTTGAAAGGGCAGGGCAATGCTGCCCGATGCGAAGCACCAGCGCCCCCGTTCCCGAACCAATGCGATAATGCGTTGCCTCGTATGCTTTGATTTTGTCGTCGGAGATTTCTGACTGAGCCAACAAAAAACCCTCACAAATGAGGGTCGACGCACCCCGATTGGTTGCTCTTGCGAGCCGCATCTCCTTTCGGAAACCACCTTGCCCGGGTAGGCAGGTTGGTTTGGGCGTCGACCCAATCTAGATACTGGTGATCTTTTTAACGAACAGAGTTGCGGCTGTCAATGGCGTCGTGCTGTTTAACCTGTTGTAAGCTGCTACTTTTGACCGTAGCTATACAGATCGGTGTTGATGGGCTTTGAGCGATGCGCGGCGCGTCGTCCATCTTGCAATTAATGCGAACGAGCATGTCGGGCTTCTCAAGTCAACAGCAGCGTGTCATCCTCGGATTTTGATTTCCTCGGCAGGCGGGTACTTCACGAATGCTTACAGAACGGTTCGACGAGGCATTGGCCTTCGCCAGCGCGCTGCACCGGACGCAACTACGCAAGGGCAGCAACATCCCCTATGTCTCACATCTCTTGGCGGTGTGCTCGATCGTCATTTCACATGGCGGTGATGAGGACCAGGCCGTCGCAGCGCTTCTCCATGATGCTGCAGAAGATCAAGGAGGAGAGCAAACGCTGAACGTGATTCGACAGCGGTTCGGGGAGAACGTTGCACTTATTGTCGCCGATTGCACCGATGCCTGGACCGAACCCAAACCGCCGTGGCGCGATCGAAAAGAAGCCTATCTCGCGGCGTTGCCAGGAAAGCCGTCGCGATCATTGCTCGTGTCACTGGCCGACAAGGTCCACAATGCCCAGGCCATTGCCGATGACCGCCGTGCTGATGGCGAGGATGTCTGGAACCGGTTCACCGGAGGACGAGAAGGGTCGCTCTGGTATTATCGCGCACTAAGCGACTTTTTCAGCAGCGCCATGCCCGGAGTTCTTTCCAATCAACTTCGTCGGCATGTCCAGTCAATGACGGAATGACGGGAAATCAAGCGTTCCCCTCGACGGCACTGCGTCAATAATGACGACTTCCGGGTTAAGGCGGAAATGGCCACAGCCCCACCCCCGGCCCAGCTGTATGATCTGGTGAATGCACATTTGTTAACAGGCGTATGTCACCATCCTTATTCGTTTGGTTTGCAATCGATGGCGAGGACACATGACGAAAACTGCCGAACGCGAGCTGACCTACGCCGTCCTAAAACCAAAGCAGCGTGAAATCCGTTCACGGTTCCCGGAGCAAATGGGGCTTCGCATTCACCGCGCGATCAGCTGGCTGGGCCGTTCCGAACAGGAGACCGATGATCATGATCTTCGGTTCATCCTGCTCTGGGTGGGATTCAATGCCGCCTATGCACATGACGTGGGCACGGAAGTGAACAGCGAGCGTGGTGCCTTCAAGGCTTATTTTGACGCGTTGGTCGAACTCGATGTTGGTCATCGCATCTACAATGCTGTCTGGACGCGGTTCCCGCACGAAATCCGCGTTCTGCTCACCAACAAGTATGTCTTTGCGCCATTCTGGAATCACCAAAATGGGCAGGAGGGCTATAAGAATTGGGCCGAGTCCCTTGAGGTCAGTCAGAGGGTGATTAGCATGGCAATGGCGCAACGCGACACTTCTCGTCTTCTCTCGGTTGTTTTTGATCGTCTCTATGTGCTGCGCAATCAACTCGTGCACGGCGGCGCGACATGGAACAGCAGCGTGAACCGTAACCAGGTCCGCGACGGCGGGGCGGTGTTAGGAACGCTTCTGCCCATTTTCATTGATATCATGATGGATAACCCAAGTCGCAACTGGGGAAAGCCGTTCTATCCCGTTGTATCATAATGTGCCTCGGCATCTCTATCTCAAAGCCCCAGAAGCGCGCGCAGCCTTTGCTCAATGCCGACAGAGTCGATGCCCTTCTCTTCGGTCGTCGTCACGAGTATTCCCGCATCTCCTTCACCCTCGTCTTCCAGCAACACACCCTGAGATCTGTACCAATCGAGCTTCGCTACCCAGCGGCGCCGATACGCAGGTTCAGACAGCAGCCCGAGGTGTTCCAGAAAGATGCGCCGACCAGTTTCTGCGTCTTCAATCGTGAAGTCAGGATATCGAACGCTGCCGTCGTGCCCCGTGAAGGGTTGTTCGTAGGCGTAAGTAATTCCAAGGGCGTGAAGCAGATTGGCAATGATCACCTCCGATTTTGAGCGGACAAGCTCACCCCGGGTAGTGCGGTGAATGAGGCCTTCTTCGAGGAACGCCCCGATATATTCCACAGGCTTGGGATCGAAAAATAGATTTGTCAGCCGACGGGCGGTCTCGGAATGCTCGGATAATGACAGCTTTAAGAGGGTTCGAAGGTCGCCTTGGTGAAATAGGACCACTTGTTCACGTTGGCGCGTCAGTGCGGTGTAGAGCAGTTCACGTGACAGAAGGCGGCATGGAAAAGGGATTACAATGAAGGTCTTGCCAAATTCGCTGCCCTGGGCTTTGTGGATGGTCAGCGCATAAGCGAGCTCCAAAGGCGCTTCGCCTTCGTCACCGAAATCACCACCTCCAAATCCAAACTTGAAGCCAAGCTGCGAAGAGAATTCGACCTCGATCTTCCACGGGAGCCCCTTTGGCTTCCAATTGCTCCCTTTGAACTGGCCCACAACAATTCCGATCTCGCCGTTAGCGAGATAGCCCTTCTCCAATTTCGGATAGGTGTCGTACCGCCTTGCATTAGCGACATTGATCACTTTGTCGCCGTACAGGACCCCTTGTGAGCCCAACGGCTTGGAGGTCTTTCGCTCCCAATATTTTTCTGGCTCGGCCCAGGCACGTGCTTGCCGGCGGAAGGACTTCTGAAGCCATCGATTCAGACCGTCTACGCCGGTCTCTCCGGCGCGCACCGGTGAAAGTATCTGCCAAGCTTCAGCGTCGGCGCCACCGCCACGACGGCTTTCTACGCCCTTGGCGTCTTTTTCGGAACGCGACAGGTTGAAGTAGACCACGTTGTTGTACGGACGACCGCCGAGGCTAATTTCGAAGCTGGCGTCGTCCCGCTCGTCGTCGAATCCATGCTTGTGCGAAATGGCCCTCGTCGCCGCCTTGATCTCGGCAAGAAGCTTTGTTTGAAGGTCGGTATCGCCTTCCCAGCGAACAGCTCGAATGCCGATCGACTTGCCGCTGGCTAGACGATCCCAAGCTTCATCAGCACCTGGATCAGGAGCCTCTCCCCCGAACCACCTCGACAAGATGATGTCGTCGCGAGCCGCTGGCGGCTCTCCCGCCGCAACTGATTGCTCGGTCTGTCGGCGCACGATTTTAAGTTCCGCATACCCGGCCGACACCTCGTTATTTGCACTGGCGTACTCGTTATTCAGATAGCGGATGATGTCGACAAAGGGGCGACCTGCGCCAATCGGCGGGAGCTGCCTCGGATCCCCCACCAAAATCAATCGCTCGACGGCCGTTGTCTCGATGGCATCAAAGGTTGCCGCCAATTGATCCTCGGTCAGCATCGAGCACTCGTCGATGACGACGGTTTTGAAGCCGCGCTCTCGGTTCGCTTCATCGGCCGAGCAATAGGCACCCGTCTCTGGGTCATAGCGTCCGAGTGCCAACAAGAATTGCGCGAGCGTGTAAGCCTGCGCATTGTTGGCCCGCTTTTGCATTTGAACCCGTGCTTTACCGGTTGGGGCGAGCAGGAGGACACCCCCAACGACAACCGGTGGCAACGACAGGAGGGCCGTCAAAAGGCTCGTCTTTCCGGTGCCAGCGGGCCCGATCAGAACCGAAAAACGCGACCGAAAAATCTCCTCCAGAGCCTTCGATTTTTCAATGCGCGCGAGCTCTTCCGTCTCGGGGTCGCTCGCGTCGACAAACGGCGGAAGCTGTTGGTCGATGAGGGCGCGCCAATCGTGCTCTCCAGCATGACGTTTGCCCGCGAGGCGCCGTTTTACTCGCGTCGAGATAATGTCGCGTGACTCCGCATACTCGTGGAGCTGCCATGCGGGCGTGCCATCAGCCATTCGGGCTGCCGCGAGTCTTTCCTTCAAGAAGGCATCAAATGCTTCAATCCAATCGGCGCTGATTGCGCACTGGGGCGAGATGTCGAGGTCGCGAACGCGTTGTACGAGCCAAGATTGGGGAAGCAAGGTATGTCCTTCACTTGCTGCTCGATCGAGTGTGGTGATCATCAGGGCGCGGCCGCGGCGTAAGTCAATTGCCTCCTCACAGCGAGATGGATCAGGTACGCGCGCCGCCGTCGCAACCGTTGCGTCCGGGAACAGTCCACGATCTATCACTCCTGCCGAAATCGAGTCGATGCGTCCGCGGTCGTCTTCGAAGCAAAGATACGGGTTCGCGAGAATCTCTGCGTCGGAAGCTGCGATGGCTGCCTGTACACGTTCCTCGGTTACATACCACCGGGTCGCCTGATCGGCAGTGATCTCGAATCTGGCAAGCAACTTCAGCAGTGCCCGCCGTTCTGGCTTCAGGCTGCCCCAGAGTCTTGCCGCCGTCGAACCAATTGTCGCTGCCAAATCGGGAGACAGCAATGTCGGCTCCTGAAGCACTCTTTCAACGAGTGGCCAGGGATCGCGCACCTCATGAGACTCGTCGGCGTGCAGCTGTTGACCGATGGCGTGGGCGACCAGGGTGCCGTGAGTCAATCCGAACGCTGTTAGCGCTGACCCTAGGCCGGGAAAGGCGCCCCGAAGCCGCCAGATTCGGTTGAGCTGACCGTCGACCCAGCCCCGAGCAGCGGACCAGTTGCCAGGCACCATCTTTTCGAGCCGCTCCAATAGCGACGCGCAGGCGATCAGAACAGTGATCGCCTGGTCATGCGTCACATGCTCAGTGCCCATTGAGAATGCATTCCAATGTTCCTCAGGCGCATGGAGCACAAGACTCGACAAATCGATGCTTGGGTCTCTTGCGGCCAGGTCAATCAGGTCGTGGTAGGGGAGTAGAAATCCGTCCTTGATCTCTGGCCGGATCGAGTGATGCAGATTGCGCTCCCACAGGACACAGCGCATGGCGTCCGGGGGCGAGCCCTTCTCGTAAATGTACTCGACGGAGGGATCGACTTTGAGAACCCGACCTATGCCGACGACGACCCGCCGCCTGTCATCCGTTAGCGGAGTGCGCTTGGCATAGAAGAAGACAAGAGACTCCTCCGGTGTGATAGCGCCGAAGAATGTGTCGAGCATCGCTAGCTGGTTCCGACGTTCCTGGACCCAGAGCTTATCGAATTCGAGGTCGGGTTCGAATTCGGGTCGGAAGTCGATCTTGTAGGCCTTGGCCCAGTCGGGAATGCCGTCATCCGAGTTCTTCATCATCCAGGCGAAAGGAACAGCCGCAGCCGAGAAGGCCGCATGGTGAAAATGGCTTTCCTGGAAATGTTTGTATCTGGGGTCGTGGCTATAGGGGTGGCGGACCCTCCGGGCATAACCGAAGGGCGCCATAAATGCTCCGCGTTCTGCGGCGCACGCCGGTAGCCGAGCGCCGTTCCGATCCCAAGCGGCCCCAGCGACGCTCGTCTCGAAATCATCGTTCTTGGTTTCTGCCACTCTCGGGAGGATCAAGCAGGATGTGTTCCCTCTCGGATTGGCGCAGATTTTTCCGGCCCAACGGCTATCGTGCCATGGCACACGGACGGAAACGTGCATCGTTGGCAGCTGTCTCGCACCCCTGATCATTGCCAATTCCTCCCTCGTATTCCTGCCGTGGTCCTAACCAGGGAATAGCATCGTGACACAGGTGGTGCATTTTGCATATCATGGCACAACAATAGCAGGAAACTGGGCCATGGCCTCCAGATCGAGCAGGAAGGAGTCCCGGATCTCGGTCATTATGACCGCAGGGCGGGTCAAGCGTGTTCGGGAGATCGTACAAGCGAATGACACATCGATCGCATGGGTCTTGCGCCAAGCCGTCGACCGCTACTTGGAGGCGCAAAGCGCAACGTCGGTAAGGCAGGCTGGAAAGCCCCCGGCGACGACGAAGGCGCGCTGATGCAAGGGGAGCAGTTCATGGGCCGGGAAGGAAAAGAAGGCGAGAACATACCACACGCCCGTGGGCCGGCCGGCCGCTTGGGGGCCCACTCGGTCTTTTGGGGCGTTCCAGCACCCGCGAAGAGGCTCCATGCCTGATCTTCACACTCCCCCGGTCTCGATCCTCGATCAGATCAAGAACAACCTACGAGATCGGTATGACACCGGTTATCCGATCCTCAAGGAATTGCTACAAAATGCAGACGATGCGGAAGCCAGAAAGTTCAGGCTCGATGGGTTGCCGGGCTGGTCGACCGCCACCAATCCGCTTCTTCGCGGGCCGGGACTTTTGGTGGTCAATGACGGCTTCTTTCGCGGGGAAGACAAGAGAGGCATTCTGTCATTCGGCGCAAGCGGCAAGGCCGCTGACAGTGCGACGATCGGCAAGTTTGGTTTTGGCCAGAAAGCGGTGTTTCATCTCTGCGATGCGTTCGTTGTCTACGCCCGAACGGAAAACGATGAAACATTCAGCACGATCGTAAATCCGTTCTTGAATGTCGACGTAACTGGCAATATCAGCCGGCAGTGGGAGCCGCCCGGCAGTGGTCTCGATCCCACCGACCTGGAATTCCTTAGGCGCGAGGTATCCTTCGATTTTCCGCATCGCCACCTTATTCTGTGGCTGCCGTTGCGTCGAAAAGATATCCAACCTGCTCCAGGAGTTGGCTTCTCTACCAATATTCCGTTGATAGAGGGGACGATTGGGGAGCTCAACAGACCCGACGATCTGCGCATTCTGCTGACTGCGCTTCGCAATCTGAAGTTCATTGAGATTCGGGAACGCGGCGAGGTTCGCTGCGCGCTCGAACTCGATGATACTCAAGGCCGTTTCCTCGGACCGAACCGTTCAAGTGATGGTGTTCGCTCCTTCGGAGGTGCAATCCGCGCCGTAACAGACAGGTCAACCGCGCCCTTCGTCGGGCGTGAGGCAATGATACCGGATGGCCGTCTCGCAAGCTTGAAGCGCACGCAGCACTGGCCGAAAACGATCAGCGTTCTTAGTCCAGAGCCCGCGTCAGAGAAGGGAGAACCGCACGGAGCGACGACGCTGCTCCGCGCTCCGCCTGGCGCTACTGACCGGGCCGAGGTCGCGCAGCTGCGTATTTCCTGGGCTGTGTTCCTGCCGATCTCGGACGCCTCCGACATCGTCATCCCGGTCGATGGGAGCGCGCTCAGCCGGTTCCATCTACTGCTCCACGGTTACTTCTTCCTTGATAGCGGTCGGCGGCGGATCGAGGGCCTAGATGCGCCTGCTGAGCATGACGAACCTGCCGACGCTTCGGCGTTGCGCCGTGCATGGAATGCCGAGCTTCGCGACACCGTCGTGCTGCCGCTCCTGCCGACCCTGTTAAGAGACGCGCTCGATTCTGCGATGGTGACATCAGCGGAGCTCGCGCAGCTCGTGTCGGCGCTCGCACGACACGATTGGTTTAGAAGTAACCGGGAAGCTATTTGCCGAGAACATGCGTTGGCGCGCGTGCTCGAAGCGCCGGGCAGTATCGTTTGGCGTGTTGTTTCATCGGGCGACTTTCTGCGCCCGCTACCGGCCTCAGTGGCGGACGCCCCACGACGGCTCGAAGAACTGTTCGGCGCTATTAGTACGTGGGCCGGGTCGAGTGGCGTGCGCCTTGTTGTCGACCACAGCACCGCGCTGAGCGCGCGGTCGATGCGCTGGACTAGTGAGGACCTGGACGCAGTGTTTTCCGGGTTGTCTCCTCGCGCATTTCAAACACGCGATCTCGCAAGGCTTCTCATCGATTTCCTTAACACGGCGGTGCTTGGCAATGCCGAGCGTTCGGCCATCAGTCCGCACCTTGCCGCGGCTCTGCGCAAGGCGATGACCGAAACTCAGCCGCTTGCGTCATCCGAACTCATCAAATTGGCTCTTGCCCATGTTCCGCACGGTGCTCTGTTCCCGCTCCCGGCCTCCGTCGAGAACCGCCAAGTCCTGCGAGTGCTGGCCACCGCCCCGGCCAATATCCTGCCAGTTCGCAGCGAATGGCTCGACGAAAGCCAACACCGTCCACAGCTTTCCAATTCTGACCTCAAGACACTGCTAACCGCACTTGAACCGCTGATCGGTGGCGACCATGCAGACCAGGCGGCAACTGCCGCGTTAGCGCTGCTCGCTCAGGCTGAACGGAACATCTCTGCACTGGCGCGCGATCCCGAATTCGCGCCCATCAAGGTTCTTCGGGCGCGGGATGTCCGTCTCCACGGCCCTATTGTCCTATCGCTCCAAACGCTCGTCGAGCGGTCCCAAGCGGGACTTCTGTTCGCAAACTCACCTCAAGCTAACTCTTGGCTGCCGCTGCTGGTGGACGCATTGCGGGACGTGTCGCCGCTTATCGTGGAAGGCAGCACCGTGCAGCTTCTGCGTGATATGGACGGGGCAACGCCCGTGCTCCAGTCTGCCGGCAAAGATTCCGCTTTCGCTCTGATCAACAAGGCCATGAGCTTTGGATCGGAGAGCGCCCGCCAACGGCTGATTGCGGAGCTCGGAACGGACACTAAGGACGATCCGGCACCGGCGCGGCGTCTCTGCGCCGGCTTCCCAGAAGCGGGATACTCAGCCGCGAAGCTTTGGACACTCGATACGAAACACCAACGGATCGAACGAATCGTCACGGCTTTCATCGAATCGAGTCAAAACGAGTTTCTTGTTCCAGCCAGCATTGCCGATGGACTAGCTCGAACACAACGAAACCATTTGCGGATAGAGGCACTGGATACCGCCAACCTAGAAACGCTGTTCGACAAAAACATCGCCGCCATCGGCCAGGTCGCGCCCACCCTCTCAGAACGAGAAGCGATTCTTGAGACTGATCTGACTAATGATCTGGTGATCCGTTTGCCCATCCACGAACGACAGGATGGAACACTTGGGGTTGGAAGGGGCGTCTTTCGCGCGACCGACGAATGGCCTGTTCCTGGAGCGCTGCAGGCGGTCGTATCCATAGTCCAGCCGTGCCGTAGCCGGAGGGCACGCGAACGGCAGGAGCAGCTCATTGAGGTGTGGTCGCCGCGAAGGCAGATCGAGGTGGCATTGGCTCAGGCGGAGCCCCATCGCTTTCGCGGTGAGGTACTTGATGCTCTGGCAAAGCTGACATCTCAGCCCGAAGAGCGTTTGCTTGAAATGCTTCGCGCCAAGCCGTGGCTTCTTGCGGACGGACAGTCTGTCGGGCCGCGGGATGTGCTCGCCCTTCCGCCAACGGTAGACGAAGCGGCGCGAGCGCTCCTTCTGAAGAGAGGAGAGACACCTCCATTCCTACCTGTTGCAACGTTGGCCATCGATGTGCGCGGGC
Organism: Hyphomonas sp.; assembly: GCF_022844445.1. Lineage (GTDB taxonomy): Bacteria > Pseudomonadota > Alphaproteobacteria > Caulobacterales > Hyphomonadaceae > Hyphomonas. Next base: position 118,783 of record NZ_JALHLS010000011.1, read on the forward strand.
ATCGGGGGTTCGATCATCTTCAGAAGTGGGTTCTGCCGGATCAGCGCTCCTCCTTCGACGCGCTGGCACTGATGATCGAGGATGCGAGGATCATCGGACGCCTTGGAGCAGCAAACGGCTATCCGATCGACGATTTCTCGACGTTAGCCAAAGACGGCGGAGACCTCGGATTGCCGGGCTGGCCCTTACTGGCGGCGGTCCTATCCTCATCGGGAGATAGTCGCGACGACGTCACAAAGATCGTCGCGGCCTTTCCTGACCTTGACGCATCCAACGTAAAGCTGGCGGGAACTCATCTTGACAGCCTGGCGGCGCTGGCGGCGGAAAAAGGGCAAAAAGGCGAGGCCGCGCGCAGAGCCTTTCGTCACGGGTTTAGTGTTGTCGCAGGTTGGCCGGAAGATGCGCGCCGCCAGGTATTCGGTCGAACGCGTGTTCTCACCGAGGCCGGGAGTTGGCGCAGTGCCCGGGAGGTCGTCCAGGACGGTGATGGCCTCGACCCAAGGCATATATTGGCGCGGGACTACACGTCCATACTCGGAAGACGTGAGCCGCAGCACGCGGGGATTCCCGACTCTGAAGATGCCTCCGTCGACCTGTTTGCAGCCAGTCATCGCCGAGGAGAGACAAGAGTCGTCGATCTGGTCGCGTTGGAAGCCCAGTCTGCTGATCAGCAGCGCTCGTTCCTCGATGCATGGAAGGGCTGCGTGCCGTCCGACCTGGTGATCGTCTACCTCGGGCTCATTGGTCGCAGCGAGCCCTTCAGGCGCCTCGCGAACGAGTGGGCTACCGACGCGACAGCCAAGGTCGATACACTTTGGGCCGACCTCGATAACCACTTCCCCAGAGAGATTCTGTCCCCGAATACTCTGGCGGCTGAGGTCGACCAACGCCGTTTCCTCGTCGATCCAGTCGCGGGCGATCGCGTACAAGCTATCGCAATGTCGGGTGACTCGTTTGACGCGCCGTTGGGCGGTCCCGACAAAGGAATCCTCATCGGCAACTTGCACAGGACGCACGAAGGGATCCGCGTTGCTGGCGGCAAGGTGCGTTCATTGATCACGCTGCCAGTCAAGCAAGTCGATCCGAGTGGATACAGCCAGAGAGAAGCCAGCGGGATGTTTCGCCGGTTCGTCGAGACGATCGCAGTGGACTGCTTGTGGCTCGGTATGGAACGCCAACGGACGGCGTTGCAGGGCATATTGGACAAAGCGGTCAAAGTCGATCAATCGACGATCGAGGAAACCGAACGCCTGCTTCAAGACCGATTGCCCACGATTCTCGCCGAACTGAAGCTTCCCACCGAATATCGTTCACAAAAAGCGCTTCGCGAATATCAGGCTGAGGAAAGCCGCCTCCATCATCTTTCTGCACCAGCGCAGAAGATGGAAGAACTGAAGACTGAACTTTGGCGAAAGATATGCGATGAGGCGCTGGCGGCCGAACTTCTGTCAGCCGTTCGCGGCAAGATCGCGGATTTTGGATATTCGGCCAGCCGGGTTCTCTTCGAACTTTTCCAGAACGCCGACGACGCGTATCGGCAGTACGATGGACCTGCGACGGACGCCTGTTTTCGCGTCGAGGTGCTGTCGGATGACCCAGGCGGATTTCGCGTCGTCCATTGGGGTCGTCCTATCAACCACATGGGACGTGACGCGGAAGAGGGACGCCATCTCGGTCACGACCGTGACCTGCTGAATATGCTCCTGATGAACTTCTCCGAGAAGCGGCCCGGTGACGACTTGACCGGAAAGTTTGGCCTGGGTTTCAAGAGCGTCCATGTGTTGTCGGACAGCGTTGGCATAGCGAGCGGCTGGAATCGATTGCGGACGGTTGGCGGCTTTTTGCCGGTACCTTGGCCGGAAGGCGCGGAAATAGGAGAGAGCCGAAAGAGGTCCGATGGCCGAAAGGCAACGGTAATCGACGTCCCGTTCTCGACGGAGACGGCGGATAAAGGCGCCGAGGCGGTCGCAGCTTTTAGAGCAGCCATGACTTGGTTGCCCGCCTTCGCGCGCACCATCCGACATGTCGAGATCGAGGGTCGCGCTCCAGTGAGCGTCGATTGCGGCTTCTCTCCGCTCCTCAACGAAAGCGCGATCCACATCGTTTCCATTTCTAGCTCGAACAGGGAGCGAGCCCTGCGCTTTGATCTCTCCGGCGGATACGGCCTTCTGCTCCGCATCGACGCCGCCGGTCCCCGCGCATTTCCCGACGACCTCACGCGCCTCTGGAACCTCGCACCGCTTGAGGAAGAGGTGCGTTCCGGCTGGCTGCTCAATGGTCCTTTCGCGGTCGACCCCGGGCGCACAGGGCTGGCCGGCTCGATTAACGAACGGCGGGAAAAATTCCGAACGCTCGGGCAAACGCTCGGAGACCGCCTCCTGAAATTGCACGATCTTGCGGACGCCGACTGGTGTCAGTTCGCGGAGAGTCTGGACCTCGATACTTCTCGGACAACGGCTTGGTACATCTTCTGGTCCCATCTGTTTGACGTCCTCGCGCTGGATTTCGACGGCGACTTGGGCGGATACTTGCATGCCGATGGTCGTGGATACGGGAACCTCGCCGGGCAGCGCCAAGTCATACCGACACGCTTGCCAGCCCCATTCGCTTCATTGGTGCGGGCATCTGAAGCGGACCATTACACTGATGGAGCGTTGTCGGACTCCGTCACTCTGGGCAAGGTGCGGGACTGGCCTGCCTTGACCGATCTTCAAAACCGCATCATCGCGTCCGATGTTGCCGGGCAGCTTAGAAAGCTCGGCTTCGGGAGCGCCCGTCCGCTTCGCTTTTCGACCCTTCTTCGTCGTCAGATCGGCGAAGAAAAGCGTGTTAATCCTGATCTGGCCCAAACCCTTAGCCGTGCCGTTACCCCTCAATCCATTCGGGAAACGCCTCTCGACGGCGAACTCCATGAGGTTCTGGACATCGCCAGGCAGGCATTGTTCCTAGCGCAAGACGGAACATGGCGGATAGCGCAGCTTCCCAATCCTGATGCGGCCGGCGACGACGAAGAGCGCAGGCTATGCGCTTTCGCGCCTGCGAAGCATCTACTCGACGAGCGGTATACTGGCCCGGCACTTGAGTTTTTTCGGGTTGCCCGCGAACGATCGGGTTTCGGTCCTAAAGCGCGCGATCTCGTATCCTGGGCGGCGGAAATCTCTACCGAGGACCACGACCGACAGACAGCTGCGCTCCGATACCTCATAGAGGGACGCCAAGGCCGGGAATTGAGTGAGGAGATTCGGCGCAATCGGCCCAGCTGGCTTCCCTGGCCCACTTCACGACTGCGGGACAGTGAACTGCTATCGCGTTGGACGGAGAAGGAGAAGGACGATCTCCTCTATGCTCTGCAGGGCCGCGGAGCATTCGAACCCGCACAGGTGCTCCCGCTTCCGAAACCTGAGCCTCAGACGGTTCTGCGCGCGATCTTTACGTGGTGGGCTTCTGAAGCTGCTGATCTTCGGGCCTCGTATTCGCGCCGGATCTATCCAGACTCCTTCTCACCCTCGCAACTGCGGGATGCGAGCGATCGTTCGGCGTGGTTCACCATGTTTGCTCTGGGCTGCTTTCAGTCATTCGGCCGCACGCAGGACGGACAACACCGCAGCTTCATTGAATCTGGAAACCGCGAAGGTTGGTGGCCAGAGCTCGCCGAATCGCGCCCTCCTGACGACGTACAATCATGGCTTGAACGCCTTGAACGTTGGAGCGCGCCGGAACAATTCGATCAGCGATACCTTCTGTGGCGACGTACCTTCGTTGATTTGTATGCGGTTGCCCGTTGGCTAGATGAATACCGGGAAATTGCCGTCAAACTGCCTCGAATTATTGATGACCACGGTGTGATCTCTCTGAATGGCGCATTGCAGCCCAGCTATTGGGCGCCCGCAATGCGTCTTTGCATCGATGCTGCGCCGATAAATCGTTCTCTCGGAATCGGCATGAACTGGATGATCCGTGAGATGTTGCGCCACGGCGTGTACGACTTGCGTGATGAGGGCCTGATGGCGCCGTACTGTTGGGCGGCATCTCAGCGGGTCCGCACATTGTTAAGCGAACTTGGCGCAGACCTCGGGGAGCGGGCGGACAAGGAGGCCAGCCGTTCGATATACGAGTTCATTGTCAAACACGTAGGCGTGGATCACGCCCGATTTGCCGGCGATTTTGATCTACCTCTCCAACTGATCACCCGAGGGACGCATAAGCCGGCACTGACCCAATGCTTTGCAGCAGCCGACCGCGATCCTCCGAATTTCGAAGAGTCAGACGACGACAGTGGAGACGAATTTGCTTCTGAGATGGGCGGCCAATGAAGAACAATAATCAGCAATTGGATCCCGGCACTCCCGTCACCCATCCGCGGCATGGAAGCGGTCGCGTAGTGGTGGATATTGGGCCAACGGTTATCGTTCGATTTGGAGCAGCGGTCCAACAAGTTCTTGCCGACGAAATCATCGAGGTTCCGTCACTTCATTCAGCGCTTCGAAATGGCTCTCTCAGCGACCCTGCCGATGCAGTCATTCGAGCGCAGGCACTCGCCATTAGGTCGGTCAATGATCAGTGGGGGGTATTCTCGCGGTCACGCGTGCAGTTGCTGCCTCACCAATTGTGGGTTTGCCGGAAGGTAAACCAAGAATGGCCCTTCCGATGGCTGGTCGCAGACGACGTGGGGCTTGGCAAGACGATTGAGTGCGGTCTGGTTCTCATGCCATTGATCGCCTCCGGGCGAGTGCGTCGGGTGTTGATACTTGCCCCAGCGAAGCTCGTTCCCCAGTGGCAGTTCCGCCTCAAGGACATGTTTGATATCCGGCTCCAACGCTACGTGACGGAGGCAGACACTCAGCGTGGAGACTTCTGGGCTACTGCCTCAATGGTCGTCGCATCCTTCCACACGCTGAGGGACGATCGTCGCGGCGCTCGCCAAAGACTCCTCGACGCCGACCCGTGGGATTTGGTCATTGTCGATGAGGCTCATCACCTAGGCGTGGACGAACGAGCCGGTGAGACCCTGGCTTATAGCCTCGTCTCAGACCTCGAGGAGCGGAGCAAGATCAACTCCCTGCTTTTCTTCACGGGAACTCCGCATCGAGGAAAGGACTACGGTTTTTTTGGCCTGATGCATCTTGTGCGGCCCGACCTTTTCGATCCGGATGGCGACAAGATTGAGCAGCTCTCTCAGCTGCCGAAGGTGATGATCCGAAACAACAAGGCGACCGTCACTGACCTTCAGGGCCAGCGGCTTTTCAAGCCAGTTAGGGTCTACAGTCGCGAGTACGAATACAGCACCGAAGAGACGCTCTTCTATAGGACGCTTAGCGAGTTCATCCTGGACGGTCGCGCGTATGCCGGAAAGCTTGACGGTCGTGCGCAGACCGCTCGAATGCTTGTGCTCGTCACCCTCCAGAAGTTGGCTGCCAGCTCGATTGCGGCTATCCGAAACGCCCTTCGTAGACGTCGAGTAATGCTGACGGACGCCGTCAGCCGTTCAAATGGCGACGCGTCGATTGCCCTACCTGACGAAGAACAGGTGACGTTCGACGACTTGGCCGAGGCAGAGGAGGCCCTTCCCAGTTCTGCAGCAGTCATGCTGATGGAAGATGAGATACAGCGTCTTGATGAGCTGGTCGCCCTGAGCGAGGGGATCGCCAACGAAACGAAGATCGAGCGACTGCTTGAGATGATTCGCGAGGATTTTGCCGCGGAAGAACCAGTCCTACTTTTTACGGAGTACAAAGCGACCCAAGCATTAGTCGTGAACGCTCTCCATCGGCAGTTTGGTTTTGGTTCGGCAACTTTCATCAACGGTGACGAGCGGCTTGATGGGCTACAGCAGGCGTCGGGGGTGACCAAGACGATCAGTCAGCCGCGTGAGCATGCCGCGGACGCATTCAATGCGGGCAAGGTGCGCTTTCTTGTGTCTACGGAAGCCGGCGGGGAAGGCATCGACCTTCAAGAACGCTGTGCCGTGCTGGTCCACGTGGATATGCCTTGGAACCCCATGCGCCTTCACCAGCGGGTTGGACGCTTGTCTCGCTATGGCCAGAAGCGCCCGGTTTCCGTCTACATTCTGCGGAATCCCCAAACGGTTGAGGCTCGTATCTGGGATCTTTTGAACGAGAAGCTTGAGCGTATTCAGCTGGCGCTTTCCTCGGTGATGGAGGAGCAAGAGGACATCTCTCAGCTGGTCATCGGGATGGCCGGGAATTCGCTTTTCAACGAACTGTTCTCAGGGGGGCAGGGACTCTCCAACGAGCGCCTAGGGGGATGGTTTGATCAAGCGACAGCAACACTCGGTGGGCGCGACGTCGTCGAGACGGTTCGC
>NZ_JALHLS010000012.1 GCF_022844445.1 Hyphomonas sp.
AGGATGATCGTGATCGCTGCCGTCAGCGTCGTCTTGCCGTGGTCAACGTGGCCAATCGTGCCAATGTTCACGTGCGGCTTCGTACGCTCAAACTTTGCCTTGCCCATCGGGCCTCTCCTTTGTTCTGAACTTGAGGACCGGGCTTACGAGCCCGAGACTTCCTGGATGATTTTCTGCGCTTCGGCGCGCGGGACTTCGTCATAGTGATCGAACAGCATGGTGAACTGTGCGCGGCCTTGCGACATGCCCCGAAGGTTGGACACATAGCCGAACATGTTGACCAGCGGCACCATCGCCGTGATCGCCGTGGCATTGCCCCGGGGCTCTGAACCCTGGATCTGGCCGCGGCGTGAGTTAAGGTCACCAATCACGTCACCCATATAGTCTTCCGGGGTGACAACTTCGACCTTCATGATGGGTTCCATCAGGCGCGGATCGCCCTTGCCTTTCAGCTCGCGGAATGCGCCGCGGGCTGCGATTTCGAAGGCCAGAACGCTCGAGTCGACATCGTGGAACGCGCCGTCAACCAGTCTGGCCCGGAAGTCGGTCACAGGATAACCGGCAAGCAGCCCGTTTTCCTTGGCCATGTCGAGACCCTTGCTGACGCCGGGAATGTATTCCTTCGGCACGGCGCCGCCGACGATTGCGCTTTCGAAGATGAAGCCCGAACCCGGCTCAAGCGGCTCGAACTCGAGCTTGATGCGGGCGAACTGGCCGGTACCGCCCGACTGCTTCTTGTGCGTGTAGTCGATCATCGCAGCGCGGCCGAGTTTCTCACGATACGCCACCTGCGGCTGGCCGATATTGGCTTCAACCTTGAACTCGCGGCGGAGGCGGTCGATCAGGATGTCGAGGTGAAGCTCGCCCATGCCTTTCATGATCGTCTGGCCGGATTCGAAATCGGTTTCGACGCGGAAGGACGGGTCTTCGGCAGCGAGGCGCTGCAGACCAACCGACATCTTCTCCTGGTCAGCCTTGGTTTTCGGCTCGACGGCGATCTCGATGACCGGCTGCGGGAACGTCATCGTTTCGAGAACGACGGGCTGGGCCGGATCGCAGACCGTATCACCGGTCGTCGTTTCCTTGAGGCCCGCCAGCGCCACGATGTCGCCCGCAAAGGCTTCAGCGATTTCGTCCTGCTTGTTGGCATGCATCATGACCATGCGGCCGACGCGTTCTTTCTTACCCTTGGTCGCGTTGAGGAAGGAGTCGCCCTTCTTCAGCTGACCGGAATAGATCCGGGTAAAGGTGAGCGTGCCCATGTAGGGGTCGTTCATGATCTTGAACGCAAGTCCGGCAAACGGCTGGCTGTCATCGGCCGAACGCGGAATGTCGCGCGTTTCGGTTTCGTCGCCCGGCTTGAAGCCCATGTAAGCGGGCACATCGAGCGGGCTCGGCAGGAAGTCGACCACGGCGTTCAGCATCGGCTGGACGCCTTTGTTCTTGAACGCCGAGCCGCACAGGACAGGCATGAATTTCAGGGCCAGCGTGCCCTTACGGATCAGCGCGCGGAGGGCAGCGATATCCGGCTCCTTGCCTTCAAGGAACGCTTCCATCGCGTCGTCGTCCATTTCGACGGCGAGCTCGATCAGATGCGCGCGCATCTCTTCGGCTTTCGCTTTCAGGCTCTCGCGGATCGGCTTCAGCACCCAGGTGGCGCCGAGGTCTTCGCCTTCCCAGACCCATTCCTTCATCGTGATGAGGTCGATGTGGCCTTCAAGCTCGGTTTCCGAGCCGATCGGAAGCTGGATCGGCGCCGGGGTTGCACCGGTGCGCTCCTTGATCATCGTCACGCAGTTGAAGAAATCCGCGCCGGTCTTGTCCATCTTGTTGACGAACACGATGCGCGGAACCTTGTAGCGGTCGGCCTGGCGCCAGACGGTTTCGGTCTGCGGCTCAACGCCGGCGTTGCCGTCCAGAAGAACGACGGCGCCATCGAGCACGGCGAGCGAACGCTCGACTTCGATCGTGAAGTCAACGTGGCCGGGCGTGTCGATGATGTTGAAGCGGAATTTCGGCGACTGGGCGGTCGAGCCGTCTTCGGTGCGTTCCCAGAACGTCGTCGTGGCAGCCGACGTGATCGTGATGCCGCGTTCCTGCTCCTGCTCCATCCAGTCCATGGTGGCGGCGCCATCGTGCACTTCGCCGATCTTGTGCGACTTGCCCGTGTAGTAGAGGACGCGCTCAGTCGTCGTGGTTTTGCCGGCATCGATGTGTGCGATGATGCCGAAGTTCCGGTAGCGCTCCAGCGGGTATTCGCGGGCCATGGTGTAAACCTTCGTGTTCAGTGTTCCAGGTAGCGGAAAGGGGTGTCTCGCCCGGGCGAGCAACCTCTTCCGCCCGGACAGTTAGTGCTGGTTACCAGCGATAGTGCGCGAACGCCTTGTTGGCGTCGGCCATGCGGTGCGTGTCTTCGCGCTTCTTCACGGCATTGCCGCGGCCTTGCGCAGCATCCATCAGCTCGCCGGCAAGACGCTCACGCATCGTGTTCTCGTTGCGGGCAGCAGCCGCAGCGGCCAGCCAGCGGATGGCAAGCGCCTGACGGCGCTCGGTGCGGACTTCGACCGGAACCTGGTAGGTGGCACCACCGACGCGGCGCGAGCGCACTTCAACCGAAGGCGCAACCGCTTCCAGCGCGTTGTGGAACACTTCGACCGGGTTCTTCTTGGAACGGGTCTCGACCAGTTCGAACGCGCCGTAAACGATGCGTTCGGCGACCGACTTTTTGCCGTCGCGCATGATCTGGTTCATGAATTTCGAAACCACGAGATCCTTGTACTTGGGATCGGTGAGGACTTCGCGTTTCTCGGCTTGGTGACGACGGGACATGGAGCTCTGGACCTCTTACTTCGGCTTCTTGGCGCCGTAGTGCGAGCGGCGTTGCTTACGGTTCTTGACGGGCTGGGTATCGAGGGCGCCGCGCACGATGTGGTAGCGCACGCCCGGAAGGTCTTTCACGCGGCCGCCGCGGATGAGCACGACCGAGTGCTCCTGCAGGTTGTGGCCTTCGCCAGGGATGTAGCACAGCGATTCAAATCCGGAGGTCATCCGCACCTTGGCCACTTTGCGAAGTGCCGAGTTCGGCTTCTTCGGCGTGGTGGTGTAGACGCGCGTGCAGACGCCGCGGCGCTGCGGACAGGCCTTCAGGGCCGGCGTCTTCGTACGGGTGCGCTTGGGCTCGCGCGGATTGCGGATCAGCTGCTGGATAGTCGGCATCGGGCCTGATGTCTCTTCATACGTTGTGGCCCGGGGGCCGATAATGACAACTGCCCCGAAGGCCTGATGTGGCATCCGGGACGGCGGGAATTTGGGGGCCAGATTGACCGGTGCATCGCTGCGGCCGGTGCGGTTTGCAGGCGCAGCGCCCGTTTACCTCTCTGACGATTTGGCGGCGTGTAGACTCGCGCGGGCGGCGCGTCAAGGGCGCCGAACCGTTGCAAGACCGTAAAGAAGAGGCCGGGCAAGCCTTCTAGAAAGGCAAAACACCGCCCCAGCTGCGAAAACACATCCAGGCGATCAGGGCGACGGCGGCCGCCGCGCACCCCGCCCCGGCCAGGTCAGCTTTCGAGAGTTTCATCGGCGCGAGTCCCGAAATGAAAAAGCCTGCCGGAAATGGCAGGCTTTTCCGTTGGTTTCAAGCGGTCAGGAGGGCGTTCAGGCGCCCGTCTTGTCCGGTGCCGGCAGGCCGGTCAGCACGAGGCTTTCCTCGGCCTTGGCCATGGCGGCGGCGCGCTTGGCCTTCAGTTTGGCATCGCGTTCGGCAGCGACCCGGCGGAACTGGCGGATACCGCCGCCGGTGCCGGCCGGGATAAGGCGGCCAACGATGACGTTCTCTTTCAGGCCTTCGAGCGTGTCGGTCTTGCCCTGTACAGCCGCTTCGGTCAGCACGCGGGTCGTCTCCTGGAACGAGGCGGCCGAGATGAAGCTCTTGGTCTGCAGCGAGGCCTTCGTGATACCGAGCAGCAGCGGCGTGGCCGTCGCTTCGACCTGGTCCTTCTTGCGCGACCGGCGGACGATGTCGTTGGCTTCCTCGAACTCGCCCACATCGATGTGCTCGCCGACGATAAACGGGGTATCCCCGCCATCGACGATCTCGACCTTCTGCAGCATCTGGCGAACGATCACCTCAATGTGCTTGTCGTTGATCGGCACGCCCTGCAGGCGGTAGACCTTCTGCACTTCGTCGATGAGGTAGTTCGCGAGGGCCTCGACGCCGAGCGTGGAGAGGATGTCCTGCGGGGCGGGGTTGCCGTCCATCAGGAACTCGCCGCGCTTGATGAAGTCGCCGTCCTGGACCGCGAGGTGCTTGCCCTTCGGAACCAGATAATCGATCGGCGGCTTGCCTTCTTCCATCGGAACGATGGTGACCTTGCGCTTGTTCTTGTAGTCGCGGCCGTATTCGACGCGGCCATCGACATCGGCGATGATCGCGTGGTCCTTCGGACGGCGGGCTTCGAAGAGTTCAGCCACGCGCGGCAGACCGCCGGTGATGTCCTTGGTCTTGGCGCCGCCGGTCGTGACACGGGCCAGCGTGTCGCCGGGCTCGATCTTGTCGCCGTCAGAGACGGAGAGGATCGCGCCGACGGAGAGCACGTAGGAGGCGGTCGAACCGTTCGGCAGCTTAACCGGCTTGCCGTCCTTGCCGATGATCTGGATCGACGGCTTGAGGTCGTTCGACTTGGAGGTCGAGCGCGGGTCGATGACGACGCGGGCCGAGATGCCAGTGGCTTCGTCTGTTTCCTCGCGGACGGTGAGGCCATCCGACAGGTCGATGAAGCGGGCTTCACCGGCGACTTCCGAAACGATCGGCTGGGCAAAGGGATCCCAGTCGGCAAGCAGCAGGCCCGGCGCAACCTTGGCGCCGTCCTTGACCATCAGGCGGGTACCATAGGCCGGGCGGAACGACTGGCGCGTACGTCCGTCGGCGTCGACGATTTCGACCTGCATGCGGCGGCCGACCACAATGATCGTCTTGTCCTTGCGGGTGACGTACTCGCCGTCCACGAAGCGGACCGTGCCTTCGAAGCTGGCTTCCAACGACGACTGGTCGGCCACCTGGGCCGCGCCGCCGATGTGGAAGGTGCGCATCGTCAGCTGCGTGCCGGGCTCGCCGATCGACTGGGCGGCGATGACGCCGACCGCTTCACCGCGGTTGACCGGCGTGCCGCGGGCAAGGTCGCGACCATAGCAGGCCACGCAGATGCCGTTCTTGGCTTCGCAGGTCAGGGCCGAACGAGCCTTGATGCGGTCCACAGCCGCCGCTTCGATGGCGGTTGCCACGTCTTCGTCAATGTAGGTGTTGGCCGGGATGATCAGCTTGCCATCGGCGCCCTTGATGTCCTCTGCCGTGACACGGCCAAGGATACGCTCGTAGAGCGAGACAACGACATCGGCGCCTTCCATGACGGCCGAGATCTCGATGCCCTTCTCAGTGCCGCAATCATCCTCGTTGATGATGCAGTCCTGAGCGACGTCGACGAGACGGCGCGTGAGGTAGCCCGAGTTGGCAGTCTTGAGCGCCGTATCGGCGAGACCCTTGCGGGCGCCGTGCGTCGAGTTGAAGTACTCGAGAACGGTGAGGCCTTCCTTGAAGTTCGAGATGATCGGCGTCTCGATAATCTCGCCCGACGGCTTGGCCATGAGGCCGCGCATACCGGCGAGCTGTTTCATCTGGTTCTTCGAACCGCGGGCACCGGAGTCGGCCATCATGAAGATCGAATTGACCTGGGCCTTGCGGTCGCCCTTGGCAGCCTGGGCCTTCGAGGCCGAGTCCATCATGGCATCTGCAACCTTGTCAGTGCAGGTCGACCAGGCATCAACGACCTTGTTGTACTTTTCGCCGCGCGTGATGAGACCATCCGCATACTGACGTTCGTACTCGGAAACGAGTTCCTTGGTCGCGTCGACCAGTTTCTTCTTCGCTTCCGGGATGACCATGTCATCCTTGCCGAAGGAAATGCCAGCCTTGCAGGCCTCCTTGAAGCCGAGCTCCATGACCTTGTCGCAGAAGATGACCGTCGCCTTCTGACCGCACAGGCGGTAGACTTCGTCGATGATCTTGCCGATCGCCTTCTTGGTGAGAACAGCGTTGACGAGTTCCGGCCCGATGCCGAGCTTGCGCGGCAGGAGGTTTGCCACGAGGAAGCGGCCCGGCGTCGTGTCGATGACGTAACGGCGCGGTTTGCCGTCGGCATCGATGCCGTCATACATCGCCTTGATTTTCGAGTGCAGCGTGATCAGCCCGGCTTCGAGCGCGTGCTCCATCTCTGCGAGGTCGGAGAACTTCATGCCCTCCCCCGGCTCGCCCTTCATGTCGATCGAGATGTAGTAGAGGCCGAGAATGATGTCCTGCGACGGAACGATGATTGGCTTGCCGTTGGCGGGCGAGAGGATGTTGTTGGTCGACATCATCAGCACGCGGCATTCCAGCTGGGCCTCGAGGCTCAGCGGGACGTGGACAGCCATCTGGTCGCCGTCAAAGTCCGCGTTGAACGCGGCGCAGACGAGCGGGTGCAGCTGGATGGCCTTGCCTTCGATCAGCTTCGGCTCGAACGCCTGAATGCCGAGACGGTGCAGCGTCGGCGCGCGGTTGAGCAGCACGGGGTGTTCGCGGATCACCTCGTCGAGGATGTCCCACACTTCCGGCTTTTCTTTTTCCACGAGCTTCTTCGCAGCCTTCACCGTGCCGGCGAGGCCTTTCGCGTCGAGGCGCGCATAGATGAACGGCTTGAACAGCTCGAGCGCCATTTTCTTCGGCAGGCCGCACTCGTGCAGCTTCAGGTTCGGGCCGACCACGATGACGGAACGGCCGGAATAGTCGACACGCTTGCCGAGAAGGTTCTGGCGGAATCGGCCCTGCTTGCCTTTCAGCATGTCAGAGATCGACTTCAGCGGGCGCTTGTTGGTGCCCGTGATCGTACGGCCGCGGCGGCCGTTGTCGAACAGGGCGTCAACCGACTCCTGAAGCATGCGCTTCTCGTTGCGGATGATGATGTCCGGCGCGCGAAGTTCCATCAGGCGCTTCAGGCGGTTGTTCCGGTTGATCACGCGGCGGTAGAGGTCGTTGAGGTCCGACGTCGCGAAGCGGCCGCCATCGAGCGGCACCAGCGGGCGCAGGTCCGGCGGGATCACCGGGACGACCGTCAGGATCATCCATTCCGGTTTGGCTTTCGACTGCAGGAAGGACTCGACCACCTTGAGGCGCTTGGAGGCTTTCTTCGTCTTCAGTTCCGAGGTCGATTCCTTCAGGTCCTCGCGCAGCTGGTCAGCCAGCGTCGGCAGGTCGAGCGACTTCAGGATCTCGCGGATGGCTTCAGCGCCGATCAGCGCCGTGAACGCGTCTTCCCCGAGACGGTCCTGCGCATCCATGTACTCTTCTTCGGTCAGAAGCTGTTTTGGCTCGAGCTCTGTCAGGCCCGGCTCGATCACGACATAGCTTTCGAAGTAGAGCACGCGCTCGACATCCTTGAGCGGCATGTCGACGAGCGTCGCGATCCGGGACGGGAGCGATTTCAGGAACCAGATGTGGGCAACCGGCGCAGCCAGGTCGATGTGGCCCATGCGCTCGCGGCGCACGCGCGCCAGCGTGACTTCCACGCCGCACTTCTCGCAGACGATGCCGCGATACTTGATGCGCTTGTACTTGCCGCAAAGGCACTCGTAGTCCTTCGTGGGTCCGAAGATCCGCGCACAAAACAGGCCGTCGCGCTCCGGCTTGAAGGTACGGTAGTTGATGGTCTCGGGTTTCTTGATCTCACCAGACGACCACGAGCGGATCTTCTCCGGGCTCGCAATCGAAATACGGATCGCCTCGAATGTCGGGGCGGGCGTATTCTGGTTGAACATGTTGGCGACGTCCTGGCGCATCGGTGTCTGCTCCTTCGGGTGGGCGTTGGGAGGCTTCGGCCCCCTGCCCTGAAAAATTCCGGTATCAGGCTTGGCCCCGCCGGCAGATCCGGACTGCCTGCGGGGCTTTGACTCTAAGCTTTCGCGTTTATTCGGCGGCCACCGACGCATCTTCGTTGAGCGCGGCGCTGCCTTCTTCGATCAACTCGACGTTCAGACCCAGCGAACGCATTTCCTTGACGAGCACGTTGAAGCTCTCGGGGATGCCGGCCTCGAACGTGTCGTCGCCGCGGACGATCGCTTCGTAGACCTTCGCGCGGCCGGCAGTGTCGTCCGACTTTACGGTCAGCATTTCCTGCAGCGTGTAGGCGGCGCCGTAAGCTTCGAGGGCCCAGACTTCCATCTCGCCGAAGCGCTGGCCACCGAACTGTGCCTTGCCGCCCAGCGGTTGCTGCGTGACGAGCGAGTACGGACCGGTCGAACGGGCGTGAATCTTCTCGTCCACAAGGTGGTGGAGCTTGAGGAGATACTTGTAGCCCACGGTGACCTGGCGGGTGAACGCCACACCGGTACGGCCGTCGTACAGCTTCACCTGGCCCGAGGTGTCGAGACCGGCACGCGTCAGCATGTCGTTGATGTCGTCTTCACGCGCGCCGTCGAACACCGGCGTTGCCATCGGCACGCCGTTGCGAAGGTTGCCGGCGAGTTCGACGATCTCTTCGTCCGTCTCCGGCATTTCCTGGTCCTTGCCATAGGCCGTCACGAGCGCCTTCTTGAGGCCTTTCATGTCCTGCTTCTGGTGGAACTCGTCGAGCGCCTTGTCGATGATCCGGCCGAGACCACGGCAGGCCCAGCCCGTGTGTGTCTCAAGGATCTGACCCACGTTCATCCGCGACGGCACGCCGAGCGGGTTGAGCACGATATCGACCGGGGTACCGTCCTCGAGGAACGGCATGTCTTCGCTCGGGTTGATCTTCGAGATCACACCCTTGTTGCCGTGACGGCCGGCCATCTTGTCGCCCGGCTGCAGCTTGCGCTTCACGGCCAGGAAGACCTTGACGACTTTCATGACGCCGGGAGGCAGGTCATCGCCGCGCTGGACCTTCTCGACCTTGTCGTTGAAGCGGGCTTCGAGTTCGCGGATCGAGGCGTCGAACTGTTCGCGCAGGGCTTTAAGCTCGGCTTGTGCCTTCTCCGATTTCAGCTCGATATCCCACAGCTGCTTCTCCGACAGGTCTTCAAGAGCCGCGGCCGTGATGCGGCCCGGTTTGAAGCCTTTCGGACCGGCTGCGGCTTCCTTGCCGGAAAGCAGGTCGTGGAGGCGTGCATAGGTGTTGCGCTCGAGGATCGACTGTTCGTCTTCCTTGTCTTCCTGCAGCTGTTCGATCTGCTCACGCTCGATCTGGAGTGCGCGCTGGTCCTTGTCGATGCCGTGGCGGTTGAAGATGCGGACATCCACCACCGTACCGGAATCGCCCGGCGGCACGCGCAGCGAGGTGTCGCGCACGTCCGAGGCTTTCTCACCGAAGATGGCGCGCAGGAGTTTTTCCTCCGGCGTCATCGGGCTTTCGCCCTTCGGCGTGACCTTGCCGACCAGGATGTCGCCCGCCTTCACTTCGGCGCCCACGGCAACGATGCCGGCTTCGTCGAGGTTGCGGAGCGCTTCTTCACCGACGTTCGGAATATCGCGCGTGATCTCTTCCGGACCCAGCTTCGTATCGCGGGCGGCGACCTCGAACTCCTCGATGTGGATCGAGGTGAAGACGTCGTCTTTCACGATCCGTTCGGAGATCAGGATCGAGTCTTCGAAGTTGTAGCCGTTCCAGGGCATGAACGCGACGAGCACGTTGCGGCCGAGCGCCAGTTCGCCGAGATCCGTGGACGGACCATCCGCGATGATGTCGTTCTTGGAAACGATGTCGCCGACTTTTACGATCGGGCGCTGGTTGATGCACGAGTTCTGGTTCGAGCGGCGGAACTTGGCGAGACGGTAGATGTCCACGCCCGATTTTGCGCCATCGATGTCCTCGGTGGCGCGCACCACGATACGCAGCGCGTCGACCTGCTCGACCACCCCTGCCCGGCGGGCAACGATGGCGGCGCGGCTGTCGCGGGCCACGACGGCTTCCATACCTGTGCCGACGAACGGCGCTTCCGACTGGACGAGCGGCACGGCCTGACGCTGCATGTTCGAGCCCATGAGCGCGCGGTTGGCGTCATCGTTCTCGAGGTAGGGAATCAGCGAGGCAGCCACCGAGACGACCTGTTTCGGCGAAACGTCCATGTACTGGATTTCGTCCTTCGAAACCATCGTCGCTTCGCCGGCGACGCGGGCGTTGACGAACTCGTTCACGAGTTCACCCTTCGCGTTCACGGTCGCGTTGGCCTGGGCGATCTTGTAGATCGATTCTTCCATGGCGGAGAGGTAGACGACCTCGGAGGTCAGCTTGCCCTTCAGGACCTTGCGGTACGGGCTTTCGATGAACCCGTACTTGTTCACACGGGCGTGGGTGGCGAGCGAGTTGATCAGGCCGATGTTCGGGCCTTCCGGCGTCTCGATCGGGCAGATGCGGCCATAGTGGGTCGGGTGCACGTCGCGCACTTCGAAGCCGGCACGCTCGCGCGTCAGGCCGCCCGGGCCAAGGGCCGAGAGACGGCGCTTGTGGGTGATTTCGGAGAGCGGGTTGGTCTGGTCCATGAACTGCGACAGCTGCGATGAGCCGAAGAATTCGCGGACAGCGGCGACCACCGGTTTGGCATTGATCAGGTCGTGCGGCATGACCGTGTCGATGTCGACGGCGCCCATGCGTTCCTTGATCGCGCGCTCCATGCGCACGAGACCGATGCGGTAGTTGTTTTCCATCAGCTCGCCGACCGAACGGACGCGGCGGTTGCCGAGGTTGTCAATGTCGTCGACTTCGCCCTTGCCGTCCTTCAGGTCGAGGATGACCTTCATGACGCCGATGATGTCTTCGTGGCGCAGGACGCGCATCGAGTCTTCGGCCGACTCGTACTCGCGCACGGCCACCGAGAGACGCATGTTCATTTTGACCCGGCCAACGGCCGACAGGTCATAACGCTCGGAGTCGAAGAACAGCTGGCCGAAAAGTGCATCAGCCGCTTCCTGCGTCGGCGGCTCGCCGGGGCGCATGACACGGTAGATATCAGAGAGCGCCTCGAAGCGCGTCTCGTTCTTGTCGGCTTTCAGCGTGTTGCGCAGCCAGGGGCCGCGGCCGCCGGCGTCGATGTCGAGCACTTCGATCATCTTCAGGCCGTAATCGCGCATTTCGGCGATCGACTCTTCTTCCAGCGTGTCACCCGCCTCGCCGAAGATTTCGCCGGTTTCCATGTTCACGACGTCGCGCGCCAGGAACTTGCCGATCAGGGCTTCCGACGGAACAAGGATTTCGTCCGTCCCGCCTTCAGCGATGCGTTTCGCTTTCAGCGCCGTGATCTTCTTGCCGGCTTCCGCAACGACCTTCTTCGATTTTGCATCGACGAGATCGTATTCCGGTTTCACGCCGCGCCAGGCGTCGGGGCGGAAGCTTGCGATCCAGCCTTTCTTGTCGAGGCGGAAGATCGAGCGGCTGTAGAAGCTGTCGAGGATCTGCTCGGTGTTGTAGCCGAGCGCGTAAAGGATCGTCGTCGCCGGCAGCTTGCGCTTGCGGTCGATCCGGATGTTCAGGATGTCTTTCGCGTCGAACTCGAAGTCGAGCCACGAGCCGCGGTAAGGGATGATCCGGGCGGCAAACAGCAGCTTGCCGGACGCGTGGGTCTTGCCTTTGTCATGATCGAAGAAGACGCCCGGCGAGCGGTGCATCTGCGAGACGATCACGCGCTCGGTGCCGTTCACGACGAACGTGCCCTTGTCGGTCATCAGCGGGATGTCGCCGAGATAGCATTCCTGCTCTTTCACTTCCTTGACGGAGCGTGCACCAGTTTCCTCGTCCACGTCGAACACGACGAGCTGGAGACGGACCTTGAGCGGCGCCTGGTAGGTCAGGTCGCGCTGCATGCACTCTTCAACGTCGAACTTCGGCTGTTCGAATTCGTAGGAAACGTATTCGAGCGTGGCGCGTTCGGAGAAGTCGGTGATCGGGAAAACCGACTTGAAGACACCGCCGAGACCATCATCCGTGCGCTTCTCGCGCGGCGTGTTCATCTGGAGGAAGGCTTCGTAGGACTCGCGCTGGACCTCGATCAGGTTTGGCATTTCGATGGCTTCGGGAATGCGGCCGAAGTTTTTGCGGATACGTTTCTTTTCCGTGAAGGAGAGTGCCATCCCAAGTTCCCATTTTTTCGGCGCCGCCAGGAGGGGCGGCAAGCCGGAGTTTGAAACGCGAGCACGCGGCGGCCTGAAAGTCAGACCGCCGCGCTGATCCAGAACAGGATGGTGCCTCGCGCGAACACCGTCCGGATACACGCCATAAGGCGCTTACTTCAGTTCGACTTTGGCGCCTGCGTCTTCGAACTTCTTCTTCAGGGCTTCGCCGTCAGCTTTCGAAACCGCTTCTTTCACGGTTTTCGGAGCGGACTCGACGAGGTCCTTGGCTTCTTTCAGGCCGAGCGAAGGAACAACTTCGCGGACGAGCTTGATGACTTCGATTTTCTTCGCACCGGCATCGGTGAGAACAACGTCGAATTCGGTTTGCACTTCGGCAGCAGCAGCGGGAGCACCGCCACCAGCAGCTGCAACGGCGACCGGCGCAGCGGCCGAAACGCCCCATTTTTCTTCGAGAAGTTTCGCAAGTTCAGCCGCTTCGAGAACGGTCAGAGCCGAGAGGTCTTCGACAATCTTGTCCAGATTTGCCATGGTTCAATGTCCTGTTGTTTGGGTCTTTGTTGAGGTCGTAGGTTTGCGAAAACGGGTATCTTAAGCCGCGTCTTTCGACGCGTAAGCGGACACCACGCGGGCAAGTTGCGATGCCGGCGCCTGAAGGATGCCAGCGATCTTCGTCGCCGGCGCCTGCACGAGGCCGATAATCTTGCCACGCAGTTGATCGAGAGAGGGCAGCTTTGCGAGCATCTCGACGCCTTTGGCATCAAGCACCTGCTCGCCCATCACCGCACCGATGATCACGAGTTTCGAATTTTCCTTCGAGAACTCGTCAGCCGCTTTCGCAGCCGACACCGGATCCGGGGAATAGGCGATGGCAACAGGACCCTGGAAGAGTTCTGCAGCCTTGTCGCCGCCCGTCCCGCCAAGGGCGATTTTCGCCAGGCGGTTCTTGACCACTTTGAAGTGCGCGCCGTCCTTGCGGAGCATGCCACGCAGCTTCGTCATTTCCGCTACGGTGAGACCGGTATAGTGGGTCACGATGACCACGCCCGACTGTTCGAACACCCCTTTCAGGGTATCGAGAGCCGCGCTTTTTCCAGCTTTATCCATTGCGGGTCTCCATTGAGGCGTCCGGACCATCCGGCCGCCCTGGTAATCGCCTTCCGCCTTGCGGCATCCAGCGCCTGCCCAGGGATTGGCCTGCCCGGTACGCCCTTCCCTGAAAAATCCAGGAAAATCCGAACCGTATCTACGCCTCACCCCGTCTGCATAGGTGGCCTTGCGGCCCTTGGCACCCTGTAGAAGAGCGGCCTATGGTCTGTGACAGGAAACGGGAGTCCCCCGAATACACATCGGTGAACTCCCGTCAAGCGGCGGGCATTAACGCTTTTTCCACCGGTCCGCAACCCCCTGCCCGCTTTTTTGTGAAGGCAGTTTTCAGCCAGAAAAAACCCGGCCCCCCGCAAGTGCAGAGGCCGGGCTTTGTGACTTGAGGCGGGTTGGCCTGCGCCGATCAGCCTTTGGCTTCGGCCAGATCGATGACCACGCCGCCGCCCATGGTGGACGACAGGGTGACCTTGCGCACGAACGTGCCCTTGGCGCCCGACGGACGGGCCTTGACCAGCGCGCCGAGGAAGGCGGTGACGTTCTTCTCGATGTCAGCATCGGAGAAGGACGCCTTGCCGACGCCGGCGTGCACGATACCGGCCTTTTCGACCTTGAACTCGACGGCGCCGCCCTTGGCGTCCTTGACGGCCTGGGCGATGTTCGGGGTGACCGTGCCGACTTTCGGGTTCGGCATCAGGCCGCGCGGGCCGAGCACCTTACCGAGACGGCCGACAAGACCCATCATGTCCGGGGTCGCGATGACGCGGTCGAAGTCCATGAAGCCGCCATTGACCTTCTCAAACAGGTCTTCGGCGCCCACGATGTCGGCGCCGGCGGTGCGGGCTTCGTCAGCCTTCTTGTCCTTGGCGAACACGGCAACGCGGATGTTCTTGCCGGTACCGGCCGGCAGGTTGACCACGCTGCGGACCTGCTGGTCGGCATATTTGGGGTCAACGCCGAGGTTAACGGCGATCTCGATGGTTTCGTCGAACTTCGCTTTGGCGTTCGATTTCACGAGCTTCACAGCATCGGAGATCGTGTACGTCTTGGTGACGTCGATCGTCTGCTCGATGGCGCGGGTACGTTTTCCTTTGGCCATGATGCTTACTCCTCAACCCGAAGGCCCATCGCGCGGGCAGAGCCGGCGATGATCTTGGTGGCAGCGTCCAGATCGTTCGCGTTAAGGTCATTCATCTTGACCTTCGCAATCTCGCGGACCTGGGCCATGGTGACCTTGCCGACGGTGTCATAGCCGGGCTTCTTGGCGCCCGAGGCCGGTTTCTTGCCGAGTTTCAGGCCAGCGGCCTTCTTCAGCAGCACCGAAGCCGGCGGCGTCTTGGTGACGAAGGTGAACGACTTGTCCTGGTAATATTCGATGACCACGGGCGTCGGAATGCCTTCTTCGAGCCCTTGCGTACGCGCGTTGAAGGCTTTGCAGAATTCCATGATGTTGATGCCGCGCTGGCCCAGGGCGGGGCCCACGGGCGGCGACGGGTTAGCCTTACCGGCCGGGATCTGGAGCTTGATCTGCCCCAGAAGTTTCTTAGCCATTTTGTCCTCACAACTTTGGCGGTGGGGCGGTGGTCTTTCGATCCGCCCGGTTGATAACGAGGCTCCGCGGTACGGCTGGCAGCCTCCCGCGGAAGCGGGGCGTATGACCCAATGCCCCTCCCCGGTCAAGCGCCAGACAGAGAAAAGCCCGGACAGCGGGGCCATCCGGGCTTCAAAAGAAGGTTACTGGCAAGTCCTACATCAGGGCATAGCCGCGGGCGTTGATATAGCTGCGCAGCTCTTCGGCCCGGCGGACTGGATCGGGGTGTGTGGACATGAACTCCGGCGGGCGCTGGCCTTCGGACTGCGCAGCCATCAGCTCCCAAAGCCGGACGGACTGTTTCACGTCATAGCCGGCGCTGTGCATGTAATCGACGCCCAGCCTGTCGGCCTGCAGCTCGTGCTTGCGGCTGTAGGGCAGCACCACACCGAACTGTACGGCCGCGCCGCCGAGGGCGCCGATCATACTGCCATACTTGGACAGCTCTTCGGACGAGGCCACCGCAATCTGGCCCGCCATCAGGCCGACCTGCGCCGCGGTCGTCACCGACATCCGCTCTGCTGCATGGCGGCCAACCACGTGTCCGGTCTCGTGGCCAAGTACAGAAGAGATCTGATCATCATTCTCGGTCAGCTCAGTAATGCCGCGATACACGCCGACACGGTTGCCCGGCATAACGAAGGCGTTGACATCATCGGTGTCGAAGACGGCGACATCCCACTGGTCGTTCGGGTTCACATGGCCCTGCGCGGCAGCGCCCTTGATGGTCCGGTCCCAGATGCCGAGCACCCGGTTCTTGAGCTGCGCGTTCGACGTCTGCGGCGTCTGTGCCTTCATGTCGGTCCAGGCAGTCGCCGCCATGCTGGCGATCTGGTCATCGCCGAACAGGAGCAGCTGGCTGTCGCCGGTTGCGGCGTTGGTCGTGCAGCCGGAGACGAACGGGAACACGCTGCCGGCGGCAAGGCCCATAACGATACCCCGCCGCGACAGGCGCACGCGCGGTGCTTCGGCGAGCAGTCGGCTATCGAACGTTTCACCCAGATCATAATCACGCGACATCGGTTCATTCTCCTGTGACGGGCTTCGCGGTGAGCCTACTGCCAGCTTCACAAAAAGCAAACAGCCCGCGCCAGTGCACGGGGGTACTAGGAGAGGCGGCGTGAACCCGCTCTGAATGCGCCGGTTACGCGTCGGCCGCTTCGCCGACAAGCACGGCGGCCTGCTCAACCCAGCCTTCGCGCACGATGCGTCCGGAGAAACTCAAATACTCGTCGACCCATGCAACGTTCTCGGGCTTCCAGTCGGCAATCTGGTCAAAGTGGAAAACACCGAGCGAGTTCAGCACGTCCTGGATCTTCGGTCCGATGCCTCCGATCAGCGTCAGATCATCTGGCGTATCGGCAAACGGCCGCTCCAGTGCCATTGGCCGAACCCTCGGGATTTCCTTTACGGCTTCTGCATCCGCCAGTTCGTCCGCAGCTTCCAGCTGGCCGAGGATCGCTTCGGCGGCGCTCGGCGCTGCGCGTGTGTCCTGCTCTTGCGCCTCCGCTGCGGCCTCAGCCTTGCCGGCTTCCGTGTCACCTTCAAAATAGGCGAGCCGCCCTTCAAGGAACCGAACGCGCCAGCGCAGGCGGGCGATCTCTTCCTCGGCCGGTGCGGCTGTCTCGGGCGGCGCAGCCGCTGCGGGGGCGTCGGCGACCGGCTGAGGCGCAGCTACAGCCGGCGGCTGCGCGGGCACGTTTGCGAGCTCGGTCTGCAGCGCTTCGACGCGCGTGCGCAGATAGCCCACTTCCCATTCCAGCTTCGATGTATCGACAGCCGGCGCAGCGGGCTCCGGCGCCGCCTCGCCCGGTGCGGGCGCCGGCGCCGCCACAACGGCAGACTGCGCTTTCTCAAGTTCGGATTCCAGATGCACGACCCGGCTCTCAAGGTGCCGGTTGCGCCAGACCAGCGTATCCTCGACCTGCGCGGCTGCAGCCGGAGCCGTTGCCACCGCCGCGCCAGCAGGCGCGGCATTTGCCGCGGCCTTCAGCGCATCGATCTCGGCAGACTTACGCGCCAGTTCGGCGGTCAGCGATTCCACTTTGCGGGTCAGGATCGGATCGGGTCCGGCGGCGACCGGTGCCTCACCATTCGTAAGCTTGCGCTGCGCCGCAAACAGGCGCTCGACCTCTTCCCGCGCTTCGCCGAGTTCGACCTTCACCATGTCGCGTTCGACCATCGCCTGACGCATCTTGCCGGACAGCATCATGCCGCGGATCGACCAGCCGAGAAGCAGGGTCACAACACCGGTTGCCGCGAGCGCGATCCACATATGCGTCATCAGCCAGGTCATCGTTCGCTTCGCTCCCGTACAGTAAATTCGCGCGGCCTGTCTGAAGCCACGGCCGCGCCAGTGTCCATACCCTCGACCCCCGTTGCCGGGCCATAGGCGATTGCAGCAAGCTGCGGCCGGGACACGCCCGCACGTTCCAGATAGTCCGCCAGCGCCGCGGCGCGTGCCTGTGCCAGAGCATCCCCGTTGACGGCAAGTTCCAGCCTGACCCTGGCATCGCAGCGCCGCGCGATCCCGGCCAGCTGGTCGAGCGCGCCGGCATTCTCCCGTCGAAACTCCGCGCGGCCCGGCACGAACCCGACCGCCTCGGTTTCCAGCATCCGGTTGATGTCGTCCGTGCAGGCAGCCTCCGGCGCCAGCGCGCCGGCATCCACCACCTCGGGCACCGCCGCGATCACAACGCGCCACCGCCCCGCCGTTCGCGCCATGTCCTCGCTGAGGAACTGCAGCCTGCTCGCCGGCGCTTCGCCCTCGAAGGTGAATCCGTTCACGCCCGGATCAAACGTCATCGTGCCAGACCGGAATGCGGCCAGGTGGCCAAGGCCCGCCTTTGCGCCCTCAAGCCAGTCTGCCGCAGAAGCCTCTGCCACCACCATCTCGTCGCGCACTTCGCCGTCGAACCCGCGCCGGGCATGCGTCATCAGGGCGCGCCGATCGGCCTCGCCCGGTACCGCGCCCGACAAGACGAGTTCGCCTTCGGAACGCGTCGCTGACCAGAGCGGCACGCCCTGCACCAACGCCACCCCCCGGAACGGCGCGGCCAGCGCCAGGGTCGCCGATGTCAGCTGCGCCCGGCGCGCTTCGTCGCTCGCCTCGCCGCGCAAAGTCAGCACATGATCGGTGAGCACGGCGCTGCCTTGATCGAGGTCCGCCGTCTGCAAGAGCGCAAACTGCGCGATCCCCTGCCAGTTCCCCGCCGGCGCGCCGGCTGCCACCACCATCTCGTCGATTGGCGGTCCGTTGGACTCCGCGCCCGCTTCTTCAAGGAGCGCGGCCCGCGCCGCTTTCGACGGCACATGCCCCGAGAGTTTCAGCTGACCGCTCGCCAGTTTCTCGACGCGCCAGACATAGGGCCGGACGGGTTCGGCCGGATGCACCCGCGTCTCAACCTGGGAGACCCCGCCAAACAGGAGGCCGCCCCGGCCGCTGCTGCGCAGGACGATGCCCGCAGCTTCCTCGGCAACATCCGGCGAGGGCGCCGGTCCGGTCAGAATGGCTGTCTGCCCGTCCATGTTAACCTCAGCCCAGTCGAGCCCGGCGAGCAGCAACGCCTGCTGCGCCCGGGCCTCGAGCTGCGCTTCGAGCCTTGCGGCGCTATGGGGGGATTGGTTCACGCCCCACCACGCGATAAAGGGCAGCGCAAGGAGCGAAATGAAACCCGTCAGGTAGTCAAGCAGGCGCACGACGTCGCTGACCTCCTGTAATCATTGTCCCTCCGTCGAGGGATGCCCTATCCCTGATCGAACCGCAAGACATCAGCCCACAGGCTTCCCGATCCATGAAACGCCCCCCTGAAGTCCTGACCAGCCCATCAAACCCGCTGATCAAGTCCCTGAAAAGCCTCGAGCGGAAGAAGGAGCGTGCCGAAACCGGCCTCTTCCTGGCAGAGGGCGCGCGGATCGTGGGCGAAGGCCTGGCCCGGGGCTGGGCGGCAGAAACTGTCGTGATTGCTGCAGACATGGCCGAGCGCACTCATATCGCGGCCCTCGCCCGCGAGGCTGAGACAACCGGCGCCCGTGTCGTGCTGGCGCCTGAGCGGCTGATGTCAAAGATCACCCAGAAGGACAACGCGCAGAGCGTCGTCGCCGCCTTCCGGCAGCGCCACCTCACCCCGGAAGCTTTGCCTGCGCCGAAACCTGGCGCCCCGCTTTATGTGGCACTCTACGAAGTGCGTGACCCCGGCAACCTCGGCACGATCCTGCGCACCGCCGACTGCGCCGGCGCCAGCGGCGTCATCCTGGTCGGGACCTGCTGCGACCCTTACAGCTTCGAGGCTGTCCGCGCGTCCATGGGCTCGCTGTTCGACATGCCTTTTGCCAATGCCAGTTTTCCTGCCTTCGACGCCTGGCGCCGCAAGCAGGGCCTCTCCCTCACGGCCGCCAGCGTCAACGCCACCGCCCGCCATGACGCAGCCCCATTCACCAAGCCATCGGTCATCCTGATGGGCAACGAACAGGCCGGCCTTCCGGCCGAGGTCGAAGCCGCCTGCGACACCCTCTCGCTGATCCCCATGCGCGGCGGCGCCGACAGCCTGAACCTCGCCCAGGCCACCGCCATCATGATTTACGAAGCCTGGCGCCAGCGGGGATATGCCTGATGAAGACCGAAACCCGCCTGCTGGTCGCTGATGACTGGGACGACTACGCCCTGCTCGACAGCGGCCACCTGCAGAAACTCGAGCGCTTCGGTGGCCAGACCGTCATCCGCCCGGACCCGCAGGCCTTCTGGAACCCGGCCCGCCCGGTGCAGAGCTGGAAGGCCGATGCCCGCTTCGCCGCCAAGGGCCCGGACGAGGACGGCGCCGGCAGTTGGGAACTCCTCTCGCCGCGGGCGGTCGATGCTTGGCCGATGCGCTGGAACGGCCTGACCTTCACGGCGCGCCGCACGGCCTTCCGCCACATGGGCGTGTTTCAGGAACACTCCGTCCATTGGCGTTTCGCGCAGGAGCAGATCCGCGCCGCCGGCCGTCCCATCAAGGTGCTGAACCTCTTTGGCTATACCGGCATGATGTCGCTCGCCTGCGCAGCTGCAGGCGCCGAAGTCGTGCACCTCGACGCCAGCCCCAAATCCAACGGCTACGGAAAGGACAACCAGTCCCTTTCCGGTCTCGATGGCCAGACGATCCGCTGGATTGCCGACGATGCGATGAAGTTCGTCGCCCGCGAGCAGCGACGGGGCAGCAAGTATGATGCCGTCGTGCTCGACCCGCCGAAGTTCGGCCGCGGCACAACGGGCGAAACCTGGCGCTTCGAGGAAGACCTGCCCGCGCTCCTCGACGGCGTGCAGGCCCTGCTCGCCGAACGCCCGCTCTTCGTCATTGCGACGGCCTATGCGGTACGCCTCTCCTATCTCGCGCTCGCGCAGACGCTGGCCGACCGGATGGCGCCCTTTGGCGGCGTCATGGAGCAGGGCGAGATGGCCATCCCGCAGCAGGGCACAGACAGGCTCCTGCCGACCGCGCTCTACGCCCGCTGGCGCGCGGGCTGAGGCGCCGGAGCAGCAAGGTCAGGCCGGATCTGTCGCCGCAATGTGCTTACGCGCCGCATCTATCCAGCCCGCGCCATCCTCAATCAGATAAGGCCCTGTGAGCGGCGCGCTGTCACATGCGATCGCCTTCACCTTCTGGATGGATGGGCCCAGGATCGGCACGAATGCCTGATTGTCGTCCGACATCATCGCCGTGCCATCGGGCGCATACCGGGTGCGCGGCCCGACGCGCACGGTGTTCGCCTCGCAGTTCACCGTCATTGCCGGATATTCCTGCCAGCCGACAAACTTCTCTTCGAACTTCACCGTCTCGGGCATGTAAACATAGACTAGGCGGAAGGTCGCGGTGCCGCCCTCAGCCGGCGCGACCGGCGCGTTGGTGAAGATCGCGAAACGCTTCTCCACCTGCTCCAGTTTCAGCCACTGCGCCGGCGCTCCCGCGCCGGGCGTGGACGCACATCCTGCCAGCAAGGCGGCTGCCATGAGGGCGCCGCCAGGCGCCGCCTTGTTCCGTCCACTGAACTTGCTGCTGCGAGCCAATGCAAATCCCTCCCCTGAATCACGCGCCAAAGATGGCAGACCGTACTGCGATGTCAAAGCCCCGCGCGCCGCTGAGGCGCGCCGAAGAACACGTGCGCCTGTCACAACGAAAAACGGCGGCCCCCTGAGGGACCGCCGCCATTCAGTCTGGTCAGGCCCGGCCGGATTACTCCGGCCGCAAGCCCTAGGATCAGAAGACGAGCTTCACACCCACGAAGGCCGAGCGACCGAGAACGTCGTAGAGCGACGGATCGGTGTTCGCCTGGACGTTCGGAGTGTAGAGGCGCGGTTCCTGGTCGAGGAGGTTGTTGATACCGCCGCGCAGGATCACGTTTTCCGTGAGGTTATACGTGCCGTTCAGGTCGAGATACCAGGTCTGGTCAACGCCGGTGTTGGTGATCGGGCTACCGCCGGTCACAACGTTAGCGTTGATCATATCCTGAACGTAGCGAAGGGCCAGGTTCATCGACAGGTCGTCGTTGGAGTAGTTGGAGTTGAGCGTATAGCGCCACTCCGGCGACGCGGTACCCGTGGTCGAACCGATCGTGCCGACAAAGTCATAGATCGGGTCAGCCGCGCCGACGAGGGTCTGGCTGTCGTCCTTGACGGTGTAGGTCGCCACGGCGTTCCAGTTCAGCGAACCAATATCCATACCGACATCGGCGAGGTCGAAGCCCCAACGCGCGGTGATGTCGACGCCAGCCTTTTCAACACGGGCGTCGTTGTTGTTGAGCTGGTTGAGGTTGATGATGCCGCCGTCGCTCTGATCGCGGTTGAACAGCTGGCACCAGGAGTTCGCCGGATCATAGGTCGGGTTGGCGTTGTCGCGGTTGAAGCAACGCTGGGCAATGGTCGTGGCCGTGAAGGCACCGATCGACTGGTCCAGCTCGATCCACCAGTAGTCAACCGTCAGGCCGAGGCTTTCCGAGAAGGAATTGCCCGTGAACGGCGAGGTCATGACGATACCAGCCGTCCAGGAGGTCGACTCTTCCGGCTCCAGGTTCGGGTTGCCGCCGACAATACCGCGGGCCTGGCCGAAGGGCTGAACGTAGCCAGCACCGCCGGCCACGGCAGACTGAGCTGCACAAAGCGCGGCAACGTTTGCTCCGTTCGCACCATTCCGGCCGAATTGAGCGTTCGAAGCGTTTGCACCCGTAGTGTTGCAGGGGTCCTGGTTGGTGAAGGTCGGGAAATTGTTCACAGCGGGTGCGAACAGTTCCGCGATGCCCGGCGAACGGATAGCTTTCTGATAACCACCGCGAGCGCGGAGGTAGTCGTTGATCTTCCAATCCCCATTAAGCTTCCAGGTGTCCGAGGAACCCGAACGGCTGTTTTCCGTGAGACGGTAGCCAGCGGTAACCGACAGTTCTTCGACCAGCGGAAGATCTTTGAGGACCGGGATCAGGGCTTCCGTGTAAACGTCGTACCAGTCAAGGTAACCCTTGATCGGCAGTTGCTCGTTAAAACCGGCGACCTGACCAGGCTGCAGGCCCGAGTCCGGCCGGAAATTGAAGTCAAGCTCTCGGTACTGGAGACCAAATGCAGTTTGCAGCGCGCCGGCGGGAAGCTGCAACAGTTCCCCTTGGATCGTGCCTTCGATGACCTTCTGCTCGATCTCGGTGAGGTTTTTCGCTTGCAACGAAATATAGGCCTGGCAAGCTTGGCTGATCGGGGTGTTGCCGAACAGGTTCAGACCACCGGCGCAAATTCCTGCGCCGCCATCTGCGCGGTCAAGGAGCTCCTCGACCCGCGGAAGACGGACGTTGCCGCCTTGTACTTCGTTGAGGGT
The DNA here is from genome assembly GCF_022844445.1 of Hyphomonas sp. GTDB lineage: Bacteria > Pseudomonadota > Alphaproteobacteria > Caulobacterales > Hyphomonadaceae > Hyphomonas. The sequence continues at coordinate 22,655 of NZ_JALHLS010000012.1, forward strand.
CGATCGGCCCTGCGAGAAGTAGACGTCATAGGTCCAAGTGTCGGTGCCGGCGAGCTTGCCGTCCATGCCGACCATCATCTGCCAGACGTCATGCGTCGTGCTGCCGTTACGACCGCCAAGCGCGTTGAAACGCTTGTTGAACGTGAAAGGAGCAAGCACCGGATTCGTGAAGAGCCGGTTGTCGGCTACTGCCGAGTTCGGCGATGAACCACCAACGGCCAAGCCGCCGTTTGCCAGTCCTCCGAAGCATCCACCCGCCGCGATGTTGGTCGGGGTAGCAGGGCAGGTGATAGTCGAACCAGTGCGTGTCCCGAGAAGAGCAGACAGTTCAGCCGGAATGAATGGGTTCGTTACCGGAACGGTGAAACCGTTGGCAGGGGTCGGCGCCAATTCTTGCTGGGCGTTGTAGTTCGTGAAGGTGAACTGGCCGTAGACGCGGGCGCTGTCGTTCAATTCGTAGTCGACCGAGGAGAACATGTTCCAGCGGTTGAGCGGAAGGACAAGGAAGTTGTCCGGCTCGAAGTTGTAAGAGAAGAAGTCAGGCGCAAATGCCGTTGCGATCGCCGAATCGGGACCTTCATAGCCCACGATGTTGAACCCGTTGCCAGCCGTACCGGTGCAGAACAGCGTTCCATCCGGGTTGAAGCCGAAGCCGGCCTGACCGCCGCTGCGCTCACAAAGACCTGCGCCGAAAATGCCCGTTACAGCAGCCGCAGACGGCTGGTTGGTTCCGGTCGAGTAGGAACCATCCGGGAAGGTGCCCGTGGAACTGCTGGCCTGAACGGAAAAATCACGGGCGCCTTTGCCAACGACTTCACGGGTGAAGTAGTTCAGCGACAGGACGGCGTTACCACGGTCGTCAGCAAAATTGCTGCCCAGCGTGATGCCGGTGCCCCACTCGACGCCGTCGCCTTCTTCGATCGCGGCCTTGTACTGGGTGTCGACCTCGATGCCTTCGAAGTCCTTACGGAGCATGAAGTTGGCAACGCCGGCCACGGCGTCAGCGCCGTAGGTCGAAGCGGCACCACCGGTGATGATCTCGACGCGCTCAACGAGCGCCGACGGAATGGTGTTGATGTCGATCGTGCCGGTCGCGAACGACGGCATGCCACGCTTGCCATCGATCAGGACGAGGTTGCGTGCGGAGCCGAGACCGCGAAGGTCAAGGACGGCGCGGCCGTTCGAGCTCGGGTTGTTCGACTGGGACGACAGGTTCGGCGTGATTTGCGGCAGCGTGTTCAGGAAGCCGTCAACCGTCGTATAGCCGGACTCAAGCAGGGCGTCCTGGGAAACCGTAAGGATCGGGCTTTCCGCAACTTCGTCACGGCGCGCGAAACGCGAACCGGTGATCGTGATTTTCTCCTGACGAGCTTCCGCCTCGGTCGACTCGGTCGTTACCGCGACAGTAGCGTCGTCAGCTTCCTGCGCAACGGCAGCAAGCGGGCTTGCGACGGCGAAAAGCGCGCCGGCGAAAAGCGAGGACGAAAGCAAACGCTTTTTCCACATTGGTTCGGTCAAGTTACCCTCCAAAAAAACATGCGCGGCACACGCGCGCAAAGGCTCCGCACCCAAGAATGAGTGTTCGATCCGACTCCCCGGACCTTAACCGGCAGTAATGAAGGCTGGTTCGTGACAGTCAATCGCAACCCCGCCAATCTTTAGACAAATTCCCGCCAGTGTGACTATTTGGCTTCAGGTTCAGGCAGCCGCTGCAAATTTGAGCCTTCAATCGGTCAGAGCACGCTTTCTATTTGTTCGCGGCCGGTGAAGAATGGGCACAATCGTGCGCGAACAAGCCAATCAGGGAGTAAAGTGATGATTTTCAGGATCCTTCTGGTCAGCGCCGCCGCAGTCGGCCTCGCCGGCCCCGCCCTCGCCCGCCAGTCCGTCACCAACCCGACAGACCCGATCTACGCCTGCGCCGTGATTGCAGAGGATTCGGCCCGTCTCGCCTGCTTCGACGAGGCGGTGGGCACCTTGCGAACGAAGGAAGAAGCTGGTCTCGTCCAGACCATCGATGTCGGTCAGATCGAAACCATCGAAAAGGAAGCCTTTGGCTTCTCGATGCCGAGCCTGCCGGGTCTCTTCAGCCGGTCTGCGTCAGCCGAGAAGAAAGTCGAACGCGAGGAAGTCGATGAGATTACCGTCGCCGTGAAATCTGCCCGCATCCAGGGCGTGACCGGCAAGGCCATCGTCACGCTGGAAAACGGCCAGACTTGGGAGCAGACGGACACGGCCAAGATCCAGGCCTCGTCCCTGCGCAAAGCCAAGGAAGCCCGCGTGCGCAAGGCCGCACTCGGCAGCTTCATGATGACCGTTGATGGAGGCCGCAGCTTCCGCGTGAAGCGCACCAACTGAAGATAAAGGCGCGCCGCGCACCGATCTGCGCTCGCGAACCGGAAACACGCTCAAACGTGGTTGACTTCCCGTGTGAACGCCCCAGAGTCATATCGATTATCAGCAAGGAGATCAGTTATGCGGACACACCGCTTCTGGAAACTCGTGAGCGCGACAGCGTCCGCATTCGCCATCGCACATGTGTCGTCCGCCGAACCGATTCCGATTGAGGACATTGCCCGCCTTCCGGCCATGACGTCGGTCTCGGTCTCGACCGACGGCAAGACGATGGTCGCCCTGATCGGTCCGTCGACCGGCAAGGATACCGACCGCGCCGTAATCGCTGCCTGGGACCTGACGGACCTGTCGAAGCCCCCGATCACGGCTGCGCCGGATGGCAAGGAATCGGAGTTCATCGGCGTTCGGGCTCTAAAGGACGGCAAAGTCGAGGTCTACGTGCGCCAACCCTTCACCGGACGCCTTTCAGGATGTGATGAAGGCAACGCGATCGGCACCACCCGGACCTGGACCCGCAAGGCGCTGCTCACCGACACGACCTTCAAGAAGTTTGAAGAGCCCTTCATCAATCTTGGCAGCACCCGCGGCATCGGCAAGTCCACCGAGGACTGCATCCGTATCACCGCCCGCGGTTCGGTCACCTCCCGCCTGCCGCTGGATCCGGACAACGTGCTGATCTCGCGGATCAATTCTGACTTCAACTCGGAAGTCGGCCTGCTGAACCTCAAGACCTCGGCCTTCAAGTCGCTTTACAAGGGGTCAGGCGATACCGGCGCAGGCTATACCGACCCGGCCGACGGCGAAGTGATGAGCGCGTCCGGCGTCGACGAGAAGCGCAAGTCGTTCGAGCGCTACACCCAGCTGAAGGCCGCCAAGGGCGCCAGCCTTGAAGACCACGACGCGCTGACCGTCGACGAATCTGCCTTGCAGGAAATGTCGGTCATCCACCGCGACCGTGCGACCGGCCTCTACTACGTCCTCACCAACAAGTTCTCGGACAAGAAACAGATCTTCACCTACGACCCCGCCTCCAGGGTGCTGAACCCCGAGCCCGTGTTCGCGCATCCGGACTTCGACGCCTCCGGCATCGTCACCTCCACCGCGACAAATGATTTCGGCAAGATCCTCGGCTATGCCTTCGATGCGGATGTAACCCGCTATGAGTGGCTGGATGCGGAATATGGTGGCATCGTTCTCGGCCTCGAGCAGCAGCTGAAAGCTGAAACCGTCGACATCATCTACCGCAATGACGATTTCAGCCTGATCATCTTCAGCGCGTCGGGCTCCAACATGCCGGCCCGCTATTATCTGCTGCGAGACCGCTCGAAACTCGAGCTGCTCGGGGCCGAGCGCCCGTGGATCGACACCAAGGGACTCTCGCAGACGCAGTTCATCAACTACGCCGCCCGTGACGGGCGCGCTCTCCCCGCCCTCCTGACACCCCGTCAGGGCTGGAAGGAAGGCGAAGCGCCCGGCAAGGCCGTCGTCCTCCCGCATGGCGGGCCCTGGGCGCGTGACTTCGGCGGCTGGGACATGTCCGGATGGGTGCCCTTCCTGACCTCGCGCGGTTACACCGTCCTTCAGCCGCAATACCGCGGCAGCGTTGGTTGGGGCATGGACCTCTGGCGCGCCGGCGATGCGCAGTTCGGGTACAAGGCGCAGGACGACAAGGATGACGGCGCCGCCTGGCTCGTCTCGCAAGGCTACGCTGCGCCGGACAAGATGGTGATGTTCGGTTATTCCTATGGTGGCTACGCCGCGATGGCCGCTGCAACCCGCAAGGACAGCCCCTACCAGTGCGCGATTGCGGGCGCCGGCTACGGCGAATCCGACAAGATCAATATCGGCATCGACAGCAGCCGCTTCGGCCGCATGGCCATCGGCAGCAAACTGTCAGGCCGCGATGTGATCAAGGATGTCGCCAATGCCGAAATCCCGATCCTGATCTATCACGGCGACCGGGACGTGCGCGTGCCGGACACTTACGGAAAGGCATTCTACAATGCGATCCGCAAGTACACGACGGCGAAGTATCTGAACGTCCCGGACATGCCGCACAGCCTGCCCTGGACGCCGGACCAGCAACGCCTGACGCTTGCCGAGATTGAGAAATTCCTCGTCGGCGAATGCGGCCTGAACTAACCAGGCCCTGCCTGGCCGAAACGGAAAAGGCGCGCTGCCCGGCGCGCCTTTTTCTTTTGCAAGGCCGTCTGTGGACGGCAAGTCCCTGACCCTCAAGGATCAGTCCCGGTAACCGAGCAATGCCCGCATGCCGGGCATGGCCACATCCACGAGGCGCTTCTGGATATCCGGCAGCACCGCCGGGATACGGTCATCATCCACCGACAGGTTTTCCCGAGCCGTGGCGCTCTGCTTGCGGTCCGATCCGATCAGCACGCGCTGTTTCCAGTCGGCCGGCTTCTCGATTCCGCAATCGTCCAGCAGCTTCGCGAAAAACGCTTCGGCTTCCGGGCTGTCGATGGACTTCAGTTGACGGACGATCTCCTCATACTGGTAGACGACCGTGCCAGTGCCGATCCAGGCGGCGGCATTGAACTGGTAGATGTCCAGCATCGGCGGCGCCTTGGTATGGATGCCGAAGATCATCATGTTCAGCAGCGCTTCCGGCGAAATCTGCGGGCCCTTCAGGTGCTCGAGCCCGGCTTCGAAATTCTCCGACACGAAGAACCGCGCCCGCGCCAGAACCCAGGTATACGGATCGCGTACCAGCAGGATGCGGCGTGCGGTGCGGGTCGCCATCACGGATTCATCCGAGAACAGAAGATGCCCCCAGCTCAGCATGGGACTGGCCGGATGGAACGCCTTCATGGCATGCCCGCGCAGGTTCGGGATCTGGATAAAGGTTGCGTGATACTGCTGCTCCACCGGAACGAACATCCGCATGATGTTGCGGATGAGGTGCGTGCCGCTCTTGGGAACCGAGTTCAGGAAGACCGGCGTGCGCAGCGGCGCCTGGACAAACTCCAGGTTCCGTTCGTTCAGGTTATCCTGCTTCATCGTAATGGTCGGCAAGGGCTTCGCTCCCGTATTCTGTTCCGGAAAAGAAAAAAGCGGCGGGTGTTGAGCCCGCCGCTTTCGTATTTTTACCTCGAGAAGTCTAGAACTTCTTGTTCACGTTCACGAAGAACCGGCGACCCAGCCAGTCATACTGCGACGTGAAGGCCGAGGTGCCGACGGTGTTGTACTCGCCGAGGTTCTGCGTGGTGACAGCCGGCGGGGCTTCGTCGAACACGTTGGAGACACCGGCACGGACCGTGATCTCGAACGGCAGTTCGCGGCTCAGTGACACGTTGTGATAGATCGTGTCCTCGGTCTTCAGCTTGTAGCGGACCGGGGTGCCGAAGTAGGTGCCGGTATTGCCGCCGAAGCTGTCGATGTTCGAGGTCTTGCCGATGAAGTCGACGCCCCAGAAGAGCGACCAGGGGCCGCGCTCGAGCGTTGCACTCACTTCGCCAACCCATTTCGGATCACCGAACTCGCCGTTACCATCGAGCGGGGCGCTCGTCGGCAGCAGCTGGATTTCGTCGGTGAGCTGGAAGGTGTGCGAGGTGTTCATCGTCAACGTCGCGAAGCTGAAGTCGCGGCTGTATTGCGCCTGAACATCGACGCCTTCGTTCGTTTGCTCTGCGATGTTGATGAAGTTGTTGGTGACCGAGTTGACGAGGAACAGGGTCGGGTTCCGGGTGAAAAGGTCACACAGCGGCTCGGTCGCGAACGTGTCCGAGTTGTAGCATCCCAACAGGATGTTACCTGCGCCGAGCTGGGTGATCTGATCTTCGATCTCGATCTTGAAGTAGTCCACCGACACACGGAAGTCTGCGAACGACGGCGACCACACGGCCCCGACGTTATAGGCTTTCGAGGTTTCGGCTTCGAGGTTGCCGATGTTGCCGCTTTCGAAGATTGTGGCGCTGGAACCGGCACCGGCATATGCGCCGGGAATGCCGTCTGCAGCGCAGTTGTCGGCAAGACGTTGCGAGATCGCACCGGAGGCAAGGTTACCGGCCCAGTTGATGCACGGGTCGATCGTGCGCTGGCCCGCGAAGCTCGTCTGCGAGTCAAGGAACAGCTCGAACAGCGCGGGCGCGCGGAACGACGTGCCGTAGGTCGAGCGCACACGCAGTTCCGGCGTGATCTGCCAGCCGAGACCGGCCTTGTAAGTCGTGTCCGAACCGTAGACGTCGACATCCGTCAGACGGGCCGACAGAGACAGGTCGACGGCTTCTGCGAACGGCTGGTCCTTGAGCAGAGGGATCGCAAGTTCCCCGAACACGGCCCGGGTCGTCTTGCGCCCCTTGGTGATACCGGCGCTCGAAGAGCCCCAGGCGTTGCCCTGCTGGAAGGTTTCACCCGGAACGTCGTTGATACGTTCGGCAATCCGGCTGAAGCCGATACCGGCAATCACATCGCCGGCCGGCATGGCAAACAGCGGGCCATCGAAGAAGGCTTCAAGCTGGGCTTGCTCATAGACCGTATTGCCGGTGTCGACACCGAACAGGAAATCGCGGTCAGCCTGCGAGATGTTACCTGCGAGGAATTGCGGGCTGTACCAGTCGGGCTGGCGGCAGGCCACGCCGCGCACGGGCGTGACGGGCAGAGCTGCGCAGGAACCGGCTCTAAACCAGGCGTACGGCGTGATGGCGTCGTCGTAGATCAGGTCCTGGGTGTAGTCGCCGTCCGAACGGGAGAACTGGAAGAAGGCATCCCAGTTCCAGCCTTCGACTGCGAAGTCGCCCTTCGCACCGACAACGCCGTTGACATAGTCAACCCTCACCGCCGCGTCGCTGTGATCTGTGATTGCGGTGGGGCTGAAGCCGATGAAGTTGCCCGGAGCGGTCGGGGCGGCAAGGAAGCCGTTGGCGATCACGCTCGGGTTGTTGGTGAAGGTGTAGCCAAAGTAGTTATAGGCATAGTCATACTGCCAGAACTGACGGTAGCCGTTAACCTTGGTATCGCGGCGGTTCAGGAGAAACTCGCCGTAAACCTGCATGGAGTCGGTCAGCTCATAATCGCCGCTGGCGAAGAACGTCATCCGCTCGGTTTCGGGGATCAGCGATTCGTCGTCCTGGAACGGGTGGTCACCATTGAGGAGCGCTTCCGACAAACGGGCTGTCGGCGTGTAGACCGGATCGTTGGTCGCGCCCGGGAGGAGCAGTTCGCCAAGGGCAACCGGGAACCAACCCGGCCGCAAGCTCAGTCCGAAGCCGTTCGGACCCCAGGGGGCAAGGCCGTTGGCAGCCAGCGAACCATCATAGTCATACTGCAGGAGCTGCGGACGGCCCTGATAGGGACGTCCTACGAGAGACGGCGAGTTGTCATAGTTGTAAAGCCACACATGGCCCCACGGCAGGTCATCGCAGCGGAAGCTGCCGGTGCGCGGATCGACGAGGTCGGCGCGTTGGCCGTCGGCGCCGAACACATAGGCTTCACCACACTCGAAGTAGTCGCGCTGGCCGCGGGCCAGTTCTTCCTCTTTCGTGTAGTCGATCGACACGAGGAGGTTGCCGCGATCCGTGACCGCGCCGCTCCAGGTGCCGCTGGCGCGCAGCTGTTCGCCGCCTTTTTGCTCCGGACCGCTGTAGAAGAAATCGACTTCGCCGCCTTCATCCGTTTTCGTGATGATGTTCACCACGCCGGCAACGGCGTCAGAACCGTAGATCGACGAGGCGCCGTCCTTCAGGATTTCGATGTTCGAGACAGCCGAAAGCGGGATGGCGTTGAGGTCGAATGCCGAAACACCGCCGCGGGTACCGGCGGGGCCTGCCCGGCGGCCGTTGATCAGCGTCAGGGTGCGGTTGGCGCCGAGGCCGCGCAGCGAGATCGTTTCGGTACCGATACCGCCGTTCTGCACGAAGGCAGACGACGTGGCCGAAGTAACCTGCGGCGAACCGGCTGCGACCGTGGCGGTCTGCAGCAGCGTGCTGACATCGCTGATACCTTCAAGGGCAGCAGTGTCGGCCGAGATCACGTCGAGCGGCGCGATGCTGGTATAAGGGTTGGCAAGGCGCGAACCGGTGACGCGGACGGTGTCGAGCACGCGGCCATCCGGGCCGGTCTCGGCTTCGCCTTCAGCGGCCGGAGTCGTCGTGACCGGTGCTTCGTCCTCGGTCTGCGCATAGGCGCTGAACACAAAACCCGTGGCGAGCGCAGTCACTGCGGCCGTCCGGAACAGGAATCCGTTATTGAACTTCTTTGCCATTGAAGGCCCCTCTCACACTCGTGACGCGACGTCATGTCACTCTGGTGTCCCTGGGGCGCTCCACCGCCCCGATACACCAGATCGTCAAACTGCAGGAACGATTGCAGCTCGGTAATGTGGAAATCAACCGCAAAAACGCAAAACCTCGGTATGGCCGGCAATATGTGTCCTCACCGCAACAAATTCGTCATCTGGGGTGAATTATTGCGCTCACATCGAGCAGCAAAGGCACAACCATTCCCCCTTTGGACGAACAGGCTCCATCCTTGGCAGAAATGCCGCCCGTCAACGCCGACTCAGCTCGGCACCAGATCAAATGCGACCGTCAGCCGGGGGTCGGTCCCGCTGAACTTCTCCGTCCCATGCCACATGTAGGACGGGAACAGCGCCAACAGGCCGGGTTCCGGCTTTATCCAGTGCTCGGCCGGCAGGTCCCGTCCCAGCGGCAGCCCGGGCTTGCCGAACCGGAGCCAGCCTTCCCTGCCCCCGGCCGAAACGGCAGCTGGAAGCTCGATGTAACAGGCCGACGAGATCCATCCGTCCGGGTGCACATGGTCGGCATGATGCCCGCCCGGCCGCAGCCAGACCGACCAGTTGCCGATCATCTGCGCGCTTTCGCGGTTGCGCGACCGGAAGGGGTCCGGGCCGGCCCCCAGCCGCTCCATGAAATCGCTGACCGGCTTCGAAATGGCCTCTGGAAAAGCGGCGATCGCCCGCGTCTGCACCGACAGCACGTCGGAGCGCTGACTACCGAGACGCACCGAGTGCCCGAAGGGTTGCGCCTTGAACGGATGCGCCTGCTTCAGCTCCAGGACCAGGTCGGCAAGGTAGGCTTCCAGCGTCGGCCAGGCCGCCGGCACGCTGATCGGCGCTGCCTTCACGAAGCGCTGGTAGTCGTACAGCGCACCATATCGCGGATCACCGATCAGCCGCCAGGCCGTCGTCTGAAAGGCGATGTAGCGCTGGTTCTGCGGATTCGCCGCCAAGAGGCGCGCCGCCTTCTCGTACGCCCCCGCTGCCAGCAGCGCCCGCACCTCGGCTTCGAGCGCGCCCGGATCCCCGGGCTGGGCCAGTTGAAGGGCTTCCGTCGCAAACGAGAGGGCGCCCTGCCCGTCGCCGGCATCCCCGGCGAGATATGCTGCATAGCCCAGCATCGGTACGCGCAAGGCGGGACTGAGACCTTGCCCGCTGATGAGGGCGCGCATCAGCATCAGGGCTTCGGCGGGCGCATTCATGAACTCCAGCGCCTGCGCTTTCAGCTAGGCGAGATATGTTTCGACCGGGGCCGATACGCCGACAGGCGGGTCGAACACCGACAGCGTCGCCGTGCGTCGCCGGTACGCATCCAGGTCATCTGGGCAAGTTCCATACGCGCGGCGCCGTTTTCCGGCTGGCCTGCGATGATCGCTCTGTAGAATGCCTCGGCCCCGCCGAAATCGTTCATCCCGAACCTCGCCCGGGCCCGCACCAGCAAGGTCTCCGGCGCATTCAGCCCTGCTTGCATCGCCATAGCCGCAACACGGTCGGCGTCGATGTGATTGCGCGCGTCGCCATATGCGGCCGCCAGATTGTGCAGCGCCACGGCGCTCGCCGGAAAGGCCCGCACAGCGTCCTGGTAGACATCGATCGCCTCGCCGATCCGGCCTTGCGACTTTAACGCGTTGGCATCACGGGTCAGGTCCTCTAGCGTCCGCAACATTCAGGCCTCAGGTCAGGTAAAAGCTCAGCAGCACAAGACCGGCCGCCAGCAGGTTGAGAACGATCAGGCCGGCGATCAGCAGGAAGAAGGTCCGAAGGAACGACATGATGTAGCCGGTGTCATAGGTCACCCGCAACATCCGCAGCAGGTAGACGAACACGATCAGAAACGAGCCGCCTGCCGCAAACGGCGTGAAGGGCGGGTACATCCAGGACGCGATCATCAGCACGGTCGCCAGCACATACACGAACGTCTGAAAGTGCAGCCCGGTGATCAGGTGGTCATAGATGTAGCGTTTGCGGTGCCAGGCATAGGACAGCGCCAGCAGCAAGGAAAAGATCGGGAGGAAGAGCACCGTGAAGCGCGGCGCCCATTCCTTGAGTCGGGCGCCGAAGCGTTCCTGGTTCTCGAACAGGTTCGCGAGCCGGTCTGCCGCCGCCTGCGCAAGGGCGAGGTCCTGGCCTGTAAGGTCCGGATTGGACTCCGCCACCGAGAGGCGCAGCGCCTCCCGGTCGACCGTGCCGTCCGGGCGCATCATCATGGCGGCGCTGTTGCCGTTCTGCTGGAGCGCGGCAATCTCCGCCTCGATTTCGCGCCGGCGCGGCGCGTCCAGATCGGCGCCGTCCAGCTCCGCCTCTAGCGCCGCGAGCCGTTCCGATCCGCCCAGCTTGAAGCTCGTGTCGCCAAAAACAACGAACTCGCCTTCCGGCTGCCAGCCCGGGGCGAGTTTCATTTCCTTCATCCAGGGCTGGTTTTCCAGCACCGTGAAGACTGTCAGGAAGAAGATCACCGAGGTCAGCAGGAACAGACGGAACGGAGGCACGAACCGCGCCCGGCGCCCGTCGATATAGTCCCGCGTCATCCGGCCCGGGCGCAGCATCAACATCGGCAGTGTCCGCCAGAGGCGTCCGTCGAGCGCAAACATGTCGCCGATGCTGGACGTGACAAGGTCCCAGATCGGCCTGTGGAAATCAGCCCCCAACTGGCCGCAGACCGTACAGAACCGTTCCTGGACAACCCCTCCGCAATTGCGGCAGGGCGCTCCCTTCTCGACGGGGTGATGCGTCCCGCTGTGCAGCCCGCCGGCCGCTGCCATGCCGGCAGCTTCGGCTTCATGCTCCATCCGTTACTCCCCGAGAGCGTGGACTCAGGGGGTCTTCATACCCTCCCGGCAGAGGAAACGCGAGCGGTGGTTGTCCTTGGCATTGTCTACCCAGCCCGTCAGCGTCGGGTCGACCAGGTTCTGCGTCACCTGAACCCACATCGGCGTGATCGGATATTCTTCCATCATCAGCGCTTCGGCCTGGGCGAAGATCTCGGCCCGCTTGGTGAGGTCCAGTTCCTGGTTCGACTGGTTCAGCAGCGCATCATACTCGGGGTTCGCGTACTTGCCGTAGTTCTGCTGGCCAGTCGTCGATTGCAGCAGGTAGAGATAGTTGATCGGATCATCGAAGTCCGCAAGCCAGGCGGCATCCGACACCTCGAAGTCGTTCTGGCGAAGGCGGGCGTAGAGCACCTTGGTGTCCTGCTTCACGATTACCGGCTGCACCCACGGCGCAATCTCGGCCCAGTTCTGCTGCGCCACCGGGGCAACCTTCGGATTGTCACCGGTCGAGCGGTGAATGAACTCGAACTTCAGCGGATTGTTCGGGCCGAAGCCGGCCTCTTCCAGCAGGCGTTTCGCTTCGGCCAGGCGCTCGGGGCGTGGCATCTCCTTCCAGCTGACCTGCGGGCGCGGCACCTCATAGTTCGACATGCCCGGCGGCACGAAGGCATAGGCCGGCTCAAAGCCCGGCGTCAGCACATTTCGCACCATGAACTCGCGGTCGAGCGACAGAGAAAGCGCCTTGCGCACGCGCACATCGTTGAACGGCGGTTTGGTCTGGTTGAAGGTCCAGTAGGTTACCAGCAGGCCAGGCGTCGTTCGCGGCCAGCCGGGAAACTTGGCCTCTAGCTCTGCTTTGCGCGGTCCCGAGAAGACATTGTTGATATCCAGTTCGCCGGCCGCGATCTTGTTCTCGTAGGCCGCTTCGTTCTCGATCTCGAAATAGGCGACGCGGTCGAAGCAGGCTTCCGCCGCACCGAAGCCGGTCGGGTTCTTTTCGGAGACGAGCTGGTCGCCGGTGCGCCAGTAGACGAGCTTGTAGGGACCGTTGACGACGATGTTCTCCGGCTGGATCCAGGCATCGCCGAACTGCTCGACCACGTGCTCAGGAACCGGATAGGTCGTGTAGTGCGTCAGGAGGCCCGGCAGGTAGGGCGCCGGATACTCCAGCGTCAGTTCCAGTGTCTTGTCATCGATGGCGCGCGCGCCGAGCTGGTCCGGCGGAAGTTCGCCAGCGTTCACCTTCTCGGCGTTCTTGATCAGCCAGAGCATCGAGGCGTACTGCGAGGCGATCACCGGATCCTGGATGCGGCGCAAGGCGTAGACGAAGTCGCTCGCCTTCACCGGCTGGCCGTCGGACCAGTTGTAATCGCCGATCTTGAATGTCCACACCGTGCCGGTCGGGTCCGTTTCCCAGCTTGTTGCCATGCCGGGGATCGGCTTGCCATCCACGCCATCCGTCGTCAGGCCGATCAGCATGTCGCCGATCACGATATTCTCCCACTGGGCCGAGGACTTGTGCGGGTCGAGCGTATCCACCTTGGCCGAGATGCCGCGCCGCAGGGTCGGCACGTCGCCCGGCTTTTCTTTCGCCCCTCCGCCGCCGCAGGCGGCCAGGGCAAGCGCGGCGAGCGCGAAGACGGAAGCGGTGAGAACCGAGCGGCGAGTGGTCATCGAAAGCATCTCCTGATCGCAAAAGGTGTCCCGCGCGGTTCAATTGCGCGCGTTCGGCCGGAATGGACGAAATTTCTGGCCCCTTGCTGCCAGACGCCCAGCGGATTGCAAAGCCTTAACGCGCCGCGATGAACAGTCGCTGACCGGAAATCAAGCGCGCTGGGCCACAAGATCAAACTTCGAGCGGGGCGTGGGCGCCGCATCGGGTGTCACCACGAGGCCGCGTTCGATCAGATCAAGCATGTGGCCAAGTACGCTCATTGCGGCGGCAGGGTGGAGGCGCTGGTCCACATCCTTGTACATCCGCGTCACCATTGCGGGGATCGACGTCTCGCCGCCACGCAGCTCGGCAAGGATCGCCGCTTCGCGCGCCCGGCGGTGGGCAGCGTACTCGGAAATGAACTCCGCGACAAAGGCCTTGCCGCGCACCGCGTCGCCATGCGTTGGCCACAGGATGTCGAACCCGCGCGCCGCGATCTTTTCGAGGCTGCGCATGTAATCGCCCATGTTGCCATCCGGCGGCGCGACGACCGTGGTCGACCAGCCCATGATATGATCACCAGAGAAACAGGCATTCTCTTCGCGCAGACCGAAGCAGATGTGGTTGGCGGTATGGCCCGGCGTCTCGATAACATCGAGCGTCCAGCCCGGCCCGGAAATCACCGCGCCGTCGCCAATTTCGATGTCCGGTACAAAACTCAGGTCGTCTTCGCTGCCGAGTTCGTCCTTCGCGGTATGGATGCCGCGATACAGCGAATAGGTCTTGCAACCCGCCCATGCGGCGAGCGGCGCGGCCAGCGGCGAGTGGTCGGAGTGGCCATGCGTTACCAGCACGTGCGTTACGCGTTCACCGGCGAGAGCCGCTTTCAGCGCTTCGAAATGGTCGTCCTGCATTGGCCCCGGATCGATCACGGCCACATCGCCCTTGCCAATTATGTAGACGCCGGTGCCCATGTAGGTGAAGGGGCCCGGATTGTTGGCAATCACGCGGCGGACCAGCGGGGATACCTGGTCAACGCGGCCGTATTCGAATTCGATACCGCGGACGTATGGGATGGCCATGTGAAGAGGAACCTTCAGTTAACGGACGGATCCGGCTCTCATCGTTTCTTCGGTGCAAAGGTCTCTGCGAAGGCACGGGCCATGCGGCGTGTTGCGCGCAGCTTCCCGCCCAGTTTCAGAGCGACCGGCGGACCCATGTCCGTCTTGTTCGCATCGACGATGAAGATTCGTCCCGTCGACCGATCGCGTAGGACATCCACCCCACCCCAGTCGAGCCCGATTTCAGCAGCAAAGCGCTCTATCACGCGAATTTCATCAGGCGAGTAGCAGTTGCGTGGCTCATCGAGCAAAACTTCAACATTCTCGTTGAGAAAGCGGCGTTCCAGCGGACGGCGCTTGCGGAAAACCACAATCGGTGTTCCGCCCACCAGGCAGCAGCGCAGGTCTTCGACCAGCCCGCCGGGGATCTCGTTGTCGATCAGGCGCTGATACGCCTTGCCCGGAACCGCCTCGTCCAGCGGCCCTTCGATAACCCGCCCGTCATGCGCGGCATTGGCTTCCGACTTCTCGACCATCCGGCCGCGGAAGGTCAGCGGGTCCACCAGAAGCGAATCGCCGCTGGCGGTTTCAAACGCAGCGGCGACCCGTGTCTTGGAAATGTCATTGCACCCGAAATTGATCAGGCGCGCGCCCGTCTTCACCTGCGGCGCGCGGTGCCCGGTCTCGGTCGAATCATCGAACTGCATCACGATGTCGGCCGCAGAGACGTCCTCGACCAGCTTGGCGCCGGAGACGTGCATCACAGACCAGATGAAATACCAGGGCCGCGGCTTGTCGGGATAGAAGGCGATGGTCGGGCGTTTGTGCCCGGTAATCAGGCGCCAGGTGCGCCAGTTCTGAACGAAGAAATAGAAACAGAACCACGTAAAGACGCTGTGCAGGAGCGCGATGTCCGGCACGATCCGCGCGCCGGTTTTCTTGACCAGGATAACGCCCTGCTCAAGCTTGAAGTCATCGGTCCACATACGGCCTGACATGTACTCTGCTCCCGGTTTGCCGCTTGCGCTGGCCGGATCCTCTACAGGACGTGACGCCTCGCACGCCTCGGCGTCCGCTTCAACTCCCGCTTTGTGGCGCGACTGTGTCAGCCGCCCGGTCCTACAGCAGTTCGCGCAGGCTGGAGAGGTCGTATCCGGCCCCCGCGGCCGCGTCGATGATGTCGTCCCCGGCGCCCTGACCGGCATGCACGAGGGCCCAGGCCGTGATCGAGCGCGTACCCGTCCGGCAGTAGGCCAGCACCGGTTGCGGGGCCTCGTTCAGAATATGCCCCATCCGCTCGACAATCTCCGGCGTCGGCGCACCGGAAAACGGCAATGCGGCGAATGTCAGCCCCAGGGATTCGGCTTTCGCGCGAATCGCGCCCATGCGCGGCTGGTCTACGCCGCCTTCCCCATCGGGGCGATTCGCAATCAGCGTCTTGAAACCGGCCTTGGCCACGGCGTCCAAATCGGCTTCAGTAAGTTGCGGGGCGACCGCGAAATCAGGGGTCACCTGACGGATATCGGCCATTTGTGTGCTCTCCTCGAGTGCAGCGTGTCGCTTGATCGCTTCGCGTCTCAAGCTAAGGAATGTAAAGGCCCCTGCCAAGCGGGCGTTGCCGCCCCGAACGTTCAACCTGTTGTGTCCAGAGGCTTTTCACCAACGTGTCTATGCTGCAACGCGCTTTCCGCAGGATTCCATGGGGCTATACGCTAAGGCGGCTCCTGATTGCCATCCCCACGATGCTGGCAATCATCACCGTGGCCTTCCTGATGATGCGCGCCGCCCCTGGCGGCCCCTTCGACGGCGAACGCAAGCTCCCCGCCGCCACCGAGCGCGCCATCGCCGAGAAGTTCGGCCTCGATAAGCCGCTCCACGAACAATACCTCGACTATGTTGGCGGCGTACTGCAGGGCGATTTCGGCCCCTCCTACAAGACCCTCGGCAAGAGCGTGAACGACCTGATCGCGGACGGCCTGCCCGTCTCGCTGACCATCGGCGCGCTGACCATGGTCATCTCCCTCATCCTCGGCACCGCCCTCGGCATCTTCGCGGGGCTCAGGCAAAACTCGGCGGCAGACTTCAGCGTCATGGGGGTGGCGATGGTCGGCATTTCGGTGCCGAGTTTCGTCATCGGCCCAATCCTCATCTTGATCTTCGCGCTGGGTGCCGGCCTCTTCGCGGTCGGCGGGCTCGGGACCTATCCCAACATTGGCATGAGCTGGCACAACCTCACGCTGCCGATCATCACCCTCTCGCTCGCCCAGATCGCCATCATCTCGCGCCTGATGCGCGCCTCGATCATCGAGACGATGCGCGCCAACCATATCCGCACCGCCCGCGCCAAGGGCCTCTCGGAATGGGACGTGATCACACGCCACGCCCTGCCGTCCGCCCTGCTGCCGCTCGTCTCCTATGCCGGCCCCGCGATGGCCCGCGTGATGACCGGCTCGGTTGTCATCGAGAAGATCTTCGGCCTGCCCGGCCTCGGCTCCTACTTCGTCGACGGTGCCCTGAACCGCGACTACACGCTCGTGATGGGCGCGATCATCGTCTATGCGGGCCTGATCATCCTTCTCAATCTCGTGGCCGACATTCTCTACGCCATGCTTGATCCCAAGGTGAAATACGACTGATGGCGCACCTCGATCCGGTTCTTGATCCGACTGGCCGCGTCGAAGCGGTCAACCTCGCCATCCAGGGCGGCCGCTCGCTGTGGGACGATGCCCGCGCGCGCCTCCTGCGCAACAAGGCCGCCGTCGTCTCGATGATCCTGTTCGGAATCATCGTGCTGATCGCCGCTTTCGGCCCGCTCGTCTGGGTGCACAATCACGAGACCATCTCGGACCTGCGCACCATCCCGCCGACCTTCGAGAACTGGCACATCCTCGGCACCGACTTGCAGGGCCGCGACCTCTTCGCCCGCCTGTTGATCGGCCTGCGCATCTCGCTGATGGTCGGCGTGGTCGCCACCATCGTCAGCCTTGTGATCGGCGTCACCTGGGGCGCCGTCGCAGGCTATCTCGGCGGGCGCATCGACAACTTCATGATGCGCATCGTGGATGTGCTCTACGCCCTGCCCTTCATCTTCTTCGTCATCCTGCTGCTGACCGTCTTTGAACGGAACATCGTGCTGATCTTCGCTGCCATCGGCGCGATCGAATGGCTGACGATGAGCCGCATCGTGCGCGGCCAGACCCTGTCGATTAAGAACAAGGAGTTCATCGAGGCCGCCCGCGCCGCCGGTGTCTCGCAGGCCGGCATCATCACGCGCCACATCCTGCCGAACGTCATCGGCCCGGTCGCCGTCTACGTGACCCTCACCATCCCGGTCGTCATCCTCGCCGAAAGCTTCCTCTCCTTCCTCGGCCTCGGCGTGAACGAACCGCTGACCTCGCTCGGCGTGCTGATCGCCGACGGCGCCGACATGATGGAAGACAAGCCCTGGATGCTGATCGCCCCGGCGGTCACCATGTCGGTCACCCTCCTCTGCCTCAACTTCATCGGCGACGGCCTGCGCGACGCGCTCGACCCGAAGGAGCGCTAGAGCGTACCAACGCCCGTTCAGTTGCAGTTCAGCCTGCTGGCACCAGATCGCCCATCCGCTCAGTAGGCCGCGATGGCAAACTTCAAACGCAAGGGCGCCAAGTGCGAACACACGGCGCGCGAAACGGCCAAGCGAAAAGTCGCCGCCGAAGACATCCGCCCGGCCGATACGCGGCGATAACGCCGCGATACCGAGCGATGAAAAATGAGAATGAATGAGAAAAACTCGAGTCCCGTGTGCGTTGAATGCGGACGGATGAAGCAGCCTGGAGAGGGATGGCGAGCTCAGCACCCCGAACTTGCGCCTACAAAAACCGCGCTTCCGGAAAAACAAAAAGCCAACGCGCTCAAGCCCTTGTAGGATACTCCTCAATTCCTTCCGCTACACCTCCGTGCACGGAGTTATACTCCCGGCATGATCTCTCAGGAAATTTTCAATCCCCAAGACCCCAACCGCCTACTCCGCCGCCGCCCCAACCCGCCAGGGCGGGAACCGGCGGTTCTGCCCGGCCGAGTAGAGGCAGACGCGGTTGCCGGCGGGATCGCGGAACCAGGCCTCTGTCCAGCGCCAGTCCTGGCGCTCGGGCTCGCCCAGCGGATGGATACCCACCATGCAGCGCCCGCCGACTTCCATGAAAACGTCCTTCACTTCGAAATACACTGCAGGCCAGTCCGCCGTCAGCGACGCCTCCACCTGGTGGATCGACAGCGTCGACGGCTCCTCACCGTCGAACACGGGGCACTCGAACCGCGCATAGCGCGGCGGCGAGTCGACAATCAGCGTCAGCCCGAACCGCTGCCACCAGGCCACGCTGGCGGCATATTCGGTACAAGGCAGGGTCACCTGATTGAGGCGCATGGAACAGCTCCGCTTCTTCGTCGTTGACTAGATGCCAGCGAGTTCAGCGGCCAGCAAGGCTGGCCCTGCCCGCCGGTATGGCTGTAGAAGGTAGGCAACGGCCGAGGACCGGTCCGCCCAAGGGAGAGCTCAGATGAAGTGGCAAGGCGGACGGCGCGGTGGCAATGTGGAAGACCGGCGCGGGATGAGCCCTGCGGCAGCGGTCGGCGGCGGCGGTCTCGGCGTGATGGTGATCGCGCTGATCGGCTACTTCGTGTTCGGCATCGACCCCTCGCAGACACAAGCCGTTCTCGGCGAAGCCTCGCAGGTGACCAGCGAGCAGCAGGCCGGCGTCGAGGGCACGCCTGCCGATGAGGCCGGCCTGTTCGTCGATGTGATCGGCGCCAACATCAACGATGTCTGGGTCCAGGCCCTGCCCGGCTACACGCCGCCCACCGTCGTGCTCTACGAACAGGGCACCAACACCGGCTGCGGCTTCGGCCGGGCCGCGATGGGGCCGTTCTACTGCCCGCCGGACCAGACCGTGTATCTCGATCTCTCGTTCTGGCAGGAAATGGAAACCAAGCTCGGCGCCTCAGGCGCGGAATTTGCCCGCGCCTATGTGATCGCGCACGAGTTCGGCCACCATGTGCAGACGCTGACCGGCCAGTCCCAGAAAGTACGCGAAGCGCAGCAAGCCGCGCGCAGCCAGGAAGAAGCCAACCAGTATTCCATCGCGCTGGAACTGCAGGCCGACTGCTATGCCGGCGTCTGGGCCGCGCAGGCGCCCGGCGTCTCGGGCGGCGCCGTTGCGCTGGAACAGGGCGACATGGAAGAAGGCATGAAGACCGCCAACGCGATCGGCGATGACATGATCCAGAAGCGGATGACCGGCAGGGTCACGCCCGAAGGCTTCACCCACGGCACCGCCGCGCAGAGAATGGAATGGCTGGAGCGCGGCTACCAGAGCGGCGACCCGAACGCCTGCGACACGTTCAGATAGTCGCTGGTTCCGGCGCAAGAACCGACACGGCGACACTCTGGTCCACCAGCGCGGCGGCGCCAAAGATCGTCATGAAGCTGATATCGGTCGCGTCCCGCCCGACCGCGATGCGCACGAGGCTGTCCTCGCCCGACAGCCGCGTCGGGTCGATCAGGTGCCAGGCATTGCCGAGCCAGACTTCGACGACCGCATGGAAATCCGGCGGATTGATCCCCGGCGCATAGGCCGACACCATCCGCGCCGGAATGCCGACCGCGCGGCAGAAGCTGATCAACGTATGGGCAAAATCCCGGCAGACCCCGCGACGCATCAGGAACGTATCCGTCGCCGTCGTCGTCGCATCACTGACCCCCAGGGCGTACTCGAAATTGCGGTAGATCCAGTCGGCCATCTCCAGCACCTGGTTGCCGCCCTGCGCACCGGACGAGAACTGCGTCTCGGCAAACGGCGCCAGCCGGTCGGACTCGCAATACCGGCTCGGCATCAGATAGGTGATCACCTCATGCGGCAGGTCCCGTCGCGGCGGCACGTAAAGACCCGCGATGTTGACATGCCCGCGCGTGACATCGACCAGCGCCTGGTAGCGGATGTTCACATCCCCGCCCGCGGTCGTCCACTGCCGCCGGCCCATCAGCTCCGGGCCATCCGCCAGCGTCAACGGACTCATCGGCGAGAGCGTGAGCTGGTCAGAGACGATCACCTGATCCACCGCCCGGATCGCCTCCAGCGCCAGCACGACATCCGCCGGCTGAGCAAAGTGGTAAGACAGTGAAGCGTCGATCTTCACGCGCATGGGCGGGGTCCTGGATTGAAGGGGCGGAGCATTTTAGATTTCGGCAGTCGTGGCTGATCAAGCGCACGGAACGCCGGTTCGTTGCATTGCAGAGAAAGAAAAAGGGCGGCCCGAAAGCCGCCCTTTGGATTTGGATCAGGTATCCAGGAAGCTTCGCAGCTTCCGCGACCGGCTCGGGTGCTTCAGCTTGCGCAGCGCCTTGGCTTCGATCTGGCGGATGCGTTCGCGGGTGACCGAGAATTGCTGGCCGACTTCTTCGAGCGTGTGGTCGGTGTTCATGCCGATGCCGAAGCGCATGCGCAGCACACGTTCCTCACGCGGGGTGAGCGAGGCGAGCACGCGGGTGGTCGTCTCGCGCAGGTTCGACTGGATGGCCGCGTCCACCGGAAGCAGCGCCATCTTGTCCTCGATAAAGTCGCCAAGGTTTGAATCCTCGTCGTCGCCAATCGGGGTTTCCAGCGAGATCGGCTCTTTTGCGATCTTGAGGACCTTGCGGATCTTCTCGAGCGGAAGGCCGAGCTTTTCGGCCAGTTCTTCCGGGGTGGGCTCGCGGCCGATCTCGTGCAGCATCTGGCGCTGTGTACGGATGATCTTGTTGATCGTCTCGATCATGTGCACCGGGATACGGATCGTGCGGGCCTGGTCCGCGATGGACCGGGTGATCGCCTGACGGATCCACCAGGTGGCATAGGTCGAGAACTTGTAGCCGCGGCGGTATTCGAACTTGTCGACCGCTTTCATGAGGCCGATGTTGCCCTCCTGGATGAGATCCAGGAACTGCAGGCCGCGATTGGTGTATTTCTTGGCGATCGAGATCACGAGACGGAGGTTGGCTTCCACCATCTCCTTCTTTGCGATGCGGGCTTCGCGCTCGCCCTTCTGCACGGTCTGCACGATCCGGCGGAAGTCGTCGATCGGGATGCCGATCTCGGTGGCGATCTCGGTGATCTCCGTACGGACGATTTCGATTTCGCCGCCCTTGCCGTCGATAAGGCGCTTCCACTTGGCCGAAATCGCGCGCACGCGCTCGGACCAGTTGGGCTCAAGCTCGCAGCCGATATAGTTCTCGAGGAATTCCTTGCGCGGCACGCCGTGCGCGTCAGCGAGACGCATCAGCTTGCCTTCAAGGCCCATCAGCTTCTTGTTGATCGCATAGAGCTGTTCGACCAGCGCCTCGATACGGGCGTTGTTGATGTGGATCGTCTTGAGGTTCTCGACGATCAGCAGCGACAGCTCATCATACTCGGACTGCGCTTTCGGCGTCAGGTCCTTGCCTTCGAGGCGGCGGCCGACGAGGCGGTCCTGCAGCTTGCGAAAGCGGCCGAAGCTTTCGGCGATTTCGTCGAGCTTGGCGAGCACGCCTTCGCGCAGTTCACCTTCCATCGCCGACATCGACATGGCGGCCGCGTCGTCTTCCTCTTCCTCTTCCTGCTGCTGCTGGCGCAGGCGTTCGGCTTCGACCTCGTCGATCTCTTCCTGGGTCTGGCGCTTGCCTTTGCCTTTCGCGAGGGCGACCGGCTCGGGCGGTTTCTCCTCGATGACCTTCGGTTCGGGCGGCGGGTTTTCTGCGCCGTAGGTGGCTTCAAGGTCGATGAGGTCGCGCAGCAGGATGCGCTCGTTCATCAGCTCGTCGCGCCACACCATCATGGCTTCGAAGGTCAGCGGGCTTTCGCAGAGGCCCCGGATCATCGCGTCCCGGCCGGCCTCGATACGTTTCGCAATCGCGATCTCGCCCTCGCGGGAGAGCAGCTCGACGGCGCCCATTTCGCGCAGGTACATCCGCACGGGGTCGTCGGTACGGTCGGAGCCGCGCGCGTTGCCTTTCTTGGCGAGGACTTTCTTGTCCTCGAGCTTGGTCAGGGCCTTGCCCTGCTCCTCGGCTTCTTCCTCGGTCTCGACAACCGCAATGCCCATCTCGGAGATCTGGGACATCACGTCCTCGATCTGGTCCGAGCTCATGTCCGAATCCGGGAGCAGCTGGTTGATTTCGTCATGGGTAATGAAACCGCGCTTCTGGGCGCGCTTCAGGACCTTTTTGACGTCTGTCGCGTTGAAATCGACAAGACCCGCTTCGGTCTCTTTATCGTCTTCGCCCTCGCCGTCGCCGGCCGTGTTTTTCTTCTTTTTGGTGGCTATCGCCATAGTCCGGTTTCTCCCTGGCGAAGGTGGCCGCCTGTTGCCGCCCCACGCCTTTTGCCAATCGCCCTGCCGTCAGCTGTCGCTGCGTTTGCCTGCTGCCTCGTTCATGCGGGCTTTGAGGGCCCGTCGCTCCGCGACCATTTGGTGCCTGCGCCGCCAACCCGAAGGCGACGTCGAGGCTCCCCCGCTCGCATCATCCATGCCAGAGCCGAGGTTTTCCTGGCCGGGACGCCCGGCTGCCACATACTGCTCGAGGGCGATCAGCCACTCCCGTGCCTCGGGCCCATCGGCCGCTATCTGAGACGTTACGGGATAATCTTTGAGCAAACTGGCAGCACGCATGAACCCAGTTTGCGTTAAATGGGCGGTCAGTATCGCCCGGTCAATAGGCTTTCCGGCATTTGCCATGTCGAGAAGCAGATCGCGTATTTTTACCACATCCGGGTCCGCCAAAGCGCAGGCCGCGAGGGTTTCGGCCCCCATGGCCAGCAGGAAGGGGCTGTCGATGGCCCGGACAAGGGCACCGAGGCCGCGCAGCTTGGCGGGCGCGCCCTTCTTGAGTTCGGTCTGGGCGGGCTCGCCTTCTGCGGGATTTTGTCCCGATCCGGGGCGGCCCTTCCTGTAGCTGGCACTGCGCTTTGCGTCCCTGAGGGCCCACATATGGTCGCGCAGACGGGA
Organism: Hyphomonas sp.; assembly: GCF_022844445.1. GTDB lineage: Bacteria > Pseudomonadota > Alphaproteobacteria > Caulobacterales > Hyphomonadaceae > Hyphomonas. Next base: position 45,746 of record NZ_JALHLS010000012.1, read on the forward strand.
CTTTAGATCGCGCTCGTAGGCAGCCTTAACGCCGCCATGCCGGATCTGGCCGCAAGCAGCCATCAGGCGGGCTTCGAGACCGGCCTGGCGCTCGGGCGTGTCCAGCGGCTCGGCGTCGCGTTCGCGGCGCCACAGAAGCTCCGACAGCGGTAGCCGCCGCTCGATCTCTTCACGCATGGCGAGGGCGCCGCGGGCCCGAATCAGGTCGTCGGGGTCCATGCCGTCCGGTAGCAGGACGAAGAAGATGGACCGGCCCGGCTCGACGAAGGGCAGCGCCCGGTCGAGCGCGCGGTAGGCGGCGCCGAGGCCGGCGCGGTCACCGTCGAAGCACATCACGGGCTCGGGGCCGGCTTTCCAGATCAGCTGCAGCTGTTCTTCGGTCAGTGCGGTCCCGAGCGGGGCGACGGCCTGACCGAAGCCGGCTTCCGCCAGTGCGATCGCGTCCATGTAGCCTTCGCAGACGATCAGCCCGCCGCCCTCGCCCGAGCCAAGGGCTTCGCGGGCCACCTTGTAGCGGTAGAGCACAGTGGACTTGTGGAAGAGTTCAGTGTCGCCGGAGTTCAGGTATTTGGGTTTCGCATCCGGCGTCAGGCCCCTGCCCCCGAAAGCGATGACGGCGCCGCGCACGTCGGTGATCGGGAACATCAGGCGGCCGCGGAAAAAGTCGAACGGCTCGCCGCCCTTGTCGCTTTCGCGGATCAGGCCGGCCTCGACAAGTTCCCTGTCCGTGAAACCTTGCTCGACAAGGTGCGCGCGGGTGCGGCGCCAGTCGTCCGGAGCATATCCCAAGCGGTGTCGTTTCCAGGCAGCGGGCTCAAGGCCGCGTCCGTCGAGATAGGTGCGGGCGGCGGCGCCTTCGCTGGAATGGAGCCGGTCCTCAAACCAATTGGCAGCCGCTTCGCAGGCCGAGACGAGACGCTTGCGGTGGTCATAGGCTTCGGCGGCTTCCGGGCTCGCCTTCGGCAACTGCATGCCGGCTTCTTCTGCAAGCTTCTCGACCGCCTCCATGAAGGAAAGGCGCTCGGTTTCCATGATGAAGTTGATGACGTCACCGCCGGTGCCGGAGGAGAAGCATTTGAAGATGCGTTTCTGGTCGTTGACGTAGAAGCTGGGCGTCTTCTCGTTGGTGAAGGGCGACAGGCCTACCCATTCCTTGCCCTTCTTGGTCAGCTTCACCTTGCGCCCGATCACATCCGAAGGCCGGATGCGGGCTTTCAGCTCCTCAACGAAGCCGTCAGGTATGCGGACCGTCTGAGACATCGCGCCAGTCTATCGCTTTCGGGAGACCGGGGGAACGAAGCAAATCACGCCGCTGCAAAAGAAATGGGCCCCGCCTTGCGGCAGGGCCCTCACTCGGGACGTTACGGGCCTAGTCCCGGGGGTACGCGGGAGCGGCCGCAAAGCCCACAGCATCGATGTCGAGCACCAGTTCGCCGTCAGCATCGCCTTCAGCGATGGAGATGTTACCGGCATCCACCAGGATCTGGTCCGTGCTGGCGAGGTCCGGCGAGATCACAGCATAGCGGGCCTGGCCGGTCTCGGAGAGGATGAGATCGTTGATACGGGCCGACTCTCCACTGTAGCTGATGGCCAGGGTCGAGCCGATCATTTCCGAGGCGAGGCGGAAGTCGTCCGCCGAAGCCTGCTCAAAGGAAGGCAGTGTCGACAGGTCGCCGCCGCTCATCTTCACGAACACGTCCGGTTCGCCGTCGGTGTCTTCCGGGTCCGGCGCAATCGTGGCGACGTCATAGGCCAGAGTACGCAGGTCACCGCCAACGCCGGCAACGCCGCCGTCGCGCACCACCAGCATCGGGGCCGCGCCGTTGGTGCCGAGCCAGACGTCTGAGACAGTGGCGATTTCCTCGCCGGCCGCGTTATGGACCGGGGCGCCGATCAGGTCAGAGGCTTCGTACTCGCCGGAGGCCAGAGTGTAAGTGGCCGGAGCGGCGCCGGCGACCTGCGGGGCGTCGTTCACAACCTCTTCGGTGCCCGCTCTCTGGGCCGCACCGGGGGACTCGTTGGTTGCCGTGTCCGATGCGCCGCAGGCGGCCGCGGACAGCATGAGGGCGAGGGCGCCGGCAGAGGAAAGAAGGGCTTTCATGAGAATTTCCTTTCGGGTGGGTTAGGAATTCCATGAACGGACGCTGGCCGGTTACGTTCCGGACCTAACGGCCTTTTCAGACTCGCGGCCAAGGCAAGGCGCCCGCAGGAAGGCGGCAACCAGGCAAACGGGGCGACGAAGTCAGACGGAGCGGCTGAGCGCGGTACGCACGGCCTTGCCGGCGCTGGAGGCCTCGATCAGGCCCGGATAGCGTTCCTTGAGCGCCGTCACGCAGCGGCCAAGGTCGGTCAGCTTGCGGGCGCCGAGATCCTCGACGACCTGCTTGACCGCAATATCCAGCGCCTTGCCGGAGAGCGGCTTGGGCAGGAACTGCTGGATGATCTCGATTTCGGACCGTTCGCGAATTGCATCCTCGATACGGCCTTCGTCATCATGCTCGCGGGCGGAATGTTCACGCTGGGCGACCAGCGTTTCCAGCACGATACGCACATCTTCATCGGGGCAGGAGGCGCCGTCGCCCCGGCCGCGAGCACAGACATCGCGGTCACGGATGGCGCATTCAACGAGACGCAGGGTGGCCCGCTTCGTCTCGTCGCCGCTGGAAGCCGATTCGTCCTTGAGCGCCTGCAGAATCCGGGCTCTCAGGCCCTTGCACGCTGACACATCTTCGCGGCCCATGCCGTCCTATGCCTTTCCACGCCTGCACGCTCAGCACATTGCTTGACGGTGCAGAGACTCAGCCCCAATAAGCGGCCAAGTTTTAGCCAGACTGGTTAACGATGAGTCAAGCCAGTCGAGCGCGGTGAGGTAATCGGTCTGTGACAAAGAATCAAGATATGGACTCAGCCACCGGGGCTCTTGCCCTTGCGGACGGAACGGTTTTTGCGGGGCAAGGCGCCGGGGCAACGGGCATCCGGACCGGGGAACTCTGCTTCAATACGGCGATGACAGGCTATCAGGAAATCCTGACAGACCCCTCCTACGCCCAGCAGCTGGTGCTGTTTACCTTCCCTCATATCGGCAACGTCGGCGCCAATCCCGAAGACCATGAAGAGTCCACTCCGCCAGCCGCAGATGCGGCCCGGGGCGCGATTTTCCGCGAACCGATAACGGCGCCGTCGAACTGGCGCTCGGCCGAGAATTTCGGCGTTTGGCTGGCCCGCAAGGGGATTGTCGGCCTGTCGGGCGTGGACACGCGCGCGCTGACCCGGCGCATCCGCGAGCTGGGCATGCCGAAGGCCGCCATCTGCCACCAGCCGGAAGGCAAGATAGATTTCAAGGCGCTGATCGCCGCCGCCCAGGCCTGGGCCGGACTTGATAACGCTGACCTCGCCGCGGATGTCGTCCAGGAAGAAGCGTTCGAGCATACCGAAGGCCTGTGGAAGCCGGGCGTTGGCCATGCGGCCTGCGGCAATGCCGAGTTCCATGTCGTGGTCGTCGATTTTGGCGTGAAGAAGAATATCCTGCGCAACCTCGCGAGCGCCGGCGCACGGTCAACCGTGCTGAACGGAGATGCAACCTCCGCCGAGATTCTCGCGCTGAAACCAGACGGCGTCGTGTTCTCAAACGGCCCCGGCGACCCGTCAGCGACCTATGTGCGCTCCGGCGCGATGATCCGTGAACTGATCGCTTCGGGCATCCCGATCCTCGGCATCTGCCTTGGCCACCAGATGCTGGCCCTCGCGCTCGGCGCCAAGACGATGAAAATGGCGCAGGGCCATCACGGCGCAAACCATCCGGTGAAGGATCTCGCGACCGGCAAGGTCGAGATCGTCTCGATGAACCATGGCTTCACGGTTGATGTCGCGACCCTTCCCAAAGGCGTTTCGGAAAGCCATCGCTCGCTGTTCGACGGCACAAACTCCGGCCTCGCGGTGGCGGGCAAGCCGATCATCTCGGTGCAGCACCACCCAGAAGCCTCGCCCGGCCCGCAGGACAGCTTCTACCTGTTCGAGCGTTTTGCTGGCCTGATGCGGGACCATCGACGGACATAGCTCCGCAGGCAGAGGCTGACGCAGCATGTGTGGCCGTTTTTTCCGCGAAGGCGTGACTTGGGCCGAGTATTTTGCAGCGCTGAACCTTCTCGGAGAGCTTCCGGAAACGGTCGAGCCGCCGGAAGCCACGTATAATGCGGCGCCGACGCAGATCCATCCTGTGGTGCGGCTCAACGAAGTCACGCGGGCGCGCGAGATGGTGCCGATGCAATGGGGGCTGGTGCCCTCATGGTGGACGAAGCCATTGTCGGAAAAGAAGTTCACGACCATCAATGCGCAATCCGAAACCGCGCACGAGAAGCCGGTGTTTCGCGGCGCCTTCCGGCACAAGCGCTGCCTGGTGCCGATCTCGGGCTATTATGAATGGTCCGTGAGCGGAAAGACGAAGACACCGTTTGCCTTCAAGCTGAAGAACCGGCTCTGGTTCTGCGTGGCGGGCCTGTGGGACGCGGCGCTGATCGACGGCTCCGAAATCCAGACCTTCACGATCCTGACTACACGGCCCAACGATTTCACCGCCGGCATCCATGACCGGATGCCGGTGATACTGGCGCCCGAAAATTACGGCTGGTGGCTGGACCCAGCGATGGGCGATCCCACGCCCCTGTTCGAACCGTTTCCAAGCGAGGACATGATGGCCTGGCCGATCGGCAATGCCGTCGGCAACGTCCGCAACAACTATCCGGCGCTTCTGGACGAGGTCTGACCGAGGCCGCGCAGCAGGCGTTCGAAGGTCTCGAGGAATTGTTCCTTGGAAATGCCGAGCTTGCCCTGTGCCAGCGCATAGGCGGAGGCATTGAGCGAGGCCTGCAGCATCAGTGCGACGGGCACCGACATGGATTTCGGGAAGAGGCCGCGCCCGGCCAGATAATCCGTACCCGGAACCAACGTCCCGTTACCGAGTTCGAACTCCAGCTGGTGCCAGCGCGCGGGGCCGAGAACAGAGGGCCCGTCCGCCAGGACAATGCGCTGGTATTCCGGCCGTGAAGCCCAGTCGAGATAGACCCGGCTGCCAGCGAGGAAGGCGGCGAACGGATCGCTGCGGTCGAGCGCGGCCAGGCCTGCCGCACGGGCTTCAACGTCCATTTCCAGCTGCAGGTCGCGCCAGATCTGGAGGAAGAGCTCCTCCTTGCTGGTGAAATGGTGGAACAGGGCCCCCTTGGTGACCCCGGCGGCCTCGGCGATCGCCGTGACACTGGCGGCTGAATAGCCCTGCGAGGCAAACAGCTGGCGGGCGGCGCGAAGGACGGCTTCGCGCGTTTCTGCGGCCTGCTCTGAAGTGCGTTTCGCCATGCATTTGCCTGTTGAGCCCTTATAATACCGATGGTATGTAAAAAGTCGAACTGCTTCTTTCAGGGGCAGCGAACCTAAGCTCTCTCACTCAATGGCTCGCAGGCTGGGTGGGGCCCGTTCGCGGGACCAGACTGCACATTCGGACCGCGCAGACCGCCTTATGGCGGCGTTTGCGCGGTCCTTTTTTTGTCCAGCCGGGCCTGCCGCAGGGCCTTTAGGTCGCCGCCGAGTCGCTCTTCGAAATACCGGTCGCAGCCGAGGCAGGCATTGGCGACTTCCCGCCCCTTCCCGTCCATAGCCACGGAGCGCGCGCGGAACTCCTCGCGGCTCCAGCCAGTCTCCAGACCCATGCCTTCCGGATCGCCGTCGTTGAGAGCCCGGATGGCCGGCAGCGTCTGCACACTGGTGAGGATTTCCTCCAACCGCTCTTCGGCGAGTGAGCCGAGCGGTGCTTTCGTCTTCAGGCAGCAGGGATAGATGGAACCGTCCGGCTCGATGGCGATTTCGCTGCCAGCGGCGTGCATCTTCAGGAAGTTCTTTGCCCCCGACCAGCGGGCGCAAAAGTTCGTCTCGTAGCCGGCATTGGTAAGGCCGTTGGCCCAGGCCCGCCCGCGCGGCCAAAGTTCGCCGATCCAGAGTTCAGGCTGGGCGCCGAAAAAAGGAAAGTCGGCTCGCCGCCGCGCGGCCGCGCGGCGGGATCGGGCGCGCGCAGCTTCGCGCTCTTCGCGCCGCCAAGTGAGACCTCGCGCACCCCCTTCTCGGCCATCATCGCCCGGATCTTCTCCATGAAGCGGAACTTGCGCTCCCCCTTCATGCCGACATGGTAGTCGTCGATCGAGGCAATCGCGATGGTCGTGACACCGCGGGCAAGCATGGCGTCGATATGTTCCGGCTCGAGCACGTCTCCCGTCGTCTGAACAGACAGGCGAGGCGGCGCATCCGGCCAGCGGCGGCGGATGGCGTCGAGGGCGGGGTAGAACAGCTCTTCCCGCACACCGTCGATCAGCAGTTCGCCGCCCGCCATCACGATCAGGGTCGGCTGGCGGGCCCCGGCCGCGTCGGTCCATGTCATGTCGTCCGGCAGGTTCGCCAGGATGGCCTCATAGGCCCTCTGCCCCTCGGCGACGACATCCGTCAGGGCGCTGCGCACATAGGGGCGGAAACGGTCATCGTAGCAGTGCGCGCACTTGCGGTGGCAAGCCCAGGTAAGCACCCAATAGAGCGATTGCATATCGTTTCCCCTGCTGACCTTGCTCCAGGGTGCGACCTTAGCTGCTCGGCCCTGCCGAAATCAGCAGAACCATGAAACTTCTCGGCTTTCCATGCGTATCAGCCAGCTGACGCAGTCTTGACGACGGCACTTGAGAAAGTCGAAGCAGACGTGTTCGACATAGCGATCCTCGAGGCCGGACCGTGCTGCCGGTGGCCGACACGCTGCTCCGCAAGGGTATTCCGTTCGTGTTCACTACCGCGACGGCAGAGTTCGAAGACCTGCCGGCCCCTTACAACGGCGCGCCCGTCTGTCGCAAGCCTGCCAACGAGGCCGAGCTGGCGGACCTTTTGGTCAACCTGACGCGCAGAGAAGCCCTGCCTGGCGGCGCAGAATCCCAGGGCGGCGGAACGGTCGCGGTCCCCCACCTGTTGCAGCCCGTTCAGGTTCAACTCTCTAGAACAACCTCAGAGGGTGGGGGGAAGCATACTCCTCCCTGTTCTTGGGGAATGGCCCTTTGGCGGCCCTCGCTCACAAGGCGGGGGCCGTTCTGATTCCGGAAATCAGCGCAGCTCCCCGCAGCGGGCCTCGTACTCGGCGATCGCGTCCGGCATCCATTTACGAAAGTTCTCGGCGCGGGTTTCCGAGGCCGGGTGGGTGCTCATCCATTCCGGCGGGCGCTGGCCACTTCCGATCGCGCCCATCCGCTCCCAGAGCTCCGGAGCCTCGCGGGGGTCGTAGCAGGCCCGCACCAGCAGATCGAGACCGATCTTGTCGGCCTGCGTTTCGTGATCGCGCGAGAAGGCGAGGAAGCCGCCCTGCGCCGCCACGCCGAAAGCCTGCATTACCATCTGCTGCTGGCCGGCGCTCATGTCGCCCATGCCGACGGCCACCGCCATCTGGCCGATCTGTAACAGCTGCTGCGTGCTCATCCGGGCTGCGCCGTGGTGGGCAAGCGCATGGCCGATCTCGTGGCCCATGACGACGGCGAGTTTATCTACATCCTCGAGGTCGGCGAGCGTGACGCGGCCATCATTATTGCCGGTGATGTCGAGGATGCCGGTATAGACGGCCACATAGCCGCCCGGCAGGCAGAAGGCGTTGGGCGTTGCGGAATCGACGACGTAATAGGTCCACTCGAACTTCTCCACGACGCCCGGCATATTGTAGCCGGCCGTGCGATAGTCGTTCTCGAGTTCAAGCGCCGCCTTCTCCAGCCTCGCGCCGATCTCGCGGACGGTCTCGGTCACCTCGCGCGCCTCGCCGATGCAGCTGGCCTGATCGGCGCACAGCACGGTGTTTCCCTGCTGCTGCTCGCCCTGCAGAATCTGCAGGTAGGACTCGGCGCCGAGCTTGATCTCCTGCTCGACCGACATCGTGTTCAGCTGCTTACTGCCGGGCGCGAAAGGCACCTCTTTCTGGTTCGACTGCCAGTAGATGAACAGGCCGACGAGCGCGAGCAGGATGATGCCGAACCGGCCGCCGAGCAGATCCCCGAGCCCGTTGGCGCGGATGCGGCTGTCGTCACGTCGCATGGGTCAGTATCCTTGGTTTGGCAGGCTCTGAGTATAAATAGGCGAGCGCTGGCGTCAGGGAAAGCGGCGAAGACCGGGTTTGCGAACCAGCCCCGCCACCGCTATGTGAGATGCATGACCCAGACCACAACCGCCCCCAAACTCGAGATCCGGATCGTTCCGGTCACGCCGCTGCAGCAGAACACGTCGATGATCTGGTCGACGGAGACAATGGAGGGCGTGTTCGTTGATCCGGGCGGCGATATTGACCGGCTCATGGGCGCCGCCGAGCATTTCGGGGTGAAGATCGTCGCCGTCTGGCTGACGCATGGCCACCTCGACCATGCGGGCGCGGCGATGGCGGTGAAGGAGCGCACCGGCTGCCCGATCATCGGGCCGCACAAGGACGACCAGTGGCTGCTCGACGAGATCGAAGCGCAGGGCGCGCGCTATGGCATCACCGACGGCAAGAACGTGATGCCGGACCGTTATCTGGATGACGGCGACGTGCTTGAACTGGCCGGCAACAAGTTCGGCGTGGCCCACTGTCCCGGCCACACGCCGGGCCATGTGGTCATCTACAGTCAGGAAGGCGCGATGGCCTTTGTCGGTGACGTGCTGTTCCGCGGCTCGGTGGGGCGCACGGATTTTCCGCGCGGCAATCACCAGCAGCTGATCGATTCGATTACCGGCAAGCTCTGGCCTCTCGGCGACCAGATGCGTTTCGTGCCGGGCCACGGACCGATGAGCACTTTCGGCCAGGAACGCCTCGACAATCCCTTCGTCGCGGATGCGGTGACCGGATATGCGGGCGCCGAGAAGGGCGAAGTCGACATCATCGGCCAGCGCCTGTCCAAACGGTGGACCTGATATTCCTGTAATGCGCCGGAACCGCCATATGAGGCGGGCGTTGCTTCTTCAGTATCTGAAAAGGAGCCATCGCATGAAGATCTCTCTCAAAATTGCCGCTGTCAGCACCGCCGCCCTGTTCATGGCGGCCTGTACGTCTTCTGGCACTGCCGAACGCAACGCCCTGGGCGGCGCCGCCGTCGGCGCGGTTGCCGGCGCCGCAATCGGAAACAATGTGGGTGACGGCGATGCCAAGCGCGGCGCTGCGATCGGCGCGGCTGTCGGCGGTGTAGCCGGCGCGGTGAAGGGTTGTAGCGAGGCCGGCGACTGCGGCGGCAGCAACCCGGAGACACGCGATTCTGACGGCGACGGCTATGCCGACGCCAATGACCGTTTCCCGAACGACCGCTATCGCTGGTAGCCAGTCATCGGGCTGAAAACAGAAAACCCGGCTCGCCGTAGCGGCAGCCGGGGGTCTTCTTGTATCCGTGCGAGGCTTATTCGGCAGGTCCCGGTTCGGCCGGCTCCGTCAGGTTGAGCAGGATGTTCAGAAGCCAGGGCGGCAAAGCGGGCGGCGAGCGGCACGGCTCCCGCGTTTTCCGCAAGTCTGCGAAAGATCAGGCCGGACGCCACCCGGCATTGCAGGCGCCGCTTACTTCACTTCCGAGACGACGACGAATTGCGGCGCTTCGGCGAAACCCATGAAGCTGCCCATGACGGTCTGCACCGTCTCGCCGCCCATATCCTCGGCGACGAAACCATCGAGGTCCGGAATGGCGAAGGCTTCGATATAGGCGATGCCCGGGGCGCCCTCGCCCATCAGCAGACGCTCGGCGCGGTAGGTGCGGAAATCCTGCACGCGGGCGAGCGAGCGCATGGCGGGCTGGTCGGCCGTGCGCACCCACTCTTCGAACTGCTCGGGGGTGACGCCCTCTTTCAGAGTGTAGAGGATAAAGAGGTTCGGCGTGGTGGTAACGCGTACCTCCTTGATGACCTCAACGGTTGTGACTTCCGCTGCGGCAGGCTGCGCCGGCAGCTCCGTCTCTGCGCCGATGGATACGCAAGCCGGCAAGGAAAGCGCGGCAAATGCAGCAATGGAAGCGGTGACGAAACGGCGCATGATGAGAAACCTTGTGCTAGGGATGCGAAAGCGCGCTATCCGCAGCAGGATTCGCGGGCGCTTTCCATGCGTTTCAGAACATTGCAGTGCTTGCCCGCTGCCCCGACTCCCCGCTATAGGGCAGCCGTTTGCCCGCCGACCCAGGAGAGTCCCCCATGCCGAAGCGCACAGATATCTCCTCGATCCTCATTATCGGTGCCGGACCGATCATCATCGGCCAGGCCTGCGAGTTCGACTATTCGGGCGTTCAGGCCGTCAAGGCGCTGAAGGCGGAAGGCTACCGCGTCATCCTGGTGAACTCGAACCCCGCCACGATCATGACCGATCCGGACCTGGCGGACGCAACCTATATCGAACCGATCCTGCCGGAGATCGTCGAGAAGATCATCGCTATCGAGAAGCCGGACGCCCTCCTGCCGACAATGGGCGGGCAGACAGCGCTGAACTGCGCCCTCGACCTGCACCATTCGGGCATTCTGAAAAAGTATGGCGTGGAGCTGATCGGCGCGAAGGCGGAAGCCATCGAGATGGCCGAGGACCGCAAACTCTTCCGCGAGGCGATGGACCGAATCGGCCTCGAGAACCCGCGCGCCGCGATCATTGCCTCGCCGGAACTTCCCACCGAGGCCGGCAAGCCCAAGCGCTTTGACCGCATCTCCGGCCTCAAGGCAGCGATGGATGCCATCGACATCGTCGGCCTACCTGCCGTCATCCGCCCGGCCTTCACGCTCGGCGGCACCGGCGGCGGCATTGCCTACAATGTCGAGGAGTATGAAGAGATCTGCCGCTCGGGTCTCGCCGCCTCGCCCACAGCCCAGATCCTCGTCGACGAAAGCCTCGTCGGCTGGAAGGAGTACGAAATGGAAGTCGTCCGCGACAAGGCGGACAACTGCATCATCGTCTGCTCCATCGAGAATATTGACCCGATGGGTGTCCACACCGGCGACTCCATCACCGTGGCGCCGGCGCTGACGCTGACGGACAAAGAGTATCAGGTGATGCGCAACGCCTCGATCGCGGTGCTGCGCGAGATCGGCGTGGAGACCGGCGGCTCGAACGTACAGTTCGCTGTCAATCCGAAGGACGGCCGCCTCGTCGTCATCGAGATGAACCCGCGCGTCTCGCGCTCTTCAGCGCTCGCCTCCAAGGCCACAGGCTTCCCGATTGCAAAGATCGCTGCGAAGCTCGCCGTTGGATACACGCTTGATGAACTTCTGAACGACATCACGGGCGTCACACCTGCTTCGTTCGAGCCGACCATCGATTATGTCGTCACCAAGATCCCGCGCTTCGCCTTCGAGAAGTACAAGGGCGCCGACCCCGTACTGACCACCGCGATGAAATCCGTGGGCGAAGCGATGGCTATCGGCCGCAGCTTCCAGGAGAGCCTGCAGAAGGCGCTCTGCTCGCTGGAGACGGGCCTGTCCGGCCTCAACGAAATACCCTTCGATAGCGTGGCGTCACTGCGCCAGGCGCTGGGTATTCAGTCCCCGGACCGTCTGCGCGTGATCGCTGAAGCCTTCCGCATGGGCCTCAGTGTGGAGGACGTTCAGAACGTCACCTCGTTTGACCCGTGGTTCCTGCGGCAGATCGAAGACATCGTGATGACCGAAGGCGAGATTCGGGGAAAAGGCCTGCCCCGCACCGCGCATGAGCTGATCGAGCTGAAAGCCAAGGGCTTTTCCGACAAGCGTCTCGGCGAGTTGACCGGTCAGGCCGAAGGCTGGGTGCGCGGCCTGCGTCATTCGATGAACGTGCGCCCGGTCTACAAGCGGATTGATACCTGTGCGGCCGAATTTGCTGCCAAGACGCCTTACCTCTATTCGACCTACGAGCACGCCGCGTACGGACAGGGCGCGCCGGACTGCGAGGCCCTGCCTTCAACGCGCAAGAAGGCGATGATCCTCGGTGGCGGCCCCAACCGTATCGGTCAGGGTATTGAGTTCGACTATTGCTGCTGCCACGCCGCCTTCGCGATGTCGGATCTCGGCATCGAGTCAATCATGGTCAACTGCAACCCGGAAACGGTGTCCACGGACTATGATACCTCGGACCGCCTGTATTTCGAGCCCCTGACGATCGAGCACGTGCTCGAGATTGTGCACAAGGAGCAATCGAGCGGTGAACTTCTCGGCCTGATCGTGCAATTCGGTGGTCAGACACCGCTGAAGCTGGCCGGCCCGCTGTTCGATGAGAAGGTGCCGATCCTCGGCACGACGCCCGCCTCCATCGACCTTGCCGAAGACCGCGAGCAGTTTGCCCGCCTGCTCGACGAATTGAAAATCCAGCAGGCGCCGTCGCGCACTGCGCGCAGCGTCGAGGAAGCAGAAGTGAAGGCCAACGAGATCGGATATCCGGTCATGCTGCGCCCTTCGTTCGTGCTGGGCGGCCGCGCCATGGAAATCGCGCGCAATGACGAGGACCTGCGCAAATTCGCAGCCGAAGCGCTGAAGGTGTCCGGCGACCAGTCACTGTTCATCGACCGCTATCTCTCTGACGCCATCGAGGTGGACGTCGATGCGATCTGCGACGGGCACGATGTGCACGTGGCCGGCATCATGGAGCATATCGAGGAAGCCGGCGTGCACTCGGGCGACTCCGCCTGCGCTCTGCCACCCTTCACACTGTCGCCCGCGTTGCAGGGCCGGCTGGCCAAGCAGACCATTGCGCTTGCCCGTGCGCTGAACGTCCGCGGCCTGATCAACATCCAGTTCGCGGTCAAAGGTGAGGAGATCTACGTCCTCGAAGCGAACCCCCGCGCCAGCCGCACGGTGCCCTTCGTGGCCAAAGCCGTCGGTGCACCGATTGCGGCTATCGCGGCCAAGGTGATGGCCGGCCGTCCGCTGACGGACTTCGACCTGCGCCACGCCAACCCGCGCCGCATCGCCATCAAGGAAGCTGTCTTCCCCTTCGCCCGCTTCCCGGGCGTAGACCCGCAGCTTGGCCCAGAGATGCGTTCGACCGGCGAAGTCATGGGCTGGGACGATGATTTCGGAATGGCATTCCTGAAGAGCCAGCTTGGCGGCGGCATCCGCCTGCCGGCCGAAGGCGCAGTGTTCATCTCAGTGCGCGACAATGACAAGCCGGGCGCCGTGGAAGCGGCCCGCAACCTGGTCGAGATGGGCTTCACGATCCTCGCGACCAGCGGCACGGCTACGCATCTGGAAGCGAACGGCATCCCGATCAAGCGCGTCAACAAGGTCCTCGAAGGCCAGCCCCACATCGTGGACGCGATGATCAACGGCGAAGTGCAGCTGATGTTCAACACGACCGAAGGCGCCGCCTCCTTGTCGGATTCCGCCTCCATCCGGCGCACCGCGGTCGCCCGTAAAATCCCTTATTTCACAACACTTGCCGCCTCGATTGCCGCTGTTCAGGCCATCGCGAGCCTGAAAACACAGGAAATCTCGGTGCGTGCCTTGCAAAGCACCTGAGCTCGCCCCACTTGACGCGATTGCTTTTTGAAACCACGCTTTCTTGCCGCGCAAGATGAGGGAATCTCACGATGGAACGCATACCGATGACCGCCGAAGGCCATGCTGCACTTCAGGCTGAACTCAAGGTGCTGAAATCCGTCGAGCGGCCCAGCATCATTGCGGCCATTTCCGAAGCGCGTTCGCATGGCGATCTGTCCGAAAACGCGGAATACCACGCCGCCAAGGAGAAGCAGAGCTTCATCGAGGGCCGCATTAGCGAACTCGACGACAAGCTTGCACGTGCTGACATCATCGATGTCAGCAAGCTGAACGGCAAGAAAATCCGCTTCGGCGCGACGGTGACCATCGTCGATGTCGATTCCGAAGAGAAGTTCACCTACAAGATCGTCGGCGAAGACGAGGCCAGCGTTAAGGACGGCAAGATCTCCGTCACTTCGCCCCTCGCCCGTGCCATGATTGGTAAGGAAGAAGGCGACGAGGCAGAAGTCTCGGCCCCCTCGGGCGCGCGCGCCTACGAAATCGCCAAGGTCGTTTACAAGTAAGGATACGCGCCATGGGGTCACCCATGAGGACGTTGGGGCCTTCCATCTGGTCGGTCTCCGATGGCCGCGCCGGCAACGCCTCGCAGGTGCGCGCCCTTGTGCACGCGCTGGGCGAGCCATCGCGCTGGCTGCGGATCGCGCACATCATGGGCGAGGCCCACAGGGCGGAACCCATGGTCCTGACGCCGCGCGCGCCCTGGACCTGGCTTCCGGCTGGCACATGGCCGTCGCCGCTGAGCGCTCTGCCCAAGGCGCAGCGCAGCCTCATTGCGCCGCCCTGGCCGACCTTGTGGATCGCTGCGGGGCGCCGCTCGGCGGCCTTCAGCAAACTCGTCCGTGAACGGTCGGACGGCAAGACTTTCACCGTGCAGATCCTCGATCCGAAGATCGATGCCTCAAACTTTGACCTGCTGGTCGTGCCGCAACACGACGGCGTCAGCGGCGCGAATGTCATCACCACGGTCGGCTCACCGGCGCATTTCGGCGCCGAGATGCTGGAAGAGACCGGCCAGGCCTTTGCCCCGCTGGCGGACGAAACGCGGCGCAGTGTGGTCGTGGTGCTGGGCGGTCATTCCAAGGTGCACCGGTTCACGCCCGACGCGGCTGCGCGGCTGGAGGCTCAGCTGCGCAAACTGGCCGCCGAAGGCTGGCGGCTTCGGATCACGACTTCCCGCCGCACGCCCCTCGAAGTCATCACGCCGTTCCGCAAGATGGCGGACGAGACCGGCGGCCAGTTCTGGTCCGGTGCGCAGGACGGGCCCAATCCCTACCTGGCCTGGCTAATGTTCTCGACCGCGGCCATTGTCACCGAAGATAGTGCCAACATGCTTTCGGAAGCAGCCTGGCACGGCTTGCCGGTGCATATTGCGCCGCTGGAAGGTCATGCGCCGAAGTTCACGCGGCTGCACGAGAGCCTGATCGCGCGCGGAGCCGCGCGGCGCTTTACCGGCACACTTGATCAGTGGACGTACGAACCCGTGCGCGAGGCTGACCGCGTCGCCGACCTGATCGTGGAGAAGCTGCTCGCGCGCTACCCTGCTCCGGCCTTCACCTCGGGCGTCGCAGCGCCTGACTGGCTGAGCTGACGCTCAGCCCTGTACGAGATCAGCCTGGATTTTTTCCAGGAGTTCAATTTCTTCGGCGTGGGCGAGACCGTCTGCCAGCATCACTTCGGAGCAGGCCAGCACCACGTCCATCTGCGCCTTGACAGACCGCGCCGAGATTTCGTCGATAGCGGCGCTGATCTGTTGCTCGGTGGGACGCAGGCGGCGGATGAAGCCCTGCAGCTTGTGTGTGCGCGCCTCATCAAGGTGGATGCCGAGGAGTTCCGAACGGCCATGCGCGTAGGCGAGAATCGCCGCGGACTCGGCCAGTGAAACCTGACCGTCCGATTCTGCCATTGCCGTCAGCAAGGTCAGCTCGTTGCGCAGCTGCTGGCGCAGTACGCTGAAGGCCTCGTCCTTCGGCGGCCAGGTGACGCCCCGGCCGGCTGATTCGGCCGCAAGCAGCGCGGCATCCGACGGGCCCAGGCCAAAAATCTCGACGAGGAACATCGCCGGCGGCTCGTAGACCTCGCCGGTAATGTCCATGCAGTACTTGATCCGGTCGGCGCGGAAACTCATCACTTCCCTGGTCTCGGCGCAGCGTGCAAACAGCAGGACCCGCGCTTCCGGCGTACGCTTCAGGGCATGCATCGTGATGCGCCGCGTACTCTGGGCTGCTTTTGCGTTGACGTAGCAGATCACGAAAGTCTGGCCTTCCACGTCCGCACTCGAGGCCAGCGGGGTGGTTTCCGGATGCGGCTCGTCTGCGTCCAGAATCCGCGAAGGAAGGCTGGGTACGAATCCCACATCCAGCACGGGCGTATGATGGGCCTCTGCCTTCTTGAGCAGGAACGCGGACAAACTCGATTTCAACCCCATAGGTGTCTCCTTTGGCGGGTGGACGCTACTGCCAGTCGCCCAATCGTCAACTGCCATTGCGGAACTATTTGGCGGGGGCCCGCTCAGATCGCCGCCACGCGGTCATCTGCGGGCAGGGCGCGCGCGATGAAGCCGCCGCCGAGAATCCGGGTGGAGCCTTCCGGATCATACAGCACGGCCGCCTGACCGCGCGCCACGCCCTCTTCCGGTGCATCGAAAAACACCGACGGCTGGCCATCCTCATAGCCGAGGCGACCGGGCACCGGCGGACGGGTCGACCGTACACGGATCAGGACGCGCGCGCTGTCGCGCGCCGCCGCTTCGAGGCTACCCTGGCCGAGCCAGTTCAGTTCTTCGAGCAGCAGGCCGCGCGTCATCAGCGCCTCGCGCGGGCCCACCAGCACGCGGCGTTTCGGGGCGTCGATCTTCACCACGAAGAGCGGCTCGCCGGTCGCGACACCAAGGCCGCGGCGCTGGCCTATCGTGTAGTTTATCACGCCTTCATGCGCGCCGAGCACGCGCCCGTCGATATGCTGGATTTCGCCCGCGCGGCCCGAACCCGGGCGCAGCTTCTCCACGACCTTCGCATATGAGCCGTCCGGCACGAAGCAGATATCCTGGCTGTCGGGCTTGGCGGCGACCGGCAGGCTGAACTTTTCTGCAAGTTCGCGAACCTCCGTCTTCGGAAGATCGCCGAGCGGAAAGCGGATGTATTCCAGCTGCGCGCGCGTGGTGGCGAACAGGAAGTAGGACTGGTCGCGGCTGGCATCGCGCGCACGGTGAAGCTCCGGCCCTTCGGGGCCGTCCGTGCGGCGGATGTAATGGCCGGTCGCAAGGCAATCGGCGCCGAGCTCCTTCGCGGTGCGCAGCAGGTCCGAGAACTTGACCGTCTGGTTGCAGCGTATGCAGGGTATCGGTGTCGAGCCTGCCAGATAAGTGTCGGCAAAATCCTCCATGACCTGCTCGCGGAATCGGCTTTCATAATCCAGCACATAGTGCGGAATGCCAATCCGGTCGGCCACGTTGCGCGCATCGTGAATGTCCTGCCCTGCGCAGCAGGCGCCCTTCTTCTCGATCGCCGCGCCATGGTCGTAAAGCTGCAGCGTGATGCCGATCACGTCATAGCCTTCGGCCTTCAGCATGGCGGCGACCACGGAGGAATCCACGCCGCCGGACATGGCAGCGACCACGCGGGTCATGTGGGGCGGCTTGGCAAAGCCAAGCGAGTTCAGGCGGCCGTCCGGCCACGTCGTATCAGGCGTCGTCATCTTTCACTCCCGCCGGGGTCAAGGCCCGGAGCAGCTGCTGTTGGCGCGCATATAGGACAAAACCGGAGGGATTGCGAGCCACCTGCCACTCAGCCAGTATCCCGGCTTCGCCGCGAGCCCGGAAAACCCCTGCCATGCTGACTGTCCGCCGCGTCCCGGCGCCCCCTGCCCTCCGGGACGTGATCAGCGGCTTCACCGAGCGCCGGGGCCATTTCGCCGAGATGTCCCAGCTGCGCCCGATGCCAGCGCCGCCTGCCTCGACCCGATCAACGGCGCCCGAGATGAAAGGTTAGGTCGTCAGGCCGCGCTGGCCTTGGCGTTCGCCGTCCCGGCCGCGACCCAGCCGCAGCGGACGTCGCCGGCGGGCTCGAGCCGGTCAGTGAGGCTGTAGAGGCTTTCGCCGTCGCCGAGGACGATCAGGCCGCCGGGGGCGAGCTGGTTGGCGAGGCTTTCGACCACGCGGACGCGCGCCGAGCGCGCCATGCCGGACAAGACGTTGCGGCACAGGATGATCTCGAACTTGCCGAGGCCGCCGGCCGGCTCCAGCAGGTTGTGGACGCGGAAGCTGACGCGGGTGCGCAGCGCCTCGGAGGCCTGCCAGTCACCGGAATCGAGCCGCGTGAAGTGCTTCAGCAGCCGGTGGATGGAGAGGCCGCGTTGCACCTCGTAATGGCCGAAGGTGCCAGAGCGCGCCTTCTCGATCGCCTGCTTGCAGAGATCAGTGGAGAGGATTTCGACCTTGGCGCCGGCAAGACCCGCAGGCGCCTCGTCTTCCAGCAGCAAGGCCAGCGAATAGGCCTCCTGCCCGGTGCTGCCACCGGCGCACCAGAGGCGGATACGGCCCGACGACGAGGCGGCAATGCGTTCCGGCAGACGGTTCTTCACCAGTCCGTCGAGCGAGCCCGGCTCGCGAAAGAACCAGGTGTCGCGGGACAGGAGCGCGGCAGCGACTTCGGCGCGGAAGACAGGATTCTGGCGCGACTCGAGGCAGTGGACGAGGTCTTCGAGGCTGCCGAAGCCTTCGCGTCGGGCGACGGCGGCGAGGCGGGCCTCGATCAGGTAGGCTTTGGATGCCGGGATCGACTGGCCCGAGGCGTTCAGGGCCAGGTCCGCGAGGGCATTGAAAATGGTGTCCTGCATGCGCCGCTCCGACGGGAGGCTTCGGGGGCCTCAAATGTTACCGTTAGGCCGCCCAATGTTAAGAAAGGCTTCAGATGAGGCCGACTTCTGCGAATTTGCTCTCGAGAATGTCGGCATCGAAGGGTTTCATAATGAACTCGTCCGCGCCGCACCCCAGCGCTTCACGGATGTGTTCGGCGTCGTTTTCGATCGAACAGAACACGACCCGGGGCGTTTTCCCGCCGTCCTCGCGGCGCAGGGCCTTCACGAAGTCGATCCCATTCATCACGGGCATGTTCCAGTCCAGGATCACGACATCCGGCATGGATTCTCGGCACATCCGCAACGCTTCTGCGCCCTCGGCGGCTTCGGTGACGGAAAACCCGAGATCCCGGACGATCCGGGACGCAACCTTCCGGACAACCCGGGAGTCGTCCACAATCAGGCACGTCTTCATAGGGCGAAAATCCGCTGAAGCGAAGGGTTTGACACGTCTGATGGGTGCCTCAGAGGTGTTAACAAACCCTGACCAAAACGTTTACGTCTGCCCTCAGGACGTTTGCTGACGCAGGCCCGTCGCCATAAAAACCACGCCGTCTTGAGTGGTTTTGGCATGCAGCGTGCCGCCAAGCCCGTCGCAGGTCATCTTAGCGAACAGGGGCTGGATATTCTCCGGCCGCCAGCCGCTTTCGGGCTCTTCACCCGCCAAAGCCTTGGCCACGTCTTCCTTAAGTACCACCCGGTCGCCCTTGCAGGTGACGACCACGTTCTTGACGCCCCCTTCCTCCCGCACACGGATATGGATGACCCCGCCACGCACGGTGGCCGTCAGGCCCACCAGGACGAGGTTCATAATCAGGCGGGCATGGCCATAGCCAAGCTCGGTGGTGGACAGATCCCATTCGATGCTGGGCTTCTGAAAGCGGACATAGTCGTCCGTCAGCTTTTTGAACTGGTGCGCGTCCGCCGTACCAGGCTGCAGGCCCATAGAGCCGAAGGCGTAGCGCAGGAACTGCAGTGTTGCCGCCACGCCTTGCGCGCCCTCCCGCAGGGTTCGCTCGCTGTGCGCCTTTTCTTCCGGACTGCCGGGACTGTCGAGCATCTCCAGGGACAGCGACATCGTGGCCGCTGGGGAGACAATGTCGTGACAGAGACGCGCAGCGATAAACGCTGCGAAACGCGCAGGGTCGAGGTTCATTGGTTTCAGCCCGTCTTTGGATCCAGCCATGCGCTAGAATCGGGTGCTCCGCCCGGTGTGTCAATCAAGCGTGCGTGACAGGAGTGTAAGGCAGTCCGAATCGGCGATCCTGCTTAACTACCTGCAGGCGGATCGATATCGTCGTGGCCGTGCCGGGCGCTGTAGAAGCTGAGCGCGAAAAGTCCTGCGGAAAGGCCCAGCGTCAGCACGCCGCCGAGGATGTAGGCAAACCAGCCATGGCCGCTGAGGCCACTGCCCAGTCCTTGCCAGAAGAAAGTTGCGCCCCAGAGGAGCGCGCCAAGGCCCACGAGGGCCGCGACAATCCAGACGATGAAGGTACGTGACATCTGTCCTGAATAGAACATCCCGCCGATCTATGAAATCGGCGGGATGCTGTGTTTGCTTTATGCCGCGGGCAGGAGAGCCTACTTGGCCTGCCAGCTGCCAGACTCGTCCATGTAGAACTGGCCGGGCTCGAGCTTGGTGATCTGCTTCTCGCCGGCAAGCTGCGCGACAATCTGCACGGTCGTCCTGTTCTCCTTGGCGGTCTGCTCGTAGACGGCGCGGCGGCGATTGTTGATGTCCTGAACCTTGCGGGTCACAGCAGCGTCGGCATTGCTGACAACGCCGAGATAGCCGTCAATGCGCTCGCCAACCGTACCGGACGCGATGGCCGCGTCGATGACGGGGTCGCCCGCCGTTGCTGGCGGGGCAAAGGCGAAAGCAGCCAGGGCAAGGCTGATCGAGATCAGAAGTGTGCGAAGGGCAGTCATTGAATGTCTCCTCGGCTTCGCGGCTAGAACAGGTCTGGGTTGCTGGCGATCAGGTCTTCGACCTCGCGGTCGAGCTGGATGCGCACAGTCTGGTCGATCTTCACATTGAGATCGATCTTGATCGGCTTGTCGGAAGGCTCGATCCGCACGGTCGGCGTGCAGGCTGCGAGCGTAGCGGCGCTGGCCGCGACAAGCAGTAGTCTTTGGTAGGCCATGACGGCAAACTCCTGATACCACAACGAGACAATGACACGCCGGGGCTTAACGTCAATCGACTGGCCTGTTGCCCGTCATTCAGATGGCGGCTCCGCGGGCGCCTCCGGAACCTGCCCCTCGCGGACCTGATCATCGTTCAAAAGCTCCAGCGTGGCATCGATCAGGTCATCCTGGCTGATGAGGCCGAGACGGTTCTCGATCAGCGTGCCGAGAGGCAGGTCAAATCCGATGGCAAATTCAAAGGCCTGCCCGGCGGGCAGCGTCAGACGGTTGCCCATCGGCAGCGGATTGATGTTCTCGCCGATCAGCAGCAGGTCCGCGCGCAGGTCACCCGCAAGATCACCGTTGATGCCGACTTCCAGCACTTCGAACTTAAGATCACGCAGCGCGTCAAAGGCAAGGCTCGCATTCGCGTCCTGCCCCGCCGCTGCGTCTACAGCGCCGCCGGTATACGAAAGGCGCCCGCCGGGATCATCAGCGCGCAAGCGCGCGTCCTTGATCTGTACACGGTTGTCCGTGAACACGATCGGGAAGGAACCGCTGACGGTGCCGGTCGCGGTGGTATCCGGCAGTTTCAGGATCTCGACGAGGCGGCCAAGGTCGATGGCATCAGCGGTTACTGCAACTGACTGGTCCTGCAGACCTCCATCCAGCGCCCAGTCGAACGGCGCTATGGCGAGCCTGCCGCCGCCAAAGGGGAAGGTCACCGTGTCGAGATGGAGAATGCCGCCATCGCGCAGCTCGAAGATGACGTGACCGTCCGCGAGCGGAATACCCGGATTGACGCTCGCCACGTTGAGCATCTGACCGGGCGCCGTCTTCAGACCCATCAGGTCGGCAAAGTACACGTTGCCATCGATCCCGGTGACCCGGCCGAGGCGCGTCGTCTGAAAGCCGAAATCCTGCACGCGCACATCTGCCGTGCCGGAAATCGTGCCGCCGGTGATTGTGAAACGCGCGTCGCTGGAAACGCCCCCTACGGCATCTGTGAAGAGGCCGGTGAAGCGGCCGGAGATCATATCCGGCTGCAGGCCGCTTCGGCGGAACACCAGCGGACGGGTGACTACTGAAGCATCGCCGTCGAGGCTGATGATGTTGAGATCGACGACGGCGTCGGCCAGCGGCGTGCCCGTCGCCTGAAGTTGCAGCGGTCCAGTCAGCTTCAGGCGGTTCTCGCCGAGCGTGCCGGAAAACTCAGCGGTCACCGGCTTGAAGAGGGGATCGGCATTGATGTCGGTGATCAGCACGCCAGCGCCGGTCACCTTTCCTTCGACGCCGGAAGCCGCGCTGACCCCGTTGAACGAGAAAGCTGCGGCCGAGACATTCGCGGGAATAAGGCTGCCGCCGAAGACGGTTTCGCCAAGGCGAGCGGTGATCTGCGCGGGACCCTTGCCGGTGACGATGTCGATGCGCGGCGCGTCGCCTCGGATCGTCAGTGTACGCTCCCCCAGCTGCAATGGCAGGTCTAGCGTGCGCGCCCGGGCGGTGAGGGCAAAGCCACCGTCGGCGGTCCAGTCGATGGCCGCGCTGTCGAGCTTCAGAACGCCGTCACCGGACTCCATTGTGAATGGCAGACTGAGCGAGCCCAGAAGTTCGGAACCGCCAGGCACTGCCCCCTGGCGCATAAACCTGCCATTCGCGGGACAGACATCGATAGTTGCCGGCAAGAGGCGGATGGCTCCCATCGTCAGACCTTGGGTATCCACTGCGAGACAAGGCGCGCCCAGCGACTGCACCCGCCAACCGGTGCGGTCGCGCGTGGCATCCAGACCGCCCTTGATGCGCGTGGCTGCCAGCGTCACACCGCCGGCATCTCCGGCAAAGGACAGCTCTCCGGAACCGGAAAGCTCCAGCGTCTCGGGCTGGCTTTCCAGCCGGAGACCGCGCAGGTTTGCCGCCAGCATGCGTCCGCCCACGGACCATTTCGACAGTGTAAATGTCTCCGCGTCCAGCATGATTGCACCGGCCATCATGGAAAAATTCCTGACGTCCATCGAAGCGGATGGCGCACCGCCGCCCGACAATCGGATAACGCCCTGCCCTGTCACGCCGTCCGGAAGCACAGCGAGCCAGGGCTTAAACTTGTCCGGCGTCACTGTGAGGCTGAGCCCCGAGGCCGACGTCAGGACGCCGTCGCTGCTCGCCAGAACACTGAATGCCTTGCCGTCGGTCTGCAGTGCGAGGTTGGCGTCTGCATCGAACCCGGACAGCGCCCGGTCGAGTGCGAGACGCAGATGGCTCGCATGGCCCTCCAGAACGCCCGGCAAACTGAAGGCTGCACTGGTTTGCGCACGCAGGTCCGCGTCCAGAGCCGCTCCGTGTACGGATATCTTTCCGTCAAAACCTGCCGCGCCGCTTTCGCGCCGGTCCATCTCACCGGCCAGGGACAGGTCAGTGACGGAACCGGCCGGTCCGGTGACCATGCCGGTCGTCGCGATCAGCGGGCCGGAAACATCCCCATCATTGCCCGCGAGTTCGCCCTTGATCGAGGCCGCATCGAACGTATAGCCGCGGAGCGTCAGGCTCGAGGCCTCCACATCGAAAACCGCCGCGGCGAGTTCGTTCATCGCCGCGGCGATCGTGGCCTCCGGAAGCGTCTTGAATTCAGTGCGCCCCGCCGTCCGGATATCGGTGGCGCGCAGTTCCGGCGAGGCGATGCGGGCGGCGCGCAGCGACCATTCGAACGCAGCAGGATGGCCGGCATCTGAATTGAACTCGGCGCGAGTCAGAAGGTCGAAATCCTCAAGCCCGATCTGGCCAACGGCCGCTTCGCCGATACCGAGCCCCAGCTCGGCCTCGACAGCGCCGTCCACCGCGCGCACATCGAGGCGCCCTTCGCGCACGTTGGCGCGGGCGAGCGGATTGCTCAGTTCGCCAGGATCGAGCCGCAGCGTGATTGTGCCATTTCGAGGCAGGGTGCCGGAGACGGTCAGGGTGGCGCTGGTCGGGCCGAAGGGTGTGTCTAGCAGGATGCGGGCATCGGCAATCTCGATCGGCGGCGCCTTGCTGCCTCCACTGCCTGTTTGGACAAGCCTTTCAAGCCCGCCGAAGCGCAGACCGTTTGCATCCAGCGTACCGCGAAGGGAAAGCCCGTTAACCGTAACGCCGGTCAACTCGGGCGTGAACAGCCCGGTCCAGCGGATGTCGGCGCGCACTTGCGCTGCTTCAGCCGGCATGGCTGTGCCGGAGGAGACCTTCACCGCCGAAACGGTGATGCCAGAGGTGTCCAGTTCGGTGAAATTTGCGTCACACTTGAGGTCGCGCTCGGCGCACCAGGCCGAAAGGGCCTGCTCCGCCACGGGTTTGCGCAGGAACCAGAGGAGCAGCGATCCTCCCAGAAAAACAAAGACAAAGCCGCCGATAACGTACCAGACACGCCCTCCCCGGCGCCGCTTCGCAGGCTCCGCAGGCGCGTCCTGTTCGGGGGCTTTATCAGGAGTCACTGGTCCGACCGGCTTGCTTCTTGCTTTTCGTACGACATAAAGTCCTAACTTGGCATCTAAGTCTTGCGGCTCAAGTTCTTGAATCCTTAAGCGGGAAGCGAGACGATGGGTTTGTGCAGCGGACGTGCCAGCTCTAGGGCCTGGGGGCGCCAGAATGACAGGAAACCGATCCTTGCTTCCACACGAGTCTGCTGAATCCGCCCTCACGGTGCGTGAAACCCCGGCGCTCCCGAAACCGGGCCTGTCGCAGGGGTTGAAAAGCCTGATTGTTCTGGGCGTGCTCGGTAGCGCCTCGGCCCTTGCGGGAATCGTCATGGCCGGGCGCACACCGAACCCCCTTATCCAGACAGCCGACGCCGGCATTCCCGTGCCGCTTGCCGCCCGCCTCGTCAGCGCGGTCGATATTGTCGATGCACGGCCGCTGGAACGTGCCGAAGGCAAACTTGAACGCAACGAAACCCTCACGGGCCTTCTCACCCGCCTCGGTGCCGAGCCTGGTGAGGCTGGCGCGGCGTTGCATGCGCTGACTGGCACGGATGTCATCGATAGCCGCCGCCTGCTGCCCGGCAAGACGCAGGCCGAGGCCTGGTTCGACGATGGCAAGCTCCAGGCCGTCTCCGTACGCTCCGGTTTTGACAGCAGCCTTTTGATCACCCGCACCGCAGCCGACGGCTGGTCCGCCACGCCGCTCTACGCCAAACTGACACCGGGCTACCTGCGCGTCGAAGCGGAAATCGAAAGTTCCATCTACGCCGCCGCCCTGGCGCGCGGGGCTGATGACCAGCAGGTCGCCGATTTCGCCAGTGCCTTCGCCTATGACATTGACTTCCAGCGCGAAATCCACCCGGGCGACCGTTTCGAAATTCTTTTCGAAACGGCCTACGACGAGCGCGGAAACCGGGTCCGCAACGGCGAAGTTCTCTATGCCGCCCTGAACGGGAAGGCGCTGAAGCGTGGTTTCTACCACTTTACGCCCTCCGATGACGGCGTCGCCGACTACTTTGATGAAAACGGCGAGAGCGCCACAAAGTTCCTGATGAAGACGCCGATCAACGGCGCGCGCATCTCCTCGAACTTCGGAACCCGCAAGCACCCGATCTCCGGCTATACCCGCCTGCACAAGGGTACCGACTTCGCTGCCCCCACCGGCACACCGATTTATGCCGCCGGCAACGGCACTGTGGAGCGCGCCAGCCGCAATGGCGGTTACGGTAACTATATCCGCATCGAGCATCCGCGCGGCTACGAGACGGCCTATGCGCACCTCTCGCGCTACGCCAAGGGCATCAAGGCCGGCAAGAAGGTGAAACAGGGCGACGTCATCGGCTATGTCGGCTCGACCGGCGCCTCGACCGGGCCGCACCTCCATTACGAGGTCTACATCAAGGGCAAGCCGGTCAACGTGATGTCCCTGAAGCTGCCGAACGGCCGCAAGCTGGAAGAAGAGCCTGCGATGCTGGCCGAGTTCAAGGCTCATAAGGCCATGGTGGACGCCCTGCGCGCCGCCGAGGGCGGGCAGATGGCCGAGGCCACTTTCTTTGCAGGCCCGGTGACTGCCCCCCCGCCTGTCACACCCTGAAACACCGCTCCTTGCGCGAGTTGCCTGGTTAATCTCGCCGCAAGGGGGAATCTGGCCCCGTTCTTGCTCCGCTCGTGCTTGAAGACCCGATCTTCAGGAAACGAGGTTAACGCATGGCCAGTTCCAAGCCGCCAACCCCCGCAACCGTGAAGCGCCTTGAGTCGCCCCACCGGTGGCTGGAGCGCTTTGGCGCGTTAGCCGTGCTGGTCGTGATGTCGGGTCTGTTCCTGTTAGTGCGGGCTGCGCCGTCCCCCGACACGGCGAGCCGTTTTGCCGCCACCGATTTCCGCCTTGAGGCGCCCTCTGCCGCCCCATCCGCCCGGACGGGCCGGATCACCGCCAACGTGGCCACTGCAGATGCGCTCGAAGTGCTCGGCGCTTCGCCCATCGATGCCGCCGCCGCCGCCGCCGCGCTGCGCGAGGCGGCGCCGACCCGCGGCACGCGCCTGCGCCCTGGCTCGCCTTTCATCGCCTATTTTGACGAAAGCGGCCTCGACGGTGTTCCGGTGTTGACCGGGGTGAGCATCCGGATCGATCCGAAAACCACCCTCGCCGCCACCCGCCGCGAAGACGGCACCTATTTCGCCAGCGCGCTCGCCGCCAAGACAACCGTCGCGCTCCACCGGATCTCCGGTGAGATCGGTACATCACTCACCGAGGCGATTGCAGACGAGGGTGGCACACGTGCCCATGCCGACACGTTCGCCAGCCTCTTCCCTGAGGATCCGAAACTCGCCCAAGGGGGCCGCAGGGGCGAGCGTTTTGACATCGTGGTCGAGATGATCGCCGACGAGCGCGGCAATTTTCTCGAGGCGGGCGATCTCGTCTTTGCCGCCTTCAATGGCCAGAAGGCCGCCGGCAGCTGGTACCGCTACGTTCCGGAAGACACCGGCGTGCCTGAATTCTTCAACCGCAACGGCGTGGCCGGCGATGAGTTCCTCGTGCGCGACCCGGTGCGCGGCGGCGAGATCAGTTCCGGCTTCGGAAACCGCATCCATCCCATCACTGGCGACATGCTGCTGCACGCCGGCGTCGACTTCCGCGCACCGCCCGGCACACCGATCCGCGCCGCCGGCTCGGGCCTGATAACCGATATGAAGTTCGGCGACGGCTATGGCTGGTTCATCCGCATACAGCACGAACGCGGATTCGAGACCGTCTATGCACATATGTCGGCCTTTGCTGAAGGGCTGACGCCTGGCCGCACCGTGATGCGCGGCGACACAATCGGCTATGTCGGCTCGACCGGATCCAGCACCGGCGCCCACTTGCACTATGAAGTGCTGCGCAACGGCGTCTACGTGAACCCTATGACGCTGGAATTGCCGACCGGCCGTGACCTTTCCCGTAACGCATCCGCCTTCGAGTCCTTCCGGGTTCAGCGCGACGTGATCGACAAGCTGCGCGGGGCCGATACGAAGGAGGCCGCCGCCAGCGAGGTGCTGACGGCAGAACTCAAGGCAACCCGCAACGGATCGCGCTAGGCCTCAGTTGAGGGCCGCACGGCCCTTGGTGAAGTTGTTCGGCACGCCGTTGATCGACAGCGCGTCGCCTTCGACATCCACAAGGATCGTCTCCCCGTCGAGGATGCGGCCTTCAAGCAGCAGGCGCGCAAGCGGGTCCTGCAGCTCCTTCTGGATGACGCGCTTGAGGGGGCGGGCGCCATAGGCGGGATCATAGCCCCGGGCGGCCAGCCAGTTGCGGGCTGCAAGGCTAAGCTCCAGCTTCATCTTCCGCTCACGAAGCAGCCCTTCGAGACGGCCCATCTGGATGTCCACGATATGGTCGATCTCTCCGCGACCCAGCCGTTTGAAGAAGACGATCTCGTCAATCCGGTTGATGAATTCAGGCCGGAAGTGACGGCGGATCGCGCTCATCACCTGCTCGCGTGCGCTTTCGGACACGTCACCCTCCTCCCCGCTCGCCAGCGCATCTGCGCCAAGGTTCGAGGTCATGATGATGATCGTGTTCTTGAAGTCGACTGTACGGCCCTGGCCATCGGTGAGACGGCCGTCATCGAGCACCTGCAGCAGCGTGTTGAACAGGTCCGGGTGGGCCTTCTCGACCTCGTCGAACAGGACGACCTGATAAGGACGTCTGCGGACGGCTTCAGTCAACGCGCCGCCTTCGTCATAGCCGACATAACCCGGAGGCGCGCCGATCAGGCGGGCTACAGAGTGCTTCTCGGAGTATTCTGACATGTCGAGCCGCAAAACGGCGGTCTCGTCATCGAACATGAATCCCGCGAGCGCCTTTGTAAGCTCCGTCTTTCCGACGCCGGTCGGGCCGACAAAGAGGAATGAGCCGATCGGACGGTTTGGGTCCTGCAGGCCTGCGCGCGCGCGGCGCACCGCGTTCGAGACCGCCAGCAGCGCATCTTCCTGCCCGACCACGCGGCCGCGCAGCGTGTCTTCCATGCGCAGAAGCTTCTCGCGCTCGCCTTCCATCATCTTGTCGACCGGGATGCCGGTCCACTTGGACACGACGCCGGCGATGTGCTCGGGACGAACGACTTCGGAGACGAGCCCGCCATCGGCGTCGCCCTTGCCTTCGACTTCGGCGATAAGTTTCTCCAGTGCCGGGATGGTCGAAAATTTCAGCTCCGAGGCTTTCGCCAGATCACCCTGGCGCTGCGCTTCGGCCATGTCCGAATAGGCCCTATCGAGTTTCTCCTTCGCGGAAGCGGCGCCTTTCAGCTTGTCCTTTTCGGCGCCCCATGCGGTCGTCAACTCGCGAGAACGCGTGTCGAGACCGGCGATTTCGCCTTCGATGGTTTTAAGCCGGTCCTGCGAAGCCGTGTCCTTTTCCTTCTTCAGCGCTTCGGCCTCAATGCGCAGCTGCATCAGGCGCCGGTCGAGTTCGTCGAGTTCTTCCGGTTTCGAATCCACCTGCATGCGAAGGCGTGCGGCCGCCTCGTCCATCAGGTCGATGGCCTTGTCTGGCAGGAAGCGGTCTGTGATGTAGCGGTTCGACAGCGTCGCTGCCGAGACAATGGCTGCATCCGAGATGCGCACGCCGTGGTGCGCCTCGTAGCGGCCCTTCAGACCACGGAGGATCGAAATCGTGTCCTCGACCGTCGGCTCGTCTACATAGACCGCCATGAAGCGGCGGGCGAGCGCGGGGTCGCCCTCCACATGCTTTCGGTACTCGTCGAGCGTGGTGGCACCGATACAGTGCAGCTCGCCGCGCGCCAGCGCAGGCTTCAGCAGGTTGGACGCATCCATCGCGCCTTCGGATTTGCCTGCGCCGACCAGTGTGTGCATCTCGTCGATGAACAGGATCACGCCGCCTTCAGCCTGGGTGACTTCCGTCAGCACCGCCTTCAGACGCTCCTCGAACTCGCCGCGGAATTTTGCGCCCGCAATCAGCGCGCCCATGTCGAGTGCAAGCAGCTTCTTGCCCTTCAGGCTTTCCGGCACATCGCCATTGACGATTCGCAGCGCAAGACCTTCGGCAATCGCCGTCTTGCCCACGCCGGGCTCGCCGATCAGCACCGGGTTGTTCTTGGAACGGCGCGACAAGACCTGAATCGCGCGGCGGATTTCCTCGTCGCGCCCAATCACCGGATCAAGCTTGCCTTCACGCGCATCCTTCGTCAGGTCGCGCGCATACTTCTTCAGCGCCTCATAGCCTTCTTCGGCATTCTGGCTGTCAGCCGTACGGCCTTGGCGCAGTTGCGCGATGGCGCCCTCAAGACCTTTGGGCGTGACACCGGCCGCCTTCAGCGCTTCGGCCGCCGGATCACCCGTGAGCCCGGCAATGGCGAGCAGCAAGCGCTCCGCAGTCACAAAGGCATCACCCGCTTTTTTCGCGGCGGCTTCGGCCTCCTGGAACAGTTTCGCGCCGGCCTGTTCAAGGCGCAGCCCGCCGGCGCCCGCGCCCGAAACTTTCGGCTGCTTCGCCAGCGCTGCATCAACCCCTTGGACGGCCAGCTCCGGCCGCCCGCCGCTCGCGCGGATCAGGTTCACGGCCAACTGGTCACGGTCGTCAAACAGGGCTTTGAGGATATGGGCGGGGGTGAGCACCTGATGCCCTCCGGCAAGGGCCTGGGTCTGGGCGCTCTGGATCAGGCTGCGCGCACGTTCTGTATACTGTTCGATGTTCATGGTTTTGCATCCCCTGTGAAAGGCAGATTGAAGGCTCGGGTTCGGCCCCGCTCAGCGGCAGCCGTTGTGTTGGTCAGGATTTGGGAAGGCGAGCCGCCCGGCGCAAGCTGCCTTGCGCAAATGAAACGCCCCGCCGGCGAGGGCGGGGCGCTGGCATCTGGTCGCAGTACTTGTACCTAGTCGGTCGTCTCTGCCGGGGCGCCCTCTTCCGGGGCCGGCTTGCGGCGCCCACGGGCGAGCGTCTTCATTACCCCGTCGGTTTCCGAAACGGCGACCACCGGCTCACGCGGCGGGCGCGGTTCTCGGGGCACGCGGTCGTCGCGCGGCGGGCGGTCCTCGCGGACAACGCCTTCCTCCCGCGGACGGTAGGGTTTGCGGGCGCGGCGGTTCTTGTCACCGCCGGCACGCTCGCCGCGGTTCTCGGCGGGGGCGCCATCGCTGGCTTCGGCGGCGTCTTCCCGATCATCATCGCGGTCGATCACCCGCAGCGAATCGGATTCGTCTTCGCCGGACCGGTGGGCGCTGACGGGCGCTACAACTTCGGCTTCGCCCTGGTCGTCGTAGCTCTGGCTGGATTCCTCGTTGCCACCGCCACGGGGGTCGCGGTCCTGGCTGCCGCGCGGGTCGCGGTCATCGCGCGGGCCGTTGCCGTTACCATTGCCATTGCCGCTGCGGTTCTGCGGCTGGCCGCCCTGCTGCTGGGTGCGGGCCTCGTTCTGCTTGGCGACAATTCGCTGATAGTGTTCCGCATACTGGAAATAGGCTTCCGACAGGACGCGGTCACCGCTGGTATGCGCGTCGCGCGCGTACTGCTGGTACTTCTCGAGCACCTGCTGGGCGGAGCCGCGAATCTTAACATCCGGGCCGACGCTTTCAAAGTGACGGTTCGGGTTGTTGAAGGCGTTCTGCTGATTGCCGCCTGGGCGCCTGTTGCGACCGCGTGAGCGTTTCATGAATGGGTCTTGTCCTGTGTTCGTAAACCAGCGGTCACCGGCAAGCCAAGTTTTCGAATGGTCATCTTGCTTGCAGGCGGGATTGGGGGTTGGACTTTGGCCGTTTCCACCGAACCCGAACGAAGGCAGCGTTAATTGTCTGCCTCTCCGGCAGACTGCCCCTCGCTGGAAAGGTTCTACTGTGTAACGGACGGGCCAACAAGCGGAAAATCAGTGGCTCGGGCCCGGCGCCAGACCCCAGACACACCTGTCATTGCCGCCAAGGTCCTTTCGGTGTCCCATTCTGGAATACCCGGCGGCGCGCATCAGCTCCTGCACGGCCGCGCGCTGATCATGGCCGATCTCAAGCACCAGGGGGACGCCCGGCTTCAGCAGTGCCCGCCCGAGGGCGATGATCTCTCGGTAGGCGGCGAGGCCGTCCTCCCCACCGTCCAGCGCCGGCATCGGATCGAACCGGCGCACTTCCGGGGCGAGCACCGCAATCTCGCCGGTAGCGATATAGGGCGGATTGGAGATGACGAGGCCTGCCTCACCCCATCCGGTCCAGTCCGACCAGCGGCCTTCGAAGACCTCTGCGCGCGCGTCCATGCCCAGCTGCCGGAAATTCTCCCGCGCGAGGCTGGCGGCGGCCGGGCTCGCCTCAACGCCGGTACCTGTCTCGAGCGGACGCTGCGAGAGGATCGCGGCAAGGAGGCACCCCGTCCCGGTGCCGAGGTCCGCCACCCGGACAGAGCGGCCGGGCGCCAGCAGGTCGAGCGCGGCTTCGACCACGACTTCACTGTCCGGGCGCGGAATCAGCGCGCGCGCATCGGAGAGAATCTCGAGCCCGTAAAAGCCTGTATGGCCGAGGATGTGCTGCACCGGCTCGCGCGACAGCCGCCGGGCAAGCGCCGTCTCGAACGCGTCCTGAATGCCTTTCGGCACCAGCGAGGCGCCGGCCGAGATCAGCGCCGCGCGCGTATCGCCGAACGCCGCCAGCATCAGCAGCATTGCATTCTGGCGCGCATCCTCGATGCCGGCATCGGCCAGCGCCTGTGACGCCGCGCGGATCAGCTCGTCATAGGTCAGCGCGGTCATTGCAAGCGTCTCAGCCAGCGTCCATGGCGGCCAGCTTGCGCGCCTGGTCTTCCGTGATCAGAGCTTCCACAACATCGTTCAGCTTGTCGCCAGCAACGATGCGGTCGAGCGAGTAGAGCGTCAGGCCGATGCGGTGATCGGTGACGCGGTTTTCCGGATAGTTGTAGGTACGCACCTTCTGGCTGCGGTCACCGGTGCCAACCATGCCGGCACGGGCTTCGGCGCGGGCAGAGTCGCGTTCGTGGCGGAGTTTCTCATAGAGACGGATCTTGAGCTGATCCATGGCCTTCTCTCGGTTCACGTGCTGGGACTTTTCCGAACTCGTCACCACGATGCCCGACGGAAAGTGCGTGATGCGCACGGCCGAGTCGGTCTTGTTGACGTGCTGGCCGCCCGCGCCTGAAGCGCGCATCGTGTCGATCCGGATGTCCTCTGCGCGAATGTCGATCTCGATATTCTCCGGGGCCGGAAGGATCGCCACCGTCGCAGCTGAAGTGTGGATACGCCCTTGCGTTTCGGTTGCCGGCACGCGCTGCACGCGGTGGACGCCGCTTTCCCATTTCATCCGGCCGAAAACGCCGTCGCCCGACACGTTCGCGATGATCTCCTTGTAACCGCCCGCCTCCCCTTCCGAGGCATCGACGATCTCGACCTTCCAGCCCTGTAGCTGCGCATAGCGCATGTACATCCGGTAAAGGTCGCCCGCAAACAGCGCCGCCTCGTCGCCGCCGGTGCCGGCCCGCACCTCGAGCACGACATTGGCCGCGTCATCGACATCCTTGGGCAGCAGCAGGATCTGCATGCCCTGCTCAAGTGCCGGCAGCCGTTCCTTCAGGTCCTCGATCTCCATTCGGGCGAGATCGGCCATCTCGGGGTCGCCCGCGGCGGCCAGCGTCTCGGCCTCGATCAGACCACGGCGGGCAGCCAGCAGCTCGCGCGCTTTCTCCACCACGGGGCGGAGCTCGGCATGTTCCTTGGACAGGGTAATGATCTCTTTGGAGTCGGAGGTCGCGCCCATCCGGGCCTCGACCTCCTCGTACCGGTCGATCACCTGCTGGAGGCGTGTAACGGACAGGGAGGGCATAGCTCGCCCTTTAGTCCGGTTTCACGCCGCTTGGAAGCCTTACAGCGCCGGGGACATCAGGAAGATGCGCAAGGCTTCCCTGCCGGCGAGGAAGAACAAGCAGAAGGACGCGGCCGCGAAGACCAGGAAGCGAAGGGCGACCTTACCGATCACGACCTGCACGACCGAATGCAGAACGCGCAAGCCGACATAGATCCAGGCCACCAGACCGGCCAGATTGTCGTTGCCCCCAGTCAGCGCCATAAAGAACATGAGGGCGTAGAAGATGACCGGCTGCTCATGCAGGTGGTTGTAGTTGTCGGCGGCCGAGCGAACATGCGGTGGCAGCTTGTCGCTGTAGGTGCCGGGATGGCGGGCATCGTCCGGGTTGATCTTGTATTTTGAGAAGGCCGGCAGGCGAAGGGCATACATCCAGAACCACATGAAGCAGGTCCAAAGGACCAGCGCGAGCACGGGCTTCAGGAAATCGACATCAATGGTCACAGGTTCAGCCTCCCAACTGATTTGAAGGCAGACCTTACCGGGGTGTCTCAGCAATTGGCAACACGGCCGCCGAGCCCCCCGGCTGCACCGCCGCGGGACCCGGCCGCACCTTCAGGAACTCGAGGAAGGCCAGAACGTCGTCGTCCACGATGCTGTGCCCGCCAGGTCTCAGCCACCAGACGATGCCGTCGGTGGGATCGAAGGTGCGCATGTCCTCACCGCTGATTCCAGGCACGCCCATAGCGGTCCACATCGCGCTCGCTGCCTGAGCCGCGCGGAAACTCGAGTTAGGATCCGACCAGACATCCCGGCGCGCATTGCCGAGGAACAGTCGGCGCGGCGCAACCAGCGCCAGCAGCATATGCTGGTCATAGGGCAGCGTGGACGGATTGCGCGCATAGCCCTGCGCCTCGGGCGACAGCCAGTGCGGATAGGATTTCGCCATCCGGTCGAGGCGCTCGCCGGTGCCCGAGCGCGAGAGCGAGGCGCCTGCAAATCCGGACTGGTGGGCGATCACCGCCTCGACGCGCTGGTCCCACGCCGCCGCCAGCAGCGCCGCTTTGCCATGGCGCGAATGGCCCATAATCGAGGTGTGGCGTGTGTCGACACGCGGGTCATTCTCCAGCACGTCCATCGCCGCCGAAAAGGCAAAGGCCCAGGCCATCAAGGTGCTGGTAGGGTTCACATCCGCGCCGAGGCCCGCCAGCGCGGCCGGCGCACGCTGGGCACTGTCCGGAATGAAGTCGCCCGCGTGAAAGCTCGCGTAAACGAAGCCTTCGTCGAAATAGAGTCCCACAGGCGCCTCGGCAATATACTCGCCGAACAGCGTCTCCACGATGAAGCTTACCACCGCGCCATAGTCGCGTGCCGTACACGGATCACCGTCTTCACTGGTCACGGTCTCGCCCGGGAAGGTTGCGCAGTTTGAGCTGAACGTCTGGCTAAGCACCAGGGGATTGCTCATCGCTGCGGCCGGGAAAGCCGCCACCAGCTGGAAGGTCCGCGCGCCCTCGCCCCGGCCTATCGTGATGTCCAACTCCTCGAGCGTACCGCGCCCTTCGAGATAGTCCGGATTTACAATCCGCCAGTCGCTGATCACAACCGGCAGACCTTCCGGCCAGGGGCCATAAAGCGTATCCTCCAGCATCTCCAGCGCTTCGGCCCGCCCCTCGGGCGTCATCAGCCGGTCAATGTCGATCGCCGGCACAGACGCCGGCTTGTTGGCCGTATCGAGGCTCGCATAATTGAGCCCCAACATCGTGCAGCTTGTTGTGACCAACAGTGCGAGGGCCGCCAGAAGCGTCAGGCCAATCCACCGCAAAATCCGGAAAAACATGAAGACCGTCCCGCCCCAATGAATTCGGCCGATTGCTAGCGAGTTCCGGCTGTTTCGCCCAGCCGTCTTGCTTGGCACTTGCGTCCAGCAGCGGTCACGTTAGCGTGTTTTCATGAAGATTGTCAGCGCACTTGTGGGCCTTATCCTCGGCGCCGGGCTCGGCGTCGGCAGCGCCTTAGCGGCGGCCGGCATCATCGGTCCCGGTATGCGCCTT
The DNA here is from genome assembly GCF_022844445.1 of Hyphomonas sp. Taxonomy (GTDB): domain Bacteria; phylum Pseudomonadota; class Alphaproteobacteria; order Caulobacterales; family Hyphomonadaceae; genus Hyphomonas. Next base: position 80,538 of record NZ_JALHLS010000012.1, read on the forward strand.
GGAGGGGCGATCGATCTCGACGGCTGGACCAGCGACTGGACCATCGGCTCCGAAGCGGCCAACCCATGGACCCGCGCCAGAGTGGCTCGTCATGGCCTGCTGGCCCTGTCCAAGGACGAGGCGGTCTACTTCACTCGCAACACCGACGATGCGGGAGACCGGCTGGCAGAGGCCTGCACCTACCGGGTCTCCGGCGGTATCCACCCGGCGCAATGGTGGTCGATCACGCTTTATGATGCGACAAGCTACCTGCCGCGCAATACCGACGATGCCCTCTCGTTTGATCTGACCGACGCTGAGGCCGCGGGCACCACGGAAGACTGGTCCTTCCTCATTGCGCCGCTTCCAGCAGACAGCGAATGGGTCTCCAGCCGCGACGCCGGCCAGTTCGACCTGACGCTGCGCCTCTACAAGCCGTCACCGGAACTGATCGCGGCCCCGGAAGCCACGCTCACTCCGCCGCGAATCGAAAAGCTCGGCTGCGGGGAGGCCAACTGATGCGCCTGCCCCTGATCGGTGCCGCCACGTTCATCATCGGCTTTGCCGCTGCGCATGTCGTGGTGCTGAATGCCCTGCCTGGCGAGATCATGTCGAAAGCACGTGAACGGATGACCGGCAGCGGCATTCCCGTCCATAAGTGGCAGATGAGCCCGCGCGTCACGCCGCAGACGCAGACCATCGTGCGCCCCTCGCCGGATCTTGCCTACGCGATCTGCGTGATCGACGTGACCGGCGGCCCGGTCACTCTAACCGTCCCGACCTGGCCGGAATATGGCTCACTGTCGATCTTTGATGCGTCTACGGATAATGTTTATGCCGGCTCGCTTGATGCACGCCTGCCGGACGCGCCGGGTACGCGAACGGTCGTGGTCAAGCTGGAGGAGCAGGCTTTCGATCCTGCTGAAGGCGTCGATATCGTCACTCTGAAAGCCCCGGAAGCCCTCGCCCTGATCCGGCGTCTTGCGCCGTCGCAAGGGCTATATGATGCGGCAGCCGCGCTGGTGCCGGTGAGCACCTGCGGGCCGACCTGACCTCTTGCAAAGCCGCCCTTCGTGACCGCCTCCGCAAGCGGCCAAAGGGTCCGCCGGGGTATTAGCCTGGGGTATTAGCCAGTGCGTTTTCAAACCCGCCCGCCCTGGCGCCGATGATAACCCGGATCGCCGGGTCAGAGTTGAAATCTCTCCGCGCAGGCCATCATTCTCGGACGTGCCGGGCCTGGAAGGAAAGTTTAATCAAGCCGATACGGCGATCGCAGGCACCTGGTTCGATCTGGCCGCACCGGTGCAACATGAACGCCGCTATCATCGACAAAGGAATAGTGGAGCGCCCCGGTCGGGATAAAGGTGTTCAGGGTCAGCTCGGACCTGACGATATCGTCGACTGCCCCGACCGCCGGTTCGATGGGCGCAGCCGATAGAATACCGCGCCTAAAGACCCAAACGGCGCCAGCACAGCGGTGATCTGGCTGACAGAATGGACTTCTCCGAGTGTCAGGAGCGTCCCTCCCGCTCCGTACGCTTCCCACACCGGAATGGCCAAATACAGAGGTGAAGGAAGCCAGGGCCCGCTTACTCTGCCGGAACCTGCTCAGCCTCGCGCTGAGCTTTCAGGTTCGCGGCCTTGTCTTCGACCAGCTTCACGATGTGCTCCACCATGTCGGCGGTCGAGACGTTATGGTCGGCTCGTCCGTTCACGAACATCTTGCCACTGTCCTTGCCACCCCCGGTGAAGCCGAGATCGGTCAGCGCCGCCTCGCCCGGTCCGTTAACAACGCAGCCGATGATCGACAGCGATATGGGCTCGGAGATATGCGCGAGGCGCTTCTCCAGAGTCTCCACCGTTCGGATCACGTCGAAGCCCTGCCGCGCGCAGCTCGGGCAGGCAACGATGTTGACACCGCGCGTGCGCAGGCCGAGCGACTTCAGCATCTCGAATCCGACCTTCACTTCCTCCTCCGGCTCGGCCGAAAGGGAAACGCGGATCGTGTCGCCGATGCCGGCCCAGAGCAGCGCGCCCATACCGATGGAGGACTTGACCGTGCCCGTACGAAGTCCGCCCGCCTCGGTGATGCCGAGGTGCAGCGGTGCATCGGTTGCCTCGGCGAGCAACTGGTAAGCCGCCACGGTGAGGAACATGTCCGAGGCCTTCACCGAAATCTTGTAATCGTGGAAGCCGAGATCATCGAGGATGCGCGCATGGTCCAGCGCGCTCTCCACCATCGCGTCCGGGCACGGCTCGCCGTACTTTTCCAGCAGATGCCTTTCAAGGCTGCCACCATTGACGCCTATCCGCATCGAGCAACCGTTCGCACGCGCCGCCGCGACAACTTCCTTCACCCGCGCCTGCGACCCGATATTGCCGGGATTGATGCGCAGACAGGCGGCGCCGGCGTCTGCTGCCTCGATGCCGCGCTTGTAGTGGAAATGGATGTCCGCCACGAGTGGGACCGGACTCGCCTTGACGATCTCGTACATCGCCTTCGTTGACTCTTCCGTCGGACAGGAGACCCGCACGATGTCGGCGCCCGCCTCCGCGCAGCGCTGGATCTGCGCGATGGTGGCGGCCGCGTCTTCGGTCGGCGTGTTGGTCATCGATTGCACGGCAATCGGGGCATCGCCCCCGATCAGGATATTGCCGACACGGATTTGGCGGGACTTGCGTCGCTCGATATTGCGCCAGGGGCGGATCGGGTTGTGGCTCATCGCTGTTCAGCGCCTTCTCGGGCTTCCGGTGAGCCCCACATGTGGCGCCGCGCGGGCGCCGCGTAAAGGGCCTAGCGGGTCGCGTTGCCGTTGGCGGCAGCGGGCGGGACGTCCGCTTCAGCCACGACCGGGGCCGAGATTTCGGCGGCACGCACCAACTGATCGTCAACACCAATGGAGAAGACCTGTGCGCCTTCCGGACCGAGCGGGCCGACCGTCAGGTCGCCGACGCGCCATTCGAAGGCGCCGCCATTGCGGGCCGAGACGGTCCAGCCGGCTTTGAGGCGCGGGAAATAGTTCTCGCCTTCGGCCATCGTCCGGCTCAGGAAGATGGTGCCATCGGCGCCGCGCACTTCCAGCCAGCCCTGGCGGACGGCGACGATTTCGAGCGGCAGGTCGGCCGGAACCCCCGGGGACGAGGCATTTTTGGCAAACAGGCTATCGCGGGCGCCGCTGACGGCCACGACCGTCGGCGAGACAACCTCTTCCGGGCCCTTGTTCATCAGCAGGAACACGCTGAAACCGCCAGCCACGAACAATAGCAGCGCGCCGCAGGCGGCCACAATCAGCGGTAGCTGGGTTTGCTTCTTGCTGATCTGGCCAATCTTCGGAACTGGGGCGGAGGTTTTTACCTCGTCCACTGCGCCGCACTCGCGCGTGTAGCGCTGCACGACTTCCTGCTCCGGCAGCCCGAGATATTTAGAATAAGCGATCAGGTAGGGCACCAGGTAGCCCTTTGCGATCGTTTGAAGCTCCATCCGCTCGATGGCCATGAGGAAATTCTCGCGGATCCGCGAATCTCGCGCGATTTCGCCGAGGTCCAGCAACAGTGCCTCACGCACCCGGCGCAGCACCTGCCCCATGCGGAGCTCTTCGCCCTCGTATTTGCCCGAACGGAAAATTTCGTCGGCGCGCTGGCGACGACCATAGTCGTCGAGCTGCCGGGCTGCTTCCGCAGAGATCGGCATCACATTCGAACGGTTCGTTCCATTGTCTTCCACTCGCCCGGATTCCTCGGGTTTGTCGCCTGCAGGCTCAGTCGGTACGTTCTGTGCCATTGTCTACCAGTCTCATTGCCGAATGCCGCCACCAAATGAATTCTGGGCAAGATCCGGTCCAGAGTTTACGTAGGGCCGGGTTCGTTCCGCCGCAACACGCTTTAGCTGTCAGCCGTGTCAATCCCATGCTCAGCGGCAAGTGCTAACACTTGGTTACGGAACGATCCGTTCGGCTTGTCCATACGCTCGAAAAGACCGGCCCGGAAAGCGTTAAGGTCGACCTCGCGCAGAGCCTGCTTGACCGGGCCGATGGCCGAGGCCGCCATTGACAGGCTGGTATAGCCGAGCGCCGCAAAGCATAGCGCGACCGGGGGTGAGGCTGTCGCCTCCCCGCACACCGACAGGCGGACATTGCCGGCCTTGCACGTCTCGGCGACCATCTTGAGAAAGCGCAGGGCGGCCGGGTCCACAAGGTCGTATCGCTCGCTGACCGAGGGTGTCATCCGGTCGGCGGCGAAGAAGAACTGCAACAGGTCGTTGGTGCCAACTGACAGGAAGTCGACCTCCCCGGCCAGGTCCTGCATCGAAAACCCGAGGGCCGGGGTCTCCAGCATCACGCCGACTTCCAGCTTGGAAGGCTTGACGCCTGTGCGCTCTGCGCTCCAGCGCATTTCCTCCAACAGCAGCGCCTTGGCGTCCCGGAACTCGGACGGCACGGTCACCATCGGGAACATCACGGTCAGCGGCCGCTCCCCGGCGGCCCGCACCAGCGCCCGCAGCTGTCGGCGGAACAGACCTTTGTGGTCCAGCGCAAACCGGATCGAGCGCCAGCCAAGGGCGGGGTTCTCTTCCCGCTGAAGGTTCAGCGCAGGCAGCACCTTGTCGCCGCCAAGGTCCAACGTGCGAAATACGACCGGTCGCTCGCCTGCCCGGTCAAGCACGCGCTTGTAGAGCGCAATCTGGTCTTCAAGGCGCGGCAGGGACTCCGAGACAAGGAACTGGAACTCGGTGCGGAACAGGCCCACCCCGTCGGCGCCGGCCTGGTCCAGCATGTCAAGATCCAGGTCCAGGCCGGCGTTGAGCATGAGCGAGACATGCGTACCATCAAGGGTCTTCGCCGGCAGCCCCTTCAGGGCGGCATACCGCGCCTGGCGCTGCGAGCGCAGGGCGACGCGGGACTTGTACGCATCGTACACCGCATCATCCGGGCGGATGTGGACGGAGCCTTCCTCGGCATCCACGATGATGTAGTCGCCCTGCTCGATGCGCGTGGTCAGGTTTTCGATGCCGCCGATGGCCGGAATGCCGAGCGCGCGAGCCACGATCGCGGCGTGCGACGACGCGGCCGCCTCCTCCATCAGCAGGCCGCGCAGACCAACCTTGGCATACTCCAGCAGTTCCGCAGGCCCCAGCCGGCGAGCGACCAGCACGTTCTGCTCGCCGGTGATCTTCGGCTTGCTCTCGTCTCCGCCGAGCACGCGCAGGAGGCGGTTGTCGAGGTCTTCGAGGTCGTGAAGCCGTTCGCGCAGATAGGGGTCGCGCGCATTCTGCAGCCGCGCGCGGTGCTCGCGCCGGGCCCGGTCCACCGACGCTTCGGCGGAAAGCCCGGAGCGGATGCCCTCGTGCAGCTTCTCGGCCCAGGACGGGTCTTCGGCCAGCAGCCGGTAAGCCTCCATCACGTCACGCGGGTCACCGCCGAGGGCGGCGCCATCAATCAGCATCATCCGGTCGATGGAGGCACGCAGTTCGATCAGGCCGTCATTGAGCCTTGCCGCTTCCGCCGGCATGTCGCTGGCAAAGAACTTCGCCGCCGGCACCACAGGGTCGTGGAGCACCGCGCGGCCATAACCGAGGCCTTCGCAGAATACCCGGCCCGTGAGGTTGCCACCGCCCGGCCCGCGCACACGGCGTTCCGGCGCGCTCTGCGGGGCAGGCACCAGCACCAGCGTATGGACGATCTCTGCCAGCACCATCGAGATGGTCTGCAGCGTGTCGATCTCCTCATCGCGGTAAGACCGCTCAGTCCTGTTCTGGACGACAAGCACGCCGGTCACCCCGCCAGTGCGCAGGATCGGCACGCCGAGGAAGGCGTGGAAGGGATCTTCCCCTGTTTCCGGGCGGTAGGAGAAGGAAGGATGGCGCGGCGCGTCCTCGATGGCGATGGGCTCGGCAGTGCGGGCTACAAAGCCGACGAGGCCCTCGTTGGAGGCCATGCGCGTCTTGTTGACGGCTTCCGGCTTCAGTCCTTCGGTTGCGATCAGCAGCAGCGAGCCCTCCGGCTCACGCAGGTAGATCGAGCACACATCGGCCACCATGGTCGAGGCGATGAGGCGGACCACATGGTCCAGGCGCGAACGCGTGTCACCATCCTCCGCCATCACCTGGCGGAGGTTGTTCATGAGCACACGCGTGGCCGGCATATTATAGGGCATGCTCTCCCGTTCGGGATGGCGGGTTATTCCGAGTCCAGACCAAACGCGGTATGTAGGGCGCGAACGGCCAGTTCTGTATAGGGCGCGGCAATCAGCACGGAAATCTTGATCTCCGAGGTGGAGATGACATCGATGTTGATGCCCTTTTCCGAGAGCGCCGTGAACATTTTCTCGGCGACGCCGGTATGGCTCTTCATGCCGACGCCGATGATCGATATCTTCGAGACATCGCTGACCACTTCCAGCCGCTCATAGCCGAGATCAGCTTTCAGCTTCTCCAGCGTGTCGCGGGCAAACGGGCTGTCGCGCTCGGTACAGGTGAACACGAGGTTTGCCTTGGAGGCTTCGCGGGAGCTGGCCTGCACGATCATATCGACGTTCACTCCGGCCTTGGCGAGGGCCGAGAAGATCTTGGCCGACGATCCCGGCTTGTCGGGCACACCGTAGAGCGTGACCTTTGCTTCGTCCCGCGAATAGGCGACGCCGCTCACAACCTGCTTTTCCACGATTTCTTCCTCTGCACAGACAAGCGTTCCGGGGGATTCCTCGCCGGGCTTCACGAAGCTCGACAGCACCCGGACGGGAACATTGTGATTCATTGCGAGTTCGACCGAGCGCGTCTGCAGCACTTTCGCGCCGAGCGAGGCCATCTCGAGCATCTCTTCATATGAGATCTTGTCGATCCGCCGGGCCTTGGGGACGATCCGGGGATCGGTGGTGTAGACCCCGTCTACATCTGTATAGATGTCGCAGACCTTGGCGCCGAGGGCGGCGGCAACCGCCACGGCGCTGGTATCCGAGCCGCCCCGGCCAAGTGTCGTGACCCGGTAGTCGTCGGTGACGCCCTGGAAGCCTGCGACGACGGCGATCTCGCCGCTATCCACCGAGTCCGGCAGAGAGGAGTCGTCAAAGCCCATGATCCGCGCGCGGCCGTGGCTGTTGTCGGTTTTCAAACGCAGCTGCCAGCCGAGCCAGGAGCGGGCCTTCAGACCCCGGCGGCGCAATGCGAGCGCCAGAAGGCCGGCGGTCACCTGCTCGCCCGAGGCGACGACTACGTCATACTCGTCGTCATAGAGGCTGCGCGGCAGGTCCTTGCCGGCGGCGCCATCTGCCAGGGCGACCAGCTTGTTGGTCTCCCCCGACATGGCCGAGACGATGACAGCCATCTTCTCGCCCTTCGCGGCACGCGCCGCGACGATTTCTGCCACATTGGCAATGCGGTCCAGATCGCCGACCGATGTGCCGCCGAATTTGAGTACCGTGCGCGCCATTTCGCCCCAACCGACTATCTGCCCCGCCCGGGGCGTCCTATATCGGCCCCTGTAGGGGAAAGTTCAGCGCGGATCAAACAGGATTGCTAAACGATGGCGAGAACAATTGACGCGTCTGACTTGCCGCCGGTCACGCCAAGCATCGACCCGGCCGAAGTCGCCAAATTCTCTGCCATGGCGGCCGACTGGTGGAACCCGAACGGCAAGTTCAAGCCGCTGCACCGCTTCAACCCCGTCCGTCTGAGGTTCATCCGGGAAACCGCCGAGCGCCATTTCGGCCTCGCCGCCGGCCTGCGCACACCGCTCGATGGCCTGCGCCTGCTCGATATCGGCTGCGGCGGGGGCCTGGTCTGCGAGCCGATGGCCCGGCTCGGCGCCTCGGTCACCGGGGTGGATGCCTCAGAGGCCAACATCAAGACGGCGCTGACCCATGCGGTCGAGCAGGGCCTGAAGATCGACTACCGAGCCGGCACTGCCGAAGGCCTGCTCGCCGCCGGGGAGACCGCCTTCGACATTGTGCTGAACCTCGAAGTGGTCGAGCACGTCGCGGACCCCGCCCAGTTCCTGATGGACACGGCGCGCCTCGTGAAACCCGGCGGGCTGATGATCGTCGCGACGCTCAACAAGACCGCCAAGGCGCTCGCCACAGCCGTGATCGGCGCCGAATACATTCTCGGCTGGCTGCCACGCGGCACGCATGACTGGTCGAAATTCCTCGACCCCGAAGATGTGCGCACGCCGCTGCGCGGCGCCGGGCTGGAGATCAACGAGACCATCGGCGTCGCCTTCCAGCCGCTTACCGGCCAGTGGAAGCTCTCCCTCGATACGAGCGTCAACTACATGATCGTGGCCCGGCGCCCGGCGGCATGAGCCATCATCCCTCCCCCGAAGACATTCTCGCCTTCTGGATCGCAGATGCAGACACGCCCGAGGGGCTGAAGGCGCAATCGAAGAAATGGTTCAATGGCGGCAAGGCCTTCGACGCCGAACTCGAAGCGAAATTCCTGCCGCTGCTGGAGACGCTGTCGGCTGGTCCGCTTGCCGAGGACTGGGCGGCGCGCGGGCCGAAGGGCCGCCTCGCCGCGATTATCGTGCTCGACCAGATGAGCCGCAACATCTTCCGCGGCAGCCCGCGCGCCTTCGCGCAGGACCGGCTGGCCCTTCATCTGTGCAAGGAAGGTCTGGAAAAAGGCGAGGATGAAGGCCTGGCAGAGGCCGAGCGTGTGTTCTTCTACCTGCCGCTCGAACACTCCGAAAGAGGAGACGACCAGGACTGGTCCGTCGCCCTGTTCACCGCCCTTTTCAATACGGCGCGTGAGGGCTTCCGCGACTATACGAAGACGACGATGGACTATGCGATCCTGCACTGCGATGCGATCCGTCAGTTCGGCCGCTTTCCTCATCGCAACAAGGTCGTCGCCCGGACCAGCACGCCGGAAGAACTAGACTGGCTCGCCGAAGGAGGCGGGTTCTAGACCTCTGCCGGCACGCTGGCGAGCCGGCCGGCTGTTTCCGCCTGCACGGCGCGCGTCAGCGGGTAGTTGCGCACCACAAAATAGGTGATGAGGTAGAACACGGCGGGCAGTCCGCAGAAGATGAAAAGTAAACCCTGCACCGCCTCCGGCGAATTCTCGGCGCCGGCCTCATAACCAGCCACCAGACCCACCAACAGATAGGCGAGCCCGGTCGCGAGGCTCGCGCCGATCTTGTAGGCGCCGGCGTTCAGGCCGAAGTACAAGCCGGCCCGGTTGGTGCCGGAGCGTACGAGTTCCCACTCGACAACATCTGCCGTCATTGATCGGCCAATGACCAGCGGCGCTGTGAAGGCGAACCCGTTGATGACGGCTGCGAGCGCAAACGGCCAGAAGCCCGGGAACTGTGAGGCGATAAGGTAGAGCAGATAACTGGCGGCGGACATCAGAACGGCCACGCAGACAGCACTGTGTTTTTCCGTTCTTGAAGCGAACCGCATCCAGACCGGCAATCCGAGTACGGAGGACAGGAAAAACACGACCAGCAGGAGGCTTGCCTGCGCATCGCTGAGGCCGAACACCGATTCGGCGACGAACAGGTAGAGCGAGGCCGTGACCGTAATGCCCATGCCGATCAGCAACTCGAGCAGGAGGACGGTTTTCAGGAAGCGGTTGCCGACCGCCATGCGCAGGTCAGCAAATGTGTAGGCTTTCGCGTCCGGATCCTTCGTCCGCGGCGGGTCGGGAACGAACATACAGGCGATCAGCGCGGTAAGCGGCAGCGAAATGATAAGGCACCAGCCCATTGCGCCAATCTGTTCGAAACGATCCCCGCCATTGTTGGCGATGATGACCGGGATGATCAGCAGGACCAGCATGCTGAGCACACTGGCCATCTCGATCATCACGAAATGGCGTGAGCGGTCGTCATAGTCCGTCGCGATGTCAGCGACCCAGGCATTGCGCGCGATGATCAGCATGGTCGAGCCGAGGTAGAGGATCACCATCCAGAGCACGAAATAGAGCGCGCTGGCGCCTTCCCGCGGCGGCATGTAGATGAAGTAGGCCGCGAGCATCAGCAAGGGAACACTCGCAACGATCCAGGGCCGCGCCCTTCCCCACTTCGAATTGAAGCTATCGACCAAGTGGCCGATCGTTGGGTCCAGGATCATGTCGAGCAGACGCAGCATCATGAACAGCATGCCCGTCAGCGCGACGCCGAGACCGATTTCGTCGGCATAGAAGGGCGAAAGATACACGCCCAGCGGCAGGCCGATCCCAGACAAGGGAAAGGCAAGCGTGGACAAGGCCAGGACGCGGGGCGTGCTCAGCCGTTTCGGGGAAGGTTCAACCATGCGCTCACACTGCCGCGTGAAAAGGTGACGGCCAAGTCATTTTTTTAATGCGCCGTCGCTTGACGGCGCGCTGTGCGCACGGTCACGGTTCTTAAAACAGAAACGGGAGCTGCGCCGCACATGATCCGCAACCTTCTTATCGGACTCGCCGTGGTTTTGCTCGCGGTTGCAGCATTGGTCGGCGTGCTCGTCGTCAACGCGATCAACTATGGCGGCGAGCCCGTCGGCGGCCGTGTGGAGCTCCCAGCGCCACCGGAAATCTCGGCAGAGCGCGGCGCGCAAAACCTCTCGCGCGCAATCCAGTTTAAAACGATTACGCTGGCGAGCGGCGACCCGCGCCCCGGGCAGGACGGTGAATGGCTGGCACTGCATGCCTGGCTGGAAGAGACCTATCCGGCGGCGCATGCAGCAATGACGAAAGAAGTGGTGCCGGGCACGCTGACGTTACTCTACACTTGGCCGGGATCGGACGCGTCCCTCAAGCCGATCATGCTTATGGCGCACCAGGACGTCGTGCCGGTCAACATCGGTACCGAAGATGACTGGCAAGGCGGCCCGTTCGAGGGCGCAATCATCGATGGCTACATCTATGGCCGCGGCACGATTGACAACAAGGGCTCTCTGGTGGCGCTCATGGAAGCGGCCGAGGCGCTGGCCATCTCGGGGTTCATGCCACAGCGTACGGTGCATTTCATGTTCGGCCACGACGAGGAGGTGTCCGGATCTGGCGCCGCGGCTGCGGTGGCGCTGATGAAATCGCGCGGCATCGAGCCGGAAATGGTGCTCGACGAAGGCTTCATGGTGCTGAATCCCTCCCCGCTTTCGGGTAAGCCGGCAGGCTTCATCGGCATCGCGGAGAAAGGCTATGTGACGCTGGAAGTGATCGCCACGGCGGCGGGCGGGCATTCGTCCACGCCGCCGCGCAACTCTGCGGCGGTAAACCTCGCCCGCGCCGTCGTCGCGCTGGATGAGAACCAGATGCCGTCAGCGCTGAAAGAGGCGCCCGCATCGGAAATGTTCCGTGCTGCCGGCAAGGACATGCCGTTTGCCCAGCGACTCGCCTTTGCAAACCTCTGGCTGTTTGAAGGCGCCGTAGATGGTCAGCTGAGCAAGATTCCGGCAGGCAATGCGATGATCCGCACGACCACGGCGCCGACGATGCTGGAAGGCTCCGCCAAAGAGAACGTGCTGGCGCAGCGCGCGAAAGCGACGGTGAACTTCCGCATCCACCCGAGCAATACAGAAGAAGAGATCGTCGCCCACGTGAAAGAGGTGACCAAGGACATCGAAGGCATCGAGATCGTGGTGGGCCAGGCAGGGATCCGCGGCACCGGCGCCTCGAATGTGTCGCCCACGGACAACCGGGCTTATGCGGTCCTGGCGAGCGTGGCAGAGGCAACCTATCCCGGCGCCCCGGCGGCGCCCGGCCTGGTACTCGGCGCGACTGATGCCCGCTATGCCGAGGCGATCTCCGCGAATGTCTACCGCTTCGCGCCAGCTGTGCTGACGCCGGACGAACTCACCGGCTTCCACGGCACCAACGAACGTACGAGCGTGGAGAACATGGGGCGGCTCGCACGCGGCTACGCGCAGGTTATCCTGGCGATGGACGCGGCGGAGTAACGCTCAGTTCACCGGCCCCGTCACTCTTGAGATGTCCACATTGTAGTGGCGGGCGCAAAACTGGCAGTCGATGGAGAGGTTGCCGTCTTCTTCGACCAGTTCTCGAAGGGACTCGTCCGGCATCTGGCTTAGCGTGGTGACGAGGCGTTCCTCGCTGCAGGTACACTGGTCGAGCACGGCCATGCCGGATTCCAGCGTCACGCCCTGTTCGTGGAACAGGCGGTAGAGCAGCTCGGTCATCGGCAGCGTCGGGTCAATCAGCTCGCCCGGCGTCAGCGTCGAGAAGAGGACTTCGGCTTCACGCCAGCCCTCATCCGTTTCGCCGCGCGCGTCGTCGCCGGCGATGCGCTGCACGAGCATGCCGCCGGCGGTCCAGGTGCCGTCTTCGGCGCGGTCCACGGCGATGCGGATGCTGGAGGGTACCTGTTCCGACATGTCGAAGTAATCTTCCGCGCACTGAGCAAGCGTTGCCTTGTTGAGCGGCACGATGCCCTGGTAGGGCTGGATGTCCGGATTGTCCTGCACGAGGATCAGGCCGAGGCGGCCGGTGCGGCCGAAGAGCTGCGGCATGTGGGGCTCACCGCCCTTGTTGACGCGCTCGAGATTGGCCCAGCCTTCCGGGTTGTAGCGGGCATAGCCGCGCACGTTGCCATTGGTGTTGTACTCGCCGACCAGCAGCGTGACCGGGCCGTCGCCTTCGGCCTGGACGAGGATCTTGCCTTCGAACTTCAGCGAGGCGCCGACGAGGGCGGCCAGGGCCACGGCCTCGCCGAGGATCTGGGCGAGGTGGTGGGGATAGTCATGCCGGTGGAGGATCGGGGAGATGCTGGCAGCGCCCATACGAACGGCGCGCCCGCGGATGGGGCGGCCTTCGATCTGGAAGGTGGCGGCGAAATCGCCGGTTTCATGGGGGAACTGGGTCATGGGAGGCGGCCTTGAGGGGGGCATTCAAGCCGCCCCATGTGGCAGCGAGGGGGCCGATCGGCAAGGGGGGCCCTTCAGGCCGAGCAGCTGGCCCCGCCGAGCACGCAGAAACTGGCGCACCAGGGGTGGTTCAGCTTGACGGGCTCTGCGGTTGCCTCGGTGAATGTTGCGCCGAGGTCGAAGGCGGGGTCGTCCACCAGCAGGGTGCAGGCGAGAACGCGGGGGCCCGCCGCGCCCTTGCGGCGCACGACCATGCGCTGGCTGGCACACATGATGGAGTCCGGCGACTTGCTGAGGATGCCCCAGCAGGCGGTGGTGATTTCCGGGGGATCGGCGCGGGCGATCATCTCCGGGAAGAGGACGAGCTGTTTGGGGTCAGCCGCATCGAGCGCGAGACCGAGCGAGGCGATGAGGGCGCGGTAGCCCTCACGGGCGGCGGCCTCATCCTCGTGCAAGGCCGTGCGGCCGGCTAGCGCCAGCGGGATGTCGTTGGACGCGATCCAGCGCAACCCTTCGCAGGCCTCGGCAAAGGCGCCCTGCCCCCGCTCCGCATCATGCAGTGCGCCGTCATGGGAATCGAGGGAGACGCGCAGCGTCATCTTTCCGGGAAAGCGCGCGGAGAGGTCTGCAAGACCTGCCTGCACGCGCGGGCGCATCATCGGACGCATGGCATTCGTCAGTACAAGGAGCGTGTGGCCCCGCTCCAGCGCCGCTTCGAGGATGGCAAGGATCTCCGGCGCCATGAAAGGCTCGCCGCCGGTAATGCCGATCTCAGCAGGCAGAGTCAGCTCGGCAAGATAGGGCTCCACATCCGCACGCGTCAGATAGACGAGCCGATCATTTGTCGGGCTACTTTCGATATAGCAGTTGGCGCAAGCGATGTTGCAGAGCGTGCCGGTGTTGAACCAGAGCGTCTTGAGCCCTGCCCAAGCGACGCTGGCGCGGGTTTCGCCCTTCGCCGTGACATTAGGGTCGGAAAATTTGGCGTTGGGGATCAGGGTGTCGGCCATGGATCGAGCCTAGAATGGCGGCGCCGGCGCGCCAAGGGGCCGCGCGGGAACGTGAACGCCTACTTGCCGAGGCACCAGCGCAGGATGGCCTTCTGGGCATGGAGGCGGTTTTCTGCTTCGTCCCAGACGAGGCTGTCCGGGCCGTCGATCACTTCGGCGTCGACTTCCTCGCCGCGGTGGGCTGGCAGGCAGTGCAGGAATTTAGCGCCGCCATTGGCGAGTTCCATCAGCTCGTCAGTGACCGCAAACGGCTCGAGAATCTCGAGGCGGCGTTCGGCATCAAGGTCGCCCATCGACACGAACGTATCCGCGATCACCACATCCGCGCCGGCAACCGCTTCTTCGGCGGTCTCGAAAAGTTCGATACGGCCTTGCAGTTCGGTCGCGATGTCGAGGTCGTCTTCGTCCGGCGCGTAGCGCTGCGGCGTGCCGATGGCGAGCGAGAAGCCGAACTTGGCGGCGGCATGGATGAAGCTGGCACAGACATTGTTGCCATCCCCGACCCAGGCGAGACGGGCACCCTTGAGAGTCAGGCCATGCTCTTCCAGCGTCATCAGATCCGCCATGATCTGGCAGGGGTGCGAGCGGTCCGACAAGCCATTGATGACCGGAATGGAGGCCGCCTCGGCGAAGGTTTCGATATCGGTATGGTCGTTGGCGCGGATCATCACGGCGTCGACATAGCGCGAGAGGACACGGGCCGTGTCCTCGATGGTTTCGCCGCGGCCGAGTTGCATGTCTCCTGACGAGGTGGTGATGGATGAACCACCGAGCTGGCGCATCGCCATGTCAAACGAGAAGCGCGTACGGGTGGACGCTTTCTCGAAGATCATCGCCAGGGTATGGCCGTCGAGTGGCGCGCCGAGGTCGATGCGGCCCTTGGACCAGCCGGCGCGGGCCTTCTTTGCCCGGTGCGCCTCGTCGAGGATCGCGCGCAGCTCCGCCTGCTCAAGCGGCCAGATATCCAGAAAGTGGCGGATCGTCATCGGCGCAGCCCCCGCAAAAACAAGCGGGCCGCATAGCGTGTTATCGGGGGAATGTCATTGGGGATTTGAGAAAACCCCTCTCCCCGGCGGGAAGAGGGGTTCTGTCTGGCCCTCTGGGCAAAGATCAGGCGCGTTTCACGACGCGGATGAGCACAAGCAGGATCACGGCGCCGAGGGTAGCATGCAGGATGGACGCCAGAATGCCGCCGCCAAGGCCGAAGCCAATCGCCGGCAAGAGCAGTCCTGCAAGGAACGCACCGACGATGCCGACGACGATGTTGCCGACCAGGCCGAAGCCGAAGCCCTTGACGATCACGCCGGCCAGCCAGCCAGCGATCGCGCCGATAAGGAGGAAGATTAGCAGGCTTTCAATGGTCATTGATGATTACTCCCAGTTTCCGGGACAAGTCCCTCGCCACCAACGCGCGGCCGGGCGAAAGGATGCACAGGGCGCGGCCGGGAGGTCAGAAGCCGTAGGCGCGCTCGACCTTCACGATGCGTATGGAATAGGCCGAATACCAGGCCTCGCGCCCCATCCGCTGGGCTTCCAGGTGTTCGGTATTCTGCTTCCAGGCGCGCAGGTTTGCCTCCGTGTCCCAGTAGCAGATTGTGATTTCGGCATTGCCGTCGGCCTGCGCGGTCTCGTAGCCGAGAAAACCTGATTGCTGGTGGGCGAGTTCCACCATCCGCCCGCCCATCTTTTCGTAGTTCTCGCCGTCCTTGCCGCTGAACACGGCGCTGAAAATCACGGCCCAGTAGGGCGGCGGGGGCGTCTTTGCGATCACGTCAGCGATTCCGGTTCAGGGGAGGCGTCAACTTCGGGCATTGTCCAGTGTCTCGGCAAGCGGGATTTCATCAACCTTGGGATCGTAGAGCACGCCTTCCCATTTCGCGACCACGGCGCTCGCGATCGAATTGCCGATCACGTTGGTTGCCGTCCGGCCCATGTCCATGAACGCATCGACTGCGAGCACGAGGCCGATGGCTTCGGCGGGCATGTTGAACGTCGGCAGTGTCGCCGCGATGACAACCAGCGAGGCGCGGGGTACACCGGCGATCCCCTTGGACGTGACCATCAACATGAGCAACAGGATGATTTGCTGTGCCAGGGTCATCTCGACGCCAAGCGCCTGTGCGATGAACAGCACAGCAAAGGTGCAGTACATCATCGATCCATCTAGGTTGAACGAATAGCCAAGCGGCACGACAAAGCTCGCCACGCGGTTTGCCACACCGAAACGCTCAAGGCGTTCGAGGAGTTTGGGCAGCGCGGCTTCCGAACTCGCCGTCGAAAAGGCGATCAGCAAGGGGTCACGCACCGCGGCGATCAGCGGGAACACCCGGCCTTTCAGGACAACAAAGCCAGCGGCAATCAGCACCGCCCACAGCACGCCCACGCCCAGATAGAAACTGCCCACCAGACGCGCATAATCAGTCAGCACGCCGAGTCCCTTCAAGGCTACCACATTGGCGATAGCCGCAAATACGGCCACCGGGGCCAGCACCATCACGTACCCGGTGATCTTCAGCATGACGAATGCGCCCTGCTCAAGCAGGTCTGTGACTTTCTGGGCCTGCGGACCGAGCGCCTGCAGGGCGGCGCCGAGGAAAATCGAGAAGACGACAATCTGTAGGACCTCATTGCGCGCCATGGCATCAATGATCGAAGTCGGCACGACGTGGGTAATGAACTCCCTGAACGTAAGGCTACCGGTCGCCAGCTCGGGCTTGGCTGCGTCCAGACCCGTCGTGTCGAAGCCGACACCCGGATGCAGCACGTTTGCCATCACGAGGCCGATCGAGAGCGACACCAGTGACGCGGCGATGAACCAGGCCATCGTGCGAACTCCGATGCGACCGAGCGCGGCGCCGCCGCCGATATGCGCGATTCCGACCGCCAGGGTGGTCAGGATCAGCGGCGCGACGATCATCTTGATGAGGCGCAGGAAGATGTCCGAGAGGATCTTCACACCGTCCGCGAAGGCCGTGGCCTGTTCGGGCGTTGCGACGGAATACACGACGCCCCCAACCGCAATGCCGAGGATCAGTGCCCCGATCAGCGCCCAAAACATCCAACGGCTCATTTTCACCCCATGAGTTCGCGTAAACCAGCTCCCTTCTCCTAGCATGCGGAACGCTGGCGTCCACCCGCAGACCCCGGTCTAGCGAAGAAGGTCGGAATGCCCTAAATGGCGCCTTTCAAACCTTGCCTCTCCCCACTCTCCGAAGGGTTCTTCGCTTCATGGATAACGTACTCATCATTGGCGCCGGCGCCGCCGGCTCGGTTGTCGCCAAGAAATGCGCGATGGACCGCACCACCTTCAAGCACATCACGCTGGCCTCCCGCCGGATCGCCAGTTGCGAGAAAGTGGCGAAGGATTGCGTGACGCCGATCGAGATTGCCCAGGTGGACGCCGATGACGTGGCCGCCACGGTGGCTCTGATCAAGAAGGTGAAACCGGACCTCGTGATCAACATGGCCCTGCCTTACCAGGACCTGCCGATCATGGACGCCTGCCTCGAGGCCGGCGTGAACTATCTCGACACCGCGAACTACGAGCCGCGCGAAGTCGCGAAGTTCGAATATTCCTGGCAGTGGGCCTATCAGGACAAGTTCAAGACAGCAGGCCTGACGGCCATCCTCGGCTGCGGCTTCGATCCGGGCGTCTCGAACGTCTGGTGCGCCTATGCGCAGGAATACCTGTTCGACGAAATCGATTACATCGACATCGTGGACTGCAATGCCGGCGACCACGGCAAGACCTTCGCCACGAACTTCAACCCGGAGATCAACCTGCGCGAAGTCACGCAGGACGGCAAATACTGGAAGGACGGCGAGTGGATCGAGATCCCTGCCCTGTCCATCAAGACAATGGTGGATTATCCGGAAGTTGGCCCGCGCAAATCCTATCTCATCTACCATGAGGAAGAGGAAAGCCTCGTGAAGAACATCCGCGGCCTTAAGCAGATCCGCTTCTGGATGACCTTCGGCGACGCTTACATCAAACACCTGGAAGTGTTCAAATCCATCGGCCTGATCAGCCTCGAGCCGATCAAGCACAAGGGGATGGACATCATCCCGATGGAATTCCTGCGCGACCTGCTGCCGCCGCCCTCGTCCCTCGCCGAAAACTACACCGGCAAGACCTCCATCGGCGTGATCGTCCGTGGCCGAAAGGACGGAAAGCCGGTTGCCAAGATGCTCTACAACGTCTGCGACCATGCCGAGACCAACAAGGAAGTCGGAGCGCAGGCGGTCAGCTACACCACAGGTGTGCCGCCGGTTTCCGGCGCGGCGATGTTCTTCCGCGGCATATGGAAAGGCCCGGGCGTGTTCAACGTGGAACAGTTCCCGCCAAAGCCATTCCTCGACGACGTGGCGCTGCGCGGTCTGCCGACGACAATCATCGACATCGGACCGGGCGACCAGGACGAGCTGTTTGAGGTTGTGACCTAAGCCCTCAACGTCCGCTCATCCCGGCGAAAGCCAGGATCCAGAGCGGCAGATGAATTGATTTTGGCACTGGATTCCGGCTTTCGCCGGGATGAGCGGAAGAAAATGGATTCTATTCAAACCCCCTGCTTCGTGCTCGACACGGCCCGCCTCCGCAAAAACCTGGAGACCGCCAGGCGCGTGCGCGAGGAGGCCTGCTGCAAGGTCCTGCTGGCGACGAAAGCCTTCGCGATGCCGGCCGCCTTTCCGCTGATGCGGGACTATCTCGACGGCACGACGGCCTCGGGCGAGCATGAGGCCATCATGGGGAACGAAGAGTTCGGCAAGGAAGTGCATGTCTACTCTCCGGCCTATACGGAATCGGAAGTCCGCCGGCTGACGAAAGTCGCGCAGCACATCTACTTCAACTCCGCCGAACAACTTGCCCGCTTTGGCGATATCGCGCGCGACGCCGGCTGCCATGTCGGCCTGCGGGTCAATCCCGGCTACTCCAACGCCACGCTCGGCGGCGACCTCTACAATCCGACCGCGCCTACCAGCCGCTTCGGCGAAGTGCCGGAAAAGCTCAGCTCAGTGGACTGGTCCGGCGTCGACATCTTCCATGTCCATGCGCTTTGCGAGAGCCTGCATGAAGGCTCGGTCGGCCTGATCGAATACGTGGCTGAGCACTTCGCGCCGTACATCGCGCAGGTGAAGGCCGTGAATTTCGGCGGCGGGCATTTCCTCAACAAGCCCGGCTATAATGTCGACAAGCTGATTGCCGCGATCAAGGGGTTCAAGGCGCGCTTCGGTGTCGAGGTTATCCTCGAGCCGGGCGCGGGCCTTGTGGTCAATACGGGCGAACTGCACGCAACCGTGCTGGCACTGCACTGGAACGCGATGGACCTTGCGATCCTTGATGCCTCGGCTTCGACCCACATGCCGGACGTGCTGGAAGTGCCCTATCGCCCGGACGTGATTGGCGCAGGCCAGCCAGGTGAACATCCGCACACCTACCGCTTCGGCGGCAAGACCTGCATGACCGGCGACATCATCGGCGACTATTCCTTCGAGAAGCCGCTGCAGCCCGGCGACGAAGTAATCTTCACCGACCAGATGCACTATGCCTTCGTGAAGACGAACACATTCAACGGCACGCCGCTGGCGAACCTCGCCGTCCGCTGGGAAGACGGGCGCGTCGAGATGATCTCGGATTTCGGTTACCAAGAGTTTCGGCGGCGGCTTGGGCGGTAGGGCCTTTAGTATTCCCGCAGCAGCGGCGATCTGTCGTTTCCAAGCGACGGAATCCGCCCGCGCGCTTTCGCCACCTCTGCAAGATCAATCCGCGCCAGGATAATCCCCGGCTCAGCGCCGGTCGCTTCCGCGAGAATATCGCCCCAGGGCGAAACCATCAGCGAGTGACCGAACGTTTCACGCCCGTCCTCGTGTATGCCGCCCTGTGCGGGCGCGATAACGAAGCTGCCGGTCTCGATCGCGCGCGCGCGGACCAGAACATGCCAGTGCGCCTCGCCGGTCACGCGGGTGAAGGCCGCCGGTATCGTCAGGATATCAGCGCCTGCCTGCGCGAGGCGGCGATAGAGATGCGGAAAGCGCACATCGTAACAGACGGTCAGCCCGAGGCGTCCGAAGGGCGTTTGCGCCAGCACAGCTTCCTCGCCCGGGCGATACGCGCGGGATTCGCGGTAAGTCTGCCCGTCGCCGACTTCCACATCGAACATGTGGATCTTGTCGTAGCGCGCAACTATCCCGCCATCCGGACCGATCAGGAACGAGCGGTTGGCGAAGCGCTCGTCATCTTCCAGCGCAACCGCCAGCGAGCCGATCAGCAGCGTGACACGCAGCTCCGCTGCCAAGGCGCGCAGAACGGCAAGGCTCCCGTCCTCTGCTTCGGGACGCACCTTGGCGCGCGCCATGCCGGGACGGATGTCGAGCAGGTTGGTCATCTCCGGTGTGGCGATGAACGCGGCGCCCATCCCGGCGGCTTCGCGAATGAGGACAGAGGCTGCGGCGATATTTGCGCCCGGCTCCGTGCCGGAGCGCATCTGAATACAGGCCGCCTGAAAGCCGGTCATGTGGTGCGCGGCCCGGTCCAGAGATCGCGCGCGCCGCCTGCATTGACCGACATGTCGAGCCCGGAGGCCAGGCGCACCTTGAGCGCCGAGGCGTCAAATCCGGCGAGGCAGTTCACGTTGACGCCGTAGTGGTCCGGCATCGCGCGCTTCCTGTGGAAGGGATAAATGCCGCATACGGAGCAGAAGAAATGCCGGGCAACCCGCGTGTTCCAGTTGTACTCGCTGAGCTGGTCTGCGCCCGCAAGAAGCGTGAACGAGCCCTCGTGTACGCTGGTCATCAGCGCGCCCTTCATCCGGCACAGCGAACAGTCGCAGCGGTAGATATCCGAGATTGCGGCGGTGACGCGGAACTGCACCGCGCCGCAATGGCAGCTGCCGGAATATTCCGGCGGCGGGATCAGGCCACTTTCCATTCTGCCAGGGCCGCATCCAGCACGCCGACCGCCTCACGCACATGCGCTTCCTCGATAACCAGCGGCGGGGCGAGGCGCAGCACGTTGTTGCCGGCGACGCCGACCAGGAGGTTCCTGTCACGGGCAAGGCCCTGCAGGTTTTTCGGGTCTGCCTTCAGCTTGATGCCGGTGAGCAGGCCTTTGCCGGTGACGGCTTCGACCTTGTCCGGGTGCGTATCGGCGAGGCTCTTCAGGCCCTGCTGCAGTGTGGCCGAGACGCGGCGCACGTTGGCGAGGAAGGCCTCGTCGGAGATGATGTCCCAGACGACATTGCCGACGGCCATCGCCAGCGGGTTACCGCCATAGGTCGAGCCATGGCTGCCGGGCTGCATCGGCTCGCCGACCGCTTCGGTCATCAGGCAGGCGCCAAACGGGAAGCCGCCGCCGATGCCCTTGGCGGCGCAGAGGATATCCGGCTCCACACCGTCCGCCCACTGATAACCCCAGAGCTTGCCGGTGCGGCCCATGCCGCATTGCACTTCGTCGAAGATCAGCAGCAGGCCGAGTTCGTCGCACATCTGGCGCAGACCCTTGATGCAGGCTTCCGGCATGGCGCGCACGCCGCCTTCGCCCTGAACGACCTCAACGAAGATGGCTGCCGCCGTCGGCTCGGCCGCGGCCTTCTTCAGCGCTTCGTGATCACCCCATTCGAGGTGGACGAAGCCCGGAAGTTTCGGTCCGAAGCCTTCGAGGTATTTCGGGTTGCCGCCGGCATTGATCGCCGCGACCGAGCGGCCATGGAAGGCGCCGGTGAAGGTGATGATGTCGATCCGCTCGGGGCTGCCCTTCGACCAGTGGTATTTGCGCGCCGATTTAATGGCGCACTCGACGGCCTCGGTGCCGGAATTGGTAAAGAAGACGCGGTCAGCGAAGGTGTCGCGGCAGATCTTGTCGGCGAGTTCTTCCTGGCCCTTCACGCGGAACATGTTCGAGGTGTGCCAGAGCTTGCCGGCCTGGTCGCGCAGCGCCTCGACCAGTGCCGGATGGGCATGGCCGAGCGCGGTGACGGCGATGCCGGCAATGAAATCGAGATAGCGCCGGCCATCTTCGGTGAAGAGGTAGGCGCCCTGACCCTCGACGAACACTTCCTCCGGCGGACGGTAAACCGGCAAGATATGCTGGCGGGGATCCTGATGCGTTTTGGCCTCTGACATGGGCAGCTCCGGCGGATTCGAAAGGGGGGAAACGGGGAAATGCCACGCTTGGCGGGCAGGGGGCGCCAAGTCAACTCAGGCCGCCGGATTACATAGAATTAATCACCAGGGTGATCGAATAACAATAAAAGTAATTGACGTTATTCGATATGTTCTTATTGTTATTCGTGAAGCCGGGTTCCGGATGGCACGACGCTCCAACGCCCCTCGACTTCCCCTGAAGTCTGCCATTCTGGAACCCGGTCTTCACCTTGCAGCGCCCTGAGGCGCGCAATCTTTTTGGCAAGGACATATGCCGGAATTAAAAAAGGGACGCAGCGCCGTTGCCGGCTAGCTGCGCCCCTCCACCGTTTGCAGCGTTTCCTCCCAGAAACTTGCCTCCCCATACGGCAACGAATCCCGAGATGTGTCAAGAATGTGTCGAAACATTTTTTCAGAAATCGTGATCGCCCTGCGACAATGCGCCGGTCAGAACTGCCCGGGCAGCGGCAGCAGAGGGGCTAAACTGTGCCCGTGCCGAGGTGGCAAACGCCGCTTCGCTCTTCAGTATAACGCCGTCCCGGAGAATTTTTAGCCCATTTGCCTTCAATGTTGCCCCGGTGGTCGTGATGTCGACGATCACGTCCGCGGTGCCCGTCGCGGGGGCCGCTTCGGTCGCCCCGGCGCTTTCGACCAGGCGGTATTCACCCACGGATTTCTGGGCAAAGTAGCGGCGCGTCAGGCGCAGGTATTTGGTGGCGACCCGCAGCCGGCGGCCATGCGCCTTGCGAAAAGCAGCCCCAGCGGCCTCGAGGTCGGCCATCGTGTCCACATCGAACCAGGCTTGCGGGACGGCAACGACCACATCGGCCGGGCCGAAGCCGAGCCGTTTCAGCACGCGGAAATCCCCGGCCGGGTCCGGCGAAAGATCGTTCAGCAGGTCCTCGCCGGTGACCCCGAAATGCAGATTGCCCTCGATCAGGCCCTGCGCGATCTCACGGGCCGACAGGAGGCGCACCTCGGCGTCGAGGCCGGCAATCTCGGCGGTATAGCCCCGCTCCCCGCCGATCTGGCGAAGCGGGTGGCCGATCCCGGCGAGCCAGGCTTCGGTCTGTTCCTTGAGGCGGCCCTTGGACGGCACCGCGATGGTCAGCCGGCTCATGTCCTCGTCCTCCGTACACGCACCATCCGGTCGGGGCGCACAACCCCGCCGATGCCGGTCGCCGAAACTTTGCCGCCGGAGAGACCGGCGATCAGTCCATCATAGCGCCCACCGGCCGCAACCGGCTGGGCAGGCAACAGGCCGTCGGCAAGAACTTCGAAAACAAAGCCGTCATAATAGGTGAAGCGGCGGCCGAATCCGGCGCGGAACTCTGCCGAGCGGCGCGCGCCGGGCACCAGCGCCAGAATTTTTTCCGAGCGCGAGGCAAATGCGCCGAGCGCGGCGTCTGCGCCCGCCAAGCCATGCGCCTTCGCGAGCGCGGCCAGCTTATCCGCCGCCTCCGCCAGCGAGCAGTCCACCTCGCGCAAAGCAAGTAGCGCCGTACGGGCACCGTCCGGCAATCCGCCTGCCTCAATGGCGGCGCGGCGGGCCCGAAGGCCCTCGACGATTTCCGCAAGGCTGCGCGCGCCGACCAGCGGTACATCGCGCGCCGCCAGTACCGCGGCGAGCGCCGTCTCGGGTTCGGCCGCATTGAGTGCGGCGAGAATGTCTGCATCCAGAGGACGCGAGGCGGCATCGAGCACAGCGCGCACACCGCCCTCCTGCCGGAAGGCACGCTTCAACAGGTCGGTCGTGACGGCGGGCAGGCCCAGCGCATCAATGAAGGCCGGGAAGATCGCAAGATCGCCGGTGACGATCGCCTTCGGTTGCACACCGCAGGCCTCCACCGCGCGGTGCACCAGCGCGAAGAGTTCGGCGTCTGCGGACGGGTCCGCGGCATAGCCGAACCGCTCGAGGCCGACCTGCGTGAATTCGAACGGGTCGTCCGCGGCAGCCGGAAGGCGGAAGGCGCGCGCCGCATAAGTGTAAGTTTTCGCTGAGGGTCCTGCCTCCAGGCGCGCCGCCTCGCGCTGCGCGACGGGGAGCGTCAGGTCAGGCCGCATCGCCATTTCGGCGCCGCGATTGTCGGTGAAGACGCAGAGGCGTGCCCGCACGGCCTCGCCGGAAAGTTCCAGCGGAATGTCCGCCGGCAGAACATAGTCTGGGTCAACCGGCGTGCCACCTGCAGCCTCGAACACCGCACGGGCAACTGCCACAAGTGCGTCGTGGGTCATACCTGGGCCTCGACGATCCGGCGCACGGCCTCCACCATCCCGCCGCGCGGCACTTCGATCTGGCCGGGACGCGCCTCACGGTAGGCCTCGTTCGACGAGATGGCCTTGGCCTTGAGCGCGCCTATTTCGAGATCCTTGATGGTGACCGTGCCCTTGGCGACTTCATCGCCGCCGACGATGACGACCGCCGGCGAAGAGCGCCGGTCCGCATATTTCATCTGCGCCTTCATGGAAGCGCCGCCCATGTAGGCTTCCGCGCGTAAACCTGCGCGGCGCAGCTCTGCTGCGAGGCCGAGGGCGAGGCCCGGATTGTCCTTATCCAGATTGAGCACGACCACTGGGCCGTTGAGCTTGCCGCCTTCCCCCAGGATCGCCAGCGCGGCGGCGAGCCGCGAGATGCCGATGGAGAAGCCGGTGGCCGGCACCGTCTCGCCGGTGAAGCGCGCGACGAGATCGTCATACCGCCCACCGCCGCCGATGGAGCCGATGCGGTAAGTCTTGCCATCCTCGCCGGTTACCTCGCGCAGCAGCTCGGCTTCGAAGACCGGGCCGGTGTAGTATTCCAATCCTCTGACCACGGACGGGTCTATCCTCACGTCGTCCTCCGGCGCGCCAAGCGCCTCCAAAGCAAGTGCGATCGCTTCCAGTTCCGCAAGGCCTGCCTTGCCCTCTTCGGTGAAACCGGCTGCGCGCGCGAGGTTCGCCAGCGTCACGGCGCGCGTCGCCGCGCCCGCTTCAGCAAAAGCCAGCACGCGCTTCACTTCTTCTGCACCGAGCCCTGCACCCTTGGTGAAATCGCCGCTCTCGTCCTTGCGTCCTACGCCGAGTAGGTCTGCGACGCCTGAAGCGCCGAGCCGGTCCAGCTTGTCTAGCGCACGCAGGATGGCGAGCCGCGCGGCGGGACTTTCCGCGCCGACGGAATCCAGCACGCCGTTAAGCAGTCGCCGCGTGTTGACGCGGATCACGAACTCGCCGGGCTTCATGCCGATCGCGCGGAGCGCCTCGGCGCCCATCGCGATCATTTCGGCATCGGCATGGAACCCGGGCGCGCCCACCGTGTCCGCGTCGCACTGCCAGAATTCGCGGAACCGCCCCGGCCCCGGCTTCTCGTTGCGCCAGACCGGACCCGCCGCATACCGCCGGAACGGGCGGCCAAGCCCCTGCCCCTGCTCCGCCACGAAGCGGGCGAGCGGCGCAGTCAGATCATAACGCAGCGACATCCACTGCTCATCATCGTCCTGGATCGCGAAGACGCCAGCGTTCGGCCGATCCGCGTCCGGAAGGAACTTGCCGAGCGAATCGGCATACTCGAACGCCCCGGTATCCAGCGCCTCGAAGCCCCACTGGCGATAGACCCCGGTTACTGTTTCGACGAGGCGCGCCTGCGCCTGGATCAAGCCTTCGCGCTTGTCCGGAAAGCCGCGCGGCTTGCGGGCGAGATCCTTGCCGGAGGCGGGCGATGTTGCCTTGTCGCTCATGGTCGTTCCAGGTCCTGTG
Organism: Hyphomonas sp.; assembly: GCF_022844445.1. Classification (GTDB taxonomy): domain Bacteria; phylum Pseudomonadota; class Alphaproteobacteria; order Caulobacterales; family Hyphomonadaceae; genus Hyphomonas. The sequence continues at coordinate 106,196 of NZ_JALHLS010000012.1, forward strand.
TCAGGCTGAGCCCGCTTAAACGGCGCGGGCCGGAATGGGAAGGCGGCGCGTCGAACGGGCGCGGGAGCCGGTTGGGGCCTGTCGTCGTCTGCTTCGGTTCTGGAGGGGGAACACTAATCAGAGGCGCAGCCGGACCGGTTCGCGCCTCGCCGGCGCGTCATGCGTGATGATGATGGTGGTGCGGGTGCGTGCTCATTGCCGGGCCGGATACTGAGGCAGCCCGGGAAAGTCAACCGCAGCCGGGTTAAACGGGCCTTAAAGCGGACGTGCTTGCAGGCCGCCTCAAATCGGCTAGTCATCCCTCACCGGGCTTCGTGGGCGCCCGGACAGGCGTGCGCGCCCAAGCCCCACTCGATGGCCTGTGGCCAGAGTGTGGAGACTTGAGAGATGACGCCCCCGCCCCCCTCCCTCGGCGAACTGACCGCCACAAGCTTCCGCATCGGCTGCCTTGGTTTCGGCGGCCCCGCCGGGCAGATTGCCCTGATGCACCGTATCTTCGTGGACGAGAAGAAATGGCTCGGCGAGGCGGAATACCTGCACGCCCTCAATTACTGCATGCTGCTGCCCGGACCCGAGGCGCAGCAGCTCGCCACATATGCCGGCTGGCGCCTGCACGGCGTGCGCGGCGGCGTGATTGCGGGCGGCCTGTTCGTGTTGCCGGGCGCGCTGATCGTGTTCGGGCTGACCTGGCTCTATGCGACGCTTGGCACAACGCCGCTGGTCGCGGCACTGTTCTACGGCGTCAAGGCGGCGGTGATCGGCTTCATCCTTGAAGCGCTCTGGAAGGTGGGCAAGCGGGCGCTAAATTCGGCGAGCGATGTGGCGATTGCCCTGCTCGCCTTCTTTGGCCTGCTCCTGTTTGCGCTGCCCTTCCCGCTGGTGATCGCGGCGGCGGCCTCCATTGGCCTTGCGCGGAGTTTCGGCGCGCCCCTGACAAGCGCGGAACCGAAAGCCGCCTCGCCGAAAGCCGGGCGGGCCTTTGCCACGGCGTTCGGCTGGGCGGCAATCTGGGCGGCGCCGGTGCTTGCTGCGCTCGCGCTGCTCGGGCCGGACCATGTGCTGACACGGGTCGGGCTGCTGTTCTCCAAGCTGGCGCTCGTCACGTTCGGCGGGGCCTATACGGTGCTCGCCTATCTCCAGCAGCAGGCGGTCGAGGCGGAAGGTTGGCTGACCGCGCCGCAGATGATCGACGGGCTGGGTCTTGCCGAGACGACGCCGGGGCCCCTGGTTCTGGTGAACCAGTTCGTCGGCTTCATGGCAGGCTGGCAGGCCGAGGGCGGCGGGCTCGCGCTCGCCGCCCTCGCCGCGCTGATGGCCAGCTGGTGCACCTTTGCACCTTCCTTCGTCTGGATCTTCGCGGGCGCCCCGTTTGCTGAATCCCTGCGGCGCAACCGTTTTGCCGCCGGTATCCTGAAGGCGATCACGGCGGCCGTATTCGGAATCATCGCCAAGATCGCGCTGGTCTTTGGCATCGCGGTGCTGTTCCGGGCAAGCTTCGAAACGGCCCTGCCTGCCGGAATTACCGTGGACCTGCCTGACCTTTCGACGCTTGACCCGCTGGCGCTGATGATCGCGGCCGGCGCGGCCATTGCCCTGATCCGTTTCAAGGCCAATATCCTCCTGGTCATCCTGGCCTGCGCGCTGGCAGGCCTTGTCAGGCTGGCCCTGACCCCCGGCGCTTGACGCCGGGGGGCGAGTCACTATTTTGCCGCCCACACTTGGAACCGGGCCCCTCTGGTATCTGCGGCGGCAGATGCGATGTCGGATCCCTCACGGATATTGCGCAAACGCGGCGCGCCTTTCCGGACCCCTGTCACCCCCATGCCTGAATTCCTGACCGTTACTTACGCGGGCCAACCTGTTTGGTTGTGGTTCGCCTTCCTCTCCTTCATCGCCTTCCTGCTTTGGGTCGATCTCGGCCTCCTGAACAAGAAGGACGAAGTCGTCTCCCCCAAGAAGAGCGCCATCATGTGGGCGTGCTTCGCCTCGCTCGCGGTAGCCTTCGGCTTCTATGTTTACTTCGGCTATGAGCCCGACCCGCAGTTCTACAACGAACCCGATAACCTGAACGCCCAGGCCACAATCCAGTTCGCCACCGGCTACCTGCTGGAAACAGCCCTGGCCTTCGACAACATCTTCGTCATCGGCATGGTGTTCACCTTCTTCGCCGTGCCACGCGAGTACCAGCACCGCGTTCTATTCTGGGGCATCATCGGCGCCATTGTCTTCCGGGGCATTTTCATCTCACTGGGCGCCGCGATCGTGAACGAGTTCACCTGGGTGCTCTACTTCTTCGCCGCCTTCCTGATCTTCACCGGCGGCAAAATGCTGCTCTCCGGCGGCGGAGATGACGACCACATGGACCTCAACGAGAACCCGGTCCTGAAATTCCTGAGGAAACGCCTTCGGATCACCGACACTATCGAGAACCACAATTTCGTGGTGCGCAAGCCGCATCCGGTCACCGGCAAGCTGGTCCTCTGGGGCACGCCGCTGCTGCTCTGCGTGATCATGGTCGAGGCTGTGGATATCGTGTTCGCAGTGGACTCGGTGCCGGCAATCTTCGCGGTCACGCGTGACCCGTTCATCGTTTACACGTCGAACATCTTCGCCATCCTCGGCCTGCGGTCGATGTACTTCATGCTGGCCGCCGCGATCGAGCGGTTCAAGTATCTCAAGTACGGTCTGTCGCTGGTGCTGGTGCTGATCGGCTTGAAGATCTTCTGGAACTTCCTGCTCTACAAGCAGCTGCACCTCGTGCCCTACCTCGAGCCGCAATGGTCGCTGATGCTGACCATCGCTTTCCTCGGCGGGGCGATCCTCTACTCGCTGTGGAAGACCAGCGCGAAAGAGAAAGCGCCGCTAGGCTGAAGCCCTTCGGGGCCCCTCTCCTGCAATGCGGGAGAGGGGTTCTGGGCCTCAGCCCTAGGTCTTCGCCTTTGCCGCCGCCGCCTCGCGTATCGGAGCGCCGTCACGCCTCGGGATGATCTTGAAGATGCCGGTGCCACGCATGATCGTCTTGTCGCCGGTCCAGATTCGGCCTTCGACCGTGATGATGTCGTCCTGCTGGCCGACCACGACGCCATCGCCTTCGACGAAGCTGCCGAGCGGCGCGCCGGCGAGGAAGTCGCAAAGCAGCCGGACGGTGACCCACCAGGTGTCCTCGTCGTTCTCTACGGCGCCGCCCCAGGCCATGTCGGCGAAGGTCATCAGCATCCCGCCATGCGCGTTGAGCATGCCGTTGGTGTGATACTCCTCCACCCGGAAGGCGCGCGTCAGGTGGCCGTTCTCGCGTTTCTCGAACAGCGGGCCGATCTGGCGACCAAAGCCGCGATGCCAGGCAAGCTGGGCATAACCGGGGGGAAGCTCGGTGGTCTGGTAGCGGTTGAAATCGTCAGTCATGGGCGGGGGATAAACCCAGGACCGGGGCAACTGCAAGGGATGCCTTGAATTTGCCATCGGGGATCGCAAAGCATTTGTTCCATGCTTCGCACACTGATGACCCTCGCCCTCGCCGCCAGCCTGCTGGCTCCCGCCGCGCTGGCCAAAGGCAGGGCCAGGGACAATGCGGTGGTCTCTGCCTCGGTCATGGGCTCGCGCGAGCCGCTGGACGCTTGCGGGGGCCGCGACCTCCTCGACGCCGTCGTGCCGGATGGGCCCTTCCTGGAAGCCTGCAAGTTTCACGATGCCTGCTACCGCTCTGGGCTGCTGGACCAGGGCGTCTGCGACGCCGACTTCCTGCACGACATGCGCGAAGCCTGCGATGCCAACTGGCCGAAGGCTGCCGCACCCGGCAAGCACGGTGCCTGCGAAGTGGCGGCCTACACCTATTTCCGGGCAGTCAATTCCCGCTTCGGTTCGATGCTTTATCCGCGCGGCGTGACCGAAGGCCAGTTCGGCGCCGTTACCCAGACCGTGAGCGCCGGGCTCGGAGGCACCCCTCATCTGGAAGCCTGCGCCGAGGCGCGCAATGCCTCGAACCGGAAGCTGCGCTTCTTCCTGACGCTGCATGACGAGCGGGGCAAATGGATCGCCACCGCGCCCGGCCTCTCGGCCCAGTCGCTGCAGCCCGGCGAGACGAAGACTATCTGTGCCGGTACATCGGTGTCCTTCTTCCGCAGCGCAGAAAACATCGGCGAGGCCTATGCGCTGACGCTGAAGGTGGACGATCCCTCAACACTGAACCCGTTCGGCGACCTGCTTGATGTCGACCGGATGGACTGCGAGACGGCCAGCGGCAGGTGTCAGCGGATCGCCGCGCGCTAGAGCTCGACCATGTCGAACTCGGCCTTCGGCGTGCCGCAGAGCGGGCAGATCCAGCTGCCCGGAATGTCGGCCCAGCGGGTGCCCGGTGCGAGCCCCTCGCCCGCGTCGCCTTCCGCTTCGTCATAGATGTAGCCGCAGGTCCTGCATTGCCAGGTCTTGAATGGCGCGCTCATGGGCGCTTCCCCTTTCCGGTCTTGATCTTCAGATGATCCCGCAGCGCACCGACGAGGGCGTCCCGCACCGGCGCCGGATCAAAAGACGGGTCGATCAGGCATTGCATCCGCAGGCCGAGCAGGCTGCAGCCTGCCATCAGCGCCTCGGCATCGGCATCGATCTCGGGACGGATATGGCCGCTCTTCTGGCCGCGCTCGATGAAGGCCCGGATCAGCACACGCTCGACCTCATGCGACTCTGCGAACGCGGCGCGCGTCTCCAGCCGGTCGGCCACCGCGGCAGCGAGCAGCATGAAATAGGCCGCGCTCTCGGACTGGACCGTCATTGTATTGCAGTGCAGCTGGACGAAGGCGCAGAGTGCCTCGAGCCCGTCCATCTCCGCGACGTGGCCGTCCTCAAGGATTTCTCCCTGCCACTGGTGCAGGTGCCAGATCAGCGAGCGGATCAGGCCTTCCTTGGAGCCGAACCGCTGGGTGACGAGGCCGCGCGAGAAACCGGCATCACGCGCGATCGCATCGAACGTGGCGGCCGAGACACCCTGCTCCGCCACGACCTTGATGGCCGCCGCGATCAGCTCGCGCTCCGATCGGTCGCGCCGTTCGGCCTGGGTCAGGCGCGGAGTGGCCGTGGCGGGATCAGCGCTTGTGTTCTTCATGTCGCACCTCTAACATATTTGTTGGCTGTATAGCAAGTTTGTAGTATCTCTCAGGCTGAGGCCGGGCGCTCCGGCAAAGGTGTTCAGGGAGGACACGCATGACCATACCCAAGGAAATCGCGCAGGACGTTGTTGATCCGAAAGCCTATGGCGACTGGAACCGGTCGCATGCCGCATTTGCCTGGCTCCGCAAGAATGCGCCATTGGATGTGGCCGAAGTCGAGGGCTTCGATCCCTTCTGGGTCGTCACCCGCCACGCCGATATTCTCAATATCGAGCGCCAGAACGATCTGTTCCACAACGAGGACCGCTCGGCGACGCTGACCACGATCGAGGCCGACAGGCGCGTACGCGAGATGATGGGCGGCTCGCCGAACCTGCTGCGCTCGCTCGTGCAGATGGATAACCCCGACCACATGCAGTACCGCCGCCTGACCCAATCCTGGTTCATGCCGCAGAACCTGCGGGGGCTCGAAGGCCGAATCCGCGAGATTGCGCGCGGCTTCATCGACAAGATGGCGGAAAAAGGCACCGAGTGCGACTTTGCGCGGGATGTGGCCTTCCTCTATCCACTGCACGTGATCATGGAAGTGCTCGGCGTGCCAGCGGCGGACGAGCCGCGCATGCTGAAGCTGACGCAGGAACTGTTCGGCACGCAGGACCCGGACGTGAACCGCGCCGGCAAGGAGATGCAGGACGCGGGCGAGGCGTTGAACATGATCAACGCAACCGTGCTGGACTTCATGACCTATTTCAACGCGATGACCGAGGACCGCCGGAAGACCCCGCGCGAGGACCTCGCCAGCGTGATTGCGAACGGCGCTGTATACGGACAACCGCTCGGCCACCTTGAGGCAATGAGCTACTATATCATTGCGGCGACCGCCGGGCATGACACGACCTCCAATACGACCGCCGGGGCGCTTTGGGCGCTGGCGGAGAACCCTGGCGAGTTTCGGAAAGTGAAAGACGACCTGTCGCTGATCCCCGCGATGGTGGAAGAGTCGATCCGTTGGGAGACGCCGGTGAAACACTTCATGCGCACGGCGACGGCGGACACGGAAGTCGCGGGCAAGGCGATCAGGAAGGGTGACTGGCTATTCCTCTCCTATCCGTCAGGCAATCGCGACGAGGCGGTGTTCGACGATGCCTACACGTTCAAGGCCGACCGCACGCCGAACAAGCATGTCGCGTTCGGCTACGGCGCGCACGTCTGTCTTGGCCAGCACCTCGGGCGCATGGAGATGCGCGTGCTGTGGGAAGAACTTCTGCCGCGCCTGAAGTCGGTGGAACTTAGCGGCCCGGCCCGGCGCACACAGGCAAACTTCGTGTGCGGTCCCAAGGAAGTGCCGATCCGGTTCGAGATGGCATGAGCCAGCACCGGTGGCTGGTCAGGTGTTTGCGGACCGCGTTTCTTCGATGGACGGCTTGAGGCGCAGGAGGACGAGCCACCAGAGGGCCGCCCACGCAGCGCCGAGGCACCAGCCGGCGAGCACGTCGGTGGGCCAGTGGACCCCGAGATAGACGCGGCTGAAGCCGACGAGAATGGTGATCAGGATGGCGCCGCTGAGGACGAGCGCCTTTAGGCTGCGGTTTGGCTGGCCGCGCGCTATCAGGGCGCCGAGCGTGAGATAGGTTGCCGCGGCGAGCGTGGCGTGGCCGCTGGGAAAGCTGGAACTGGCGGCGTGAGTGAGGTGTTCGACAATGTCCGGGCGCGGACGATCGAAGCCGAGCTTCAGGAGATTGCCCAGGAGGGCGCCGGAGCCAACGGCGGCGGCGATAACCAGCGCGCCAGCGCGGTCGTTGCGAACGAGGCGGTAGGCCGCCGCGCCGAGGGTGAGTAGCGTAAGGACAGCGTAGCCGCCGAGCGCCGTGATGTCGGTCAGCGCATTGAGCAGCCAAGGCGGGCCGATGGGCGTGGACGTGTCTTCCGGCATGCGCAGGAAGGTGAGGATGGCGGTGTCGAAGCTATGGGTCTTGTGCTCGAACACTTCATCGGCCAGTTCGGCAAAGCCCAGCAGGCCAAACGCGATGATGCCGAGCACGGCGATCGGGCCGACTTCGCGCAGCGAGACAAGCGAAAGCCAACCCGGCTGCTTCACGCCAGGCCAGCCTGTTTAAGCGCGGCCGCCTGACGCGCGGCGACGGTGTCGATGGAAAATCCTTCGAGGCTTTGTTCGAACAGGCGGTGGAAGTTCAGCTCCGCGCCAAGGCGCAGGTAGGCGGCGCCGAGGCCGATGGCGGCGCGGTCCATGAAGACGAATTCGCGCGGGATCTTCACGGGCCCCTTCTCTTTCAGGAGCTGGCGGACACGGAAGGCTTCCTTGCGGCCGTATTCGCCGGGCTTGATGCCATCGGCGACGGAACGCACGCGGTCGTCGATGATCGGGCCGTAGATGAAGCGGGCCCAGACGTTGAGTACTTCAACCAGTTCGCGCGACAAGTTCTCGAAGCCCCAGGTTTCGTAGGCGGCGTATGCGGCGTCGAAATCGTCGGTCAGCATGGCGCGGTAGAGATCGACGACGCCGCCGACGAACTTGGGCGGAAAGATGCGGACGCAGCCGAAGTCGAGCAGGTTGATGCCGGTGCCGCCGCCGGTGACCTGATAGTTGCCGAGGTGGGGATCGCCGTGGATGACGGCGTAGGAGTTCATCGGCGCCCACCAGGTCCAGAACAGCATTTCGGCGATGTGGTTGCGCACCTCCTGCGGCGCGGTCTCGAAGCTCGAGAGCTTGCCGCCTGAGAGCCAGGTCATCGTGAGCAGGCGTTCGGCAGAGAGTTCAGGCACGAGCTGCGGCACGGAGACGAAGGACTTGTCCGCCAGCATGGCGCCGTAGAGGGCCATGTGTTTCGCCTCGCGGGCATAGTCCAGTTCCTCGCGCAGGCGGTCAGTGATTTCCTCGACCATCGCATCGGCATCAATGGAGCCGTCCATGCGCTTGAAGACACCGAGGAGCGTGCGCAGCTGGCCGACATCGGATTCCACCGCGCTGGCCATGTCCGGGTATTGCAGCTTGCAGGCAACCTCTCGGCCATCGTGCAGGGTCGCGCGGTGCACCTGGCCGAGGGACGCGGCATGGGCGGCGTCGCGGCCGAAGCTCGCGAACTTCGTCTCCCACCCTTCCCCGAGTTCGGCGCGCATGCGGCGTTTGACGAAGGGCCAGCCCATCGCGGGCGCCTCGGCCTGCAGCTGGCTGAGCTCGGCGGCGTATTCCGGCGGAAGGAAATCCGGGATCGTCGAGACGAGCTGCGCAATCTTCATCAGCGGGCCCTTGGACTTGCCGAGGGCGGCGGCGAGGGCCTTGGCGATGCGCTGGTCGCCTTCATCGCCGCCGAACAGCGACTGGGCCGCAAAGGCCAGGCCGGCGCCCGAAAGGTTCGCGCCGACCTTGGCGGTGCGCGCGATGCGTCCCGAGAGGCGGTTGCGTTCGGGATCTGCAGGCCGGGAGGGGGTGTCACTCATGCAGCGGATATAGATGGCTGGTGGCAGCTTGGACAGGACGCATGGCCGCACCGGGTGACAAGCCCACGGCCTTGGCGTATAGCGCCCCGAGTTTGCCACATTTTACCGAGGCCCGCCCTGCACCATCGCCGCCGTCCCGCGCCTGCCGGACCTACCCGCGTTAACGCAGCCCCTCACAGCGCACCCCCGCCCGGAAAGCCCCCATGTCCTACAAGACCCTGATCACCGAGATCGACGCCGAAGACGGCTTTGCCGTCATCCAGATGAACCGGCCGGAGACGCTGAACGCGCTCTGCGAGGAGATGATGTCGGAGCTTTCGGCGGCGTTCGACAGGTTCGAGGCCGACAACAAGGTTCACTGCATCATCCTCACCGGATCGCGGAAGGCCTTCTCGGGGGGCGCGGACGTCAAGGAGATCCAGGCAAAAACCTTCCCGCAGTCCTACTATGAGGACTTCATCACCCGGAACTGGGAGCGCGCGGCGCGGACCCGCAAGCCGCTGATCGCAGCGGTGGGCGGCTATGCGATCGGCGGAGGCTGCGAACTGGCGATGATGTGCGACATCATCCTGGCGGCCGACAATGCCAGGTTCGGACAACCGGAAATCCGGCTCGGCGTAATGCCGGGCGCGGGCGGAACCCAGCGGCTGGCACGGGTGATCGGCAAATCCAAGGCGATGGAACTCTGCCTGACCGGGCGCATGATGGAGGCCGTGGAGGCCGAGCGCTGCGGCCTGATCAGCCGGATCGTACCGGCCGACGACCTGATGGACGAGGCCCGTGACCTCGCCCGGACCATTGCGCTTATGCCGCGGGCGGCGGCCATGATGACCAAAGAGGCCATCAACGCGGCCTACGAGACCCCGCTGGCACAGGGCATCCAGTTCGAACGGCGTCTGTTCCACTCGCTTTTTGCCACCGATGACCAGAAAGAAGGCATGAAAGCCTACGTCGAAAAGCGCACGGCGCACTTCAAGGACCGCTGAAAACCCCGCCGGGAGGCTGCTTTTCACGTCTGAGTCCGGTTGACGCCTACCCGCCGTTTATGTATCTCCCCGCCTTCGGCCTGACGGGAGACTTTCCCGGGGCTTCAGGAGTTTACGATGGCGAATACGAAATCTGCCAAGAAGATGGTGCGCAAGATCGAAGCGCGCACTGAGGTCAACAAAGCCCGCCGCTCACGTGTGCGCACCTATGTCCGCAAGGTCGAAGAAGCCATTGCTTCGGGCGACAAGGCCGCAGCGGCCGAGGCGCTGAAGGTGGCCCAGCCGGAAATCATGCGCGCCGTGACCAAGGGTGTTGCCCACAAGAACACCGCCTCGCGCAAGGTTTCGCGCCTGTCGGCCCGCGTCAAGGCGATGGGCTGAACCAGAAGATCAGGCGCCCCCGGGCGACCTGAAATCAAAGCCCGCCAGATGATCCTGGCGGGCTTTGTTTTTGTCTCCGCCGCAGAACGCATCACGGGGTCTTCGGCCGCGCCGGGGCGATCCCTGTCCGCTATTTAGAGTTGGTGGAAAAACGCTCTTTCAGGAGAGTGTTACCCTGTAGCCAAAGCATCGTTCAAAAGCGACTTTTCCACAGCCTAATATGGATGTTCCTGATTGACAGAACTTCTGCGAACAAACGTGATCATACGCTCACAAAAAACTTTTTTTCAGCTGCAACCACATGAATTTTCTGTGCATTTTTGGCACGCCCTACAAGTCAACATGCTAACTGAGGCGTTCAAGAAAAAGAGGGACTTGTAATGAAATTCTGTGCCGACTAATTTCGCACCTGCCAGCTAATATCGTCCCGGTAAAGAGTATTTTGAGTATCAGGCGGGGGCCTGCCGGGCGCGTCGTGTGCGAGTTGGAAAGAGCGATCAAAACTAGAAACGGGGTCGGTGATGGACCGAAAGAGATTGTTTGCTTCTCGCGTAAATGAGGGATCACAGGGAAACGACGGTGGCGATGCCACGGGTCAGCGCGTCTGGGAAGATGTGCAGGCTGTCCTGAAATCCCGCATGCCTGAGGAAGAATTCTTCCGCTGGATTGCGGAACTGCGTCTTGTCGCGGAAGTCGACGGCGAAATGCTGCTCGCAGCCCGCGATCCGGTTGCGCTTGACCGCGTGGGCCGTGACTACAAGCGCGAGATCGAGCGACTGTGGGCGGGCATGGACCCGCAGGGGCGCCCGATTAAATTGATCTGTTGGCGGACGGTTTCGGCCGAACTGCGCGAACTGATCGGCGACCCATGGTCGGTCGAGGCGGAGGCCGACATGGCAGACGGTTCAGAAGACTCTCCGCTGCTTTCGGGCGGCCCGGCGATGACGTTCGAGACGCTCGTCACCGGCCCGTCCAACAAGACGGCGGCAGAAGTGGCGAAGCGGATTGCGGCAGGCCTGCCGGCTGGCACACCGATCACGCTGATCTATGGCCCGCAGGGCACCGGCAAGACGCATATCGTGATGGCGCTGAAAGCCGACGTCGCGAAGCGCGATCCGAAACGCAAGGTGGTCTACCTGACTGCGGAAGAGTTCATGTCGTCCTATCTGGACGGCGTCAAAGCCCGCGATACGAGCGGGCTGAAACGGCGCCTGCGCACGGCGGCGATCCTGATCGTGGACGACCTGCACCGCATTGCCGGCAAACCCGGTACGGAAAACGAGATGCTGCAGAACATCCGTGAAGTGACCGGAAATGGCGGACAGGTCGTGCTGGTAGGCGACGCCGCTCCGGGCGAGACGGTGGGTTTCGGCCAGCGCCTGCGCAGCGAGATCAAGGGCGCCACGGCGGTCGAGATCGGCCTGCCCGACGCCGCGATGCGCCGCGAGATCCTTTGCCGCCTCGCGCGCCATATTGCGGCGAGCCATCCCGAATTCCTGCTTGAGGACGACATGATCCAGAAACTCAACGCAGGCATCCGGGGCCCGGGCCGGGAACTGACAGGCGCCGTGTGGAGCCTCTTCACCGAAGCCAATTTCGGTCAGGAGACGCCGACCATGGACATGCTGGAGCGGGTCGTCCGCCGGCATTCCGGCGAGCAGCGCGAGCCGACGATCGACGTGATCAAGAAGGCGACGCTGAAGATCTTTCCGATTGCCCGAGCCGACCTTGAAGGACCGAGCAAGATGCAGAGCTTCGTCTATCCGCGTCAGGTGGCGATGTATCTGTGCCGCACGATGACCCGGAAGTCCTTCCCGCAGATCGGGCGAGCCTTTGGCAAGCGCGACCACACAACAGTGCTCTACGCGTTCCGGCGTATCGAAAAGGCCCTGCCTGACGATCCGCGCCTGGCCGACGACATCGCCCGGGTCGAAGGCGTGATCCTTGACCTGCTTGACGCCGGTCAAACCTGAGGCAACTGGCGCGCCTGGCCCGCTCGCCGCTTGGCTTTTCGCTGAACTTGTTTAAGGGTCTCAAGCCCGCTTCCGATGAGAAGCGGGCTGATTCCCTGTAATACAGGGACCAGGCATTCGCGGAAACAGAAACTAGAGGATTGGGGCAAGCCGGCTGCCGGCTCCCGTGATGGACGGACCCGAAGATGAAGCTGACGATTGAACGTGGTGACCTGCTCAACGCGCTGAGCCATGTGCAGAACATTGTCGAGCGCCGCACGACGATCCCCATTCTTTCGAACGTGCTCTTGCAGGCCAAGAAGGGCGAGTTGCGCCTGACTGCCACCGACCTCGACATAGAGGCCGTGGACTCGGCCGAGGCAAAGGTGTCGCGCGAAGGCGCGGTCACGGCGCCGGCCGGCACGCTGTTCGACGTGGTGCGCAAGCTGCCTTCGGGCGCCGAAGTGCTGATGGAGCTGAACACCGAAACGCACCGACTGGTGCTGACGGCCGGCCGCTCGCAGTTCGAGCTGCCCACCCTGCCTGCTTCGGATTTCCAGACCATGGCGTCGGACGAGGGCGGCACGGCGTTCAGCCTCGAAGCCCGCGATCTCGCCCGCCTGATTGACAAGACCCGCTTCGCGATCTCGACCGAAGAGACGCGCTATTATCTCAACGGCATCTATCTGCATGCCGCCAAGAACGAAGCCGGCAAGCCAGTGCTGCGATCAGTCGCCACAGATGGCCACCGTCTGGCGCTGGCCGAACTTAAGGCGCCGAAAGGAAGCGAGAAACTGACCGGCGTGATCGTGCCGCGCAAGACCGTCAACGAGATCCGCCGCCTGATCGACGGGCGCGAGGATGAAGTCTCGGTCGACGTGTCCGACACCAAGATCGTGGTGCGCGCCGGACGTGCGGTGCTGACCTCGAAGCTGATCGACGGCTCTTTCCCGGATTACGCGCGCGTGATCCCGAAGGGCAATGACAAGAAACTGACGGTCGACAACAAGGCCTTCGAAGCGGCGGTCGACCGGGTGTCGACTGTGTCGGCTGAGCGCTCGCGATCGGTGAAGATGAGCCTCAGCGAGGGCCGCCTGACGCTGGCCGTGAACCATGCCGAGACCGGCGCGGGCAATGAGGAAATCGAGGCGGAGTATTCCTCTGACCCGATGGAGATTGGCTTCAACGCGAAATACCTGCTCGACATCGCGGGCCAGATTGAAGCGGGCGAAGCGGAGTTCATGTTCAATGACCCCGCCTCGCCGGCGTTGGTGCTCGACCCGTCCGACGAGTCGGCGCGCTACGTGCTGATGCCGCTGCGGGTCTAGGGCATCCAGGTCGATCGCCGAATTTTGTGGCGGGATCGGCAGCGCTTTCCGTCTTCGCTGGCGCCTGCGCCACCGGCCCGAAGGGGCAGACCGCGGTGCACGGATTGATCGGGAAATTTACGGCGGCCGACGGCTAGCGCGACGAACTGGTCGGCTATCTGCTCTAAGGCCTGCGCGACATGCCGGGCTGCCTCAGCTACATTGTCGCCAGCAATCCGGCGATCGCGAACGCGATCTGGGTGACCGAGACCTCGACCGACGCAGAGCGCCACAAGGCGAGCCTTGGCCTGCCTTCGGTTCAGAAGGCGATCCGCAAGGCGCGCCTTATCATCACCGGCATGGAAAGCCTTGGGGAGACGCAACCGGTGGGCGGGCACAGCCGCTCTTCCACTGGCTGACGATGTGCGACGGCGTCAGCCTTCCCAGCTCAGCACGCTGCCGGGCGCGGCTTTCATGGCCGCATTGCGGGAGGCCGTAGCCTGGTCCAGGTCAGCCGGGGGCATGCACGTGGCGGTCACCGTGGCGGCGCTGATTTCCTGCTCCTCGACCTCCCCCTTGAAGGCGAACGCCTTGCGATCGGCTTCCCAAGCACCGGCTGCGAAGAAGGCGGAATAATAGTACGTCTTCTCGACGCCGTTGTCGGCCGTCGCCGTGCACCACATGAACTCGCCCCCCTGCGCCTGAGCAGCCGGAGCGCCCAGCGCGGTGGCGACGGCGGCGATGGTGAGAAGAATGCGCATCGATGGATTTCCCCGAAAAAATGACGGCCAATACCGGCTGGCGCGCAGCATATTCTCTGGCGCTTGGCTGCCAAGGGCGAAATAGTCGCGCGCCGGACAGGCGGCGCGTGTGATTCCCGCATTCGCCTCCTGCGCCCAGACCGCTTACATCTGATCTGAGATGCGAAAACGCTCCTCCCGCCTAAAATGAAACCAACCTGAATCGAAGAATGACCGCCCTCACCCGCCTCACCCTGACCGATTTCCGCAACTATGAGAGCCTCACGCTGAAGCTTGATGGGCGGCCGGTGTGTCTCTACGGCTCCAATGGCGCGGGCAAGACAAACCTGTTGGAAGCGATCAGCCAGTTCGGACCCGGGCGCGGACTGCGCGCGGCGCAGCTGGCGGAGATGACGCGGCACGGCGCGCCAGGCGGCTGGACGATTTCCGGGACGATCGATGACGAGCAGAAGATCGGCATCGCGCTGGAAGGCGTGGGGCCGGCCAAGCGCGCGGTGCGGATCGACGGCGCACCGGCAAGCCCCGGCGACCTTGCCGAGCGGATGCGTCTGATCTGGCTGACGCCGGCGATGGACGGCGTGTTCCGCGGCGGCGCCTCCGAACGCCGGCGGTTCTTCGACCGGCTGGTCATGGCGCACCAGCCCTCGCATGGCACCGCGTCGACGCGATACGAGAAGGCATTGGCCGAACGCAACGCGCTGCTGGAGCGCGGGCATGTCGACCCGGCCTGGGCGGACGCCATTGAAGCACGGCTGGCAGAGGCCGGCGCAGAGATTGCTGTGAACCGCGCGCTTGTACTGGCGGAGCTGCAGACCGCGATTGATGCGCGGCCGGAAGGGCATTTTCCGAAGGCGGACCTGTCTCTTCTGGGCGAGGCGGAGGACGCCGCGCTGAAGGGCGAGGATTTCCGCGCGATATTCGACCTGCTGGTCGAAGCATATCGCAGCGGGCGGCGGCGCGACATTGGCGCAGGCCGGACGCTGAGCGGGCCGCACCGGTCTGACCTTGGCGTGATCCACCGCCCGTCCGGCGCGCCGGCGGGCGAGGCGTCTACCGGTCAACAGAAAGCGCTGCTGATCGGGCTGGTGCTGGCCTCCGCGGGTGCATTGTCCGTGAGCGGAGAAGGCCCGGACCCGCTGCTGCTGCTCGACGAGGCGGCGGCGCACCTGGATCCGGACCGGCGTCGGGCGCTTTTCGACGAGCTGGCCGCGATGAACGGTCAGGCCTGGCTTACGGGCACCGACTCGTTCCTGTTCGAGACGTTCGGCACGCGGGCCCAGAGGGTTCGCGTGGAATCGTGTTCGGCGGTT
>NZ_JALHLS010000013.1:0-101065 GCF_022844445.1 Hyphomonas sp.
CGAAGTGCCGGGCCTTGTGATGCCGGTCTCGCGCCTCCTCTTCTTCTTCGAAGACAAGACATTCTTCCGCCGGCTCTTGCCGGAGGTTGATCCGGTCACTGAAAAACCGACGCCGCGTTCATTGATGGTTCAGGAAGGCTGTTATGCGCCCTACGAGACCGAGCTGGCCGGCTGCGAGGTCAGCGCGCCGGACGGCGTGCCGCAATTCGAACTGGGCGGGAAGTTTTGGGACTGGGTGATCAACCGCCCGGATTATGACGGGTTTACTGATGCGCAGATTGCCGAGAGGCGCAGGAGTATTCCCGCGATGGAGAGCCGCAAGCGGGAAGACTGCCTGCAATACCTGTTCCTGGCCGGGTTCAACCAGAACATCATCGATTTCATGAACCAGGACCCTTCCGAGATCCTGGATTCGACCGATCCGATCTATCCGTCGACGGAGGAACAGGCCGCCGAACGCAAGTTTGCCCGCTTTGCCAACCCCCGAGCTCTGATCACCTTCGTCGAAAAGGCCCGCAGCCTGGAAGCGGCAAATGATTTCATTGGCACCTGCCCTTATGCCTTCATGATCCACGTCGTCTCAATGCACAACGAGTTCATGACCCGCGAGTACGAGCGCTCGGCCTTCGAGCTGATCGACGAGGTCGAGGCACTCGGCAACAAGGGCAAGCTCAAGAGCGCGGCTGGCAAGTTCTACGCCTTCCGCACAGGCGACTACGCCGCCTATTACCGCGACCGCTATACCAACATCTTCCGGTATGACACTGAACGCGACGTGTTCGAATCGATGATGCAGCTTCGCGGTATCGAACGACGCAATGAATACATCGAGAAGCTGATCTCTAACCTCGAAAGCCAGACGCATGACCGCGAAGCGCGGATCAAGCAGGATGACGAGAAGCTGCTGACGGCGGGCCTCGGCGCGCTGGGCATCTTCGGTTTCTTCCAGGTGGCCTTCGACTGGGCCGAGAAGCTCAAATACTTCGCCGACCCGGCCAACCTGCCAGGCGACGCCGAAGGGCCAGGCGTGCAATTCTCTCTGGTACCGCCCTGGGTGCACCTGTCGCCCAACGCCTGGCGGACGCCCTGGGACGTGTTTTCGGCCGCGATGCTCTACACCTCGCTCGCCGCGACGGTGGCCGGCGCAGTCTTTGTCCTCTACCTGCTCTTGCGGGGCCGGTTCCGGCGCCGCAAGTAGGCCCCGGAAAAAAGAAGGCCCGGCAGCATCTTGCGACGCGCCGGGCTAAAGTGGGGTCCTGTTAGGGGGGAGGAAACGCCCAATCGGAGGAATGATCGGGTTATGCGCAGGACCCATCGCATGAGCCCTACATAGGTGGGTTACGCTGCAATGCAACATGCGGGACAGCAGGTCACACATGCAATTCTGCATGAATTACGCAGAAGTCATGATCGTTAACGCATGGACAGTTTGCGCAGCGGCTCTGTCTCAGTCGTCAGAAAATCGCGGAACGCCGCGACGCGCTTCGAACGACGCAAGTCACTGGGATATATGAAATAAAGATCGAAAGTGGGTCCCGTAATCTCGGGCAGCACGCGCACCAGGCGGGGCAACGCACTGGCCATGTAGTCGGGTACATCGGCGATGCCGAGCCCCGCATCCACGGCGCGCATCATCGCAAACACGTTGTTCACCTTGAGGGTGGCCGGACGGGGAGGTGCGTCATCGCGCCCTACCCGGCAGGCGAAGCTCATTTCCTGCAGCGGGGAGCTATCATCCCCATAGGCGATGATCCGGTGGTTATCGAGGTCCTGCGGGGTGCGGGGCACCCCGTGGATCTTCAGGTATTCGGGCACTGCATAGAGGTTGGTCGCCACGGTACCCAGCTTGCGCTGGATCAGGTCTGCCTTGTCGGCGGCCCAGAGGCGGATGGCGCACTCGGCCTCAAGCTTCAGCAGGTCGTACTCGCGCTGGTCATCAAGGCGAAGGTCCAGATGCAGATCCGGGTGGCGGCGCACGAAGCCGCCGAGGCGGGGCACCAGCCAGACCGATCCAAACGCCACCGGCGCCGAGACGATCAGTTCGCCCTGCGGGGTTTCCTGCTGGTCTTTCAGGGCCGTATTTGCCGAAAGCGCGGCCGTCGCCATATCCATCGTGGAGCGGTAGAGCGTGTGGCCGCTATCGGTCAGCACAAGGCCGCGCGCATGGCGCTGGAACAGGGACACGCCGAGCTGTTCTTCCAGCGCCGCGATCTGGCGCGAGACGGCAGACTGCGAAATTCCAAGCCGTTCGCCCGCGAGCGTCAGGCTCCCGGCTTCGGCGGCGGCGTGAAACGATCTGAGCTTTCCCCAATCCATGGACCCTTGTGGCACGGCCCGGACTCGCGCGGCAAGAGTCTGCTTGGCCAGATTTGGCTAGGTTCGGTTGCGGGCCGCGAACCCGCGCACGTCGGCATCCTCCCCGAGGACGAGAATTTCAGCGAGGAGGAGGTCAAGGTCGCCGGTCGTGGTGCGGTGGTTGGTAAGGTTCACGCGGATCACTGTAGAACCGCGCAGGCGCGTGGTGGAGGGGGCGGCCACTCCACGCTCCTGCAGGCGGATGACGATTTCCTCGTTCAGCGCATCGCGCGCGTTGGCCTCTACGTCCGAGCCGACATAGCGGAAACAACAGATGTTGAGGGCCACTGGCGCCATCAGTTCGAGCCGGTGGTCGGCAGCGACCTTCCCGGCGAGATAAGCGGCTTGCGCGCAGTTCTCGGCGATGGCAGCGCCGAGGCGCCCGGTGCCAAAGCCCGCAATCTGCGACCAGACCTTGAGGGCACGGAAGCTGCGCGAGAGTTCCGGGCCATACTCGACCGGCCAGGGATTGCCCGCCGCGAGGCCGCGGGTGGCGGCCTGCAGGTAGTCTGGCCGATCGGTGAAGGCATGCCGGTGTTGCGTCCCGTCGCGCACAAGCACGCAGCCCGCGTCATAATTTACGTGGAGCCATTTGTGGAAATCGAAGGCGAGCGAGTCGGCACGGGCAATAGCGGAAAATCGCGGCGCAAGGTCTGGTACGAGGATGCCGAGCGCGCCAAACGCGCCGTCGACATGGAACCACAGCTGCTCGGCGGAAGCGATATCGGCAAGCTCCGTGAGCGGATCAGTGGCGCCGGCATTCACCGTCCCGGCCGTGCCGATGATGACGAAGGGCTCGAAGCCCCCTGCGCGGTCCGCCGCGATCGCGGCGCGCAGGGCGGCGGTATCCATCTCGAACCGGTCATTCACCGGAATCTTCCGCAGCGCATCGGCGCCGAGGCCGAGAATATCGAAGGCGCGCGGATTGCACGCGTGCGCTTCGGCGGAGGCGTAGCCGACGAGGCGCGCGCCCGAGAGGCCCGTCTTGCGGGTGGCAAAGCCCAGCCGTACATCACGCGCCACCTTCAGCGCCACCACTGTGGCGAGCGAGGTGCCCGAGACGATAAGGCCGCTGGCGGTTTCCGGAAAGCCGAAGAGTTCGCGGCACCAGCGGATCACCTGCCTCTCGACATGAATCGCGCCATGGTCGCGCCCACCGGCATTTGCGTTGATCGCGGCGCCGGCTATCTCGGCAAGCAGGTTCTGCGGCGTGCCGGAGCCGTGCACCCACCCGAAAAAGCGCGGATGCGTGTTGCCGACCCCGTAAGGCAAAAGCTCGGCAAGGCGGCCGGCGAGGGCGCTGTCATCGAGCCCCTCCGCCGGCAGCGGCTGGTCGAATGCGGCTTTCATGTCGGCCGGGAACGGCGTCCACACCCTGCCTTCGCGTGCCTGCTCCATCTTGTCGATGGCCGCCTCCAGCAGCGCATGCGCCGTCTTGCGGAACGCGGCCCAGTCCTTGGGGTCGAGGCCCGTTTCCGGATCGTCTGACATCGGATTATCTTTCAAGAAGTTACTGGCTAGCCCAGAGGATCCTGGCGACCCAGGCGATTTCGGCAGGTTTGAATTCGCGGGAGGGATCGTCCGGATTAAGCGAGGCAAGCTCAATGACGCGGGTATTCTTCCGGGCAAGAATTTTCGCCATCACTTCACCCTTGGCCGTCTTCGCCACCACCCGGTCGCCCGGTTTCACCTCGGCGCCGGGCGCAACGATGATGCGATCGCCCGCGCGGTAGGCCGGCTCCAGGGAGTCGCCGGAGATCTGCAATGCGTAAACCGTCTCGGTGCTGAGGCCGGGAAAGCGCATCTCGTCCCAGCCCGCACCGACCGGTAAGCCGGCATCATCGAAAAAGCCGTCCTGTTCGGCCTGAGCAAAGCCGATCAGCGGCGCTGAGCCGCCTCGGCGGCCTTCGATCAGCGCGGCGAAATCGTCGAAGCCGGCACCGACGGCGTCCAGGACGCGCGCAAGGCTTTCGGTGGTCGGCCAGCGCGGGCGGCCATCGACGCCTTCACGCTTGGAGGGATTGAAACTCGTGGGATCGAGCCCGGCGCGCCTGGCAAGACCGGAAGCAGACATGCCATGACGGGCGGCCAGCTGGTCGATACCGCGCCAGATGTCCTTGTGCTGCATGGCAGGCCTCGCCGGGGGGGATCGGAAACACTCCCGTACTAGGAATATTCGCCTATCGTCAACGCACCGGCGTTTCCCAGTCATCGGGCGGCCCGGCGCGGCGGCGCAGACGCAGCGCGAGACCGAGGGCGACCCCGACGCCGATGGCGACGGTCAGGTCCGCCGCCACCGTCAGCACCAGCGTCAGGATGAGCAGAACGCGGTCCTCCACCGGCAGCCGGGCATGCTCGCGCCACTTGTGCGGCTCGCTCATGTTCCAGGCCGTCAGCATCAGCAGACCCGCCAGGGCTGGCAGCGCCAGCTGGCCGACCAGCGGCGCGGCCACCAGCAGCATCAAGAGGATTGCAAGCGCGTGGACGAGCCCCGCGACCGGCGTCTTCCCGCCTGCCTTCACATTGGTGGCTGTGCGCGCGATGGCGCCCGTGGCCGGCAGACCACCGAACAGGCTGGAGCCGATATTCGCTGCGCCCTGGGCGATCAGCTCCGCATTCGGACGATGCCTGCCCTCGATCATCCGGTCGGCCACCATGGCTGAGAGAAGCGATTCCACACCCGCCAGGAACGCAATGACCAGCGCGGAGGGTAGCAGCTCCTTCAGCCGCGCAAGCGTGATCTCTGGCAGCGCCGGTATCGGCAGGTGGTCAGGAAGCGCGCCGAAGCGGTCCGCGATCGTCTCGACCGGCAGCGCCAGCAGGAGGGCCGCGGCCGACGTGATCCCCACCGCCACGATCAGCCCCGGCCATTTCGGCGCGAGGCGGCGGAACAGGCTGATGAGGACGATCGTCGTCAGGCCGATGCCGAGCGCCGCAAGGTTCAGCGTCTCGCGCCCCGCCCACAACGCCGGCAGCTTGTGCAAAAAATCCGCCGGGAGGTCCGCGATCTGCAGGCCAAACAGATCCTTAAGCTGGCTGGTCGCGATGATCACCGCGATGCCGATGGTGAAGCCGTTGACGACCGCCTCCGGTATGAACTGGATCAGATTGCCCGCGCGCAGGAAACCTGCGGCCAGAAGGATCAGACCCGCCATCAGCGTCGCCAGCACGAGCCCGTCAAAGCCATGATGCGCGATGACGCCGTAAACCACGACAATGAAGGCGCCGGTCGGCCCGCCGATCTGCACCCGGCTGCCGCCGAGCAGCGAGATCAGGAAGCCGGCGACGATGGCGGTGACGAGACCCGTGGCGGGGTCTGCTCCGGCAGCGATCGCGATGGCGAGGCTGAGCGGCAGCGCGACCATGGCCACGGTTACGCCGGCAAAAACATCCGCTGCGAAGAGCGGCCAGCTGTAGGTTTTCAGCGTGGTCAGAAGCTTGGGTGTCACGGTCGCTGGCGGGCGGGGGCGTTGGGCCGGCGTCCGTACTTGACGTGACCTATTAGCCGATCAGCGCCGCGCCCGCGATGTGACACGGCCCCGCAGCCTCACATCGGGTTCTCGTCCTGCCATTGGTCAATGCTGTCGAGGCAGGCCTCGTCATAGTAAGCGCGGCCGTCATTGCCGGTATCGCTGCTGCGACAGGCGGACTCGGCGGCAAGACCGGCGACGAGGCTCTGGACGAGGGTTGCGCAGCCGCCAAGCGGCAGGATGCCGGCCATCAGGACGGCAGCGGCTGATATGCGGGCGTGTTTCACGGGCTTGTCTCCTTGCGCCCCGCCCGTACCGCTAGCATTGCCGCGACCGGCTGAAAATCAGAGTTTCCAGTGGACGCCGCTGCCCGCCCCGCCATCCGGCAGCAGGTGAGTCTGCGGCACACCGTAAACACGCGCCTCGCCGATGGCGAAGGCCATGCAGCCTTCCGGGAAGACCGGCCGGAACGCGGCATTCAGCACGTTCAGCCCGCCCGCGAAGGCGCCCATCGCCGGCATCACCAGGCGCGCGCCATCCGAGGCAAAACAGCGCCGCCGCACCGAGCGCCCCCGCCCCGCCACTTTCGCGACCGGATGCAGGTGGCCGGAGATCTCGCCCGCCTCGCCCGTCGGCTCATGCCGGAAGACCAGCGGGCCGAGGCGCAGAACTTTTGCCGCGCGCCCTCCGAGATCGGCCGGCGGATCCGGATCGTGGTTACCCTCGACCCAGACCCAGTCATGCCCGCCGGTTAGCGCGCGGATACGCGCCGCATACGGCGCGGGCAGGCGCGACTCCGCACGCCGGTCATGGAAGCTGTCGCCAAGGGAGATCACAGTATGCGGTTTCAGCGCGGCGCAGAGCGCCTCCACCCGCGCCAGCGTGGCCGAGGTGTCATAGGGCGGCAGCATCTGTCCGGCAGCGGCGTAGTTCGAGCCCTTCTCGAGGTGCAGGTCGGAGACCACCAGCACACGCGCTGGCGCCCACCACAGCGCGCCTTCCGGCAGCGGGGTAAGCATCTCACCGGCGAGATGCAGCCAGGTCTGTTTCGGGGAAGCCTGGGCGAGCGACATGATTCCGAGACTTGGGCTGATGTGGACCCGCGGTCAACGCGCGAAATTCGGCATTGATTATCAATATGGAGTCCGCTAACGATCCGTCAGGGGAAAAGTCGGGTACAAGACGTAAATCGGACTCGACGCCCGTGATCTCTCCGCGTGACGATCTCTCCGCGCTGCGCCAGCGTTTCCTTCAGCAGGGCCGCGTCCTCATCCCTGGCATCTTCGAGCCCGCTTTCGCGCAAAGTGTGCTCGATGCCGCCTGTGAGCATGCCGGCTGGCTGCTGGTCACCCGGATCGAGGGTAGGCACCGCGAATTTGACGCCGCGCAGATGGAGCAGGTGCCGAAGGACCGGTTGCAGACCTTTGATGAGCTGGTGGCGCAGGAAGCACGCAAGGGCTTCCAGTACCGGTTCGAGCGTCATCTCCTTTATGACAACCTGCGCGCCGGGGCTCTGGCCGAAGGCCCACTGCGGTCGATGGCGGAGGCGTTGAACTCGGACGCCTTCATCGGCCTGCTTCACACCGTGATGAGCGAGCCCTACGTCCCCGGCGAAACCTTCTGCGACGGCCAGCTGACACGCTACCGCGCGGGCCATTTCCTGACCTCGCATGATGACGGCCTACCCCAGTTCAATCGCATCGCCGCCTTTGTCGTGAACCTCACGCCGGGCTGGTCGGCAGATCTGGGCGGCCTCTTGATGTTTACCGGCGCGGACGGGCACGTGGAGGAGGCGTTCACACCGAAGTTCAACACGCTGTCGCTGTTCCGGGTGCCGCAGCCTCATGCCGTCAGTGCCGTCGCGCCGTTTGCGCGCGGCGCACGCCATGCTGTCACCGGCTGGCTGCGCCGGGGACAGCCTCCGGCGTGAATGGACACGGTTCCGGCTTTCGGTTTTAGTGCGGCGCAGATTCCCGCATCTGGAGGATGAACCGATGACGCTCTACCGGCTTCGCGCCTGCTTGCTCGCCCCAGTCGCCGCGCTGGCTTTTGCCGCCTGCGAACAGGCCGCCCCGCCCGCTGAAACGCCGGCCGCTGAGCCGGCAGAGGTTGTGGATGAGACGGAGCAGGCCGAGGCGCCGCGCGTTCTGCTGCCGGTCATGTCCTGCGGAACCGATGGCTTCATCCGCGCGGACGCGACGCGCGAGAGCCTGGCCGCCACCCACGGCGCGGAAAACCTCACCGAGGAAGAGCTGTCCTGGGTAGACAGTATCGAAACGGCGCTCGTCCTCTTCCCGGCGGCCCCCGCCACGCGCGCAGAACTGTTCTGGCTCGACAAGACAAGCGGCGGGCCACGCCATGTTCGCGTCGGCGGTCCGGAAAGCCAATGGATCGGACCCGGGGGTCTCTTTGTCGGCGCAAGCCTCGCCGATGTCGAAGCGGCAAATGGCGGGCCGTTCGAGCTGATGGGCTTCCAGAATCACAATGCGGGCGAAGTGGTCGACTGGCTGGGCGGCGCACTGGCCGCCAAACCCGGCGAGACCTGCGAGTTCGCCATGACGCTCGGCCTGCCGGAAAACCTGACGGCCGAAGCGATGAAAGCGGTCTCGAACGATCCCGAAAAGGTCTACCGCTCTGACAGCCCGGAGATGCGGGCCGCCAACCCGTCCGTGGACGGACTGGGCCTCAGCTTCTTCGATCCGTCCTGATCAGCCCATCGCGTCGCGTACGAGGTCTTCCTCGGCCTCGCGCAGCACCGCTTCCATCGCAGAGGCACCAAAAACCGGCTCGCGGCCAACTTCCAGCATGACGGGAACGGCAAAGGGACTGATCCGTTCGAGCGCTTGGTGCACGAGGCGGCCCCGGATGCGCGCCAGCATATCTGACAGGCGGCGCACGTCGAGGAGGCCCGTCGCGGCGTCCTGCCGCGCCGCCTGCAGCAGGATGTGGTCCGGCTCGTGGCTGCGCAGCACGTCATAGATGAGATCGGTCGAGAACGTTACCTGGCGCGAGTTCTTTTCCGTGCCCGGAAGGTTGCGATGGATAAGGCCGGAGATGATCGCGCAGTGCGCAAACGTGCGCTTCATCAGTGCGCTCTCTGCCAGCCACTCCTCCAGATCATCACCCAGCATGTCCGGGTGGAACACCGCGTCCATGTCGAGGCCGCGCATGTCTTCGAGCCCCCAGACTGCCATCGCATACTCGCTCGCAACAAAGCCGGCGGGCTTTGCGCCCAGGCGTTCGAGGCGCCGCGTCAGCAGCATGCCGAGGGTCTGGTGCGCGAGGCGCCCCTCGAAGGGATAGCAGACGAGATAGTGGCGGCCGGCGCGCGGGAAAGTTTCGATAAGCAGATGATCCGGTGGCGGGATGGCGGAGCGCAGCGTCTGGATCTCGAACCACTCCCGCACGGGGCCCGGCAGGCCCTTCCACTGTGCGCGATCGTGGATCATCTTCCGGACACGGTCTGCCAGGAAGGTCGTCAGCGGGAACTTGCCGCCATTGTAGGTCGGGATTGCAGGGGAATCCGATTGCGCGCGCATCACCAGCGCGTCCATGCCGTCAATCGCGATCAGCCGCAGGATCTCGCCGCCGAAGAGGAACGTGTCGCCAGGCGTCAGCAGGCTGAGGAAGTATTCTTCCATCTCGCCGAGCTTTCGCCCTGCGCGCAGGGCGCGCTGCTCGCCGCTCTTGGGCAGCCCCGCCTTCGCCGCAAAGCTCGCGAGGCGGACTGACAGCATCGGCGCCTCGACAATCGCGCCGACATTCATCCGGTGCGCCTGCTTGTCGCGCGCCGTGCGAGCTACCCATACCCCGTCGCTGCGTCGCACGATCCGGTGGAACCGGTCGTAGGTCTTCAGTGCATAGCCGCCAGTCGCCACGAAATCGACGATCCGCTCGAACGTCTCCCAATCGAGCCAGACATAGGGCGCCGCGCGCCGCACCTCGTCGAACAGCGCGTCCAGCCGGAAGCCCTCGCCGCAGGCGCGGCCCATCACATGCTGGGCAAGAATGTCGATCGATCCCGTGCGCACGCCCTCACCGTCGATCTCGCCCGCCTCGACGGCAGCTTCCGCCGCGCGGCATTCGAGCACTTCGAAGCGGTTTGTCGGCACAAGGATGGCCTTGCTGGCCTCGTCCATCCGGTGGTTCGCCCGGCCGATACGCTGGATCAACCGCGCAGCACCCTTCGGCGCGCCCATCTGGATCACGAGGTCCACCTCGCCCCAGTCGATGCCGAGATCGAGCGTCGAGGTGCAGACGACCGCCTTCAGCTGCCCGGCGGCCATCGCCGCCTCGACGCGCTGGCGCTGCTCGCGCACCAGCGAGCCGTGATGCAGCGCAATCGGCAGACCGTCCTCGTTGGCATTCCAGAGTTCCTGGAACATCAGTTCCGCCTGGCTGCGCGTGTTGACGAAGACCAGCGTCATCTTGGCGGCTTTGATTGCTTCATAGACTTCAGCGACCGCAAAGCGCCCCGAGTGTCCGGACCATGGAATGCGCTCGCGGGAAATCAGAATGTCGACATCCGCTTTTACACCGCCGGCGGCAGTGATGATGCGGGAGGGGGCAGCCTCGCCCCCGCGCACATCCAGCCAACGCGCAAGCTCCTGTGGGTCGCGCACCGTCGCAGAGAGACCCAGAAACCGGCAGGCCGGAGCCCATTGCGCGAGCGTCGCAAGACCCAGCGACAGGAGGTCTCCGCGCTTCGAAGGGGCCAGCGCGTGGATCTCGTCGATGATCACACACCGCAGGTCTGCGAAAAACGCCGCTGCATGGTCGGAGGCGATCAGCAGCGCGAGCTGTTCCGGCGTGGTCAGCAAAATGTCCGGCGGCGTCTTTCGCTGCTTCTGGCGTATATGGGCGGATGTGTCGCCCGTGCGCGTCTCGATGCGGATGGGCAGGCCCATCTCGGTCACCGGCGTCATCACGTTTCGTTGAACATCCGCTGCCAGCGCCTTCAGGGGCGACACATACAGGGTGTGCAACGCAGGAATGCCTGAATTCGTTGCGCCGCGTTCAGCCAGTTCGACTAGACTGCCCATGAAACCCGCGAGCGTCTTGCCGCCGCCGGTTGGCGCGATCAGCAGGGCGCTCTCTCCCCGGAGGGAGGCCTCTGTGAGCGCCAGCTGGTGGACACGGGGCGCCCAGCCTCGGGCGGCAAACCACGCCTCAAAAGTGGGCGGCAACCGGAACGAAGGAACCTGCGTGTCAGCCATCAGCTACCATTAAACTACAGCAAGCCGCTGCGCCTCCCCCTTTCCTTTTTGTCACGCCGGGAACAGTTTCCTTTCTCGCCCCGTCCAGGAGTACCTTGATGAACCGCCTGCTGATCGCCGGTCTTGCCATTCTGGCTGCAGTCCTTCCGGCTTCGGCCGATACGGTCCTGCAAAAGGCCAAGGCCATGTCCAAGGACGGCCCGCTATATGCGTTCGACCTGTCCTATGATGACGGCAAGGACCGTTTCCAGATGAAGGTCGACCCCAGCCAGCCCAAGGGCAAGCGCGTGGTGGACCTGTCGCCGGCACGCGCAACCCTGTCGGGCGATTCGGCAAAGAAGGCCGACAAGCTGTCCGAGCGCACCGAAGGCGATATCTGGTGCAGCAGCTTTGCCGAGAACATCCCCGCCGATGCCAAGCGCATCTCGGAAACGCCTCAGACCGCGACGTTCAATTTCACGCCCTTGCCGGGCAAGGCGAACGGCCAGATCGCCAGCGCCTACAAGCACCTGAAGGCTACCGCGACAATCGACAAGCTGACCGGCGGCATTCTCGCGTACGAGATGGCGGCGCCGAAGGCTTTCAAGCCGATGGCTGTGGCCAAGGTGGACAAGCTGACCTTGAAGGTCGCCTGCAAGCCGCTGCCAGACGGGCGCACGCATATCGACAGTTTCGCCTTCGACCTGAAAGGTTCAGCGATGATGAAATCGCTGGACCAGGTGGAGACGCGTCGCATCACGAACCTCAAGGCACTTGGCTCCAAAAGTTTCGGCGCGCCCTAGAGCGGCGCTCAGGTTTCGTTCAGAAACGGCAATTCACAACTTGAACCTCATGGCCGATGCCACCTAGAGGTGCGGTCAGGATTGCCGATTTGGGGAGACCAGAAATGTCATTGTCCGCTCGTTTGCGCGCCGCGGCGCTGTCGGCCGTGCTGGCCGTCTCGCCTGCACTTCAGGCAATTGCGCAACCGGCGCCGGTTGCGCCGGCAGAGGTCTCAGCCGAAGCCCTGATGGCGCGCCTCGATCAGCGTCCGCCCCAGTCGACCACCAACCTCGATGTGGAAAGCCTGAACGACGCCCTCGCCGGCAAGCTGAGGCTGACTTATGCCTTCGCGACACAGGAAAGTCTGACTGCGCCGACCCGCCTCACCGACCTGCGTGTCGAGCTTCTCGGCGACGAGCCGATGACGTTGTTTACGGCGGACGAACTGCTGGTCTGGAACGCTGACACACCCGCACTCGTGGCGCGCCTCTCCGGTGAGCGCCTCGGCGAAACTGTCCGCTTGTTCGACCGGCTCGAGTTGTCGGGCGTGAAGCTTGACCTTACGGACTACACCAACGCAGTCGATGACGCGGTAACAGCCGCCCTGCCGGAGACACCCGCGGGGGCTGCCGCTCCCGACATAACCTACGACGACACCTCGGTGTCGATGGGCAGGATGATCTTCAACGGCTTGTCGCTGCATCCCTGGACACATGCCGAAGTCGAAGGCCAGGAAACGGGCCTCGCCGCCATCCGTCTGCTCTCAGCCTTCGCGCGCAGCTTCTCGCTGGAAAGCAGCGCCATTACCGACATGGTGATGAGCCAGTCTATGTCCGACAGCGGTGTCACCGGCACACTGGTCAGCAGCTATCCCGCACAGTTCATGGAGGGGTATCACCGGGGCGATATTGCCCTGACGGTCCAGAGCGGCTCGGCGTTCCAGGGGTCGATCCCGGTTCCCGCGACCGACGCTCCGGCAGATGGAAGTCTGGCTCCTGCGATGGTGACGATGGCGATGGCCGGCAAGGTGGACTACGGCGCCTGGAGCGGCCTGAAGTTCAGCAAGCTGCTGGAATACGGCGAGCGCGGCGAGATGCCCCCGATCACCGAGCGCGATCTCTGGAGCTTCGGTACCTACACCCTCGCCGGCATGAGCTTCGATTTTGGCGGCGAGCCGGTCATGGAGGTTGGCCGCCTCGACATCTCGGCGGACAAGTTCGCCTGGTTCCTGCCGGAACGGATCATGGTGAAGCACGAGGATGCGTCGTTTGATTTTTCCGGGATCATGAAATGGGCGGCAGATATCGACCCGGCCCTGTCGGCGACGGCCGACGGCGAACCGGGCCTTCTGGAAATAGTCGGCATCCTGGATCGCACGGGTCTTGGCAAGCTGTCGGGCGACGGTGCCTTCCTTCTCAGCTGGGACAGCGAAACCGGCAATGCCCTGATCGAAAGCAATAGCGTATCGGATGGTCTCTATACGGACGACATGCGTTTCGACATGCGCCTGCCCGCCTATGCAGATCTCATCCAGACTTTCGGAGTCGATGGCCGCACACCGGACAATGAACTGCTGCGTGATCTCGTCAGCGAGAAGTTCGCCTTCTCCGGTGGCCATTACAGCCTGACCGATATTGGCCTGCTGGATGCCATTGCGAATCTCACCATCGAGATCGCCAAGATCAGCGGGGAGAGCGACCCTATGCTGTCGAACTTCGCGGAATCGACCCCGGAATCGGTGCGGATGTTTGCCTCCGGCATGCTGATGTTCGGCGGCGGCGCCGTTAGCCAGGATATCCCGCAGGCCACCGGCTGGATCAGCAGCCTGTCAAGCTTCATCACCTCGGGCGGCACGTTCACTGTCAAGCTGGCGCCGGAGAGCCCTTTGACCGCAGCCGATTTCGCTCCCGATCCGGAGGCCGGCATGGTCGAAGCGCCGGGCTCCGGTGAACTGGCGGACCTGTTCGGCGTGTCGATGACGCATACCCCGCCGGCCCCCACCGCCGCCGGAACGCCCTGACCTTCGCCTAGCGCTGGATCAGCTTGCGGCGGCCGCGCTCTTCTGCGGCCGCTGCCTCGGCGGCGCTTGCGGCATCTGCGGCCGCCCGTTCCACAGCGCGGGCCGCGTCGGCCGCGTTCAAGGCCGTGACGAGATCTGCCGTGAAGCGACTGATGTCGAACTGCGCGCCTCCGATCACGTCAAAGCCCTGGCGAACAATGACAGTGTTCAGCGCCGGGATGATGACGATGTACTGGCCCCGGTTACCATTCGCATAGAAGGTGCCTTCCGGCACGCCAACCGCATTGCTCATCAACCAGAACTGCGCACCATACCCCGCGCCGCTGGCCGGCTGGGCCGGGGCGGGCGTACGGACGAACTTGACCCAGTCTTCGGGCAGGAGGCGTTCGTTGCCCCACATGCCGTCCTGCAGGTGGAGTTGCCCGATGCGCGCAAGGTCGCGCCCCGTCGCCCAGACCTGGCTCGACGAGATGAAGTCCCCGTTCCAGTCGATCTCGATCGTGGTTCGCATCGCGCCGATCTTGTGCAGCAGCGACTCGTAAGGAAAGCGGTGGAACTTGTTGTCGTCCTTCATCGCCTCGCGCAGGGCGCGCATCGCGATCAGCGTATCGTTGTTGGCATACTTGAACCGTGTGCCGGGCTTGGCCTCCAGCGAATTCTTCGCCGCGCCGTCCACCACCTGGGCACCGGCGAAATACAGCCTGTCCGTGCGCGAACCAGTTGTGCCGCTGTCGAGGCCGCTCGCCATGTGCAGCAGGTTGCGCACCGTGATCGCGCGGCGCGGATCGGCGCCCTTGTTCCATTCGGAGATCACCGCAGGATAGTCGATATCGATCAGGCCCTGGCGGCGCGCTGCGCCGATCAGCGTCGCGGTCAGCGACTTTGCCACAGACCAGGTGCGCACCGGCGTCTCATGGTCAATACCCCTGTCATAGCGTTCGGCCACGATCTGCCCGTCGCGCACCACGATGACCGACGCCGTGCGCGTGCCGCCGCCATAGGTGAACTCGTCGAAGGCCGCCGATACCGGCGCATCGAGGCGTTCAGCCTCCTCGATCTTCAGCTCGATCTTGACATTGGAGCCGATGGCGCTGCCCCGGTCCTGCGTCGGGGGCGCCGGCCAGGAGGCAAAGCGCGGCAGGAAGCCGAGTGCGTTCTCGCCCGCGCCCACCGGCAGCTGTGTGCAACCGAAACCGGGGCGATAGGCGGCCAAGCGCGGCGGCATGTCAGGCGAATAGGTGACCGACACGGTCTTCTTCGCGTCGTCCACGACAGCGTCAGGGAGCGCATCATAGGCGCGCTGGTAGTCCGGGTAGATACCCGACAGTTCGTTGAGCTCGATCTCCGGCAGCGTCTGTCCCGCCACGAACAGGCCGGAGCAGGTGAAGGTGGCCTTCCAGCCAGCCGCCAGGGCCGATTGCATCGCGTCGGTCGTGCCGCCTTCCTGGGTGGAGGCGATCAGGCCGGGCAGGCTGAGGGCAAAAGCAACCGCGGCCGCGCGAAGGGTACGCATCGTGTCATGTCTCCGGTGTTTGCGGTGCAGAATAGGCGCCGCTTCCCTGCGGGCAACCCCGCCGCCACAGTTTCCGAGGCTTAATCGGCGCCGCCTTGACCCCACCCCAACGGCCAGCCTTAATGCGGCGGACTTTCAGAAGGGAAGCTGAGTTCCATGAAACGCATTCATCTGCTGGCGGCGGCCGGTTTTGCAGCCTTTCTGCCCGCCTGCGACATCGTCCGCCTGCCCGGCGCCAGCACGCCCGAACCCGCGCCGCCTGCAGCCGCCGGAGCCGCGGCCCAGGACATCGCGCCGGAAAGCGCCGAGCCGATTGCCGGCACCATCGAGCCGCCCGAAGGGGAAACGCCGACCGTTGACCGTGATGCCCCTGAACCCGGCGCCGCCGACGAAACCGCTCTTGCCGACCCAGCCAGCTTTGCCGCGCTCGGCGCCGCGGTCGCGCGCCCGTCGCTCGCCCTGCTGAACGCGGCCCACTGCGCGTTGCCGGAAGGCGCCGCGCCGACCCCGACGGTCGGCGCCGTTGCCGGCGCCACCGAACTGGAAGAGCCGATGGCCGGCGTCGAGGTCGTCAACGCCCTCGCCGCGTCTCTCTCCGCCTTTCCGGGCATCGTCAAGCTCGAGCCGCGCCGCACCGAAACCAATGGTGCCATCGCCAGCGGCCATTGCAGCGCCGTGCGCATCCGCGCCAACTGGTTCCTGACTGCCGCCCATTGCATCGACCAGCCCTACGATGAGCTGCGCGTGATCGGCGACGCGGCGAACCTGCGCAGCCCCGCTGCCCGCATCACTGCGGCGTCCAGCGCCATCTGCCATGGCGGTTATCTGGGTACGGACAATGCCTATTCGAACGACATCGCGCTCCTTCGCCTCTCGCCCGAGCAAGCCTCGGCCCTCGCGGCCGTCCCGGTGGCCCGCACCGGCGCCACCGCCAAGGCGCTTGCCCCCGCCAACTACGCCACCGGCGAAATGGCGGGATGGGGCCTCACCCGCTATACCGGACAGCTGTCGAACGACCTGATGATGTCCGCCCTCAAGATCACCGCCGTCGGCCCTGCCGCCATCACGGTAGCAAGCCATGGCGGGGCGGGACCGTGCATTGGCGATTCCGGCGGACCGCTCTATGTCTCGGAGGCGGACGGCTCCAAAACCGTCGTGGGCATCCTGTCAGTTGTGGAACAAAACCGCGCGACCGGACGTTTCTGCGACGGTGAATACAATGGCCGCTTCACCAACCTCCAAGGCTATACCGGCTGGATCGACGCGGTCATCGCCTTCTGCGAGGCCCAGCCGGACGCCTGCACCTAGACCAACGTCAAAGGATCACCATGACCCGCGTCCTGCCCTGGCTGATCCTTCTCGTTGGTATCCTGCAGCCCCTGACCGGCGCCCTCGCCGCGCTCGGCATCGGTTCGTCTATCGGCGGTGACACTGCAGGCACAGATGCGCCGGAACAGCCGCTGCCAGCCTTCTTCTCAATCTGGGGCGTCATCTTCTTCGCCTATGCGGGCTTCGGCCTGACAGGGATCCTGCGACCGGCTGCCTGGTTTCCGAAGGTTGCCTGGCCGATGCTGATCGCGGGCGCCTCGAACGTCATCTGGATGCTCAGCGCCCAGCTGATCGGCTTTCAGCCGCTGAACTTCCTGCTCCTGGCACCTATCTTCGCCGCCGCCTGGATCGCTGCCGCGCGGGCAGAGGCCGTTCGCGGCGCAGAGCGCAGCACCCTCACCTTCCGGTTCGCAGACGCCGCCTCAGGGCTACTTGCCGGCTGGATCTCGGTCGCGACCGCTATTTCCGTTCCGCTGACGATCCGAACCTTCACCGGCCTGATGCCAACGGATTTTGTCTGGCCGATGTTCTGGTCCGCCGTCGCGGTCGCAGCGCTCGCCGCTTACCTCTTCGCCACGCACGTCAGCCGCAGCCTCTGGTTCTTTGCAGCGATCGGCTGGGGCCTTACGGGGGTCGCGATCAACAACTGGGTGCGCACCGAGATGCACCTCGTGGCCGCTATGGCCGCCCTCGGCGCCGCGACAATCGTGCTGGTGCGGGTGACGCGGCCGCCGAAGCGTCTTAAATCAGCGGCATGACAGAATTCAGCGTCCCCACCCCAGCCATGCTCCTCCTCAGTCTCGACACGGCCAACTGGCCTCGCTGGCTCGCCGCGATCTGGCCGGACCTTGTAAAATGGGGCCTTGTCCTCGCCTCGGTCGCGCTGATCTGGGTGGTCTCGTCGATCCTGAAGTCAGTGATCCTGTTCGTCGGCAAGCGGCTGACACCGAAGGGGCAGGAGTTCACCAGTACATCCTGGGACCTCGCCGCCTCCACCGCGCGTGTCTTTGCCTTCATTCTGATGATGCCGCTGCCGCTCGGCCTTGCGGGCTATGACTGGCGCAGCCTGATAAATGAACGCGGCCCCGGCGCCATCGGCGCGGTGATGATCCTGATCATCGCCTTCGTGGTCGCCAATGCCGTCTCCCGCTCGCTGCGCCGCTTCGGCGAGCGCGCGCATGCCCATTCCGGCGCCGACGATACGCTGATCGCCTTCTCGGCCTCGCTGATCAAGTACATCATCTTCGCCATCGCCATCGTCTTCGCACTGTCGCAGCTCGGCTTCCCGGCCGCCTCGCTCGCCGCCGTGCTTGGCGCCGCCGGTCTTGCCATCGGCCTCGCCTTGCAGGACACCCTGAAGTCGGTCGCCGCCGGCGTGATGCTCGCCATCTTCCGTCCGTTCCGCATCGGCGATTTCGTGACGCTCGCCGGCCTGGACGGCACGGTCACCGACATCACACCCTTCACCACATCGATGCGCCAGATCGACAACAAGATTGTCTCGATCACCAACGACAAGGTCTGGGGCTCGCCCCTGATCAACCACACGCGTGAACCGCGCCGCCGGCTCGACCTGTTCTTCACGGTCTCCTATGACGACGATCTCGACAAGGCGCTCGACGTGATGATCACGACCGCCGACGCGCACCCGGCTGTCCTCAAGCATCTCGGCACCTGGGCAGGCGTCCACAACCTTGCCGACTGGTCGATCGAACTGCGCCTGCGCTGCTGGGTCGCCACGCCGGATTTCGTGCAGGTGAAGGCGGACCTGATCAAGGCCATCAAGCAGGCCTTCGACCGGGAAGGCGTCACCATCCCATATCCGGTTCAGGTCGCCTACACCTATCCTGGCAAGGAAAAGGCGCCGCCGAAGGACGTTGACTTCAGCCGTCATGGCACAACGCGCGAATACCCGACCAGCGACGATGAGTGATACACCGCGCCCGCCGAAAGAGTTGCCGCAAGCCGCCCCGCCGGTGGCCGTTCCGGCACCGGTGCCGACTACGCCGCCGAAACCCTTCTTTGTGCGCGCCTTCAGCCTGAGCATCGGGCAGGCATTGCGCCTTCTGCTGATCAGCACGCTCGTCGGCTTCTTCGTCCTTGCGTTCGACTATGCGCCGGGCGCCACCACCTTCGATGTCGGCGGCGCGTTCACGGCCATCATCCACCGCGCCTTCACGGCCATCGGCTGGGCGCTGGAAAGCTTCTGGAAGCCGGCCCTTGCGGGCGCGGTCGTTGTACTGCCGATCTGGGCGATCTGGCGCCTCGTGCGGATGCCTTTCCGCAAGTGACCTAGACGACCGGCAGCGGCGGGGCAGTGAGCTTCAAGAGCTGCTTGCCGAGGTTCTTGCCCTCGAACAGGCGGCGCAGCGTGGCCGGACAGTTCTCGAACCCGTGCTGTACATCCTCCAGCGTCTTCAGCTTGCCTTCGGCAATCAGCTTCGACAGCGCGGCCACGCCTTCAGCCCAGCGCGGCGCGTAGTCGAGAATGATGAAGCCCTCCATCCGCGCCCGCATCACGGTCAGCTGCATGTAGCTGCGCAGACCCTGCATCTGGCTCAGGTCTTCGGCATTGTAGGACGAGATACCGCCGCACAGGACGATCCGTGCCCGGAGGGCCAGGTTCATCAGCGCCGCCTCGAGGATATCGCCGCCGACATTCTCGAACACCACGTTCACGCCCTTCGGCGCGTGCGCCTTGATCGCGGCAGCGACATTCTCGCGCTTGTAGTCGATGCAATAGTCTGCGCCCGCGACTTCCGTCACCCAGCGGCACTTGTCCGGCCCGCCAGCAATGCCGATGACCTTGCAGCCGAGTGCCTTGGCCACCTGCACGACAACCGACCCGGTCGCGCCTGCCGCGCCGGACACGAGCACCGTGTCACCCGCCTTTGGCTGGCCGACATCGGTCAGGCCGAACCAGGCCGTCAGCCCGGTCACCCCGAACACGCCGAGCGCCTGCTCCGGCGTGATGCCCTTGCGTACCGGCGCGACCGGGCCTGTCTCGGTCATGCCCTTGGTGATGACATATTCCTGCCAGCCGAAGGTGCCCTGCACCATCTGTCCGGGCTGGAAGCCCGGATGGTTCGACTTGATAACCTGCCCGACCGCCCCTGCGCGCACCGGCGCGCCGATCTTGACCGCGGGCAGGTAAGTGTCCGCCGCGAGCCAGCCGCGCTGCGTGGGATCGAACGACAGGTCGGTTACCCGCACCAGGAACTCGCCCTCGCCCGGTTCTGGGATCGGGCCTTCATCCAGCCGGAAGTCCGTATCCTTGATCATACCCTGCGGCCGCGTCTCCAGCAGCCAGCGGCGGTTCGTGCCTGCCATCATTTCCTCCCGTTTGATTGAACGTCCAAATCGGACCGATCGCGCGGCGGCGCAAGCTGCGCCGCTAGGACACCGGCTTCCAGATCTGCGTCTGGCAGATCGGTCCGATGCAGCCCTTCACTTCGAGGTTGCCGTTGCCCAGACGCCTGAGGCGCGCGTCATAGGTTTGCCCGTCTTCGGGATCTTTGATCCTGCCGCCGCGCCAGTCCTTGGCCTTCTTTGCGAAGCCGTGAAGCAGCCGGTAGCCAAGGATCCGTTCGCCCTTGTCATTCAGGACAGTGTCGGGCGCGACCCCTTCTGGCAATTCGGCCGGGTTCAGCCAGACGATGTGTCCGCATGGGCTGCCGTTGCCGCAGTCCCCGATCTCGACCCGCGAGCGACCATCGGGCAGGGAGAATGTGCCGAATACATTCAGCGTATCGGCTGCCGCCGGACCACCGATTGATGACGCGACGACAGCTGCCAAGACCATTCGTTTCATGGATGCCTCCTCCGAAACACGCAGTATAGTCATCTCAGATAGGGCGACTTCAAGGGAGAAACCAATGGATACTTCGAAACTCATGTTCAAGGACGGCCTGATGAAGGGCGAGCGCATCCTCGTCACGGGCGGCGGTACCGGCCTTGGCAAGGAAATGGCCGAGGGCTTCCTGAAGCTCGGGGCCGAAGTCCACATCTGCGGCCGCCGCGGCGGCGTCTGCGAGGAGACCGCCGCCGAACTGATGAACAAGCATGGCGGCAAGGTCGTGCCCCACGCCTGCGACATCCGCGTCGCACAGGCCATCAGCGACATGAACGACGAGATCTGGGCGAAACACGGGCCTCTGACCGGGCTCATCAACAACGCCGCCGGCAACTTCATCAGCCGCACCGAAGACCTCTCGATCCGCGGCTTCGACGCGATCTCCAACATCGTCTTCCGCGGCACGTTTTACATGACGCAGGATATCGGCAAGCGCTGGATCAAGGGCAAGCAGCGCGGCAGCGTCTGTTCCATCCTCACCACCTGGGTATGGAACGGCGGCCCGTTCGTCGTGCCGTCCGCCATGTCGAAAGCTGCCGTCAATACAATGACGCAATCGCTCGCCGTCGAGTGGGGCCGCTACGGCCTGCGCTTCAACGCTATCGCGCCCGGCCCGTTCCCGACCGAAGGCATGTCGAAACGCCTCTCGCCGGACGCAGACGGCGCCGAACGGATGGAACGGGGCGTCGCCAACCCAATGGGCCGCGTCGGCGAGATGCATGAGCTCGTGAACCTCGCCGTGCTGCTGATGGCACCCGGCGCCGAATACATCAACGGCCAGACCATCGCCATCGACGGCGCCATGTACAACGCTTCCGGCGGCAACTTCGCCATGCTGACCGCCTGGGGCGACGAGCAATGGGAAGCCGCCCGCAACGCGATCGAGGCCACGAACGCACAGGACAAGGCGAAGCGAACCGTATAAGCAGAATGCCGCTCCGCCCTCTGCAAGGGGGCGGCGGCTGGCTTGACGGGGGTAAGGCATGCAGGAACCGAACCGGGATATATTCCCTACGCCGGCGATGCTGGACCGCTTTCCCAACATTACGCCCCTCCTGAAGAACGAAGCCATCGAGACCGCTTTCATGCGCCATGAGGTGCTGTCGGTCTCGGGCAAGAAACGGTTCCACCAGCTTGGCCTCGTGTCGATGGTATTGATCGCGGGCAGTGCGATCTACACAATTGCCGAGGCGCTGCTGTTCAAAGACGCCGGCAACCAGATCATCAGCATCCTCGGTGCCATCTGCGCCGCCGTCGGCATCAGCGCACAGGTCTATTCGCTGGCCGCGCGGGTGAAGAGCCGCTGGCTGGTCAACCGCTTCGCTTGCGAGCGCCTGCGCTCGATCAAGTTCCAGATGTACTCGCTTGCCGCAAGCGCGCGCGACGAGGCCGAGCTCGCCGCCCGCACACGCCAGCTGACGGCGGTGGAGCTCGCCCGGCTCGAAAGTGAACTCAACATGGGCATCTCCATCTTCGAGGCCTTCGTGCCGGAAAAGTGCGTTATCGTGCCCGCGCCCGGCCCAGGCCCCGCCAATGCCGAGATCACCAGCGAAGCGATGACCGCCTTCCGCGAGCTGCGCCTGCTCTACCAGGATCGCTACGCCGCCGCCGAGCTGCACCGCCTGCGCGAGCACCGCCGCGCCTTCCACTCCGCCGCCGACATCCTCTACTTCTCGGGCGCATGCCTGGTGCTGCTGTCGCTGCTCGCCAAGACCGTTCCAGGCGTCGAGATCAGCAACTGGGTCGATTTCCTCGCGACCTCGGCCTTCGTCCTGTCGATCTCGAAGTCCGTGCTCGACAGCACATCTCTGACTGACCCGTCTGCCGCCCGCTTCGTACGCTACCGGGAAGATATCGCGGAAGTCCAACGCCGCATTGAGCATGGCGGCACGCTGGACGAGGTCGTACCGCAAATGGAGCGTATCGCGCTCGGAGAGCTTGAGGAATTCTGCGACGCGTCGAAGTCGATCAACTACCGGCTCTGATCACATCACGATGGCGACCTTGCCAACCACTTCGCGGCTGCGCATCATCTCGAAGGCGCGCCGCCACTCAGCCAGCGGCACCTCGGCATGGATGCGCGGGCGCACCTTGCCTTCCTCTGCCCATTTCCAGATGGCGGCCGTGTTCTCGCGGCCCCGGTCCGGGAATTGCCTGCCGTATTCAC
The DNA here is from genome assembly GCF_022844445.1 of Hyphomonas sp. GTDB lineage: Bacteria > Pseudomonadota > Alphaproteobacteria > Caulobacterales > Hyphomonadaceae > Hyphomonas. Next base: position 22,686 of record NZ_JALHLS010000013.1, read on the forward strand.
CTGCCCGCACGCCGACCACCGAGAAGCCTTTGATCAGCGGCATGTTGACGCTCACGGACGGTATTCGCCCGGATGTGAAGCCAATGATCAGCAGCCGTCCGTCAAAGGCGATACACCGCACGCTTTCGTCGAACACATCGCCGCCGACCGGATCATAGATCACATCCGCGCCGCGCCCGCCGGTCAACGCCTTCACCGTCTCCCGGAAGCCTGTGTCCGGCAGCACATGGTCGGCGCCGTACTCCTTCAGTATGCGGCGTTTGGCTTCTGAGGCCGACGTCGCGATGACCTTCGCGCCAAGCATGCGGCCGACGTCCACGGCAGCGAGGCCCACGCCGCCGCTCGCGCCGTGAACCAGCAATGTCTCGCCGGGCTGCAGGTTGCCGCGCCGCACCAGCGCCACATAAGCGGTGAGATAGGCCGCACCATAGGAAGCGGCGGCGGCAAAGCTGATCGCATCGGGCTTCCTGCGCAGCGCGGCGGCCGGCACGATCGCCGCTTCAGCAAATGCGCCTATCCGGTTGCCGCCAACGACGGCGTCGCCCACCGCAAAGCCGGTCACGCCTTCACCCAGCGCATCGACCAGACCGGAGAATTCCATGCCAAGCACGAAGGGCAGGTCAGGCTTCAGCTGGTACTTGCCTTCGGTCATCAACAGGTCCGGGAAGTTCAGGCTGGACGCCTTGATCCGGACACGGACCTGTCCCGGCCCTGGCTGCGGCAGCTCGCGCTCTTCCAGCGCCACGCCGGCATAATCCGGCGCCAGCGCCGAGCAGACGAGCGCCTTCATGCCGGGACCCGAGCCGCCTTCGCGAACATGTCGTGTACCATCTCGGCGATTTCCTGGCAGGCCGCGCGCGAACCGGGTGAGATATAGGTGAAGGCCGTGAAGGCATGCGCCAGCTCATCATAGCGCTTGTGCATCACCGGGACGCCGGCGGCTTTGAGGCGCGCGGCATACTCGTCGCCCTCGTCCGATAGCGGATCATGCCCGGCCGTGATCACGACCGCCGGCGGCAGGCCGGAAAGATCCGTCTCCTGGCCCGGCGAGACGCGCAGGTCGCGGTGGTCGAAGCCTTCCGGCAGGTATTGCTTCATGAACCACTCCATCGTGTCCTGGCTCAGGGAGAAGGTTTTCGAGAAGGCCTTCTTCGATGGATAATCCTTTGAGATGTCGATGGCCGGATAGATCAGCAGCTGGAAGGCCGGGACGGGGCCGCCCTCGCGTTTCATCTGCTGGCTTATGATGGCCGAAAAATTGCCGCCCATGCTGTCGCCGCCGACCGCCGCTGTGCCCGGCAGCGCGCCGAACTGGGCCGCGCGCTCGACCCCCCAGCGATAGGCTGCGATACAGTCATTGAGGCCCGCCGGGAAAATGTGCTTCGGAGCCAGCCGGTAGTCCACCGACAAGACCGGCGCCTGCGCGCCCTGCGCCAGCATCGAGCACCAGAAATGGCAGGTGTCGAGATCGCCGACCACACCGCCGCCCATGTGGAAATAGACGATCAGCGGATGGCGCGGATCCTGCGAGGAGGGCCGGTACATCCGCGCGGGAATGGTGTTTCCGTCCGGACCCGGAATAATGAAGGTGGAGAAACTGGTGCTGCTGCTCGGAATGTCGGCCAGCAGAGCGAACTGCGCCTTGACACCCTCCTGCACCGCCTCGGCCGGCAGGCTGGACAACGGCGGCGCATTGCGTCCGGTCCATGCGATCAGTTGCAACTGGGGCTCCAGCGTGCGCCCTGCCACAGTCAAAGGCGCGCCCCCGGACATCTTGACGATCAGGCTTCCGGGCAGGTTTGAGAATGTCTTGGCGAGAATGCGCTGCAGGCTCATGTGGCCCAGATTCCTTGAGTCGCGGAGGCGCAATGATGGGCCACTTTTTCAGCGGCGCCAAGGGGTGTCGCCGGGGAGGTCCCCCCGGCGCTGCACGTCAGCGCTGCATCATCGCCCGGCCGCCGGCGAGGACGAGGCTGGCCGCAAAACGGGTCGCACCCTCGACGTCCACCGGACGGCGCTGCAGCATGTAGTCGCCCATCTCCCGCGCAATGCCGATGGCAGCCGCCGTCAGGTATTCCAGGTCCATTCCTGCCGCCGCTTCACCAGATAGCGTCGTCTCGAGGTCAGCGCGGATCTCTTCGGCCACGGCCAGCATCTCGGGTGTGTCGACGCGCACGCCCATCAGCGCCAGATGCGGCGCGCCCGCCTTGATCGCTTCTTCGTTCTCACGGGCAATGAAGCTGAAATAGGCCCGGAAGGCGTGTTCAATATAATCTTCCAGCGAGGTGGTGCGCGCCCGCACTTCCGACAGGTGGGCCCGGAAGCGGTGGGTCGAATCCTCGGCGATCGCCTGGAACACCTCTTCCTTCGACTTGAAGTAATTGTAGAACGTGCCGGAGGCGAGGTTCGTCTCGCGGATGATGTCGCGCACGGTGGTCGCTTCATATCCGATCAACGCGAACACCCGGCGGGCCGCGGTCAGTATCGCCCGCCGGTTGGCAGCCTTGGTGTTTGCGCGCTTGCCGTTGGCGTGCGCGTCTGTTCCGATATCTGCCATGTCTATTGCCCTGTACTCGCTCCGGTTTCGACCCTGCACCCGGCGTCACGAGGCGTCAACTTTGTAATTCAGGGAATGTCTTCCGGCTTCCGGCCCGGGCGGGCCTTATAAGTCGGGAAGGACCAGCCGAAGCGCATTGCCCCGCCCCGGATAGCGAACGCCGCCAACGCCGCGGGCACCGCTGCCGTCATCACGGGAAGACCTGCCATCACCAGGCTGGTATAGGCCGCCGCGCCGACCAGCGCGGCCGTTATATAGATTTCCCGTTGCAGCACGATGCTCGGTTCGCCGGCCATCTGATCGCGCAGGATGCCGCCAAAACTGGCCGTAATCACACCCATCGTCACCGCGATCACCGGCGAACCGGTTACGCTATAGGCCTTCCAGGCGCCGAACACGCAATAGACCGCGAGGCCGATCGCATCGAGCCAGAGCAGCATCTTGTAGCGCGACTCGAACAGGTGGGCCGTGAAATAGACAATCACCGCCGTGACGACGCAGATCAGCAGGTAGTCGGGATTGACGACCCAGAAGACGGGCACGTCGAGGATCAGGTCGCGCACCGTGCCGCCGCCAATGCCGGTGAGGGCGGCAAAGAACATGAAGCCAATGACATCCAGCTGCTTGCGCGAAGCCGCCAGCGCGCCGGTGGCGGCAAAAACGGCGATGCCGGCATAGTCGAGGATCAGGATCGGGTTCATGGCTCGCTCCTCTCATGATCTGCGGCAGGCGTGAAGCTCCAGGGTCGCAGAGGCGCGCTGCGCAGACCTGCCGTGTCTCGGCTGGACCTGCAGGTCAGGACCGCCGGCCTGCCCGGCTCTGAATTCTCCGGTTGACTTCCTGCTATATATCTATAAATCTGGATATATGGAAATTACAACCGCTGTCGCCCAACTCTCCGCCCTCGCCCAGGAAGCCCGCCTGTCAGTCTTCCGCCTCCTCGTCCGCGCCGGCCATGACGGCCTGCCCGCCGGCGAAATCGCCGCCACACTCGGTATCGTGCAGAACACGCTGTCGGCCCAGCTCACGGTCCTCTCCCAGGCGGGCCTCGTGCGCAGCGAGCGTCGCGGGCGATCGATCATCTATTTTGCCAGTTACGAAACCATCAGTCAGCTGATCATCTACCTGATGGAAGACTGTTGCCAGGGTCGCAGCGAAATCCGCGGCCCTGTCCTCACCGCCACCAGCAAGCCGTCTTGCTGCGGCACCTGATCCCCCACCCAAACGGAGTTCCTCCCCATGAAACGCCTGCATGTCCATGTCGCCGTCGAAAATCTTGCTGATGCGACGCGCTTCTACTCGACCCTGTTCGCCGCCGATCCGACGGTGTCGAAGTCCGACTACGCCAAGTGGATGCTCGACGATCCGCGCGTGAACTTTGCGATCAGTGCGCGCGGCGCGGCGCCCGGCGTCGAACATCTCGGTATCCAGGCAGAATCCGATGACGAACTGCGCGAGGTCTATGCCCGCCTGAAGTCCGCCGATGCGCCTTTGCTCGAGGAAGGCGCGACCACCTGCTGCTATGCCCGGTCCGAGAAGAGCTGGGTCAATGACCCCGCCGGCGTGGCGTGGGAAGTCTTCCATACGACCGGCGACAGCGCGACCTATGGCGGCGGTCCAGTTGTGGCGGACGCCCGCCTCGCGTCGACGCCGACCGGCATGGCCATTCCCGCCATTGCCGAAGCGTCGCCCCCGCGCGCCTGCGGCTGCTAGCCCTCCGCGGAGCCGCTTCGGCGGCTCCGCCCCTCACGCATAATCATCAGCCAGGCTTGCAACGGCGGCGACTTTCGCATCCCGCTTACGGCGGCGCTGGAGCGTTTGCATGAAGCCGAACGCGACTCGGATCAGGATCAGCAGGAGGACGCCCGCCAGCGGCTCATTCAACGTGAAGGCAACGCCCGCGCCAAGGATGATCGCAATGTGCAGGGTCACGATACGCCCGTAGGGCGAGAACATCTCCAGCTGCGGATTGCTGGTCTTGTATTCACCGCGTCCAAGGAAGTCGAACACGTAGTAGAGGAGGCTGACACCCGCAATGGCCGCAACGAACCAGGTCATTTCCGGCGCAGTGCCGAGCGCCCACTGGATCAATGAGACAGGTTCCAGATTGTCGCCGCCGCCTTCTCCGCCGGCAAACAGCCGCAGGAATATACCGTGTACGAAGCAGAACATGCCGTAGTGGAAAAAGAAAAACGGCACCATGAACAGCGCCATCGCGAGGCTGACGACGGAGGCAATCGCGGTGCCGATCATCCGGAAGATCGTGAAGGCGCCGATAACAAGGTTCTCGAGCCAGTAAAGGGCGACGAGCGGGGTCGCGCTCCAGCCGAAGGCGAACACGGCCAGGATCGGGAGCAGGTCAACACCGAGGCTCACCCAGGACAGCGGATCGCGATAGGCGCGCGCGACCTCAGACGGGTCGAGGAAGCGTCCCCTCATTCGGCCAGCTTGCCGGTGATCTCAGGAATGTCCGCATCGACCTCCGTATAGACAACATTGCGCCCGGGCGACCATTCCCCCTTGGCGAAGTATTCGGAAGTCATGGTCATGGCGCCCTCGGGCGTCAGACGGCCGGTAGAGCGCACGCGGGTGATCGTGTCATGACCCGTCACCGCTTCCTCGGCCGTCCAGCTGCCATCATTGCCCAGCACGAAGGTGCCGGTGGTATGGAAGCCGGCGCTGGTGACATAGACATAGTCAAGACTGCCGGTCTGGCCGTTCTCATAAACATAGGTGACGCCGCCATAGGAGCCGTCCTCAAGGGCATGCCGGTTTACCAGCACACGGCCGCCGAGATCCCAGCTCCAGGCCGAGACATCCGCCGGGCCGGTCTCGCCCTCAGCCACGGGCTCGCTGCGCCAGGTCTTTCCTGCCAGGCCGGTCAGCGCGCCGAAGCTGCCTTTCTGGGCAGCGGTCGGCGGGCCGAAGCCTGCGGCACCGTCCGGGAAACAGGCACACGCCGCCAGCAGGCAAACCGAGGCGAGCGTCAGGGACAGGCGCCGGGCACCGGCGAGCATGCGGTTCATCGAGAAATCCTCCCCAACGCCTCAATAGCCCAGAAAATTGTAAGCTGGGAAGGCAAAAGGATCGTTCGGCGTCAGGCCCTTTGAGCCGCGCGGGTTGTCGTAATTGCCGGTCAGCAGCTCGAAATGAAGGTGGACAGCCTCGGCATTGCCGGTTGCCCCCATCATGCCGACAGGCTGGCCAAAACCGATCGACGAGCCGAGTTGGATACCCGCATCAAAGTATTCCAGGTGGGCGTAGCGGGTGTAGACACCATGGCCATGGTCGATCAGGACCTGCAGTCCGTATCCGGAGGATTCGCGCGCCTCGATCACGCGGCCGGGGGCGGCGGCGTAGATCATGCTGGCCGGGCGGCTGGTCAGGTCGATACCTTCATGCATGCGGCTCCCGCGCATGCCGAAGCCGGATGACAGGCACACATCATTTACCGGCACCGTGGCGAGCACGACCTGTCCGACGAGGATCACCGGCTTGTAGTCCGAAATCCAGCGCTCGCTGTCATGAGCGGGCGCGTTCGACACGCCCATGCCCGGACACAGGCGCAGGAACGCATTCGGCTGGAACGGCCCTTGCGGCGGATTGCGGGTGTCGCCGGGCGGGCCGTACTCCACGGGGGGGCCATAGACGATCACGGGCGCGGGCTGCGACGCGCAGGCGCCCAGCATCAGGAGCGCAACCATCAGCCCCCAGAGGCGTGTGCTCACACGTTGACCTTTGTCCGTTTGGCGCCGCGCTCGATCTCCTTCATCAGATCCTTGCAATAGGCGAAGAAGTCGACCTGCATGCGGTGACGCGGGCTGTCATAGAAGTGGCCGAGATGGGCCTCCTCGTCTTCCTTGGTGACCCGGTGCATTTCGTCCGCAGGCGGAAAGGCGTACCGGCCGGTCAGCGCGGCGACGACGAGTTTCGATTGCTGCTCGGCAAAGTTCACGAGTGTCGGCAGCGGCTGGGCGAGGCCGAGGAAGAACAGGGTTTCGCGGCCCGGCTGGACCATGCGCTTGTATAGCGGGAAAACATTGTCCTTCGGGGTGAGTTCGTCCTGCTTGAAGAACGGGAAGGTCGTATTGTAACCTGTGGCCCAGACGATGGCGTCCACCTTCTCCCGCGTGCCGTCAGTGAACACGACGAAATCGCCATCGAGACGTTCGATACCGGGCTTTGGCGTGATGTCTCCGCAGCCGACCCGGGTAAGGAATTCTCCGGACACGGAAGGGTGGCCGTCCAGCGGTTCATGGTCCGGTTTCGGCAAGCCGTAGTCTTCCATGTTGCCGATCGTCTTCTTGATGTTCGCCTTGGCCAGCGCCCGGCCGATTTTCGGCGGCATCCAGGGCGGCAGCACGGCCTTGTCGGCCGGCTTGCCAGCCATGTATTTCGGCAGCACCCAGACGCCGCGCCGCATCGAGATGAACAGCTTTTCCGCCAGCGGGCGCTGGGAGAGCTCCGAGGAAATATCCATCGCCGAATTGCCGGCGCCTACGATCATCACGCGCTTGCCGCGGAAGTCATACGGCGTGAACGGGTCACGGTAATGGTGGGAATGGACCTGGTAGCCATTGAACGTGCCGGGATATGTCGGCATCCGCGCGTCCCAATGGTGACCATTGGCGATGCAGACAGCGTCATAGTCGCGCGTCTCACCGGTCGACAGTGTGACGCGGAAGCGCCCGCCCGGAAGGTCAGCGACGTCTTCGACGGCTGTGTTGAACGTGATCGTCCGCCTGAGGTCGAAATGATCGACATAGTCGTTGAAGTACTGGCAGAGCTGGGCGTGATGCGGGAAATCCGGCCAGTCCGACGGTACCGGATAATCCTCGAAGGCAAGGCGCCATTTCGAGGTGTCGATGTGCAGCGACTGGTAGCAGGACGAGACCCCGTTCGGGTTGTTGTAGTACCAGTTGCCGCCGACATTGTCGGATTTCTCGAAACAGTCGTAGGGCAGTCCCTGATCCTTGAGGCGCTTGGCCATCGTGAACCCGGAACAGCCTGCCCCGATGATGCAGGTTTTCGGCTTTGCCGCTGCGTCAAAGGCCATGGTCATATCTCCTTACCTTGCGCGAACCCGTTTCCATGAGTCCCGCGCGATGTTATCCGGCGTTTCAAGGGCGTCAAATCGGAAAGCGAGCCGGGCTGCATGAACGACAAGCCGAAGAAGGAATATGACATCGCCGCCATCATGAACGAGAACATCAACGTGATGCGCGATGTGGTGCCCTGGGCGAACGAGACAAGGTTCCGTGTGACCAAGGTTGACAAGGGCCATGTCTTCGGCGTGCAGCCCTGGGCCGAACACCTGGTGGGCGATCCGGACACCGGCGTCATCCATGGCGGGGTGATCACCACTTTCCTGGACAACCTGTCCGGCATGGCCTGCACGGCTGCGATGACCCAACTGCGTTTCGTGGCGACCATCGACCTGCGCATCGACTATATGCGGCCGGCCGAGAAGGGCCGCGACATCATCGGCGAGGCGGAATGCTACCATCTCACCCGGACCGTCTGCTTTACCCGCGCCTGGGCCTATCATGAAACGCGGGACAAGCTGATCGCAACCTCACAGGGAACCTTTGCCATCAACAAGCCGCGCTTCGGCGACGGGAAGGCCCGCACATGAATCCCGACCTGACCAATCCGCGGGCGGACGAAATCGACGCGATCCTCAAGCGGATCCCATTTGCACAAACGCTCGGCATGCGCTGCGAGGTGCTGGGCGACGAAATGACGGCGATCCTGCCCTATCAGGAAAAGCTGATCGGCAACGTGACGATCCGCGCGCTGCATGGGGGTGCGATAGCATCATTCCTCGAGTTGACCGCAATGCTGCAGGTTTTCCTTGTCTCCGACATGCCGCGCCCGCCCAAGGCGATCAACATCACCATCGACTATCTACGACAGGGTCATGCCAAGGACCTCTATGCGCGCGCTTTCGTAATGAAAATGGGGCGCCGGATGGCTTCGGTACGCGCCGAAGCCTGGCAGGAGAACCGGGCGGACCCGGTCTCGGCGATCGTGGCCCATTTCATGGTGGCGGCGGACTAGGCCTGGAGCAGGCATCAACCGCGGCGGCACAAAGGATGCGGGCTCAACGCTACTCAGGATATGTCCCGCCTGGCGTTCCGGATCACGGTCTTCGGCGATGACGGGATGATGAGGAGGCGTGTTCGGGATAGAAAAGCAAAAGGAGGGGCCTGACATCAGGCGCATCTCGGAAACCGTGCACCAAAAAACCGGTTCTGCGCGGACCTCGCAGACGGGCCATTCGACCAGCTTGCAGCGCATTGAGGCGGGAGAGGCCGACGGGGTATCTGCTTAGTTCACCGGCGGAAAGGCCCGGGCGACGCGCTGGTTCCATTCGTAGAGCGCAGGCCAGTTCTCGCCCTCGTTGGGCATCAGGCCGAGGCGAACGATGACCAGGTCTCGGCTGGGAACGACCCAGATCGTCTGGCCTTCATGTCCCCCAGCGTGAAACGCGTCACGCGGCTCAGAGTCTGCATTCTGTCTGTGCGTCAGCGGACCTTTGTCGGGAATGATCCACCAGCCTGCACCATAGACATTGGTATTGGAGGCCGGGCCGGGCGTGCGCGCAAAATCGACCCATCCTTCCGGCAGAATCTGCGTTCCTTCCCAGACACCATCACGAAGGTAGAGGTAGCCGAACTTTGCAAAGTCGCGCGCGCTGGCCCAGACGAGCGAGCCACCCAGATAGGTGCCCTTGGGATCGAACTCGACAACCGTGTCCATGCCGATCCGGTCAAACAGGATCCGGTCGAACGCTTCCTTTGTCTCTTTCGGCTTGCCTTCAGTTCCCAGGGTGACCTGCAAGGCATGACCGATCATGTGAAAAGCAGGCGTGGAATAGGTCCAGTAGATGCCGGGCGCGTGTACGAGCGGAAAAGCGCGCATCGCATAGCCCAGCGCATCGAACCGACCGTCCCCGTACATCAGCTGCACGACATCGCTCTTGACCGGATTCGGGTCGCCGTCGAGTTCGTGATAGTCGAGCCCGTCCACAGCGTTGAGCCACTGGCGCCAGGTGATTTCGGCTTGCTTGCTGCCCGGCTCATAGGGCGTTGGCATCGGGACATCGAGGTTGATGTCTGCGCCCTCAACGATGGCCGCGCCCACGAGGGCCTGCGTGACGGACTTCGCCATACTCCAGGAGATCTGCCTTGTCTCAGGTGAAAAGTGCCTCCCATAGGCTTCAGCAACAAGCTTGCCGCGCCAGATGATCACGAGGCCGCGCGTCTCGCCCATCAGGTCTTTCGACGTCTTGCCCATGGCTTCGGCCACAAGAGCCTCTACGGCGTCTTTCGATTGCTGCGGCAGCTCGCCGGCCTCCCAGCCGGACGTGGGAAAGGCGAGGCCTTCAGGCTGTGAGGGCAGCGTCGCGAGGCCTTGCGCACCGGCGCTCAAAACCCATGACGCTGCTGCGGTAAGCATTCCAAGAATCTTTAGCTTCACGCTGGCGCACTCCCTCGTTTTGGTTATGCTTTGAAAAAATCTGTTGTGGACCGGGATATGAAGCTCGTCAAAGCCTTCAGTATTGGGATTGTCGTGCTTGGGCTTGCAAGCGGGCTGGCCTGGCAATTCTTCCTGCGGGATCAGATTGCGTTCGCCAGGATAGCGAGCGCTTACGGCGCAAAAATGGTCTGCTCATGCCGTTTCGTTGCAGGACGCCCGATGGAGAGCTGCCTCACGGACTTCACGGCAGACCTCAGTCAGATTACGTTCAAAGAATCCGGAGACACCGTCCGCGCCAGCGTGCTTGGCGGCCTCGTCTCCGCGCAAGCCCGGAACACGGGCCCTGAAACCGGCTGCACAATGGTTGAAAAATGAAACACGTACTTATCGCCTTCTTGTTACTCACAAGCTCGGCTGTACTCGCGCCTGCCGCCCGCGCCGACGAGGGGCTGAAATGGATGACCGGATGCTGGCGCACGAAGGACAAGACTTACAAGGAAGTCTGGTCGAAACCGGAATCGGGATTCCTCTTCGGCTATTCAATGACCTATGACGAGACAGGCGCACTCACCTTTTTCGAGCAGAGCCGCATCGATGGCGGCGCGCCGGCCGTGTTCAACGCCTACCCCAGCGGGTTCGGTCCATCGGAGTTCACAGAGGAGAGCCGCGGCAAGACTACCGTAACCTTCTCCAACTCGGCGCACGACTATCCGCAGCGGATCGTGTACGCGCGCAAGGGTAGCCGGATGAGCGCCACCATCTCGCTGATGAATGGTGCGCGCTCGGTGACCTGGGAATTCCGGAAGTGCTGACCTGAGAGCTTACGGCTCTTCGATCACGAGTTCGTCTTCCTGTGAAACCGGCAAACCGCCGAATCGGCCGGCCCAGGCTTCGGTCAGGATCGGCGTGAGGGCATCGGCCGGGATCGTCACCTCATATGAGCCTTCTGCGTAAGCGCCGATGTCATAGGGCGAGAAAACGACAGTGATGCCGCCGGCCTTGCCGGGCTCGGTCGAGGCGGCGAGCAGGAGATTGTGGGTGTAGACATCAGGAGCCTCTGCTGACGGAACAAGCAGTTCGCGCAGGCTGGCTTCGACCGAGGCCGATTCCATAGGCTCGTAGCCGCGTTCGATCTTTTCCTCGACCAGCGCCTTGATGACGAGGTCATTGAACGCGGCTGCATCGGTGACGAAGGCAGAGAGCGGCAGGGCAGCCTCCTCGCCTTTCCGGTAGATGCCGCCGCCGAGAAAGTAGTTCGGGTGGGCGCCGCCGGTATAGGTGCCGACCATATCGCTGACCGAGATGACATCCTCGAGGACGACGGTCGCCTTGTGCGTGATGTCGAGCGTATAGCCCATGAACCAGGACGGGTTGCCGGTGGCGGCCGCATCTTCGTCCGCCATTCTGCGGCCTTCATCGGCGGAGACGGCAAGCTCGTTGAGCTGCGCGTCCGCGTTCTTCCACAGGCGCCAGGCGAGCGGCGGATCGAAGGCGAGGATGGCAGGGTCAATCTCGGCAGTGACCTTGTAGTTTTCGCTCTCGCGCTCGGTGGACAACTCGAAGCCTTCCGGCGCAGTAGCGGCCTCGGCGGCCGCAGCCTCGACGGCCGCCTCGACGCCGGCCTCGTCGACGGGGTCCGTCGCCGGCGCTACGGGGGAGCAGGCGGCCACCAGCAGGACACAGACGCAGGCGGAAGCAAGAAGTCGGATCATGATACGTTCGGCTTTCTAGAGACTGAGGAGTTCGGCGTCGCCGCCTTGCGCGGTAATGTTGACACTTACCACGCGCTCAGTGGCGAAACGATGGAGATAATGCGGGCCGCCCGCCTTGGGGCCGGTGCCGGAGAGGCCTTCGCCGCCGAAGGGCTGGACGCCGACGACGGCGCCGATCATCGAGCGGTTCACATAGATGTTGCCGGCGGGCATGGCGGCCTTCACCGCGGTGTGGAAACTTTCGAGGCGCGAGTGAATGCCGAGGGTAAGGCCATAGCCCTTGGCGTGCAGCGCGGCGCCGGTGGCGGCAATGGTGTCCGGGTCATAGCGCAGCACGTGCAGGACCGGACCGAAAGTTTCCTCCGTGATCTGATCAAGCGAGGAAAGCTCGACCAGGGCTGGGCCGAAGCCTGTTCCGGCGGCGGCGAGGGCGCCGGCGTCCACCTGGTGCAGCACCTTCGCCTCGGCGCGCATACGGGCGAGGTGCTTCTCGAGGAGGCCTCGTGCCTCGGCATCAATGACCGGACCGGTGTCGGTGTCCGGGCGGGCGGGATCACCGAGTTTAAGCTCGTTCATCGCGCCGATCAGGCCGTCGATCAGGCTGTCGGCGGTGGCGTTCGGCAGGAACGCGATACGCAGGGCCGAGCAGCGCTGGCCGGCGGAGCCGAATGCAGAGGTGATCATGTCGTCGATCACCTGTTCGCGCAGAGCGGTTGTGTCGACAAAGAGGCCGTTGAGGCCGCCGGTTTCGGCGATCAGCGGAATGATCGGGCCGTCCCTGCCCGCCAGCGTGCGGTTGATGAGGCGCGCAGTCGACGTGCCGCCGGTAAAGCAGACGCCGGAGACGCGCAGGTCAGCGGTTAGTTTTGCGCCGACGGTTTCGCCGCGGCCGGGCAGCAGGTGGAGCGCATCTGCGGGCAGGCCCGCCTTGTGGAAGAGGCGGACGGCCTCGAAGGCGATGAGCGGCGTCTGCTCGGCCGGCTTGGCGGCAACCGTGTTGCCGGCCGCGAGAGCGGCGGCAATCTGGCCGGTGAAGATGGCGAGAGGGAAGTTCCACGGACTGATGCAGCAGAAGACGCCGCGTCCGTGAAGGGAGAGGTGGTTGGTCTCCCCGGTGGGCCCAGGCAGACGAACAGGGGCGGCGAAATCCTCCGCGGCCTGATGCGCATAGTAGCGGCAGAAATCGACCGCTTCGCGCACTTCGGCGATGCCGTCGGGCAGCGTCTTGCCCGCCTCGCGCGCCATGAGTGCGATGAGGCGGGGCGCTTCGGCCTCCATCGCATCGGCCATGGCATGCAGGTATTCGGCGCGCTTGGCGCCGCCGAGACGGTCCCATTCGGGCTGGTAGGCAGCGGCGGCATCAAGGGCCGCGTTGAGGGCTATGTCATCAGCTTCCAGCACCGCGCCGAGGGCGCGGGTATGGTCGGCAGGGGAACGCACTATCTCGCCGCCGCCTGTGATGGGCCCGCCCGAGACGATGGGGCCCGCGGCGATGGCAGGGCCGTCATCGAGAGCCTTGAGAGCGGAGGCAAAGCCGCTGCGCACGCCCAGCTGACTGAGATCGTGGCCGAGGGAATTCCTCCGTGCACTGCCATAAAGGCGAGGCGGGGTCGGGATGCGCGGATGGCGGCGCGGGCCCATCTCAACCTTGGCGATGGGGTCGGCAACAACCTGTTCGGGCGGCACACTGTCATCGAGGAAGGAGTGGACGAAGCTGGTGTTGGCGCCGTTCTCGAGAAGGCGCCGAACGAGATAGGGCAAGAGGTCTTCGTGCGCACCGACAGGGGCGTAGACGCGCACGCGGGTGCCGGCTTCGGCGGCCTCGTACAGCGGCTCGCCCATGCCGTGGAGGCGCTGGTACTCGAAGCCCGTGACACCGGCGGCGCCGGCGAGCAGGTCGACGGCAGCGAGCGTGTGGGCATTGTGGGTGGCGAAGCAGGGATAGATGGCGGGCGAGGCGGCGAGCATGGCGCGGGCGCAGGCGAGGTAGTGAACGTCCGTACCCTGCTTTGTCGTGAAGACCGGGAAGTTCGGATAGCCTTCGACCTGGGCGTTCTTGATTTCCGAATCCCAGTAGGCGCCCTTGACGAGGCGGACCATGAAGCGGCGGCCGGTGACATTCGCCAGCGTGCCGAGGCGTTCGATGACGGCCAGGGCGCGCTTCTGGTAGGCCTGCACGGCCAGGCCGAGGCCGGTCCAGCCTTCAAGGGACGGCTCGCGCGCGAGCTTTTCGAATATCTTGAGGCTGATGACGAGGCGGTGGGCTTCCTCCGCATCGAGGCAGAGGCCAATGTTGGCTTTCGCAGCCTGCTGGCAGAGGGTGAGGACTTTCGGATACATCTCGGCCATCACGCGCGCTTCCTTCACGGCGAGGTAGCGCGGATGGAGGGCAGAGAGCTTGACCGAGACACCATTGGCGGATTCGGGCGGGAGCTTTGCGTCCTTGTCGGCGGAAACCGCGGAGATGGCGGCTTCATAGGCCTTGAAGTAGCGTTCGGCATCAGCGGCAGTGCGGGCGCCCTCGCCCAGCATGTCGAAGGAGAAATGGGCGGCTTCGCCGGACTTCACCATACGGCGGCCGCGCTTCAGGGCCTCCTCGACCGTCCGTCCAAGAACGAATTGCTCGCCCATGATGCGCATGGCCTGCATCATGGCGGTGCGGATGACCGGTTCGCCGCTCTGGCGGATCAGGCTGCCGACGAAGGCGGCGGGCCCCTTCTTCGCGGTTTCCGGCGCGCCGATAACGCGCCCGGTGAGCATCAGGCCCCAGGTTGACGCGTTGACGAGCCAGGAGTCCGACTGGCCCTGGTGGGCGCCCCAGTTGCCAGAGCGGATCTTCTCGGCGATCAGGTCGTCCCGTGTGGCAGCGTCCGGCACCCGCAGCAGCGCCTCGGCAAGGCACATCAAGGCAAGGCCTTCGGAATTCGTCAGGCCGAATTCCTCGAGGAAGCTTTCCATCATGCCTTTTCGCCGGCCGCGCGAGCGGGCGATGACAACGAGTTCCCTGCCCCGGCGCACGGCGGCTTCGCGAATGGGGCCGGGCAGTACGCTTTGCCGGATCAGACCCTCCAGCAGGGCTTCCTCATCGGCGAATTTCAGGGCGTCGAGCGCGTCCCAGTCGACCGGGAGCGAGGCGAGTGTATCAGGCATGGGAACAGGTCAACTCATCAGGAAAGAGGCATGAACTTGCGGCCGCTGGAGCGGACGAAGCATGAAGATACCTGCGGAGTCGGCGGCCTGCGAGCGGAAATTCCAAGAAAACTGGTGCAGGCAGACCAGGCTAGTGCAGGACGGCGCGGGGGCTGGTGTTGTCCTGGAGCCGGAATTCGACCCGGTTGCGGCCATTGTGCTTGGCGGCGTAGAGGCGTTCATCGGCGGTGCGGTAAAGGTCGCTGAAGGGCGAGACGTCTTCGAAGGCGACGCCGCCGACGCTGACCGACAGCGCGTGGCGCGCGCCGCCGGGCGCAAACTCCGTCTCGGTGACCGCGATGCGGATTCGTTCGGCGGCCGCTTCGGCGCTTTCCCGGCCCTGTCCCGGCATGAACACACAGAACTCCTCACCGCCGACGCGGCCCACGAGATCGGCCTGGCGCACCGTATCGCGGATCGTCTGGGCGATGAGTTTGAGGGCTTCGTCGCCGCTTGTGTGTCCGAACTTGTCGTTGACCGCCTTGAAGTGGTCCACGTCGATGACAAGGAGCGCGCCGCCGATGCGCCTGTCAGATTCTTCGACGCGTTTGAGGTATCCGTCGACCAGCTCGGTGAAGGCCCGGCGGTTGAGCAGCGAGGTCAGGCTGTCGGTGGACGCAACGGTCATCAGCTCGGTATGAGCGACGGCCAGCTGGCGCATCTTGTCGAGCAGCAGGAAGAAGAAGGGCGGGGCCAGCAGGACCGGGATGACGAAATTGTTCACAGGATCGCTGCCCCAGCGCCAGCGGCCGGTCGCGACATCGAAACTGTCAATCGCAAAGGCAAACGCAACGCAGATCAGGGTGCCCAGCGCCATCAGCAGCCACACCCGCGCCCGTCCGCGCGCCGACCAGTCCAGTTTCATCCTGGGGCCTGCATGTTCCATAACGGGCAGGGTAGAAGAAGTTTCTTAAGGATTGGCTGATGGTGAAGGCCCCGCGTCTGCCAGGTATGTCGCAGTGGCTGCAGGGCCCGGGAATGCGGCTACTGGCTTCACAGGGTTTCACGCTGCGCCTATACCGCCAGCCGGGCGGGACTGAACGAGGGGTTGCGGCGGCGGAGCCTTTACGGTCCGTATCAAGCCCGCAATGCAGTGTTCAGCCACGCGGCGATGATGGAGTCCTGATGCGGATCTTGCTCGTGACAGACGCCTGGGACCCCCAGGTCAACGGCGTCGTGCGCACGATGAAGCGCATCATCGCCGAGACCGAGGCGATGGGCCATGTTTGGGAAATCGTGCATCCCGGCGCGGGCTTCATGACCATGCCGCTGCCGACCTATCCCGAGATCAAGATGGGCCTGCTTGGCCGGCCGCGGATAAGCGAGATTTTTCACGAGTTCGAACCGGACGCGGTGCATATCGCGACCGAAGGCACTCTGGGCATGGCGGCGCGGGCCGTGTGCCTGACCGAGAAACACCCCTTCTCGACGGCTTACCACACGCGCTTTCCGGAATATGTGTCGGCGCGCCTGCCCGTGCCGGTTAGCTGGGGCTACTCCTTTGTGCGCTGGTTCCACAAGTATTCCGGCAAGGTGATGGTCGCGACGCCGTCGCTGATGGAAGAGCTGAAGGGGCACGGCTTCTCGAACCTCGTGGCGTGGAGCCGGGGCGTCGATACGGAGACCTTCTCGCCTTTGAAGCGGATCGAGGAAGGCCAGCCGGATGATCCGTTCGCGGGCCTGGCGCGGCCGATCTTCCTGAATGTAGGACGCGTAGCGGTCGAGAAGAATATCGAAGCGTTCGTCGAGCTGGAGCTGCCGGGCACGAAGGTGATCGTGGGAGACGGGCCGCAACTGGAAGAGCTGAAGCGGAAGTACAAGGACGTCGTGTTCCTCGGCGCAAAGTTCGGCGACGAACTGGCAGCCTGCTATGCCAGCGCGGACGTGTTCGTGTTCCCGAGCCTGACGGATACGTTCGGACTGGTTGTGCTGGAGGCGATGGCGGCGGGCACGCCGGTGGCCGCGTTTGATGCAACAGGGCCGCGCGACGTGATCCCAGGCTCCGGCGCGGGCACGATCACGCCGCTGGACGGTGACCTTGCCAAGGGCGCGGTCGATTGCCTCTCGCTCAACCGCGAGGCAGCGCGCGCGCATGCCGAGACGTATAGCTGGCGGGCGTGTGCGGAAGTGTTCCTGGAGAACCTTCAGCCGCTGCCGCCGCCGCTGCGCCGGCGTTTCTGGCACAAGATCCGTATACGGAGGCGCAGGCCGAAGGCGGAGGGTGTCGAGGGGTAGATTTGCGGACCGGAATGTCTGGTTTTACCCGAAGCCCCCAGGCCCCTCTCCCGTTTGACGGGAGAGAGGTGGTAGCAGAGCTTACGGCGTTGCCGTGGCTTTCAGCGAGGCGGCGATTTCCTGTGCTTTGCCGAGTTCGGCTTCATGCAGCGGGATCAGGCCTTTCTCGATCATGTAGCCATCTTCGCCGCCGGCGCCGTCACTGACCGATTCGACAACGAACTCGGCGAGGCCGGGGACGAGCGGGATGTTCTGGTCCTTGACATAGAAGTACATCACCCGCGCAAGGCCGTACTGGCCATTGGTGATGTTCTCGAAGGTCGGCTCGATGCCGCCAAGGTTGGCGCCCTTCACGCGGTCACCGTTCTGCTCGAGGAAGGAGAATCCGAGCACACCGATGGCATCCGGCGACTTCACGAGCGACTGGACGATGGCAGTGTCATTCTCGCCGAAATCGACCCAGACGCCGTCGGTGCGCACGGTGTGGGCGCGCGCCTTGAAGGCTTCCGAATCAGTTTCCTTGAGCGCGGCGAGTTCCGGGATTTCGGCGGCGCCGAGTTCCATACCGAGTTCAACAAAAGCATCGCGCGTGCCGGAGGTGGGCGGCGGGCCGAGGACGAGGATCGGCTTTGCGGGAAGGTTCGGGGCAACTTCGTTCCACATCTTGTAAGGGTTCGGCTTGAAGCCGCCCTGCCCGTCCGGAATATCCTTGGCGAGGGCGAGAAAGAGTTCCTGCTTGGTCAGGTCAAACAGCGGGCCGGCCTTGGCATTGGCGACGACGATGCCATCATATCCGAGCGGGATTTCGGTGATCGCGGTGACGCCGGCGGCGTTGCAGAGTTCGCGCTCAGATTCCTTGATCGGGCGCGAGGCGTTGATGATCGACGGCTCGGTCGCGCCGACGCCGGCGCAGAACGCCTTGAAACCGCCGCCGGTGCCGGTTGATTCGACGATCGGCGTGGAGAAGGAGGTGGTGGCGCCGAAGCGTTCGGCGATGGTGCGCGAGAACGGGGCGACCGTGGAGGAGCCGACGATCTTGATCTTCTGGTCAGCAGAAGCGGTGCCGGCGACCGGGGCGGCGCCGGAAGCCGAATCATCTTCCAGTTTCGACAGGTCGCTCTGTCCGCAGGCGGCGGCCGCCAACATTACAACGGCCGGCAGGGCCGATTTTAGAAATCTGGTGAACATCCGTGTCTCTCCGCTTGATTCTGCCCGCAATAGCGGGGGATTCGAGCGATCGCCATACGCCTCTCATGTGACAGTTGCTGCGAAAAAAAGTGACAGTTTTGCGACAGTGGGCTGGAGGTTAAAAAAACTGCTTGCAGGCCCGGGCTTTACCCACTACATGCACGTTCGAAATTGATGTGGCGGACATCTGGGCTAACCCGACAAAAAGGGGGGCCCCCTGTACTAACGCCCAAAGCTGGTTTGAAGCCCTTTGGAGGTTAGGTGTCATGCACACTTACGCTACCCCGTATAATATTGTGCGCAATCTGCAGCCGGAACTCCCGGTCTACTGCTTCCGTCCGGAGCGCGTGACGGCTGCTGCACGCTGGTTCGTGGAGAAGTTCCCGGCCCAGGCCTTCTATGCCGTGAAAGCCAACCCTGCCCCCCACGTGCTCGACGCACTCTGGGAAGGCGGTGTGCGCAGCTTCGACGCGGCCTCCGAGAAGGAAATCCAGCTCATCCACGGCCGCTTCCCTGGCGCGCGGATCGCGTTCCTGCACCCGGTGAAGCCGCGTCACGCGATCAAACGGGCTTACGAGAACTATGGCGTGCGCATCTTCGTGACCGACACGGTGGCGGAGCTGAACAAGATTCTCGAGGCCACCGGCCACGCGAAGGATCTGACGATCCTGGTGCGCATTGCCGTGTCCTGTGAAGGCTCCGCCCTGCCGCTGGCGAACAAGTTCGGCGCGGGTCCGGAAGAAGCTGCGGAAATCCTCCGTCTTGCCCGCCGTCATGCGGACGAGGTCGGCGTGTCGTTCCATGTCGGCAGCCAGGCGATGAAGCCTTCGGCCTGGGCGCAGGCCATGTCGGATGCAAGCCGCGTGATCATCGAGGCCGGCGTGACCGTGGACATCGTGGATGTCGGCGGCGGCTTCCCCGCGATCTATGGCGACCAGTCGCCGCCGG
Organism: Hyphomonas sp.; assembly: GCF_022844445.1. Taxonomy (GTDB): domain Bacteria; phylum Pseudomonadota; class Alphaproteobacteria; order Caulobacterales; family Hyphomonadaceae; genus Hyphomonas. The sequence goes on from NZ_JALHLS010000013.1 coordinate 41,997, forward strand.
AAATGGACGCCTATGTGGCCATGGTGATGCGTTCGTTTGAGAACATGTTCGTTCTCGAGAATGCGGAGCTTTGGTGCGAGCCGGGCCGTGCGCTGGTCGCCGAAGCCGAGAGCCTCCTGGTGCGCGTGGACCTTGCGAAAGGCAACACGCTCTACATCAACGACGGCTCGTATGGTTCGCTCTACGACGCGGTGCACGAACGCTGGAACTTCCCGATCCGTGCCATCCCGGGCGATGCCCGCAAGATGGGCCGGATGGTGGAATACACGGTGTACGGCCCGACCTGCGATTCGACCGACATGCTGGCCGAGAAGGTCTGGCTGCCGGCCGGCATGACCGAAGGCGACTATATCGAGTTCGGCAACATCGGGGCCTATGGTCGGTCGATGGCGACCCGCTTCAACGGCTTCGGTGAAGCCGAAACGCTGGTCGTGCAGGATGCGCCCTGGCCGAGCCTTTACGGCGCGGCATCGGCCGAAGTCGTCGCGTTCGGCTCGCAAGCCACGAACTGAACGTCCGGAAATCCGTAACGTCTGAGGACGCGCGTAATGCCGTCCGTCTCGTCCGGCGGGCGGGTGAGGAGGCTTGTCCCTCCCTGCCCGCCGGATTGAGTATTTTCCGGCAGCACACGGATGGTCTGGCGCGCGATGGCGGCGCCTGAATCGATATAGGAAACGGGCCGCGGCGCGGTGGCGATGAGCTGGCCGCGCACCAGCGGGAAATGGGTACAGGCAAGCACGATCGTGTCGATCTCATCTCCGCCTTCGGCATTGAAGAGCGGGGCCTGGGCGGCAGCAAAGGCTTCGGGCGGGATGTCTTCTCCGCGGGCATGGGCTTCGGCGAGTTTCACCAGTTCGAGGCTGCCGTGCAGGATGACGCGCTTGCCGGCCGCGAACTCCTCAATCAGGCGGGCCGTGTAGGCGCGCCGGATGGTGCCGGGCGTGGCGAGGAGGCCGATAGTGCCAGTCTCGGTGAGCCGGGCGGCCGGCTTGATGGCGGGAACGGTGCCGACAACAGGGATCGAAAGCGCGGCGCGCACTTCGGCGAGTGCCAGCGTGCTGGCCGTGTTGCAGGCGATGACGAAGACATCCGGCCGGACCGCATCAACCAGGGCGCGGGCGACCTTCGGCAGGCGCTCGCGCAGGGCTTCGTCAGATTTGTCCCCGTACGGGAAAAAGCCGGTATCGGCGGCGTAGTGGACCGTGAGCCGGGGGCCGAGGGCACGGATCTCGCCGGCAACGGTGAGCCCGCCGACGCCCGAATCAAAGACCAGGACACGGCCCCGGGCGGGCGACGGCTCGAACGGATAGGGCGCGGCATCAGGCATGGCAGGGAATCTAAGCGCATTCCGGCGCGGCGCAATCGGGGCACTGGCGCAGCGTAAACGGGGCGTTTGGCACGAAACTTGTTGTGCAGCGCACAATCGAGGCCTAGCGTGAGGAGGTTAACCCATGGGGAAACAGGAAATGATGGATTTCTGGCTGAATTCCTGGCGCGCCTACACAACGATGACCGCCGCCTCGCTCGACACGCTGCTGACGATGCAGAAGAGCATGATGAACCTTTCCTCAATCACGCTGTCGGACGGCTTTGATGGCGCCGACGAGAACTACATGCGCGAGGCTTTCCAGCGAGCCGCCGACGCGAACGTACGGCGCTGGTCCGACACCGCCGACATGCTGAAGGGCATGCCGACCTGGGTGCAGAAGATGAATTCGGTGCCCGGCACGACGCTGGTGGACCTGTTCGACAAGGCGCAGCGCGGGCGCGGCTGACGCCCCGCTCCCGTGTGGACTTGGACGGCGCCCTGATTTACCTCGGGGCATGAACCTTCCTCTTGATCACCTGAAGTCACTCGAACAGCGCCTGCTCTGGCTGGCGGCCTGGACCGTGCACAACGCCAATCACCTGCGCGAGAAAGAGGATGACGACGTCAAGGTCGGCGGCCACCAGGCCTCCTGCGCCTCGATGGTGTCGATCCTCACGGCGCTCTATTTTCATGTGCTGCGGCCCGAAGACCGCGTGGCCGTGAAGCCGCATGCGGCGCCGCTGTTTCATGCGATGCACTACCTGATGGGCAACCAGACGCGCGAGAAGCTTGAAAACTTCCGCGGCTATGGCGGCGCGCAGTCCTATCCCTCGCGGACCAAGGACATTGACGATGTCGACTTCTCCACAGGATCGGTCGGCCTCGGCGTGGCGGAGACGGCGTTTGCCTCGATCATCCAGGACTACCTGATCGCCCGTCCGTGGACGGAGCTGGGCAGCGGCGCACGCAAGGCCGGGCGCATGGTGGCGCTGGTGGGCGACGCGGAGCTGGACGAGGGCAACGTGTACGAGTGCCTTCAGGAAGGCTGGAAGCACGGACTGCGCAATACCTGGTGGATCATCGACTATAACCGCCAGAGCCTTGACGGCGTGGTGCACGAGGGCCTGTGGGCGCGGGTGGAGGCGATCTTCAAGGCCTTTGGCTGGCGCGTGGACGTGCTGCGCTTCGGCGCGAAGCAGCGTGCGGCGTTTGAGGAGCCGGGCGGCGGGCGCCTCAAGGCCTGGATCGAGGCCTGCCCGAACTCGCTCTATTCGGCGCTGACCTATCTGGGCGGCGCGGCCTGGCGCAAGCGTATCCTCGACGATATCGGCGACCAGGGCGATGTGTCGGCCCTGATCGGGAGGCGCACCGATACAGAGCTCAGTGAGCTGATGAACAATCTCGGCGGCCAGTGCCTCGAGACGCTGTGCGAAGCCTTCGGCCGGGCCCGCGACGAGACGCCGACCGTGTTCCTCGCCTACACGATCAAGGGCTGGGGCACGCCGCTGGCCGGCCACAAGGACAACCATGCCGGCCTGATGACCAAGGCGCAGATGGCCGAGTTCCAGACGCTGATGGGCATCCAGGCCGGCGAGGAATGGGAGCCCATGGCGGGCGTTGAAAACACGCCTGCGCTCAAGGACTTCCTGCGGGAAGTTCCATTCTTTGCAGCCGGGCCGCGGCGGTATCATTCACCGGCTGTGCCCTCGCCCGGGCCGGTCTTCCTCGAAGACGAGATGCTGTCCACGCAGCAGGGTTTCGGCAAGATCCTCGACGCGCATGCGAAGGCGGATACGGAACTCTCCCGCCGTATCCTGACAACCTCGCCGGACGTGACCGTCTCGACGAACCTTGGCCCCTGGGTGAACCGGCGCGGCCTGTTTGCGCGCGAGAAGGTGGCCGACACGTTCCGGGACGAGAAGATCCCGTCCGCGCAGAAATGGAGCTTCTCCCCGGAAGGCCAGCATATCGAACTCGGCATTGCGGAAATGAACCTGTTCCTGCTGCTGGGCGCAGCCGGCCTGTCGCATTCGCTGTTCGGCGAGCGGCTCATCCCCATCGGCACCGTGTATGATCCATTCATTGCGCGCGGGCTCGATGCGCTGAACTATGCCTGTTACCAGGATGCGCGCTTTATTATCGCCGGCACACCGAGCGGCGTGACGCTGGCGCCGGAAGGCGGGGCGCACCAGTCCATCGGCGCGCAGCTGATAGGCATGAGCCAGGACGGGCTCGTCTCGTTCGAGCCGGCCTTCCTCGATGAACTCTCGATCATCATGGACTGGAGCCTCGATTACCTGCAGCGCGACGGCGAAGGCGACCCCGACGAGCGCACCTGGCTGCGGGACGAGACGGGCGGCTCGGTCTACCTGCGCCTTTCGACACGGCCGCTCGAACAGGTGCGCGTGTGGAAACGTGACGACGCGGCGTTCCGGCAGGGCGTGATCGATGGCGGCTACTGGCTGCGCCAGCCGGGGCCGAACTGCGAGGTGGTGATCGCCTACCAGGGCGTGATTGCCCCGGAAGCGATCAAGGCCGCGGCGCGCATCGGCGAAGGGCGCCGCGATATCGGCGTGCTCGCGGTAACGTCCGCAGACAGACTGAATTCGGGATGGACCGCCGCGCGGCGCGCCCGCGCGCGCGGGCAGCGCAATGCGAAAAGCCAGATCGAGCGCCTGATGGAGGGCGTGCCGCCCCACTGCCAGCTGATCACGGTGACCGATGGCCACCCGGCGACGCTCGCCTGGATCGGCGGCGTGAAGGGCCACGCCGTGACACCGCTGGGCGTCGAGCATTTCGGCCAGACCGGCACGATCCGCGACCTCTACCGGCACTTCCAGATCGATGCGGATGCGATTGTCGGCGCGGCGAGCCACCTGTCGCCCGGGCGTATACTCTGATCTCAAACTGCCTGCCCGAGCCCGGCGGCGAGGTAGCGTTGCGTACATCAGGCCAGGGGGACACTCGGATATCCGGAGCGAGGCTGCTGATACTTGCCGTATCCGGACTATTTCTGGGAGTGTAGTCAGACGTAGGGCGCGCGGCTGGTTGAGACCTTCGGGCGGGACGATGGCCGGGGCTGGTGCCTCTCGGCCGACCCGAACGACGTCAACGCTGCGTGGGCGGCCCCTGTATCGAGTTGTCCGGCGGCGCATGAGTACATGCCGAAAGGGCAGTGATCAGAACCTTTTCGGGATGAATTGGCGCTGCAGTCTCAACCGGGAGTTTACTTCCTTGGAGTAGACAGGGACATGTTTCGTCGCCTGCTATCCTGCCTGAACCTGGCGCCCGGTCACAAGGCCCTGTGCCTGGTGGTGTTTGCGGGCCTGCTGACGGCAGTCGCCCCGGCAGCGCTGGCGGCGCCTCCGGCGTTTGATCTGGCAGACCTGAACCGCACAAGCGCGCTGCCCATCGCCACCGAAATCGCTTCCGGTGCCGACCCGGCGCTTGATCCTCAGGCGGTCACGTCCGGCGCGGCCGCCCTGCCCTTCCAGCGGCCTGCGGCGCGCGTGCCGCAGATGCAGAGCCCGTCAGGCGACGTCTGGATCCGCTACCAGCTGACCAATTCAGCGGATGATCCGCGCTCGGGAAATTTTATCATCAATTTCTCGTATCTGGAGCGGGTCGACCTCTTCGAGGTGCTGCCCGACGGCAAGCTGCGGCACTCCACGGCGGGTTCTGCAACGCCTGCCTCCGGCGCAGCCGTGGCCGCCGCCTATCCGACGTTCCAGATGGTGCTCGCGCCGGGTGAGACGCGGGACTATTATGTCCGGGTACGCAGCAATTCAATTCTTTTCTTCCCGATGCGGATGGTTTCCGAGAGCCGGTTCTCGCATGCGGTCACACGCGACACGATGATCTGGAGCCTGATTGCCGGAACCGTGCTGGCACTGGCGCTCTATGCCGCATCCATGTCCTTGGGCGCAGGGCGGGGCGTCTACCGCGCCTATCTCTGCTTCAGCCTTGCAGCGGTCGGCTATATCCTGCTTTCGTCGGGCCTTGTGAAGGCGCTGGTCGCCTCCGGCCTTTCGATCAATCTCAACACGCTGCTGTGCGCGGCGCAGGCGCTGGCGATCGCTTGCGGCACGCTGTTCGTCACGCGCTTCCTCGACATGCGTCACACCGCGCCGCGCCTCTATTGCGTGTTTATCGGGCTGGCCGGATTTGCGGCGCTGACAGGTGTCAGCTTCCTTCTGCCGCAATGGATAGCGCAGTTGAGCTATCTCGTGGCAGCGGTACTTGGCCCGGTGATCCTGATGCTGGGCCTGGGCTGGCTGACCTGGCGACGCGTCGCTGGCGCTCGCGCTCTGCTGGCGGCCTGGGCACCGTGCTTCCTGGCGACGATCTGGATGTGCCTGCGCCTGTTCAACGTGACACCCTACCTGCCGATCAATCACTTCCTCCTGCCGCTGTCGTTTGCGTTCACCCTTGCACACCTGTCGGCGATCCTTGCCGGCCGGGCGCGCGAGGCAGAGCTTTGGGCGAACAATGACATGCTGACCGGACTCGGCAACCGGCGCCTGCTGACGGCGATCATGGAGTTGGAAGCGCGCGAGCCGACACGCCGGTATGGCGCGGCGATTGCCATCGACCTTGACGACTTCAAGCCGGTCAATGACCGGCACGGACATGCGGCGGGCGACGCCGTTCTGGTGGCTGTCGGCGAACGCCTGCGCGCCACGTTCAAAGGCAAGGGCGACGTCTTCCGTCTCGGCGGCGACGAGTTCCTGATCCTGACTTACGACGCGCTGAGCCGGATGGAGGTGGTCAACCTTGCCGGCGATTATCTGAGCCTCAACCGTCAACCGGTGCGGTTCGATGACCTGACGCTGACGATAGATGCCAGCATGGGCATTGCGTTCCGGGATGATCATGCTGGCCTTGACGCCATGATGAAGCAGGCCGACCAGCAGCTCTACGCCGTGAAACAGGCCGGTCGCGGCATGGTGCGCATTGCCGACCAACGCGCGCAGGAGCGGCGCAAGACACGCCGGACGGTCGGCTCACTTCCCGACGCGGCCGGCATCTTCTTTGCGCGCGGCAAAGATCCAGGCCCGGCGCCAGCGAACGACACGGCGGAGCCGGAACGCGCAAAGCGCTGATCCACGACTAGATCAGGATTTCGTACAGGTCGGTTCTGCGGTCGCGGAAGAAACCCCAGGCGGCGCGCGCCTGGTCAATCTTGTCGAGATCGAAGCTGGCCACGAGGACGCCTTCCTCCTGGCGGCCGAGATCGCCGACGATCTCGCCGGTCTCGTCAGTGATGAAGCTCGTGCCGTAGAAGACCTGCCCGCCTTCATCACCCACGCGGTTGGCGGCGACGACCGGGATGACATTGGATACCGCATGGCCCTGCATCGCGCGGCGCCAGCGGGCCGCTGTGTCGAGGCCGGCATCCTGCGGCTCGGCGCCGATCGCGGTGGGATAGAGAAGCGCATCGGCGCCCATCAGCGCCATCGCGCGGGCCGCCTCAGGAAACCACTGGTCCCAGCAGATGCCGACGCCGATACGGCCCTTGAGGGTCGACCAGGTGCGAAAGCCGGTGTCGCCGGGGCGGAAGTAGAACTTTTCCTGATAGCCCGGGCCATCCGGAATGTGGCTCTTGCGATAGACACCAAGCAGGGCGCCGTCGGCATCAATGATGACGATGGAGTTGAAATAAAGCGGGCCATCCTTCTCGTAAATCGACACCGGGATGACGACGCCGAGTTCCGCAGCAAGCTCCGAGTACTGACGAACGGCGGGGTGGTCCTGCCACTCCATGGCGCGCGCGAAGTGTTCCTCTTCCTGTGTCTTGCAGAAATAGTGGCCGCAGAAGAGTTCTGGCGGCAGGATCACGTCGGCGCCTTTCGCGGCGGCTTCGCGGATGAAGCCGGCGACGCGGGTGATATTGTCCTGCACGTCATCGGACGGCGAGAACTGGATCGCGGCGAGGGTCAGCGTGCGGGCCATGGGGCGCCTCCTGTCAGACGGGAATTTCGCGGGTCATGCAATGGAAACTGCCGCCGCCGGCGAGGATGCCGCGCGCGGGCAGGCCGATCACCTCGCGGCCGGGCATCAGGGCTTTCAGCTCGGCAAGCGCGACGGCACTGTAACGGTCTTCGTAGATGGGCACGAGCACGGCGCCGTTGGTGATTGTAAAGTTCATGTGGCTCGCGGGAACGGGCGCGCCGTCGCCGAAGTGGATGAGACCCGGCGACGGGATGGTGGAGACCATAAGGCCGGCCGCCGCGAGGCTGCGCTCGATGTCGCTGAGCACATCCATGTTCGGATCATCCTGGCCGGCCGGATGCTGGCAGAGGACATGGCCGGGGCCGATGAAGCGGGCAATGTTGTCGACATGGCCGTCGGTGTGATCGTTGGCGAGCCCGTCGCCGAGCCAGAGGATTTCCTCGACACCGAGCGCGGCGCGCAGGTGGCCCTCGATCTGGTCCTGGTTGAGGGCCGGATTGCGGTTCGGATTGAGAAGGCACTGGCGCGTGGTGAGCAGGCGGCCTTCGCCGTCCACGTCGATCCCGCCGCCCTCCAGGACGAAATCATGGGCACGTGCGGGGATCTGCTCGATGGCGGCCATCGCAGAAGCGGTGCCGGCATCGCCGTCCATCAGGTATTTGCCGCCCCAGCCGTTGAAGCGGAAGACCTGACTGACGCGCCCTGCCCCTGCCCCGGTGATGATCGGGCCGGTATCGCGCAGCCAGATGTCGCCGGTGGGTATGCGGACAAGTTCGGCAACGCCTCCGAGCGCGGCCTGGGCGGAGGTCATCGCCTCCTCGGAGCCAATCGCGACCTTAACCTTCACATGGCCTGCCGCCGCGCGGATGAAGCCGGCAATGTCGGCGCGGGCAGCGGTCAGGTCGCCGCCCCACTCCTCGGCAAGGCGCGGCCAGCCGGCCCAGAGGGCGGCCTGCGGCGCCCATTCGGGGGCGAGGAAGGGTTTCGTCATCGTCATGTCAGCGCGCGCCTTGCCATAGCTGGCCCCAAAGGAAAAGGGCGGCCCCGCAAGGCCGCCCCTCATATAGTGTCCGTAGGCCGGAATACAGCTTAGAACTTGTACTTCACGCCAAGCCGGATCTGCCAGAGCGAGGCCGAGTTGATCGGCTGCGCACGGTCAACCGTCGGGTTGAACGAGGTGATCACGAGGCGGCCCTGCGCATCGAGGCCGCTGATGCCGTAGAGTTCGGCGTTGCCCGGGAAGCCGTGCTCTTTCATCACGCCCCACTCGTCGTTCAGCAGGTTGCCGACGTTACGGATAACCATGAACGCCTCGGTGCGATGATCCCCCATCAAGCCAGGCAGCTCCTGGGCGATGCGGATATCGAAGCGGGTGCGCCACGGATCGGACTCGGAGTTACGGTCGATGATGCTACCGGCGGCATCGCGAAGGCTGCTGTTGCCGTTGATGAAGTCAACAAGAGCGGCAACCGCGCCGGGGCTCGACGTGGGCGCGATGACCGGATCGGTGATGCCGGTCGGAATGTAGGCCAGCTCGCGGCGGCTGTTGGTGAACGGCGTGAAGGCGCTGTTCGAGCCGATCGTGTAGCTGTAGGGCGCGCCCTCGTTTGCGGTGGCGAACAGCGAGAACTTCGAAGCGTAGTTCTCGACGAACTCCTTGCGGACGTTCAGGTTGAACGTGAACCGGTGCGGGATCACGTAGTCACTGGTCGCCAGTTCAGGATTGGTCGGATCGAAGGTCTGGAAGTTCGAGAAGTTCGAGAAGGCCACCGACGAGGTCATCGGGTTGGCGTCTTCCGCCTGGGTGAAGGCATAGCCAGCAGCCCAGTCGATGCCGTTGTTATAGTCTTTCGACAGGCCGACGGAAACCGTGCGGGCCCAGCCTTTTTCTTCCGCATTGGTGAGCAGGAAGTCGTTGGTGTTGCCAGCAAAACGCGGGCGGCCATCAGCAGCGCGCGGGCCAACGCCGGTGGTCGCGGGGACCCACGAAATCGGCAGGATATAGGCGGCTTCGTTCGTCTTGGAGACGAGGAAGTCGAGCATCAGGCGCCAGTCATCGCCGTACCAGGCTTCCGGCGAACCGAAGTCAATGACGGTGCCGAAGGCCGCTTTCCATTCCGACGGGATTTCGAAATCGGGGTCGAGCGCGTTGACCGGACCGCCGCCGTTGGCTGCGCCGACAGCTGCAATGGCCTGATCCGGCACATCGAAGAACGGACGGCCCGAACCGCCGCCATAAATGTACTCGCTGACGTTCGACACCGTGCCGCCGAGCGCGGGCAAGCAGTCGGTCGTCGAAGCGGCGCCGGGGCGCTCGCGGCATTCGAACAGGGTTACGCCATTGTTGGAGTAGTTGTTCGAGAGCCAGACGTTCGGGTTGCCGCCGGAGTAGAGGCCAAGGCCGCCATGGAAGCGGATGTCGTCCGAAAAGTCGTATTTCAGGCCAAGGCGCGGCTGAAGCAGGTCGCGGCCATCCATCGTGGCGTCGTTGCGAATGCCGTAGTTGGCGAGGAAGGTCGGGTTGAACGACGGCTTGGAGTCCGAGGTGTAGTAGTCGTAGCGAAGGCCGGCCGTGACCTGCAGGTCCGGGGTAACCTGCCACTTGTCCTGCAGGTAGGCGGTATTGATTTCGTAGCCGAACGTGGCGGCACCATCGTCTTCGTTGTTGGTGCGTGCGGCGTTCTCATAGCGGAAGTCGTTGAAGTTTCCGGCTGCAAAATCGGCGACGGTGCTGAACACCCACTCGCCCTGCACTTCCTGAATGAACTTGTTGAACACTTCGAGTTCTTCGCGCTCTCCGCCGAAGGTGACGAGGTGGTCGCCGATCGTCCAGTTGGCTTTCGCCTTGTAGACGTCCGAGGTGTAGATCAGGTCGTTGGCGTGACGGCTGTCGTCTGCGCCGAGGTAGATGGTCGAGGTGCCCGAGCTGCCGACACGCGGCACGATCACCTGCACTTCGCCCCAGCCATCTTCACCGGACACAGGGTCCTGGACAGCGTCGAATTCAACGCGGGTCCAGCGCAGCTCGGTGTTGAAGTTCTCCGTCCAGTCGGAGTTCAGCGAGACCGAGTAGTTCTCGAGCTTGCCACCGCGCTTGTAGAAGTGGTTGCCGTCGGCGACTTCCGTCGTGCTGGAGTCGGACGGGTTGAAGTTGAAGGATTCGTTGAAGGTGTAAGAAGCGGCTGCACGGTGCTGGTCGTTGATGTTCCAGTCGAGCTTGGCGAAGATCTTCTCGTCTTCAACCGGGATCGAAGTCGGCAAGCCGCCCGAGACGTAGCCGTACTGGTTTACGGCAATGTCGATGACCTGCTGGTAGACAGCCGGATCGATGCTGGCGCGCTGCGGCGAGTTGTCGAACAGGTTTACGGCGTCGTTCTTCTCGTAAGAGCCAAAGAAGAACAGGGTGTTCGGGATGATCGGGCCGCCGACATTGAAGCCGTAGCGCTCGTCCTCGAAGTCACCGATCGGGATCTTGGTGCCATTGATAGAATCGCCGCGCAGGTCGTTGCTGGTGTAGTCGTAGAACGCCCCGCCATGGAACTCGTTGGTGCCGGACTTGGTGACGGCGTTGACGTTACAGGCAGTGAACAGGCCGTACTCGACGTCGAACGGGGCCAGTTCAACGGAAACCTGCTGGATCGAGTCGTAGCCGAAGGGGATGCTTTCGGTCGGGTAGCCGTTGGAGTTCAGGCCGAAGCTGTCCGAGAGGCGGGCGCCATCAACGGTCAGTGAGTTGAAGCGCGGGTTGGCGCCGGCGCACGAGATCGAGTCGTTGAAGCCGTCATCGATGTAGACGCGCGGGTCGAGGCGCAGGGCGTCCTTCAGGTCGCGCGAGATGGCGGGGATGTTCTCGAGGGTGTCGAGACCGTAGGACGACGACGGGCCGGTGGCGACGTTGGCGACGACGGCGGCGCCGGTCACGACAACGGTGTCGAGGCGCGCGGTTGCGTCGGCAGCAGCGGTCACGATGTTGACGACCGAGGTTTCGCCGAGGCCGGTGTAGACGTTCTCGACGCGGCTGGCGGTGACGCCTTCACCCGAAACGGTGAAGCTGAACGGGCCGCCGATGCGGAGGTTCTGGCTGGAGTAGGCGCCGTTCAGGCCGGTCGTGGCCGTGGTGACGGTGCCGGTGGGCTCATGGACGATCGTAACCGTGGCGCCTGCGACCGGCTGGCCGGCGGAGTCGGTCACGACGCCGCGGGCGTCAGACGTGGTAACTTGTGCGTAAACCGCTGCGACCGGCGCGAGCGCCGCGATGGCGGCGATGGACGCGCTGCGTGCAAAGAAATTCTTGATCATGGTGTCTTCCCCGAAGTTATAGACCCTACCGGAGCGCCCTTGTGCCGTCCCGGTTTCCGCTCGGCCTTAGCCCCGCTACATGACAGTTAAGTGACAGACAATTGAAGGTTCTGCTGCACCGCCCAAACAGGGTGTTGTTTTTTCGTTGCGATGCAAAAATGACACGCCTGTAAGCAGTGTCTGCCTGTTTAAGCCGCAAACTGAGCTGTATTTGTGCGCGGCCGCCCGCCATAAGGAGCGCGTTCAACCCGAATCGATGATGCGCCCGGCCATTTCCCTCCCCAGAAGCCCTGAATCCCGGCTGGTGCTGGGCGTGCTGATGCTCCTGCTGCTGTTGCGGACAGGGGCGATTCTCGTGTCGCCCCTTAATCTGTATGCGGACGAGGCCCAGTACTGGCGCTGGGCGCAGGAGCTGGCCTGGGGCTATTATTCCAAGCCGCCGATGATCGCCTGGGTGATCCACGGGGCGACCGCCATTTTCGGCGATTCAGAAGCCGCCGTGCGGATCGCTGCGCCCTTCCTGCATACTGCCGCCGCAGGCTTCCTCTTCCTCGCCGGGCGGGCAATGTTTTCAGCAAAGACAGGTGCTTACGCCGCACTCCTCTACGCGCTGATGCCGGCGGTGACGCTGTCGTCCAGCGTGCTGTCGACCGACGGCGTGCTGATGCCCTTCTGGTGCGCGGCGCTGTGGCTGGCCTGGCGGCTGCGCGGCGGCGCGGGCCTCGTGACTGCTGCCGGGCTCGGCATCGTGATGGGGCTGGGCATCCTTTCAAAATACGCGATGCTCTACTTCCTGATCGGGCTGGTGCTGACGGCGGTGCTGGATGCGCCGATGCGGCGCGCCCTTCTGTCGAAAGGCGGGGCGCTGGCCCTGGCGGTGACGGCGCTGATCATCGCGCCGCACTTTGCCTGGAACGCGGCCAATGAATTCCAGACCGTTGGCCACACGGTGGACAATGCGAACCTCGGCGGGGAACTCTTCAACCCTGAAAATGCGGGAACTTTTTTCGTCGACCAGTTGGGCGTGTTTGGTCCGTTAAGTTTTCTGGCCCTGCTGGCAGGCTTCGCGGGATGGCGCGAGACGCCGGAGGGCGAAGGCGGGGCGGTGCGGTGGCTGCTGTGTTTCGTCCTGCCGGTGCTGATCTTTATTCTCGGCCAGGCCGTGCTGAGCCGGGCCCATGCGAACTGGGCGGCAACGGCCTATCCGGGCGCGAGCCTGCTCGTGGCGGCATGGTTTGCCGGCCGAAAGGGCGTGCTGTGGAGCAGCCTTGGTGTGAACGCGCTGATCGCAGCCATCTTCCTGACGGTGCCGGCGCTGCCCGCTTCGGTGACGCACGACATCGGCATCGACAATGCGCTGAAGCGGACCCGGGGATGGGATGCCTCCGCGGCGCAGCTGTTTGCCGAGGCAGAACGGCTGGGAGCAACCGCGGTGCTCGTGGACGAGCGCGAGGCCTGGCACGGGCTGGACTATTACGGGCAGGACCGGACCGTGCCGCTGATTTCCTGGCGGCGCTATGCGGGCCCGAAAAGCTTTGCAGAGCGCGCAGTGCTGGAAAATGGCAAGGATGACAGGGTACTGGTCGCCTCGATTCATCCCCGCCTGCGGCCGATGCTGCGGGATGATTTCGTGACCTTCGAGCCTGCAGGCCAGATCCGGATCGACCTGGGCCGCCGCAGCAATGGCTGCCCGATCACGCGGGTGTTCCAGCTGTATGTGGCGACAGGCTTCGCGCCGCCAAAGCGGACAGCGAACCGGGCGTCAGTGTACGAGGGCCGGGAAGAGTTTCCTGAGCCGCCCTGCCCGGCGAAGGACTAAGCGGCAGCAGCTTAGGAACCCTTGGGCGCCTTGCCCCAGAGTTCCTGAATGCGGGCGTCGCGGCCACAGGCCTTGCGATAATAGCCGTACTTTACGGCGCTGCGGATGTAGTAATCCTGGTGGTAGTCCTCGGCCGGCCAGAAGGTGGCCGCCGGAAGGACTTTGGTGACGACGCCCTGGCCCAGGGTTTCGGCGGCGCCATCGAGAGCGGCCTGCGCGACATCGCGTTCAGCCTGCCCCGAGACGAAGATGGCCGAACGGTAGCTGTCGCCCTTGTCGCAGAACTGGCCCTTGTCATCGGTAGGGTCGATGTGGCGGACGAAGTGGCTGGCGAGTTCGTCATACGAAACCTTGGACGGATCGTAAGTGACTTTCACAGCCTCATAGTGTCCGGTACCGCCTTGCGTGACTTTCCGGTAGCTGGGGTTCTCGAGCGTTCCGCCGGTATAACCGGAGACGGTTTCGACAACGCCGTCCACCTTGTCGAAGTCGGCTTCCACGCACCAGAAGCAGCCGCCGGCAAACACCGCCGTGGCCACGCGGGCCGGCGGATCTACCAGGCGGCGGTCTTCTGCTCCGGCGCTGGAAAAGAAAGCCAGGCCGGAGGCTACGGTCCCTGCAGTGAGGGCGATGACGAGGGCGGGACGCTGCATGGGAACTCGTAACTCTTCTCGGCGCTTGGCAGACGGGAATACGCTGCTGAGCCGCCAGATAGATGCCGAGTCTGTCTGAAAGAAGACCGAACAGGCAAATATTGCCTATTTGTCACGCCGTTGTGACCAAAATGCGCACGTTTATGCCGGATTTTCAGTCAGTACCCGGACTCTCACGCGCGTTGCGCGGCCTTGATCGTCGACGGCGGTCACCTGGTAGAAACCGGGTTGACGGGGCTGCCAGATGGGCGAGCCGGCATCGTCAAGCTCCGTAGGCGTCCCATCGACAAACCAGCTCAGTGCGCCTTGTCCCCGCCCGGCGAGGACGAAGGGACGGCCTGGCTGACCATTGACGGGGCCGGCCCAGAGTTCAGCGCCTTCAGGCGGAAAGAGAATTTCCGGCGGGCGGTTCGCGGACAGGTTGCGCTGTGCGCCGCGCGCTTTCTTCAACGGCTCGGTGGTCAGACGGGCGCGGGATTCTCCGTCATCACGCAAGTGGTGGGACACGCGGTCGGCCATCTCGAAGAGGACGGGCAGCGCGATGTCGCGGCCGGTGACGCCGGTGCGCGGGGCGCCGTCGGCCCGGCCGATCCAGACGATGAGCACATGCTCGCCGGACACGGCCGCTGCCCAGGCGTCGCGGAAGCCGTAGGAGGTGCCGGTCTTGAAAGCGACCTGCGGCGCATCACGCGTGAGGCGGCCCGGCATGCGGCCGGCAGGCGCGGGCGAACCCTGCAGGATACGGATGATTTCGGCGGCGCTTTCCGGGCTCATCAGGCGGCGGCCCGGATCCTCATAGCTCGCGCGTTCTTCCTCGACGCGCCAGACGAGCGGCTTGGCCACGCCGCCATCGCCGAGCGCGGCGTAGAGGACGGCGAGTTCGCGCGCGGTGAGACCAGCGCCGCCAAGCGCAAGGGCGAGGCCGGCGCTGTGACCCGCATCGCCGCTATAGCGCGGACGAGCGCCGGCCATGGCAAGCTGGGCGGAGAAGCGCTCTGCGCCAACGCGGTCCAGCATGAGCACGGCCGGGATGTTCAGCGAATGCTGAAGCGCGTCGGAGATGCGCACATCGCCGCGAAACATGCGGTCGAAGTTTTCCGGCCTGTAGCCAGCGAACTGGCGCGGCAGGTCCTCGACGCGCGTGTCGGCCGAGGCGATGCCGTCATCGAAGGCAAGCGCATAGATGAAGGGTTTCAGGGTGGAGCCGGGCGAGCGAGCGCGGTTGGTGAGGTCGATCCATCCGCCGGCACGCCCGCGCGAGGCAGAGCCGACGAGGGCGCGCACGGCGCGCGTCGGGATATGGACCACGAGGGCAGAGAGCTGGACGTCCGTGCCTTCCGCCTCGGCGCGGGTCAGCGCGATACGTTCCAGTTCGGCCTGCAGTCCCGCGTCCAGCGTCGAGCGGACATCCTCGCGCGGGCCATTGGCGAGGGCGGCGTCGGCGCCGTGCCAGGCCCGGTCCGGGAAGTCGAGACGTCTCGGAGGAACGGGCAACGCCGCGACTTCCTCGGCTTCGCCTGCCGGGAAGACGCCGTAGCCCGCGAGCTTCAGCGCAACCCAGTCGCGCGCTTTCTTCGCCTGCCCGGGGCGCCGGTCCGGGCGGCGCACTTCGGGAGACTGAGGCAGCGCGATCAGAAGCGCGATTTCGTCCGAGGACAGACGGTCCGCCTCATGGCCGAAATAACTCCAGCTGGCCGCGCGCACGCCTTCAAGGTTGCCGCCATAGGGCGTGAGCGTCAGGTAGAGTTCGAGGATCTCGTCCTTGGTGAAGCGGCGTTCCAGCTGGTTGGCGCGCCAGATTTCCACCAACTTGGAGCCGATATTGCGCGGGCGGGGCTCCAGCATGCGGGCAGTCTGCATGGTGATGGTGGAGCCACCGGAGACGACGCGGCCCGCCGCGGCGCTGTCGACGGCGGCGCGGACGATGCCGACCCAGTCGGTGCCGTGGTGCGCGCGGAAGCGCTTGTCCTCGACGCGGATGAGCGCCTCGATGAAGGCGGGGTCTATGTCGTCCAGCCTGACCGCAAAGCGCCAGCGGCCATCCGGAGCGGCGAAGGCCCGGAGCGGCTTTCCGTGCCGGTCAGTGACCAGCACGGAATTGATGTGCGCCCGGCTGAGCGGCGGCGGGAACAGGAGGTCAAGCGCGAGGACCGACGCCACGAGGACGACGAGCCCGGCGAGGAGACGCTTCGGCCAGGTGATGCCTTTCAGCCTGGCCCTTAACGCGGCCCCGTACACGTTGCCTTCTCCCTACTTGCCGCCGGCTGCGCCCTGGGCGGCGAGGATCGTCACGCGGCCCGGCGCCGAGCGTCCGAAGACTTCCGGACGGTACATGTCCTCGGCCACGACACCCGGCATCGCAAACGATCCCGGCGTGACGGCGCGCACGACATAGGCAAGCGTGACGGGCTGATCAAAGACGTTGATGGCCGCGACGTAGCGATCATCCTGCGCCTGCGAGGACTGGGCCTGCGCGATTTCACCGAGGAAATCGAAGGCCCCTGCCCGCACACGGTCCTGTCCGGTCGACCAGTCATACTCGACGACGCGGGCATCGGCCGGACGCAGCACGGTCTCGATCTCGAAGCCGGCCGGCAACAGGTCTGCCACGATCACGGGGTTGAGGCGGCGCTCCTCCGTGTTGACCGTGAGGGCGACGACGAACTTGTCGCCCTGGCGGACCTGGTCGAGTTTCACCGGCGAGCCCTGCAGCGTGTAGAACTGCTTGGACGCGGTGAGCTTCGACGACACGGCCGGCGGCGGCGCGGAGGGTGCACCGGTGACGAGCACGGTGCGGAAGACCGGCGCCTTGGTGTTCAGCTTGAAGCTGACGCCGTTGGCGGCCTGCGCTTCGGTCAGCATGTACTGGCGCTGATTGTCATTGCCGTTGCCGAGACCGGTGACGCCGACCTGCATGGCTGCCTGGCCCTTTGTGAGGGCGTTGACGGCCTGCAGCATGTAGGACTTCTCCTGCGTGGTCAGGCTGGAGGCATCCGGCACGTCCTTGCCAAGCTTGGTGGCAAGGCGCTCGACGACTTGCGGAAGCTCGGCTTCCGCGGCGAGGGCGAGCATGGCGGCAAGGTCGCGCAGCGGCGTCTGATAATAGTCGCCGTCATTGCGATAGCCGAGCTTGCTTTCTGCTGACTTGAAGGCCGAGGCGGCACGCGCCCGGTCGCCGAGATAGGCAAGGCCTGCCCCGATATGCGCGCGGGCGAGCGGACTGGCGATGTTCTCCAGTTCGCGGTCATGCAGGTAGCGCAGGCGGGAGATGTCCGCCTGTCCTGCCTTGGCCAGCACATAGAGTGCGTAGGCCGAAGAGCGGTACATCATCTGTTGCTGGGTATCAGTGGAATACTGTCCCTCATAGACTTCCGTGTCGTAGCCATAGACCCGCCAGGCATCGCCCGAGGTGATGGTACGCAGCGCACCATAGGCCCGCGTGAGTGCCTCGTCGGGCACCGAATAGCCGGCCTGCTTTGCGCGGTAGATGAAGTCGGTCGCGTAGGCGCCGAGCCAGGGCGTGGCATAGCCATCGCCTTCACGCCACAGGCCGAAGGCACCATCCGCACCCTGACGGTTGAGGACAGTGTTGACGGCGACCTGCACCTTGTCACGCGCATTCTCGCGCGCGCCCTTGGCGCCCATCGCCACCAGCTCTTCGGAATAGAGGAGCGGGACGGCACGGCTGGTAATCTGCTCGGTGCAGCCATACGGGTAGCGGTCGAGCGAAGCATACAGCGTCGCAGGGTCGAGCGGGATCGGTGAGAAGCCAACGGCCACGTCGGCCGAGCCCGGCACATAGCCTTTCAACAGGTCTCGGCTGACCGAGAAAGTCTCTCCCGGCCGCATCAGCTGCGACGTAGAGCGGGCTTCCGGCAGATAGGGTGAGCGGGTCTGGATCTCGTAGCTACGGACCACGGAGTATTTTTCCGGCCCGGTAACTTCAAGACGCAGTGGCGAGATGCCTTCACCTTTCGCCGCGATACGCACCGGCAGGTCCACACGCTGGCTTTTGGCAAGCGTGCGGGCAAGCTGGGTTTGAGGCACGCTCACCTGCTGGCCGCCCGTGACCTTGGCGATGAACTGGCCGGCGGCGAGTTCGACGTTGTCCACAGACGCCGTGATGACAGCTTCGTCGCCAGGGGCAAGGAAGCGCGGCATGACGAGATCCGAAGGCGCCCTGTCGCGCACCTTCATCTTTTTGTCCGCCTTGCCGAGGCCGGTTTTCGACCAGGCGACCGCCATCAGACGCAGCTCGCCGTTGAACTCCGGCAGGGCGAGCGGGATTTTCGCACGGCCATTCTTCACTTCGACGAGGCCCGAGAAGATGACGACCGACTTGGTCGGCACGACGGTCAGGCCCTCGCCGCCGAGCTGGTCACCGCCGACGCGCACTTCGGACGGCAGGCCCATGTTCGGATCGAGCAGGCGGCCATAATCGTCATGCAGTTCGACACCGAGCGCCTTGCGCCCGAAATAGTGGGCCACAGGATCTGGTGACTTGAACTTCGTCAGTTGAAGGATGCCTTCATCGACAGCAGCGAGCGTCAGGTAGACGGGCTCTTTCGGGCCGCCTTCAATGCGCACGTCGACGGTCTGATCCGTCTTGGGACGGGCGACATCCGGCGCGGTGAGCGTCACGTTGAACGTGCGGGACGCCATGTCGACCGGGACGTGGGCGACACCCACGGCGCGGCGCGGCTTGGCATTCAGGAGCGGATCGCGGCCCGAATAGACCGTGACCATGACATAGGCGCCCTCGCCCCACTCGGCCGTAACCGGCAGGGTGATCCGGGTGCCTTTGGCAAAGACCGGAATGTTCTGGACACTGAGCACCTTGTCGGTGGCGACAACCACCTGAGCCTGGCCGTCATAGGGCGGCACGATCGTCAGCTCGGCGTTCTGGCCCGCCTTGGGCGACTTCTCAGCCGCAACAACCTTCACGCGGTCCGGCGCTTCGGTGCCGTCTTCGCTGGTCCAGCCGCCCCAGCCGACATAGAAGCTGGTACTGGCGCCGGCGCTCGCAGACGCGCCCTGCCCCTCGATCACGAGTTCATGGCTGCCCCACTCGAGGCCGGGCGCCTTGATTTCGCCGACACCACCGGCAGGCGTATTGAGCACGCCTTCGTTGACCTTGGTGACCGTGCGCGAGCGGCGCCAGGTCCACTGTTCGCCGTCGCGGTACCAGTCATAGTGATAGTCGATGGCGAGGACTTTCCAGTTGAGGCGCTGGGCCACGGCCTTGCCGTCGGCATTCACTGCCACGACCTGGAACTTCGCTTCGCCGCCTTCTTCAACGCTCGACTCGAAGGACGGCTTGACGCCGACATAGAGCGCTTCGGGGCGGTAAGGGACGCGAATGCTCTCGGCCACGGCGCGGCCGCCGGGCTCCAGCACACTGACAACCGTATTGAGTCGCAGAGGCAGGCCGGAATTCGACCCGGCCGTGCCGGGCGACAGGCGGATCAGCGCCTTGCCCGATCCATCCGTGGTCGTATCGTCGAACTCAAGGATCTGCTCCTCGAAAGTCTGGTCGTGGCGGCCATAGATGAAGCCTTCGAAGGCCTTGAAGGGGGCCGGGTCGGCTTCGAGTCGGGCTTCAGCTTTCACCGTCAAGCCTGCACCCGGCGCGCCATAGAGAAAGCGTGCATCGATCTGGACATCCCGCACGCCGCCGGCTTTCAGCGGACGGGTCTCGTCGGCCTTGACGTCGACTGCGATGCGTTGGGGCACAAAATCCTCGACCGCGAAGCGCACGTCGCCGGCAGGCGAGTCGATGCCGTCGATCTCGATGCTGGCACGCCACTCACCACGCGACGCGCCGCGCGGCAGGTCGAAGCGCGACAGCACTGCGCCAGACTTCGGATCGGTAAAGCGGACCTTCGAGGCGATGAGGCCGTTGGGGCGGTAGATGACGAGGTTGCCATTGCGGCCAGTGACCTGGCGGCCGGCGCGGTCGCGCAGCATGGCGGTCAGTTCAACGCTTTCGCCCGGGCGATAGATGCCGCGGTCGGTGTAGACGTAGGCGTCCACCGGGCCGGGTGTCGTGCGCCCGCCGACTTCCTGTTCGGAGAGGTCGACCGGTGCGCGCGCAAGGTCGAGCGCGGCAAGTTCGCCATTGGCGGCGGTGGCCAGCACAAGGCGCGGCGCCATGTTGCCCTGCCCGTTCATCAGCGGCGCATCAAAGGTGACGCGGCCCTGATCGTTAGGCTTGGCTTCGGCGAGGACAGCGTTGTTTGCCGCCAGCAGTTGCACCGTCGCGTTGCGGACGATCTTGCCATCCTTCAGCGAGCGCAACGTGACATCGAGACCGTTCTCGCCGCGATAGGCGGTGAGCGCGAGATCGGTGAGCAGGATCCAGCGGCCGGACGAGGCCGCGGGGCCTTCGTTGTCGCCAAGCTCGGCGGCATCCGTGATGCTGACGAAATAGGCGCCCGGTTTCATCGGGCCGACGACATCCTGCAGCGGAAAGACCGAAATCACCGGAGCGTTGGGCGTGTTGGCGATATCGATGGTGCCGGTGAAAAGTTCCTCGCCGACATCTTCCGGCGAATCCGGACCCCACATCCAGGACCATTCGCCCTGACGGGTGGTGGTGCCGGCATTGATGTTCTTGAAGACGAGTGCGCGGTCATTGATGCGGCTGACCGTGACGCGGACCTGGTCGACGTTGACGGTTTCGATCGGGAGGCCGTCGGCATTCTCGCGCGGGAGGATCACGCCGGTACCTTTGAAGCCCACGAAAGGCGGACGGTCGGCAAAGTCGATCGGAACGGTTTCGGCCCGCTTCAGCGTACGGCCATCGGCGGCGGGAAGACCGGCGAGGATGGTGGCGGTGCGGGTGGTGCCGAAGGAAAGGCCGCCAACGCAAAGCTCGCGGCCCTCGACGGACAGCGCGGCGCGGAAGGCCGGGCGGAATTCGACGTAGGGCGAATAATCCGTTTTCGGATCAAGCGGGGCGGAGAAAACGAAGCAGGCGAGTGGTTGCTCGGTGTCGGTGTCGATACGATAGCGGAAATAGGAGAACTCGGTTTCGGCCGCTTCGCGGGCCCGCTGGCGCGCTTCCTCACGCTTGCGCGCGGCCGCCTCATCAGCGGGCGAGCGCTCGACAAGGACCGATGCGTCGCTGTCCTGACCCGGATCACGCGCCGTCTGTGAACCGCCACACGCTGCGAGTACGAGCATTGCGGCGGAAACGAGCGCACCAAGAGCCCCCCAACGGCCCTGGACCATGACTGACATTGACGAAACTCCTCCCGAGTATTTCTTCAACCCTTACACACGAACCGGGCGGCGCCATAGGGGCGCGAATCCGGCGGAAGCAAGAATTATCAAGGGGAAGGCGCGCTTTCGGCGGCCAGAATCGCCGCGAGGCCTTCCCGGTAGGTCGGGTAGCGCGGGCGCCAGCCGAGCGCCGCCTTGGCGCGGGCATTCGCAACACGCTTGCATTCGGCATAGAAGCTGGCCGCCATCGGGCTGAGGCGCGCTTCGGCGAAAGGAATGTCCGGTGGCACGGGCACACCGATCAGCTGGGCGGCATGGGCCGTAACATCCTGCGGCGGCGCGGCAAGATCATCGCAAAGATGGAAGACACCGGCCGCGTCCGGACGCTTGAGCAGCGCGAGCAGGCCGCCTGCAATGTCATCGACATGAATGCGGGAGAAGACCTGGCCGGGCTTGATGATGCGCTGGGCGGCGCCGTCTCGCAGCCGGTCGAACGGGGACCGGCCTGGTCCGTAGATGCCCGGCAGGCGCACAAGGCGGGCGCAGCCACCCGTGGCGGCGAGCCACTGGCGTTCGGCGAGGACCCTGGCCTCGGCGCGCGGCGAGGCGGGCGCCACGGCGCTCCACTCGAACGCCCAGCCGCCGTTCAGGTCGCCGTAGACGCCGGTCGTGGAAAGATAGGTGACGGAGTGTGCGGCATGCGCGGCTGCGCCGGCGGCCAGTGCGGCGGGGCAGCCGTCCCGGCCCGGCGGGAGGGTGACCAGCCAGTGCGCGCCCGGCGGCGCGGCAACCGGCCCCTCTCCGGTCCAGACCTGCGCGGCGATGCCTTCGGCCCTCAGCTCCGCCGCCTTGGCCGCCGTACGCACGGTTCCGGCGACTTGCCAGCCGGACGGGCGCAGCTGCGCGGCAAGCTGCAGGGCACTATAGCCAAGCCCGAAAACAAACAGCAGAGATTGCGAGGAAGTCATTTGCCAATGCCGGAGCGCCGTTGCCTAAAGCGCCTGCATAGACGGATCGGAGCCTGCTGCCCATGTCGCTGATTGCCCTTGCCGCCGGAACGGTCCTGATGATGCAGACCGCCGGTGCAGAACTGGCCAAGGCCGAGGAGGCCCGTCTGGAAGCCTGTGTCGAGAAGATCGAGAGCGATCCGGAAAACGCCTACGAAGACGGCCTCGCCTGGTCCTTCGAAGGCAATCGCCCCGGCGCCCGGCAGTGCACCGCGCTGGCCCTGATCGCGCTCGGAAATCTCGAGACCGGTGCCCAGCGGCTGCAGGCCCTTGCCACCGCGCCCGATGGTGGCAGCCTTGAACAGCGCGCGCTCTACCTCTCGCAGGCTGGGCACGCCTGGTTGCAGGCCGGCGCGCCGGAAGCGGCGATCGTGTCCTTCTCCGACGGACTGAAGTTCGCCCCGGGCACGACCGACCTGCTACTGGACCGGGCAACCGCCTACATCATCACCGAGAAATGGGACGAGGCTCTGTCGGACCTTGACTTCGCCCTTGCCAATGCACCCGGCAATCCGACCGGTCATCAGCTGCGTGCCGAAGTTCACCTGAACAAGCGTGCCTATGACCTGGCAATGCGCGACGTGAACGACGCGATGGCGGCCGACCCCAAGAACATCGACACCCTGCTGGTGCGCGGACGCGTCCGCGAAGCGATCCGCATCGCAGAAGAAGACGGCATTCCGCAGTAGCGCCCCTCAGGCGCCGTAGCGGGTTTCCAGCATCGACCAGACTGCGCGCAGGCTGCACGGCGCGCCGCCCTCAGGCCGGCCATATTTTGCCTTGCGCCAGGCCCAGATGTCGAAATGAGCCCAGCTCTTGGCGTCCACGAACTGTTTCAGGAACACCGCCGCCGTGATCGAGCCGCCGAAGCTGCCGCCGGAATTGACGAGGTCGGCGACCGGGCTCTTGAGGTCTGCGAGGTAAGGGTCCCAGAGCGGCATGCGCCAGACCGGGTCGCCGGTTCGCGCCGAGGCAGCGAGAATGTCTGCGGCGAGCTGGTCGTCATCAGTATAGAGCGGCGCGAGATCTGCGCCGAGGGCGACGCGGGCGGCGCCGGTGAGCGTCGCGAAATCAAGGATCAGGTCCGGATTGCCTTCGCAGGCGCGCGCGAGGGCGTCACCCAGAACGAGGCGGCCTTCGGCATCGGTATTGTCGATCTCGACGGTCAGTCCCTTGCGGCTGGATAGAATGTCTCCGGGGCGGAAGGAGCTGCCGGAAATCGCGTTCTCGGCGGCAGACACGTAGAGCATCAAGTGAACTGGCAGGTCAGCGCCCATGATCAGCTCGGCGAGCGCGATGGCATGTGCGGCGCCGCCCATGTCTTTCTTCATGATGCGCATGCCGTCGCCGGCTTTGATGTTGAGGCCGCCGGAATCGAAGGTGATGCCCTTGCCGACGAGGGCGATTTTCGGATGGCTGGACTTGCCCCATTCGAGTTCGAGGAAGCGCGGCGCAACCGCGGCGGCGCGGCCGACGGCGTGCACCATCGGATAGCCTGCGGGCAGCAGGGCTTCGCCGACAGTCGCGCGCAGCTCGGCGCCGAAGCGGTTCGCCAAAGCCGCCATCTCGGTCTGCAGGCCTTCCGGCGTCATGTCGGCGGCGGGCGTGTTGACCATGTCGCGCAGGTGGGCGGCGGCATCGGCTTGGCGGGACAGGCGCTCGCCTTCCTTGCCGCCGGGCACCTTGAGGCGGGGCGGCTTCGTACGCGTGGTCCTGTAGCGTTCGAAACGGTACGCTCCGTCCGCCCAGGCGGCGGCGATGTGTTCGAACGGCTGGCCGCCATCGTCCGCGATCTCGTAGTCGCCTTCCGGCATGCGCGCCGACAGGGCGGCGACGGCCAGAGCGTCCTTGCCGCCGCCGAGGCCGAACAACACGGACTGGATACTTCCGTCATCACCGGGCACCAGCACCACCTGCCCCGCGCCGCCGGTAAAGTCCTGCGCGCTTGCTATGGCCCGCGCCGAAGGGAACGGATCGTCCTGCAACGCCTTGAAGCCGGCTGACGTGAACAGGTGGACGCGGGCCGCGTGTTTCGGCTTGGCGATGAAGCTCTTGTGCATGGGGTATCCTGAAAGAAGTGCCGGTTAAGGACGGGCGCGGCGGCGTTAACCGAACCTTGACCCCGCCCGTCCATTATCCCGGTTCATGCTGCCGATACATACACGGAGCCCGATGATGTCCAGTGCCAAAACGTCTCTGGCTTTGATAGCCTTTGCTCTTGCCGCCGGCGCCTGCGCCTCGACGCCCAAGGCCGACAAGGAAGCCGAACTGGCCATGCAGGCGGCGATGCGCCCCGCCTCGCCCGAGGAACGCGCCGCCGCCAACCGTGCCGATCCGCTGACGCGTGCCAACTTCTGGGCAAAGGAAAGCAACAAGAACGCCGAAGACCTGGAAGTGGCACTGGAATTTGCAAGGGCGCTGCGCGAGATCGGCAGCCACGACCGCGCCATCGATGTGCTGTCACGCACCCTGATCGTACACCCTGACAATCCGGACCTGCTGATGCTTCTGGGCCGAATCCAGATGGCGATTGGAGACGTGCCCACGGCCGGACGCGTATTCCAGCGCGCAACAGAAGTGGCGCCGGAACGCTCGGAAACCTGGGCGGCCCTTGGCACCACCTATGACCGCCAGGGCCAGCACCGGCTTGCCCAGACGTCCTACCTGAAAGCCCTGGAACTGGAGCCGCTGCGCACCACGACGCTGACCAATTACGGCCTGTCGCTGGTTCTTACGGGCGACCTTGCGGGCGCCGAAGCAAAACTGCGTCTGGCCGCCGCCAATCCTGATTCCGGGGCCCGGGTGACGGAAAATCTGGCCCTGGTGCTTGGCCTGCAGGGCAAGTTCGAGGACATGAAGCTGGTCAGCGCAGCTGCGGCGCCGGACCAGGTGGTCGACCAGAACGTGGCGCTCCTGCGCGGCCTGATCAAACCTCCGCGCAGCTGGGACGCGCTGAGTGAAACGGCAAAGCCCGTGCGTGTCGCTGATGCCGAGACGCCCGTGGCTGCGCCCACGGCACCGGTCACTGAGGACGCGCCAAAGCGCACCTTGCGCCAGCGCAACTAGGCAAACCTATTCTGTGTCGAACCGGATGCCCTGCGCGAGCGGGAGGGCGCTGGAATAATTGATCGTGTTAGTGGCGCGGCGCATGTAGCCCTTCCACGCATCCGATCCGGACTCGCGCCCGCCACCGGTTTCCTTTTCGCCGCCGAATGCGCCACCGATCTCGGCGCCCGAAGTGCCGATGTTCACATTGGCGATACCGCAATCTGAACCGGAGGCTGCCACGAACCGCTCGGCCTCACGCAGGTCAGTGGTGAAGATCGACGAGGAAAGGCCTGCCGAGACGGCATTGTTGAGTGTGATGGCTTCACCAAGCTCGGTGTACCGCATCACATAGAGGATCGGCGCAAAGGTTTCCCGCAAGACGGGGCCGGACTGCTCGGGCATAACCACGAGCGCCGGGCGGCGGTACGTGCCGCCACCGAGATCGACCGGCTCGCCGCCCGTGATTTCGCCTCCGGCGGCGGCCGCTTCTGCGAGGGCGGCGGTCATCGCCTCGCCCGCTGCCGCATCGATGAGCGGGCCGACAAGGACGCCCGATGTCAAAGGATTGCCAACCTTGGCAGACGCCCAGGCGGCGCGCAGACGCGGGATCAGCTGGTCGGCGATCGACGCGTGAACGAACAGGCGGCGCATCGTGGTGCAGCGCTGACCGGCCGTGCCGAGCGCCGAGAAGGCAATGGCGCGCACGGCGAGGTCAATATCCGCAGACGGACAGACGATGGCGGCATTGTTCCCCCCGAGTTCGAGGATGGTCTTGCCGAAACGGGCGGCGACAACCGGCGCGACGGCGCGGCCCATGCGCGTGGAGCCGGTGGCCGAGACCACCGCAACGCGCGGGTCTGCCGCAAGCACCGCGCCGATGTCCGGCCCGCCGATGAGGCACGCGGCGAGCCCGTCCGGCGCGTCACCGAAAGCGCGCGCGGCCTGCTCGAACACTTTCATCACAGCCAGCGCGGTGAGCGGGGTTTTCTCCGAAGGCTTCCAGATCACCGGGTTGCCGCAGACAAGCGCCAGCGCCGCGTTCCAGGCCCAGACGGCAACCGGAAAATTGAACGCGGTGATGACCGCCGTCACACCGGCCGGATGCCAGGTTTCCATCATCCGGTGGCCGGGGCGTTCGGAGGCGATCGTGAGACCGTGCAGCTGGCGCGAAAGACCGACGGCAAAATCGCAGATGTCGATCATCTCCTGCACTTCGCCCATCGCCTCGGCCGGGATCTTGCCGGCTTCCAGCGTGACGAGCGTGGCGAGGTCATCCTTCGCGCTGCGCAGCTCTTCGCCGAGCAACCGGACGAGTTCGCCGCGGCGCGGCGCGGGGACATCGCGCCAGACGGCGAAGGCGCGCGCGGCTGCAGCAATCGCAGCGTGGGCGGCGTCCGGGCCGTCGACGGGGAGATGGGTGAGCGTTTCGCCGGTCAGAGGCGTGCGGCAGGCGAGACCGCGCGGAGCGGCTCCCGCCTTGAGGCCGAAACGGGTAAGCGTGGACATGGCAAGTGGCAACAGGTTCATGCGCCGGGTCTAGCGGGGCCCGGCGCGCGGGGAAAGCCCCGCGCGCGGGTTCACGCGTAGTCGCGCTCGACCTGGAGTTCGGTGACCTGAGGGGCCGCTTCGTTCTTGCCCTGCATCTTGTTGTATTTGATGTAGGCCGGGCCGAGCACGACGAGGAACAATACCGGCAGGAAGAACAGGATCATCGGCACAGTCAGCTGGGCCGGGAGCGCGGCTGCCTTTTTCTCGGCGTCCGACATCCGCATCTCACGGTTTTCCTTGGCCATCAGGCGCAAGGCGTCGCCCAGCGGCGTGCCGTAACGCTCAGCCTGGCCGAGGGCCATACAGACGGCTTTCACACCTTCATGGCCTGTGCGGATGGCAAGGTTCTCATAAGCCTGGCGGCGGTCCGGGAGATAGGACAGCTCAGCGACCGTGATGCCGAACTCCTCTGCCAGCTCCGGCGACGCCACGCCGATTTCCTGGCTGACCTTGTTGAAGCCCATTTCGATCGACATGCCGGCCTCGACGCAGATCAGCAGCATGTCGAGCGAGTCCGGAAACGCGCGCATCAGGGATTTCTGCCGCTTCTGGGCGATGTTCGAGATGTAGAGGTTCGGCGCATAGAAGCCGGCTGCTGCGCCAAAGGCGAGTGAGCCATACTTCAGGAACGTGCTGAAGCCGTGGTCGTTCACATAGAAGATGTAGAGGTAGGCAATCAGAGCGCCCACGAAAGGCAAGATCATCCGCGCAAAATAGAAAGCCGAGATCGGGCCCGGTCCGCGAAGGCCGGCCTGGTTCATCAGCTTGACAACGTTCGGATCCTCGAGCGCCTTGGCCAGGTTCAGCTTGGACGAGATGGTGCCGACGACCGAGTCATCCTTGCGGCGCAGGCCTTTTTTCTCGAGCGCGGCGCGGCTCTGCTTGCGCAGGCGTTCGCGCTGGGTGGCGACGGACTTGAGGCGCGTCTCCAGCTTGTTGCCCTGGAGGTAGGGCAACGCAAAGGTCAGGAATGTCCCGAATACGGCGGCGGCGACAAGATAGGCCGCCAGCGTGTCGGGCCTCGTGAAAGAGAGGAGTATTTCGTACATCGCGTCCTGCCCTTACATGTCGAAGTTGATCATGTTGCGCATGACGGTAATGCCGAGGCCCATCATGGCCGTCGCCATGGCGAGGATAACGTGGCCGGTTTCCGTAAGGAACAGTTCCATGATGTAGTCTGGCGTCGTCATGAACACCATGACGCCGACGGCGAAGGGCAACGAGCCGATAATGAAGGCAGAGGCCTTGGCTTCCGAGGACAGCGCCTTGACCTTTTCGCGCATCATCTTGCGTGAACGGATGACTGTCGACAGGTTGCCGAGCGCTTCGGAGAGGTTACCGCCGGCCTTCGACTGGATGGTGAGCACGATGGCGAAGAAGTTCACTTCCTGCAGCGGCATGCGCTTGTAGAGTTGGGCAAGCGCGCGCTCTAGGCCCGAACCCATGGCGAGATTGTCGGCAAAGGTGAGGAACTCCTTGCGCAGCGGCTCGGGGCTTTCCTTTGCGATGATACGGATACATTCGTTGAGCGGAAGGCCGGTTTTCACCCCGCGCACGATCACGTCCAGCGCGTCGGCAAACTGGTTCACCATCTTCTTGTGGCGCCCCTTGATCATCGTGTTGAGCACAAACTGAGGCAAGCCGAACGTGCCGGCAAATCCGGCGGCGGCGCAGAGGATCGGGCGGCTCTTGAAGCTGATGCCGCTGATGACGAGGCCGTCCGCGCCCGACATCCAGACCACGCCGGCACAAACTGCGCCTGTAATCACGGAAATGATCCAGAACATGGGGATCGGGAGCTCAACCCCCGCCTGGGTCAGCTTGGACGCAATATCCTGAGCAGCGGAAATCTTGCGGCGCTCCTTGTCCTGCTTGCGCAGGTTATCGAGCATTTCCTGCGTCTTGGCGCGGCGCTTGGCGGTATCGTCCGCCGCCTTGCCGACCGACTTGGAGACCTGCGGCGACGCGCGCCCTGCCCCGATTTCGCGCGCACGCTTCTTCGCGGCATCGTCCTGCCCCGCGGTGAAGGTGAAACCGATGCCCACGATGGCCACGAAGGCAAGCGCGGCGACGAGGATAATGATCAGGGTGCTGTTCATCAGGCGTTGTTCAGCGAGTCGAGGGCAGCTGCCAGCTCGCGCTCCATGTTGTAGTAGGAAGCTCGTTCCCAGAAGCGCGGACGGCCGATACCCATGCCGCGGTGGCGGCCGATGATCCTGCCGTTATCGTCTTCGCCGTCGATCTCGTATTTCAGGATGTCCTGCAGAACGATGGTATCACCTTCGAGACCGAGAACTTCCGTGATGCCCATGATGCGGCGCGAACCGTCGCGAAGGCGCGAAGCCTGGACAACAACGTCGATAGACCCAACGATCA
The DNA here is from genome assembly GCF_022844445.1 of Hyphomonas sp. Classification (GTDB taxonomy): domain Bacteria; phylum Pseudomonadota; class Alphaproteobacteria; order Caulobacterales; family Hyphomonadaceae; genus Hyphomonas. Next base: position 71,232 of record NZ_JALHLS010000013.1, read on the forward strand.
TTTCCCGGATGGTTTTGGCAGGCAGCGAGAAGCCGCCCATCGTGATCATGGATTCGACACGGCTCAGGGCTTCACGCGCTGAGTTGGCGTGCAGCGTGCCCATCGAGCCATCATGGCCCGTGTTCATGGCCTGCAGAAGGTCGAACGCTTCCGGTCCGCGCACCTCGCCCACGATAATCCGCTCGGGACGCATACGCAGACAGTTCTTCACGAGGTCGCGCATCGTGATCTCGCCAGAGCCCTCAATGTTCGGCGGACGCGTTTCGAGACGCACGACATGCGGTTGTTGCAGCTGAAGTTCGGCGGAGTCTTCGCAGGTGATGACGCGCTCACCGGGCTCGATGAACCCCGTGAGACAGTTGAGAAGCGTCGTCTTGCCGGAACCCGTACCGCCCGAGATCAGCACGTTGCAGCGGCTGTGGCCGATGATGCGCAGGACTTCCGCGCCGGCTTCGCTGATCGAGCCAAAGCGGACAAGATCGTGCAGTTTCAGCTTGTCTTTCTTGAACTTACGAATGGTGAGCGTCGGGCCGTCAATGGCGAGCGGCGGCGCAATGACGTTTACGCGCGAGCCATCCAGCAAACGCGCGTCACAGATAGGCGAGCTTTCATCGACGCGGCGGCCGACCTGCGACACGATCCGCTGACAAATGTTCATCAGCTGCGCATTGTCGCGGAAGCGGATATTGGTGCGCTCGATCTTGCCGTTGACCTCGATATAGGTCGTGTCGGCGCCGTTGACCATGATGTCGGCAATATCATCGCGGGCAAGCAGCGGCTCGAGTGGCCCATAACCGAGGACGTCGTTGCAGATATCATCGAGCAGGTATTCCTGCTCTGAAATCGACATCACGACATTCTTGATACTGATGATTTCAACGACAATGTCGCGAATCTCTTCGCGCGCACTTTCGATATCAAGCTGGGCGAGCTGGGAAAGGTCGATCGTGTCGATCAGCGCGTTGAAGATCGTCGTCTTCGTCGCATAGTATTGATCCGAGTGCTGATTGACCTTGCGGACCGGCTCCGGCTTGAATTCAGGCGTCTTGAGTTTCACGGGCGCAGCAGGCGCCGCACCTGGGCCAGCTGCAGCCTTGGGAGCAGCGGGCGTGGCCGCTGCAGCCGGATTGGGCGCGGCCGGCTTCGGCGCCGGCGCAGCCGCCGGCGGCGCGCCTGGAAGCGTTGTGGCGGCAGAACCTGAGCGTTTCCCGAAGGCCATTCTTCTACCCGTTCACTGGAACCCGGCTTACTTGCCCAGAAGTTTCTTGATGAGTGATTTCTCTTGCACCTGGATGACACGGCCGGTCAGCAGGCTGGCCAGCTGGTCGATCGCGATCGAGGATTTTGCTGCCGGCGACGTCTCCGAGATCATCTGGCCATTGTTGGCCGCCATGCCGAAAACCTCCGGCTCGAAAGGCACGATGATGTTCGGCTCGACCCCAATAGCTGCCGCGAAATCCTTCACAGGAATCTCGGGCCGCTTCGGCACGCCGCACATGTTCAGAACGAGGCGCGGCGGGTGGTCGTTGACGCGGTGGCCCTTCAGCTGGTCGATCATGTTCTTGCCATTGCGCAGCGAGGCGAGATCAGGCTGGCAGACGATGATCACTTCGTCCGAGGCAATCAGCGTATTGCGCACCCAGTGGCTCCAGGCATGCGGCAGATCGAGCACCATATAGGGCACGTTACGGCGCACATTCTCGATAACGGTCGCGTAGGACTCGTCCGGAATATCGATGATCTGGTTGATGTTGGCCGGAGCGGTGAACAGGGAGAGGCGCTCGGTGGCCCGCGTCAGCAGGCGCTCGATCACGGCATTGTCGGCGCGTTCCGGCGCCAGCAGCGCATCGGCGATCGTCTGCGGCGTGTCCTGATTGAAGTCGAGCGCCGTCGTGCCGAAGGACAGGTCAAGGTCCACCAGCGTCGTGTTGACATGCGTGTTCTCGGCCAGCGCCCAAGCAAGGTTGTGTGCGATCGTCGAGGCCCCTACCCCGCCCTTGGCGCCGACCACGGAGATCTGCTTGCCGAGGAAGGGCGCGTCGGGATCTGCGAACAGCGCCGAGATCGAACGGATGATGCTGATGGGCTGGAACGGGGGAACCAGATACTCGGATACGCCGCGGGCGACGAGCTGGCGATAAAGTGTGATGTCGTTGACCGCGCCGATGACGAGCACCTTGACGTGATCGTCGCAATGCTCCGCCAAAGTATCTATCTCGTGCAGGACCTGGCTGGCCTGAGCGGAAGATTCCACCATCAGCAGGTTCGGGGTCGAATTGGCGCGCAGGTCGGCAACCGCCGCCGGGATTCCGCCCGGGATGCAGTCGACAGTCGCGCGGCCCATGCGGCGGTCCGCCGCGCAAAGCTGCATCTGGGCGCGGGTTTCTTCACGCTCATAGAAGAGCTTGATCGAGATTGCCGGCAGCATCGCATCACCGCCGGACGTCTCGAGCGGTGCGAACATGAAGGGCGCTGCTGCGAGCGGCTTTGCAGCGAAGTCCGAAACCGGCTGAACCGGCTGGACGGAAGTCTCCGCGAAGGGGTCCTCCAGGGCGGTGTCGTTTGCCCCTGTCAACGCGTCTTCATTGAAAACGTCTTCGAACTCGGTGCCGAAGTCATCTTCAAAGAGTGCCGTTTCCTTACCCATGTGACGCATACTCCTGTTGCCGGACGCGCCGGCTTTAATTCACAACCTGCGAGACCGCGCCGGATTCCTGCGCCGTCCGGGAGGCGGCCGTGGGTACACCCTCGCGGAACTTTTCCATGATGACTTCGCGGCGGCCTGCATCTCCAGCTTCCAGCGGCCGGTTGCCAAGAAGGTCAGCCGGATCCGCGATCATGGCGGCGAGGTTGGTGCGCACCGAGCAGCCGAGGGTCGGCAGGTTGTTGTTCGAGGTGACATCGGAAAAGTCGAGCGACGCCTTCGACAGGCATTCCGGAGCCACGGCCTCGTACGCCTGGTAGGCAAGGATCATCGGCTGCGAATAGGCCTCACCCGCGCCATGCGCGCTGCCTTCGATCTCGTCATAGCGAATACCCTTTTCCCAGGCGATCGTGCGGGCCTCAGCCACTGCCGTGACGGCGAGTTGCGGATTGGCGCTGGCAGCGGGAAGCGACAGGACCAGGGGGCCGTGACCGCGCTGGGCGTAGCTGCCGACAAAGTTCCGGATGCGGGCGCGGTCTGCGTCATTCAGTTCGCTGGCGGACGGGTCAATTGCGACTTCAAGAAACTCGGTATGTTTCGAGACACCTACCTCGTTGCGGCTAAGCGCCGTACCTTCGAGGTAGTCGGAAGTGATCGCCGTAGGCGCTTGGGTTGCACAGGCGCCAAGCGACATCAGGCTCGCGCCAAGAAGCAGGAGCGTGCGTTGTGGTTTCGAGGTAATGGCCATGGATCTGTCCCCTACTCTTCAAGAAAGCCCACGGGGGCTTTGTATTCGTCTGCTTTGACCGGCGCGCCATCGCGCCCGTATGTTTCATTCAGCTTGCCAAAGAAGATGGTCTTGGCGTCCGATGCATTGGCAAAGCCGTCCGCCGGTGTACGCAACTCGGTCTTGCCGGCGGAGTTGACGAGGTAAGGCGTCACGATGATCACCAGTTCGCTTTCTTCGGAGATGAAGTCGCGCGACTGGAACAGCGCACCAAGGATGGGAAGCTTCTTGAGGCCCGGAACCTGGTCGAGGTTCTGGCGATCTTTCGAGCTGATCAGGCCTGCCATCATCATCGACCCGCCGGACGGCAGCTCGATCGTGGATTCGGCGCGGCGCACCGTGAGGCCGGGCAGCGTGACGCCCTCGACATTGATAACGTTGCCGTCTTCATCGACAATAGTCTGACGCTGCCCCTGGAAGGCGCCCTGCGAGGTCAGCTCTGACACTTCGGTCGACACTTTCAACGAGATGCGGCCTTCCGACAGCACGATCGGCGTGAAGCCAAGACCGACACCGTAAGGCTTGAACTCGACCGTGATGCGGCCCTGGTTGTCCTGGCCAACAGGGACAGGGAATTCACCGCCCGCGAGGAATTTCGCGCTCTCGCCGGACATGGCCACCATGTTGGGCTCGGCCAGCGTCTTGACGACCCCGATCCGCTCCAGGGCGTTGATGGCGGCGCCGGCACGCGATTGCAGGGTGCTGCCGTTATAGTTGGTATATTCGACTTCCGCACCGATGCCGCCCAGCGAACGCCCCTGAATCGGGAAGCCGAGAGCGCTCGTGATCTCGCCAGCAGTCGAGAATGGCGGGCTGAGCAGCGCCGATTCGAAATTGCCCCAGCTGGGCATGCCGGACATGTTGATGCCAAGCTGCTTCACCATGTTGCGCTGCATTTCGACGATGCGCACTTCCAGCAGCACCTGATCGGGCGCGAGGATGTTCAGCATGTTGACAATCTTCGGGCCATCATCAGCGCCGGCGGCCGGAAAATAGGCAGCCACAAGCTGGCGAACACTTTCGGACTGGGAGAGGCTGTCGACCGAACCCGTCATCACGATGCTGCCGTTGAGGCTTTCCAGCTTCACGCGCGCTTCCGGAACGTGCCGGCGGATCGTGTCCTCCAGCGACGCCATATCGGTTTCGACAAGCAGCGAAAGGTCAAGCAGCGTGCGCCCTTCGCGGTCGAAGATCAGCGCGCTGGTCTGGCCGTATTTCACGCCGCGAAAGATGATCCGCTGCGACGTCTGGACGACCGCGTCAGCGATTTCCGGATTGGCGATGACGACATCGGAGGCCGGCGCTTCCAGTTCGATGATCACCGACTTGTTGACGCCGACCGTGACACTGCGCGAGTTCGTGCTGTCGCCGGCGGATGTTATCACCGTTCCGGCACCGTTTGGCACCGTCTGGGCTGGCAGCGTCTGCGCCGGCCCGAAGTTCAGGATCGCAGTAAGGGCGAGAACTTTCAGGATACGCATGCTCAGTTGCCCCCCACACCGGCATTGGATGCCTTGCCGTTACGGATAATCTTGAGGCCTGCGCCCGATTCTTCGTTTGCGCCCTGCAGCAGTTCTGTACGCGGATTGCGATCCGTGCCACTCACCGATGTCTCCAGCGGGCGCAGCGCCAGGCTGACTTCCCCCACGCTCATGGACAGGGCGACAAGCTCCGCTTCGGCCGGAGTTACTTCAATCGTCGCCGTGCTGCCGAGGCGCGCGGTCTCGCCCTCTTCGTTGGTAGCAAAGTTCTGGTCGATTGCCAGGACACGGACATTCGAGATGATGGTCGTTGCGATAGTGCGTTCACGAATACCGAAGTCAGGCTCGGCCTGCTGTTCATAGGTAAGGATGAGATCGACGCGGTCGTTCGGAAGGATGAAGCCACCCGAAGCCGATTCGGCAGAGATCTCGATCGAGACAGCGCGCATGTCCGGGCTCATCATGGTGGCCAGCAAGCCCTGCTCACCCTTGATGACGACCTTCTGAGGCAGAACCGGCTCACCCTTGTAGAGGGCTGCTTTCACAATGGCGCCGGTCAGGGTCTCGATTGAAGCAGGCGCCGTCGTCTGGACGTAGTAACCCTCGACGACGTTGGCCTGCGGCCAGGGAGACCATGCAAGATCAGCCGCCGCGATGGTCTCGCCGACCGCGAAATCGCGGGTGACCGTGAGCACTTCCACTTCCGACACTTCCCGCTCTTCGATGAGCGTCCTGTCCCTGGTAACAGTTTCCGTCAGGATTTGCGGCTTGCTCATCTGGAGCACGAGGAAGGCTGCGCCTCCTGCGGCGGCCAACGCCAGAAGTAGGATGATGATACGCATCGGCGACATCAGGCGCCACTCCTTCTACTCGAAGTCATCAGGCCCTGCAGGACGCAGTAAGCCTTCTCATTCAAAGGGAAATTCGCACGCAGCGCCTAAAGGAACGTTAACCGCCAAGGCCGAGAGATTCATAAAATGCGGCGAGCACCGGCGAGGCTGGCCCCGCCAGCAGCGCGCCGGCGGCAATCGCTACGCCATAGGGGACCCCGCCCTTCTCTCCGAACGGGGCGCGCATGAAACCGGGAATCGCGGCGACCGGAATGCTCCGCTTACCCACCAAAAGAATCATGGCGCAGACACCGCCGACCACAGCCATCGCGATAACGAAGGAAAGCGCGGCGCCGGGGCCCATCCAGAGCATCACGGCGGGAATCATCTTGGCATCCCCTCCCCCGAACACGCGGAAGGCGAACAGTCCGATCGCGATCACGAAGGCAAGCGCGCCGGCAAGCAGGTGGCCGCCGAGCATCTCCAGCGGCAGGCCCGACACCAGCGCGGCAGGCAAGAACAGCCCTGCAATCGTGAGGTTCAGCCAGTTGGGGATCGTCAGCCGGTTGACGTCATGCAGCGCGGCAAAAATGCAGAGAGCCAGGAACAGGCCCGAGAGAAGGAAGAGAATCATGACGGCAGCTCCGGGTCAGACTATTGCGGAAAGCTGCCTCAAAAGCCTGAACGAAGCCTTTCCCGGCGCGCTCACACCGGTTCCGGAATCGAAAGAGCCGCCGGGAAATCCCGGCGGCTCCATCGTCAGTAGACTGACTTGGGCCTATTAGGCCATTTCAGCAGCAACCGCGTTGAACGTGGTACCGGCGTTGTTGCCGAGAGCGGTGACACCGCCGATGATGGCAACAGCGATAAGAGCGGCGATCAGGCCGTACTCAATTGCGGTTGCGCCCGACTCGTCTTTCAGAAAACGTGCAAACATTGGAAACTCCCATCATGCGTTTTGACATGTCCCGGCTTGAACTTTTCTTCCGGAACAGGGACACTTCTACACTCGCACAGTTCAGATATAATTGAAGAAATCAGAAAAGTCGTGAAGTCAAATCAGGGTTTCGTTTACCGCGGCTGAAGCAAGCGTGAAGAGCTGGAGATCACCGCCTCGGGCTGATCCTGCAAATCTGCGGCAGCCTATATATAGAGTGAAGATATTCGGCGCCGATGCCGCCCGTGGCCTTACGCCCTCCCTATGCGGAACACCGCGCGAAGCTTGTCGGTTAGGAATCAGTAAACCTAAATCTGGAATATTACGATATCCCTGCCCTGCCGGAGTTCCGCATGAAGACGATCTGCCTGAAAGCTGCTGCGCTTGGCGCTGCCGTGCTCTCCCTCGCCTGCGCGGCTATGGCCGAACCGCTGTTTGTCGAAACCGGCAAGGCAAAGCCGGTCCGGATCAACGGCATCGCCTCCAGCATTGTGATCGGCAACAATAACGTGGCCGATGTCACCGCTCACAATGAGCAATTGCTGTTTGTGACCGGCAAGAGCTATGGCACCACCAACCTCCTCGTCTTCGACAAGGCCGGCCGCGAGATCTACAATGCCGATGTCATGGTGACGACCAGCTCCAGCAATCTGGTAACCATCAACCGGGCCGGTCAGAGCTACACCTATGATTGCTCGCCCAACTGCAAGGCCGTGCTCAGCGCCGGTGACGAACCGGGCCACTTCGCCGCCCTGATCGACCAGCAACTGCAATCCCAGGCGCTCACCGGCGGCGGCGAGTAGTTCCTGCCCTGGGCCAGGATGGCGCCAGATTGATCAAATTTGAAGGTTTGGCTCAACCTCCGGCAAACCGGCACGTGTTAAGTCCAAGGCTCTGACTCATCTGGGGATCGGATCAATGGCCAGCGCTCAGCCTTACAGTCTCGTTGCGCGCCTTCAGTCGCGCTGGCAGAAGTATGCCGAAAACCGGCGCGGCTCGGCGGCCGTCGAGTTCGCCCTGATCGCGGCCCCGTTCTTCTTCCTCATCTTCGGCCTCCTCGAAGTCTGCCTGATATTCATCATGTCGACCGTGATGGAACATGCTGTCGGCGAAGCCGCGCGGCCCTTGCGTACCGGCGAGGCCCAGCAGGCCGGCATGACCGACATCCAGTTCCGCCAGTCGCTTTGCGGCGAGGTTTTCGGCATCCTGGAATGTGATGCCCGCCTGTCGATCGACGTGCGCACTGTGACGAACTTTGGTGCCACTCCAATCGGCGCACCGATCGACGAGGACGGCGAGCTTGATGACCAAGACTTCCGCTTCGAGCCTGGCGGCCCGAGCGAAATCATCGCGGTACGCGCCTTCTACGAGTGGGATCTGATCACACCGGTCATGTCCAAGCCTCTGGCCAACATGTCCGGTGACCGTCACCTGCTGCAGGCCAGCGCCGTTTTCCGCAACGAACCGTTCGGGAGCTGATAAGATGACCCTCTCCGGCCTTCTTTCACCCCTCACCCGTCGCACGCGCTGGCGCGGAATCCAGGGGATCTGCTACAATGAGAAGGGCATCTCCGCCGTCGAGTTCGCCCTGATCGCGCCGCTGATGGTGCTGATTTACTTCGGCTGTATCGAACTCAGCCTTCTGATGCGTGCCGATCGCCGCGTCACCACCACTGCCTCCAGCCTCGGTGACCTCACCGCCCGCCTCATCACCGTCAGCGACGCCGACATGAACGAACTGTTCGATGCTGCGTCGGTTACGATGCAGCCCTACTCGGCCCTGAGTACCCGTATGCGAATCACTTCGGTGGTCGACAACGGCGATGGACAGACCCGTGTCGACTGGTCGGACGGATACCTGATGACGCCCTATTCTCCGAACGCACTGATCTCGGTTCCAGCCGGCCTTGTACAAAGTCCGGGCTCGGTCATCGTTGCCGAAGTGGAATTTGAATACGACAGCACTGTTGGCGTCGTCTTCGACGCCTCGCAGACGTTGACCGACGTGTTCTACCTGCGTCCCCGCCGCGTTACCCAGATCGCCCGCGTCCGCGACACCGATCCGGGCACCGGGTTCAGCCCCAGCAGCTAAGGCGCGTGGCTCTCGGTCGCCGCTGGCTCGCGCTTGACGGTCAGAAGGACGGCGAGACCCGCAAAGAACAGAAGCGCAATGGCTGACATGCCAATGCGCTGGTCGCCGGACCAGCGGGTGAAATACTCTATCATCATCGGCCCGATCCAGACGGTGACTGTGCCTGCAATTGCAAACAGTCCGAAGAATTCCCCGCGCATGTTGAGCGGCGCGACATGGAGCAGCATGGACCGGCTGGACGAGATGTTGGCAGTGGCGAACACTGCAATCAGCGCGCCCTGCGCCAAGTAAATCAGGTCGGACGATCCCGAGAAGAACGGCCAGTCGTTCAGTTTGACGTTCGGCACGAGGCCGAAGAAGGCCGAGTCGCGGGTGATTGACAGGCCGAGGAACAGGATCAGCACGATCGCGGCCAGCTCCAGGATCAGCGCATTTTTCGGGCCGAGGCGCTGGTCCAGCCATCCGCCGAAGATGCCACCCACCACCGCCCAGGCCGAAGCCCAGATGGCGTAGATCGTCAACTCGATGAGTCCCCAGCCTAGAAACAGGCTGACATACACCGCGCCCATCGTGAGCAGCGCAAACATGCCATCCGCGTAGATCGTCCGGGCAATGAGGAACTTGAATGCTTCGCGGTGATGCGCCGCGCGGCGGATCGTGCGGACGACGCCTTTCGCGCCTTCGGTGATCGCCGTGATGGGCGAGGTACCCTTCACACCGGTGTCACGGGCATTGAAGAAGAAGTACCACATGGACGCCAGAAGCCAGACGCCGCAGATCGGGCCGGCGATGCGGAACTGTTCGTACTTGGATGTGTCGATGCCGAAGAAAGGCTCCTTCGCGGGCCAGCCAATTGCGTCCGGCAGGGCAAAGAAGAACACGATACCGACGAACATGACGGTCGCCGCGGCGTTGCCGAGCGCGAGGCCGAGGCCCGACACCGCTGGCAAAGCGGGGGGAGCGGCTGCGTCGGGCAGCATCGAATTGTGCGCCACCTCGCTGTAGCTGTAGCAGACATAGGCGCAGATCAGCAGCGCCATGACCGCGCCGGTCGACAGGCCCGCGGGTCCGGGGATCGCCCACCAGAGCGAGAAGCTGACGAGCGAGATCAGAGAGAGACAGATCAGCAGCAGCGGCTTGCGGCGCAAGCCCCGGTCAAAGGCGGCGCCCAGGAACGGCGCGGTCAGCGCGGCGATGTAACCCGCAGTCTTCGACAGGTTTGCAACCATCGCCTGGCCTTCGGCGCCCGCCGCGCGGCGGGCCTCTTCGGGGCTCAGCCCCTCAAGCCGGCCGCTGGCCAGAATGTCGGCACCCACGATGTCACGCGCGAAATACGGCGCGAACACATAGATGACGATCAGGATGTAATAGGGATTCCGCGCTGCCTCGAACCATGCCCAGGCAAATCCGGTCTTGCCGAGGACCCCGCCTTCGCCGGGCGCTATGCCCCGCGCAGAACCAGCCGGCGTGTCGAGCACTACTTGCGCCATTCGAAATCCTCCCGGCGCAAGTAACCTGCGCTCTCCGCGGCGGAGACTATCCCTTCGCCGTGAAAGAGGAAGCAGTTTTGGCGGTGACCCGGCGTCAGCCTTTGAGCCTGGCCGGAAGTTCTCCGGCATACCGGGTGATGTCCCCTGCCCCGAGGCAGACAACCATCGCGCCGGGACCGGCAAGTACGCGAACCCTGTCCGGCAGACTGGCGAGGCCCGGCAGCGCCTCTGCGCTCTTGTGCCCGTGCCTGCGGATCGAATTGACCAGCGCCTCGCTCGTCACTCCGGCGATCGGCGTCTCGCCCGCCTCATAGACCGGCGCGACAAGTACGTGGTCCGCCGCATCGAAGCAGGTGGAGAATTCCTCGAACAGGTCGTGCAGGCGTGAATACCGGTGCGGCTGGCAGACGGCGATCAGCGTTTGCGTGCCCTGCATGGCGCGCGCGGCTTTCAGTACGGCAGCAATCTCGACCGGGTGGTGACCGTAATCGTCGATCACCTTGACCGGCGGCTGACCGGGCACCGGCGTCCAGTCGCCCACCTGCGTAAACCGGCGCTTCACTCCGCCAAACTTGGCGAGCGCGTTGCGCATCTGCTCGTCCGTCGCCCCGAGTTCGAGGGCGACGGCAATCGCCGCCAGCGTATTCTGCACGTTGTGCTCGCCCGCCATCGGCAAAGTGAAGTCGCTGATCAGTCTCGGGCTGCCGGAGGCGCGCCGGATTTCGACGTCAAAGTGCGAACCATTGAGGTCCGTACGCAGGTTGGTCGCGCGCACATCGGCCTGCAGGTTGAAGCCGTAAGTGATACGGCGCCGGTCGGTGACACGCGCCGCCAGGGCCTGAACTTCAGGATGATCCGTACACAGAACGGCGAAGCCATAGAAGGGCAGATTCTCGACGAAGGTGTCGAACGCTTCACGCAGCCGGTCCATGGTGCCGTAATGATCCATGTGCTCCGGATCGATATTGGTCACGATGGCGCAGGTCGGGTGCAGCTTGGCAAAGGTGCCGTCGCTCTCGTCGCTTTCGACGACCATCCAGTCGCTTTCGCCCGCCTTGTAGTTCGAGCCATAGGCATGGATGATACCGCCATTGATGACGGTCGGGTCAATCCCTGCCCCATCGAGCAGGCAGGCAACCAGTGAGGTCGTCGTCGTCTTGCCGTGCGTGCCCGCAATGCAGACCGTGTATTTCAACCGCGTGATCTCGGCGAGCATGTTGGCGCGCCGGACCACCGGGATGCCCGCAGCCCGTGCCGCCTGCACTTCAAGATTGTCCCGCTTGATCGCCGAGGAGATGATCACGGTGCCTGCACCGGTGACGTTCTCAGGCTTGTGGCCGATGAACACCTTCACGCCGCGCGCGCGCAGCCGCTCCACGTTGGCGCTGTCAGCCACGTCCGAGCCCTGCACCTCATAGCCCATCGTGAGCATCACATCCGCGATGCCGGACATGCCGATACCGCCAATGCCGACAATGTGTGCCGGGCCTACGGAAAAAGGTGTGGGGGCGGTCATTCTGGTCTCGCTCCTAGATGGTCCGGCGCGTCAGCGACATGAAAAGTCCGGCTATGGCAGCCAGCAGCATCGCGCCGATGATCAGTGTCAGCATGCCTTCGCTCAATGTACCGCTCGCATAGGTTTGTTCCGTGCCGGTGTTGAGGGCCTCGGTATGCGAAAAGAAGGACATCCAGAAGATCCCGACCGTGAAGCCCCAGGCTGCGGAAAGCAGGCGTGACGAGCCTTGATACAACGTACGCAGTCCGCCCCAGACCAACGAACCTGCAGCGATGAAGTCGACGATCCAGAACGGCCATGGCTGCCAGTTGCCCCAGTTGCGCATGACCTCGGCAATTGCGAGGAACAGGCCAAAGCCCATCGCCAAAAAAGCAGAATTGCGGATCACAGCTCAGCGACCCTTTCGGCCATGTCGGCAAGTTCTCTTGCGGCGTCCGGCTTGGCGGCAGATTTTGCCGCCGCCGCCCGGGCCTTCAGGTCGTCCGGATCCGAAAGCCGCGCTGCGATCAGGGCGCCCAGCAGTTTCGGTGTAACGTTCGCTTCCAGAAGCATGTCCGCCGCGCCGACTTCGGTGAGCGCCTCGGCATTCGCCGCCTGGTGATCGTCCATGGCAATCGCCAGCGGGATCAGGATGGACGGGCGGCCCACGGCCGCCAGCTCGCTCACCGTACCGGCGCCGGACCGCGCAATCACGAGATGCGCCTCGGCCAACCGGTCTGGCATGTTGGAGAAGAAGGGTGCGAGCTCGCACTCGATCCTGGCAGCGCGGTAGATTGCCTGCACCGCCTCGACCTGCTCTTCCCTCACCTGCTGCACCACCTTGATGCGCGCCATCAGGGGCGGCGGCAATTGCTGTGCAATCGCAAGAGGGACGATCTCGCCGATGATGCGCGAACCCTGGCTACCGCCGGTGACAAAGATGTTGAGCGCATCGTCCATCGGCGGAAAGGGCCGCCCTGCCGCCGCCAGGATCGGGGCGCGCACGGGATTGCCCACCGGCAGGTGCGGCGAACCGGAGGGCAGGAAGTCGAGCCGCGGAAAGCCGCTGGCGACCAGCTTGGCGTGGCGGGCAAACTGGCGGTTCACCCGGCCGAGCACGGCATTCTGTTCATGGATGATGATCGGGATGCCCAGCCGGCGCGCCGCAGCCAGTGCCGGAAAGGCAGGATACCCGCCGAAGCCGGCGACCAGCGCCGGGCGGTGCTGTTTCAGGAGGCGCGAAGCCTTGGCGATCCCGGCATTGATCTTGAGCGCGGCGCCCGGAACCGTCCACGGCTTGCGGAAGTTCGGCGAGGCCGCCTCGATCTCTTCCTTCCAGTCGGCCGGAAACTCAGCTGCGTAGCGCAGGCCGCGCGAATCCGAGATCAACGCGGTTTTCCAGCCGCGCGCGCGCAGCTCGTCCGCGAAGGCGCGGGCAGGAAACATGTGGCCGCCCGTCCCGCCTGCAGCGATGACGACCAGCTTCTCTCGGGGTGGTTTAGCCATACGGCCCGCGGCTCCTCGTGCCTTCTCCGCGCACGAGAGCAAGCGCAAGGCCGAGCGTCAATCCCATCCCGACCATTGCGCTGCCACCATAGGAGATGAAGGGCAGGGTCAGGCCGGTGGGCGGTACGATGGCCAGATTGACACCGATATTCACGGCCGCCTGGATCGCAAACAGGGCAAAAAGGCCGGCCGCGGCGGTGCGCACGAACCCGTCTTCTATGCGTGCGGCGGCCCGGAACCCGCGGATCGAAATCAGGCCATAGATGGCCATGACCGCAACAATGGCCACCAGGCCGAACTCCTCCGCAATCACTGCGAAGATGAAGTCGTTGTGAGCTTCGGGGATCTGAAGCTTGACCTGCCCCTCCCCCGGTCCGGTGCCGAAAAGCCCGCCCCTGCCGATCGCTTCCATCGTCTTCTCGATCTGGAAGGTGTCGACCGAGCTCGGGTTGAGGATCGTGTTCACCCTTACCTTCACATAAGGCAGCAGATTGTAGAGGGCGACCGCGAGCACAGCGCCGCCCGCCCCGAACCCGATGATCCAGCGCTTCGGCAGGCCGCTGACGAAGAACGCGGTGAGAAACGCCATCGACAGGAGCGCTGCGCCGCCGACATCCGGTTGCAGCAGGAAAAGGCCGAGCGTGACGGCGTAGAACATGAACGACACGAAGGCCCAGGGGCCGGCAGGATAGCGTTCGCGCTGGGACAGGAGCCAGCCGCACATAACGATCAGCGTCGGCTTGACCAGTTCAGTGGGCTGGACGGAGAAGGCGCTGAAGCGGAACCAGCTCTGCGCGCCGTTCACCTCGTGGCCGAAGAGGACCGTCGCCACCATGAGGAACAGGGACATGACAAAGATAACGATTGCGCCGCGGCGCGCCCATTTGCGCTCAAGCAGGCTCACGCCCAGCATCAGGCTGATGCCGATGGCGGCATGCAGGGCCTGACGGTAGGTGAAATGGTAGGGGTCTTCATACCCGATCCGCGCCGCAGCGGAGGGGCCGACGGCGAGCGACATCAACAGGCCGATGCCGGCAAGCAGCAGGATGCCTGCAACCAGCCCCCAGTCGAGCGTTCGGCGCCATTCGGTGAACCAGGAAGAATCCGACCGGGGCAGCAGCGGGGCGGCAGCCGTATGCGTCACGCAGACTCCTTCAATGCCGCCGGCGCCATCGACCGGACGAGGCTGCGGAACACATCTCCGCGATGCTCATAGTCCTTGAACTGATCAAAGCTCGCACAGGCAGGCGAGAGCAGTACGACAGGCGCCGGATCGCCGGAGGCCTTGGCATCCCGGAAGGCCTGATCAACCGCGCGGTCCAGCGTGCCGCAGGCCTGCATCGCCACCTTGCCCTGCAGCGAAGCCGCAAAGGCGCCTTCGGCCTGGCCGATGAGATAGGCCTTGGAGATGTTCGGGAACAGTGGCGCGAGCGGGGCGATGCCTTCCGCCTTGGGGACGCCGCCGGCGATCCAGTAGATGTTCTTGAACGCGCGCAGTGCCTGTTCGGCGGCCTGTGCATTCGTTGCCTTGGAGTCGTTGACGAAGCGGACGCCGTCAATGTCGCCGACATTCTCCATCCGGTGTGCGAGGCCGGGGAAGGAACGCAGGCCCGCCATGATCGTCGCGGAATCAAGGCCAAGCGCGCGGCAGGTCGCATAGGCGGCGGCGGCGTTCTGGAAATTGTGGCGCCCTTGCAGAGCGGGGCAGTCTTCCAGCTTGCCGATGAACTCGGCCTTGCCGTTGAGATTGTCGTAGAGCCGTCCCTCGACGGCGCTCACGCCCTTACCCAGCGTATAGGTCGAGGAAATCTGCGTCACGCGCTGCGGCCCGCTGGCCGACAGGCCGATCGCGATCGACTGTGTATAGATGTCGTCGAATCCGACGACCGCTACATCGCGCGGACCCTGATTGTAGAAAATGCGCATCTTCGCGGCCTGGTAGCCATCCATGCCGCCATGCCGGTCGAGATGGTCCGGCGAGAGGTTCAGCATCACAGCGACATTGCAGTGCAGGCTCTTCACAAGGTCGAGCTGGTAGGACGACAATTCCAGCACATAGACAGCGTTCGAGTGCAGTGCGGCGAGGTCGAGCACGCCTGTGCCGATATTACCACCGACGCGCACATCGCGTCCGGCTTCCTTCAGGATGTGGCCGATCAGGGCGGTCGTGGTCGACTTGCCATTGGTGCCGGTGATGCCGACGACCTTAGGGCGGCCACGCTCGGGCAGCGCCTGCACGGCGCGGGCAAACAGTTCCATATCACCGATAACCGGCACACCGGTCATCTCGGCCATCCGCACGAGACGGTGCGGCTGCGGGAACTTGTAGGGAATGCCCGGTGACAGCACGAGCGCGGCAAAGGTCTGCCAGTCGCGCTTGTTGATGTCGGACAGAGCGATGCCTGCCGCTTCGGCCTTGGCGCGCGTCTCCTCGTTGTCATCCCACGCATGGACGCGCGCGCCGCCGGCCTTCAGGGCCTTGGCAGCGCTAAGACCTGTGCGGCCAAGGCCGTACACAGCAACGTCTCGCCCAGCGTATTCGGTGATCGGGATCATCGCGCGGGTTTCACCTCAGCTTCAGCGTAGCGAGGCCCGCGAGGGCAAAGAGAACCGAGAGGATCCAGAAACGGACGACGACGCGCGTCTCCGGCCAGTTCTTTTTCTGGAAGTGGTGGTGCAGCGGCGCCATCAGGAAGATGCGTTTGCCTTCCCCGGTCAGGCGCTTGGTGATCTTGAACCAGCCGATCTGGGTCAGCACCGAGACGGCCTCGATGACAAACAGGCCGCCGATCACGACCAGCGCGAACTCGTGCTTGGTGGCGACGGCGACGACGCCCAGCATACCGCCGAGACCGAGCGAACCGGTATCGCCCATGAAGACTTTCGCCGGATACGCATTGTACCAGAGGAAGCCCATGCCTGCCCCGATCATCGAGCCGAGCACGACCGCCAGCTCACCGGCGCCCGGCGCAAACTGGATGCCGAGATAGTCCGCAAACACGAAGTTGCCGGTGAGATAGGCGATCATTGCATAGGCAGCGGCGGCAAAGGTCATCGGCACGATCGCGAGGCCGTCCAGCCCGTCCGTGAAATTCACGGCATTGGCGGCACCGACGATCACGATCATGCCGAATAGGATGAAGAACCCGCCGAGCGGCAGGAAGTAATTGTTGACGAATGGCACCGCAACGCCGCCGGAGAAATCCGGATCGGCCGGCTCGACCGAAGTTTGCGGGGCGAGCGTCGCGATCCATTCGGCGAGCGGATTGAGCGGCCCCCATTGCGCATGACCTGCCGGCGTGTGAGCGCCGTGCAGACCCATGATGATGGCGCAGGCTAGCGCAGCGATCCCGAAACCAGCCAGCAGGCGCGCCCCGGCCGAGACACCATCGGTCGACTGCTTGGTGACCTTCGCGAGGTCATCAAGGAAACCAAGGAAAGCGTAGGAAAAGGTCACAAACAGCGTGACCCAGACATAGGGGTTCTGAAGGTTGCCCCAGAGCGCGACGCCGACGATCAGGCCAAGCCAGATCAGAAGGCCGCCCATTGTGGGCGTACCTTTCTTCGACATCTGGGCTTCGAGGGAAAGGTCGCGGATCGGCTGCCCCTTGCCCTGGCGGGCACGCAGCGCATTGATGATCACATTGCCAAAGATGACGGTCACGAGGAACGCCGTCACCACTGCCGCACCGGTGCGGAAGGTGATGTAGTTCAGAAGATTGAAAGCACCGCTTGGCGCGGCCAGCCATTCATACAGCATCAGCTTACCCTTGCAGGCCCTTCTGGCCCGCCATCCATCTTGCCCAGACCGGCCGCTGCACTCCATTGGCGCAAGCGGTCCGCTAACCGTCCCATCCCGGAGGCATTCGACCCTTTGATCAAGAGCAGATCGCCGTCCTTCAGGGCTTTTTGCAGCTGATTCCACAACTCATCCGCTGACGGAGCAGATGTCTGTGGGAAACCCGGCGGAAGCGCCTCGGCGAGGCGTTGCATTTCAGGTCCGGCGAGGAATACTCCCTCGACACCGGCCTCGACGATCGGATCAGCCAGCGCGATGTGTTCCTCGATCGATGTGGAGCCGATTTCGCGCATGTCGCCGAGCGCCGCGAGGCGCCGCCCGCCCGTGCGCTGGGCAAGGGACGCGAGCGCCGCGCGCATGCTGGCGGGGTTCGCATTGTAGGCGTCATCGATCAGCGTGAACGTGCCACCTTCCGGCAGTGCCAGCGTCTCGGCGGTGCCGCGGCCCGGCGGCGGGGCGTAGCCGTTCAGCGCTGCTGCGCAATCTTCGACAGAGCGTCCGGTCTGGCTCGCCGCCAGCAGCGCGGCGGCAACGTTCGATGCCCAGTGCTCGCCGACGGCATTGATCGTGACTGTCGCGGTGCGCCCGACGACATCCAGGGTGACGCGGCTCGTGCGTCCATCGGTTTCGTAACCGGTGATGCGCGCGGTGGCGTCCGGCGAGCGGCCGAAGGTCTCAACATTGCCGGTCGGGCAAAGTTCGCGCGCGCGCGCCGAGAGGAAGTCAAGGAACGCGTCTTCCGCCGGCAGTATGATCGTGCCGCCCGCTTCAAGCCCCGCGAAGATATCGGACTTCTCGCGCGCAATCGCCTCGACCGAGCCAAGGCCTTCCAGGTGAGCCGCGGCGATGCAGGTGATGATGCCGATCTGCGGGCGCACCATGTGGCTGCGCGGCGCAATCTCGCCCGGCGTGTTCATGCCGATCTCGAACACCGCGCGCTCAGTCTCTTCCGGCATCCGTGCGAGCGTCAGCGGCACGCCCCAGTGATTGTTGAAACTCTTGGTGTTGGAGTGTGCCGGGCCGAACGCGGCATAGATGCGCGCCAGCATTTCTTTCACCGACGTCTTGCCCGCCGAGCCTGTCACCGCCGTTCGCACCGCGCCGCAGCGGATACGCGCCGCAATCCCGAGCGCGGTCAGCGCCTCGAGCACATCGTCCACCTGCACCGCAGGCCCGCCCGTGACGGGACGCGAGACCAGGGCCCCGGCTGCGCCTGCCTTGAAGGCGGCTTCGACAAAGTCATGCCCGTCGCGCTGATCCTTCAGCGCGACGAAGAGATCGCCCGGCTGCAGGCTGCGCGTGTCGATCGACACGCCGCCCGTGATCGTGAACGGCGCCGTTGCAATGCCGCCAGTTGCCAGTTCGATATCGTCGGATGTCCAAAGGGGGGCGCTCATGCGGTTGCGCCTTTCAGCGCCGCGAGCGCTTCGTCCTGGTCGGAGAATGGCAGGATGCTGCCGCCGATGATCTGTCCCGTCTCGTGGCCCTTGCCGGCAATGACGAGCGTATCGCCTTTTTTCAGCTCACGGATAACCGTGCGGATCGCCTCGCCCCGGTCACCGATCTCGCGCGCGCCTCTGGTACCCCCCAGCACGGCGGCGCGGATCTTCGCGGGGTCTTCAGAGCGCGGATTGTCGTCAGTGACGATCACATCGTCGGCCTGGCGCGAGGCAATCTCGCCCATCAACGGGCGCTTGCGCGCATCGCGGTCGCCGCCGCAGCCGAAGATCACCTTCAGCCGCCCGGCGGTGTGGGGGCGCACGGCGCGCAGCAGCACATCCAGCCCGTCAGGCGTATGCGCATAGTCCACAAATACCGCCGCGCCGGTTTCGGTCTTGCCCACAAACTCAAGGCGGCCCTTGACGGGCTTGAGGTTGGCAAGGCCATCGGCCACCGCCGGGAACTCCATGCCGAGTGCCAGACAAAGCGCGGCTGCGGCCAGCGCGTTGAGCGCCTGGAACTCGCCGATCAGCGGCAGCTCGACCGGCTTCTGCTCCACATCGCGCCAGTAGAGGAAGAGCGACTGGCCGGTCGCTTTCGGCATCAGCTCGTCGATCCAGAGATCTTCCCCGCGCCAGCCGAACGAGACGACCTGCAGGCCGGCCCCGCGCGCGGCAGCCTCGAAATCATCCCTCTGCGGACTATCGGCATTGACGATCGCCGGCACGCCTTTCGGGGCGAGCGAGGTGAACAGGCGCAGCTTGGAATGGAGGTATTCCTCCATTGTGCCGTGATAATCGAGATGGTCCTGCGTGAAGTTCAGGAAGGCCACTGCCGACAGGTCCACGCCGTCGAGGCGGTGCTGTTCAAGGCCGTGGCTGGAGGCCTCCATGGCGCAGTGCGTGACGCCCTGCCCGGCCAGCGCCCTCAGCGTCTCGTGAATGGTGACCGGATCCGGCGTCGTGTGACCGATGTCGACCTTGCCGCTCGGACCGATCGCGCCAAGCGTACCCATGGAGGCCGCCTTGTAGCCGGCGCGGCTCCAGATCTGGCGCGCGAAATCGACGGTCGAGGATTTTCCGTTGGTGCCGGTAACGGCGACCACCTGCGCGGGCTGCGCGCCGTAGAAACGCTTCGCCGCCAGCGCCAGCGCGCGGCGCGGCTCGTCGGCAATCACATGCGGCAGGTCGCCCGCCTCGGCGCTGCCATCCGACAGGATCGCCGCAGCGCCTTTCTGGACGGCCATCGCCGCGAACTTGCTGCCATCCTGCACGCTGCCCTTCAGGGCGGCGAACAGGTATCCGGGCTCAACCTTGCGGCTGTCGGCAGTCATTCCGAGGATCTCGGTCTCGCCGTTCTCGGCGAGCGGGAAGAGGTCCTTCAATTTCACAGGGCACTCCTTTCTGGGGTCCTTGCGGTGAGACCTGGCCGGGCGGGGCGCACATCGTCGAAGCGCGGGGTCACGCCAAACAGCGGCGCCACACGTTCGATGATCCGGCCCGCCACGGGGGCCGCGCTGCCGGACGCCGTTGCACCACGGCCAACCGTGGCCTTGGGATTATCCAGCGTCACGATCAGGGCATATTGCGGGCCATCCTCGGGAAAGATGGCTGCAAAACTCGAGATATTTGCGTTCTTGTCATAGCCGCCGGCGATGGCTTTCTCGCCGGTGCCGGTCTTGCCCGCGACGCGGTAGCCGGCAACTTCGGCCGGCTGGCCGGTGCCGCGGACCACTGATTCCCGCATCATGCGCAGGACGATTTCCGCCGTGATCGCCGACACGAGCGGTGATGGTTCCACCTTCCGCTCCGGGTCAAGGAGCAGCGTGGGCGGCGCCATTTCACCGCCATTGCCGAGCGCGGCGAAGGCGGTGAGGAAAGCGAGCGGCGAGACCGACATACCATGGCCATAGGAGATCGTGGCCGCCGTCACATCATCGATATGCTTCGGCATCAGCGGGCGCTCGCTGCCTGGCAACTCGATGGGCGCGCGGCTCATCAGCCCCGCCGCATCCAGGAAGGCCGTCAGCCGCGGGACACCCAGCTCACGCGCGATGTGCACGGTGCCGATGTTCGAACTTTCGACCATGATTTCTGTCAGGTTCGCCGTCTGGGCAAACTTGTGGGTATCCTTCACCTCGAAGCTGCCGACGAGCACCGGCTTGCTGACATCGAAGCTGTCGTTCGGGCGCACAGCGCCGCGGTCCAGCGCGGCCGCCAGCGTCAGCGGCTTGAAGATCGAGCCGAGTTCATAGACCGCGCCAATCGCGCGGTTGAGGCGCGACGGATCGTTTGCCGGAATGTCTGCGGCGCGGTTCGGATCGAAGGCCGGCCAGCTCGCCATCGCCAGAACTTCGCCGGTATGCGTGTTCATCAGGATCGCCGCGGCGCCTTCCATCTCGTACAGCGCAGCCGCCGCCGCGAGTTCGGATTCGAGCGCTGACTGGGCTTCAATATCGAGCGTCAGCTGCACGGGCGCTTCGCCGCTCGCCAGCGCTGCATCCAGCGTGCGCTCGACGCCGGCGATCCCCTTTCCGTCAACATTCACCTGGCCCAGCACATGCCCGGCCAGCGCGCCGAGCGGGTAGGCGCGGCGCGTTTCCGTACGAAAGCCGAGGCCTTCAAGGCCAAGCGCCATTACGCTTTCGCGCTGGCGCGGCGTCAGACCGCGCTTCACCCAGACGAACTGGCGCGAAGGATCCGACAGTCGCAACTTGAGGTCTTCGAGGCTGAGTTCCGGAAACACCTCTTTCAGACCAATCGACACGTCTTCGGCATCCCAGATGAGACTGGGGTTTGCCCACAGCGAATGGACTTCCACGGTAGCCGCCATCAACTGATTGTTCCGGTCGCGGATTTCACCCCGCAGAGCTTTCGGCGTAACTTCGGCAGCCATCGTCGCTGCGCTGGACTCCGGCGCACCGGACAGCGCCAGGTACCCGCCCCGCCCGGCCATCAGCACGAAGACACCGCAGAGCACGAGCCCTGCGAGCCGCGTCCGGTCGCGCGAGGCTTCGCTCATGGCGCGGCCTCCGGCGTTTCTTCCGCCTGCGGAGCAGCTGCAGGCAAGACACCATCGACCGGCGGGCCGACGACATCATCGAGGTCGTCCTCGTCCGCCATCTGGTCAGCCTTCGGCGGCGCCATGCCCAGCTCCTTGCGGGCGTATTCCTCGATCCAGTCGCGCCGGCTCATATGGGCAAGCTCGGTTTCGAGCACCGCCTTTTCCTTTTGCGCCTGTTCGATCTGCGCCTCGACCGCCATCAGCTCGGCGGCGGTATCGCGCGCGCCGTACTTGGCCCGGTAAAGGCTGAAAACGAGAAGGGCTGCGACCAGCAACCCGAAGAAAAATGCACGCCGGCTCATGTGGAGGCCTCCAGCTCGGTAATCGGCGGCAGGTCCATTCCATCGTCCGCCGGACTGGCGAAGGCGGCCGCATCCGTCCGGCGCGCCGCCCGCAGTCTTGCAGACCGTGCGCGCGGATTGGTTTCCACTTCCTTTTCAGAAGGTTGCAGCGCCTTGTTTGTCATCTGCTCGAAGCTCGGTGGCTTCGGCCTGGCGAGGAGGGGAACATGCCGCGATCCGGCCGGGACCCCGCCTGTTCGCTCACGCAGCCACTGCTTGACCAAGCGGTCTTCCAGCGAGTGGAACGTCACAACGACCAGCCGGCCGCCGGGTTTAAGCACCTGCTCAGCCGCTGCCAGCCCACGGGCCAACTCGCCCAGCTCGTCGTTCACATACATGCGGATCGCCTGGAACGTCTGCGTCGCCGGGTGCATCCGCGCCCCGCGCCGCCCGCCCACGGCCACTTCCACCAGCGCCGCAAGGTCCGCCGTCGTCGAGAAGGGCTGCGAGACGCGCCGCTCCACGATGGACCGGGCAATCCGGCGCGCATTGCGCTCCTCGCCCAGCCGGAAAATGATGTTGGCGAGGTCGCGCTCCGCCATCTGGTTCACGACATCCGCTGCAGAGGGGCCCGACGCGCCCATCCGCATGTCCAGCGGGCCATCCTTCATGAAGGAAAAGCCGCGCTCCGCCTCGTCGATCTGGAAGCTGGAGACACCAATATCCAGCACTACGCCGTCGACCTGAGGGTGCCCCGCCTGCGCCAGCAGCGTGTCCAGATCGCCGAACCGGCCGAGCAGCGGCACCAGGCGAGGGATTTCCGCTGCCAGCGCCTCGGCCCGCATGATCGCATCGAGATCCCGGTCAATGCCGAGCACGGAGCAATTGGCCGCCTTCAGGATCGCGCGCGAATATCCGCCGCCGCCGAACGTGCCGTCCGCGATCACGTCGCCATCTGCCGGCGCCAGCGTTTGCAGCACTTCCGCCAGCATGACGGGCAGGTGGCCGGACGGTGCCGGCGTGCGGGTGCCCGTGCGAGCGACCATCAACCTGCCTCCCCGCGCGAGGCGGCCGCGCGGCGCTTGCGCACTTCGCGGTAGGCTTCATGGAAGGCGCCGAGTGTTTCCGAATCCCGGGCAACGCTGTTCTGACGGGCACGGTGGGCTTCGAACCGGGCCGGGTCCCAGATCTTGAAGCTCTCGATGGCACCGGTGAACCGGATGCGCCCGGAAATGCCGGCCGCCTCGCAGAACTCTTCCGCAGCTTGATCCGCCCGGTATCGTCGATCTTGAGGTCTGCAGAGCCAGCAATCACAGACGTGACGAACGCTTCCCGAACCGGGGATTGCAGGGGCAGCTCCGCCAGGGTCTCGGCATAGAGTTCCATCAGGGCCTCGCCCCCGCCCTCCAGCGCGCCTGAGCCATCCGGCGCTATCCAGATGAAAACGCGGGAGTTTCCACCCAGCGCGGCGCGATAGGGTGCCGGGATCGAAACCCGCCCTTTCGCGTCAATAGCGCCCTCATAGGTGGAATAAAACACCCGCCCGTCCTTGTCTTGATTTGCCTCAACCCCAGCATGGGTAAACCATGTGTGAACATGGACTATCATGGGCAGGTATGGGTCTCAATGGGCGCTCAGGCCGAATCGGGATTTCCACACAAGACCAATAAGGGAACAAAATGTGCCCATCGGCGGAACCCGGTGAATCCCGTGCATGGGATCGCGTGGGAGGCGATAATTTTCCATAACCTTTTCCGGAGCTTGAGCCCGTGTGTTGCGAAGCCGCATCGGTCCCCTCCGAAGCGATGCATCTACCGGAACGGGCAAGGAACCTTACGGAGCTGCAATGTCCGCGCGCCCTCTTTCCCGGCGCCCTGGAGCGGCCTCCGGGGACGGATCATCCGTGGCCGGAAAGTCAGCCGGCGGGCGTGATCCGGCAGCACAAAACCATCCGGCTCCGGAGCATGGGGCGCGCGATCAAGGGGGGAGGATCGCGGCGGCTGGGGAGCCGGATGGCATCTTGTGTCGCAGTCAGGATACCGCTTTCGCCTCATAAGAAAAATTGATTATTCCAGAACTTGCCATAGATGTATCCTATGATCCTTCCCACACTCCGCCAGTTGCAGTTCCTCGTCGCCCTTGGTGAAACGGGCTCCTTCTCCCGCGCCGCAGAAGCCTGCCACGTAACCCAGCCCACGCTCTCGGCCGGCATCAAGGAACTCGAAGACCTGTTCGGGGTCTCGCTCGCGGAACGGGAATCGCGCGGCGCCACATTGACCCATGCCGGCGAGATTGCGGCCGCACGTGCCTCGGCGCTGCTCGCCGACGCGCACGCCCTCGTCCAGTCTGTCACCACGGCCGGCGAACTTTTCTCAGGCCCGTTCCATCTCGGCGCCATCCCGACCATCGCGCCTTTCGTCCTGCCGCAGACCGTCCGGGTACTGACACGCAGATATCCGGACCTGAAGCTCTACCTCACAGAGGACCGCACCAGTCGCCTGGTCGATCAGCTGAAGGCCCGCACGCTCGATGCCGCGTTTATCGCCCTGCCCTATGACGCGCCGGGTATCGAGACGATGGCTCTGCTGGACGACGAGTTCCTGCTCGCCGCACCGACCGGCCACCCCCTCGCTCGCAAGAATGGTCTGTCCCCGGAAGATCTGAAGGGCGAAGACCTACTTCTCCTCGATGATGGCCACTGCCTGCGCGAGCATGCCCTTTCGGTCTGCCGCCTCAAACCCGGGCCGGGGCGCGACCAGGTCTCTGCCACCTCGCTCGGCACATTGGTCAACATGGTCGCCGGCGGCCTCGGTGTCTCGCTGATCCCGCGCCTTGCCGCCGACAACGGCCTCGCCCTCGGCCCCGACGTGGCCGTCCGCGCCTTCGTGACCCCGGTCATCGGCCGCCAGGTTGGGGTTGCCTGGAAAGCCGGCAGCCCGCGCGCCGCCGAGGCCCGCCAGCTCGGCGAACTCGTCCGTGAACACCTGAAGCCCGGCCAGGCTGCACTGAGCGCCGCTGAAGCGCGTCATCGCAGCAACGCGCGAGAATAATCTCTCCCGGGGGCTTACCACTCACCCTGCCTCCGGCATAAGACCCACGGACGCGAGAACGCTTCAGGGGACCGGATCACACATGCAGCTGAACGCCTCCTGGCGAGCGACCCTGGCGGCCAGCTGTGTGCACCTCGTGATGGGCGCAAACCTGCCCTACCTGCCGGTCTGGATGGAAAAGGTCGCCGGCATGTCCGGCGCTGAAATCGCCGGCGCCGCCACGATCGCGATGGCCATCCGCATCATTGCAGGCCCGCTCGCCGCCGGCATCGCGCAGGACCGCGGCCTGCGCCACCCTCTCCACTGCCATGGCGGTCAGCCTTGCCGGATATGCCCTGCTCTTCCCGGACTCGCCGCGCGCTGTCGATTTCCTGCTCTGCATCCTGATCTACAGCGCCCTCAATGTGGCGGGCCCGCTGTTCGAGGCGATCCTCGTCTATGGCACGCGCGAGGGCCGCCCCGACTATGGCCAGGGCCGCGCCATCGTCTCGCTCGCCTTCGTGATCGCAAACCTCGTTGGCGGCGCCATCCTCGGCGCCTTCGGGCCCGACTGGGTACTCGTCTATCTCGTTGCCACCGCCCTGCTCGCGACGATCGCCCCCCTCTTCACCCAGCAGGGCGCACGCCAGGCCATCGCGAAACGCACCGTCATCTCGACCTTCCGGGACGGATTTGCCCTTTATCGGATCGACGGGGTCTTTATCTTCATTATGGCCGCTGCCCTGATCCAGGCGACCCACGGCGCGTACTACGCCTTCGCGTCCAATATCTGGATCGCGCAGGGCATCGGCGGCGGCCATATCGGCGCGCTCTGGGCCACCGGTGTCGGCGCCGAGATCCTGCTGCTGCTCGTGTCCAGCCGCCTGCTGGGCGCCATGACACCCCAGACCCTCTTGTGGATCGGCGGGTTAGGCGCCCTGGTGCGATGGCTGATGGCCGGCTTCGTGCTGCCCGTCGAGGCGGTCTACCTGCAGCAGACGCTGCATGCGGCGACGTTCGCGGTCACCCATATCGCGACCATGCGCTTCCTCCAGGCCTCGCTGCCCGACGACAAGCTGCCCCTCGCCTATGCGGTCAACGGCGCGCTCGTCTTCGGGCCGATCATGGCGGTTACCAGCATTGTGGCGGGCTTCGCCTACGACGCCTTCGCACCGGGCGGCATCGAAGCCCAGTCCCGTCTCTACTGGATCATGCTGCCGGTTGCTGTGGGCGGCCTTGTGCTGACCCACATGGCCCGGCCAGTCGCCGCCCACCCCGCCGCCGCAGACACCTGATCCCGGCAAACCAGGGCCGCCCGCCCCCTTGACGTGTTCGATATATAACATGTTATATATCTTGCGAACCGAACGAGGACCCGGCATGGCGCGCGATGTTTTGGCAGAGATGGGCTATCTCGCCCTCGGCAGCCGTCTGAAAAGGCTGGCCGAGCGCATGCAAGCAGATGCCACCAAGGCCTTCGCGGACCGGGGCGTCCCCGTTCAGGCGACGCATTTCCCGCTGCTCGCCGCGCTGACCACCTATGGCCCGCTCAGCGTGACCGAAGCGGTCGAGGCCGTCGGCATCAGCCAACCCGCGGTCACCCGCATCCATAACAGCCTCCAGAAGCTCGGCCTCACCCGCACCGTGCCGGTCAAGGGCGACAACCGCCAGAAACAGATCCGCCTCACGCCGAAGGGCGAAGCGCTGATCGCGGAACTCAAGCACGACATGTGGCCCTATGTGCGGCGCGCGGCGCAGTCCCTCTGCGAAGGTCCGGATACGGACATCCTCTCCTGGATCACGCGGCTCGAGGAAGGCCTTCAGGCCCGCCCCATCCATGTGCGCATCCAGGACGAGACCGCCGCCGCCAGCGGCCTGCCCGCCCTGCGCCTCGTCGAATACGACGACCGCCTCGCATCCGAGTTTGACGCCATCACGCGCGAATGGGTCACCGACATGTTCACGCTGGAAGCCAATGACATCAAGATCATCGAGAACCCGAAGGAGATGATCCTCGACCGGGGCGGCGAAATCCTGTTTGTCGAAGCGGGCAACCTCGGCATCGTTGGCACCTGCGCGCTGATGCCGGCCGATGGCTCAAGCTTCGAACTTACCAAGATGGGCGTGCGCGCCTCAGCCCGCGGCCTGAAAGCCGGCGAATTCCTGCTCGCGCGCGTCCTCGAACGCGCCCGGCAGATGCCGATCGGCGA
Source organism: Hyphomonas sp. (assembly GCF_022844445.1). Classification (GTDB taxonomy): domain Bacteria; phylum Pseudomonadota; class Alphaproteobacteria; order Caulobacterales; family Hyphomonadaceae; genus Hyphomonas. The sequence goes on from NZ_JALHLS010000013.1 coordinate 98,316, forward strand.
GCTTTTCCTGCTGACCAACACGAAATGCGCTGCCGCCGTGCACCTCTATGAAAAGGCCGGCTTCGTCCACGATGCAGACATCATGGAACGCTATGGCAAACGCTATGCGCGCTGCAACGTCGCCATGTCCTTCGACCTGGGGACGCCCCGGAACTAGCCCGCTTCGCGTTCGCCGCGTACTTCGAGTCCGTACTCGCGTACCTTGCGGTAAAGCGTCGAGCGTCCGATGCCGAGACGGCGCGAGACTTCGCTCATGTGGCCATCATAGAATTCAATCGCATACTGAAGAAGGTCGCGTTCGATATCCTGCAGGCTGCGAAGTTCGCCGTCCTTGTCCTTGATCGCCACCGGACCAGAGCCGTCGACCGGACTAGCATCATTGGCGGCCACCGGCAGCGGCGCACGCGCCTCTGCCAGCACGGGCAGGCTGGTGATGTCCGGCATCTGGCCGGAAATCTGCGGAAAATCCTGAGGACGCAGCAGATCGCCGTCGCAGAGCACGACCGCGCGGAACACCGCATTCTCGAGCTGGCGCACGTTACCTGGCCAGTCATGGGCCTGCAGCATCTTCAGTGTCTCGGGCGAGGCACCGGCAACTTTCGCGCCTTCGCTGGCATTGAAGCGGGCGATGAAGTGCTCGACCAGCGCCGCAATATCCTCGCGCCGCTCTTTCAGCGACGGCATGTCCAGCGGGAACACGTTGAGACGGTAGAACAGGTCTTCGCGGAATGTACCGGCCTTCACCTGGCCGGCCAGATCACGGTTTGTCGCCGAGATGATCCGAACGTTGACCTTTGTCGGGCGGCGCGAGCCGACCGCGTCGACCTCGCCTTCCTGCAGCACGCGGAGCAGTTTCACCTGCGCGTCGAGGGGCAGCTCACCCACTTCGTCCAGGAACAGCGTGCCGCCATCAGCCTCAACGAACTTGCCGAGCGACTTGGTTACCGCGCCGGTGAAGGCGCCCTTCTCGTGGCCGAACAGGATCGACTCGACGAGGTTTTCCGGGATGGCGCCGCAGTTCACGGTCACGAAAGGCTTGCCGGCGCGGCTGGAGGCACCCTGGATGCAGCGCGCCATCACTTCTTTACCGACACCGCTCTCGCCGAGGATCAGCACCGGGATGTCGGACGTCGCCGCCCGCTCCGCCATGCGCAGCACGCCGCGCATCGACGGGGCAGAGGCGATCATGTCCTCGAATTTCATGCCGCCCTCGGCCTTGCGCGAGAGGCGTTTCACTTCGCCCGTCAGGCTCTGCATCTTGAGGGCGTTGCGGATACTGACGACCACGCGCTCCGGATTGGCCGGCTTCACGATGAAGTCCACCGCCCCGCGGCGCATCGACTGCACGATCGTGTCGATCCCGCTCGTCGCCGTCAGCATGATCACCGGCAGCTCGGCCCGGCGCTCGGCCAGGCGGTCCAGCGTCTCCAGGCCCGAAAGGCCCGGCATCGTCAGGTCCAGCAGCACCACGTCGATCCCCTCGCGGGCATCGCAGGCCATCGCAATCCCAGCCTCGCCGTCCGGCGCGGTCCGGCAGGCAAAGCCCGCCTTCTCAACAGCCGCCTGCAACAGGCGGCGCTGCGTCGGATCATCGTCGATCACGAGAATTGTCTTGGCCATCATACTACCCTTCCGGTTCATCCGTGCACGGAAACGCCGGCAGGCGCTCCGTCTCACATCGTTACGCCCCGTTCTGACACAGAGGGGTGGAATTACGGTTTGCCGGAAGCATCAAATTTCACCGATCTTCCCGCCGACCCGCCCGACTTGCATCCTGTAGCCATCAAAGGGCGGCCAGCCGCTTGTCGAGCGGGGTCATTTCGACCCTTTCCCAACGCTTTGTTAAATATTGCGGCGCATCTGTGTGGTTAATCCGGATGGGGCACCCCGACCTATGGCCGACACCGAGCACCGCGCGCCTTGCGACCCCTCCGGGGTCCTCGGCGCCGCGCAGGCGCACATCGGCGAAGACCTGCTCACCGATCTGCTTGCCGAAAGCCTCCCGGCCCTGCGCGCCTATGCCCGCAAGCTCTGCGGCGACCCGACGCTCGCCGACGACTGCGTGCAGGACGCCTGCGTACGCGCGCTCTCCGCCGCCGCGAGCTTCGACACAACCCGGCCTTTCCGCCCCTGGATCTTCCGTGTCCTGCGCAATGAATGGCTGCAGCGCCTGCGCCGCGAGCGCCGCATGACAACCATGCCCGGCGATGAGATGCAGGACATGCTGGTCGACCGCCACACGCCCGAGGACGCCGCCGAGAGCGCCAGCCTCCTCGCCCAGATCGCCCGCCTGCCACCCGACATGGCCGACGCGATCCACCTCGTCCTCCGACTCGGCCTCTCCTATGAGGAAGCCGCCGAAGCCTGCCAGTGCGCCCCCGGTACCATGAAAAGTCGCGTCAGCCGCGCCCGCGCCCTCTTGATCGAACGCCTCGACACGCCGCCAGCCCAAAAGGCCGCGTAGGGCGGGACAAGGCTCGCGACCCACTCGATAACGTCCGCAAACGCTCGTCGGACCGGGCCGCGGTCAGGAGGGACAGCGAGCGTAGCGGCTTCCTGCTGGTAACTGCCTGACGCGGAGCCTCATGCACATTGCAACAAGTCTAGCGCCGCCGAGTCCGGACCAGGATCACATCCCCTGTACGCTCGCCCTCCACCGGCAGGTAAAGGACAAGGCTTTCCAGGAAGAGCTCCTGGTCTCCGGCCTTGAACACGCCGCTGAGGCGCTCGCCGGCGAGCCCGTCGTCGTC
>NZ_JALHLS010000013.1:101075-114572 GCF_022844445.1 Hyphomonas sp.
CGAGGCGCAGCTGTACGTCTGAGTAGCGGTTGAGTTCGGCGATGACTTCGCCGAGCGGTGCATCGCGGAACTGGAGCATGCCGGCCTGCCAGCCGGTGACGGCCGCGGTATCGACAGGAACGACGCGGACGTCGCCGCCAGAAACCCGCAACTGCTCGCCGGGGGCGAGGAAGCTGCCCTCGTCCGTGCCTGCCCGCGCGACGCGGACAACCCCTTCCACAAGGGTGACGGCGAGGCCGTCCGGCATCAGGTAGACATCGAACCGCGTTCCGAGCGCCGTCGTCCGCCGTCCCCCGGCTTCGACCGTGAACGGAACTTCCCCGGACTGGACATCAAACAGGGCCTGCCCCTTCACCAGGTGCACGCGGCGCTCCGCCTCGGTAAAGGCGACCTCCAGCTGCGTCGCGGTATTGAGCAGCACGGTCGTTCCATCGGCGAGGCGCACCTCGCGCTGCTCGCCAATCTCTGTTGTGTGGATTTGCGGTTCTGGTCCCGGCGCCGGAGCCGGGACCGGATCTGTTCCCGGCTGTGTCAACGCAAATACGCCGAAGGCGAGCGCCGCGGCCGCCGCAACTGCGCCCGTCCAGGCAAAGATCTGCGGTGTCCGCCTGGAGGCTTTCGGGCGCGCGAACCTTGATCGGTCAAGGACGGCGAGCGCTGCCTCGATCTCCCGGAACGCGGCGGCATTGGCCGGGTCGCGCTCCCAGAGGCAGAAACGCTCCCAGACATCCGCCGCAAGCGCCTCGTCCTGCAGCTCGGCATACCAGCCAGCCGCAGCCTCGAGCCGGGCTGCACGGGACGTGTTGCCTGTCATGCGCGCCTGTTATCCGGCTGGGTCTTCGCCGCGGCCTTCTGCTTCAGCCAGGCGCCTGGCAATCTCGGCCACCGCCAGCGCCACATGCTTTTTGACAGCCGCAGACGAGACTGACAAGCGCCGGGCGATTTCCTCATAGGAGAGGCCTTCATACCGGTGCAGGCGCAGCGCTTCGCGCCGGCGCGGGCTCATCCCGGCGAGGACCTCCTCGACGAGGACGAGGCTCTCCACCGCGATCAGCTGGGTCTCCGGCGTCGGGCTCTGCGGACACGCATGAGCCCTGACGACCTCGCTGATATCCCCGCCGTGCCGGTGCCTGTTCCAGTGAAGCTTCAGGTGGCTGATCGCCATGTTGCGGACGAGCGTGAACAGGAGCGGGCGAAGCTCGTCTGCCTGCTTGTCGGGATATGCCCGGCGCGCCGCGAGGAAGGCGCTTTGCAGAATGTCTTCAGCATCTGCATCATTTCTTACTCGCACAGAGCAAAAGCGTAGCAGATCGCGGTACTGGCCCTGAAAAACGAGGGCCAGATCAGAACGAGCGGAAGCGCGGCTTTCACGTGAGCCAACTTCCAAATGATCCGTAGCCTGAGCCTTTTGTTGCTTCTGGACTGACCTGGCTAAATCTTCTTTCCTCATTTTCACCGCCGTCGCGCTATCTTCCGCCTTCCAACGCGGACCTGAAAAGGTCGGCACCACTTACTTTTCATACTATAGTACGTCGTAATATACTACTCAAGATTGCCACAAAGCGACGTAAAGTTTTAGTCAAGTCACGAAGGGAGTCGTTCGACTAAGCCTCTGACGAACTGGCTTCGACGGCGGGTAATCCCGCTGCTCACAAAAAATTCGTAATATATCACGTGGTTGCATATTACCTGACGCGGTTTCCGTCAGCGGATGGAAATCCGGCGCGTGTTTGCAGAAAACCTCAAAAGGTATCGGAAGTTGGCCGGCCTTTCCCAGGAAGAGCTTGCGCTCAATGCAAGTGTCGAACGCGCCTACGTAAGCTTGCTCGAACGGCAGTTAAACAGTCCGACAATCGATATGGTATCGAAGCTGTCCAAGGCCGTTGGCGTTGAGCCGTATGAACTTCTTGTGCCCCCATCTAAGAAGAAGCGTCAGTAGTTCGAAGCGAAGTTTGTCACCGCGCTTTGCTCGCCCTCGCAATCTCCTTTCAATCAATCTCCGGTGCTTTGCGCCGCCTGGGCTTGCTGGAAGCTGATTATCTCTATCCGCGTAAGTCGAGGTCAGACTGGTCTGCAGGATCGTGACCTTTAGAATCGCAAGAGCACTGGATGTCGAACAGAACGAATTGCCGGCGAAGGTCGGCAGAAGGTATCGGAACCTTTGTTGAATGCTCCATCCGCCCAGTCCGCTGGCACGACGCAATCTCTGGCTTCTTCATCTGAACCGGCAAATCCGCATAGTCGCGTGGGTCACACTGGTCACAACGCATTTTCCGATGCCGGGCGGGTATCTGTTCGAGCAGGCCAGAGCCCTCCCCTTCGCCAGCTCGTCCACGAGCTGGTCGAGGTACCTGGTCTCCCGCATCAGCCACGTAGGCGGGATAGATCCTCGAAAAAGCCATCCCGAAAATCCTGTGCCACGCCATGCGGGCCCCCTGCTGACATCTCCTGTCAGCAGGCCACCCCCCGCTGCCGAACAAAACAAGAATACTCTGGACACGGCCACCCCCGCCGCCCATATCTTTCGCCCATGGCCCGCCCCTCCCGTCCCCCCGCCCGCGGCGTTGCCGACGCCTCCGCTGCCTTCAGCTTTGACGGCTTCGCGATGGACGCAGCTGGCGCGCTGCCATCGGACCAGTGGACGCCCCACCGGCCCGACCGCGCCTGGGTAAAGCTCGAGGGCGGCCGCCGCTTCCGCGTGCAGGCCGATTATGAGCCCGCCGGCGACCAGCGCACCGCCATCCCGGAACTCGTCGAAGGCATCGGCGCCGGCGAGCGCGACCAGGTCCTGCTCGGCGCGACCGGCACCGGCAAGACCTTCACCATGGCGAAGATCATCGAGGCCACTCAGCGCCCCGCGCTGATCCTTGCGCCCAACAAGACCCTCGCCGCCCAGCTCTACGGCGAGTTCAAGTCCTTCTTCCCGGACAACGCAGTCGAGTATTTCGTCTCCTACTACGACTACTACCAGCCTGAGGCCTATGTTCCGCGGGCGGACCTCTACATCGAGAAGGAAAGCTCGATCAACGAAGCCATCGACCGGATGCGCCACTCTGCCACCCGCGCCATCCTGGAGCGCGACGACGTGATCATCGTCGCCTCCGTTTCCTGCCTTTACGGTATCGGCTCGGTCGAGTCCTACACCTCGATGACCTTCACCCTCAACGCCGGCGACCGCATCGACCCGCGCGCCGTCGCCGAACGCCTCGTCGCCAACCAGTACACCCGTAACGATGTCGCCTTCGGCCGCGGCACCTTCCGCCTCAAAGGCGACGTGCTCGACATCTTCCCCGCCCACTATGAAGACCGCGCCTGGAAGCTCTCCTTCTTCGGAGACGAACTGGAATCCATCGTCGAATTCGATCCCCTCACCGGCCGTACGCTGCAGCGCCTGCCCGCCATCAAGATCTACGCAAACAGCCACTATGTCACGCCGCGCCCGACGCTCACGCAGGCGGTTGAATCCATCAAGCTCGAGCTCAAGCAGACCATCGCCCACTTCGAGAAGCACGGAAAACTCATCGAAGCCCAGCGCATCGCCCAGCGCTGCCAGTATGACATCGAGATGATGGCCGCCACCGGCTCGTGCAACGGCATCGAGAACTACTCGCGCTACCTCACCGGCCGCAAGCCCGGCGAGCCGCCGCCGACCCTGTTCGAATACCTGCCCCAGAATGCCCTCGTCTTCACAGACGAGTCCCACCAGACGATCCCGCAGATCGGCGCGATGTTCAAAGGCGACTTCTCGCGCAAGTCCACGCTTGCCGAATACGGCTTTCGCCTGCCTTCCTGCATCGACAACCGCCCCCTCAAGTTCGAGGAATGGGACGCCATGCGCCCGCAGACCGTCCACGTCTCCGCGACCCCCGGCAAATGGGAGCTGGAGCGGACCGGCGGGGTCTTCACCGAACAGGTCATCCGCCCCACCGGCCTGATCGACCCGCCCGTCGAAGTCCGCCCCGTGTCGACAGGCGGCGCCAACCAGGTCGATGACGTGATGGCTGAAGTGAAGGCCGTCGCCGCCGCCGGGTTCCGGTCATTGATCACGACGCTGACGAAGAAGATGGCAGAGAACCTGACGGACTTCCTCCACGAGAACGGCGTGCGCGTGCGCTACATGCACTCCGACATCGACACGATCGAGCGCATCGAGATCATCCGCGACCTGCGCCTCGGCGTGTTCGATGTCCTCGTCGGCATCAACCTGCTGCGCGAAGGCCTCGACATCCCGGAATGCGCCTTCGTCGGCATCCTCGACGCCGACAAGGAAGGCTTTCTGCGTTCGGAAACCTCCCTTGTGCAAACCATTGGCCGCGCCGCGCGCAACTCGGAGGCCCGCGTGGTCCTCTATGCGGACCGCATCACCGGCTCGATGGAGCGCGCGATGGAGGAGACCCGCCGGCGACGCGAGAAGCAGCACGCCTACAACCTGGAACACGGCATCACGCCGACCACCATCATCCGCGACGTCTCCGACATCCTCGGCGAACTCGGCGACAAACCTTCCGCCAGCCGCAGCCGCAAGGCCCGCGAACGCGGCGTCGCCGAAGCCAAGGCCCTACCGATGGCCGGAGAGTCGGGTCACAACCTCAAAGCCGTCATCGCCAGCGTCGAAAAACAAATGCGCGAAGCAGCGGCGAACCTGGAATTTGAGGTTGCGGCGCGCCTCAGGGATGAGCTGAAGCGGCTGAGAGAGCAGGATTTGGGGCTTCTCTGACGGCGATCAGCAACAAGGCCATTATCAAGTTTGACTTATCATCCTCGTTAATCGCTCTGCGTTCAGAACGAGGATGTTCACAAGCGTTAGCAGGGTAAGGATCGCGCCGCCGATTGCATAAAGCTGAAAAATTTTTCTGTCGAGCGCATCAATTTTCTTTGAAACGTCTTGAAGTGAAACCAACGGATCGGACACGTTACTTATCAAGTCGGAAGGGATGTGTTCGTTCTCAACTTTTGGAGGACGAACAAACTTCGTACCGGAAGTTAGGTGGCGCTTTTCACTAACATCGATGTCTGCGAACCAAAGCTGAAAAAGCTGATCAAATCGCTTCACATGGATGGGTGATGGCCCAGCGTTGAAAACCGAGAATATCAACTTGCCGTTATAGCCGGGATCGACGTGGAAGCCTGAGACGTTGACCAAGCCTTTGAACTTGGCGTTCTTTGTTCGCAATGAGATGAACCCCATCACGTTAGTTGGCATGCGAATTATTTCTTCCGTCATGATAAAAGCAAACTGTCCAGAAGGGATTTTGCAGCCTTCTTGAGCCCCAGTTTTTTCGTCGCCCAGAAATATCTGCGCCCCTTTTTTGGACCACGCTTTGTCCTTGTGGTCGTCTGTGATGAAATACTCTTGGCCGACTCGAAGGCGGTAAGAATTGCAGTCAATTCTGTCCGGATCGAATCCAGAGACAATATTCTCTTTTTGATCCCTCAAGTATGTAAGTATTTTTTCCCCGGCCCAGAACATTCATGCCTCATGAAAAATTGACTTTGCTTTCACGCCGTCCAAACGTGTCGCAACGATATCAAAAAGATCGCCCGATCGTTGAATCTCTGCCGCCGCAGCTCCTGCGATCATTGCAGCGCTGGTGCCGATACAGCTTCGATAGGGAAATTCTTCTATATGATCCATCTTTTCAGTTGCGTTGCAGATTTGCTCAACATGCTTTGCGAGGTAAGAAATCCTAGCGGTTTGCGGCACGCTAGCTTCAAAAGCTATGTCGATCCATTGGCGAAGCTCCGCCGCTGCCATAGGCGAGTATTCTGGAAGCCCCCACAGGTCTTCTAGCTTTCGATTGAGCGTGTTGCACGTTGAAACCGATATGATGAAGGCATCCGTCCACAGACGGAGCGTAGCATCACTTCGGTGGTGGTTGGCGACCAGTCGAGCAAAATACTTCGAAAGGTGCAAAGCCATGTGCTGCAACCGATGGGGCATCGGCAACCGAGCGATTTCACGATGATAGAACTCATCGTGGTCTAGTTGCTTCTTCTGAATCTCAAAGAGCAACTCGGAAGCTGTCATTTGGCTTGCCACGGGAAAACCTCCTTGCGCAAGAACAAATAGTGAATCTTGCGCATTATACCATCATTTAGTTAGTGTGATTCGATAACAAAAAATTGAGTCGAAGCCGAGACAATTAAAGATTGGTACCGGAATGTTAAGAAAGTCGGCCGCGATTTCAGCATGTGGACGCTATCGATGGAGCCTCTCGCGCATTTGGGGACCAGGTATTCGTGCGACTTTTATCCTTTTGAATCCGTCGGTAGCGGACGCCGAGATTGATGACCCGACCCTGAGGCGGTGCATTGGCTTCGCCAAGCGCGAGAACTGTGGCGGATTGACAGTTGTGAACCTTTTTGCGTTCAGGACATCAGACCCTAAACTGTTACTTCGCGCCGAAGATCCTGAAGGGCCAGAAAATCAGTTGCATTTAAGAATGGCAGTAGAGGCCGCAGACATGGTTATCTGCGGCTGGGGAGCTCACCCAGTGGCCCAAAAATCCGGACAAAATCTTGTTCAAGCCTTTCCAGCAATCGCCTTCAGATGCCTCGGCAAAAGCGGCGCCGGAGCTCCTAGGCATCCATTGTACCTAAAGAGTGACGCTGAACTGCGCCCATTCCCCTAACTGTTCGAGGCGGAGGCGCCTCGTAGGGTGGGTTGAGCGCAGCGATACCCACCATCCGCGCTCGCAACCGTCATGGCCCTTGGTGGGGATCGCTGCGCCCGCCCCACCCGGCCTGTCCCACCGCCCTCTCCCCGCCCCGCTCACCCCGGCGACAGCTGGGGCCCAGGCTGGCGTCTTTCCGCGTCCGTCCCGGCGATGGCGAGGCCCCGTAAGCCCTCCTGCGCCGTCCGGAAACCGCCGCGCATCCCTAATCCGGAAGGCCATCCTCCGCCTCGATTCCCTGCCGCCGGAGCGCCTCGATCCCGTCGCGCATCGCCTGCAGCACGTCCGGCGCGTGCCCCTGCCAGGCGGCAACCTCCCCCGTCACCCGCACCGCCGCGCGCGAGCGGTAGGACCGCGTCGGATTGCCGGGAAGCTTCTTGTCCGTCAGGTTCGGGTTGTCCTCATACGGACCGGTCGGCGCCACCACATAGATCCGCGCCCGCCCCTCGCCCTGCGCCAGCTCCGCGCCCCAGCTCGCCGCCTCCGCGTCGCCGCGAAGTACACGAAGTTCGCCTGCCGCCGGCTTCCATAGTTCGACCGGTAGCCCGGCATGATCAGGTCGCCCACGCTGAGCTGCGCGCGCTTGCCGTGCCAGAAAACTTCCGCCGCCGTCTCGTCCGCCGCGGTCTGCCCTGCTTTCCCTTTCGCCGTCAGAACCGCCCGCCAGATGTACCGGAAATAGCGCGCCCGCAATTCTTGAGCGAGGCGCATTTGTCGCCATCTCCGTGATGGTCGCACGCGCCCTCTCACCCCTCCTTAACCCCTCTCTGCTATCCCTAGCGGGCGAGACTGAGGGAGGCCCCATATGTGGATCCGCCGCAAGGAACACTTCCGCAATGCCGGCACCGGCCCGGAGCGTGCGAAGGTCGCCGCCACGGTCTACTTCCGCCCCGACACTGCCGCCCCCCCGCCGGCCCGAGGCTGGGACGAGCGCTGCCCGCACTGCGACGCGCCGATCCGCGTTTCGCGGCCCCAGCATGGCGGCACCGCCGTCTCGGAGATCCTGTCCTCCGGCCGCTTGATCCCCCACCCCTGCTTCGACCGGATGCGTGGCAAACGCGCCAGCGACGAGACCCTCGACCTGTTCGAATGGGCCAGATAATCCGCCTACGGATAATCTGGCGTGCTGCCTCGCTCGGTAAATCGCGAAGCGATTTCTGATCCTCGCAGGCGCACCAATTCCACAGCCTGTCTTAAATCTGTGAAATTTATCCCCCGGGACGCGAAAAAATCCTCGACACCCTCTCGACTCACGCGAATTTCGGTGAGATCGTTACGTCAAGCCAACGAAATCCCGGCGGGAGACAACCCGCAAAGAGGAGCGGAGGCGAGCCCATCGCCCCCGTCATGGAGGCCGGGCCAGGAGCAAGACCGGGAGACCGGAGGCGCAAAGGGCACGGCGGAGAGACGGGAAAAAAACAGGCGGTGGCCCAGACCGGCGGGAGCTAGACCCGCGGATGGGAGCCGAATGCCGTAAACGGGGCGCAACCCGAATTACGGTGGCCAAGATACCGGAAGCTCCGTCTCGGAGCACGAAGAAGAACTGCGGCTTCAATGACGCAGAACGGACGAGTGCGACAGGCGAAGACGAGGAAGGCGGCCAAAGTCCCCGAGCGATGCGCAGCCCCCCGGCTGACAGCGCACACGGGGCACCGCAACGGGAGCGTGCGCCTGCCAGGGCGAACGTCCAGATGCGGAGGGTGATGGAGGGGTCACGTCAGTGGACCCGAAAGAACCCGGTGAACTTCGAACCACCGCTCACGAGTGCATGCACAGTGTCTCGGTAGTCTGATTCGAAACACCAGGGAAGGCGCGGCGCCCGTCAAACGGCACCGCGCCTTTCTTTTTGTGTGAAGCAGAAAATAACCCCCGATGCTCGCGCACCGGGGGCCTTTCCGAAATCAAGCCGGAGCAGTGGGCGTTACTCCGCCTTGGCTCCATCCTGTGCGGCTTTCGCAGCCTTCTTTGCTTTCCAGGCTTCCATTTCGGCCTCAGTCAGTCCGCCGCTCGCATCGGTGTCGTACTTGGCGAATTTTTCGGCGGTCACTTCCGGCTTCAAGGCCTGAAGCTCGGTCAGCGTGATGGCGCCGTTGGCATCGGCGTCGATGTCGGCGAAGGTTTTCTTGCCGTGATGGTCGGCCAGGGCCGCCGGGGCAGCAAAAGCGGCAGCAAGAGCTGCGATGGCAACGATCTTCTTCATGGTTTCTCTCCTCTTTGTCGTCCCGCTTACCGGACGCATTTTCAGGCAGCAGGCTCCGTACATATACGGACAAAGGCCGGCAGGGTTAGCTTCATGGAGAAAGTCTAATGTTTGCGGCAGCGGGGTGCAGAAGTCGGGGCGAAATGTGGCGCACGCCCCACAGGCTGCGCTGCGGCGGCAGGTTCACCGTGGGCGGCGGCGGCGTGCGTCCCGGCAGGCTCATCCAGCGCTCGCGCGCCTCGCGCAGCCGCCAGAACTCCTCCGCCCTCTCCAGCTCCCGCGCGATCACCTCCTCTTCCGGAAAGTCCCGCCGCGTCTTGCCCAATGCGGCTAGGTGTGCCGCCTCCACCGGCAGTATCGCCGCCCAGATTTCCTCGTCCATGGCCTTCCCGGCAAGCTGCTCCGGCGTCGGCGGCGGCGCCTCGCGCAGCACCGGCTCGCCCCCCCCCTGCTCGGCCATGATCTGCTCTGCGGGATGTCATCTCGCCCCGGCGGCTAGCTTTCAAGCGAGGTAAATTTCTCGACTTTCGGCACGTGAAATAAGATTAATCTAATGATCATCCGCCTGATAAACATAGACATTTCACTTAACGGATCGTAAAAATCTAATTCTAAAGGTAAACAGCTTAAGCCGTCGATAACCGTATCTGACTACTTTGCTTCTATGAATAGGAGCGGCTTATGTTGGAGACAGCAGTCACCATCTTTGAGAGTTTTGCGGTAGGGATAGGCGCGATCTTGGTTGGCGTTGCCGCCATCATGCAATCGAAACGCCCGAAGCAGTAAGCTGGTTTGCAGTTTTTATTGGGTAGTGTCGCTACCCAATACCCTACCTGTGAGAAACGAAGCTCGTACAGTTAAGGGTGATCTTCGTGCGCAGTTGCAACGTAGTCAGCGATCGCTTCCCCATAAGCTTCGCAGCCCTCTACGAACGAATTGCTATCACCGCTACAACCGTAACCGTCCAAGATCATGTTTTCCTTAGCCCATTCAAAGCCAGCATCATGACCGCTGCAATCATACGTACACTGATAGCTTCCAAAGATATCTTCGTATGTTGAGTAGGTGTATTCAGCAATAGCGTCTTCAGTTGCGGCGTCTTCATCAAAGAACGCCTCCTCTTGTGACGCGCCCTGGCCGCAAGCTGCCAAGAGCAGACAGAGCATCGCTAGCGAGAGTGTGCCAAAGAATCGCATGAACGGCTCGCAGATCAATCGCACCCGTAAATGTTCGTACAGGGCACAACATACAGTTCTTGATTTGAGTATGGGTTTCCGGCGCCATATGGATTGTTGATGCTGTCCGGCGAATAGGGGTTTCCGTATCGACCGTAAGGGTTGGAAGTACTTTCAGGGTCATACGGATTGGCCGACAGACGCCCTCTGTAGTTTCCATCCTGGTCGTAAATTTTTGGAGCATCCGTTGCGTATGGATTCGTCCACGACTGATTGGAGTAAGGGCTTCCATACTGCGAGTATGGATTCATCAATCCGTCGGGCTTGTAAGGGCTCCCCGCCCCATAGGGATTGCTCAAACACTCGGTAGCATATGGGCAAGTCTGAGCTTGAACCTGTTGAACCGCTACGAAAAGCAGGATTGCAGCAAAGAGTGTTTTCATTTTTTGCCCCCATGTAACTTAAAAGAGCATATCACAGCTACTCTTGAGAGACAATTCGGAGCGGATTTCTTTCGGGTCGGGAAAGTGCGATCACTCTGGCATGTTTTCTGCCATCCACGCTGTCATCGCGTCTGCATTGCAACGAGCTAGCTCCATCAATGCGGCATCTCCGCCATTCTCGGAATCAAACGCAGGCAGCTTAAAGCTGAAGTCGCGAGAAGATCCTTCGAAAGTCAGGAACACCCAAAATCCGAAAGGCAGCTCGCTTTGAAAGTTTTCCTACATTTCGAGCGACTCGGTCAGCGGGTAAAAAATGAGTCTTGAGCTGCTTTCGCCCGCCTCCTGCGACATCGAGAAAGTGTTGAACCGATTGCCCTTGTATTGGGCCGCCGACATCTGAACTCTTTGCGTTGTTTCACCGCCAGGTTGCACGGCGACGGCTTTCATCGACATTCCGGGGTAGTGTCCGGGAAAGTACATTGAGTTCCAAGAACCTTGAACGCCGAGTAGTCGCTCCGTACTCTGAACAACTGCGGAATAGTGAATCCCGCAAGTGACAAACCGGCCGTCTGCTCGTTCAATGATGGGGGCATACTCCACGCTCATTACCGTTGCAGTCTCGGCAAATGCAAAAGTCCCTACAGTGTTCACCAGAGCGCCTGCTGCAAACGCAACAATTGTCTTTGCTAGGCTCATGTTCCGCTTCCCGCTGTCGCAGTCGCCTGAGCTAGCCCCCCCCCAAGCGCGCTGCATCCTAGAACTCCAGTTTCGCGGCAGCTTGGAGTGCATGTTTTGAGCTACCTCGATGCCCGCTCGCAGATTGTGAACTCATTCGCCTAAAAGTGGCAAGAGCTTTGCCTCCGCCGGCGAACATGCGCGACCTGCGGTGAATGAATTGAGCGCAGCCCGCGCTATCCTTACCCCTCCCCCGTTTACGGAAGAACGCTCCAAAACAAAAAAACCGTCCACACCTGTGTGCGGACGGTTTCCGGACTCCCGTGCGGGAGGGAAGGCTTACGGCGAAACGGGCGCCGGGGTCACTTCGGCTTCCGGCGCGGGCGCCGAGGTTTCGACCGTTTCGGCTTCCTGGCCGTCGACCACGAGGTCGGCCGGTTGCGGCACCGAGCTGGCCGTGCCGCAGCAGCGGACCTGCATTTCGAGAACGCGGTCGTTGAAGCGGCATTGCTTGTCGTTGATCTCACGCAGGATCGACGGGCCGCCGGCGCGGTAGGTATAGCGCGTCTGGTTGCAGCTCGTCAGCGTGTAGCCTTCGCGGCAGCTGCCGGTCGTGCTTTTCTGGACCGTGGTGGTTTCGCAGACCATGCTGTCGTCCTTGGCATAGGCCTCTTCGGCCCTGGCCATGGCAGCCGCCGCATCAGCCTGCGCGGCATCGGCCGTGGCCTGGGCGTTTGCCGTCAGCTTCAGGGCATCGGCAAGGCGCATGTCAGTCGACGCAAGCGCCGTCGACGTGCCGTCAATCTCGACTTTCAGGCGGCAGACGTTCTCATTCGCCTTCTTCGGGTTCGCGCAATACTCCGCAACGGTCATGTCGTTGGGAACGTTCATGCACGCGGTAACACTCAACACAGCGAGCAACAGCCCGCCGGACAGGACTTTTCCAATTCTCATATGGATTCTCCATCACCGGTTTGCCGGGGACATTTTTGCCCTCCGCGCCCGTCCCGATGATCCCGAAATGTGGCGAAATATGAGCGTTTCGCCTGAATGGGGATAAATTTCACGCTTTCAGTTTATAGCCGTCGCGGAACACCGCCCACACGGCGATGACAGATCCGAGCGCCAACAGGCCAGTATAGATTGCACCGGTCAGCAGCGATCCGTTAGCGACGCCGATATGACCGTAACGGTAGCCGTCGATCATGTAGAAGATCGGGTTGAGGTGCGCGATGCTCTCGAACGGCTCGACCATCACCTTTACGTCGTAGAACGTGCCCGACAGGAACGTCAGCGGCACGATGATGAAGTTCGTCACCGCGGCGAGATGGTCGAACTTGTCGGCCCAGATCCCGCCCAGGATGCCGAGCGCGCCAAGGATCACGGCGCTGGTCAGCGAAAACCACAGGATCGGCCAAACATGGCGGATCGGCAGGCTGGCGAGGCCGGACAGCTGGATTGCGAGGCCGCAGATCAGCGCGATCAGCAGGGCGCGCGTCACCGCGCCGCCGAGGAAGGCGATGGTCAGCTCGAGCGAGGACAGCGGCGGCATCAGGAAATCCACATGCGTGGCATTGAATTTCGCCTGCACCAGGCTGGAACTGGTGTTGGCAAAGGCGTTCTGGAGGATCGCCATCATGATCAGGCCGGGCGCCAGGAAGTCGTTATAGCGCAGGTTCTCGAAGTCCCCCGTCAGCTGTCCCCGGTCCCCGAAGGCCAGCTTGAACACCGTCATGAACAACAAGGTCGTCACCACCGGCGCAAAAACGGTCTGCATCCAGACCTTCAGAAACCGCCCCACCTCCCGCTGGTAAAGCGTCCACAGGCCGAGCCCGTTAAAGGCGCCGTACTGGCGGAGCGGGCGGGATTGATCGGCGGGGGGAATCGTCTGCATGGGTACTGCACATAAGCGATGCAGCGCGCACATGCGAGGGGCACCGCCGGGCCAAATTGGCCCCACAAGATATAGAACCCTGTGGAAAGCGGGGCCTGCATGTTGTGTTTCATTACGCCTCTGATACGACATCTAGGTGTCAGAACAGTTGGCGCGTACAGCCATCACAACATATAGGGGTATGCGCACCCAGCGACGGGACGCGCCCTGAGATGCGGGAGACTTCCAACATGTCGTGGAACGATGAGCGGGTGAACACCCTCAAGAAACTCTGGGCCGAGGGCCATTCGGCCTCCCAGATCGCCAAGCAGCTGGGCGGCGTGACGCGCAATGCGGTGATCGGCAAGGTCCACCGCCTCGGCCTGTCGGGCCGCGCCACCCCGTCGCGCCCGGTGAAGCGCCCGCCGCGCCTGGCCCGTCCGAAACCCCGGTTCCT
>NZ_JALHLS010000014.1 GCF_022844445.1 Hyphomonas sp.
CGCCGCCGCCGCCCCCGCCGCCGCCCCCGCCTCCGCCGCCCCCGCCGCCTCCGCCGGTGGAAACGACTGAGACGGTTCAGCAGCAGTGCTCGGCACTCAGCCAGGAGTTCGTCGTTTACTTCGAGTGGGATCGCTCGGATCTGACGAGCCAGGCCGCTGCGGTTATCGATCAGGCAGTTGCCAACATCACCGCCGCAACGGGCTGCGCCCCGGGTTCGGTGGCAATCGTCGGTCACACCGATACGTCGGGTGGTTCGGCTTACAACGAGGCTCTCTCGGTTCGCCGTGCTGACGTCGTTGCTGCCGCTCTTACCGAGCGTGGCATCGGTGCCTCGATCATCAACAAAGCTGGTAAGGGCGAAACCGCTCTCGCCAAGGCAACCAATGACGGCGTGCGCGAACCGCTGAACCGTCGTTCGGAAGTCACGATCGTCGTCCAGTAATTACTGGAAGACTTACAAGTCAGACGGCCCGGCAGTTTGCCGGGCCGTTTTTGTTTGGGCCCGGCCCCGCGAGGCTTGCCGCCCCGTTCCAGCTGTGAAACCAAGGGCACATGACAGAGCTAGCCAGACTGACCGCCGACGACGAATCTGCCCGCGAGCGCCTCTATGCGGCGGCGCCGGAAATGCTCAGCCGTACCCGCAGCTGGTCAGCCCACAATACCGGCAGCCTGAACACTGAAGGCCTGCGCCGCTTCGCGCCGAAGCTCGCCGACGCGTTCTCGGCGCTAGAAGCGGACATACAGCTTGTCCAGGGACCTGGCTTCGAAGCCGTAGGCGCCGATGGCAAGACCACGGAAACCCATTCCGGCCCGATCGTCGAAATCTCGTCGCGTCCGGACGCGCCGATTCAGGTCGTTATGTCCGGCCACTACGATACGGTGTTTTCGCCCGGCGTGTTCGAAACGGTGACTGACTTACCGGATGGCCGCGTGAACGGCCCCGGCATGGCCGACATGAAGGGCGGCATCTGTGTGATGCTGGAAGCGCTGAAGGCATTTGAAGCCGGCAAACTCAAGGATCGCCTCGGTTACCGGATCGTGCTTACGCCGGATGAGGAAATCGGCAACTTCTCCAGCGCCGAATCGCTCCGCCGTGCGGCCTCGGCCGGCGCACTCATCGGCATGACTTACGAGCCCGCGATGGAGACGGGGGCTATGGCTGGCGGCCGTAAAGGATCCGCCGTGTTCGACATCGTACTGCATGGCCGTGCCGCGCATGCGGGCCGAGCCAAGGAAGAGGGCCGCAGCGCCATCGAGGCCGCTGCTGAACTTGTCGTCGGGCTGGAAGGCCTCAACAACAAGTTCGGCGGGGTCACCTTCAATGTTGGCTCCATCGAAGGCGGCGCACCGGTCAACATCGTGCCGGATCTAGCCATCGTGCGTTTTGGCGCGCGTGCGCCCGATCATCAGTCAGCGGAATGGGCAAGCCAGCAGGTGCGTCAGCTGTTTGAGCGCGCTGTGGCGCGCGACGGTATCCACGGCCATCTGCATGGCGGTTTTTATCGGCCGCCCAAGCCGCGCAATACGGCGCAGCAGGCCCTGTTCGATGCCGTGCATGCCACTGGCCGCGCCATCGGGCTCGATATCGAATTCGTGGACACCGGCGGCGTCTGCGAAGGCAACAACATTTTCGCGGCCGGTGTGCCCAACGTGGACACGCTGGGCGTGCGTGGCGGGCGCATTCATTCGTCGGAAGAATTCGTCATTACAGAGAGCTTTCCGGAACGAGCGCTCCTGTCTGCACTGATCCTTAACCGGCTCGCAGATGGCCGGATCGATGGGCGACGTATCAAGGAACTGATGGGGCGTTAGCCATGGCGACAGCATATGTTATGCGTCCGTCGCGTCTGGACGATCTCGACGCGCTGACGCAGCTTGCCGAATTGTCCGGACCCGGATTTACCAGTCTGCCGGTAGACGAGGGAATCCTGAAAGAGCGCCTCGAGAAGTCGGACCGCGCTTTCCACGGTCGCCAGCGCAATCTCCAGTATGGCAAGTATCTGATGATGATGGAGCATGTGCCGACCGGGCAGGTCGTCGGATGCTCTGCGGTCAAGGCCGGCACGGGCATCGACCAGCCTTTCTTCAATTATCGCATCATCACGCTCGCACAGGCGAGCCACGCCGCCGGAAATCTTCGCTTCGACATGGACGCGCTGGTCCTCACCAATGAGTATGTGGGGTACACCGAAGTGGGCACACTATTCATCAAGCCAGACCATCGCGGCGGCGGGGCAGGGCGGCTTGCGGCGCAGTCTCGCTACCTCCTGATGGCCGCCGCCCCCGAACGCTTCAGTGACCGCGTGCTTGCCGAGCTTCGCGGCGTGGTCGACGAGAAGGGCGAGTCGCCTTTCTGGGAATGCCTCGGGCGGCACTTCTTCCGCATGGATTTCGCCGATGCCGACAAACTGTCGGCGACCACCGACAATCAGTTCATTGTCGATCTGATGCCCCGCTATCCGATCTATGTGGATCTGCTGCCGCCCGAAGCGCGCGAAGTCATCGGGCGTTGCCACTCTGATGGTGTCGGTGCGCACAAACTGCTGCAGTGGGAGGGGTTTGACTTTGATCGAACCGTCGACATTTTCGACGGCGGCCCGCTCGTCGCCGCGCAGCGCCGGCATATCCGAACGATCCTGGAAAGCCGAATCGTGACCGTTGAGGCAGGCTCCACCGATGGTGACGCAGACGCGCGCCAGGGACTCTTGTCGAGCAACCGCCTTCCGGACTTCCGGGTGACTCTCGGCCGGTTCGCGCGGCGAGGAGAGAGCGGGCTGGTTGCCGCCCCGGATGTGCTTGACGCCCTGAAACTGAAACCTGGCTCTCCCGCGAGAGTTTGGATGCGGAGCAAGTGATGGCGGATGGTGTCTACATCGATGGTCAATGGCGAACCGGGCATGGCCCGGCTTTCGCCAAATCTTGCCCGGCCACGGGGGAGATGATTTGGCAGGGTGCATCAGCAGACGGCGCCGAAGTCGCCGCGGCCGTTGCGTCTGCCCGCAAGTCATTCCGAGACTGGTCGCGCCGCCCGCAAGGTGAGCGCACGGCGATACTTGAGCGGTATGCGGATGAAATTGGTAAGCGCGCGGAGGCGATTGCGGAAGTTATCAGCCGCGAAATGGGAAAGGCCCTTTGGGACTCGCGCGGCGAAGCCGCCACGATGAAAGCCAAGATTGCCGTATCGATCGCCGCACAAAAGGAGCGCGCAGGCGAAAGAACGGAGAATGCCGCCTTCGGCGGCTCGCAGCTAACACATCGCCCCCACGGCGTGATGGCCGTGTTCGGCCCTTTCAATTTCCCCGGTCACCTGCCGAACGGGCACATCGTACCCGCGCTGCTGGCGGGCAACACATGCGTGTTCAAGCCGAGCGAGCTGGCCCCTGGCGTTGCAGCGCTGATGGCGGAGTGTTTCCAAGCTGCCGGCCTTCCGCCGGGCTGTCTCAACATCGTCCAGGGCGGACGCGATACCGGCGCCGCCCTGATCGCGCAGGACATCAACGGTCTTCTCTTCACCGGATCTGCCGCGACCGGCGTCTATTTCCACAAACACTTCGCGGGCCGTCCGGATGTCATCCTCGCGCTCGAGATGGGCGGCAACAATCCGCTGATCATCTGGAACCCTGCCGACGTCGACGCCGCCGCCGACATCGCCGCCCAGTCGGCTTACCTCACCACAGGCCAGCGTTGTTCTTGCGCGCGCCGGGTGATTCTGCCGGCGGGCCAGTTCGGGGACGCCGTCATCGACGCTATTGTCTCACGCGCCAGGGGGCTGCGCATCGGCGCGTGGGACGAGCCAGATATCTTCATGGGACCGCTGGTCTCCGAAAAGGCGCGCACGCAGGCGGTCGAGTTTCAGGCGATGCTGGTCGCCCATGGCGCAAAGCCGATCCTGTCCCTCGATGCCATGCCTCGCGGCGGAGGCTTTGTTTCGCCTGGCATCGTGGATGTCACGGACGCATCCGGCTACCCGGACGAAGAACTGTTTGGTCCGCTCATGCAGGTCGTCCGTGTCAGGACATTCGAGGACGCCATAGCCCAAGCCAATGCCACCAGGTACGGCCTTTCTGGCGGCCTTGTCAGTGATGATGACAGCCTGTGGACCATCGCGTACCGCGAGATGCGGGCCGGTGTGCTGAATCGAAACCGGCCGACTGCCGGCGCCAGCGGTTCCATGCCCTTCGGTGGTCCCGGCCTTTCCGGCAACTTCCGCCCAGGCGCGTACTATGCCGCTGACTATTGCGCGTGGCCGCAGGCCAGCCAGCTCGCTCCAACGGCGGCCCGTATGACCGCGCCCGGATTTCCTGCCTGAGAGGCCGACATGGATAACAGTGCCCAGATTGACTACTGGAACGGCGCCGCCGGCGAAAAGTGGGTGAGGGATGCAGATCGGCTGGACCGGATGCTACAGCCGTTTGCCGAGGCGGTCCTCGCCGCCGCAAAGCCCGTCGCGGGCGAACGGATCATCGATATAGGGTGCGGCGCCGGCGCTCTTTCTTTTGCAGCGTCGGAAGCCGGCGCGCTCACCACCGGCGTGGATGTATCCGAGCCGCTGATCGCGATCGCGCGGCGCCGCGCAGAGCAGCGGGCGCCGGCTGCACAATTTGTAGTGGCCGACGCATCGGCGTGGGCGCCGGATACGAAGGCCGACCTCGTCGTGTCCCGCTTCGGGGTGATGTTCTTCGCCGACCCGGCCAAAGCGTTCGCAAGTATCCGGAAAGGCACAAAGCCGGGCGGTCGGCTGGCCTTTGCGTGCTGGCGTCCGCTTGCGGAGAATGACTGGGCCCTGATGCCGATCGTCGCGGCCCTTCCGTTCTTGAAGGAGCCGCCCGCGCCGCCGCCACCCGGCACACCCGGGCCATTTGCGTTCGGAAGCCGGGATTTCGTCTCGGATGTTCTCGCCCAAGCTGGCTGGTCCGCCGTACGGATCACGCCCTGGGACGGCACTATCGAATTGCCCGGCGCCAATCCGGAAGATACGGCAGACTTCATGCTCGAGATTGGCCCACTCTCCCGCGCCATTGCGGAGCAAGGGGTCGACCGGGCGAAGGTCAAGGACGCGCTAGTCTCCCAGGTACGACGTCTAGCCGGCGCTGAGGGGCGCACACATCTGAAGGCCGCTGTCTGGATCGTGGAGGCGACCGCATGAACGTTGCCACCGAAGTCAATTTCGACGGACTGATCGGGCCGAGCCACAATTATGGCGGCCTATCCGACGGCAACCTCGCCAGCGCGCGCAATGCGGGCGATGTCTCAAACCCGCGTGAGGCCGCCGTGCAAGGTCTCGAGAAGATGCGCACTTTGGTGCGTGCCGGTCTCGTTCAAGGTGTTCTCCCGCCGCTTGCGCGCCCGAATTTCGACCTGCTCGTGGCGGCAGGCTTTGCTGGTTCCGATGCAGACATCATCGACGCCGCCGCGCGCAGCGCGCCCCGTGTGCTGAAAGCAGCCTGGTCGGCCAGCAGCATGTGGACCGCCAATGCTGCAACCGTCTCGCCCTCTGCCGATACCGCTGATGGCCGCCTGCATTTTACAGCCGCCAATCTGTCCACGATGCTCCACCGCAGTATTGAGCACCCGGATACGACCGCCACGCTTGTTTCCCTCTTTGCTGACGAGGAACGCTTTGCCGTGCATGGCGCCTTGCCCGCGCATGCTGACTTTGCCGATGAAGGCGCGGCCAACCACGTCCGTCTCGCGGCGGAGCATGGCGCGCCCGGTGTGGAGCTGTTCGTATTTGGACGGGATATAGGTGAGACTCTCGCCGGGTTTCCGGCGCGCCAGACGCGGCTCGCCTCGGAATCCATCGCCCGGGCGCATGGGCTCAGCGCGCCGCGCGTCGTCTTCGCCCGTCAGGCCCGGCGCGCCATTGAGGCTGGCGCTTTTCACAATGACGTCGTCTGTGTCGGCGCGCTAGATACGCTCTTCTTCCATGAGCACGCCTTTGAGAATACTGCCGCGACGCTCGAGGCGCTGCGGCACGCGGCAGAAGGCCGGTTTGAGCTGAAACCCGTGATGGTACCGGACGCCGAAGTGCCGCTTGCCGACGCGATCTCCTCTTACCTGTTCAACTCCCAGCTGCTCCAGTTGCCCGGCGAGGATCGCCTTGTCCTGATCGCGCCGACCGAGACGCGCGACACGCCGAGTGCTCATGCCTATTGCGAGCGACTAGTCCTCGCGAACGGCCCCATCGGCAGGGTCCAGTATGTCGATGTGCGCCAGTCCATGCGCAATGGTGGTGGTCCGGCCTGCCTGCGCCTTCGTGTGGTGATGACCGAAGCGGAAATCGCGGCCTGCCACGCGGGCGTGCTGCTGGATGAGGAACTGATCGACGAACTGCAGGCGAGCGTCCGTGCCACTTATCGCGACCGTCTCTCGCCCGCCGATCTGGCCGATCCAGCCTTCGCGGACGAATGCCGTCTGGCCCGCGAAGCCATTCTCGAAATCCTTGACCTCGAGTCTCTCCTATGATCCGCCTCTATGACTACTGGCGCTCCTCCGCAGCCTACCGTGTCCGAATCGCTCTGAATCTGAAAGGTGCAGCTTTTGAAACGCTGCAGATTAACATAATTCCGGGTACGGATGAACAATTGGGCGAAAGATACCGGGGCATCAATCCGCAGATGCGTGTTCCGTCCATAGAAGTGGACGGAAAGATTTCTGGCCAATCCATGGCGATCATCGAGTGGATCGATGAGGCGTTGCCGGGTCCGGCGCTGCTTCCCAAAGACACCTGGCAACGCCTTCAGGCGCGCGCCTTTGCCGACATCATCGCCTGCGACATCCACCCACTGAACAATCTCAGCCCGCTGGCCGTGTTGCGACGCGATTTCGGCGCAGACGAATCCGCCATCAAGCGCTGGTATCAGGACTGGATCCTTCGCGGCTTCGCGGCGCTCGAGACGATGGCGATGGAGGCGGGCAGGGGCCCATTCCTGTTCGGCGATACGCCAGGCATTGCCGAGATTGCGCTGGTGCCGCAGGTTTCGAATGCCCGCCGGTTCGATACCGATCTCTCCGCTTTTCCGCGCCTGGTTGCGCTCGATGCCGCCTGCCGGGAAGTTGAGGCATTCCGGCGCGCAGCGCCCGAGAACCAGCCAAAGCCCGCGGCTTAGTCCTGCGATTCGCTGACGACATCATCTGTCTCGCCCGGACGGCGGATTTCGATGATCTCGATTTCCTCTAGTTCGCCCAGCGGCTCTGCCAGTTTCGACGTGTTGTCATTAAGCCAGGGGATGAGGCCGTTGACCAGGCGTTCGCCCCCGCTGGCTTGATGCCCGCTGCCTGAGCGGCGCAGCTGCACTGGTGCAACGCAACCTTCATCTGCTTTGTAACGGCGTGAACAGATCAGAGCCGGCGTGACGCCTTCGGCTAGGCCCGTACCGGAATTAGCTTCACCGAACAGTAATATGCCGCCAAACCGGTCGCGCAGCAGCGGATCGGATTCGAACAGCGGCAGGACGGATGCCGGCAATGGCCTGTCCGTTGCTATAAGGAAAGCGCGGCCGCGATTATCCGTAGACAGATAGTGTGTCAACGCTGCGGCCGTGTCTTCGTCGACAGTGGCGGCGCGCAGGTAGGGCGCATAAACCGGCCCGGTCTTGCTGAAGGCGCCTGCCAGATCGTGCAGCTTTTCAGCTGCTTCGTCGCGCCGCTTCTCGATGGCTTGCGTGTCGCTGATTTCCAGCGCCGCCTCGCCCGCAAGCAGCACGATATCGATGTCCCAGCCCGTCTCCCAGACAGCTGGCGGCGGCAGCTCGGGCCGTTCGGCCCAGCTGTCTGCCGAGGCATAGTCAAACGTTGGCAGGGCGGGGCCGGTTGCGACCGCCTTGTCCCGCATCGACCAGAGAATTGCACTCACGGCGACCGCCAGCAGGATGGCGATGAGGGCGAGGACAATTTTTCTGTTCATGCACGCGGTTCCCGAGTTTAGCGGGCCGCGGTTTTCAGACCCGAATAGCCCGGTTGGTCGACAGACAATTGCGCAATTGTGGTCGATTTGAGATGTGGCAGGAGCCCCTCTGTCGAAAGGTTCATGCGTCCCGACCGGATAGCCTCGCAGAGCAGCGCATTCAACTGGTTTGCGCTTTCGCCGGAAGTTCCGAGCAACCTTTCAAGCCGCGCCTTCTCCTCAGCTTCGGCGGTCGGCCGGATTTCGAGTTCCCGCAGGACCGTGGCGAGGGCATTCGAAGCGACGCGCGCATGGAATGCCGCATGCCCGGTCAACTGGGGCGCAGCAGACTTGTCGATGAAGTTCTTCACTGCTTCGATCAATTCACGGGCGGAGGGACCATCATGCATTGCGGCCAAGTCCTTCGAAAAGGTTGATAAGGTCAATCTCGTTCTCCGAAACGCGCCGGCCGATGGCGGCGCGCTCGACGCTCGGGTCGGCGCCGGTCTTGTAGGCGGAGTACATAGTCATGCACATCACGCCCCACTTCAGGCTCCCGAGGATTTCCCACCAGTCGATGTCTGCCGTCGTATACTTGGCCCCGCCAGCGGCCGCGTAAGCGTCCAGCATGTCTTCTAGGTCGCCGAAGCCACCGGCGCGCTTTTCACTGTGCCCGAAGCGCCAGGAATTGATGCACACCCACGCAATGTCCTCGCGCGGGTCGCCGATATGCGCAAGTTCCCAGTCCAGAACGGCGCCGAGGCCCTGCTCATTGACGATCAGGTTGCCGAGCCGGAAATCCCCGTGCACCAGCACGGGACCGTCTGGTTTCGGGGCATTTTCTTTCAGCCAGGCAAAGGCGAGTTCCAGCACCGGACGGGGCATCTCGAAGCTGCGATAGATCGTTTCGTATTTCGCGATCTGGTCGGCGCCACTGCTGATTGGCAGGGCGGGCAGGCCTTCAAGGCGCACGGCGTGAATTCCGGCAAGCGCCTCGCCGCAATCTTTTGCAAGGCGGGCACGGGCAATCTTGTATTCTTCGTCCCGCAGGATCTTTCGTCCCAGCGTTTCGCCCGCAACCCGGCGCATGACAAAGGCTTCACCGAGCGCGCTGCCCGGCGGCGAGACGTGCAGCACTTCGGGCACGCGCACGCCGGATTTCGTCGTGGCGCTAAGCAGCGCAGCCTCCGTGGCGAGAGACACCGCTTCCGAGCTACGTGCCATTGCCACCCCCCCGGGCGCGCGGCGCAGGATCAGCGCATGCGTGTTCCCGGGCGCAGCTACATCAAATGACCAGGTTTCCTGGCTGGCTCCGCCCGACAGGCGTTTCAGACCCTCGACACGTGCGCCTGCGCCGAAATGCGCGGAGGCCCACTCATTCAGGGGCTTTTCGATCTCGATAACGTTTCCCATCTTCGCCACAATTACGCGGAAGAAGGCGCACGCCAAGCGGTAACGCTGAGGAAGGCGATTGTGCGGGAGTATCACCAATGACTGACCGGCCCCAACCTGACGATCCGCTCGGCGTGATCGTCCCGCCAACCAAGCAAGGCTTGTTCAGCTGGCTGCGCGAGCGCCTTGTCGCGGGCATGCTGATCGCGCTGCCGGTGGTGGCAACGTTCGTCATCCTGGAGTTCCTGATCAACCTGATCGACAGCCGGGTCGTGCCACTGATTCCCGCGGCCTTGCGGCCGGAAACATATCTCGACTATGCGGTGCCCGGCTTCGGCCTGCTGATCCTGCTGATTTTCCTCACCCTGCTGGGCGCCCTCGCGACAAACTTCCTTGGCAGCTACTTCGTCTCGCTGACGGACCGGATCCTCACGCGCGTGCCAGTGGTGCGCTCGGTTTACTCCGTGTTCAAACAGATCCGGGACGTGTTCCAGAGCAACTCGGCAGGCCAGTACAAGGAAATCGTCATGGTCGAGTATCCCAAGCAGGGGAGCTGGGCTGTGGGGTTTGTTGCGGGTCCTGCGAAGGAAGAACCGGCACACCG
This sequence comes from Hyphomonas sp., assembly GCF_022844445.1. GTDB lineage: Bacteria > Pseudomonadota > Alphaproteobacteria > Caulobacterales > Hyphomonadaceae > Hyphomonas. Next base: position 9,883 of record NZ_JALHLS010000014.1, read on the forward strand.
TCTCGGGCCGGATTTCCTCACGGTGTTCGTGCCGACCATCCCGAACCCGACTTCCGGCTTCCTGCTGTTCGTGAAGGAAGCGGATGTCATCCGACTCGAGATGACGATCGAGGAAGGTGCCAAGCTGATCCTCTCCGGCGGCCTCGTCTATCCGCCGTTTCCGCGTGTCAGCGACACCGGCGCAGCGGTGGGCAAATAAGGAGTCTCAGGACTGAGGCTCGACATCTGTGTTGACGCGCGGCGTCAGCAGCTCCCGCGCAATACGCAGCGCGTTCGCGCGTGCGCCGGTCAGCTTCGGATCCGCGGCAATGACTGCTTCGGCATCCTTCGCGGCAATGTCCAGTAGCGCGGCGTGACGTGCTAGCTCCAGCACCCGATACTCCGTCGCGCCCGCCTGGCGTACGCCGAGCACATCCCCCGCACCGCGGAGGCGGAAGTCTGCCTCGGCAATCGCAAAACCATCTTCGGTGCGACGCAGCGTGTCGAGGCGTTCGCGGGCTGTCTCGCCAATGGGGGGGCGGTAGAGGAGGATACAGAAAGAGGGCTTGTCGCCACGGCCGACACGACCGCGCAACTGGTGCAGCTGAGCGAGGCCGAAACCTTCGGCGCGCTCGATGACCATGATGGTGGCTTCCGGCACATCGACGCCGACTTCAATGACGGTGGTGGCGACGAGGACGCGCGTCCTGCCGGAGCGGAAGTCTTCCAGCGCCGTGTCTTTCTCGGATGGTTTCAGCCGGCCGTGCACCAGCCCGACCCGGACCCCCAACTCGTCTTGCAAGGCCGCATGGCGGGCAACGGCGGATGAATCGTCGTCATCGACATCGACGCGTGGGCAGACCCAGAAGGCACGCTCCCCCCGTTTCAGGGCGCGCCCTATGGCCTCGATGATTTCCTCGATGCGAGTATCCGGGATGGCGCGCGTCTCGACTGGCTTCCGGCCCGGCGGCTTCTCGTCGAGGATCGAGACGTCGAGGTCGCCGTGAACGGCCTGCGCGAGGGTACGCGGGATCGGTGTAGCGCTCATCACCAGCATGTGCGGGCTTTCAGATTTGCCAATAAGGCGCATCCGGTCATTCACGCCAAAGCGGTGTTGCTCGTCCACGATGATCAGGCCAAGTTTGCGGAAGGAGACGGCCTCCTGGAACAGCGCATGCGTGCCCGCCACGATCTGGATCGTGCCATCGGCCAGCGCCATAAGCGTGCTTTCCTTTGCGCTGCCCCGGTCGCGGCCCGACAGCACGGCCACTCTGTAACCGAGCGGCGAGAGAAGCGTGTCCAGCGTGTCGAATTGTTGGCGCGCCAGCACTTCCGTCGGCGCCATGAACGCGGACTGGAAGCCGTTTGCCGCCGCTTCCACGGCCGCCATCGCGGCCACGAGCGTCTTGCCCGCTCCCACATCACCCTGCAGCAGGCGCCGCATCGGCGATCCACTGGCGAGGTCCCGGCGGATTTCTTCGCTGGCCCGCAGCTGCGCGCCAGTAGGCGTGTAGGGCAGCGCCTTGATGAACAGCGCCTCGGACTTCGGATCGGATCTGATGATCGGCGCCCGCCGTGCTTTCCGCGCAGCGCGCGCCAGCGAGAAAGCCGAGGCGCGGGCCACGGCTTCGTCATAGGCGAGGCGCTCGCGGGCGCGGGCGAATTCGTCTTCGTCATACCGCATGGGCGCGTGGAGGATCGCCAGTGATTCGGCGAACCCTGGCCAGCCGCGCTGGCGAACGAGGTGCGGATCAGACCATTCCGGCAGGCCTTGCGGAACCGCTTTCAGGGCCTGAAGCACGAAAGTGTGAACCCGGCGGTTCGTCAGGCCGGCAGTCAGGGCATAGATCGGCTCGACTTCCGGCGGCGCCTCACCCTTGGCCGGGTCGACGACGAAATCCGGGTGGGTGATCTGACGCTCCCCTTTGTAATCCTCGATCCGGCCGGATACGATCCGCGTGGCGCCCACGGGGAACTGCGACTTCAGCCAGCGCGGGTCCGCGCGGAAATAGGCCAGCGTCAGGAAGCCGGACTCGTCGCCAAGCTGAATCCGGTAGGGTGACTTGTCGTTGAACGGCGCGTGATGAACGACGACCTCGCCGCGCACAGTGGCGACCTCGCCGGGAACGGTCTTGTCAAACTGTTCCCGGACCCGCCGGTCCAACCAGCGTTCCGGCAGATGGAGCAGGAGATCCCAGACCGTGTTGCCGCCGCAAAGGCGTTGCAAGATGGGCAGCAGTTTGGGCCCGACACCGCTCAGCGTGTCGAGGCTTGCAAACAGCGGAAAGAGTCGCTCATCGCGCATGTTGGCAACAAGCTAGGCGCACCTGCGAAGCGGCACAATCAGCTGCGCCCTTTCCTCGCCCGGATATAGGCATAAGATGCTCCCTGCGCCCGGGCTTTCCCCGTCCAGAAACCGTCTTACAAGCGGGCCGGCCGTCCAGACGAAACGAAACCTGTAAAAAGCCTTCTGCATGACCGATGAAAACCGCCGCAAGATGCTGAAATTCCGGGCCTGGCGCCGTGGGTTTCGGGAGATGGACCTGCTGATGGGAAGCTTCGCAGACGCGACCCTCGAATCGCTGAGCGGAGAAGGGCTTGATGAATTCGAGCGCCTGCTCGAGGTGCCAGATTGGGAAGTCTACGCCTGGCTCATCGGCCAGAAGCCCGTGCCGCTGAACCATTCAGGTCCGGTGCTGGACCAGCTCATCGCATTCCGCTACGCCGCGCAATCCGGCTGAGGCCGGGTGAAAAGGTAGCCTGATGACCCCCGCTGATTTCCTGAAATCACTAAGCGGCCCCGCCGCTTTTGCCGGTGCGCCTTTTGGCGCCGACGTGATCACGTTCTGCGAGGCGCTGATGAAGCGCGGCGGCATCGGCGTATACGTTGCCCGCGACGACCGGATGGCGCAGGCGGCACGGCGCATGGCGCAGTTCGCAGCGCCGCGTCTGGAGCAGGGTGACCTGCCGGGCTGGGATGTGCTGCCCTATGACCGGATCAGCCCGACGCCGGCAACCGCCGCGCGCCGTTGTGCTGGCCTTGCCCGGATCGCCCGCTATGAAGCTTCGCAGGGTCCGCTGCTGGTGGTTACGACCGCCGGGTCGCTCGTGCAGCGCGTTCCGCCGATTGCGACGCTGCGCAAATCCTCCTTCGCCATCCGCAAGGGCCAGACGGTCAAAGCCGCTGACCTGACAGAGTATCTCTCCTTCAATGGCTACGTCCGGTCGAGCACGGTGCGCGAGCAGGGTGAGTATGCGATCCGGGGCGGCATCATCGACATCTTCCCGCCGACCGCGCTCGAACCTTACCGCCTGGATTTCTTCGGCGACGTGGTCGAGACGCTCCGCACGTTCGACACCGAGACGCAGCGCTCAACCGGCGCTGCTGAAGGCGTGACCTTTGCGCCGGTCAGTGAGATCCTCTTCGACGACAAGGTGCTAAGCGGTTTCCGCGACCAGTTTCTCGAAACCTTCGGGCCTCCGTCCGGCGATCAGATGTACGAAGCGGCGCGGGCGTCTATCCGCCGGCAGGGCGTCGAGGCCTGGCTGCCGTTGTTCCATTCGCATCTCGACACGCTGTTCGACTATGTCGGCGAGAGCGGCTTGTGGGGTCTCAGCGCGCTGTCGACCGAAGCGGCACACGAACGTCTGACGCAGGCGAGCGACTATCACATGGCACGCCTTGATGCCGGTGGAGGCGATGTTCGCGTCGCCAAGGTGTTGCCGCCAGAGCGGCTCTACCTCAAGATCGATGAGCTGGACGCGCGTCTGTCGGAGCGGGCCGCTGTGCGCTTCAGCGCCAATGAACCGGCGGCGAACGCCTTTGACATGGGCGGCCGGCGCGGCCGGGATTTTGCGCCGGAGCGCATGCGCACGGACGTCAACATCTTCGAGACCGTGATCGCGCATGCCAAGGCATTGTATGCCAGCGGCAAGCCGGTGGTGTTCGCGGCCTGGTCGACAGGTTCGGCAGACCGGCTGATCAATGTGCTCGGCGATCACGGTCTCACCGGCCTTGCGCAGGTGCACACACTGGAAGCGGCCAAGAAGACCGATTTCACGGTCGCCGAAGTGCCGATCGAGGCCGGCTTCTCGCTGCCTGGCGTAGCGATGATTTCCGAAGCCGACGTCCTGGGCGACCGTCTCGCTGCGCCCCGGCGCAAGCGCAAGACGGCAAGCTTCATCACTGACGCGACGGCGCTGACGGCGGGTGACCTCGTGGTGCACGTCGACCACGGCGTCGGGCGCTATGTGGGCCTGCGCACGCTGGAACTGACTGGTGCGCCGCATGACTGCCTGCAGTTGGAGTATGCCGGCGGCGACATGATCTTCCTGCCTGTCGAGAACATCGACCTGATCAGCCGCTATGGCTCCGAGGAATCCGAAAGCCAACTGGACCGCCTTGGCGGCGCCGGCTGGCAGACGCGCAAGGCGAAGGCGAAGAAGCGCATCCTCGAGATGGCCGCTGAACTGATGCAGATTGCTGCGGCGCGCGAACTGCGCCGGGCGGAGGCTCTGAATGCCGGGCAGGGGTTCTACGAGGAGTTTGCGGCACGCTTCCCCTACGAGGAAACCGAGGACCAGCTCTCCGCCATCGAAGATGTTCTGGCGGACCTGTCATCCGGCAAACCGATGGACCGCCTTGTCTGCGGTGATGTGGGCTTCGGCAAGACCGAAGTCGCGCTGCGCGCCGCGTTCGTTGCGGCGATGAGCGGCAAGCAGGTGGCAGTAATTGCCCCAACGACGCTGCTGGCGCGCCAGCACTTCAAGACTTTCGAGGAACGCTTCGCCGGCTGGCCGTTAGCGGTGCGGCCGCTGTCGCGTTTCGTCAGTGCACGGGACGCCGCCGAAGTGCGCGCCGGTCTGGCCGACGGCAGCATCGACGTGGTGGTCGGCACGCATGCTCTGCTCACCAAGGAGATCGAGTTCAAGCGCCTCGGTATCATGATCGTGGACGAGGAGCAGCGCTTCGGGGTCAAACACAAGGAGCGGCTGAAGGAGCTGAAGTCCGATGTGCACGTGCTGACTTTGTCGGCGACACCGATCCCGCGCACGCTGCAGATGGCGCTGACGGGGATCCGCGACCTGTCGATCATTGCGACGCCGCCGGTCGACCGCCTGGCCGTGCGCACTTACATTACCGAGGAAGATACCGTCACCCTGCGCGAAGCGCTGCTCCGGGAAAAATATCGCGGCGGACAGGCCTATTTCGTGGCGCCTCGCGTGCTCGATCTCGACAAGCTTGAGAACTTCATGCGCACAAACGTGCCTGAAGTGAGCTTCATCGTGGCACATGGTCAGATGGCGGCGGGCGAACTCGAAGACATCATGACCGCCTTCTATGACGGGAAGTATGACGTACTGCTGTCCACAACTATCGTCGAAAGCGGTATCGATATTCCGCGCGCCAACACGCTGATCATCCACCGGGCCGACATGTTCGGCCTGGCACAGCTCTACCAGCTGCGCGGACGTGTGGGCCGGTCGAAACTCCGTGCTTATGCCTACTTCACGACGCCGCGCGACAAGGTGATCACCGAAAGTGCCGAGAAGCGTCTGAAGGTGCTGCAGTCGCTCGATTCGCTGGGCGCAGGCTTCCAGCTGGCGAGCCATGACCTCGACATGCGCGGCGCAGGCAACCTGCTGGGCGACCAGCAGTCCGGTCAGGTGAAGGAAGTCGGCGTCGAGCTTTACCAGTCGATGCTGGAAGATGCGGTAAAGGCGTTGAGGGCGGGCGCGAAGGATGAGGAAGATGTGGCGGACGACTGGTCGCCGCTGATCAACCTCGGCGTCGCCGTGCTGATCCCCGATGGCTATGTTGAAGACCTGAACGTGCGCCTGTCGCTGTACCGACGCCTGTCGGACATCACCACCGCGCAGGACCGCGAGAGCTTTGCTGCTGAACTCATTGACCGGTTCGGTCCGTTGCCGGATGAAACGCGTCAGCTGCTGGATGTCATGGCAATCAAGGTTCAGTGCCGCACACTCGGGATTGCGAAGCTGGATGCCGGAGAGAAGGGAGCCGTTCTGACCTTCCGGCCGGATACGATCATGGATCCGCAGCGCCTGATGGAAATTGTCCGCTCGCGCCCGAACCAGCTGAAGCTTCGTCCGGATTCGAAGCTGGTCCATTCCGGCCTCGGCGGTCCGCCCGAGCGGCGCATCCCGTTGGTCAAGGCCTTCCTGAAGGAGCTTGAATCTTCTTGCGGTCTGGCCTCTGCCGAAGCCGCCGACGCAGTAGCCAAGATGGCGACTCGAAAGGCAACTGCACCGGAAGATAAGTGGGGCAAGAAGCTGTCGTCAGGCTTCCTGACGGACGACTAGGTCAGGCAGCGAGACGCGGACGCAGCAAGGGTCCGCTGAGTGCGGCGCTGAGCAGGGTTTGGGCCGTGTGGTAGGCGCGCTTCTCGATGACGCGCCAGCCAAATCGGTTGCCTGAAAGCGGTGCGTGGTGCGCGGCGTGTTCGGAAATGCGGTCCGCCAGCCGCACGCCCCCGCGATAGGGCGTCGCCGGGAGGGTCACGGCAAAGTCACCGGGTGACAGAAGTGCCGGGCAATCGGTATCGCGGATCTGGGAGCGGATCACTTCCGCAAACTCCTGCTGCGCCGGAATGGAGATCGCCGCGCCCGGGTCCATCCGGAAGGTCAGCACACAGAAGGGTTCGGCGCGCTGAGTGGCCACTTCCATCTGCCGCGCGATATGCGCTTCCATGAAGCGCCGGCTGAACATGCCGGTTGTAAAGTCCATCAGGACCGAGGCGATGGCGGGCCGCGGCATGATCGGCGCAAAGGCGACGAGGCGGCGGCAGACCGTTTCGATCAGTGACACGATGTGGGCCATCCGTCCGGTCGCATCGATGACTTCGGTCGCTAGCGAGATGACCGTGTTCTGGCGATCGTTCAGGTGAATGTCCGGATGCGTCAGAGCAATTACCGGCATGGCGCCGAGGCCATTCTCCTCGGCAATCCAGCGGGCTGTGGCACTGTCGTCGCCGCGGAAGGAATCCAGATCGATCAGCGCCGCTGCAAACCTGTGTTCGCTCATGTAGCGACGGGCGGTGTCGCGACTGATGGCAGCGGTCAGGTCGATACCGCGCTGCTTGATCGGCCCCTGAAGCGACAGGTACAGCGGCGAGCCTTCGCCGATATAGAGGAGAGACGGGACTACATTCAGGTCTGCCTGCGGAATGCGGACGCCGAAAGAAGCGGCAGTATCGCGCCGGATTTCGGCTTCGCGCAGACGGCTGGACCGCCGGGCGAGGGCTGTGAGGCGGCTTTTAAGGCCGGAAAGGTCGCGGTCGCAGCGAAGGATCACGGTTTCGCCGGCCGAGGGCAGCTGTGAGTTAGACGTGTCGAGCAGCACGATCTGGCGGTGTGCCTGCACCATTGCGGCGCGGGACAATGCCTCAAGGACCGGCCGGGTTGCGGTCGCGATGTCGATCAGAAGTGGATCGGGAGCGCTGAAATCGATGTGACGGGCGGCCGGATAAGGCCTGAGACCGCTGGCTTTCAGGCGCGAGAAGATCACTTCGGTCCGGGGGCTCTCCGACGCGATTTCGATGGGGGGATCGAGAAAGGAGAGATCGGACATGCAGAACGCGCCAAAACAGGTCCACCCGCGACGCGGCGGCACCCCTTCCTTTTGCGGCCCTGACACTTAAAGTTCGGCTAACTCAGCTACGAACACAGCAAGATTGGGAGGCAAAATCATGGGCCAGGGACCGCTTTCAGGCGTCAGGATCGTTGAATTCGCAGGCATTGGCCCGGGGCCCTTCTGCGGCATGTTGCTGTCAGACCTCGGGGCCGACGTCGTGCGCATCGACCGGCCAGGCGATGGCCGTCCGGGCCGTGCGGCCGACGTGATGAGCCGGGGGCGCCGTTCCATCGGCCTGAACCTCAAGGATCCAAAGGACGTCGAAGTGGCGATGAAGCTGCTGGAAAAGGCCGATGGCCTGATCGAGGGCTTCCGTCCGGGTGTCATGGAGCGCAACGGTCTGGGCCCGGATGAGGTCCTGAAGCGGAACCCGAAACTCGTTTACGGCCGCATGACCGGCTGGGGCCAGACCGGCGCGCTCTCGCAGTCTGCCGGACATGACCTGAATTACATTGCCATCACCGGCGCCCTGCATGCGATGGGCGAGGGCGACGGCCGCCCGCGTCCGCCGCTTAACCTGGTGGGCGATTATGGCGGCGGCGCGCTCTACCTCGCGATGGGCCTGCTGGCCGGCATCCTCAGTGTCAGGAATGGTGGCAAAGGTCAGGTCGTGGACGTGGCGATGTCAGACGGCGCGGCCAGCCTCGCTACGATGTTCTACGGCATGAAAGCCATGGGCGTGTGGACCGATGACCGCGAAGCTAACATGCTCGATGGCGGCGCGCACTTCTACGACACGTACGAGACCAAGGACGGCAAATGGGTAGCCATCGGCTCTATCGAGCCGCAGTTCTACGCGCTCCTGCGCGAGAAGGCCGGTCTCACATCCGCCGAATGGGACGCGCAGATGGACAAGTCCAGATGGCCGGAACTGAAGGCCAAGCTGATGGCCGTGTTCAAGACAAAGACTCGCGACGAATGGTGCGCGATCATGGAAGCCACTGACATCTGCTTCGCGCCTGTCCTGTCGATGACCGAAGCGCCGAAGTACAAGCACAACACCGATCGCCAGACCTTCGTGGAAATCGAAGGCGTGGTTCAGCCCGCCCCGGCGCCGCGCTTCTCGGTTACTCCCGGCGCCATCCAGCGCCGCCCGGCCGGCCCCGGCGAGCATACCGCTGAAGTGCTGAAGGACTGGGGCGTTTCGCGCTGAGCCGCACCATGGCCGCGAATCGGTGCGATTCGCGGCCAGTGATGCCTCTTCAAACGCACCGGATGCCGCCAATCCCTCACTGCACGATCTCGTGAAGTGGTCCGGCAAGGGCTCGCGCCCCCCACGGCACGCTGTTTCAGCCCGTGTTTTCAAGACCTTAGGTGTAGTATCTCGGCCTGGCAGGTCCGATGAACGCCGGACAACGGCGGCCCCCGCCATTGTTCAGACTCAATCCCCTATTAACCAAAACTGTCGGTGCAGAGCCAATCAGGCTTCTTGCCAGGGCAAAGTACCGGCGTCCTTCTTGTATACCTTGGCCGGCCTTCGGGCCGGCCATTTTCCTCCGAAGGCCCCCCACTCAAAATCCTGCCGTTTGATGCTTGCCAGAGCGTCCGGCCTGCGTTAACAGGCGCCCTTTCCCGCGTTCCTCATGGGTGCGCGACCCAATCAGATTCCGGAACAGTGCCATGGCCGTCCCCAAGAGTAAGAAGTCGAAATCGCGCACGCGCATGCGCCGCGCCCACGACCGGCTCGACATGAACACCTACATCGAAGATTCCAGCTCGGGCGAGCTTCGCCGTCCGCATCACATCGACCTGAAAACCGGTGTGTATCGCGGCAAGCAGATCCTCGAGCCCAGCGAAGAGATCTAGTCCAGACGTTGCGCTGAACGGCGCATACGCATAAGGGTTCCGGCGCCTCCTGTCCTCACAGGGGGCGCTTTTCATTTTCGGCATACGTAACGATCGGCAAGGGGCCCATCACCATGAGCGAAATCATCGACATCCACGCCCGCGAAATCCTCGACAGCCGGGGCAACCCGACCGTCGAAGTTGATGTCACGCTCGAAGACGGCTCCACCGGCCGGGCGGCCGTTCCCTCGGGCGCCTCCACAGGGGCCTATGAGGCCCACGAACAGCGCGACGGCGACAAGAGCCGCTACAACGGTAAGGGCGTGCTGAAGGCCGTCGACGCTGTGAACGGCGAGATCTGCAACGAACTGACCGGCCTCGACGCCACTGACCAGCGCATGATCGACATGCTGATGATCGACCTCGACGGCACCGAAAACAAATCCCGCCTCGGCGCCAACGCGATTCTCGGCGTTTCACTCGCCGTCTCGAAGGCCGCTGCCGAAGCCTGCTCGATGCCGCTTTATCGCTATATCGGCGGCGCCAATGCCCGCGTCCTGCCGACGCCGATGATGAACATCATCAACGGCGGTGCACATGCGGACAACCCGATCGACATCCAGGAATTCATGATCATGCCGGTCAGTGCCGAAAGCATGGCCGATGCCGTGCGCGTGGGCGCCGAAGTTTTCCACGCTCTCAAGAAGACGCTGCACGATGCCGGCCACAACACGAACGTTGGCGACGAAGGCGGCTTTGCGCCGAACATCGGCTCGACAGACGAAGCCATCGGCTTCATCCTGAAAGCCATCGAGAAAGCTGGCTACCGCCCCGGTGAAGACGTGGCCCTGGCGCTCGATGCGGCGTCGACGGAGTTCTTCAAGAACGGCAAGTATGAACTCGCGGGTGAAGGCAAGTCGCTGTCCTCCGAACAGTTCGCCAAATACCTCGCCGACCTCTGCGGCCGTTATCCGATCCTCTCCATCGAGGACGGCATGGCCGAGGATGACTGGGATGGCTGGATCGCGCTGACCCAGATGCTCGGCGACAAGGTGCAGCTCGTCGGCGACGACCTGTTCGTCACAAACCCCGACCGCCTGGCCATGGGACTGCAGCGCGGCGCGGCCAACTCCATCCTCGTGAAGGTCAACCAGATCGGTACACTCTCGGAAACGCTGGACGCCGTTGAACTGGCGCACCTGCATGGCTACACCGCCGTGATGAGCCATCGCTCGGGCGAGACCGAGGATTCGACGATTGCCGACCTCGCGGTCGCGACCAATTGCGGGCAGATCAAGACGGGATCGCTCAGCCGTTCGGACCGGATCGCGAAGTACAACCAGCTTATCCGCATCGAGGAAGAACTGGGCCCGATCGGGATCTATGCCGGACTTTCGCGCATCAACGCCGGCTAGGGCCTACATTACCTTTCCGAAAGACGACCCGACCGGATCTTCGTGCTACAGGCGACTCATCGGCTGAGCACGGGGCACCGGCATGCGCCAAATCTACCTTCTGGCATCGGACGCTGACGCGGCGGTGGCGGCGGAAGTAGAAGCGATGCTGCGCCAGCGCGGCTATTCGGTGCGCCGCGCGCAAGAACAGTATGCCTTTCCTCCGGCGCGCCGCCAGGAAGTGACGCTCGCGCTGTGGTCGCGCCAGGTACAGTTCTCGTCGAAACAGATTCTGTTTACCAACCGCGCAATTGATGCGTGGACGGAAGGCCGGCTGATCTTTGCAAGCCTCGATAACACCTTCCAACCGCGCGGGCTGGGCGACGTGGCCGCCATCGACCTGTCTTTCGTGCCGGGCCGGATTGCGGCGGTCTGGAAACTCGTTGAAGCGGCTCAGGAAATTGACCGCGCCGAAGAGGCACGCCGCCGTGCAAGCGGACCCGATGACGATGGCGGCGGCGATGGCCCCGAACCAGAGCCTGAAGCGCCCGCTCGCAAGGCCGGGAAGCCAGGCGGTAGCTTTTCCGTCGAACACGCCCTCGGCATAGGCCTCGTTGCGGCTGCGGCTTTCGGATCGGCAGGGTTTGTTGCCATGCCCTTGGCGCCGAACCTTCTGGTCGGCATCGCGGCCGTTGCCTGGGGCGGGGTTGCGGGTGTGCTGGCGGGATATGGCGCAGGACGCCTGAAGCAGAAGCCTGCCGCCTCGAAGGAGGTTGAGGCGGCCTCGCCTTCTGCTCCTGCCCCCGAGGCGCGCTCAGCACCCGAAGAGGTCGCCAGCGCGGACGAGGAGGCGCCTGCCGGACCTTCGCCCGTGTTTGTGTCCTATTCGCGCCGGGACGGCGAGGTGGTCTATCCGATGGTGGCGGAGGTCGAGGCCTCGGGCCGCGAAGTCTGGATCGACAAGGACGAGATCCATGCGGGCGGCAACTGGGCGGGCATGATCGTGCGCGCCATCCGCAACTCAGACACGTTCTGCCTGATGTGCTCGGCGGAGGCCTTCCAGTCGGACAATGTGCGCCGGGAAATCTACATCGCCGACAAGTACAAGCGGAAGCTTCTGCCGGTGCGCCTTGATTCTGCGGAGATGCCGGAAGATTTCGAATATTTCCTCATCGACCGCCAATGGCTTGATTTGACTGCAGCCAATCCCGAGGAGCGCGCCCTGCGGCTGAAGCAGGCGCTCGGCCGGTAAGGGATTGGTTACCCGCGGCGTTTACCAGTGATTCTATGGTTTCACGGCTTCAGGCTCTCGGGCTCAGTCTTCTGGTGCTCTATTTCGCCTACCACGCGTTCGCGGGGGAGAAGGGCCTCGGCCGTTGGACCGATTCGCAGATCGAACTCGAGGCCAAGGAACGTGAACTGGCGTCCATGCAAGCCGAGATCGAGCGCCTCAAGGTGGACATCCGCCGGCTGACGCCAGGGTCCGTAGACCCCGACTACGTCGAGGCTTTGGCCCGTGACAAGCTCGCCTTTGTGTACCCCGGGGAGATCGTTCTCCTGACCCCCGAGCGGAGCTCTGCAAATTGACAACGATGTTCTGACTTGTCGCTGCAAAAATGCGGCGACATAAGGGGTCAGGGAGGCACGTTGCATGGCAAACAAACCCAAGGGTTCGAAAAAGATACCCGCGAAGGCCTCCAAGGCCGATATGCTGAAATTCTACCGCGAGATGCTGCTGATCCGGCGTTTCGAGGAAAAGGCCGGCCAGCTGTATGGCATGGGCAAGATCGCGGGCTTCTGCCACCTCTATATCGGGCAGGAAGCGGTCGTGACCGGCATGCAGGCCTGCCTCAAGGACGGCGACCAGGTCATAACCGGCTACCGCGACCACGGCCACATGCTGGCCTGCGGGCTGGACCCGAATGGCGTGATGGCCGAGCTGACGGGGCGCATCGGCGGCCTGTCGCGCGGCAAGGGCGGCTCGATGCACATGTTCTCCAAGGAGAAGAACTTCTACGGCGGCCATGGAATCGTCGGCGCGCAGGTGCCGCTCGGCACGGGCCTGGCCTTCGCCAACAAGTACCGCGGCAATGACAATGTGAGCCTCGCCTATTTCGGCGACGGCGCCGCCAATCAGGGCCAAGTCTACGAAGCCTTCAACATGGCGTCGCTCTGGAAGCTGCCGGTGATCTACGTCATCGAAAACAACATGTACGCGATGGGCACGAGCGTGGAGCGCGCCTCTGCCGAGGTCGAACTCTACAAGCGCGGCATCTCTTTCGAGATCGAGGGCGAGGAAGTCGACGGCATGGATGTGCTCGCGGTACGCGAGGCCGGCGAGAAAGCCGTGAAGCACGCACGGGCCGGCAAGGGGCCCTACATCCTCGAAATGAAAACTTACCGCTATCGCGGCCACTCGATGTCCGATCCCGCGAAATATCGCAAGCGCGAGGAAGTCGACGACATCCGTACCCACCATGATCCGATCGAAGGCCTCAAGGGCCAGATTCTCGAGCTCGGCCACGCAACCGAGGACGACCTCAAAAAGATCGACAACGAGATCAAGGCTATCGTGAAAGAGGCGGCCGACTTCTCGCTGGAAAGCCCGGAGCCGGATGCCAGCGAACTTTGGACAGACGTATTGATTGAGGAGACCGCAGGATGATCGTGGAACTTTCCTGGCTCTCGGCCACGGCCGCGCTCTTCCTGTTCTACCTTCTCGGCGAGATCGTCGCGGCAAACATCCAGTACAAGCTGAAGGATCTGCTGGGGCCGCGCGATGCACTCGCGCCCGCCGGCCCGGCGCTCGGCCGCGCCAAGCGCGCAACCGCCAACATGATCGAGGCGATGTGCCTGTTCGTTCCGGTCGTTCTGGTTGCTGTCCTCAGTGCACGGACGAACGAGTGGACCGCGCTCGGGTGCATGATCTTCTTCTTCTCGCGCCTGGCCTTTGCTCCACTCTACTGGTTCGGCGTACCGGTGCTCCGCACGCTCGCCTTTTTTTCCGGCGTGGCCGGCGTGGTCATGATCTTCCTCCAAGTTCTCCCGTTTTCCGGAGCCTGACATATGTCCGTAGACATTCTAATGCCCGCGCTGTCGCCCACCATGGAGGAGGGCACGCTTTCCAAGTGGCTTAAGAAGGAAGGCGACACGGTAAAGTCAGGCGACATCATCGCCGAGATCGAAACCGACAAGGCGACGATGGAAGTCGAAGCCGTAGATGAAGGCGTGATCTCGCGAATCGTTGTGCCGGAAGGCACCGAAGGCGTGAAGGTGAATGCGATTATTGCAGTGCTCGCTTCGGACGGCGAAGCGGTAGCGAAACCTGAGGCCAAAGCTGAAGCTGCGCCTGCCAGGGCAGAGCAGGCGGAAGCCAAAAAAGCTGTGCCCCAGATCGAAAGACCCGAGACGGCCGCGCCGGAACAACCGCGCGCCAAAGTGATGGCGGACGCGTCCATTCCGGAAGGCACGAGCTTCACCGAAACAACTGTCCGCGACGCCCTGCGCGATGCGATGGCGGAAGAGATGCGCCGTGACGAGCGCGTGTTTGTCATGGGCGAGGAAGTTGCGCAGTATCAGGGCGCCTACAAGGTGACGCGCGAACTGTTGCAGGAATTCGGTGAGCGCCGAGTGATAGATACGCCGATCACGGAGCACGGCTTCGCCGGCCTCGGCGTCGGCGCGGCCTTCGCGGGCCTGAAGCCAATTGTAGAGTTCATGACCTTCAACTTCGCCATGCAGGCCATCGACCACATCATCAACTCTGCGGCCAAGACACTTTACATGAGCGGCGGCCAGATGGGTTGCCCCATCGTGTTCCGCGGGCCCAACGGCGCCGCCAGCCGCGTCGGCGCGCAGCACAGCCAGGACTATTCTGCCTGGTACGCGCAGATCCCCGGCCTCAAGGTCATCGCGCCATATGACGCTGCCGATGCCAAAGGCCTCCTGAAGGCTGCGATCCGTGATCCGAATCCGGTCGTCTTCCTCGAGCACGAGCTGCTCTATGGGCAATCCTTCCCGGTGCCTGACCTCGACGATTTCGTTCTTCCCATCGGCAAGGCGGCCGTGAAGCGCGAAGGTACGGACGTGACGCTGGTCGCGCATTCCCGAATGGTCGGCTTCGCGCTGCAGGCCGCCGAGCGCCTCGCAGCAGAAGGCATCAGCGCCGAGGTGATTGACCTGCGGACGCTGCGCCCGCTGGATACCGATACGGTGGTCGAGAGCGTCAAGAAGACCAGCCGCCTTGTCTGCTGCGAGGAAGGTTGGCGCTTCTTCGGCGTCGGTGCCGAGATCGCGGCGACGGTCGTGGCTGAGGCCTTCGACTATCTCGACGCCCCGCCGGTACGCGTCCACCAGAAAGACGTGCCGCTGCCCTACGCCGCCAATCTCGAAGCTTTGAGCCTTCCGAATGCGGACGACATCGTCGCCGCGGCAAAGAAGGTGTGTGAGGGGGCGTTCTGATGCCGATCAACATCACGATGCCCGCGCTCAGTCCCACGATGGAAGAAGGCACACTCGCCAAATGGCTCGTCAAGGAAGGCGATCTGGTGAAGTCTGGCATGATCATCGCCGAGATCGAGACCGACAAGGCAACGATGGAAGTCGAAGCGGTCGATGAGGGCAAGGTCGGCAAGATCATGGTGCCCGCCGGCACCGAAGGCGTGAAGGTCAACGCCATCATCGCCGTGCTGCTCGAAGACGGCGAAAGCGCAGGCGACGTGAAGGCACCGGCGGCAGCTCCTAAGGCGGAAGCCGCGCCGGCCAAGACCGATGCAGCGAAGACGCCCTCCGCCCCGCCTGCACCCGCCCAGACGCCGGCCGCCCCGGCAAAAGCCGCAGCTCCCGCATCCGTCGCCGTGATGGATCGCCCGGGCGGCGCGCGCATCATGGCCTCGCCCCTTGCAAAGCGCATCGCGGCCAACAAGGGCATCGACCTGAAAGCCCTCAAGGGCACCGGCCCCCATGGCCGCATCATCCGCCGCGATGTGGAGAATGCGAAACCCGGCGCTGCCCAGCCCGCCCATGGCGGCACGCCGTTGACAGCTGACGGACTGATCTTGCCGCAGGTCCTCGACGACCGCGTCTATGCGCCGGATACGTATGAGCTGAAGCCGCTCGACGGCATGCGCAAGACGGTCGCCAAGCGCCTGACGCAGAGCTTCATGCAGGTTCCGCACTTCCCGCTGAACATCGACATCACGCTCGACAACCTGCTGGAAAGCCGCTCCGCCATCAACGCCGCCGCGCCGAAAGACGTGAAGATCTCGGTCAATGACCTGCTGATCAAGGCCGCCGCGCTCGCGCTGATCGACGAGCCGGACTGCAATGCATCGTACACGGACAAGGGCATTGCCTATCACAAGCACGCCAACATCTCGGTTGCCGTGGCGGTGGACGGCGGGCTGATTACGCCGGTCATCTTCAAGGCGGAAGGCAAGGGCCTCGCCGAGATTTCCGAGGAGATGAAGGACCTCGCGACCCGCGCCCGCGAGCGCAAGCTGAAACCGCAGGAATACATGGGCGGCACGTTCTCGATCTCGAACCTCGGCATGTTCGGCGTCAAGTCCTTCGCCTCGATCATCAATCCGCCCGAAGGCATGATCCTCTCGGTCGGCGCCGGCGAGAAGCGCGCGGTGGTGGATGAGAGTGGCGCCGTCGTGGCGCGCACGCTCATGAGTGTGACCCTGACCTGCGACCACCGGGTCATCGGAGGAGCCGAGGGCGCGAAATGGCTGGCGGCGTTCAAGCGCTATGTGGAAACACCGGAAGCGATGCTGCTTTAGGCCGGAAGGAATACAATGAGCACCCAATACGACCTCATCGTCATCGGCTCCGGCCCCGGCGGCTATGTTGCGGCGATCCGTGCAACGCAGCTGGGCATGAAGACGGCTATCGTGGAACGCGAGAGCCTGGGCGGCATCTGTCTGAACTGGGGCTGCATCCCCACGAAGGCGCTGCTTCGCTCGGCAGAAGTGTTGCACCTCGCCAAGCATGCAAAGTCCTTCGGCCTGAAGATCGAGAACCCTTCCTTTGACCTTGACGCCGTCGTCAAGCGTTCGCGCGGCGTCGCCGCGCAGCTGTCGAACGGCGTGAAGTTCCTGATGAAGAAAAACAAGATCGACGTGATCGAAGGCACGGCGCGGCTCGAGAAGGGTGCGCCCGCGCCGAAGGTCATTGTCAAGGGCAAGGATGGCAAGGATACGTCGTACACGGCCAAGCACGTCATGCTCGCCACCGGCGCCCGCGCCCGCGACATTCCGCAGGCGGGTCTTGTGGCGGATGGCAAGCTGATCTGGACCTACCGCGAGGCGATGACACCGGACGTTATGCCGAAACGCCTGCTGGTCGTCGGCTCCGGTGCCATCGGGATCGAGTTTGCAAGTTTCTATAATGAACTCGGCAGCGAAGTGACCGTGGTCGAAGTGATGGACCGCATCCTGCCGGTGGAAGACGCGGAGATTTCCGCGCTCGCCGAGAAGGATTTCAGGAAGCAGGGCCTGAGCATCCTGACCGGCGCGAAGGTGGAAAACCTGAAGGCCGGCAAGGACACCATCACCGCTGACATCACGACGAAGGACGGCAAGAAGGAAACGAAGGAATTCGACCGCGCTATCCTGGCAGTCGGCATTGTCGGAAACGTTGAAAACCTTGGCCTGGAGGCGCTCGGTGTGAAGGTGGAAAAGACCCATGTTGTCGTCGACGGCTTTGGGCGCACCGGGGTGGCGGGACTCTATGCCATCGGCGATCTGACCGGACCGCCCTGGCTGGCCCACAAGGCAAGCCATGAAGGTGTCGTCTGCGTCGAGGGGATTGCCGGAAAAAGCAAGACCGAGCCGTTTGATGCCTCTAACGTGCCAGGCTGTACCTATTCCCATCCGCAGGTCGCCAGCGTCGGCCTGACAGAGGCCGCCGCCAAGGCGAAGGGGCTCGACATCAAGGTCGGCCGCTTCCCCTTCATCGGCAATGGGAAAGCCATCGCCATGGGCGCGGAGCAGGGCCTCGTGAAAACGATTTTCGACAAGAAGACCGGAGAACTCCTTGGTGCGCACATGATCGGGGCCGAGGTCACCGAGCTGATCCAGGGCTATGTCATCGCGCGGCAGGGCGAGCTGACAGAGCACGACCTGATCCACACCGTTTTCGCCCACCCGACGATTTCCGAGACGATGCACGAAGCCGTCCTCGATGCCGAGGGCCGCGCGCTGCATATCTGATCCCGGCCCGGTCCCTTGCGGGCCGGTGGGCCACCCGCTACGCCTAGCGCCATGGGTAACCGGGGCAGGGCGGCAAATGCGTTGGAAGATGTCATGTCTGGCGGCGGCGCTGGCGCTGCTTGTGGCTTGTGCGCCGAAACAGGAGGCGCCAGTGCCCGCCGCTGAAATCCCGCCTGCCGCAGAGTTGCCGGCCGCCCGTGAGGGCGTGGTCACCGACCGGTTTGCCCGGCTCGCGCTCGCCTGCGTCCACCGGGAGTACCCGAACAAGATCAGCCATGTGCTGAACACCGACGCCGACGCAAAGCCGGCGCGCGAACTCTATCCGGCCTTCTATGGCTGCTATGACTGGCATTCCTCGGTGCACGGCCACTGGCTGCTCATGCGCGTTCTGAACACCGATCCCGAGACGCCAATGCGCCCCGCGATTCTCGAAGCCCTCGGCAAGAGCTTCACGCCGGAGAACATCGCCGGCGAGCTCGCCTACTTTCAGGCGCCGGACCGAGCGAGTTTCGAGCGGCCCTATGGCACGGCCTGGTTCCTCCAGCTGATGACTGAACTGCGCGAGGCGAATGTCCCGGAGGCGGAAGGCTGGGTGCAGACGCTTCAGCCGCTCGAAGCCTTTATACGAGCTGAGACGATCAGCTGGCTCGGCAAGCTGGTCTACCCCATCCGCATTGGCACCCATAACTCCACTTCCTTCGCCTTCGGCCTTATGCTCGACTGGGCGGACGCCGCCGGCGATACCGAGTTCCGCATTCTCCTCGCGGCTAAGGCGATGGCCTTCCACGCCAACGACGTGAACTGCCCGCTCGCCTATGAGCCCTCGGGCGAGGATTTTCTCTCGCCCTGCCTGATGGAGGCGGACCTGATGCGCCGCGTCCTTCCGCAGGCGGAGTATGTGGCGTGGCTTACGGCCTTCCTGCCGCAGATCCCGCTCGATGGGCGCGCGGACTGGCTTTCGCCCGGCATTGTGCTCGACGCTTCGGATGGCAAGCTGGTGCACCTGGACGGCGTGAACCTGTCGCGTGCGTGGGCTCTGGAAGGCATCGCCTCTGCGCTGCCGCAAGACGATGCGCGTATCCCGGCTCTGCTCGCTGCGGCGGCCGTGCACAAGGAAACGGGCATCGCGGCCGTCAGCGACCAGCACTATGCTGGCAGTCACTGGCTCGCGAGCTTCGCGACCTATCTTGAAACGAAGCGGGGCATCCCCCTGCAATGAAACTGCCCTTCGGCCCCGGCGCGCTCGTTACGGCTGCCTTTATCGGCCCGGGGACGGTCACGGCCTGCACACTCGCGGGCGCCAATTTCGGCTATGCGCTTCTTTGGGCGCTGGTCTTCGCGACGGTCGCGACGATCATCTTGCAGGAAATGTCGGCCCGGCTCGGCGTCGTGACGGGCTCTGGGCTCGGCGAGGCGCTAATGGCCGGGGCGGGCCATCCGGCCCTCAAGTTTGCCTTCGCAGCGCTGGTCGTCGTGGCCCTGGCGCTGGGCAATGCGGCCTACCAGGCGGGCAATCTTACCGGCGCGGCGCTCGGCGGCGAGGCGATCCTCGACGGTCTGGGCGTTGACCGGCGCCTCCTCGTCATCCTCCTTGCGCTGACGGCCGGGGCTTTCCTCCTATCCGGCAGCTACAAGCTGATGGAGCGGGTCCTGATCGGTCTCGTCATCCTGATGAGCCTCGCTTTCGCAGGCAGCGTCCTTATCACGCGGCCGGACTTCGGCGCCATGCTCGCGGGCCTCGTTCCGCGCCTGCCGGAGGGCAGCCTCTTCACCGCCATCGCACTCATCGGCACCACCATCGTGCCCTACAATCTCTTTCTCCACGCTTCCGCGGCGCGCGAACGCTGGGCCGGGGGAGGTGCAGTAGCGCTCGCCGATGCGCGGCGCGACACGCAAATCTCGGTAGGGCTCGGCGGCCTCATCTCGATGTTCATCCTGATCACCGGCGCTGCCAGCCTTTTCGGCAGCGGCCTGACGATCAAGTCCGGCGCCGACCTCGCCTCCGCCATCGAGCCCGCCTACGGGATGATGGCGCAATATCTTGTCGGCACCGGCCTCCTCGCCGCCGGTCTCAGCTCGGCCATCACCGCGCCGATGGCCGCCGCCTATGCGGTCAGCGAACTTGCCGGCAAGCCGCCACGCGGCCCGCTCTTCCGCCTCGTCGCCATGGCCGTTCTTGTCGTGGGCACGGGCATCGCGCTGATGGGTTTCAATCCGTTGACGGTCATTCTGACCGCGCAGGTCGCCAACGGTATGCTGCTGCCCATTGTTGCCATCTTCCTGATGGTCGCCATGAACCGCCGCAGCCTCCTCGGCGACCGGGTGAACACGCCGCTGCAGAACCTGCTTGGCGGCGCCGTGCTGGTGGTCACAATCGGCCTCGGCGCCCGCCTCATTCTCCGCGCGGCAGGGGTATGGCCATGACGCCCACGCTCTGCCTCAATGCCGATCTTGGCGAATTGTCCGGCGCCGAAGGCCGCGCGCTCGATGCGGCCATGCTGCGTGTCGTCACGCGCTGCAACGTCGCCTGCGGCGGTCATGCCGGGGACGAGGTCTCGATGCGCGCTACCCTCCGCGCCGCGCGCGACAACGGCGTGCGCATCGGCGCGCACCCCTCCTATCCGGACCCCGAGAACTTTGGCCGACGTACCCTGACGATGTCGCCGCAAGACCTCGCCGCCTCCCTCGCCGCGCAGGCCCGGCGTCTCCTTTCTATCGCGGCGCAAGAGAAAGCTGCCGTCACACACCTCAAGGCGCACGGCGCGCTCTACAATGACGCCGCAAAGGATGCGGGCCTTGCTATCGTCATCGCCGCCGTAACGGCAGACGCTGGCCTGCGCGAACTCGTCGGCCCGCCGGGCAGCGAACTGGAGCGCGCTGCGCGTGCAGCAGGGCTGCAATATCTCGCCGAAGGCTTCGCAGACCGCAGCTATGAACCTGATGGCGCGCTGACGCCGCGCAGCCTTCCCGGCGCCGTGCTTGAAGATACATCCGCCGTGCTCGCGCAGGCGCTCGGCTTCGCGCGGGATGGCTCGGTCGCCGTGCGCGGCGGCGGGCGCATCCTGCTCGCCATCGATACGCTTTGCCTGCACAGTGATACGCCCGGCGCCGCCGAGCATGCCCGTGCGCTCCGCGCCGGGCTCGAAGCCGCCGGCATCGGAGTACGTGCATGATGGCGCCGGCCTTCCCGGTCATCGCACTGGGGGATGATGCGCTTACGGTCCTCTGCGGCCCCGGCGACATCCGCCACACCCTCGCGCATCATTTGGCGAGCGACCAAAGCTGGATCGAGGTTGTCCCGGGAAAGCAGGATGTCACTGTCGCATTCGATCCGCACGCGGAAGGCATGGGCCTTGCGGCGGCGAGGCTGAAGCGTCTTCTGGAGTTGGCTGCCCTATCGCCTGCTCTCGACGCCAAAACCCACTCGCTGGAAGCGGTGTTCGGCGGCGAAGATGGCCCGGATCTCGCGGCCCTCTCCGATAGGCTCGCAATACCGGCAGCGCAGATCATGGATGAAGTCCTTCAATCGCCGCTGACCGTCGACATGCTCGGCTTCACACCCGGATTCGCTTACCTGACCGGCCTCTCGTCCATGCTCTCTGGGGAGCGGCTGGACACGCCCCGCGCGCGCGTTCCGGCCGGTTCAATCGGCCTGATCACGGGGCAGGTTGGCCTCTACGCCCTGGAAGGGCCCGGCGGCTGGCCGATCATCGGGCGGCTGCAAGTGCCTCTGTTCGACCGCACCGCGACGAACCCGTTCCGCCTTGCACCAGGAGACCGCGTCTTCCTGCGCCGGAGCGGCCGGCCATGAGCCTACGGGTCATCGATCCCGGCATCCAGTGCACGGTGCAGGCCGCGCCGCGCCTCGGCTATCGCCATGCGGGTGTACCCTATGGCGGGGCGGCGGACCCTCTCTCCATGGCGCTCGCCAACCGGCTTTGCGGCAACCCTGCAGACGCGCCCTGCCTTGAGATAGCCTACGGCCCGGCCAGCTTCGCCTTCGATTCGCCCGTGCAGGTCGCGCTGACAGGCGCGCCCGCGAGTGTCCGCGTCATGGGTGCCACAAAGGACATGCACGCGCTGCTTGAGATCGGTGCCGGCGATGTTCTGGAGATCGGCGCCGCGTCCACGGGCTCCCGCATCTATCTCGCAGTCGCGGGAGAGATAGCGGCGGAGTCCTTCCTTGGCTCCCAGTCCACTTATGTGCCGGCTCGTTTCGGCGGTCATCAGGGCCGGGCGCTGGCAAAAGGCGACGAACTCGCCATCACGAGCGTCCGACGCGTCCCGTTCACCGCTACGCCCGCCGAACTAAGCCTGCCGTTGTCTCACAGCTTCGCCCTGCGCGTGGTGCCAGGTCCTGACTTCCCGGAAGGCGCGTTCGATGTGAATTCATCCGTCTACCACGTATCCCGCCGACTCAGCCGGATGGGGGCCGAGATCGAAGGCCCGTTCCCGCCTCGGGCCGGGGCCGGCCTCAAGCCAAGCGCCGCCGTCTTCCCGGGCGCCCTGCAGGTCACCCCGCAAGGGCGCGGCTACCTGCTGCTGCCGGACGGGCAGACGACCGGCGGCTATCCGCATCTGCTGCAGGTCATCCGCGCCGATCGCCATCTGCTCGGCCAGCTACGCCCCGGCGACAGCCTCCGCTTCCTTCTGCGCTCGCAGGCAGAAGCGGAAGCGGCGCTCCGGGCCAAGCAGGCCCTGATCGCCGCCTGGGTTACGGATTTCCGCCTCTGATCAGAACGCGACGCGCACGCCTGCGCGCACGTTGCGGCCGGGCAGGGGCAACAGGTCCTTCAGCACGGACGTCGACAGGCGCGCTTCCTCGTCGGTTACGTTACGCACTTCGACAAAGGCCTGCGTGCCGTCCTGGCCAAAGCCCAGTTCGGCAAGGTTCAGCGCGCCGCGCAGGTTCACCAGCGTGTAGCCATCTGTCGGCAGCTGGCCGATGCCCGCATCGTCCTGGCCGTCGGCCCATTCGACGCCGGCGCCAAGTTCGAACAGCGCCCAATGTGCATCGGCGTCCGCTGTGAAGCGCCGCGGCGGCACGAACGGCACATCGGCGCCGTTGCCCAGCTCCGCATTCACAAAGTCCACGCCGCCTTTCAGCGTCCACAATGCGCCCATCGGCCCGTTGTCGAACACGGCCTCGCTGTAGATCTCCGCGCCGATGAATTCGGCATCATCCTGCGTGAACAGGAACACCGGCAGGTCGTCGGCCACGTCGACGATCACGCCTTCCTCCTCGATGGTGCCGGGGGCCAGGTAGATGAAGTCGTTGAAGCTGGTCTTGAACGCGTTCACCCCGAAGGACAGCCATTCATTCTTCCAGCGGACAGTGCCTTCCACGTTCAGGCCGCGCTCCTTGTCGAGCGAGGCATCACCCACTTCATACTGCGCCGTGGCAAGGTGCGGGCCGAAGGCAAAGAGTTCACTTTCGTTCGGTGCGCGTTCAGTATAGCTGAGCTGCGCCCCGAAGAACCAGCCGCCTTCCGTGTGCTGATGGATGCCGGCAGAGCCGCTGAACAGGTCAAATTCCGCCTTGCCCTGCAGATCGTTGTCATGCTCGACCGTCTCGCCCCTTAGGCCGCCTTCAACGCCGAAGCCATTGTCCCAATCACGGGCCTCATAGAGGAACACAGCGAGCGATTTCGTATCGGTCGGCGTAATGAAAGCTTCGTCGCCTTCTGTGAACAGTTCCTTGTCCAGCGCCTGCACACCGAGGGCGCCTTCAAAGCCAGCAATCGTGTGGTCCACTTCACCGCGCGCTTCCCAGCCCTTGGTGTCGAAGCGGGTGCCCGGTTCGCCAGGCCCTTCAAACTCGATGTGTTGATAGTCGGCATAGGCCAGTGAGCCTGAGACCCGCGTGATCACGTCGCCGGCCACGTCATAGCCCGCGCGGAAGTCGTAGCGCATCTGCTCCAGATCGATGAAAGGCTCCTCTTCGGCGCCTTCTTCTTCTGGGGCACCTTCTTCGTGCTCATGCGAATGACCCGGCAGGCCGTATTCTGCCGTCTGGCGGCGTACCGCAAAACCGGCAAAGCCGCGCTCGCCGACCCAGGACAGGCCCGCACCGAGAGAGTCCGTCTTCAGGAAGGAATTCTCCACCTGTCCGCGCGCCTCTTCGTGCGCTTCGCCTTCTTCTTCCTCGGCTTCCTCCAGCGCCCTCAGGCGCGCGGATTCCACGTAGCCCGGAATGTCATAGTCGCCGAAATCGCGCATTGAAGCCGACAGTGCGAGGACGACCGGACCGGTGGCATAGCGGGCGCGGCCGGCCAGTTCGGTGCCTTCGTTGACGCTGTTATAGGCGCCCATCAGGTCGCCCGAGATGGCACCATCCGGAATGGTCTCTGAGATCAGCCCGTCAATCACGTTGACCACGCCGCCGATGGCCTGGCCGCCATATGCCAGCGCCGCCGGCCCGCGCAGGATCTCGATCTTCTCGGCATCGATCCCGTCCGCCGCCACCTGGTGATCCGGGCTTGCCGCCGACACGTCGATCACGCCGATCCCGTTGGTGAGCACCTGAACGCGCTCAGCACCGAGGCCGCGCAGCACAGGCCGGCTCGCGCCCTGCCCGAAATATGTTGAGGAGATGCCCGGCTCGCCCGACAGGGTGTCGCCCAGCGTCGAGGCGAGATTGCGCAGGATGTCCTCGCGTTCCATCGCGGTGGCGTTGCCCACCAGCTCGTCACTTGCGCGGTCGGGGCCAGGCGCCGTCGTGATGAGCACCGGCTCCAGCCGCCGCGGGGTTTCAGCCTCCTGCGCTTGGGCCACGCCCAGCAGGGCCTGGGTAGACACGGCGGTCGCCAGAAAAACGCGCTTCATCGGATACTCCTTCGTAATGTAATAATGTTGCATTACGAAGCCGAGCGCCGAAGCGCAAGGGCGTTTGTCCGATTTTCAGAGCAGGATCAGGCGGCGCTGCCGTCCACGCGCAGCAAGGAGCCAGTCGTGAAGCTGGAACTAGGGCTCGCAAGGTAAAGAGCCGCCGTGATGATCTCTTCAGGCTTCCCGGGGCGGCGCATTGCGTTGTCGGCGCTTTGGCGCATCTCTTCCGGCCAGGCTTTTGAAATGTCGGTGAGGAACGGACCGGGGCAAATCGTGTTCACGCGCACCTTCGGAGCATACTCGTGCGCCAAGGACAGGCTCATCGCGTTCAGGGCCGCCTTGGCTGATCCGTAGGGAACAACATGAGGCAGCGGCACCAGGCTGCCGGAGGAAGAGATGTTGATGATGCTGCCACCATCGCCGTCCGCCATCCGCTTCGCGACCTGGCTCGCCAGCCGGAACGGGCCCTTGAAGTTGAGATTCAGCACGCTGTCGAACAGGGACTCAGTCACCTCATGGCTTGCCATGCGCGGGCCGGAGCCGGCATTGTTGACCAGGATGTCGATGCGTCCGAATTTCGCATACGATGCCTCGATGAGCGCATCGATATCGTCCCAGCGCCCGCAATGCGCGGCGTGCGCGTAGGCCCGGCGCCCCATCTTGCGGAAATCTTCTGCGGCCGCTTCACAGGCATCGAGCTTCCGGCTCGCTACGATTATGTCCGCGCCGTGCAGCGCGAACGCTTTCGCCATCTGATAACCCAGCCCCCGGCTACCGCCGGTCACGAGCGCGACTTTTCCCGTCAGATCGAAATATGGGCTGGTCATCAGCGGTCCTCTCCCTGTTTACGAAGAAGTGTTCGCCACGCTACCCCGCAGATCAAGCCTTGCCCGCGCGGAAATCCGTCAGTTCAGAACCTGCGGCGACGTCAGTGTCGCGGTCTTCGCCGCTTCCGCTTGGCGCATCAGGCGCAGCATGTTGCCGCCCCAGATCTTCGCGAGGTCATCCTCGGTATAGCCTGCAGCCAGCAGGTCGGCGGTCACCTGCGGCAGGGCCGCGACGTCCTTCATCCCGTCCACGCCGCCGCCGCCATCCCAATCGGCGCCGATGCCGACATGATCCGGCCCGACGAGCTTCAATGTGTAGAGCAGGTGCTCCATGAACTTTGTATAGGTCGAGCGCGGTGGCGGGAACGCGGTATCCATTTCCTTGCGCGCGGCACGAAAGGCCACGAGCTCTTCGGGTGCAAGCTTGGACGTATCCTTGCCATACCGGGCTTCGAGTTGCGCAATCGCTGCAAGCCGCTCGGGCGAGGCGACCAGCGGTTCGAGATACCCGCCGTACGCATTGACCTGGATCACGCCGCCGTCCGCCGCGATGGCCTTGAGCAGGTCATCCGGCAGGTTGCGCGGATGGTCATACACACCCTTCGGGCCGGAGTGCGACAGGATGATCGGCGTGGTCGACAGCGCGATCATGTCGCGCACCGCATCGTCCGACGCATGCGAGCCATCAAGGATCATGCCGAGCCGGTTCGCCTCACGCACGAGTTCTTCCCCCAACGGGCTAAGCCCCCCGAACACCTGAGCAACATCCGTCGCACTGTCCGCATACTGATTATTCCGGAAATGCACCGGCGCCACCATCCGCAGCCCGCCCACATAGAAGGCCTCGATCAGCGAGACATCCTCGCCGAGCGGGTAAGCGTTCTCCATGCTCTGGAACACGATCTTCTTGCCTTCCGCAGAAATGCGCTCCGCATCGTCTGCTGTGAAGGCCAGCTCCACATCCTCCGAATACTTCGCCGCGAATTCGCGGATGGCGGCCTGCCGCATCAAGGCAATCGTGCGCGCCGCAACATAGGACGTCTTGTCCAGCTGGCCTTGCGTCGTGAATATCACCCAGAAGCCGCCGTCGAGGCCGCCTTCATTCATGCGGGGCAGGTCGACATGCGTGCCGTCCACATCGAAATCGCCGCGCTCGGAGAAGACATAGGTGTCTGAATGGAAATAGGCCGGCGTATCAAGGTGGCTGTCTAGCACCATGAAGTTCTGATGAAGCAGCGCCATTGGCGAAAGCGCCGGCGCGGGCGGCGTCGTAGGTTCCGATAGCTCCGGAGCCGGGGCTGTCTTGCAGCCGGCCAGCATGGCTGCAGCCAGCCCGAAAAGGATGCGTTTCATGGATAGCCCCGTAAGTTGAGTCTGATGGGTCATCATACTGGCCAGACGCCGTCCGGCGTCAACCAGAAGGGCTCAGCCTTTGCCGAACACGCGCTCGAAGATCGTGTTTGCGTGCTTGAAGTGATATTCCAGATCAAACAGCGCATCGATCTGCTCAGGTTTCAGGCGGGCTGTCACGTCGGGGTCCGCCTTCAGAAGCACGTCGAGGTCGCCTTCTTTCTTCCAGGTGCGCATCGCATTGCGTTGCACCAGCCGATAGGCATCCTCGCGGCTGACGCCCGCTTCCACAAGCGCCAGCAGGATGCGCTGCGAATTGTGCAGGCCGCCCATGCTGTTGATCGTGCGCAGCATGTTCTCGGGATATACGACGAGGTTCTCAATGACGCCGCCGAGACGGTGCAGCGCAAAATCAAGATGGATTGTTGCGTCGGGGCCAATGCCGCGCTCGACCGAGGAATGCGAAATATCCCGCTCATGCCACAGCGCCACGTTCTCCAGAGCCGGCGTCACCGCCGAGCGCACAAGCCGCGCGAGCCCGGTCAGGTTTTCCGTCAGGACGGGATTGCGTTTGTGGGGCATCGCCGACGAGCCCTTCTGTCCGGCCGAAAAATACTCTTCCGCTTCGAGCACTTCGGTGCGCTGGAGGTGGCGTATCTCGGTGGCCAGCCGCTCGACCGACGAAGCGATCACGCCGAGCACTGCGAAATACATCGCGTGCCGGTCGCGCGGGATCACCTGTGTCGAGACAGGCTCGATCCGAAGGCCGAGCTTCGCCGCCACATGCGCTTCGACGCGCGGATCAACGTTCGCAAACGTGCCGACTGCGCCGGATATCGCGCAGGTCGCCACCTCGTCTCGAGCGATCAGCAACCGCGCCCGCGCGCGCTGGAACTCGGCGTAGAAGCCCGCAAGTTTAACGCCGAAAGTTGTCGGCTCGGCATGGATGCCGTGGCTGCGCCCGATGGTCGGTGTATGCTTGAACTCGTAGGCGCGCTTCTTCAGTGCGGCCAGCACGCGGTCGATGCCGCCGAGCATCAGGTCGGCTGCGCGGACCAGTTGTACGTTAAGACAGGTGTCCAGGACGTCGGAGGAAGTCATCCCGAGGTGGAGAAAGCGCGCTTCTTCGCCCACATGCTCTGTCACGTTGGTCAGGAATGCGATCACGTCATGCTTCACTTCGCGCTCGATTTCGTCGATGCGGTCCACCTCGAACGCGGCCCGTTCGCGTACGGCCTTGGACACGCCTTTCGGAATGGTGCCCATCTCTTCCATCGCCTCGGCCGCGAGGGTTTCGATCTCCAGCCAGATTCCGAAGCGGGACTCCGGGGTCCAGATGGCGGCCATCTCCGGGCGCGTATAGCGAGGGATCATCGGGGTATCTCCATTGCGTTGCGCCAGCCAATAAGGGCTTCGGCGCGGTTGCGCCAGCCTTTCAAGGTGCCTGTCGCGGAGCCATTCTGTTTGCGGCGCGGGCAGGGTAAGTTGGCACCTGATTCGACATAGCCCCGACCATGACGCAGCCTGCCAGAAAAGCCGCAAACCCGGCCGCCGCCTCCCCCGCCCTGTCGGCTGGCGGGCGCCGTTGGCGGCTGCACCAGGCCGATCCGCGCCGCGTCCAGTCGTTGCTGCCGGCCGTCGGCGGCTCGGACCTGCTCGCCCGCCTCCTCGAGGCGCGCGGCGTCGATGTCGCAGATGCCGCAGGTTACCTCGCCCCAACGCTGCGCGAATTCTTCCCGGACCCGTCCAGCTTTGCCGACATGGACAAGGCTGCCGGCATCGTCCTCGACGCCATCCTGGATGGCCGCAAGGTCATCGTTTTCGCCGACTACGACGTCGACGGCGGCACGTCCTCGGCCACGCTCGCGCGCTACTTCCGCGCGTGGGGAAGGGACCTCGGCCTCTATGTGCCGGACCGTCTCGAGGAAGGCTACGGCCCCTCGCCGGAAGCCTTTCGCTACCTGAAAGGTCAGGGCGCCGAACTCGTCATCACCGTGGACTGCGGCGCCGCCGCCGTTCGGGCGCTGGACGAGGCCGTCGCCATCGACCTTCCGATCGTCGTAATCGACCATCACCTGATGTCTGGGGTTGTTCCTCCCACCGCCGCGCTCGTGAACCCGAACCGGCCGGACTGCAATTCGGGGCAGGGTCACCTCGCCGCCGCCGGGGTCGTCTTCGTCTTCGTCGCCGCTATGAACCGCCTCGCCCGTGAGCGCGGCGTCGCTCCGCCGTCGGGCCTGCCAGACATCATGCCGCTTCTCGACCTCTGCGCCCTCGGCACGCTCTGCGACATGGCGCCCTTGCAAGGCGTCAACCGCGCCTTCGTCCGCCAAGGCCTCGCGATGATGGCGCGCGACCAGAACGCCGGCCTGCGTGCGCTCGCAGACGTTTCCGGTATCGGCAAGATCGAAACAGTCTACCACGCAACCTTCCTGCTCGGCCCGCGCCTCAATGCCGGTGGCCGCGTTGGCGATCCCTGGCTTGCCGCCAAACTCCTCGCCACCGACGACCGCGCCGAGGCGATCGAACTCGCCGAACGCCTCCATGCGCTCAACGACGAGCGTAAAGCCCTCGAAGCCGCCATCCTCGACGCCGCCACGGCGCAGGCCGAGCGCGCCATCGCCGAGAACCCCCTGCGCGGTGTGATCATCGCCGCAGGTGAGGGCTGGCACCCGGGCGTCATCGGAATCGTCGCTGGCCGCCTCAAGGACCGCTTCCACCTGCCCAGCATCGTCATCGGCTGGGGCGACGGGCTCGGTCCGGTCGCCAAGGGTTCTGGCCGCTCCGTCAAGGGCGTGAACCTCGGCGCCGCAATTTCCGAAGCCGCCCGGCAGGGCGTCATCCTTTCCGGCGGCGGCCACGCCATGGCCGGCGGGCTCAGCCTCGATCCGTCGCAGCTCGCCGCCTTCGACGCCTGGATGCTTGATCACATGGACGCCTTCGCTGCCGAGCGTGACGCCGCGCTCGACATGGACATCGACGCGGTCGTCGCTCCCGGCGCCGCCACGCCGCATCTCGTCGCCGCCGTCGCCTCCCTCGGTCCCTTCGGGGTTGGCGCGCCGGAACCGGTGTTTATGCTGCAGGACGTGAATGTCACCGGCATCCGCCGCGTCGGAACGCAGCACCTACGCTTCACGGCAGAAGATGCGTCCGGCCGTCTGGAATCGATCTGCTGGCGAGCCGAAGGCACACCGATCGGCGACGCACTGCGCCAGGGCGGACGCTTCAGCCTCGTGGGGCGCCTGAAGACCGATAACTGGAATGGCCGCGACCGGGTCCAGCTTGAAACCCTTGATGTGACACGGCTTTAGGACAAACTGTTCCGAATTCCGCGAGGTGGCTTGCCCTGTCCTGAATCAGCCGCTATATGCGCCCTCTCCAACCCGTGCGGTCCCTTCGTCTATCGGTTAGGACGTCAGGTTTTCAACCTGAAAAGAGGGGTTCGACTCCCCTAGGGACTGCCAGGTTTTCCGCCCTCAATTTGCCGCAACTGCCCCGGAATGACAGCCCGAATCGTTTCGGGTTGTGAACATCGCGTGACAAGCGCGAATTCGCGCACTAGTTTTCGCGTCAGGGGAATGTGGGTTGATGACGAATAGCGTAGCCAGAAGTGAATCCGATCCGCCCGTAGCCGAGCCCGTCGTCCGGGTCATTGGTCATGTGAAATGGTTCGACAGTGCGAAAGGCTACGGCTTCATCGTCGCGGAATCGACGTCCGATGCCTCGCTCACCGGCGATGTCATGCTCCACATTTCATGCCTGCGCGATTATGGCGAGACTCTCGCTGACGAAGGCGCCAAGATCGTCTGCGATGCGGTGAAACGCCCGCGCGGCTGGCAGACTGCCCACATTATCGAGATGGAACGCCCCCGCGCTGCCGTCGCCCGCGAGCGCGGCGAACGCCCGGACTATGAGGAAGTCACCCTCAAATGGTTCAACCGCGCCCGTGGCTACGGCTTTGTCCGCCGCAGCTCGGACGAGATCGACATTTTCGTCCACGCAGTTGCCCTGCGCAAAGCCGGCTATGACGACATCGAACCCGGCACTCTGATCGAGGTCATCATCGAAACCGGCGCCAAGGGTGACCACGTCCTGTCAGTGCGCCCGAAGCGCTGAACAGCAGCCGGCGCTTGCCGCTTTCAATTCAGGCCTTTATTCCTGCCTGCATGATCCGTTTCATGCTCGTCTCTTTCGCAGTGCTGGCCTTCCTGGCCCAGTCTGCTTTCGCCCAGCTCGCTGTCACCCCGCTGACCATCAAGTCGGATGAGGCGTCCCATGGCTTCACCGTCGAGGTCGCTGCCACGGAAGACGAGATCCGTCAGGGCTTGATGTTCCGCGAAAGCCTCGCCCCGGACGCCGGCATGCTGTTTGATTTCGGCCAGGTGCGCCCCGCCAGTATGTGGATGAAGAACACGCTGATCCCGCTCGACATGCTGTTCATGGATGCCGAGGGTCAGATCATCGCCATAGCCCGCAACGCCGTGCCTGGCTCGCTACGCTCGCTCGGCCCGGGCGTTCCGGTTCGCGCCGTCCTCGAAATCCCCGGCGGCCGCGCAAAGGCGCTCGGCATCTCGCCCGGCGACAAGGTCGAACACCCCATCTTCACCAAGTCGCGTGGCTGACTCGGCCAGCGATCACCGCGCGCCCCGATCAGGCTTTGCTGTCTCGCCCTCGCGCGGCAAGTTCACGATACATAACGGCCCGAGCTACCGCGCGACCGCGGAGGGCGACATCCGCACCGGCCTCTGGGTGCTCGACCGCCACTGCAACGGCATGGGCTTCATGCACGGCGGCATGGTCTCCGCCTTCGCCGACAGCGCGCTCGCCTGGGCTGTCTGGTCGGCCACCGGCAAGATGTCGGTCACCATCAAGCTGACCCTGGAATTCATGGAGATCGCGCGGGAAGGAGAGTGGATCGAAGCCCATCCGGCGGTCACCTTCATCGACGGTGAGTTCGTCCACGTCACCGCCCGCATAATGAAGGAAGACGGCGCCATGGCCGCGCGCGCCGATGCCGTTTTCCGCACAGTGCGCCGCAAGGCCGCGTGAGACAGAAAGCCAGGCCTCCTTTAAAGTGCTCCGTAAACTGAACAATCAGATCTAGGAATCTCCGAGTTGGTTATCCCCGTTGGATCGCCGGTTTATGGAGTTCGACGCCTATCTGTCTTTACGTCTCCAGTTCGCGTTCGTGATCGCGTTCCAGATTCGCTTTCCTGCTTTCACCATCTGCTCCGCTCCTGATCCCGCCGTCAGTGATGACCTCTGTCTGAGCACCGGGCGGAGACGGTCGCCAGCCGCTTTCGAGGCGGCTGGTCAGCTCTTTGCTGGCCTGATGATCATGGTCGCCGCCGCTGCTTATGGGCCGCGGGCGCTTTTTCATTGGCTAAGGCCAAGTTCCTGCAGTGCGAAGGACTTGATCGACTTGTAATCCGCCTTGCCGTTCGAGGCGCGGCCGAGGTCTGTCTTGAACAGGATGCGCTTCGGCGCCTTGTAGCGGGCGAGCTTCGTTTGCACGAAGGCGCGCAGTTCGTCCTCTGAAACCGTACCGTCGAGCGATACCACCGCCGTCACCGCCTGGCCCCACTTGTCATCCGGCACACCGACGACCAGCGCATCGCGCACCGCCGCGTGCGACTTTAGCGCTTCCTCGACTTCTTCGGGATAAACTTTCTCGCCGGCTGTATTGATGCAATTCGATCCGCGACCGAGCAGCGTGATCGAGCCGTCCGCTTCCACGGTACACCAGTCGCCGGGAATGGCGTAGCGCATGCCGCCGATGGTCTTGTAGGTCTTGGCGGTTTTCTCCGGATCCTTGTAATAGCCGAGCGGCACGGCGCCGCCGCGCGCGATGAAGCCTGGCACGCCGCTGCCGGGCACGACTTCGCGGTCATCTTCGGTGAACACCTTGCACGCCGGTCCGATCTCGAACTTCGAGGTCTGCGTGCCGCCATCCGCCGTGGTGATCGAAGAGCCGAAGCCGACCGCTTCGGACGCACCGAAGCTGTCTGTCAGTGCGGCCTGCGGCATGTGCTTCAGCAGGCCCTGTTTCACTTCCGAGCTCCACATAACCCCGGACGAGATGATGGCTAGCACGCTGGACACGTTCCAGCGGCCCGGATTCTCGTCGAGGCACTGCAGCATGGGCTTGCCGAAGGCATCGCCAACGATCGCCATGCTGGTCACGCCTTCTCGCTGCACGGTGTCCCACAGGTTGGCGGGGTCGAACTTCTTGTTCTCGGTCAGCGTCACGATCCCGCCGCCGTTGAGCAGCGCGCCCATCGCGGTGAACAGGCCCGTGCCGTGCATCAGCGGGCAGGCGGGGACCTGTCGCGAGAAACGGCCCACAGTCAGTGCGTTCTGGACATGCTCGTCAAGGTTCGCCGGCACCGGCAGGCCTGCCTTGCGCGCCCCCTCCATGCCCGCTTCCCGCCAGATGGAGTGTGTCCACATCACGCCTTTCGGCATGCCGGTCGTCCCGCCGGTATACAGCAGCAGGAGATCGTCGCCGGATCGGGGGATCTTCAGCGGGGAAGGATCGCCATTTGTCGCCAGCTTCTCGTAGGATTGGGCAAACGGCAGCACTTCCTTGCCGCCGACCTGCACCCAGACCAGCACCTTCGGGAGGCGCGTGCGCCCGCGCTCTAATTAGGGGGCGAAATCCGCGTCGAAGAATACGACTGTCGCGTCCGAATTGTCGAAGATGTAGACTAACTCGTCATCCAGATACCGATAATTGACGTTCACATGCGCGAGGCGCGCTTTGAAACACGCGGCGAGGCCTTCCATGTATTCGGCCTGATTGCGCAGGTAGAAGCCGGCCTTGTCGCCGGTCTTTGCGCCGAGGCCCAGTAGCGCCCGCGCGAGCCGGTTGGAGCGGGCGGTAAACTCTGGCCAGACAATCCGCCTGTCGCCATGCGCCACTGCGATGTCGGAAGGGCCCAGCGCCGCGCCAACGGCGTCCAGCATGTCACCAAAGTTCCAGTCCATGCACACTCTCCCTGTCGCCGTCCGGCGTTGTTCTCGTTGGGCAGGATCGTATGGGCGCGGCGGGCTGCGGGCAATCCATGCCCCAACGCAAACGGCCCCCCGGATCGCTCCGGAGGGCCGCCTGTTTGTGTCATTCGGTTTGGGGAGGACTTAGAAGTCCATACCGCCCATACCGCCCATGCCGCCTGGCATGCCGCCGCCGCCGGCCGACTCTTTCTTCGGAGCTTCGGCGATGCCGGCTTCCGTAGTGATGAGCAGGCTGGCTACCGAAGCGGCGTTCTGGAGGGCCGAACGGACCACCTTCACCGGGTCGATGACGCCCATGGCGACGAGGTCGCCATACTCTTCGGTCTGGGCGTTGAAGCCGTACGAACGGGCCTTGTTCTGGAGGATCGTATTGACCACGACCGAACCTTCAACACCGGCATTCTCGGCAATCTGGCGCAGCGGAGCCTCGAGCGCCTTGCGCACGATGTCGATGCCGGCCTTCTCGTCGTCATTGATGCCAACTACATCGATGTTCTTGGAAGCGCGCAGCAGGGCCACGCCGCCGCCCGGAACGATGCCTTCTTCGACAGCGGCGCGGGTTGCGTTGAGCGCGTCATCGACGCGGTCTTTCTTCTCTTTCACTTCGATCTCGGTGGCGCCGCCAACCTTGATGACAGCAACGCCGCCGGCAAGTTTCGCGAGACGCTCCTGAAGCTTCTCCTTGTCATAGTCGGAGCTCGTGTCTTCGATCTGCTTACGGATCTGGCCGACGCGGGCTTCGATTTCTTTCTTCTTGCCAGCGCCGTCGACGATCGTCGTGTTGTCCTTGTCGATCGTAATGCGCTTGGCTTTGCCGAGCATCTCCATACCGACGTTCTCGAGCTTGATGCCGAGGTCTTCGGAGATGACTTGGCCGCCCGTCAGGACAGCGATGTCCTGTAGCATAGCCTTGCGGCGGTCGCCGAAGCCCGGGGCTTTCACGGCGGCGATGCGAAGGCCGCCGCGCAGCTTGTTGACCACGAGCGTGGCGAGGGCTTCGCCGTCCACATCTTCAGCGATGATCACCAGCGGCTTCTGCGACTGAACGACAGCTTCGAGGATCGGCAGCAAGGGCTGCAGGCTGGACAGTTTCGACTCGTGCAGCAGGATGAGCGCGTCATCCAGCTCGACCATCATCTTGTCTGCGTTCGTGATGAAGTAGGGGCTGATATAGCCGCGATCGAACTGCATGCCCTCGACAACATCGAGTTCGGTGTCTGCCGATTTGGCTTC
Organism: Hyphomonas sp.; assembly: GCF_022844445.1. Classification (GTDB taxonomy): domain Bacteria; phylum Pseudomonadota; class Alphaproteobacteria; order Caulobacterales; family Hyphomonadaceae; genus Hyphomonas. Next base: position 45,161 of record NZ_JALHLS010000014.1, read on the forward strand.
TTCAACCGTGATCACGCCTTCGTTACCCACTTTCGCCATCGCCTGGGCGATCATCTCGCCGATTTCCCGCTGGCCGTTGGCCGAGATCGTGCCAACCTGGGCGATCTCTTCGTTGGTTTTCACTTTCTTGGCATGGTGGGCGAGGTCTGCGACCACTTCGGTCACGGCTTTGTCGATGCCGCGCTTCAGGTCCATCGGGTTCATGCCGGCGGCGACGCGCTTCATACCTTCGCGAACGATGGCCTGGGCCAGAACGGTCGCGGTCGTGGTGCCGTCGCCGGCGGTGTCGTTCGCTTTCGAGGCCACTTCGCGCAGCATCTGTGCGCCCATGTTCTCGAGGCGATCTTCAAGCTCGATTTCTTTTGCGACGGTGACGCCGTCTTTTGTCGTCCGCGGGGCGCCGAACGATTTCTCGATGACGACGTTACGACCTTTCGGGCCGAGCGTGACTTTCACGGCGTTAGCCAGGATGTCGACGCCGCGGAGCATTTTTTCGCGGGCGTCGGATCCGAAAACAACAATCTTTGCTGCCATTGGGGAGTTACCTCTTGAATTGATTGGAGAAGGGAAGGGAGCGGTGAGAAATTACTTCTCGAGCACGCCCATGATGTCGCTTTCCTTCATGATCAGCAGCTCTTCGCCGTCGATCGTGACTTCGGTGCCGGACCACTTGCCGAACAGCACGCGGTCTTTCGGTTTCACGTCCATCGGGACGATTTCGTTGTCGTCACCGCGGGCGCCCTTACCGACGGCCACAACGATGCCCTCCTGGGGCTTCTCTTTCGCGGTGTCGGGGATGATGATCCCGCCCTTGGACTTTTCTTCTTCCTTGACGCGGCGCACGACGACGCGGTCATGCAGGGGACGAAGTTTCATTCTGTCTGCCTCTTTGATGGTAAAATAGCTCAGGTGTTGGGTTCGATAGGGGTCGCCAGCAACCCGGGAGCGCTCACGTTTGGCACTCACCTGACAGGACTGCTAACGATGTGCGGGAGATAGACACTCGCCCCCGGCCCGTCAACCAGCATGCGGAGAAGAAAATTGCCGCAAGTGCGGGGCATTCCGTCGGAACCGGCGGGGGCCGACATCCAGATTACGGGCTGGAAGGACTGCATCCTGGGGGCGGCCATCTGCTCCGCACCTGGCTGGGTGCCTTGAAAGGTTCATTCGGCGGCCCTTGTTCGGCCCGCAGGGCGCGCGCGGCATGGTTAACGTTTCCTGCTTCGCCTTCGGCAAATCGACAGCCTCAGCATGAAGCAATCTCAATACTGGTCCTGTAATGGTGACAGCAGATAAGGGATTCAGGATGACCGCCCGCTTTCGAGAAATAATGTTCTCGGCGAACTATTTTGCGCTCGTTTGCATTTCGGCGCTGACGATCTCGTTCATCGTCTCGATCACCGTCTACAATCTCGGCATCCCCGTCCATGCGTCCGACTATGTCCGGATGAACCTCTACGTGACGAGCTGCATCGCCATCCCGACAGCCATTATCGCGACCCTCCACGACTACCATACCCGCGTCTACCAGCGCCGCCTTGAGGCCCTCGCCTGGACCGATGAATTGACCGGCCTCCTCAATCGCCGCTTTTTCCTGCGTGCCGCCGACGAAGAGTGCCGCCGCATGCGCCGCACCGAGCAGTCTGCCGCCATCGCCATCTTTGACCTCGATTTTTTCAAGGAAGTGAACGACCTCTACGGCCACGCCGCCGGCGACCGCGTCCTCAAGGGCGTCGCCCAGATCGCCCATGCCGAACTGCGGGGTCCCTTCGACAAGCTCGGCCGCTGGGGCGGGGAAGAGTTCGTCGTCCTGCTCAGTGACGTGACGCCCGAGAACGCCCGCATTGTCTGTGACCGCCTGCGCACGCGTATCCAGTCGGCACTGATAGAGACCGGCGATTTCCAGGTCTGCATCACCGCCAGCTTCGGCTTCTGCATGCTGCCCGGCGGCGCCGACGTGAACGGCGTCATCGAGGCGGCCGACCGCGCGCTCTACGAAGCAAAGCGCCTCGGCCGCAACCGCGTCGAGATGGGAGAATACGTCCAGGCCGACGTGCAGGACATCACCGAGTACAAGCAGCGTGCCCAGGCCAACAAGCGCCGCACCGCCGCCAATGACGATGTCGCCGATACGATCCGCGCGATTACGGTCTCCCAACGTCCACCCGTGAAGCGCCACGCCCGCCTGCGCTCGACGCGCTGACCGCGCAGCACCAGGCGCTCTTGCCGCGCTCCCGATTACCTGATGAGAGGGTGGCGCCTTGCACGGAGGACGCCGCATGCCCGATCTGCCACCCCGCACCGGTCCGCTGACCGATCTGCGTGTCATCGAGCTCGGCCAGCTGATCGCCGGTCCGTTCTGCGGCCAGATCTTTGCCGACATGGGCGCCGACGTGATCAAGATCGAGCCGCCAGGGCAGGGCGATCCGTTACGCGAATGGGGCCGCGAGGGCTTTCCCCTATGGTGGTCGGTCGTCGCGCGCGGCAAGCGCTGCATCACGGCAAACCTGCGCGAAACAGAAGGCCAGGACATTGTCCGCCGCCTTGTCCGCGAAGCTGATTTCCTGCTCGAGAATTTCCGCCCCGGCACCCTCGAGAAATGGGGGCTGGGCTACGATGCGTTGAAGAAGATCAATCCTCGCCTCATCATGATCCGCGTTTCTGGCTATGGACAGACCGGCCCCTACGCTACGCGCGCGGGATACGCTTCTGTCGGCGAGGCGATGGGCGGCCTGCGCTATGTCATGGGTGAGGCCGACCGCGTGCCGTCCCGCGCCGGCATCTCGCTGGGGGACAGTCTCGCCGGCCTCTACGCCGCGCTCGGCGCGCTCGCCGCGCTGCACCACCGCGAGAAGACCGGCGATGGCCAGATGATCGACGCAACAATCTACGAATCCGTGCTCTCGGTGATGGAAGCGCTCGTCCCGGAATACCAGTTCGAAGGCTACACGCGAGAGCGCTCCGGCTCGCTCCTGCCGAACATCGCGCCGTCGAACATCTATACTGGCACCGACGGGATGGTGATCATCGCGGCCAATCAGGACACTGTCTTCGCCCGCCTGTGCGAGGCCATCGGCCAGCCTGCCCTGAAAGACGATCCCGCCTACAAGACCCATGTCGCACGCGGCAGGAACCAGAAAGCTCTCGATGACCTCATCAGCCTCTGGACAGCGACCCGCACCATCGACGACATCGAGCGGACGATGATCGACAGCGGTGTTCCGGTCGGAAAAGTGTACCGCGCTGCCGACATGCTCACCGACCCGCACTACGCTGCCCGCGCCTCATTGACCCCGGTACCGAGCGAAAAATGGCCGGGCCTGATGCAGCAGAATGTCTTCCCGAAACTCTCCGCGACACCCGGCCACATCCGATGGGCCGGCCCAGCCGAACTTGGTGCGCACACGGAAGAAGTTCTGACCGAACTTCTCGACCTGACCCCCGAGCAGATCGCCAAGCTCCGGGCCAGCGGCATTGTCTGATCTTCCCCGCTCTCCCGCAAGGCGGGAAAATGGTCGTCACTTCCGGCGCAGGTCGTTGGGCGCGCTTGTTGCACGTTGAGATTCCTGCTGGCGGGAAGACCCTCACCTCGCATTGCCGCGGCAGGGGGAGGCGAGGGTCTTCATCAAACCACGCTGATCCAAACAAGCCGGGCCGCTCCCGCGTCCGGCCAAAAAATGCGCCTCGCAGCCCAGCCCTTCAAAAAAGCTTGCCTTTCCAGCCGTAGTCCGGTCATTTCTGCCTCAAATCGACTGGAGGCGGCGAATGACGGATGCACCGGCTGCGGCAACGCAGAAAGGGTTTCTCGGGATTGTAGAACGTGCGGGCAACAAACTGCCCGACCCGGTGTTTCTGTTCTTTTATCTCATCTTCATCCTGATGGGGATTTCAGCGATCGCCGCTGCTCTCGGCGTTTCTGCCATCCATCCCACCCAGGTCAATGAAGACGGTTCTCCGGTCATCGTAGCCACCGCAAGCCTTCTTTCGGCGGCGAACCTTCAGCGCCTGTTCGTCGAAATGCCGGCGACGTTCACGCATTTCCATCCGCTCGGGTTTGTCCTGATCGTCATGCTCGGCGCCGGTGTCGCCGAACGCTCCGGCTTTTTTGCCAGCGGCATGCGGGCCGCCGTCCGCGGCGCGCCGAAGGCATTTCTGACGCCGGTCGTTGCCTTCATCGCCATGCTCTCGAACCACGCCTCCGATGCCGGATATGTGGTTCTGATTCCGCTAGCCGGAGTCCTCTATGCGGCGGCAGGGCGTCATCCGCTCGCCGGGATCGCCGCGGCTTTTGCCGGTGTATCCGGCGGCTTCTCCGCCAATATCACGCCGGGCCAGCTTGACGCTCTGTTGCTCGGCATCACGCAGACCGCCGTTGATTCCTCCGGCATCGTGGAAAACTATTCGGTCAATATCGCCGGCAACTGGTGGTTTATCATCGGTCTGACGTTCGTGTTCCTCCCGGTCATCTGGTTTGTGACTGACCGGATTATCGAGCCACGCCTTGGTGCCTGGCAGGCCGGGCCGGAACATGCCGCTCAGTTCGCCGAGAGCGAGAAGCCGCTGGACGCCGGTCAGAGTCGCGGCCTCGCGATGGCAGGCCTCGCGACGCTGGGCGTCGTGGCGCTGTGGATTTTCCTCACGATCGGACCGGGCACGCCGCTGATCAATGAAGCGGCCTGCGCGCCGGGCACTGTCGAGGCGGGCATCTGTTCAGTGCACCTGACGCTCGATCCCTTCTACAAGTCCCTCGTCGCCGCTTTCTTCCTCGTCTTCCTCTTTGCGGGCTGGGCGTATGGCGCCAGTGCCGGCACGATCAGGAACCACCGCGATCTCGTCGGCATGATGGCTGAAGGGATGAAGGAGATGGGTTACTATCTGGTGCTCGCCTTTGCGGTGTCGCACTTCGTGGCGATGTTCAACTGGTCAAACCTCGGCTTGATCGGAGCAGTTCATGGGGCTAGCGCAATCAGCGAAAGCGGTTTGCCCCTCTGGGCTATCATCTGCATCACGATCCTTTTCACGGCGTTCCTGAACCTCTTCGTCGGATCGGCCAGCGCCAAGTGGGCCCTGCTCGCGCCAATCCTTGTTCCGATGCTGATGCTGCTGGGTGTCAGTCCGGAAGGGACGACTGCGGCCTACCGGGTAGGTGATGGCGCAACCAACATCATTACGCCTTTGATGGTCTACTTCCCGTTGATCCTGATCTTCTGTCAGCGTTGGGTAAAGTCCTTCGGACTCGGCAGTCTGACCGCGCTGATGCTGCCATACTCGCTGTGGCTTCTGGTGTCGGGAGGGTTGATGACCGTGGTTTGGTTCATGCTGGAGCTTCCGCTCGGTCCCGGCGCATCGGTCCTTTATGCCCTGCCGGAAATAGCAACGCCCTGATTCCATTTCCGCGGCGTGTGTTGCCGGGAGGGGATTTGCAATTGCCCTGCGGAGGAGTAGGGGACTGACGCTGATCAGTCCTTAGAGGGGGGTTATGTCATGCATTCGCTTACCGTTCCGGCACGTTCGAGCGCCGTGGGTTTTGTAGTGCGCGCAGTGGCAATCGCCACCGGCGCACTGTCCGTCGCGCTTCCGGCGCTGGCCGAAGGGGCGGCAGGTCCGCTCGCGGGCGCCGTGCCCACGCATGTCGGGCCGGTCCCTGTCGACTTCATCCTGTTTGCCCTGACGCTGCTCGGGGTCGCGGTTTTTCACCACCGCGTTTTCACCGTTGCCGTTACCGGCCTGTCGGCGATCCTCGCCTGGAAATTCCTGGTGCCCGGTTTCAAGCACGGCGCTGGTTTTGAAGGGCTGACGGCCCACATGAGCCATGAATGGGTGGTCCTGGCTAACCTGTTCCTGCTGCTCCTCGGCTTTGCGGTCCTATCGCGCCACTTCGAAACCTCGAACGTGCCGGAAAAGATCCCTGCGATTCTGCCGGACAATTGGCTCGGCGGTGTCGTACTGCTCGGGCTCATCTTCGTGCTGTCCAGCTTCCTCGACAACATTGCCGCCGCTATGATCGGCGGCATCGTTGCCAAGCACGTCTTTGAGGACAGGGTCCATATCGGTTACATTGCGGCGATCGTGGCCGCCTCAAATGCGGGCGGTGCCGGCTCGGTCGTGGGTGACACGACGACCACGATGATGTGGATCGACGGCGTCAGCCCGCTTGATGTTCTGCACGCCTATGTCGCCTCGTTCGTGGCCCTTGCAATCATCTCGGTACCCGCCTCGCTGGCGCAGCAGAAGTACCAGCCGATCCAGGCGCGGGCCGATGCAAGTGTGTCGGTCGACTGGGGGCGGGTGTTCATTGTCGTCGCCATCCTTGCGACCGCCATCGGCTCGAACGTGGCCGCGAACCTTTATGCGCCGCACCTGCTCGACATGCTCCCGGTCATCGGCCTCGGTGTCTGGCTCGCGATCATCGTGACCGCTCTGCTTCGCAAACCGGATTGGAGCATCGTCTCCTCTTCGCTGAAGGGAACGCTATTCCTGCTTTGCCTCGTGATGTCGGCCTCGCTGATGCCGGTCGAAAGCCTGCCGCCCGCAAGCTGGCAGAGCACGATGGGTCTCGGCTTCGTCTCGGCCGTGTTCGACAACATTCCGCTGACGGCGCTCGCGCTGGCGCAGGGCGGCTATGACTGGGGCATGCTCGCCTTCGCGGTTGGCTTCGGTGGCTCGATGATGTGGTTCGGCTCGTCGGCCGGTGTCGCCATCACCAACATTTTCCCGGATGCCAAGTCCGTGTGGAAATGGGTGACGCAGGGCTGGTTCGTGATCGTCGCCTACATTGTCGGCTTCATGGTGCTGTACCTGGTGCTCGGCTGGCACCCCCACGCCCCGCACACCTAGGTCAGATCGGCCTGAAAAGAATTGGCCCGCCCCGGGAAACCGGGGCGGGCCATTCATATGGGCCCAGGGAGGCTTGCGCTTAGCTGCGTGATTTCGATTTCAGGTCTGCCGTCATCGATTCGATCTTCTTGATAAGTGCGTCGGCTGAGCCGTTGTTCTTGTCGAGCAGGGCGATGAACTGGGCGCGCTGTTCGATGGCCAGCCAGATCAGGTTGCCGTCAAGGTTCAGGGCCACGTCGACAACCTTGTAGCTGCCTTCCTTGCCCTGGACGCGCCAGCGTACGTCCATGTCGGTGCCGTCCTGACGCTTGATCACCGTGTTCACGATCGAGTCCGTTTCCGAACGGTCGACCGAGTTTTTTACTTCCACAGCTTCACCGCGGTAGGCGTCCAACTCGTACTCATAGACGGTCAGCGCGTAGGTGCGAAACGCCTTGCGGTAGCGCGTCAGTTCGGCCTCGGTGAAGCGGCGACTGTACTTGCCGATCACGAAGTTAGACACCGCGTCGAGATTGGTGAACTTGTCCATGTACGTGCTGAAGGCCGCGGTGCGCTCGGCAGCGGTCAGCTTGGGGTTGTTCAGCGACTTCAGCACCTCGCTGGCATTCTTCTGGACATAGGCCTCGGTGCGCGCATCTGCGAAAACCGGCAGCGCACTGGCAAGCAGGAATGATGCGGCGAGGGTGGAACGAAGAAGGGTCTTCACGTGGATAACTCCTGTTACAGGCCGGCGCCGATTACTCTTCAAATTCGTCAAAATCCGGGAGGTCTTCGTACGCCGCATCCTCATCGACCTTGCCATTAGCAATGGCAGCCTGACGCTGAGATGAATAAATTCGCCGAAGAGCGATATATGGTTCCGGCTGGGCGTTGAGCGTGTCGATCTGCTCATCGAAGGCCACACGGGCGTTCAGGCCGCCGATAACCCCCATCCCGACCCTAAAGGCGAGGTCAGTATCGCTGTCATTATCGATCTGCACCCAGGTCAGGGGGTCAATGGCCCGGTCAACGCCGGTGCCGATCAGATCCCGGGGGGTGGTAGGACCGAGCAGCGGCATCACGAGGAAGGGGCCGCTATCGACCCCCCAAACGGCTAGTGTCTGCCCGAAATCCTCTGTGTGGCGCTCGAGGCCGAAATGATTGGCCGCGTCCCAGAGGCCGAGAAGGCCGACGGTGGTATTAATGCCGAACCGGGCAAACGTATTGCCGGCCCGGGAGGGTTCCGCCTGCAGCACATCGTTCGCAAGGATGATCGGCGAGCGCAGGTTGCTGAGGAAATCGCCCACCCGGTCGCGCGCAAACTCCGGCGTAACCGTCTTATAGGCGTCGGCCGCGGGGCCGAGAGCGTATTTGTCCACGCCGTTGTTGAAGGCGAACATCTTGCGATTGAACCCTTCATATGGGTCCGCTATCTCGCCCGGCGCTGGAGCCGGAGCGGTAGCGCAAGCGGTAATGGCGAGCGATGCCAGTGCGGCGCCTGCAGGCATTTTCATCAGAACACTTCCCGATATTTAGACGATAAATGGAGCGAATGTTGAAAAGGTTCAACGGGTCCGGACAAGTTGTACGGCGTCAGCGTAGCTTTGACGCAACACTGTTTAGAATGTCTGATTGGACCAAGGGTTCCTGCAGGCGACTTGGTAGTTGCCAAATCATATAAATGAATGTTTATATGATCTCGATGACAAGCTTTGATGATCTTCTGGAAAAGCTGAAGGCCGCAGGCGAGCCAACGCGGCTGCGACTGTTGGCGTTGCTGCGCGACAACGACCTGTCGGTGGGCGAATTGGTACAGGTTCTGGAGCAGAGCCAGCCGCGCTTGTCGCACCACCTAAAGGCGCTCTCAGAAGCGGGCCTTGCCGAACGCCTGCCGGAAGGCGCATTCGTTTTTTACCGAGCCGCGCGCTCCGGGCCGGGCCTCGCATTCCTCAACCATCTGTTCTCGCAGACCAGTCATGATGCGGAAGAATTCCGCGCGGACCGGGACAAACTGCGCGAAGTGATTCTCGCGCGCGCAGAGTCTGCAGAGGCCTACTTCTCGAGCATTGCCGAGACCTGGGATTCACTGCGGGCCCTGCATTTTCCGAATGAGGCCATCGAGGACACGCTGCTGGACCTTGCCGGGAGCGGGCCTTACCGCCGCGTGGTCGACTTCGGCACGGGTACGGGGCGGATGCTGCTCCTGTTTTCCGGCCTGGCCTCCGAGGCCGAAGGCATCGATTTCAGCCACCGGATGCTGACAGTGGCGCGCGCCAATCTGGAGCGTGCTGGCGTCAGCAACAGCCGGGTGCGCTTTGGCGACGTGACGGCGGCGCCGTTCGAGGACGCTTCGGCCGATCTCGTGATCGTGCACCAGGTGCTGCATTACCTCGACACACCGGGCGACGCGATTGCAGAGGCCGCGCGCGTGCTGGTGCCCGGCGGCAAGCTGCTGGTGATCGACTTTGCGCCGCACGATCTTGAATTCCTGCGCGCCGAGCATGGCCACCGCCGCTTGGGCGTGCGCCATGATGCGCTGGCGGAGTGGGCCGGTCAGGCGGGCTTGAATCTTGAGGCGCCACGCTCGTTCGATCCGCCGAAGACAGGTGCGCCAGGCCTTACAGTCAATATTTGGCGGGCAACCAAGCCCGCCCTTTCCCGAGCGAGGGCGGCATGATCCGTACACTGAACCAGGCCGACCGGAACGCAGAGCCGCTGCGCGTGTCGTTCGAATTCTTTCCGCCGAAGAGCGAAGGCATGTCAACACGCCTTTGGGACACGATCAAGAGGCTGGAGCCAATGGCGCCGGACTTCGTGTCGGTGACTTATGGCGCGGGCGGCTCGACGCGCGAGCGGACGCACGACACCGTTCGCCGTATCGCTTCCGAGACGACACTGCGCCCGGCAGCGCACCTCACCTGCGTCGGCGCAACCAAGGAAGAAGTGCTCGCGATTGCCGAAGAATACTGGCAGGCAGGCGTTAAGCACATTGTGGCGTTACGCGGCGATCCGCCGGCGGGGATGGGCGCAAAGTATGAGGCGCATCCTGGTGGTTTTCTCGATTCGGTCGATCTCATTCGCGGGCTGAGAGCCCACCGGCCGGAATTGGGCAAGTGTTTCGAGATTTCGGTCTCCTGCTATCCGGAACTACATCCGGAGAATAGGGGCTGGGACGCGGAAATCGCTTACCTGAAGGCGAAGCAGGACGCGGGCGCGGACCGCGCCATCACGCAATTCTTCTTTGAGCCGGAAGTCTATTTCGCGTTCCTCGACCGTGCGCGGGCGGGCGGCGTGACGCTGCCGATTGTTCCCGGCATCATGCTGCAGCCGAACTTTACCGGCCTGAAGCGCATCTCGGCACTGTGCGGCGCGAGTGTGCCGCACTGGTTGGAGCGGCTCTATGAAGGCCTCGAGGAAGATGACGAGACGCGTGACCTCGTGACTGCGACGGTGGCGGCGGAGCTTTGTCACAAGCTGCACGAGCGAGGCGTGCGCGACTTCCATTTTTACACGCTGAACCGAGCGAGCCTTGCGCTGTCAACCTGCCGGCTTCTCGGCCTGAAGCCCCAACCCGCAAAGGCGGCCTGACCCATGGACGTAAAGACACGTCTCTCGAAACTCGAAGCCGATGCGGCCAAGCGCATCCTGATCCTCGACGGCGCGATGGGTACGATGATCCAGACCTGGTCGCTCACGGAGGAAGATTTCCGTGGGCAGAGGTTTGCCGGCTGGGCCTCGCCGTTGCGCGGGAACAATGACCTGCTGAACCTGACGCGGCCGGACATCATTGCGGCGATTCACGCGCAGTACTTTGAGGCGGGCGCCGATTTCGTCGAGACAAACACGTTTAGTGCGACAACCATCGCGATGGCGGATTACCGGATGGAGGCCCTCGCCGACGAGATCGCCGCAGAAGGCGCCCGGGTCGCGCGCGAGGTGGCGGACAAGCTGGAAGCACGCGACGGCAAGCCGCGCGGCGTGCTCGGTGCCATCGGACCGACAAACAAGACGTTGTCGCTGTCGCCGAAAGTAAGCGATCCAGGCTACCGGGACGTAACGTTCGACCAGGTCCGGGACGCATACTACGCGCAGGCCAGGGCGATGGCGCCGCACATCGACATGTTCCTGATCGAGACGGTTTTCGACACGCTGAACGCCAAGGCGGCGATCAAGGCGGTGATTGACCTTCGCGAGAAAGAAGGCGTTGACCTGCCGGTCATCTTGTCAGGTACGATCACGGATGCATCGGGCAGGACCCTCAGTGGCCAGACGGCCGAAGCTTTCTGGAACTCCGTACGCCATGCGCGCCCTTGGGCTATAGGGCTCAACTGTGCACTTGGCGCAGATCTGATGCGCCAGCACATCGCCGCGATTTCGCGCGTTGCGGACACGCGCGTGATTGCCTATCCGAATGCCGGCCTGCCGAACGCTTTCGGCGCCTATGACGAGACGCCGGACCAGACGGCCGCGCATCTTGGCGAATGGGCAAACAGTGGCCTCGTCAACGTGCTCGGCGGCTGCTGTGGTACGACGCCGGCGCACATCTCGGCAATTGCTGGCGCAGCCAAGGGCAAGGCCCCGCGCAAGGTCCCGGCGCTGAAACCGGCGCTGCGCTTGTCGGGACTCGAGCCGTTTGAAGTGGCGTCGTGATGGGCGATGCAGTCCGTAACGGCGACTTGTTTGTATTCTATGGCCTCCTGAAGCAAGGGGCCGCGGGCCAGCCGGCGGGGTTGAACCTGGCGGGCGCAGGTGAGTTTGGCGGGCCCTGCCGGTTTCGTGGACGGATGGTTGATCTGGGCGGGTTTCCGGGCGTCGTGGCAGGCGATGAACTTTGTCACGGTATTCGCTGGCGTGTGCGGGACGTCTCAATCGTGCCGGAGATGGATAAGTTCGAGGACGTGACTGACGATCCGGAAACGTCGCTGTACCTGCGCGTGATGCTTCCGCTTCTAGACGATGTCGGCGCGGCGACGGGCGAGACAGCATGGATCTATTGGTACAACCGGTCCGTGGACGGATGTGATCCGGTCACGAACGGAAACTGGCCGCTGGATGCGGGAAAGACAAGAAAATGACCAAGGCCTCCTCCCAGAGCTTCATAAATATCGGCGAGCGCACCAATGTGACAGGCTCGGCTGTGTTCCGTAAGATGATTACCGATGGCCGATACGGCGAGGCTGTCGAAGTAGCACGCCAGCAGGTCGACAGCGGGGCGCAGGTAATCGACGTCAATATGGACGAAGGGATGCTAGACGGCGTCCACGCCATGACGACGTTCCTGAACTTGATTGCGGCGGAGCCGGACATCGCGCGGGTGCCGGTGATGATCGATTCCTCCAAGTGGGAAGTGATCGAGGCGGGCCTGAAGTGTGTGCAGGGCAAGGGCATCGTCAATTCGATCTCGATGAAGGAAGGCGAGGCGAAGTTTGTCGAGCAGGCGCGGGCATGTCTCTCCTATGGCGCGGCGGTGGTCGTGATGGCGTTTGACGAGGTGGGGCAGGCGGATACGGCAGCGCGCAAGATAGAGATTTGCCAGAGGGCGTTCCGTATCCTGACGGAAGAGGTCGGCTTCGCTGCTCAGGACATCATCTTCGACCCAAACATCTTCGCTATTGCGACCGGCATCGAGGAACACAACTCCTACGCGCTGGATTTCATCGAAGCGGCGAAGGTGATCCGCGAGACCTGCCCGGGCTGTCACATCTCCGGTGGGCTGTCGAACGTCTCGTTCAGCTTCCGCGGAAACGAGCCAGTGCGCCGGGCGATGCACTCAGTGTTCCTCTACTACGCTATTCCGGCAGGCATGGACATGGGAATCGTCAATGCCGGCCAGCTCGATATCTATGACGATATCGAGCCGGAACTGCGCGAGCGCGTGGAGGACGTGATACTCAATCGCCGGGCGGATGCGACGGATCGGTTGATCGAATATGCCGAGCGCTTCAAGGGCCAGAAGGGCAAGGCGCAGGAGAAGGACCTCTCCTGGCGCGAGGCGCCAGTGCAGAAGCGGATCGAGCATGCGCTGATTCACGGCATCTCAGAATACATCAATCAGGACACCGAAGAGGCGCGCCTTGCGGCGGAGCGGCCTCTGCACGTGATCGAAGGGCCGCTGATGGACGGTATGAATGTCGTCGGCGACCTGTTCGGATCCGGCAAGATGTTCCTTCCGCAGGTGGTGAAGTCTGCACGTGTAATGAAGCAGGCCGTGGCTTGGCTCGAACCCTTCATGGAAGAAGAGAAGCTGCGCCTCGGCACGACCACACAGTCGAACGGCAAGGTGCTGATGGCGACCGTAAAGGGCGATGTGCACGATATTGGCAAGAATATTGTCGGCGTGGTTCTGGCTTGCAACGGCTATGACATCATCGACCTTGGCGTCATGGTTCCGGCAGACAAGATCCTCGACACGGCGGTAAAGGAGAAGGTCGACATCATTGGCCTGTCCGGCCTGATCACGCCGAGCCTAGACGAGATGGTGTATGTGGCAAGCGAGATGCAGAGACGCGGCATGACACAGCCGCTTCTGATCGGCGGAGCGACGACCAGCCCGGCCCATACGGCCGTGAAGATTGATCCCGTCATCCGCTCGGCGCCGGTGATCCATGTGCTGGATGCGAGCCGCGCGGTAGGCGTTGTCTCGACGCTGCTCAACGAGGCGGAAAAGCCCGCGCTGGTTGCGCAGACCCGGGCCCGGTACGAGCGGATGCGCGAGGCGCGCAAAGATGGTCCGCCCAAGGAACGGTTACCGCTGGCTGAGGCCCGCAGCGCGGCCTTCCGTCCAGACTGGAAAAACTATGCCGCGCCGAAGCCCACGTTCACGGGCGCTCGGAGCTTCACCGATATCGATCTCGCCACGCTGGCCCGGTACATTGACTGGACGCCGTACTTCTCGGCTTGGGATCTGGCGGGCAAGTTCCCGTTGATCCTCGAGGATGACAAGGTAGGCGAGGCGGCACGCGGCTTGTGGCGCGATACCGAGGGAATGTTGCAGCAGTTGATCGGCGAGGCCTGGTTCAGACCGAAGGCGGTGATCGGTTTCTGGGCGGCCAATGCGGTGGGTGACGACATCCGACTGGAGACGGGCGACACGTTCTTCACGCTGCGCCAGCAGATGAAGAAAGATAACGAGCGGGCAAACTATGCGCTGTCCGATTTCGTCGCGCCAGAGGGCGAGGACTGGATTGGCGGATTCGTTGTGACGGCCGGCGCGGAAGCGGATGCCATTGCGGAAGACTTCAAGGCAAGGGGCGACGATTACTCCTCGATCATGTGCAAGGCGCTGGCCGACCGGTTCGCCGAGGCGATGGCTGAGTATATGCACGAACGTGTCCGCAAGGAGCTTTGGGCCTATGCGCCGGAAGAGGCGCTGACGACCGACGAGCTGATCGGTGAGAAGTATCGAGGCATCCGCCCGGCTCCGGGTTACCCGTCGCAGCCGGAGCACACGGAAAAGGCGACTCTGTTCCGGTTGCTGGACGCAGAGAAGCATATCGGCGTGTCGCTGACCTCCAGCTATGCGATGAGCCCCGCTGCGTCCGTGTCCGGATTATACCTCGCACATCCGGACGCGATCTACTTCGCGCTGGGCCGGATCGAGCGCGACCAGGTCGAGGATTATGCCCGTCGCAAGGGCTGGGACACGAAGACTGCGGAGCGCTGGCTGGCGCCGGTGCTGAACTATGATCCCTTCGTGCTGGTGGGAGCGTAGGGCTTGCGGCTGCACGCTGTCACTCTCGTGGTTCCGGATTATGATGAAGGCATCGCGTTCTTTGTCGGCAAGCTTGGGTTCGACCTGATCGAAGATTCGCTGCGCGGCGAGGGCAAGCGTTGGGTGATGGTGGCGCCCCGGGGCGCCGAGACGCGGCTGTTGCTTGCGGAAGGCCGGGGTGAGCGCCAGCGCGCGGCCATCGGCAACCAGACCGGCGGACGTGTCGGCTTCTTTCTGGAGACGGACGACTTCGCCCGCGACCATGCGGCCTTTATCGCAAAGGGCGTCTCGTTCACGGAGGCGCCGCGCGCGGAGCCCTATGGCAGGGTCGCCGTGTTCCGCGATGATTTCGGAAACCTGTGGGACCTGATCGAGTACGCGGCCTGAAGGCTGGCAATATTGTGCCCTGCCGGTGTTCCTTTATTCTCCACGAAGACAGGTGGAAGCGAGAGGTGTACGCGTGGATGAGATGGGGTTGTTTAGATATGCGCTGCCCGCCCTTGCCGGAGCGCTTGGCGTAGTTTTCCTTCACTGGATAACCGGGAGACCGAGACCCGGGATTGGTCGTTGCCAGGCGTCAATCTGGGTGACCGGCATCTGCCTTGTCGGGGGCGCCCTTTTCAGCGCCGGGCTGGTTGCCGTTCTGACCCAGGCAGATTCCACGGATGGCGTGAATGACGGCCCGTGGTTGCCTTTCATTCTGGGGGGCTTCAGTGCGTTGCTGCTCTGGGGCGCCGCTGACGCCCTGTTCCGCCGCATGGAATGGGATGAGCGGAAGGTCCTGTTCAGGAAATTGTTTAGTGCGCCCCGCACGGCGCAATGGTCCGAGATTGCGACAGTGCATTATCGTCCGTTCACCCAGACTTTCCGCATCGGACTGGCAGATGGCACCGGATTCGTGATTTCGGAGATGGTGACCGGCCTGCGCGAGTTTCTGGCGGACGTCGAACGTTACGCACCGGCCGCTCGCCCGGGCGGGAGCTGACGCTGCTTAGCCAAAGCCGCTAGCGGCCTTGGACCGAGTCGCTATAAGCCTCGGCCATGACAGCCTTGTCATCTGGGAGACAGTAATGGCCAAAGCCCGCCTGCGCAGCGAGAACGCGAAAATCGTGGCGACCCTTGGGCCGCGCAGCCGCACGCTGAAGGAGATCCGCGCTCTGGCGGAAGCGGGCGCGGATGTGTTCCGGCTGAACTTCTCCCATGGCAGCCACGAGGATCACCGCGCGACACTGGAGACGGTGCGCAAAGTGGAGGCGCTGGTGGGGCGGCCACTGGCGGCGCTCGCAGACCTGCAGGGGCCAAAAGTCCGCGTCGGGAGCTTTCCTGGCGGCGAGATGAAGGTGGCCTGGCGCGGAGAATATGTGCTGGTCGCGGCGGAGCAGACGGACGCCTCCGAGACGATCCCGGTGCCGCACAAGGCGATCATCGACCAGCTGGAAGTCGGCGACACGATCCTTGTCGATGACGGCAAGCTGATCTTTACGGTGACCGCTGCCGGCAAGGCGCCGAAGGTGCGGGCTGATGTGCCAGGCAAGATTTCCGACAAGAAGGGCTTCACCGTGCGCGGAAAGGCGCTGCCGGTGAAGGCTCTTACGGTCAAGGACAAGGCTGACCTTGAGTTCGCGCTGTCCATCGGTGTGGACCTTGTCGCGCTGTCCTTTGTGCAGTCCGTGGCAGACATTGCGATGACCAAGGCGATCATCAACGGGCGCGCGCCGCTGATCGCGAAGCTGGAGAAGCCGGCGGCGCTGGGCGAGTTGCGTGAGATCATCCATGCCTCGGACGGTGTGATGGTTGCGCGCGGCGATCTCGGCGTTGAATATCCGCCGGAGGAAGTGCCGGTGATCCAGCGGCGCATCATCCGCGCGGCGCGCGCGGCCGGGCGGCCGGTGATCGTGGCGACGCAGATGCTGGAATCGATGATCGAGAATTCGGCGCCGACGCGGGCTGAGGCGTCCGATGTGGCGACCGCGATCTATCAGGGTGCCGATGCCGTGATGCTATCGGCGGAGACGGCGGTGGGCCGCCATCCGGCAACGGCGGTGGCGATCATGTCACGCATCATCCGGGCGACCGAGAAAGCTGACGATTATCGCCGGTCGATGCTGCAGTTCGACGGCGACGAGACGGCGAACACGGCCATCGATGTTGTGGCGCAGACCTCGCTGGCGATGGCGGCGGCAGAGGGCGCAACGGCACTGGCGCTGCGGACCGGCGCGTTCGAGCGGCTTGCACGTTTTTCACGGGTGCGCGGGGCGACGCCAATCCTTTATGGATCGATCGAGGAACAGCGCGTGCGCCAGGCCTGCCTGCTCTGGGGCGTCCATCCGCACCTGCTCGATGCGGGGGTCGAGAACTGGTACCGTACTCTGATGAAGGCGGCGGGCCTCGAAGGCCGGGTCGCTTATGCGCGCTGGGCGGGCGACGACGCGCGGTTCGCGTGGGAGATCGGGGTTGGCAAGGGCCTCGATGGCAAGCCGATCACTGGCGTATGATCATCTGCCCCTGGCGGACTTCATAGGAATTGAGTTCGCCAAGGAACGTCATGCCGAGCAGGGACTGTTCCAGCTCGGTGCGCAGGATAACAGCGTTGACGTTTTCCACCTTGACCTTGCCGATGCGGATGCTGTCGAGCGTGACATGGGCTCCGTAGGTGATGCCGCCGGCTGTGCGGATCTCGGAATCGAAATTCAGCTCTTCAGGTTTGAGGCCGAGCCGCTGGGCGTCGAAATAGGTGAGGGCCACAATGCTGGCGCCCGTGTCGACCATGAACTTGACCTGCGTGCCGCTGACATCGGCGCGGGCCCAGAAGTGGCCGTCATTCTCGCGGTCAATAAAGGCCGCCCGGGAGCCGGCGACGGGCAGGGGTTCCGGCGTGGCAACGGCGACGGTGACTGCGGCCTCGGCGGGCAGTGCCGCTTGTTCCTGCAAGCGCGGGGCGACGACGAAGGCGATAACCATGGCGATCACCACGGACGCAAACATGACCAGAAAAAGGTTTCGCAGGGCCATCGGTCAACGCTTTCCGAGACGTTCGAGGTGGGCGATCCGGTCGGGCAGGCTGGCAATCACTGCATCGCGGCCATCGGCGCCCATCTGAACCCAGCGTCCGATCTCCGGCAGCGTGCGGCCGCAGCCGAGGCAATACCCCGTCTGGCCGTCTACGGCGCAAACCTTGATACAAGGGGTCTTTATCGGCTCAATTGGCATGGCTATAGCAAATACCGGATGGGAGATTCCGGCAAGTCTCTCACAAACCGCGTAATAAATCCTTGCCGGACAGGTCCGTGAATCTTTGATATTTGGAAGTTTGCGCTCATCCTTGGCGCATGGAGTACCCAGTCTTGAGCGAACCTGCCGCCCAGAAATCCCCGCTCGCCGACGTCCGGGACCTGATTCTCAAGCCGGTCGAGGCAGATGCTGCGTCCGGCCGGAAGGTGCGCGAGGCGCTGGCCGGGATGGGCCGGGAGGGGGACTTCGGACGGCTGGGCGAGGCAGCCGAGTGGCTGGCGAGCTGGCAGCGGCGGTTTCCGCCGCGCATCGAAAAGCCGACGCTGGCCATCTTTGCCGGATCGCACGGCATCGTGGATTCCGGCGTGTCGCTGTCGAGCAACTCCGATACGCGCGCCCATATCGATGCGCTGGCCCAAGGCCGCGCGCCGCTGTCGGCGATTGCGACCCAGGCCGGGGCTACCGTGCGTGTGTTCGAGCTGGCGCTGGATAAGCCGACGCCGAGCATCGCCAAGGAAGCTGCGATGACCGAGCGCGAGTGCGCGGCAACCATCGCGTACGGATTCGAAGCGGTCGAGGACAAGCCGGACCTGCTGGCGATTGCCGTGTCCGGCGCAGGGGTCGGCACTGCAGCGGCGGCGGTGGCTTGCGCGCTCTACGGTGGGTCGCCGGACTATTGGGTGCGCCCCAGCGCTCAGACGCCGGCCAGCATTTCCGAGAAGCGCAGCGAACTCGTCAGCGCCGCCCTGCGCCTGCACCGGGGGCACCTGTCCGATCCGCTGGAAGCTCTGCGCTGCCTCGGCGGCAGGGAACTTGCTGCCTGTGTCGGCGCGATCATCGCGGCGCGTCACCAGAGCATCCCGGTGGTGCTGGACGGTTTTGCGACGACGATTGCCGCAGGCATTGTGCACGCCGTGTCGAACGTGGCTGTTAGCCACTGTCTCGCCTCCCACATCACTCAGCGTCCGGCGCATGAAGCCTCTCTCGAACGGATCGGACTCGCGCCGCTGTTGCAGCTGCAATTCCAGACAGGTGGCGGACTGGGCTCCGCGACCGCCATTGGGGTACTGAAGACCGCCTGCGCGCCCTTCATCGCCAAGCCTGCCCCCGCCTGACGCAACGTCAGTGCGGCATTCTTTACGTTTACGTGCACGTTACCTTGCCAGTGCACGGTTTTGACTGACATAGAGGTGCCAAGAGGCACCCTGAGCCACCGGAGGAAATACGGACATGAACCTCGATTTTACGCCTGAAGAGACAGCCTTCCGTGATGAAGTGCGCGCGTTCATCCGCGACAATTATCCGAAAGAGCTCACGAATATGGGCGCCCGCGAAGACCTTACGCGTGACCAGTTCCTTGCCTGGCACAAGATCCTCGGCAAGAAGGGCTGGTCGACGGTCGCCTGGCCCAAGAAATACGGCGGCACCGGTTGGACCTCGACCCAGCGGTATATCTGGTCGGAAGAGAACGCCCGCGTTGACGCGCTGATGCCATTGCCTTTCGGCGTCTCGATGGTCGGCCCTGTTATCTACACCTTCGGCAGCGAAGAGCAGAAAGAGCGCCACCTTCCGGGTATCCGCTCCGGTGATGTCTGGTGGGCCCAGGGCTATTCGGAGCCGGGCGCCGGCTCTGACCTCGCGAGCTTAAAGACGACCGCCGTGCGCGACGGCGACCACTATGTGATCAACGGTCAGAAGACCTGGACCACGCTTGCCCAACACGCTGACTGGGGCTTCTTCCTTTGCCGCACAGACCCTTCGGCCAAGCAGCAGGAAGGCATCTCCTTCATCCTCGTCGACATGAAGACGCCGGGCATCGAAGTGCGCCCGATCAAGCTGATCGACGGCACGCATGAAGTGAACGAGACCTGGCTGACGGACGTGCGCGTTCCGGTCGAGAACCTCGTCGGCAAGGAGAATGAAGGCTGGACCTATGCAAAGTTCCTGCTGGCGCACGAGCGTTCGGGCATCGCCGGGGTGGCGCGCTCAAAGCGCGGCGTGGAGCGGCTGCGCGATATCGCCTCGAACGAAACCATCGACGGCACGCCGCTGATCCTGAACGGCGACTTCGCCCGCAAGATAAGCCAGCTGGAAATCGACCTGACGGCACTGGAGTTCACCGAACTTCGCACGCTGGCGTCGGAAGCGGCCGGCAAGGGCCCGGGTCCGGAAAGCTCGATCCTCAAGATCAAGGGGACCGAAATCCAGCAGCGCCTGACTGAATTGACGCTGGAAGCCGTCGGCAATTACGGCGCACCGTATGCGCGCGGCATGGAAGGACATGGCGTGAACGACCTCAATGTCGGACCGGACTATTCAAACCACGCGGCGGATACGTATTTCAACATGCGCAAGACGTCGATCTATGGCGGATCCAACGAGATCCAGCGCAACATCATTACAAAGATGATCCTCGGCCTTTAAAGGCGAGGGCAGGGAGGATTACTTATGGATTTCAACTTCACTGAAGAACAGACGATGATCCGGGACAGCCTCGCACGGCTGATCCGCGAACAATACGACTTCGATACCCGTCGCAAAGTCGTCGCCTCAAAAGAGGGCTGGCGCCCGAAGATGTGGGCCCAGTTCGCCGAACTCGGCCTGCTGGCCGCACCGTTCAGCGAAGAAGACGGCGGGCTCGGCGGCGGCCCGATCGACGCGATGGTCGTGATGGAAGAGTTCGGTAAGGGCCTCGTGGTCGAGCCGTTCCTTCAGACAGTCGTCCTCGGCGGCGGTTTTCTGAAGCGTGGCTCCGACGCCCAGAAGGCTGAACACCTCGCCCCGCTAATCGCCGGTGAGCGCGTGTTCGCCTTTGCCTATGCCGAACCAAAAGGCCGTTACAACCTCGCCGACCTCGAGACGACGGCAAAAAAAGACGGCGCCGGCTGGAAGATTTCCGGTCATAAGGCTGTGGTCGTCGGCGCGCCATGGGCAAGCCACCTGATCGTCACGGCACGGACGGCTGGAGGCCGCCGGGACACCAAGGGCATCGGCGTGTTCATCGTCGCGAAAGATGCCAAGGGCGTCACAACGCGCGACTACCCAACAGTGGATGGGCGCCGCGCTTCGGAAGTGCATTTCGACAACGTGTCGGTCGGCGCAGATGCAGTGATTGGCGATGCTGGCAATGGTCTGCCGCTGATCGAGCGCGTGACCGATGAAGCCATCGCCGCCCTCTGCGCCGAGGCCTGCGGCGCGATGAAAGTAGCCCAGAACATGACCGTCGAATACTCGCGCCAGCGCAAACAGTTCGGCACGCCGATCGGTAAATTCCAGGTGCTGCAGCACAAGATGGTCGACATGTTCATGGAGGCCGAGCAGTCGGTGTCGATGACCTACATGGCGACCCTTAAACTGGACGAGGACGATGTGACCCGCAAGAAGGCCGCTTCGGCTGCTAAGGTCCGCATCGGCCAAGCCGGCCGTTTCGTAGGTCAGAACGCCATCCAGATCCATGGCGGCATGGGCATGACGGACGAACTGGCCATCGGCCACTACTTCAAGCGCCTGACGATCATCGATTCCGAGTTCGGCAATGTTGACCACCACCTGAAGCGGTACACAGACCTTTCCGCCGTGGATGTGGCCGTCGCGGCCGAATAAGGCTCAGGCGATACAAATCGGGAGCGGGGCTGGAGCGATCCAGCCCCGCTTTTTTTTATGCTTTCGCGTCTGCCAGCATCCGGTGGATCGCGGCGATGGCGTTGTCGTGCGAGAGGCGGCTGCGGGCGTGCGTACGGGCAGCGGCAGACAGCGCTGCGCGGCGAGTGGTATCGGAAGCAAGGCTCACGATTTCTGCGACCAGCGCATCGGGACTGGAGGCGACGACGACGAGATCGTCTAGGGCATGACCGAAGCCTTCCAGCGCCAGCGGATAGGCGACGCACGGCATGCCGAGTAGTAGATACTCGGCGACCTTTATGCTGGTGCCGGTGGCAAACCTCGTTGGCGCTATGCCGATGGCCTCGGCGCCGCCGATGGATTCGAGCGAGTCGACCCGGCCGAGCACCTTGACGCCGGGCAGGCCGGCGCGTGCCAGCGTCAGCGTCTTGCCGATGGAGCCCGCGATCCAGAAATCGAGGGTGGGCGCCTTGGCGCGTACCTTCGGCCACACCTCATCGAGAAAATGGTTCAGTGCTTCAGTATTGCCCCCATGCACCGTGCCGATGAAGACGACGCGGGGCTCGCCTGTATTCTCTGTGGTCTGATAATCCGGCGCGTCCGGCGGCACCCAAGCCGTATGTGCCTTTGGCAGGTGGCGCTGCACCTTGGCGAGTTCATTGGCAGAGATGAAGAAGATCAGGTCGCAGTTCGACAGCCAACCGATCTCGGTCTCGAGGCTCGTCTCGTCAAAGTCGATCACCTGACCGCCTTCGCGGAAGCGCTCGGCGCGGTCCGACAGGAGGTCATGCATCAGGCAGGCTTGGATCGTCTTTGCCTTCAGCTTCTTGAGCGCCGGCCCCATGGAGCTGTATTCGGCAAGCGTGATAGCGGCCGGGTTGGCGTCGCAGACGCGCGCGACGATGCCGGCTTCCTGAGGACTGATCTCGCGGCCGAGATAGCTGGGGATGACGATCCTGGTGCCGAGGCGGCGCGCGGCTTCTTTCCCGACGCGCAGCGCAAATCGCGTCCAGATGCGCGGTGAGAGTGACCAGTAGCGGCTGCCGATCTTGATGGCGCCCGGCCAGATGATCGTCTTGGTCAGGTCGGCGAGGCGCGGATGCACGCTCGCCCAGGGGCGGTTGCCGAAGGACTGCCAGGGCGCAAATACGATCCGGATATCGAGCCCTGCGCGCTTCACCATGCGCAGGAAAGTTTCCAGATAGGCGGAATTGCCGGTGGCCATGTTGTCGAGCTGGCGCTGGACGAGGATGTCCATCACCGGGCGCGGCGTCTCGGTCGGGGCAGGGGAATCGGTCATGGTCCAACTTGCGGGATAGCGGAACGCCCGGCAATGCAAGTCCGTGGCCAAGAGGGCAAGGCTCAAAGACAATCCGGCGCGCCGGAATTCTACTATTCGGGGAAGTTTCGTCTGGCGCCCCGCAGGTCGGCCAGTGCGTCGAGCGCTTCTGTGCAGACGGCGCGGAGTTCCTGCCGGTCTTCGGGCTTCAGCGGAGCGTCACTGCCGCTGATCCGGATGTTGATGTAGTGCAGCGCTTCTTCGATCACGGCCAGGTGGAAGGCAGGCGCAAGGGAGCGCCTTTCGAGGCGCGCGTGTTCGGAACGGATGAGCCGAATACAATCCATGTTAGAAAAATAAACAAATTCCCTTTAAAGTAAATACGCAGCCTGCATGACTGCGGCTGCGGACGCATCCGTTGCCGGAATAGATCAGACGCCTTTGGCCCACATCGCTTCGAGATCGCGGGCCATCGTCTCGCACGTCCGGGCGACCGGATCCGGGATGCGGAAGCCGACCATGGCGGTTCCTTCGAGGGAACTGGAGTCGCCGGGTTTTACCGGCCAGCGGGCGCCGGCGATAAGGTTAGCGCCCATTTCCGCAAGGAGTTCCCCGAACTCCGCCTCGCGCCCGTCCCGGTAAAGCGGCAGCCAGAGTAGGACGATGCCGGTTGGCCAGCGCTTCAGGGCCTTCGGTGTCCAGAGGGCAAGGGCTTCAATGTCGCGCCGGGTTTCGTAGCTGGGATCGGAGAGGATCAAGAGCTGCTCGTGCCCGCGCGGGGCGAGTTTGAGCGCGCCGGCATAGCCGTCGGCCTCGCGGAGCAGGACCCGCGGGTCAGCGCCGAGATTTTCAGTCAGCGCCTTGAACTCGGCAGGGTGGCGTTCGAACAGGATAGCGCGGGCGTTCGCGGGCAGGCGGGCGAGGGCAAGCGCCGGGGAGCCTGGATAGTCCTTTTCTGTCCGTTCGCGGACGAGATCCAGCCACGGGCCGAAGCCGGCGGGGGGCTTGCCTTTTAACAGCGCTAGGATGCCGGTGTCGGCTTCGCCACCCTTACGGGCCTGCGGGCCTGTCAGGTCATATCGTCCGCGCCCGGAATGAGTTTCCACGTAGAACACGGGGCGCGGCCCCTTGGCCGCGGCCTGCAGGACAAGGTCCAGCACCGCGTGCTTCAGAACGTCGGCGCGGTTGCCCGCATGGAATCCGTGCTGGTACGACAGCATCGCTGGGCCGGACCTCTGCCGTTACTGGACGCCTAGGCTTTCCTTTCGGGCTGCCTCGAACTCGTTGCCTTCATACCAGGTCGGCCAGTCGGCCGAATTAGCGATGCCGAGGCCGACCTCGTAGAGGGCCTGGATGTCTTCCTGGAAGCCGGAGAGGTCCCAGTCGTCAGAGTATTCATCCATTGGCTTGTGATAGCGCTCGGCAGTGTAGGCCGCAGCGGCTGCCTTGCCAGCAGCGATGCCGCCTTCCAGCTTGTCCTCCCCGCCATCGGCGTAGAGCATCGGAACGCCCTTCTTGGCGAAGGAAATGTGATCCGAACGGTAGAAGTAGCCAGCCTGCGGTGTCGGATCGGGCTTGATCACGCGGCTCTGTGCGGCGAGGACGTCTTTCAAGCGGTCTTCCAGCTGCGATGCGCCATAGCCGACGACGACCATGTCCTTCGTTCGGCCGATGGGCAACGCGCCGTCCATATTGATTCCGGCAACGATCTTGTTTAGCGGCACGGTGGGCTGCTCGGCATAGTAAGCGGAACCGAGCAGGCCTGACTCTTCCAGCGTAACTGCCACGAAGAGCGCAGAGCGTTGTAGCGTCTGGGCCTTCATGGCTTCGGCAATCTCGAGAAGGGCGGCGGTGCCCGTCGCGTTATCGACGGCACCGTTGAAGATGTCGTCCTCGTAGAAGTCTTCGCCCTCTGCGCCGGTTTTCTCGCCGGTCTTTATGCCGAGGTGATCCCAGTGTGCCGTGTACAGAACATACTCGTCTGGCGTGGTGGTGCCCGGCAGGACGCCGACTACGTTGCGGCTGGACAGCGGCTCGATTGTCTGGCTGACGGCGCCGCGCACCTTCAGGCCGGCCATTGGCACCGGTGTGAATCCGCGGGCGTTTGCGGCAGCTTTCTGGGCGGCGAAGTCGAGCCCCGCCTTGGCGAACATTTGCTGGGCTGTCTCGAGTGTGATCCAGCCTTCGAGGACAGCGCGGCTGGCGCCGCCATCGGTGCGGACCAGATCAGACTGGGCGCCCGACCAGGAGCCGGTCACGACATCCCAGCCATAAGAGGCCGCGTCAGTCTCGTGGACGATCAGCGCGGCAGCGGCGCCTTGGCGGGCGGCTTCCTCGAACTTGTAGGTCCAGCGGCCGTAATAGGTCATCGCATTCCCCTTGAAGAGACTCTCGTCACCGGTGGCGTAGCCGGGATCATTGACAAGGATAACGACGGTCTTGCCGGCATAGTCCTGACCGGCATAGTCGTTCCAGCCGAACTCCGGCGCGACGACGCCGTAGCCGACGAAGACGACCTCGCCGGGTTCGAAGGCCACGCGGTCCGCGTTCTGACGCTTGGTCCAGTAGACGGCCTGCGACTTGAAGCCGAGGGAGAGGTCTTCGCCGTCCGGCCAGGTGACGATGAGTTCGGAGCTAGCCGGATCGACTGTCTGGTTCACCATCTTCACTTCCTGGAAGAAGGTGGCGTTATCGCCGCCAGGCTGCAGGCCGATGCGGGCCATTTCAGCGGCAACCCATGCCGCTGAAGCTTCACCGGCCGGTGTGCCGGGCCCGCGCCCTTCGAAGGTGTCGTCGGCGAGTGTCTTGATGCGCACGGCGAGGTCGGCGGCCGTAATCTCGGGGGCCGTGGCCTCAGGTAGGGGCAGGAGCAGTTCTTCGCCCGGAGGTGCCGTTTCAGTGGGCGCTACGGCAGCGTCGGGCGCGCAGGCGGTCAGCGAGAAGGCTGCAAAGGCGCTGAGGAAAGCGAGGTGTTTGATCACGTCAGGGTATCCTGCAAGATGCTGGCCGGGGTGCGGCCGGAATTTCAGATGGGCCGGGTCTGGCATGACCGGGCGGGAGCATCAAGCATAGGCGGGGGCCTTTTAAGGACCAGCGCCTGTGTTTCCGGACTTGTCACTGGGCGTTCAGGTGCAATTTCTATAGTCCTGCAACATGGAGCCGGTTCGGCTCAAAAAGGTAGCCACCATGAAGATCACGGCATTCCAGGGGTGGGCAACTCGGGCGCGGATCGGCGCCGCGGCCCTGTTTACGGGGCTCTCGGCGATGGCTCTGCCTGCCTGCGCGCATCCGGTCACACTCGGCGGCCTCGAATCGGCAGTACCCATCGAGGCGAAGTTCCTGCCGGACGAGAAAGTGTTCGTGGCCTCAGATGGCTTACGGCTTGGGCTGACAGTCTGGCCGGCGGCCGGGACGGACAATCCGCAGTATGTCGTCGTCGGCGTCCATGGCATGAGCGACTATGCCGGGGCTTTCCACATGGCAGCGCCTTACTGGGCCGCCCGCGGGGTGACGACTTACGCCTATGACCAGCGCGGCTTTGGTCGTTCACCCAACAAGGGATTCTGGCCAGAGGAGGAACTGCTGCGCAGGGACCTGCGCACAGCCGTCGATGTTGCGCGCGAGCGCCATCCGGCCGCCGTGATCACGGTTGTCGGCATCTCGATGGGCGCGTCTGTCGCGATGACCGCATTCGGCTCGGATGACCCACCGAAGGCCGACCGGCTGATCCTCTCCGGTCCCGGCCTGCGCGGCTGGGGCGCGATCAACCCGCTCTACCGGGTGAGCCTGCTCGCCTCGGCACACATGAACCCTGGCTGGATCGTCGTGCCGCCAGCGGGCCTGATCAAGATCGAGCCGTCCGACAACAACGCTATGCTGCGCCGGACCTGGTCTGACCCGCACATGACCTACGAGAACCGTATCGATCAGGTCTACGGCCTCGTGAACCTTATGGAGAACGCCCACTGGGCGGCGGCGCGCCTGCCAAAAACGCTGCCGGTGCTCGTCTCCTATGGAGCCAAGGACATCGTGATCCCGAAGAACGGGGTGGAGCGGACGAGCAAGCTGCTGCCGGCCAATGTCCGTACGGTCTACTACAAGAATGGCTATCACATGCTTGAACGCGACTTGCAGGCCGAGAAGGTCCACGCAGACTATCTTGCCTTCATGAAGGACCCTGATGCGGCCCTGCCGAGCGGGGAGAGTCCCTGGCCGTTCCTGCAGCTGTGTAAAGCGGCCGACCCGGCGCCTGCCGCCATCGGGGCGTGCCGTTGAGGCCTGATGCCTGAGTTTCTCGACAGCGAAGGCTTCCTCACTGCGCATGACGGTGCGCGCCTCGGGCTGACGGTCTGGCCCTCAGCGGAGCCGGTCGACGCGCAACACGTCATCGTCGGCATCCACGGGATGAACAATTACGCAGGTGAGTTCCGCCTCGCGGCGCCGGAATGGTCGAAGGCGGGAGTGCCCGTTTATGCCTACGACCAGCGCGGCTTCGGGCGCTCCGTCAGTCGCGGCCATTGGGCGGGTGATGCTCTGATGCAGGAAGACCTTCGCACGGTTGTGTCACTTGCCCGCGCTCGGCATCCGGGCGCCGAGGTAACGGTGGTGGCCATCTCAATGGGTGCCGCCGTTGCGATCACGACCTTTGCGTCCGACCGCCCGCCGGAGGCGGACCGGTTGATCCTGTCCGGCCCGGGCCTGCGCGGCTGGGGCGCGCTCAACCCTTTCATGGCCGCCGCGCTGCGCGCCTCGGTAAAGCTGGCACCGGCGCAGATCGTGCGCCCCCCGAAGTTTGCCAAGCCGAGGCTGTCTGACAACGACGCCTTTCTCGACTTGCAGTCAGCAGACCCCTGGCACTCAAAGGAGAACCGGATCGACCAGCTGGCTGGCGCCGTGTCTCTGATGGAGCTTGCCCACGAGCAGGCGGCGCGGTTGCCGGAAAGCGTCCCGGTCCTGGTCTCTTATGGGGGACGCGATGAGGTGGTGCCGCCAATAGGTCCAAAACGGACGGCGCCATTCCTGCCGAAACACGTGCGCACAGTCTACTACCCTGAAGGTTACCATGTGTTGCTGAGTGACCTGCAGCGGGACCGCGTGATAGCCGACTACCTGGCCTTTATCCGCGATCCGGGGTGCGCCCTGCCAAGCGGTGAAGGGGAATGGCCGTTCCGTTAAGCTACTGGTGGGTGTCTTTCCACAGCTGTAGCCCTCTTGTGGCGCTGCTTGCGTGGACAAATATAGGGGCATCTGCCACACCTGATCCCAAGCGATTCAGCCAGTTTTTTCAAAGGCTCCCTTGATGTCCACTATCCATGAGACCGCCCTCAACCTCGTCCCGATGGTCGTCGAGCAGACGAGCCGGGGCGAGCGGGCCTTTGATATCTTCTCGCGCCTTCTCAAGGAGCGCATCATCTTCGTCACCGGCCCGATCGATGATGGCGTCGCGGCGCTTACAACATCGCAGCTCTTGTTCCTCGAATCCGAAAACCCGAAGCGCGAAATCGCCATGTATATCAACAGCCCCGGCGGATACGTCTCCTCGGGCCTGGCGATCTACGACACCATGCAATACGTCCGCTGCCCGATCTCCACGGTCTGCATCGGCCAGGCCGCCTCTATGGGCTCGCTCCTGCTTGCCGCAGGGGAAAAAGGGATGCGCATCGCGCTGCCGAACGCCCGCGTCATGTTGCACCAGCCCTCGGGCGGGTATTCGGGTGTTGCCACAGATATCGAGCGCCATGCCGAAGAGATTATCGAATTGAAGCGGCGGCTTAACAATATTTACGTGCGCCATACTGGTCAGCCCTATGAAGTCATTGAGCGAACACTTGACCGGGACACGTTCCAGACGGCCGAGCAGGCCATGGAATTTGGCATCGTGGACAAGGTTTACGAGCGCCGGTCTGCGGAAGACGAGAAATAACCGCAATTTTTCAACGTGCGGCCCGCCCCTTGCAGGCTTAGCGAACAACTATAGACTTAGGACCACCGGAACGTATCCAGGCGGGCTTTAAAGCCTGCGTTAAGCGTTTCGAGGCATTGAGGAAGTTATGACGAAGCAAAACGGCTCCGGCGACTCCAAGAACACGCTCTACTGCTCTTTCTGCGGAAAGAGCCAGCATGAGGTGAAAAAGCTCATCGCTGGACCGACCGTGTTTATCTGCGACGAGTGCGTCGAACTCTGCATGGACATCATCCGCGAGGAAAACAAAACCTCGGCGATCAAGTCCCGCGAAGGTGTTCCGACGCCGCAGGAGATCTGCGATGTGCTCGATGATTACGTTATTGGCCAGCGCCACGCCAAGCGCATCCTCTCGGTCGCGGTCCACAACCATTACAAACGCCTCTCCCACGCTGGCAAGGCGGATGGGGTGGAGCTGTCCAAATCGAACATCCTGCTCGTAGGCCCCACGGGTTGCGGCAAGACGCTGCTGGCCCAGACGCTGGCGCGCATCCTCGACGTGCCCTTCACGATGGCAGATGCCACGACGCTTACGGAAGCCGGCTATGTCGGCGAGGATGTTGAAAACATCGTGCTGAAACTGCTGCAGGCGGCCGATTACAACGTCGAGCGCGCCCAGCGCGGCATTGTCTACATCGACGAGATCGACAAGATTTCGCGCAAGTCGGACAATCCCTCAATCACGCGTGACGTGTCTGGCGAGGGCGTCCAGCAGGCGCTGCTGAAGATCATGGAAGGTACCGTCGCGGCGGTTCCGCCGCAGGGCGGCCGGAAACATCCTCAGCAGGAATTCCTGCAGGTCGACACGACGAACATCCTGTTCATCTGCGGCGGCGCGTTTGCCGGCCTCGAGAAGATTATTGCTGCGCGCGGTGACAATGCCTCGATCGGCTTCGGTGCGACCATCAAGAACGCCAGTGACAAAGGGGTCGGCGAAACCCTTCGCGGCACCGAGCCCGAAGACCTGCAGAAGTTCGGCCTGATCCCGGAATTTATCGGCCGACTGCCGGTTATCGCGACACTGGAAGACCTGGACGAGAAAGCACTCATCCAGATCCTTACCCAGCCGAAGAACGCCCTGCTCAAGCAATACCAGAAGCTGTTCGACATGGAGAACGTGGCCCTCACGTTCACACCGGAAGCGCTGGTTGCGGTCTCGCGCAAGGCGATTGGCCGCAAGACGGGGGCGCGCGGCTTGCGCTCCATCATGGAAGGCATCCTGCTGGACACGATGTTCGAACTGCCGAACCTGCGCGGCGTCGAAGAAGTTGTGATCAATGCCGAAGTGGTTGAAGGCAATGCCGAGCCGCTTTACGTGCACGCTAACAAGACCCAGACCGAAGCGGGTTGACCTCCTCCGGGTTCGGACAAAAAAAGAGCCCCGGCCCTCGCGCCGGGGCTTTTTTCATTGCGGCAGATGGATCGTGAGGATGTCTACTCGTGGTGGCATCAGGAACCGCATCGGCACGCCGACCATGCCGGTGCCGGTGGTCACATAGACGAGGCGCTCGCCGGCTGGTGTCTGCAGGCGGTGGAGTTCCTTGTCGAACGGGCCGTTGACCGGCAGGAAGCTGCGATAAATTCCCGGAATGCGAACCTGGCCGCCATGCGTGTGCCCGGCGAGCATCAGGTCATAGGCAAACCCATCCGGCACGACCAGCGCGGTATCGGGATTGTGCGTGAGCAGGATGATTGGCTGGTCCGGGGGCAGGGCGGCGGTGAAGCTGAAGTCCTGTCGGCGCTGCCAGAGGTCGGAGGCGCCGGTGACAACAATTGCCTGGCCGCCGATCTGCACCTCGACCGCCCGGTTGTGCATGACCGCGGCGTCTGCCTCACCGAGCGCGGTTAGGATGGCATCGCTGAGGTCATTGCCGGGAAAGCCGACATCATGGTTGCCCAACACGGCAAAAAGCGGCGCTCTGAGGTCTGCCAGCGCGGCGAAGTCCTCGGGAATGTCTTCAGGGTCCGGATGATAGGTCAGGTCGCCCGCAAGAAAGACCGCGTCGACCCCTTCGGCATTGATCCGCTTAACGATCCGCTCGATCGCCATCGAATGGCCGAACATGCCGATATGCGGATCGCCGAACAATGCAATGCGGATGGACGGAGAGGCCTCGGTCGCGCCCGGCAGCAGGATTGTTTCCTCATGCGTAACCAGCAGGCGCGGCTCAACGAAGCGCGCATAGGCCGGCACCGCCGTTACCGCGAGCATCAGCCCGGCGAGCATTTTCACCGCCGGCTTGCCCCGGAAGATCCCCCAGATGCACACGGCCGCCAGCGGGAACCAGGCCCAGCTTCCCCAGAAGATGACCAGCTTCATCATGGCGTCTTCCTGAGGACCTTTCATGGCAAAGAAAAGGCCGGCACCCGAAGATGCCGGCCCATGGTTTCTGGCGCAAAGGCCGGGAAACCTACATCTTGTAATACATGTCGAATTCGACCGGGTGCGGATGAAGTTCGAACCGCATGTTCTCTTCCATCTTGAGATCTATGTAGGAGTCGATCTGGTCGTCGTCGAACACGCCGCCCTTCTTGAGGAAGGCGCGGTCTGCATCAAGGGCGCCGAGCGCTTCACGCAGAGAGCCGCAGACTTGCGGGATTTTCGCAGCTTCGGCCGGCGGCAAGTCATACAGGTCCTTGTCCATGGCATCGCCCGGATGGATCTTGTTCTCGATGCCGTCGAGACCGGCCATCAGTAGAGCGGCGAAGGCGAGATAGGGGTTCGCCATCGGATCCGGGAACCGGGCTTCGATGCGTTTCGCCTTCGGGTTAGAGCCGAACGGAATGCGGATCGAGGCCGAACGATTGCGGGAGGAGTAGGCCAGCATGACCGGTGCTTCGTAACCCGGGACAAGGCGCTTGTAGCTGTTCGTCGACGGGTTGGTAATCGCGTTCAGGGCCTTGGCGTGCTTGATGATGCCGCCGATGTAGTAGAGGCACATGTCGCTCAGGTCGGCATACTTGTTGCCGGCGAACAGCGGCTTGCCGCCCTGCCAGATCGACTGGTGGACGTGCATGCCCGAGCCGTTGTCCTTGTACATCGGCTTCGGCATGAAGGTGGCCGATTTGCCATAGGACGCCGCCACGTTGTGGATGACGTACTTGTAGAGCTGCATCCGGTCAGCCATCACGGTCAGCGTCGAGAACTTGAGGCCAAGCTCGTGCTGGGCAGGTGCCACTTCGTGGTGGTGCTTTTCCGGGTCGAGGCCGATTTCGCCCATGATGGAGAGCATTTCGCCGCGCATGTCCTGCTCGGAGTCGATCGGCGGAACGGGGAAGTAGCCTCCCTTCGGGCCAGGGCGGTGGCCCATGTTGCCCATCGGGTATTCCTTGCTCGTGTTGATCGGCAGCTCGGAGGAGTCGTAGCTGTAGCCGGTGTTGTGCGGCTCGATCGACCAGCGCACGTCATCGAATACGAAGAACTCGGCTTCTGGGCCGAAGAACACAGTGTCGCCAATGCCGGAAGCCTTAACGTAGGCTTCGGCCTTCTTGGCGGTCGTGCGCGGGTCACGATTGTAGGCCTGGCCGGTGATCGGGTCGAGCACGTCGCAGATCACGGCGAGCGTCGTCTGCTGGAAGAACGGATCGATGATGGCGGTGGCCTGATCCGGCATGAGAAGCATGTCGGACTCGTTGATGGCTTTCCAGCCAGCAACCGACGAACCATCGAACATTTGGCCTTCGGTGAAGAAGTCTTCGCCGACCATGTTCTTGTGGAAGGTGACGTGCTGCATCTTTCCGCGCGGATCGGTGAAGCGAAGGTCGACATACTGGATGTCTTCATCCTTCATTTTTTTGTAGAGCTGATCAGCCATTGGTTTTGCCTTCTGGTGAGCTGTTTGTGCTGTCTGATATGAGGGGCGCGAAACCGCGCATTTAATTCCTAGAGCGCTGCGTCGCCCGTTTCACCGGTGCGAATCCGCACAGCGTCGATAACATCGGACACGAAGATCTTGCCATCCCCGATCTTGTCGGTGTGGGCAGCTTTCTTGATTGCCTCAACGGCACCCTCAACGGCGCTGTCGGCGAGCACGACTTCGATCTTAAGCTTGGGCAGGAAGTCGACGACATATTCGGCGCCGCGGTAGAGTTCCGTATGACCGCGCTGGCGCCCGAAGCCCTTGGCTTCGATGACGGTCATGCCTTGCAGGCCGATTTCCTGAAGGGCTTCCTTCACGTCATCGAGCTTGAACGGTTTGATGATTGCTTCGATCTTTTTCATGCGTGGTTCTCCCCAGCCGCCGGGTTAAGATTTCAATCGTGCGTATGGGGTGTTGGGAGAGGACGCGATAGGAAGGCGCGGGACTCGTGCCCCGGGATGGCCGCATGGTAAATAATCGGGCGCCATTGCCTAATAAATAGGCATCCATTTCCCGGCGGAATTCCCAATTAATGACGCCTGCGTCACTTTTCACCTTTCCTCGCACATGCTACAGGAAAGGCCCCTCCGGAGCCCTGACTGATGCCTGCAGAGATCTACGTCCACCCTGACCGCCGCCCGGCGGCCTTCCGCCCGCTCAAGGCGTGGCGCCACATGCAGAAGCTGATTCAGGACAAGGAAGACACAGAGCAGGTCTTCCACATTATCGAGGCGCTGAACGGCAAGTCGTTCGAACGCAACTTCAAGGCCTTCATCGAAACCGAGGCCGGTCGCAAGCTGCTGGCCGAGAAGCCCTACCTTCCGCCGCTGCTGGACGACCACGCATGGATCCGCGCCTTGCCGGAAGGTACGGTCGGCCGCGCCTATATCGAGTTCATGGAACGCGAAGGGCTGACCGCGCAGGGGTTGGTTGACGAAAGCGAGAAGTTCCGCTCCGCCGCCCGCGAGTTCGACGACGACTACAAATGGTACGGAAACCGCCTGCGCGACACGCATGACCTGTTCCACGTGCTCAGCGGTTATGGCCGGGACGCGTTGGGCGAAGCCTCGCTGCTTGCCTTCACCTTTAGCCAGCAGCCCGGCCTCGGCGTGATCTTCATTTCGTTTGTTGGCTGCCGCACGATTGCAAAACATGCACCCAAGAACGCGCGAATCATGGACTGCTTCTGGGAAGGCAAGCGCAATGGCGCCCTCGCCGAAAAGATCATTCAGCAGGATATCATCGCTCTCATGCATGAACCGCTTGAAGTTGCCCGTGCCCGCCTCGGCATCCGCAGGCCCCTGATCTATAAGGAAACGCTGAAGCTGCTCGGCCAGCATGGCATCAAGCCTACCCTGCAGCCGCAGGCATTGGCCGGCGAGCCGGTCGCCGCGTGATCTGGCTTATCCGGCACGGCGAAGCAGCCGCAGGCTGGGGCGATCATCTCGATCCTGGCCTCAGCGCGCTTGGCCACAAGCAGGCTGAAGCCGTCTCCTCAATTCTGGAGGCGCTTCCGGTGAGGGGCCTCATCTCCAGCCCGATGCAGCGCTGCCGCGAAACCTCCGCGCCCACATCCCAGCGCCTGTCTATGTCGCCGGCTATCGCGCCGGAAGTCAGCGAGATCGTGAAGCCGGAAGGCATCGACGACCGGGTCGCCTGGCTCCAGAAAGTGATGGCCGGAACATGGACTGATGCCGGCGCGCCTTATGTCGCCTGGCGCCGGCGCGTTGGCGACTTCGTCGAAGCGTTGCCGGAAGGCACCGTCGTTTTCTCTCACTTCGTGGCGATCAATGCGTTGTGCGGTCTGATCGAAGGGGATGACCGCGTCACGGTATTTCGTCCCGGCCATTGTTCCGTCACCCGTCTGGAACGCCGTGCAGGGGCTCTTCGCGTGGCAGAATATGGAAGCGAAGCCGCGACTCGCGTGCTATGAGCCGCGCCCATGGGCAGACCTATTCTAACGCCGCAGGAAATGCGCCTCGCTGAGCAGGCGATCTTCGCCGCCGGCGTCGACAGTTTCACCGTCATGCAACGCGCCGGCGAGGCGGTGGCGGAGTTCGTGCACGCGCATTGGCCGGAAGGCCAGATACAGGTTCTTTGCGGCCCCGGCGGCAATGGTGGTGACGGTTTCGTCGCGGCGGCTGCGCTCGCGAAACTCTGGCGCAAGGTTGAAGTCTTCTGTGCAGTGCCGGTCGCGGAGCTCAAGGGCGACGCGGCGAAAGCTGCAGCGCTTTGGGGCGGCGAGGTCGGGACGCTCGAACAGGCGCTCACCGCGCCGCATGAACTTGTGCTCGACGCGCTCTTCGGCGGCGGCCTGTCGCGTCCGCTGGAAGGCGCGGCGGCAGCCCTCGCCGAGCGTCCTGCGCGCGTGGTGTCAGTGGATGTGCCGTCAGGGATCGATGGCTTCACCGCCAAACCGCTTGGTCCCTGTTTTCGCGCCGAAGGCACGATCACCTTTGCCGCGCTGCGTCCCGCGCACGTGCTGCTACCCGGCGCGGCTTACTGCGGCGGTGTCATGGTGGCCGATATTGGAATTCCTGTGCAGACGCGCGCGATGGAAAACAGCCCGGCGCTGTGGGCGGCCAATCTGCCGCAGCCCGGGCAGGGGGACTACAAGCATCGCCGCGGCCATCTGAAAGTCGTCAGTGGGCCGATGAGCTCCACCGGCGCCGCCCGCCTTGCCGCCCGGGCCGGCCTGCGCGCCGGGGCCGGGCTCGTCACGCTGCTGTCGCCGCCGTCTGCGATGCTCACCAACTCCATGCATCTGACGGCCATCATGCTGTCCTCCGTGGACGGAGCAGAGGAGCTTTCTGCGCAGGCGAAGAAGGCCAGCGTCGTCGTCATCGGCCCGGCGGCCGGCGTCACGCCGCAGACCCGCCAGAACGTCGCCGCCGTGCTTAAATCCCCCGCTCGTGCGGTGCTGGATGCTGACGCATTGACCGTGTTTGCGGACGATCCTGCGGCGCTGTTCGCGATGCTGCGCGAGTCGGATGTGGTGACGCCGCACACGGGCGAGTTCGAGCGTCTCTTTGGTGACCTGCTAACCAGCGCCCCTAACAAGATCGAAGCAGCCCGTCAGGCCGCCGCAAAAGCCGGTTGCCTCGTCATCGTGAAGGGCGCGGATACCATCATCGCTGCGCCGAGCGGCCACATCGTTGTCAACACGCACGCCACCCGCTGGCTGGCCACCGCAGGGTCAGGCGACGTACTCGCGGGCCTCATCGCGGGTTTCATGACGCAAGGTGTCGACAGCTTCCTCGCCGCCGCCATGGCCGCCTGGATTCATGGCGAAGCCGGTCGCCGCGTCGGGGCAGGGCTGATCGCTGAAGATCTGGAACAGCAACTGCCAGACATTCTCAGCGCGCTGCATGGCGAACTCGCCGAACGCTGACCGGTGTCAGTGACCCGCCATCCGTCCCATCGGGCGGCCGTCGATGATCTGGTCTAGATACTCGCTCATGCCGTAGCCGACTTTTCCGTCGCAGCGATACTCGGTCATCGCTTCAGTGATACGCGTCGTCAGTTCCTGGCCGTCCGGCGTGGTGCGCCGATTGCGCAGCGGTATGAGGGCGACGACGCGCCCGGTTACCTCGTACGTCTTGCCTGCCTTGGTGCGGATCCTGGCAACGAGGTCCGTCTGGTACTCGTTCTTGTCCCAATTGCTCGTCAGGTCGCAGGCGGTAATGTCGTCATACACGCCGTCGCGGTAGACCATGCCGCTCGGCCGGGCGCCGCCCTTGCCGTCGCTCATCACGTTAAACATCATCCCGAAATCGGGACCAAAGTTCATTGGGCACCAGCGATACCATTCGATAGCCTGCCAATGGCGAGGCCCCCAGGACTTATCGCGCAGGCCATGGCCATCAATGTCGAGCCGCTCGCCACCGCACTCGATGAAGCCTTTCGCCGCGCAGTGCTGCTCGTAGTGGGCCTTGGCGAACGACTTCTCAGGATCGATCTCGATCGACGAGCCGTCTGCCTTCAGCATTTCACCGCCATACATCGGTGAGAGGCCCGTATAGGTCATCTCCATCCGGCACGGCACGCGCGGATTGTTCCGGAACGCGATCTTCGGATCAGCCATTTGCAGCGGTTCCTTCAGCACGAGCAGTTCGCCCGTGTACGTGACCCGCAGCTCCTTGAAGGGCGTTACAACTTCGACTTTCAGGCCACCTGCATTCATTTCCGCATTCCCGGTTATCGCGGGGCGCGCAAACATGAAGCCGACCCGGCCATCCGGAAAGTAGACGCACATCGACATCTCAGCGTAGTTCTGATTTGGCCGGTTGCCGATCCGGAACCACGCCCCGGCGCGTTTGCCCGCGTCGAACACGTTGAAGTACATGCTCTCGTTGTAGTTCTCGGCGGTACCGGGATCGTGCGTGAACTCATCCTCCGGCAGGAGGCGAACCTGGAAACCTTCTGCTGCTGCGGCCATGGCGCTTCTCCCGAACTTGAAAGCCGAGAAAAGCATGCCACGCGCCTGCGGCCGTGCAAGACTGACGTGGAGGCATCAGTAATCGCCGCAGAGGGCGGCGCTATCGACGGCCTCTGCCCTTCGTGGTGCGGATGAGAGGACTCGAACCTCCACACCTTGCGGCGCTGGAACCTAAATCCAGTGCGTCTACCAATTCCGCCACATCCGCACGTGGGGGGCCTCTTACGCGAGGCCTTTGCCGGGGGCAATCGTTCGCTGCTGCAGGGCGCCTGGCAGGGCGTGGAAACCCCGCTGCACTCGCCCGCCACGCGCCGTGGACAGGGCCTTCCCCATATGACATAAGCCGCCGCTTCAGGCAGGATTCAGTGTGTCCGGGGCCCCCTCGCGGCTCCCCCGGCCATGCATTCATTGACGAAAGACGAGGACATGGAAGTCACTCAGACCAAGGCAGAAGGTCTCAGCCGCACCTTTGAGGTGAAGGTTACCGCCAGCGAACTCCAGGCCAAACTGGCCCAGCGGATCGAGGAAATTCGCCCGCAGATGAAGCTCAAGGGCTTCCGTCCGGGTAAGGTTCCGGCCGCACACGTCCGCAAGATGTATGGCCGCGACCTGATGGGCGAGATGATCGACAAGCTGGTCAACGAGACCAACCAGAAGGCCCTCGAGGACAACGCCCTGCGTCCCGCCGGCCAGCCGGCTGTGAAGATGGACGGCGACATCGAGAAAGTCGTCAAGGGTGAGGCTGACCTCGCCTATGAGATGAACATCGACATTATGCCGGAGTTCACTCCTGTCGAGGCCGCGTCCCTCAAGGTCACCCGTCCGGTCGCTGACGTGACCGACGAGCAGATCGACGAGTCGCTGAAGCGCATCGCCGACCAGAACATCCAGTACGAACCCCGCGCCAAGACCGCGAAAGCGAAAGACGGCGACGCCGTCGTGATCGACTTCGTCGGCAAGATCGACGGCGTCCCGTTTGAAGGCGGCGCAGCTGAGCAGCAGTCGGTCGTCCTTGGCTCCAACCGCTTCATTCCTGGCTTCGAAGAGCAGCTCGTCGGCGTGAAAACCGGCGAAGAGAAAGAACTGAACGTTTCTTTCCCGGAAGACTACCAGGCAGCCAACCTCGCCGGCAAGGCCGCAGTGTTCGAAGTCAAGGTACACGAAGTCCGTGCGCCGAAAACACCGGAGATCGACGAAGAATTCGCAAAGGGCCTCGGCCTCGAAAGCCTCGAGCAGCTGCGCGGCCTCGTGAAGGACCAGCTGACTGCTGAGCACGCCAATGCTTCGCGTTCGAAAGCCAAGCGCGACCTGCTGGACAAGCTGGACGAAGCCCACAGCTTCGATCTGCCGCCGGGCATGGTGAACATGGAGTTCGAGCAGATCTGGCAACAGCTTCAGCGCGAGATGGATGCCGGCCGCGTCCAGGATGAAGAGAAGAAGAAGCCGGAAGACGAGCTGAAAGCGGAATACCGCAAGATCGCCGAGCGCCGCGTACGCCTCGGCCTGGTGCTTGCTGAGATGGGCCGCATTTCGGACGTCCGTATCACCGAGCAGGAAGTGAACCAGGCACTCATCCGTGAAGCCCGCCAGTACCCGGGCCAGGAGCGCGAAGTGGTGCAGTTCTTCCAGAAGAACCCGAACGCGATGGCCCAGCTGCGGGCGCCGATCTACGAGGACAAGGTCGTCGACCACATCCTGTCGGTCGCCACGGTTGAGGAAACCCAGGTTTCCCGCGAAGACCTCTTCAAGGAAGACGACGCTTAAGCGTTGCCGTTCCAGCAATTTTTTGAAACCGGCTGGCGCGATCCAGCCGGTTTTTCTTTTGGTTCCATGGCAGGGCAGGTGGCTTGGTAAACCGATATTAACCAGCGTCGCGCAGGTTCGGGCAGATCATCCGAATCTGAGGATTACCCCGCCCATGACGGTCCAGAGTATCCGGCCCCAGCTCACTGAAGACGACATCCTCCGCCTGATGCGGGGCGAGACGCCGGAGCAGCGCGCCTCGGTTGCCCACCGCTTGTGCCGGCGCATCGCGCTGGACGTCCTGACAGATACGGAAAAGGGGTTCGCCGAAGAGATCATCACCATCCTCGCCGAGGACGCCGCAGATCTCGTACGCCGCACGCTGGCCGTCACGCTGCGCTCCTCACCCATTCTGCCGCGCGAAGTGGCGCTGCGCCTCGCGCACGACATCGAGGCTGTCGCCATTCCGGTCCTGCAGGACTCGCCCGTATTCACTGATGAAGATCTTGTCGAACTCGTCCTCTCTGTCACGGCCGCCAAGCAGGCCGCGATTGCGAGCCGCGAGGCGCTGTCGATCACCATCACCGAAGTGATCTCCGAACATGGCGGCGTGGAGGCCGTCCGGGCACTCTCCGCCAACCGTGGCGCTGAATGGACCGACAAGGCGTATGACGACACGCTGCGCCGTTTCGGCCGCGACGAGACTGTCCAAGCCGGCCTGATAAAGCGCGACTTCATCCCGACGCACATAGCCGAGAAGATGGTCTCGCTGGTCTCGGGCCAGCTCTTCGACATTCTTGTCAACCGTCACGAACTTCCTGCGCAGCTTGCCATCGACCTCGCCGCCAGCGCCCGTGAGCGCGCGACCATCGACCTGGTGGAGCAGGCGGGCCGGACCAATGATCTGCCGCGCTTCGTCTCGCAATTGAACCTGAACGGCCGCCTCTCCAACTCATTGATCATGCGTGCACTCTGTTGTGGGCAGATGCGTTTCGTCGAGCACGCACTGGCGGAACTCTCCGGCGTCGCCCACCAGCGTGTCTGGCTGATGATCCACGATGCCGGACCGCTTGGCCTTCAGGCCGTGTTCGACCGTGCCGGCCTGCCGCGGAAAATGCTGCCCGCCTTCAAGGCGGCGGTGAACGTCTTCCACGAAACCCAGCATGACGGAGGGGCGAACGACCGCGCCCGGTTCCGTGCACGGATGATCGAACGGGTGCTCACGCAGTTCCAGGCTATCCCGAAGGACGACCTCGACTACCTGCTCGACAAGCTGGACTATTACTCCGAGATGGCTGCCCGCGAAGAGGCGAACGAGGATACCGACGCGGCCTAAGCCTCAGGCGTCGGCTGTGGGTGCAATCCCGCCGGCCACGCCAAGCAGGCTCAGGAACTCCCCGTCACGCCAACTGGCATGGTCGGCGACGATCAGGATGCCGGCGGACCTGGCCGCCATCACCACATCGCAGAGCTCGTACGAGGCTTCCATCGCATCGGCGTCCACCCGGATCGTATCGATCAGGATGCGGAAACTTTCGCTGAGTGGCGTCTGCCAGGAATGGCGCATGTCGATGCCGACGCGGAAGCCCGCGCGGCGCAAGCGGGTGATGCGGGCGGTGCTGTCCGCCGGGTGGCCGGCAAACGCGGCATCCGAGAACATCAGGCAGAATTCCTGCTGACACAGAACCGTCCGGCGCACGGCGGCGTCGCAGGCGGCGGCGGTGTTCGGATCGGAAAGACCGGCCATCGGGGCGGCCACCAGGATAGGCCGGTGCGGCAATTCCTGCGCGCAGACGGCGCTCGCCACGCGCTCAAGGCGCCCGGCCATCCATTTGGCGGCATTCAGCGCGTCATTGTCATTGGCCGCTGCGCCGAAAGACACGCGTTCCTCGAACTCCATCGGCTCATCGGCCACCAGGCCCAGGGAATCGCCGGCCAGCAGGTGCATCACTGGTTTGAACCGCACATTCGGCGCATTGGAGCTGCGCACGAGGTTCGTGTTGGGGCGAGGGAAGGGGCGCATCCGGAATCCTTGTTATGCCACATGACTGGCTCTTGCCTTCCCTAACGGCTGGAGTTGAACATCACGCGCAGCTCGCGGGTTAGTTTTCCCGGAAATTTTAAGGATTTTGGCCACCATGTCTGAAGCCGCCCCCGCCGAACCCCGTTTGTCCGCGACCATCCTGTTGCTACGCGATGCCGCGCCGAAGCCGGAAGTGCTGATGGTCAAACGCCACTACGAGATCGATTTTGCGGCTGGCGCGCTAGTGTTTCCGGGTGGCAAGGCCGCCGCCGCCGATGCCAGCGCCGACTGGGACGATTGGACAGACGGTGATTTCGGACCGGTCCAGCAGGACGCCCGCATCGCCGCTATCCGCGAAGCTTACGAGGAATCCGGACTGCTGATTGCCCGCCGCCGCGCCGTGCGCGGTCCCGGGGCGCCGCTGGTCGGCGCAGACATTGCGGAGCTGCTGAGCCCGCACCGCGGTGCAGTCGACCGGGGCGAGATGTCCTTCCTCGGTCTGATGAAAGAGCACGACCTCGTCCTCGCGCTCGATAGCCTCGTCCATTTCGGCCACTGGATCACGCCGGTAATGATGCCGAAGCGGTTCGACACGCATTTCTACCTAGCCCCTGCGCCGCTCTGGCAGATTGCCGCCCATGATGGACGCGAGACGACCGATGCGGTCTGGCTCTCTGCCGATGAAGCGCTGGCGCAGGAACTGGACGGCAAGGCCACCATTATCTTCCCGACACGGATGAACCTCAAGAAGCTCATGCGGGCAACTTCAGTACAGCAGGCTGTCTCAATGTTCGGATCGGAGCCAGTCGTCAGTGTGCTGCCGAAAACCGGCAAGTCTCCGGACGGCGAACCGTGTCTCTACATTCCGGAAGAGGCCGGTTACGGCCAGACTATGGAACTGCTGTCCCGCGTCAACGTCTGATCAGGCGCTCAGCCGCGCAGCCACCCGCCGCTCCAGTGCATCACACACGGCGTCCGCAACCGAGTGGCTCGCGTCGCCTTCTGGGCCGGCCGCAATTGCGGCCCGGCAGGCTTCAACATGCAGGTTGATCAGCGGCGCATTCTCACCGGGCCGCGTCTGCGACAGCAGCAGGCAGAGAGACCTTGATAGCCGCGCCACCGCCGGAAAGCCGTAAGATGGCGCCGCGCCGGTGATGTTGTGCGCGGCCGTGTAGACGCGGCGATAGTCCTCGGCGGTCGCCTCAGCCTTCTGCGCCTCGCCCCAGGTGGCCCGCAGCGATTCGAGGTCGCGGCGCATCCAGATCTCGAACTGTTCGGACAGGTTGTCGACCGCCCGTTCGGCCTCGACGGCCAGCGATTCGGTCTCGTCCTCGGTCAGGGCGGCCGGATAGACCGGAGCGGCGGTCTTTATTACCCGCGAAATGTCGGGCGTAGGCAGCTCCTGGCTGGTCCGGCGCGAGGCGGAAACGGGGAGCTTTGCCTTGGAGAAGAGTTTCGCGAGCATGCATCAGGCCTTGTATTTGAGGCCTGAAGGTTAACTGCCAAGCCTTAACGTTTAGCTGACGCAGAGCTGACGGAAACCCTTAGAAAGCAAACTGCTCGGTCAGGATGCGCTCGTCCAGGGCATGGCCCGGATCGAACAGCAGCGTTAACCTGCGGGTGTGATCTGCTTCCACCGTGACGCGAACGATGTCGCGCACTTCCTGGTTGTCGGCAGACGCGGAAACCGGCCGCCGGTCCGGCGCCTGCACTTCAAGCTCCACTCGCGCATCATGGCGCAGCAGCGCTCCCCGCCAGCGGCGTGGCCGGAAGGCGCTGACCGGGGTCATCGCCAGCATGTTTGCCCCAATCGGCAGGATCGGCCCGTGAGCGGAGAGGTTATAAGCGGTCGAGCCGGCGGGCGTTGCCACCATGATGCCGTCGCAAACAAGCTCGTCCATCCGCACCCGGCCATCCACGGTGATCTTCAGTCTCGCCGACTGCGCCGTCTGGCGCAGCAGCGACACTTCGTTGATCGCCAGCGCCCGGTGTTCGGCCCCGTGGATGTCCACCGCGAACATCCGTAGCGGGGTCAGGCTTGCCCGCTCCGCCGCATCGATCCGCTCGGGCAGCCCCTCGGCCTGGTATTCGTTCATCAGA
Organism: Hyphomonas sp.; assembly: GCF_022844445.1. Taxonomy (GTDB): domain Bacteria; phylum Pseudomonadota; class Alphaproteobacteria; order Caulobacterales; family Hyphomonadaceae; genus Hyphomonas. The sequence continues at coordinate 87,945 of NZ_JALHLS010000014.1, forward strand.
AAGCCGATCGTGCCAAGGTTCATGCCGTAGACCGGCCGATTGTCGGTAAACCGCCGACGCAGCGTGTCCAGCATGGCCCCGTCGCCGCCGAGGGCGACCACCACGTCGGCGTCCTCCTCCGGCACATTGCCGTATCGCGCCGCCAGCAGGGGCAGGGCCTGCTGCGCTTCGGGGCGCTTTGAGGCGAAAAATGCAAGTTTCAGGTTAGCCATGCCGGCATGTGCAAATGCTTTGAGCATGGCGTCAAGGCGACGCGCCCCAAGCGGGCAAACCGAACCTGACACGTCCGTCACCTTCATCTGGCGCCTCGCGCCGAGTTCGGCTAAACTCACCTCAATAGACAGGGAGAAACATCAAGATGGCCGACGGTAACCCCAATATCGATGTCCGCAGCGCCGTAAGCGAAGCGGAGTGGAAAGCCCGCGTCGATCTCGCCGCGCTGTACCGCCTGACGGCGCTGTACGGCTGGGACGACATGATCTTCACCCACATCTCCCACCGGATCCCGGGCCCGGAACACCACTTCCTGATCAACCCCTACGGCTGGTTCTTCGAGGAAATCACCGCCTCTTCGCTCGTGAAAGTCGATCTGGACGGCAACATCGTTCAGGAAACCGACGCGATGATCAATCCGGCCGGCTTCACCATCCACTCGGCCATCCACGCTGCCCGCGAAGACGCCACGGTCGTGATGCACCTGCACACCGATCAGGGCGTCGCCGTCTCCTCGCAAAAGGAAGGCCTTCTGCCGATCAGCCAGACCGCCATGATCGTTCGCGAAGACATTGCCTACCATGACTATGAAGGCGTGGCGTTGGACCTTGACGAGCGCGAGCGCCTCGTGCGCGACCTCGGCCCCACCAAGCACTCCATGCTGCTGCGCAACCACGGCACGCTGACCTGCGGCGAAAGTGCGGCGCTGACCTTCACCCGCATGTTCTTCCTGGAGCGAGCCTGCAAGATGCAGGTCATGGCCCTCACGGCCGGCCGCGACGGCGTTCTGGAGTGCGGCGAAGAGCTGCAGGACAAGGTGGCAGGGCAGGGCGGCCTCACCAAGCACAGCTCGGGCATGTCGACCCTGACGGACCGCCTCGTCTGGCCGGCTCTCCTGCGCAAGCTGGACCGCCAGCTGCCCGGTTATGCCGCATAGGTATTTCTGCGGATAAGCCTAAATAAACGCCGGGCCTAAACCAGAAGCAGGCCCGGCGGCTCCTTGCGGAGCACCCTCACCAGTGAAAGTCAGCGTGCGGCAAATGAAGCATCTCAAATCGTTCGAAGACGCCCTCAACAATATTCGCGGCGAGGGCCGTTACCGGGTTTTCATTGATCTCCAGCGCCATCGCGGCCGCTTCCCAAAGGCGACGGCCCGCATGGAAGATGGCGAGCGCGAAGTCACCATCTGGTGCTCCAACGACTATCTGGCCATGGGCCAGGACGATGAAGTCATCGCCTCAATGCACGAGGCTATCGATAACTTCGGCGCCGGTTCCGGCGGCACCCGCAACATCTCCGGCACCACTCGCTACCACGTTGAGCTTGAGCGCGAACTCGCCGATCTTCACGGCAAAGAAGCTTCGCTGCTGTTCACGTCAGGCTACGTCTCCAATGACGCGACCCTGTCCACCCTCGGCAAGATCCTGCCGAACCTGATCATCTATTCCGACGCGCTGAACCACGCCTCAATGATCGAGGGCATCCGCCGCTCCGGCGCCGAGTACCGCGTGTTCCGCCACAATGACGTGGAACACCTGCGCGCGCTGCTCGAACTCGATGATCCGGCCCGTCCGAAACTGATCGCCTTCGAAAGCGTCTATTCGATGGACGGCGATTTCGGCCGCATGCAGGAAATCTGCGACCTCGCCGAAGAGTTCGACGCATTGACCTATCTTGATGAAGTCCACGCCGTCGGCCTGTACGGTGAGCAGGGCGCTGGCGTTGCCGAGATGCTCGGCCTCGGAGACCGCATCGACATTATCGAAGGCACGCTCGCGAAGGGTTACGGCGTCATGGGCGGCTACATCGCCAGCCATGGCAGCGTCGTGGACGCGATCCGCTCAATGGCCTCCGGCTTCATCTTCAGTACTTCGACTTGCCCGGTGATGGCCGCCGGTGCGCTCGCCAGCATCCGCAAGCTGCGCACTGACGAAGGCCGCCGCCTGCGCGCGATCCATCAACAGAAGGCTGCGCAGCTGAAACAGAAATTCCTGGACGAGGGCCTGCCCGTCATGGACTCTCCCTCGCACATTGTGCCGTTGCTTGTCGGCGATCCTGAGCGTTGCAAGGCACTGTCCGACACGCTGCTGTTCGACTTCGGTATCTATGTCCAGCCGATCAACTATCCGACCGTGCCGCGCGGCACCGAGCGTCTGCGGTTTACGCCCAGCCCGGTGCACGACGAGATCATGATGGACGAGTTGGTCGCCGCCTTGCTCGCGGTCTGGAAGCAGCTGGGGCTCGATCAGGCCGCGTGAGACGGGGCTCCGCGGCCTTTACCGCTTTTTTCCGAGGCCGATCTGCTTCGCGTGTCGCGAACGCAGTTTGGCGTAGTTCGGCGCTACCATCGGATAGTCGGCGGGAAGTCCCCACTTCGCGCGATATTCTTCCGGCGTGGTGTCATAACGGGTTCGAAGATAGCGTTTCAGCATCTTCAGCTTCCGGCCATCTTCCAGGCAGACAATGTATTCCGGGGTCACCGACTTCGCGACTGCGATCGCCGGTTCCAGTTTTTCTTTTGGTGCTTCGGTCTGTTGAGTGAGGCTGATGATCGTCGCGTGCACAGTCTTGATCAGGTCAGGTAGAGCGCCCGCCTGAAGCGAGTTGTTGGCTACATAAGAGGACACGATTTCCACGGTCATCTCGAGCAACTCGGATTCTTCTAGTTCTTTCATGTCCCGCCCCTTCCGGCCCTGTATTCTGAAATGCAGGATCCGAAGATCGAAATGTTTAAGTGTAATCGGTGGCGCACGTAAAGTATCTAACCCTGAAGGCCGCCAATATATTTGAGTTTTGCCAGTTACCACATCAGTTTGAACATCAGTTAAGCGCCTGTTGCCCCGCGGGGCTCAGGCGCGTAAACAGCCGGGGACTCGGACCCGGAGCACTTCATGGCAGACTCGGCGCACATCCCTCAGACCCTCAATGGCGGGTTTTTCACGGCCTCTCTGGCCGACCGCGACCCGGAAATTGCAGCCGCCATCGGCAAGGAAGCGACCCGCCAACAGCATCAGATCGAACTGATTGCTTCGGAGAACATTGTTTCCCGCGCCGTGCTTGAGGCTCAGGGCTCCATTCTCACAAACAAGTATGCCGAAGGCTATCCGGGCAAGCGCTATTATGGCGGATGTGAATTCGTGGACATTGCGGAAGAACTCGCAATCGAGCGCGCGAAAAAACTCTTCAATTGCGGCTTTGCCAACGTCCAGCCCAACTCAGGCAGCCAGGCAAACCAGGGCGTCTTCCAGGCCGTCCTGAAGCCCGGCGACACCATCCTCGGCATGAGCCTCGCGGCGGGCGGCCACCTGACGCACAGCGCCAAGCCGAACCAGTCCGGCAAATGGTTCAACGCGATCCAGTATGGCGTGCGCCCGGACGATCACCTGATCGACTTCGAAGAAGTTGCGCGCCTCGCCCGCGCCCACCGTCCGCAGTTGATCATCGCCGGCGGCTCGGCCTATCCGCGCCAGATCGATTTCCGCCGCTTTCGTGCGATCGCGGATGAGGTCGGCGCGTTGTTCCTCGTCGACATGGCCCACTTCGCCGGCCTCGTCGCAGGCGGCGTCCACCCGAACCCGCTCGACCATTGCCACATCGCTACAACAACCACGCACAAGACCCTGCGCGGCCCCCGCGGCGGCATGATTCTGACCAATGACGAAGCCCTCGCCAAGAAGATCAACTCGGCCATCTTCCCAGGCATCCAGGGTGGCCCGCTGATGCACGTCATCGCCGCCAAGGCCGTTGCGTTCGGCGAAGCCCTGACGCCCGAGTTCCGCGCGTATGCCGCGCAGGTCGTGGCCAATGCCCGCGCCATGGCGAAAGCCTGCAAGGAGGCCGGACTCGATGTCGTCTCTGGCGGCACCGACACCCACGTTGCTCTGATCGACCTGCGCCCGAAGGGCGTTACCGGCAAGGACGCTGAAGCCGCCCTCGAGCGCGCCTTCATTACCTGCAACAAGAACGGCATTCCGTTCGATCCCGCCCCGCCCACGGTCACCTCCGGCGTCCGCGTCGGCTCGCCTGCTGGCACAACCCGCGGCTTCGGCGAGGCCGAGTTCACGCAGATCGGCAAATGGATTGGCGAGATCGTCGATGCGCTCTCCACGCAGGACAATGGCGCCGTCGAGGAGCGCGTGCGCGGTGAAGTCAAGGCGCTGACGGCCCGCTTCCCGATCTATGACGGTCTGGGGGCCTGATACGTCTTGCGGTGCCCGTTCTGCAGCTCGGACAATACATCTGTAAAGGACAGCCGCGCGGCTGAAGATGATACCGCTGTCCGTCGCCGCCGGGTCTGTGAGAACTGCGGCGCCCGCTTCACCACGTTCGAGCGCGTGCAGCTGCGCGAGATCATGGTCGTCAAGCGCGATGGCAAACGTGCCCTGTTCGACCGCGAGAAGGTGCAGCGTTCCATCATGGTTGCCCTGCGCAAGCGCCCGGTAGACCGTGAGCGCATCGACCAGATGGTCTCCGGCATCGTACGCAAACTCGAAAGCGGCGGCGAGACCGAAATCCCGTCCTCGCAGGTCGGCGAACTCGTTATGGAAGCGCTGAAGCGCGTCGACCCCGTCGGCTACGTTCGCTACGCCTCAGTGTACCGCGACTTTAAAGATCCCAGCGACTTCGCCCAGTTCATCGAGAAGGCTGCGCTCGATGAAGAAGACGCGCCCGGAGAATGACCGGCGTCCGCGTCACCCTGAAACTTGCCACCTCGCTCGACGGCCGCATCGCGCTCGCAGATGGCACCAGCCAGTGGATTACCTCCAGCGCCTCGCGAGCCCGGTCCCACGACCTGCGCGCTGCGCATGACGCCATCATGGTTGGCTCCGGTACGGTCCTTGCCGACGATCCGCTGCTCACCGCCCGCACAATCCCGCTGCCCGTCCGCCAGCCCGTCCGCATTGTCGCGGATTCGTCTGGCCGCACGCCGCTGACCTCCAAGCTGATGACTTCTCTCAGTGTCGGTCCGGTCGTCATCGTCACCGCCGGTAGCGAGGCGCCCGCGCACGCCGCCGCCGGCGCCGCCATCTGGCGCTGCGGCAACGGCATTCGTGTGAGCGTGCCCGACTTCCTCCGCCGCGCACACGCCGAGGGTATCCGCACGATCCTCCTCGAAGGCGGCAGCCACCTCGCGGCCAGCTTCGTGCGAGCCGGCGCTGTGCATGAACTCGCCTGGTTCCGCGCGCCCATCCTGATCGGCGGAGAGGGCCTCTCGGCCGTGGCCGAACTCGGTCTCACAGATCTCAAGTCTGCGACCCGCTGGCGCCCTGTCGCGACGGAACGGATTGGAGACGACGTTCTCGATACTTATGTTCGATTTGAGCAATAGGCGCCGGCAGGAAACTCCAATGTTTACAGGTCTTGTCACTGATGTCGGCACCATCCGCCGGGCGGAGCACCGCAACGGGCTGACCCGTTTCGAGGTCGTAAGCGGCTATCCGCTCGCGGACATCGCGCTTGGCGCCTCGGTCATGCACTCAGGGGTCTGCCTCACCGTCGTGGACATGGGCCCCGCAGACCGCGGCGCCTGGTTTGCGGTCGAGGCCGTCCCCGAAACCTTGTCGAAAACCGTTCTCGGCGGCTGGGCCGAAGGCAGCCGGGTCAATCTTGAGAAGAGCCTCCGGCTTGGCGACGAACTCGGCGGCCACTTCGTCTTCGGCCACGTGGACGGCGTCGGGGAGGTCATCTCGGTCGAGCCGGAAGGCCAGTCTTTCCGCGTCACCATCCGCCCGCCTGCCGTCATCGCCCGCTATTTCGCCACCAAGGGCTCCGCCGCCATCGACGGCGTTTCCCTCACCGTCGCAGCCGCTTTGCCGAACGGTGACTTTCAGGTCGCCATCATCCCGCATACCTGGGAAGTCACGACCCTCAGTGCACTGAAGGCCGGCGATAGGGTGAATCTCGAAATCGATATGCTTGCACGCTATGTCGCGCGCATGATCGGCGCCGACGCGCCGGAAGGAAAGTAATCCGCCATGAGCAACGAATTCCACGCCGCCATCTCGTCCATCGAGGAAATCATCGAGGATGCCCGCAACGGCCGAATGTTCATCCTCGTTGATGCCGAGGACCGCGAGAACGAGGGCGACCTCGTGATCCCCGCGACCTTTGCCACGCCCGAGGCGGTGAACTTCATGGCCAAGCATGGCCGCGGCCTCATTTGTCTTTCGATGACGCAGGAACGCGCCCATACGCTGCGCCTCGACATGATGACGCGAAATAACCGCGAAAGCATGCAGACCGCCTTCACCGTCTCCATAGAGGCGAAGGAGGGTGTCACTACTGGTATCTCCGCCCATGATCGCGCCCGTACTATTGCAGTGGCAATTGATCCGACCAAGGACGATGCCGATATCGTCACTCCCGGTCACGTCTTCCCGCTGATCGCCAAGGAAGGTGGGACGCTCGTCCGCGCCGGCCACACAGAAGCCGCCGTCGACATCTCACGCATGGCCGGCCTGTTCCCGGCCGGTGTTATCTGCGAGATAATGAATGATGATGGCACGATGGCTCGCCTGCCGGAACTCGTCGCCTTCGCCCAGCTGCACAACCTGAAGATCGGGACCATCGCGGACCTGATCGCCTGGCGCCGGCAGAACGACCGCTTCCTCGAGCGCCGCGTCGAGGCCCCGCTGAACTCCGCCTATGGCGAGGGCTTCCGCACTGTCTGTTTCCGCAACACGCTAGACGGCTCCGAACATATCGCGATCGTGCACGGCGACATTCGCCCGGACTCGACGACCATCGTCCGCGTCCACCGCACCGACGTGCTCGCTGATATCCTTGGCGAGAAGGGCCCCCGCGAGGGCCTCGTGCGCAAGGCCATGCAGCTGATCGCCAAGGCGCCGGAGCCCGGCGTCATCGTGTTCGTCAACATGGCGCACCCCAACGCCCTTGCCGAGCGCCTTGGGCTCAAGTCTGCTACCCCCCGCGACCCGACCGCACCGCTGCGCGAATACGGCATCGGGGCGCAGATCCTGCGCGAACTTGGTGTTCGCCGCATGTTTTACCTTTCTGATACGCAGCCGACCCGCCTTGCGGGTCTTGACGGATACGGCCTGACGATAGAGGGCTGGCGCCGCCTGAACGAGGAGAACACTTAATGGCCGACCGCGTCCTTGTCGCGATTTCGCGCTATTACAAACATATCAGCGACGAGCTGGAAGCGGGCGCGCTGGAAGTGCTCGAAGCCGCCGGTGTGAAGGTTACCGTCATGGAAGTGCCCGGCGCTTTTGAAATCCCGGGCCTCATCGCCATGGCCGCCGATTCGGGCCGCTTCGATGGCGCGGTAGCTCTCGGCTGCGTCATCCGGGGGGAAACCTCGCACTATGATTACGTCTGCGGCGAGAGCGCCCGCGGGCTGATGGACCTTATTGTCCAACGCCGCCAGGCCATTGGCTACGGCATTCTGACGGTCGAAAACGAAGCCCAGGCGCTTGCCCGGGCGGACCGCAAGCGCAAGAACAAGGGCGCCGAGGCGGCAAATGCCTGCCTCTCTATGATCAAGTTCCGCAAAGAACTGATCCGGTGAGCAACCCAAAATTGCCCTTTGACGTTACACGCGCGCGCCGGGCCGGTGCGCGCCTGGCCGCCGTTCAGGCGCTTTACGAAATGGAGCAGACCGACAAGTCGGCCCGCGCCACTATCCGGGACTTCATGGAAGACCGCCTCGGCCTCGGCCCGGACGGCACCCCGATTGAAGATGCCGATCCGGACCTCTTCAAATCCGTCGTCAACGCCGTCGTCGAGAACCAGGCGAAGATCGACAACGCCATCCTCGCGCGCCTCGCCGAGGGCTGGAAGCTAACCCGCCTAGATGCCACCATGCGCGCCCTTCTGCGCGCCGGCGGCGCTGAGTTTATCGCTCACCCCGAACTGTCCGACGCCGTTATCCTCGACGAGTACGTCTCTCTCGCACACGATTTCTTCGAGGAGTCCGACGCCAAGTTCGCTAACGCCCTCCTTCAGAACATCGGCCGCGACCTGCGCGCCTGAGGGCAGGGCCTGGTGGGGCTCATGCGCCACAATCCGTCTTCTCCCGATGCAAAATCCGTAGGCGCACCAACCGGATGGAAGAATGTTCCCGAAGACCTACGCCGCACGCCTCCGGACGGTGTGAGCCCTCCGCAAGCCGATCTTCCAAGCGGCCCTCTCTCTCCTCATTTTCAGGTGCCTGGTCTAGCGGCTACATCCTTCCTGTGGCCGGCCATCTACTGAAAGTTCGGCAGCGTCCTACGCTTGAGGATGGCGCGCAGTTTCGAGAGCCGCCGCGTCACCGTCCAATAGAGGGCGCGGCATTTGCCTCGTTCGAGGGGGAAGCAGGCCGGCGGATCCCTCCGTCTACAGAGTATATGTGCCGGAGTGCAGAAGCGGGGACGATCCGGCCAATGCGAGCGACATGCCCGCAACCCAAAAGGCACCATGCGTCCCCATCCTCCCCTCTGGAGCGGGGGAAGCGTCCGCAAGGCGGGCGGAGGAGGCTCTGCACTTACCCCTGGATTCCAGCTAACCTAAAGACTTCCCCTTCCATCGCGGCTCAATGGGACCTTCCGCTCCTGCATAGTGGGTTTGCGGGGACCGGAAATCGCACCGCGAGTTCCCGGGGGGGGCAGGGAGCGGACCGCCACCAATCGCGGTGGATGATGAGGGGCTGTTTAAACAAGGCCCACAACAAACCGGCCGGGCGCCTCCCGTATCCGGTCAAAAGGGCAGCCCGCTGCAAGTCTTTTCAGGCCCGGTCTTGCAGCCAGGCGGGAGATGAGGCAAACCCCGCTCAGACCTGAAGGGGTATAGCTCAGTTGGTAGAGTGGCGGTCTCCAAAACCGCAGGTCGTGGGTTCGAGTCCCTCTGCCCCTGCCAGGTCCAGATTTCCCGAAAACAAGTCTCCGCCCTTGTGCCGCCGCCCGTCCGGTGCCTACAGAATGGCAGACCCCGGCCCGCAGGAGATTGTCCCCTGGCAAATCTGAAACCGAACCCTGCAGGCCATCCTTGGTGGCGGGGCGCCGTCGTTTACCAGATCTATCCACGCTCGTATCTTGACACCAACAGAGACGGGATAGGCGACCTGCCCGGCATCACGCTGAAGCTGCCCTACATCGCGCGGCTTGGCGTCGAGGCGATCTGGATCTCGCCCTTCTTCAAATCGCCGATGAGCGATTTCGGCTATGATGTATCGGACTATTGCGACGTCGATCCGATCTTCGGCACGCTGGGCGATTTTGACGCGCTGCTGGCCGAAGCGCATCGCCTCGGCCTGAAGGTCATCATTGACCAGGTTTACGCCCACACTTCCGACGCGCATGCCTGGTTTGCTGCGAGCCGCGCCGCCCGCGAGGGTCCGTATGCGGACTGGTATGTCTGGCGCAATCCAAAGCCCGACGGGACACCGCCGAACAACTGGCAGTCCGTGTTCGGCGGTCCGGCCTGGACCTGGGACGCGCGCCGCCAGCAGTATTTCATGCACAACTTTCTCTCCACTCAGCCGCAACTGAACGTCCACAACCCTGACGTTCAGGAAGCGTTGCTGGCGGCAGCAAAGTTCTGGCTCGACAAGGGCGTCGACGGCTTTCGGCTTGACGCGATCAACTTCGCCATGTTCGATCCCGACTTCCGAGACAATCCGCCTTGGCCGGCGGAAGGCCGCGTCATCACCCGGCCCTTCGACCTTCAGCACCACATCTACAACCAGTCGCACCCGGACATTCCGATCTTCATGGAGCGCATCCGAACTCTTGCGGATGGCTATGGCGCGGTCTTCACTGTCGCCGAGGTTCCGGGCCCCGATCCGCTGCCGGAAATGACGGCTTTCACGGCGGGGGAGAAGCGCCTGAGCTCCGCCTACAGCTTCGACTTCCTTTATGCGAAGAAACTCTCGGCCCGCCGGGTGAAAGCCTCTCAGTTGAACTGGGCGGGCCCGTTCAGCGAAGGCTGGCCATCCTGGGCTTTCTCGAACCATGACGCGCCGCGCTGCGTCAGCCGCTGGTGCCCGTCGGGCGGCGACAGGCTGAAGTTCGCCAAGCTGACAAACGCGCTGCTGCTCTGCCTGCGTGGCAATCCTATCCTCTATCAAGGCGAGGAGCTCGGCTTGCCGCAGGCCGACGTCGGGTTCGAGGATTTGCAGGACCCGGAAGCCATCGCCAACTGGCCGCGAACCCTCGGCCGGGACGGCGCGCGCACGCCTATGCCCTGGTCGAAAGACAACGCTTATGCCGGCTTCTCCGAAGCAAAGCCCTGGCTACCCATCGGGCAGGGCCATACCGAGCTGGCGGCCGCCGAGCAGGAGGGCGATCCCCTCTCAGTATTGGAATTTACACGTCGAATGCTTTCCATCCGGCTCGCTTCGCCGGCGCTGCGGCTCGGCAGCGTGACCTTCCCGGAGGGGGCGGAGCCGCTTCTGGCGTTCCGCCGCGAGGAAGCCGGAGAGACGGTGATCTGCCTGTTCAATCTCGGTATGGACGACGTTGCCGTGCCGGAGGCGCTTGTCGCCAGGGCGAGTGTCCTCATCGGGTCCGGGGCAGGGAACGCGCCGCCCAAAGTGCTGGCCCCGCTCGCGGTCTGGATCGGGCGGGAAGCCGCCTAGGCCATCCCGCAGGATTCGCGCACGATCAGGTCCGTCGGCAAGCGCTCGGAGCGCGGCACAGCGCCCTGGCTCGCGGCGAGTAATTTTGACACGATCAGCCGCCCCGCGCGCGTCATGTCCTGCGAGATCGTGGTCAGCGCCGGCTGGGCATAGGGGGCGAGCTTGATGTCGTCATAGCCGACGACTGCTACATCCTGCGGTACCTGGCGACCGGCCTTCTGAAGGCTACGATAGGCGCCGAGGGCAATCAGGTCGCTCGCGGCGAAGATGCCGTCGAAGGCTAACCCGGATCCAAACAGTCCGTCGGCGGCCGCCTCGGAATAGCCCACGTCGAACTGCGCCGGCACGACCAGCGCCGGGTCGATCGAGAGGCCCGCTCGCCGGTGCGCATCGACGTAGCCTTCATACCGGTGGTGGACTTCCGGTGCAGAGGTGTCGCCCAGAAACGCAATGCGGCGCCGCCCGAGGTTCAGGAGGTGCGCCGTCGCCCGCGCGCCGCCGCGCAGATTGTCGGAACCGATCGAGCAGTAAGATCGGAAGAGCG
>NZ_JALHLS010000015.1:0-59402 GCF_022844445.1 Hyphomonas sp.
GCCGCCACAGATCCTGCACCTGCCAGGACGATGCCCGCCGCCGCCGCCGCGGCGGTGCCGGCGGCAGAGCCGGCGCCGAGCTGCGGCGCGCCGGTCACGAGACCGGAGGCGATCCCGGGGCCGAACACACCCATCCAGAGGAAGACCGTGGCGGCGAGGACCGTACCCATCACGTCCGCGAGCGTGATGTCCTCATCGCCCGTGAAGGCGTCCGTGACGGCCGAGAACAGGGTCGATCCGATGCCGATGATGATGGCCAGCACCATGAGCTTTATGCCGGACGTGATGACATTGCCGAGCACGCGCTCTGCCAGGAACGCCGTCCTGTTCCAGAGCGCGAAGGGCACCAGCACAAAGCCGGCCAGCGTCGTCAGCTTGAACTCGAGGATGGCGATGAAGAGCTGGACAGCGAGGATGAAAAAGGCGGCGAGAATGATGGCCCAGGCGACCAGCAGGACCGCGATCAGGATGAAGTTGTGAAAGAAGGCGACGGGGCCGAGCAGTCCGCCGGCCTCGTCGAGGAGGGGGAGCGCGGCCTCGAACCCGACGCCGGCAATGTAGCCCGGCCGCATCAGGTCGTCCGGCGTCAGGGTCCCGGAGCCGGCCTTGATCCCGAGCGCCGCGAAACTCTCGAACAGGATGGCGGACAGGAGCTGGAAATTGCCGATGAGCCAGGCGAAGAAGCCGACATAGAGTACCTTGCGGATGAGGCCGGCGATGACATCGCTGTTTTCTGAAAGGGCCCAGAAGAGCCCGGCGAGCGTGATGTCGATGGCGATCAGCGTGGTCGTGAGGTAGGCGACATCGCCTGCGAGGAGGCCGAAGCCGGAATCGATATAGGCGATGAAGGTTTCGAGGAACCGGTCGATGACATCCATCTCTTCCATGACATTCAGTCCCTGAGAAAAGCGTCCAGGCGGGCCCGCCCGCGCTCGGCTTCGGAGAGTTCACGCGCCCGCTCGATGGCTTCGGCGCGGGCAGCGGCGCCAAGCAGCGCCTCAACCTGCATCAGCTGCTGGGTGGTCAGGGCGCTGATCTGGTTGCCGGCCTGCAGGGCCTGGAGGTTTCCGGCCGCGCCCTGGCTCTCGGTGATGATACCGGCCAGCGCGTCGGCGTCGGCGCTGTTGCCAGCGCGCGCCTCAGCCGCAATCAGGAGGACATGCTTGTGGGCCGCGCGGGAAGCCTCCCATCTCGCCCGCGCGTCCGCCAGGAGGGTTGCGGCGCCGGGCGGCGTTTCGCCATAGGCGTGCGGGAAGGCGGCTTCGAAAGCCGCGTCCTCGGCGTCAACGCTGACGCCGATACCTTCGGCGTCCCGGATGATCGCCTCGATACGGGTGATCCGGTCACGGATGACCGCGTGTGCGACATTGACGGGGAGCGCCTCGAGATCGCGGGCCATCTTTTCGATCATGTCGATCTCGTGGGTCAGCTGGCGGACCTGGTTGTCGAGTTCCTGCAGCGCGCGGACCGCTTGCAGGATGTTCTGCGCGTGGTTGGCCGGGTCATAGACAGAGACCTGCGCCGCGGCCGGCGGCGGGAACGCGAGCTGCGGCGCCGAGACGAGGAGTGGAGAAAAGAGGATCGTCAGGCAGGTTTCAAGGCGCTTCATCGACTGTCTCCATCCGGCAGGTGTCCTGGCTTGCCGCTTCCGCGCCCGGCCAGGCCGGCAGCAGGTCTGCGGCCCAGCTGAGGTCCTGTAACCGCAGCCAGGCATCGGCAAAGCCGCCGGGGCCTTCTGCCTCGGCAGCCTGCGTGATCCGGGCCTGGTCTTCGGGCGTGGAGGCTGCGCAGAAGGCGCGTGCGACAGGGCCGAGCCCGAGTTCGAACAGGCGGTTGCCAAGCGGCGAGGTAAAATAATAGTCGCGCTTGGGTACCGCTTCCGAGATCAGGTCCACCTGGCGTGCATTCAGCCCGAACCGGCGATAGGTGGCGGCCTGCACGGGCTCGCGCGCGCGCTCACTCGGAAGGAAGATACGCACCGGGCAGGCATCGATGACGGCCGGCGCGATCGCGGCGCGCTCGATATCGGCGAGGGACTGGGTTGCAAAAACCACGGCGACATTCCGTTTACGGAGCGTCTTCAGCCAGTCACGGATCTGGGGCGCGAACACCGGATGATCGAGGTAGAGCCAGGCTTCGTCGAGCAGGAGGAGGGTCGGCCGCCCGTCGAACCGGTCGGCCAGCCTGTGAAAGAGGTAGGTGAGCACCGGTCCCGCGGCGGCGGGATACTGCATCAGGGCTTCCAGTTCGAAACAGGCTAGCCGGCTGAACGCGAGCTCGTCCGCGTCGCCGTCCAGCAGGCGGCCGTAAGGGCCTTCGAGGGTGAACGGAGCGAGCGCCGATTTCAGCTCGGGCAACTGGACGAGGAGGCTGAGGCCGGTGAGCGTCCGCTCGGCTTCGGGCGCGCCGGCAAGCGCCATGACCGCTTCCCAGATCGCCGACTTTTGGCGCGGCTCGAGGTCGAGGCCTTCGGCGCGGCAGAGGCCGGCGAGCCAGTCGGCGGCAAAGGCCGCGCCGCGCGGCGTGTTGACGTCGCGGAGGGGCTGAAGGGCGGCGCGCCCGCCGGCTGCGAGCGCCATCCAGGTTCCGCCCATCGCCAGCATGGCCGCTTTGGCAGAGCCGCCCTTGTCAAACATGAACACCTGGGCGCCGCGGTAACGTGTCCATTGCAGGGCAAGGAGCGACAGAAGCACGGACTTGCCGGCCCCGGTCGGCCCCACAATGAGCGTATGGCCGACATCACCGGCATGCAGGTTGAGCCGGAACGGCGTCGTGCCGTCCGTACGTGCCTCGATGAGGGCCGGCGCGCACAGGTGCGCGTTGCGCGCCTCGCCGGCCCAGACCGCAGACAGGGGAACAAGGTGGGCAAGGTTCAGTGTACTGATCACCGGGCGGCGGACATTGGCATAGGCGTGGCCGGGCAGGCTGCCAAGCCAGGCTTCGGCCGCATTGAGCGTTTCGCGGATGACGGTGAACCCGCGCGTGTTGAGAACCCGCTCGGCGGCGCGCAGGCTTGCGGCCGCGCGCGCCGGATCCGGGTCGGCGACGGTGAGGGTCGTCGTGACATAGCCGTAGGCCACAAAATCGCTGCCGAGTTCCTGGAGAGCGGCGTCGGCGTCGGCGGCCTTGTTGGCGGCGTCATTGTCGACGAGGACGGTTTCTTCATGGAAGAGCGTCTCGCGCACCAGCGCGCTGACGGACTTGCGCTTGGCAAACCAGTGCCGGCGTTTGCGCGTCAGGAGCTTCAGCGCGTCGGTTTTGTCGAGGGCGATGAAGCGCGTCACCCACCGGTAGGCAAAGCCCTGGCGGTTCAGTTCGTCGAGCAGGCCCGGGAGCGTCGTACCGGGGAATCCGAGAACGCTGAGCGTGCGCAGGTGCGCCTCGCCGATCGCCGGCTCGAGGCCGCCCGTGAACGGCTCGTCGGCGAGGAGCGCGTCCAGGAAGACCGGGAGTTCGGGCGTCGCCACGCTGTGCGGGCGCGATGACACGGTCGTGTGGAGGTAGGTGAGCGTCTCGTCGTCGCTGAGCGGCGTGATCTCGGCCAGCGTTCCGTCAAGCAGGTCAAGCACCTGGCCGGCACGGGTCTCGAACTGTTCGAGCGCCTGGCGCCAGCCTGCGCCTTCCGGGCGCGGCGGGCGTTCGACCAGCATCTGCTCGGCCCGGCCTTCGGCATCCGGCGGGGGCAGCCAGAGGAGGGTCAGGTAATACTCGCTCTCGAACCGGGCCCCCGCTTCGTCAGCCGCTGCAGCGCGTTCCTGGTCGACGAGCCAGGCGGCAGCGTTTGCGAACCTGTCCTCGCCATAGCGCCCGGCGCTGCGCCGGACCGCTTCGAAGAACAGCGCCCAGCCCGAGCCGAACCGGCGCAATACATTGTTGACGCGCGCGGAGACAGCGACGAGCTCTTCCTCGGTGGAGCTTTCCAGGTCCGGGCCACGGTACCGGAAGCTTGTCTGGAAGCTCCCGTCCTTGTTGAGCACGATGCCCGGCGCGACAAGGCAGGCCCAGGGCAGGTAGTCGGCAAGCAGGCGCGGCTTGCGGGCGTACTCGGCAAGGTTCAGCATGCAAGATGCTCCCTGTGGCGGGCCGCTCTCAGCGCAACGGACAGGAATTCCGGATCGATCCTGGCGAGGAAGACGGCCGCCGAATGCAGGAGTACCCAGGTCACAAGGCCCGGGATCCAGAGGCGCAGCCCGAGCGCCAGCACGGCGGCGAGCGTGCCGATCGTGATTGCGGCCGCGCGCGGCGCGCCGGCGATCAGGATCGGCTCGGCAAGCGAGCGGTGGAGGGGGATCTCATAGCCCTCGGTCATGGCAGCAGCGCGCCGCCGCCGAAGGCGAAGAAGGTCAGGAAGAAGGATGTCGCCGCGAAGGCGATCGAGAGGCCGAACACGATCTGGATCAGTTTGCGGAAGCCTCCCGAGGTCTCGCCGAAAGCAAGCGTCAGGCCCGTCAGTGTAATGATGATCACGGCGACGATCCGGGCGACCGGGCCTTCGATGGACTGCAGGATCTGGTCAAGCGGGCCTTCCCAGGGCATGCCGGAACCGGCGGCGTGGGCGGCGGGCGGCAGGGCGGCTACGCAGGTGAGGATGAGGGCGCACTGGAGGCTTCGGTTCAGGGCGTCAGCGGTACGGTAGAGCATGGGACCTGCCTTTCAGTGGATAAGCGCCAGGTCCGGCGCAGCGAGTGGCTCGGTGCGGTAACCCGTTTCGTCGAAGCCAGTGACCCGGAGCGCCTCTTCGACGCGGCGCACGCCGCCGGCCCGCGACAGGAAAACGATGACATCGATCGCCTCGCCGATGAGGCCAATCGGCAGGCTGGTCGTCACTTCGGCAACGAGCTGCTCGAGGCGCGAGAAGACGCCTTGCGCGGAATTGGCGTGCAGCGTGGCAAGCCCGCCGGGGTGCCCGGTATTCCAGGCCTTGAGGAGGTCGAGCGCTTCGCCGCCGCGCACTTCGCCGACGATGATGCGGTCCGGGCGAAGGCGGAGCGTCGAGCGCACGAGGTCGCGCAGGGAAACGCTGCCGGGCTGCGCGCGCAGCTGGGTGACGTCCGGCGCCGTGCAGGCGAGTTCGCGCGTGTCCTCGAGGATAACGATCCGGTTTGCAGCGAGCGCCGGCTCGGTGAGGAGCGCGTTCGCAAAGGTTGTCTTGCCCGACGAGGTGCCGCCCGCGATCAGGATGTTCAGGCGGTCGGTGAGCGCCTTGCGCAGGGCGAGCGAGACCGCCGGTGCCAGGACGCCGGACTGGACATAGTCATCAAGGCTGAACGGCGCGGGCGCGGGTTTGCGGATGGCGAAACAGGGCGCTTCAGAGATGGGCGGTAGGATGCCTTCGAAGCGTTCTCCCGTGCCCGGAAGCTCGGCAGAGACGATCGGGCGCAGCCGGTCGCAGGGCGCGCCCGCGGCGGAGGCCACAAGGCGGATGATGCGTTCGCGCTCCGGCGCGCCGAGGCGGCCGGCGGCCTGTACCAGGCCGCTACCGGCGCGCTCGATCCAGACCGATCCGTCCGGGTTGGCGATGATCTCCTGGGTGTCGGCCGCCTCCAGCGCCTCGCGGACGGGGCCTTCGAAGGCTGTGCGCAGCATTGCCTGCTGGCGGGCGCCGGTCTCGGGTGATCTCGAATGCGCCAGCATCTCCAGCGGCCTCCCTGTTGGCAGGGAGTGTCAGGCAGGCAGCCTGCGCCCGGAAGCCGGAGCCCAGGGATGGCGGGGGCAGCCGAGGGAAAGACTGGGAAGCCAGGGGCAGGGGCGCGTGGCACAGGAGCGGGCCGTCAGTCCCCGGATGAATACGGGGCCGGCTATCGCCAGCCCGACCGGTGCGTGTGCGCGCCCGGTCCTGGCGCCCTCATTTGCGTTCCAGCCAGTCGTGTTCGAGGAGGCGGAGGCGGGAATTGACACCGAGCAGGAACGTCGTCGACCAGGCGAACAGGATGACGCCGTTGGCGGCCTCGATGGCGCTCAGCAGTCGCCAGCGCGGGGAGAGGACAATGTCGCCGAAACCGAGGGAGGCGAAGGTAACGGTCGAGAAATAGAGGGCTTCCTCGAGAAGGTGCATCTCCCCAAGGACGAGGTAGAGCGAGGCATAAAGCCAGATCTCCACAGTGTGGAGCCCGAAGATGCCGAACACGACGAGCAGGATCAGGGCCGCCTGGCCCATCCGGTTCTCATGCGGCCTCAGGCGCTTGCCGCTGCGCTGCATGAGATAGGTCAGGAGGATGAACCCCCAGAAATGGACGAGCACGGTAACCGCGACCATGCCGCTGGCGACGAGGAGGTTTTCGGCGAGGTGGATCAGTTCCTGAGACATCACATTCCGGGTACACCGGATCGTTGGGCTTCGAAAGCGGCCGCCGGCGAAGAATTGCAGAAGAGCCGGCTCGGCGGCACGGGGTATCTGCCGGAGCACGCAGATAAGGCAGCCTCAGTCGAGACAAGAAATGTCCCTCGCCGTGACCTTCGGCCGTTTCAGTCCGCACAATATCCCGCGGCTCAGTGTCTTGAATCACACTGGTCGAGGCGGCGACGTCGTGTGCATCACGGGTAACGCAGATTTCGCCTGGTCACTGGGGCAGCAACTTGCCCATGCCTCAAGCCCAGTGCACGCCAAGCGCCTGCGCTGCGCGTTCAAGCGCCCAGTAGGTTCCGGCAATCCCGACGGTATAGGCTCCGGCATGTCGCAGCAAAGAAAGCTGGCCTGGCCGAACCTGTTTCACCAGCCAGCCTGTCAGGAGCAGAACGCCGATCACGGCGATCTGGCCCAGTTCGACGCCGAGATTGAAGAGCACAAGTGCGAGGACCTCAGTGCCTTTCGGGAGTCCGATTTCGGCGAGGGCGCCCGCAAAGCCGAAGCCGTGAATGAGACCGAAGCCGAAGGCAATCGCCCAGGGAAAGCGGGCACTCAGCCCTTCATCCCCGCGCATGCGGCGGATCGATTCAAGTCCGATCAGCGCAATCGACAGGGCAATCACGATCTCGACCGGTGTTCCGGGCAGCTGGACGCCCGCGAGCGCCGCCAGCGACAGCGTTACCGAGTGCGCAAGCGTAAACGCGGTTGCCGTCGCAATCAGTTGGCGCTGCTGTACGAGCAGGACAAGTCCGGCAACGAACAAGAGGTGGTCCCATCCGAAGAGAATATGTTCGACACCAATCTGCAGATAGGCAAGCACGCCGGGATTGCGTTCGCTGGCAATCGCGACTGACGCCGATCCAGGACGCAGCACCGCCGAGAATGTCTTTCCGTCCGTGGTCTGGAGACGGAGGAAGACGTCGGTCATCGTGCGTTCCAGGCCCGCAATCTCGATCAGCCTGTTCTCAAGTGAGCACGACACCGTGAAGCGGCGCACCAGAGCGCCGCCGACATTTTCGGCTGCCTCTGCGCTGCGTACGCAGTCCTCGGGAAAAACCGGCTCGAGTCTCAGGATCCGCTCGCCCAGGATTGGCTGCTTCCAGATCACGGCGTAAACCTGATCACTCGTTTGTGCGATGTCGAGATAGGCCGGCCTGACCTCATGTGCCCGTGCTGCCCCGGCCGCCAGGCAGCCCGCCAGCAGCAGAATGACGATCCGCAAGCAGGCGATCACGGTGCGGCGCCCTCAAGCTCGACCTTGTAGCGGGCGACAATGTCCGACACCGCTTTGGCGTTTGCGCGAAGGCGCGCCTCGGCCCGCCACTGTTCAAGAACGTCGTCGCGCACCGCTTCGAAATCCGGAGACTCTGCCGGAGAGACTTTTGTCACGCGGACAAGATGTGTGCCGAGCGCCGAGTTCAACGGTCCATGCCAGGCGGTGCCGGGCGGCAGTGTGGCCAATGCCTCAGCAAACTCAGTCCCGAAAAGTCGGGCGACTTCCCGGACCGGGAGTGCGCCGTACTGGCGTTGCAGCATGAAGGCATCGCCCTGGCCAAGCCAGTCGGTCGATGGCCTGGTTTCAAGCGTGGTCAGCGCCTGCGCGGCGCGCGGATCAGAGGCCTGGCGAAAGTAGACATGGTCAAAGCTGAACGTCGCGGGCAGGTCAAAACGTGCATGATTTTCGTCGAACCAGCGCCGCAGCTCGGCCGGGCCGGGGTCGGCCGGGTTCGCCAGATCATCCACCATGAAACGCATCTTCTGCGCCAGGCGTCGCTCGACGACGACGTCGCCGTCTTCAAGGCCGAGACGCCTGGCTTCGCGCGCCAGAGCCAGTGTTTCGACCTGGTCGATAACCAGCGCCCGCAGGTCGTCCGGGCCCGGCGGTGCGCCGGTTTCCGCGGCATAAAGAGAAGCGAGCCGTTCGATATCGGCCCGGCTGAGCCGGATGGTGTCCTCGCCGCCATTGGACGGAATGACGAACGGGGCGGCGCCGAAAACCAGCAACGCTGCTCCAACGAAGTGAACGAGCGGATCGCGAAGGAGTTTCTGAAACACGGATCAGTTCGCCGGGATATACCAGATGGGCGACGTATAGGCCCGCTCCTGGATTGTGGCTGCGACATCCGGCCTTGGCGGCGTGCCGTTGCGCATCGCTTCCCAGGTTGACCATCGACATGTCGGATTTTCCAGTACACGGACATAATAAGCCGCGTGTTCCGATGCCTTGAATTCAGGGTCGCGCCAGAGCGTCCGCAGGTCAGCCGCCCCTTCACCGGTCGGCGTACACGTCGTCAATTCAACGCCCGCGCCATTGTCGGCGCAGCGATGGGTCGATGCATCAGGCGCGCCCGACGCACAGGCGACATCGAAGACCGTCTCTGTCTGGCGCGTGACCTTCACGATCTGAACACGCTGCAGCGGCGCGGACCCGGGGTCGCGTTGCGCCCAGACCAGGAATTCGGGTGAAGCTTTCGACTGTCCCATCAGGTCGCTGCCCATGGACACGCCGGCCTTGTAGGCACGCGCGACAAGGTCGGGCGCTTTCAGGATATCCTTGCCAAACGCATCAGCTGCGAAGAACCGGATCTTGATTCTGGGGCCGGTGGTGCTGAAGGTTTCCTTGCGCCGAAAGGCATCGAAGATTGAATCCCGCGTATTCTCTTCCGCCCAGACACCGGTCAGGCCAGACGCGCTCCAGCGGGAAAACCATTCCCGGGCATTGTTCACCTGAAGGGAATCGGGCTGGTCCGACCAGTCGGGGGCGCCGCTGGCAGGAATAGAGCCGCGCGTGACAGGCGTCCCGTCGACAATCCCGATCTTCGACCAATAGTCGCTTTCGGCAAATGAACCGCCTGCGACGTGGGAGTCCGATGCTCCGACAAGGCCGAAATGGAAGGGATTGAAGCCTCTTTCCTCAGCCAGTTCCAGGCCGCGCTGATAGGCCTGCCGGACGTAACTGCCCTCTGTGCGCGAGACCGTGTAGACGCCGAGCAGCCGGTCATAGATCTCGAAATCCGCCCATTCATCGTTTGGGGAAAGTTCCGGATGGGTTTCGGATGTTCCTTTGACCTGCGTCACTTCCACGAGCGGTTCGTTGCGCATGCGCTGGGCAGCATAGTCTGCAGACAGCGGTGCGCCGTCGAACGTCTCGAGACGGAACATCTGTCCGTCCGATACGTTCGAGTTATGCGGGATCGCGATCGATTCGATTCCCGCCTTGCGCAGGCCGTCCATCCAGTCCCAAAGATCTTCCGGGTTCGTCGAATCCAGGGTCGAGAAGACCCGCACTGGCGCCTCGCCCCGGAAAAAGACGTTGCGATGCAGGTTTGCCCCTCCAAACGTTCCGTCGTCGGCAAGCGTTCCGACAGATGTGAACTCGAACGCGGCAAAGGTCGTGAACTTCCCTGGTTCGTTATGCTGGTTGGCGGCTGCGACCGTGTCCGCCCAGACCGAGTTGATCAGTGACTCGTCGTATATGTCTTCGATGCGTTCGCCGGTGCGCACGGATGTGCCCACGCCCTGGAACGCCGCCTGGATCTTCTCGGGCTCGCTTGAGAACATGTCCTTGGCGCGCGCCACCTCGGACAAGGGGTTACCAGGTGTATTCATCGCGGGCAGGACACCGAGGTATTCGGCGTGGTCGGTCACGGTATAGAAATCGAGCGGGCCGCCCGCGATCGTCATGTCGAACTCGGCCGGATGCCGGATGGTTTCGCCCTTGGCAAACCTGTAGGCGTCGTCGGGTGTCCGGCGCACATTGAAGATGTAGGCGTCAAAGCTGTTTCGGGTATGGATGTGCATATCGCCGAAATAGGCGTTCCGGTCGCTGTTGTAGCCGGGCGTTTGAGCCGGCGCGATGGAATTGTCCGCGCTGGCCGTTGGGTTCAATCCAGCCTCGTCGATTTGCGGCGCGGTGCACCCCGTCAATCCAAGCGCAATCGCCAGAGCGAGTAGTCTTCGCATTTTGTATCCTCCCCAGGATCTGGACTTTCGTCTCTTTGCGCGCACCGTAAGGCCGGACCGCCCGGCCCGGCAACGAAAAGCTTTGCTCCCTGAGCGATTGGGCTAAAGTGGGCAAAACAAGGCGTACGCGGGGAGCG
The DNA here is from genome assembly GCF_022844445.1 of Hyphomonas sp. Classification (GTDB taxonomy): domain Bacteria; phylum Pseudomonadota; class Alphaproteobacteria; order Caulobacterales; family Hyphomonadaceae; genus Hyphomonas. Next base: position 10,447 of record NZ_JALHLS010000015.1, read on the forward strand.
AAAAAAGCCATGAAAATCAGAGCAGCTTCATTGACTCTGGCGGCGTTGCTCGCCGCTTGCGCTGCGCCGGATGATACGCGGACCGATATTGCACAGGACCCCGTCGCAAACGCCGCCTCACCAGACGTTGCCTTCAGTGCAACCCGCAATGCCTATTTCGGCGACCTGCACGTCCACACATCGAACTCTTTCGACGCCTATGTCTTTGGCGTTCGCAGTTCACCGGACGACGCCTACAGGTTTGCCAAGGGCGAGAAAATCCGCGCGGATGCAGGATATGACATCCAGCTTCAGGGACCGCCGCTCGACTTTCTCGCGGTGACCGATCACGGAGAATACCTCGGCATCGTCCCGGCGATGAATACCGAAGGCAATCCGCTGTCCCAGACCGAGACGGCAAAGATTGCCTTTGGCAAGAACGCGCAGGACGCCGCAAGGGTCTTTCAGCAGATCGGCATTTCGTTCGTACTCGGACAGCCGATCGAGGAGATCAACGACCAGGGCGAGATGGACTCGGTCTGGGCCAAGACAGTGGACGCGGCCGAGCGTTTCAACGATCCGGGAAAGTTCACCACTTTTGCCGGGTATGAGTTCACCGCGATGAAGGTGATCAGCGCCGATGCCGGCGCCGCCGGGAACCTGCACCGCAATGTCATCTTCAAGGGATCCGCGCCCGCCCAGATCTTTTCGACACTGCAGTCCACCAATCCCGAAGACCTCTGGGCCTGGATGCAGCAGCAGCGCGATGCAGGCCACGATGCCTTGGCGATCCCGCACAATTCCAATGCCTCCAATGGCGGCATGTTCGCGCTTGAAACCTATGCCGGCCAACCGGTTGACGAGACCTGGGCGCGAACACGGCTTGCCAACGAACCGCTCGTCGAAATCACCCAGATCAAGGGCACGTCCGAGACGCATCCGGACTACTCTCCGAATGACGAATGGGCCAACTTTGAGCTCTACGACCAGTTTATCGGGAGCGAGATGCGGGCGACGGTCAATGAAGGCGACTATGTCCGCCGCGCGCTGTCCAGGGGGATCTCCCTGGAAGCCGAAATTGGCTTCAACCCCTACGCTGTCGGGTTCATCGGCTCGAGCGATACACACATCGCCGCAGGAAATTTTTCAGAGGAAGTCTATTGGGGCAAGTTCCCTCAGGACGGCGCCGGCCCCGTCGCGCGCCAGTCGGTCCTTTCTGAAGCCTATGCCAGCTGGGCCGATGTGCCGGCAGCAGACTCGCGGCGCCTCCTGGCCGCACCCAAGTACAGCGCGAGCGGCCTGGCCGGCGTCTGGGCAGAGTCGAACACACGCGATTCCCTGTTCGACGCCATGCGCCGCCGGGAAACCTTCGGCACCAGTGGGCCAAGGATCAGTGTCCGCCTGTTTGCGGGCGATTATGATGCGGATCTGCTGAATGCGCCGGACCTTCTCGAGCAGGCCTATGCCCGCGGTGTCCCGATCGGAGGCAACCTGACGCGCGGTCCGGGCGATGCGGCGCCCGCCTTCATTGCCTGGGCCATGCGCGATCCGCTGTCCGCGCCGCTTCAGAGGCTTCAGATCGTGAAAGTCTGGGAAGAGGGCGGGGCTGCCCGCGAAGCGATCTACGACGTCGCCTGCTCCGGCGGCGCCGAACCTGATGGCCGCACACACCGCTGTCCCGACAATGGTTCCGCTGTCGATGTCACGACGTGCAAGACCAAGCCGGGCAGCGGCGCCAATGACCTCAAGGCGCATTGGCGCGACCCGGATTGGGTGAAGGGTAAGCAGGTGGCCTACTACGTCCGCGTTCTCGAAAACCCGACCTGCCGCTGGAGCACGTGGGACGCCGTGCGGGCAGGCACGCCGCCAAATCCGGCACTTCCGGAAACCTTGCAGGAGCGGGCCTGGACATCGCCGATCTGGGTCGACTGAATTCCTGGTTCAAACAGGTGCCGCCGATCCGGGACAACAGCGCGTTGCGCGGGGTCTCTGGCGGCTCCGGCTGATAAGGGTTTGCCTGAAGGGTCGGATGTCAACTCAAGCCGGTCGCTGGAAAGGCCCGGATCCTGCGCGGCGGCCGATCCCGAACGTTTCAAGCACTGGAACGACGCTGTGAGGCTGGATGCGATTGTTGTTGCCGGCCGGTGGCCGTCGCACTTCAGTTCAGCCGCCGGCTTGCCAGACCCGATCCCGTCGAGAGTTCGCCGAAGACCGCCGCCAAGGCATCAAACTCAATCCGGCGCATAGGCTAGCCCGCGCTCGCTGCCGCAATCTGGCGCTCCAGGGCCTGGATATCTCGTTTCAGGAAGGGGAGGTCGCGCGCAGCGGCCTGGAGGTTCGCCAAGGCTGCGGCCTCATTGCCTGAGGCAAGCAGGGCGCGCGCCAGTGCGTACTTGAAATCTGCCGCAAACGGGTAGGCCTCGACCAGTGAACCCGCTTCTGCAACAGCGTGCGCCGCAAGCTGCTCGTCATGGTCATGACGCAGGACCAGATCGGCCACGACCCGAACACGCAGCGCCCGGGCGAGAACAAATGAAGGGTGCTTGCCGACCAATATGTCGAGGCGGCGCTTCGCCACCAGCAGATCCTGTTCGCCTGCGCCGCGCGTCAATCCAAGGATCAATTCGTACTCTTCCCGGGCAGCGCGCGGTTGCGGGTCCTGGCCGTTTCGCCCGAGCCTCAGGCTAAGCGTGTTGGCATTGGTATGCACATTGCTGGCGAAGTGAGCCAGCGAGCGTTCGTAGTCCAGCGGATTAAACGGGTAGTCCTCGGCCCACAGGATCAGGTCGCTATGCGCATCGATCAGCCGCAGCGACAGGCGAGACTCCGGACTTTGTCCAGTTATGGCCAGATCCACGATCAGGTCGCTTGCCCGCCCGGCCGGTGACGCGCCTGCCAGCACATCAACGCCTTCCAGGCCCGCAAGATAGCTCGAAAGATCCCGGGCCACATGGCCCGTTGCTGCGGCGTCAACGCCGCGCGTTGGCGGCGCCTCGACAACCGCGACCTGCAGCGTGCCGGCTGGCTCCTGCCACAGGATGCCGGTCGCCGCAGTCGCAAGGGCGAACGCTGCCAGCAGCACCCCCACAGCGGCGAACGACCGCACGCGGCCGAACCGCCCGCCGGCCGTCTTTTGGAGGGACGCGCTGTAGGCCCCGACCGGGACAGTCAGGCGGTATCCGACAGAGCGCGCAGAGGCGATCACCTCCTCCGGCACGCCCAGTCCGACCAGGGCTTCGCGCAGCAGTTTTGCCCGCTGCTTGATGGTCTCGCGTGTGACCTGCGCGCCCCAGACAGCCCGTTCGATCTGCTCGAAGCTGACGTCCTCGGGCGCCTGCTCGCCGAGCACCTGAAGCAGGCGGAACGAAAGGTCAGGCAATCTTGCTTCGCGGCCGGCGAAGCGAACACTCCGGGTGCGGACACAAAGGTCGAGGCGTCCGTGCGCGGGGCTGTCACTCGAAGTCATTGATAAATCTCACCCTTTTCCGAGCTTCACCAAGATTTTCTTGCAGGCGCAAGTCTCAGGGCCCCACCTTCCGGTGTCAAACCGGCGCCGTCACCGCCGCCCTTACAGGAGAAAACATATGCCTGCCTACCTGCACTGGAAGATCGTTCTCGGCGCCGCCAGCGCTTTCGCTCTGCACAACAGCGCCGTTGCAGAAACCGGTGGGGAGAGCGACGCTGCCCGAATTTCAGATACGATCCTTGAGGCGCTTGTGGAAGCCAACGGGGTTCCGGGCATGTCAGCGGCGCTTGTTCGCGAGGGCGAGGTTGTCTGGATCGGATCTGCCGGACTGCGCGATGTCGAACGCGCCTTGCCTGTCGATGCCGATACGACCTTCCGTCTGGCCAGCGTCTCAAAGCTGATCACTGCCACTGCGGCTGCGCGGCTGGCCGAAGACGGCGACCTTGACCTGGATGCGCCCGTGCAATCCATCGTGCGCTATCTGCCGGGTGCCTGGCCGCCCATCAGTTCCCGCCAGCTGGCGGCTCACACGTCCGGGATTCCGCACTACCAGGACGTGGATGCAGGGCGCGGCGGCGTGCACTTTGACACAACTGAAGATGCAGTTGGCGTTTTCTCGGGCCGGACCCTGCTCGCCAGACCCGGCCTTGCCTACCACTACAGCTCTTACGGCTACACCCTGCTCAGCGCGGTCGTGGAAGAAAGCGCCGGCGAACCGTTTCTCCGATATGTTTCGCGCGTCCTCCTCTATGGCCTCGACATCCGACCTGAACTGGGCAGCGGCCCAAACACGGCGACCGGATACAAATTCGGTGCGACCGGCAGCCTGGCGCCCATTGCGCCGCACGATTTCAGTTACTCCTGGGGCGGCGCCGGATTTCTTGGCTCATCGCGCGATCTGGCACTGTTTGGTGCCCGCGTTTTATCAGGGCCAGTCATTTCGCCGGCAACGCGCGACATGATGTGGACGCCGGTGATGCTGGATGACGGATCGGTCGTAAGCCACAGCCAGGATGCCGAGGTGGGCTTTGGTTGGCGGATCAGCCGGGATCAGGACAACGCTGCCTTCACGCATCATGCGGGCGTTACCGACGGCGCGCGCAGCGCACTTATCCTCTATCCGGGGAGCGGCGACAGCGTGAGCATCCTGTCCAACGCGAGCTGGACCTCCTCGATCGAGCAGACAGCCCTGATGCTGGTCGCACCCTTCCGCGCCGCGGCCAATCCAGAACCGGGCGTGCCCTGTCCGCTCGCTGCGACGGGATTTGAAGGCAGCTTCAAAGGCGAAGCGTTCAAGGGTAGGGCAAGGTTCGAGCTGGACCGAGGGGTTTGCCGCGGCCGGATTTCCGCGACCAACGCTTTTGGCGTCTGGCTCAATTCGTTCCCGCAGCAGGATGCAGACGAGCTGCAAGTCATCGCGGTTTCATCGGATAGTTCCCTCGACCGCGCCGCTTTGGTCACGCCGGCGGGCGTCTATGATCTGCGCGCAAAAGGCAACAATGCCTTTGAGGCCCGCATCGGATCCAACAGCGAAATCAGTATCTGGTTCAACTGAGCTGCATGGTCATCGCGCCAGCCGGGACAAAAACTGACCGACGGCCTGAAACTCTTCAAGCTCCCGCCGGCTTCGCCAGCGGTTTCACGGTTCAGCGCCCCGAAGCCTGTCGAACTCGTCCCGGCACGTCCTGCCGAACCGGAGGCGGCTGCGATCCAATCAAGCGGGTCGTCAAACGCGACATGGGCGTCGCTCGGTCACGAAGCCCCCCGAACAGACACTATGTTCGCCAGATCCAGCGTGTATAAGGCGCACCATTGCCTCGATGACAACGCGGTGGTCTAAGCCCTGTCGCGGCGTTTGGCAGCAAGGCATTCGCACGATCCGTATCTCAGGTGGTCAGTCATGCAATCAAAATTGCAATCAGGTTCATCGAAGCTTGGCAGTGCCAGCGCCCCAAACCGTCTCGTCATACGCCGACCTGACGATTGGCACGTACATCTGCGCGATGGGGCCATGCTTGCCGCTGTTGCCGATTTTACCGCGCGGCAGTTTGCGCGGGCGATTGTCATGCCCAATCTGGATCCGCCGATCACAACGGTCGCGGCGGCTGAAGCCTACAGGTCGCGCATCATTGCGGCGGTCAGGCCGGAACATTCCTTTACACCGCTGATGACCTGCTATCTGACCGATGACATAGATCCGGCCGAGGTCAGGACTGGCTTCGCCAAGGGCGTGTTCACGGCGTGCAAGCTTTATCCGGCGCATGCCACAACCAATTCCCGCCATGGGGTGACGGATATTCGCAATATCTACCCCGTGCTGGAGGTCATGCAGACCATTGGCATGCCGCTATTGCTGCATGGAGAGGTGACGGACCGGCATATCGATATCTTCGACCGGGAAGCCGTGTTCATTGAGCGGATACTGTCGCGAGTGATCCAGGACTTTCCGGCGTTGAAGATCGTCTTTGAGCACATTACCACGCAGGAAGCAGCGCACTTTGTCGCGGAGGGGCCGGCGACTCTGGCGGCGACCATCACGCCCCACCACCTCGACTTCAATCGCAACGCCATGTTTGACGGCGGCATTCGTCCGCACTTCTATTGTTTGCCCGTCGCCAAACGCGAACATCATCGCCTGGCGCTGCGCAAGGCAGCAACGTCGGGATCCTCAAAGTTCTTCCTGGGCACCGATTCTGCCCCGCACGCGGTTCATGACAAAGAGTCAGCCTGCGGCTGCGCAGGAATTTTTAGCGCGGCTCATGCGCTCGAAAGCTATGCTCAGGTATTCGAGGAGGAAGGGGCCCTGGATCGCCTTGAAAGCTTTGCCTCTGAAAACGGTCCCCGATTCTATGGGCTTCCGCTCAACCAGGATCAAATAGTTCTGGAGCGCGCCGCCCAGTCGGTCCCAAGCCGCCTGAGTTTGGCCGCAACTGAAATTGTCCCGTTTCATGCGGGCTCTACTCTGGCTTGGCGTTTCTCCGGGTAAGAGGCGTATGCGCCAAAGTCCGGCTTAGCTGCGGCTCCGGCATTGACCACGAAGAGCCGGAACTTGCGCGCCGCGGTGAGCGCTCACCTTCGTCAGCGACAGGCAGGGTCAATCCGGCCGTCTCATCCGGTTGCCTGGACGCGGCAGATATCGGCGGCAAGAAACTAAGGGTTACAGTACGGGCAATGGGCCGGATCTGCTTCAGACAATCCGTCTGAGCGCAGCTCCGGCCGCTCGTTATCGCAGACGAAACAGCCCATGACTTCATTCAGTACCCATTCTGTCGGAGCGCCACACCAGCTGCAGGGCAATCCTCGCTCGGTTCGCTTCACACCCCAGCCGGGTGCTTCGCAAGACGGACAGGCCCGACTGAGGCGGTCTGCAAACTTCCTGGCCAGCGACTCGATGGACTTCATTCGTCTGGGATTGAAATGCGCGCGCATGTCGGTCTGAACGAGGGCCAACCCGTCGCTGGAGGCAAGCGCCGCTTGCGCGATCGACGCCTCCAGGTGCTCAAAGTCTTGGATGCCCTTTTGGACCCGGGCCGGCGAGCCGGCGTTTGGCCGCACGATCATCGCCTGCCGCGGAAAGCCGGCAGCATGAACCCGGTCTGCGATATCGCTCAGGGATCTGGCCTCCCAGCTGGCATAGCAGGGCGACATATCGAGACTGTGCTCAATCGCGACAAGGCCCGCTTTCGCGTCAATCAGTACCAGTTTCTCGAGGCCGGCCGGAATGAACGGCATTTGCGGGTGCGGCCCGAAACTCCCTTCGCTCGCAACTGCAAGATCGAGACCGGAGATTTTCAGGCCATGCCTGGCTTTGGCGACAAGCGCTTCATCCATTGTCCCTGGTCGCTCGACCTCACCTGAGAAAGTTCCGAACTGATCTGTGTCAAGATCACCAAGAACTTCGATATCGACGCCCAGAATCTCTTTGAACACCGGACCGATCGCGCGTTCTTTTCCGTGCATGCTAGCCAGGATCGCGCGACGACCAGCCAGGGGGGATTTACGGCTTTCCATCAGAAATATTCCTCGCGCGGTTGATGCTCGAGGCCGCCTGCGTGTCACTCGGCGAGGGGGCTGCCCTCCGAACGGCAAGCTACCCGATTGATTTCGCCAGAGCCAGAGGGGCGAGCTGCTGACGCAGGTTCAGATTCTATTTCTCGCGCAGGTGTCCGCCCTCAGCGCTGGGCGCCTGTTCAGGGCCGGTGAGGCGCCGATCATCCGGCTCAGCGCCCGGCAGGGTGACTTCGGTCCGTCGGTCCCTTAACGCGCCGGTCAGGACAGTTTCCGCTTGTCAGTCATCTGTAGGCGCACCACCGCGCAACAGCCCGGCGCCGGGATGTCCGTGCCCACGGACCAGGTATCGCGACACTTTCGCCGGGTCCTTCGCAAGGCCCTTGCAGCAATGCCCAACGGTATCCAAGTGCTGCTGCAGACCAAAAACAAATGACCCATCAAGCCTCGTCACGGCGTCCGGCTGATCAGGGTCTTTGACAAGCACAGAAAGCGAAAGGGAAAACATGATACGTACTGTTCTGGTTGCCGGGCTTGCACTGGTACTTTCGGCCTGCGGTGATGCGGCAGACCTGCAGAACGTGAAGCAGGGCGCGCTCGATCTCGGCGGGCAGGCTCTCGAAGCGGCAAGCGGCGCCGTGGATACCAAGACGGCCTGCGTGCTGGCCGGGCAATCCGAGGTGTTCTGCGGCTGCGTGAGCGACAGTCTGGGGGCTGAGCTCACCGGTGAACATCTCGAGACGCTGAAGAATGTCGTCAGCGAAAGCCTGAACGGCCAGGGCCTGCAGTCGGCCGTGGAGACAGCCGGCGGAGTTGACGCGGAGACCCGCGACGCACTCGTGCAATGTGCAACAAAAGCCGCTGTTCAGGGCGCGATCAGCGAGGCTGGGAACTAGCTCGCCTCTTACGCTGCCGGGCCGACTGGACAACAGTCAGCCTGCAGCTGCCCGGAGCAGGCGCTGGCATTGAGCGCCCTGAGGCCTGCTGCCCATGTCTTGCGCGATGTTTTCTGAGGCAGGCCCGTGCCTCCCAACTCTGCAAAGTTGAGTTGGAAGGCACGGCGCACACAGCCGAAGGCAGGCAGTATCGTCCACCCTGTCGCAAGGCGGCAGGCGCCGCCTGGTTCTGAGCCCGTCTGCAGGCGGGTGCCGGAACCAAGGCTTCAGCGAAAGGCAGACAGCGCAGGCCCGGCAAAAAGGCAGTGACGGGACCTGCGGGCCAGATGCCGCAAAATCGCGATGTTCCCTGAACGGAGGGTTCACCGCAGTGCGATCGGTGGATTGCTTGGAAGGCGCCCGGCGGAAAACGCCGGAGGTCGTCATGCGCTGCCCTTCAGGCGTTCAGACCCCGGCCATGGCGAACACCTGCCTCAATCAGCTGCGGCCAAACTCCTTCCGGTACCGGGGAATAAAAAGGTCTTTGCCTTTGATGGCTGAAGTTAAGCCGTCACCGACGACCAGGCCTTGCCCGACCGGAAGTACACTGGCCCCTTTCTTCGGTCCTAGCGGAAGCAGGATCGGTGCTGTCTTCCACGGCGCGTAGGCAGGAAGCGATTCAATGTCTTTGCCGCCTGCCATCTTGCGAAGCGTTTTTGCCAGCCAGGGCGTCTGACGCAGGGTGGCGACCACGGTCATGCCTTCACCGGTGGCGGCCAGATCGCCAATGGCGAAGACATTGGGCAGGCTCGATGGACGCAGCCAGCGATCAACGCCAATCTGTCCATTGGGCTTTCGGTCGATGTGCGGCAAGTCGTGCGCCGGACTGTCGGCGATCCGTGCGCCAATTGCCGGAATGATCAGACCGGCGAGCCGGGTTCCATCAGCCAGCGTTGTCTCGCCGACATGCGGCATGTCTGTTCGGGCAAGTCCGCTCGCCTTCTGGCCGAGGTGAAGGGCGACTTTGAGGGCCGACAGGCGCTTCAGCAGCTTGGCGTGGAGATTTGCGGGATACATTGGAAACAACCGCGCCTGCTCGGACACAAGCGCGACCGACTTGTCCGGATACTTCGCCTTGATCTCGCCTGCCAGCTCGACGCCAACCGCCCCGGCACCCACAATGATGATCTGACTGGCCGCCGCAACTTGCCGGGCAGTATCGCGCAAGGTCTGGGCCTGTTCGATGGCATTGTCGCCTTGCGGTTTGAAAGGCGCCGCATACCGAGACCCGGTTGCGATGATCATTTCGTCTGCCTCGATCCCGGACCCATCCGCCAGATTGACACGATCGCGATCGATCGACACCGCGCGGCCACGGATCACACGGCCTCGCTTCAGCAGCTGATCATAGGGAATGACGATTTTTTCCAGCAGTCCGGGTTCAACAATCGCCCGGATCGCGGCGACGTTGTGCACGAACGCCTCGCGCGCCTCGATCAGCGTCACATCGACATGTGGGTCCAGGAGATGCGCCAGATTAAATCCGGCATAGCCTCCTCCAATGATGGCAACTTTCATTCAGCCCTCCGGTTCTGTTGACGGTGCGCCGCACCGAAAAATGAGTGATCCTCTGCCGCGGTGGCCACGATCCAGGCGCCCATCTGGCTCTTGTCATCAACTTATCTGCCGCCAGGACTGTGCGAGATCGCCCTGTCCCAGGCCTGCACCAAAGTCTCAGGACGTCCGGTTCCAAACACATAGTGGTCTGGACGGACCAGGACGGCTTCTGCTCCGGCCTTGTCGAACCAAACGGCGAGTTGGGCAGCGAAGGGCGCGATGCTTTCCTCGGCCAGATCGGCGCGTGACACAAGCCAATGGCCGCGGCCTGTACATGCGTCGAGGCGCGCGCCGTCAGCTGCGATTGCCTGCGGGAAATAGCTTCCCGCACCGGCGCTACCCAAGGCGATCAGCCCTTCGGAGATCGGCGGATAGTCTGGCGGCGAGGCGGGCAACTTGCCGAGCAGGCGCCCGAATTTGAACTTCAGGTCGCGCAGAAAGGCGGACCATTTGCTGGTCGTGCAGACCATACGGCCCATCATGATGGCCATGGCGATGGTCGCGCGAACATTCGGTTCGCGCTCGGGCTGATAGGTGTCGAGCAGTTTGCCGTCTGCGTTGCCTGCGATCACGGCGGCCAGTTTCCAGCCAAGATTTGCGGCATCGCGCAAACCCGAACACATGCCTTGTCCGGCAAACGGCGGCGTTTGATGTGCCGCGTCGCCCGCAAGCAGAACGCGCCCCTTTCGCCATTCCCGGGCGATCCGTGCACGGAATGTATAGACCGCTTTCCTTTCGATCCGAACAGCGCCTTTGACCTTCCAGGGCTCGAGCAGCTTTTCAACGAAGGCGTCATCGCTCACCTGATCGGCGGTCTCGCCCGGCAGGATCATGAACTCCCAGCGATGGCGTCCTGCGCCCATGAGCACACAGGTTGTCGGGCGCTCGGGATTGCAGATCTGGAGGTTTGCCGTTGGCAGTCTGGAATAATCATCGACGAAGACATCGACCACGAGCCACGGTTCCTCGAAACTCAGATCTTCAAAGGTAATGGCCGATGCCTTGCGAACCGGCGAGCGCGCACCATCCGCGCCGACAAGGTAGCGGGCACGCACAAGGCGTTCGCCGCCCGGCGAAGCGAGACGTGCCGTGATGCCTTCATCATCCTCGTCGAAGGATTTCAGTCCCGATTGTGTATGGAGCGCGGCTTTCTCCTGAGACTCCAACGACCGTCTCAGCGCGGCCTCGACACTGGGCTGGTGGATCATGTTTGCAGCCGGCCACCCGCCTTGGCCGATACGGTCTGCCCCTTCGAACTGCATGAGAACCTCGCCCCGGGCGTTGAGGAAATCATAGCGCGAAACCTGGCGACTGGTTTTCATCACCTCGTCGGCAACACCCGCCTCCTGTAGGATGCGCATGCATTCATGGTCGATGTGCGCGGCGCGCGGAAGCGGGTAGATGTCCGGCTCTTTCTCCGCCACCATGACCTTCACGCCGCGCTGCGCGAGCAGGATCGCCAAGGTCACACCGGTTGGGCCGCCGCCGATGACGAGGACATCGCAATCGAATGCCATGGGTCAGCCTTCTGCGACCATGGCGCCTTCAATATGCCCGAGCCCGTCGACTTCGCAGCGCACGACATCGCCGGGCTTCAGGAACTGGCGGGGGTCCATGGCGGCGCCGATCCCGCCGGGCGTGCCGGTGAACACGAGGTCACCGGGCTCGAGCGTCATGCCGAGCGACAAGTGTTCGATCTGTTGCCAGATATTGAACACGAGGTGGCGGGTGTTGGAATCCTGGCGCTTCTCGCCATTGACGAAACAACGCAGGCCCAGCGTGTGCGGGTCGCCAACTTCGTCGGCCGTGACGATCCATGGCCCAAAGGGCGCATGGGTATCGAAACTCTTGCCCAGCGACCATTGAGGCGTCGCGTGCTGCCACATTCTTTCGGTGACATCATTGCCGACGCAGTAGCCAAATACTGCTGCCGGGGCCTGCGCGGCGCTGATGTGCTTGCCGCCTTTGCCGATGATCGCAACGAGTTCGACTTCATAGTCGTTGGTCATGGTGCCCCGAGCGATCTCTATATCGTCATACGGCCCGTTCACGCTGGTCTGCGCCTTGGTGAACCAGACCTGCCGCTGCGGGGTTTCCATCTTCGATTCCTCGATGTGGTCGGCATAGTTGAGGCCGATGGCGAAGATCTTTCCCGGGCGCAGCACCGGCGCCTCCAGCCTGACCGAAGACAGAGGCACGCCGCCGCCGGCAGCTGCCCGGGCCTCTAGAGCGGGACGCAGTCCTTCCCAATCGCGGATGATATCGAGCATGGTGGCGCCCAGGCCGCAGTCGATGATGCGGTCGCCGACGACGATGCCGCAGCGGGTCTGGCCATTGGCGGTATAGGTGGCGAGTTTCATGTGAGGGTCCCTTTTGGCTGGCGGCGGAACAGCCGTTTCATTCGGATCATGAGGGCCATGACGAACGCAACGAAGGCCGGTGGCGGCGGCATCTTGCCTGCGAACATCGGATGCGGGCTGCCCCACTGAACCGCAAGCAGGGCGGACATCGGCATCTTCTGCGGCGGGTCGGCCGCCGTGAACAGATCGCCGTCGGTCCAGTGTTCAAGCTCGTTTCCGAATGGATCTTTCCAGTAATCGAAAATCTGACTGCCCATGATGTGGCGGCCGACGCCCCATGCCGCGATGCGTTTCTTGGATTTCAGAAACTGATGGCCGAGCATCAGGTCATCGAGATTGGCCACTTCGAACGCTGCGTGGAGCAGGCCGAGTTCGCCCGGCAGCTGCGCCAGAAACAGGGTGTGGTGGTCGGCGGGCCTGTCACCGCGGTCGCAGCGCATGAAGGCGCCCAGCGGGACATCGGTGGCTGCCTCGACTTCGTCCGAGGTAAGGAAGCCGAAGCGGTCCTTGTACCATGCTTCAGATGCCCGGAAGTCACTGACTTTAAGCACGGCGTGGCCGATGCGAATGACATGCGCCGGAGACGCGCCAAACCGAACGCTCTGGCGCAGGCGAGACTTCTCGGCGGCGGTGTTGCGCGGCAGGTCTGCAACAGGGCGGGCGTCTTCCTGCTTTGCCTGTCCGGCGATGACTTCAACGCGGTAGCCGTCAGGATCGGTCAGCCGAACAATCTTGCCGCCGCCCGGTTCGTCCAGATCTTCGACCTGCTTTCCTTGCGACGCCGCAAGCAATTCCAGATCTTCAACGGATGCAGCGCGCAGCCCGACAGCCACAAATTTCGCCGCGCCGGGCTCAGTGACATGCAGGAAGGGGCGCCCGTCGCGTCCCTTGCCGAAAAGCTTTTCGTTCTCCTCAAAGCAGATCATGCCGAAATCCTCGAGGAAGGATCGCATGGCGCCAAGATCCGGCGCCGAAAACCGGACATGGGCAATATCCTCAATCTTGATCACCGGCATTGTGCGCTCCAGGAGGGACCGATACTTTGACTATTTAGTCAAATATCTTGAATTTGACCAGGCAGTCAACTAGGTATCGGGTATGTCTGATCGATCCCCGCGCACCGCCCGCACCCGTGCTGCCCTTTTGGCTGCGGGTTTCGACCTGCTTGTCGAACGGCCGATCGACGCCATCCCGATTGATGACCTGGTCGCCAAAGCCGGCGTGGCGAAGGGCAGTTTCTTCAATCACTTCAAAGATAAAAACGACTTCGCCGCGGCTATTGCCAAGGAAGTCAGGCTTGAGCTTGAAGCTTTGGTCGCCAAGGCGAATGAAACAGTCAGCGATCCGGTTGAGCGCATTGCCGGCGGAATGCGTGTGGGCCTCGAGTTTGCGATCAGGCAGCCGAAGCGAAGCATGGCGCTTTTGCGCAGCATGGGCACACCGACAATGCGCGAGCATCCGTTGAACGACGGCCTTCGTGCAGACATCGAAGCGGCTGCATCGCGCAATCTGCTCCGACCGGAAGCCGAGCGACTTGGCGTGCTCTTCTGGCTGGGACTGTGTCAGGTTCTCATGCAGGATGCCCTGGTTGGCCGCATCCCTCTCAGCGAAGCAGACCGCCGTCTGTCAGACATGCTCGTACTCGGCCTCACCGGTCTCGGTGTGCCAGCAAAGCGCGCCGCAGCGATCGCAAACAAGCAAAGCGTCAGCAGCAATAACGCGGTCTGACCTGGCTCACATCGCCGCTTCCGGCGACCGGCAAGCTCCTCTCCCGCTCGTCTTCGGGAGCCTGGGCTGAAATCCGGCGAAATCTTGCCAACGCCGAGAATTGCTCACGCGGCCGCGGCGCGGCCGCTCAGCAACGCACCGTGAACGGTGCCGGGGTAGGCGGGACTGCAGGCCTCGCCCGCAAAGCGCAGCACGCCGCCGGCTTCAGTGCGTCCGAGCTCGTCTCTGTCAGCCTGACCGCTGCCGACGGCACTAAATGAGTAAGATCCCCGCGCAAACTGATCCGCGCTCCACCGCGTCAGCTGCCACCCGACCGGCTCGGGCGACCGGGTTCCGAACATCGCGCGCACCGCGTCCATGGCTTCGGCCACAATGGCCTGATCGTCATGCGGCTCGATTGCGCGCGCGGCATCCGCGCCGGTGAACCCCAGCAGGACCGGCGCTCCTGTCTTCGCCAGGCCCACCCACTGCGACCATCGGCCCGGCGTCTCCTTCACAAGTTCATGCCAGTCATAGTCTGCTGGCCAGAAGACGTGATCAAACCGCAGGAAATGCTTGTTGAGCAAACCCATACCCAGACGCGCAATGGCCTCGCGCTTTTTTGGCGGCAAGTCCGGCGTGAAGCCAATAGCGCCGCTCTTCAACACGCCCAGCGGCACCGTGACAATGACCTGGTCGGCGCGAAGCGCCTCTCCTGTGCTGAGGACAAGCTCGACCCCACGCTCACTCCAGCGCACCTGTGACACAACCGAGTTCAGTCGAATGTCGAGACCGCGCGCGAGGAAGCGCGGGATCTGATCGAAACCGCCGGGAAAAAGCAGATCATCGCCGCCGAACTGCTCGCCGTCATCGTGGTTCCAGGCGGAGAGTTGCGCGGCGGCGCCAGCAAATTCCTGCTCGTAGTTTCCGGCGAGATGGAACTCGAGTTGCGCATGTTGAATGGCGGACCGGCGCGCGGGAGGACTGACGTGGTCAATCGCGCCGCGCAGCGACTGGTCGTGGTCAGCGCGCCTGGCAGCCTCTATAGCGCGATCGACAACACCGCTGACCCAGGCGTCACCACGGCCACGCACGCCGATAGCCCGTAGCGAATCTGCGACATGAAGCTGTGCGCTCTCATAGCTTGTCTTCACTGTCGGCGCGCCGGCCAGTGCCGCCAGCCTGGCCAGCGGATTGCCTTCAGCGCCGTGGATCCATGAAGCTCCGAGATCAGCGGGGATATCCGGCCAAAGCCGGCTCGTATGAATGCGGCCCCCGATGCGATCCCGGGCTTCAACAACCGTCACACTGCGCCCGGCATCTTTCAGCGCCCGCGCAGCCGAAAGCCCCGCAATACCGGCGCCGATCACGAGCGTTGCGCCCTGCGGCCCGGCGCACGACGCCTGCACATGGGTCAGCATGGCGGCGCTCAAGCCTCCAATCACTTTTCGCCGGCTCAGCATCCAGCCCGGATAGCAAATCCAATACCCGTTCAACAGGGCTTAAGGCGTGCGCCCGGCTATCAGGATCAGGCGGGAAACCTGAAAGGTTCAGCCAATGACAGCCAGGGGCCAAATTGGCTTCCGGCGTAACACTCCAGAACCGGCAGCGTCACTGCAGTCCGGCCGCCCGGCTCGATTTCTTCCGAAGGGGAAATGCCTACGGATCGCGGCGTTGCCGGAGCGGCGCCGTGATCGGGCAACTGAGAACAGCCTCGGACCACGCCGCACTGTTTTGTGGTCCGGCCAAACTGGCAGGGCGGCGCTTGCCTGGGCCTTCCAGCCCGGCCCGGGTAAATGCCGTGCAAGGCCTGAGGGGGCTTGTTCGACCCCGGGCTCGTGTTCCGCGTAGGTCTAGCCGCCTGACGTTTGGGAGATTGCCGGCGCGCCCTTAGCTGACGGAGATCCTGTTTCTCTCGGCTGGAAAGTATCCCGGCGCCACTTCCGGAAACGGCGAGCAGCATGCCGAAAATAGCCCCCCCCCAATACGTGGGCCGCAACCGAGTCCGCCCGGTAGCTGGCGGCAAGCCGTGCGGCCCGGGCCGGGTCCTGAATGATGATGGACCCGGGCGAGAGATCCGCGTCTTTGCGGAACACTGCCGTGGTTGTCATGAGCGGTCCTGCGCAGACGGCAACCATGCCATTCAGCCGAAGAGCGACGTCGAGCGTTTCTGGCGTAAACCCGTAGATATGCGCGAAGTGAAACCTCTCGAAGCTCGGTTTGTCATTCGCACGCATATCGGGGACAGAGATGTAAAGCCGACCGTCCGGCTTTAGCCATTGCGCCATGGCTGCAAGGGCGGCCATCGGATCACGCAGATGCTCGACGACCTGTTGGCAGGTCACAACGTCAAATCCGCCCAGTGGCAGGTCGGCCTGCTGCCAGGGCGCATTGATGACATCGATCCCATACTCAGAACGGGCAAACTCCGCATAGGTGCGCCCTGGTTCTATGCCGATGACTTCACAGCCTTTGTCCTTTGCAAGCTTGAGAAACTCCCCGGTCCCGCAGCCGAGGTCCAGGACCCGGGCGCCCGGTTTCAGTGCGTCCGCCAGAAGTGCCGCACGGTTTCGTGCTTCCCGCATTGATCTGACGAGATGGAATTTGGGCGGGCGACTGCCGGCCATCTGATAATCGAGCCGGTACTCATTTCGGTAGTAGTGATCGAGCTCCGCGTCTGTCGGCATCGGGTCGGTCCGCATCAGTCCGCAGTCAGAACAGGCGACAGTTCTGAGCTTCTTCCAGCGCCGGTCGGTCTCGCAGATCACTGTTCTTGCGTGGCTGCCGCAGAGGTTGCAGATGATCGCCTCGCCTGCGTAGGGATATGCTGTGAAAGGGATGACGCTTTGGAAGAAATTGCTCATCAGTATCTGCTCGCACAAGGGTCCTGGGCCCAGGCTGCAATACTTTTCTGATGAGAAGCTGACGGACTGAGATATGCGCGTACTTCTGGTCGAGGACCATCTCAGGCTCGGACAAAGCCTTCATGACGCGATGTCCAGGGAGGCCTACAGTCCGGACTGGGTCGTCAGCCTCGCCGATGCCCGCGCTGCCCTTGCCTGCGCCGATTACAGCCTGGTGCTTCTTGATCTGGGTTTGCCGGATGGCAGCGGTCTTGAATTGCTCAAGAGCCTCAGGGCGTCGGGTAATCATATGCCGGTCCTTGTTATGACAGCCCGGGGCGGGTTGAATGATCGGATCGATGGCCTGGATCGCGGCGCAGATGATTACCTCGTCAAACCTTTCGCGATTGCCGAACTCCTCTCGAGGTGCCGCGCTCTGCTGCGGCGTCCCGCGTCGCTGGACGCCGCGGAGGAGGCCTTCGGAAACATCGAACTTTTCATGGCTAAGGGCGAAGTCCGGATACAGGGTCACCCCATCATGATTGCCCGCCGGGAACTGCAACTGCTCCATTCCCTGCTCAAACGCCGGCAAAGACTTTGTTCCAGAGCCTTCCTCGAAAACGAGCTCTACAATTTCAATACGGCAGCGGGCCCGAACGCATTGGAAGCATCGGTCTCCCGCCTGCGTGCCATCTTGAAAAGTGGCGGGGCAACAGCGACTGTTCGTACCGTGCGTGGGGTCGGCTACATTCTGGAACTTGGCGATGTCAGTTAATGCCCGGCTATGGTCCCTGGCGGCGCGCATGCGCGGGCGGCTTGTCTGGGTGACCTGCGCGGTCACTGTTATGACGTCTCTGGTCGTTGCAGTTCACTATGGCGGCGACCCTTCAGATCTTCGTCAGAGAAAGGTTCTCGAACGCGCAGAAAGCATATCGAGACAGATCAGTACTCTGGATTCAAACAGCATCGCCGCTCTGGATGAAGGGGCGATAGGCGAAAAGATTTTTGACGAGCATCCGGAGGCCTATGGTTGGCGCGTTACCGACGATCAGTCACGGGTTCTGGCAAGCTCGCGGTTTGACTGGAGTGCAGTATCGGGTGTGCCCAAATCCGAAGCGGATGAGTGGACCCATGCACTTGACGCGGGCGGCTGGGTTGCTGGCAAGCGCTTCAATTGCAACAGCCGGTCCTGTGCCGTCGAGGTTATCGCACTGAGTGATCCTGCCAATCGGCTGCTCTGGCTGATACTCGGTGAGATCTTCGTCCACATCGTTTTGCCCATCCTGCCCTTTGCGCTTCTCATGCTTCTGGCGTCGCGGCGAATTATCGATGCAACGCTAAAGCCGCTCATCCAGATTCAGAAGCGGGCAAGATCCATAAGAGCGTTTCGTGATGTTGAGCCTATCGAACTCGAGGATGCTCCCCGTGAAGTCCGTGAGCTGACAACGGCGCTGAACGCGACTCTGTACCGGTTGAGAGAGGTAATGGAGCGAGAGCGCGAGTTCATGCTCGATGCCGCACACACGCTGCGAACGCCGCTCGCGGCGATAAAGGCGAATCTCGAAGTCAATCAGGAGAAGGTTGATCTGTCAGCCTTGCGAGCTGACATCGACGCCCTGATAAGGCTGTGCGAACAGATGCTGACCTCGGCACTGGCAGACCGTCTTCGTGTCAGCCCGCTGCAACGCGTAGACGCAGAGCAGCTGATCGTGAACGTCATCACGCGTCTTGATCCTCTGGCCCGTCAGGCCGGGGTTGAGCTCGCGTTCGAACGCCTGTCCGACAGGACGCTTGTGCAGGCCGAGGCCGATGCGTTGGCGATTGCACTGGGAAACCTGGTGGAGAATGCGGTTCAGCATGCGCCGAGGGGGTCGGAAGTTGTCATCGCCCTAAGCCAGGATCCTCTGCTGATTTCGGTAAGGGATTGCGGGCCAGGCTTGTCCGGCCTGTGTCTGGACGACGTAAGAAAGCCTTTTGTCCGCGGGCCTGGCGAGAAAGCAGGTGGAGCGGGACTGGGATTGTCGATCGCCAATCGGATCATGGCGGCGCATGGAGGCCGGTTGGAGCTTCTGCCCGCAACCCCGTCCGGCCTGATTGCAAACCTGGTTTTTGAAAGCCAGGGACACTGCTGACATCCAACTCTCAAGCGCATCACTGCAGTGCACAGAAGGGCTTATCCGAGCCGCATGATCCGGCTCAGCATCAACATTCTGGCCTTAAGCTTCTGCTGCTCAAATACTTCCGCAGAATACCACAAGGTCTCAGTTTTTGGGGTCTGGCCGACCGCAACAATTTCGCCGTTGCAGTGATAAGTCACGCCTGCCTTCAGCGGACCGTCGGTCATTTGTAGCTCGATGCCACCATAGAGGCCGACACTGCCTTCCGGCAGGCAAACGAGATGCGTCTCTACCGCGCGTAGTACATCTACGGCGAGATTCGTAGGAAGTGCCCCAGAGGTATAGGCTTCGATGGGCGCAGTGATGCCGGGAAGGTCCTGCCGCAGTCTCTCCTCCGGGATCCGCGACGGTATACCTGCGACCCTCGAACCGATCTTGACACCTGCAAGCAAGGGCCCCGGACCGGTGTCCTGTCTGGCCGCGAGCCGCTCGCCCAGGAGTGTCTGGCTTTTGGGGGCTCCAAGGCAAGCTGATCCTTCGCAGACAATCCGGCCCGCTTCATCCTCCATCTCGAGACGGGCAGACCCTGTGATCCTGTCGAAAGGCATCAGACGCGCCCTGACACTTTGTCCAGAGAGCGTCGCATTGCGGAAGTACACGGACATTGTGCCAGCGCTCAGCCAGGCTTCCCCGAAGCGCTCAATAAGCAGGGGAGCAAACTGCTCCATGTGGATAGAACCTGCGATCCAGCCTCCCTCGAGCCCCAGTTGCTGCGCGGTGCCGTCATTATGGATCGAGCCTTCCGCTTCTGCGGCAATGTTGACCGGTGTCTTCCAGGGGCTGAAAAGCGTGCCGTTACCGTCGGTTTCGAATGCAGTCCTGGTCATTTCAGCCTCAGCACATGCTTCGTGATGATTTCTCTCTGGATCTCGTCGGTGCCGCCCGCGATGCTGGCGGCGCGCCCGGAAAAGTACCGGCTGACTTCGCGCGCTGCCCATTCAGGTCCTGGCATGGAGAGCGCGTTCCAGGCCTGTGCTTCCCGGGTGAACGGCATGGTCCAGAAGCCGGCGGCATCCAGAAAGAGTGTTGTAGCACGCTGCACAAGCTGACTTCCCTTGAGCTTAAGGATCGAAGTGTATGGTCCTGGAACTTCGCCGGCCTCGAGTTCCGACAGGGCGCGAAGCTCTGTTGCTTCCAAGGCGGAAAGCTCCGTTTCGAGTTCAGACAGCCGGCTCAGGATACTCTCTTCTGAGCCTGCCTCTTCGCCCGCGGTATCCTGCTTCGCCAGCTCGGTTCGCAGGCGGCGCGTGAGAAATATGGAAAGTGAAATGTTTGCCAGCCCTGTCCGTTCATGGGTGAGGAGACCTTTGGCGTAGGTCCATCCTAAACCTTCTTCACCGATCCGGTTTTCTATCGGGACACGAACATTCTCGAAGATGACCTGGTTGAGGTGGTGCATTCCGTCAATCGTCGGAATCGGCCGGATGGTGATGCCGGGAGTAGACAGGTCAATCAGCAGGAACGAGATGCCCTCTTGCCGGCGCTCCGTTTCCTGCGTCCGTACAAGGCAGAACATCCAATGTGCTATGTGCGCCCAACTCGTCCAGATCTTCTCGCCATTCACAACATAGTCATTTCCATCTCGGTCCGCACGCGTTCGCAACGCGGCAAGGTCCGAACCGGCACCTGGCTCTGAGTATCCCTGGCACCATTCGACCTCGTTCCCCAGAATGCCTGGCAGGTGACGCGCGCACTGCTCGGGGCTGCCGTATCCCTGCAGTATCGGCGAGAGCATCATCATGCCCATACCGCCGAGCTGCGCGGGCACGCCGTTGGAGGCTGTCTCCCGCTCCCAGATATAGCGTTGGGTTGCGCTCCAGCCCGGACCGCCGAACTCGGTTGACCATTTGTAGGCGGCCCAACCTCTTGCGAGCAGTGAATTGACCCATTCCTGCCTGTGTGCAGGTGAATCATTGTAGGGCCGGGACGGGGGGAAATGACCCGCAACAAGTGAGCGCACTTCCTTGCGAAAGTCCTCTTCGGCCTTTGTGAACCTGTATTCCATAGCGCCCTCAGATTCTCTTCTCTCGGCCTGCCCAGTAGGGAGCTCGAACGCGCTCTCGTGAAATTTTCCCGCTGGGCAGCCTCGGAAGTTCTTCCACGAACTCAACGGAGCGGGGCTGCTTAAACCTGGAGAGCGTTCGGGACGCAGTTTCCAGTATCTCCGATGCAAGACCTTCGCTCGCGACATAGCCAGGCTTCAGCTGGACGACGGCGCGCACTTCTTCGCCCCATTCGTCGTTTGGTGCGCCGATTGTGCAAACATCGGCGACGGCCGGATGCCGTGCGAGAGCGTCATCAATCTCCTGAGGGTATATGTTTACGCCGCCAGAGATGATGCAGTCGGCGGAGCGGCCGGTGAGGAAGAGAAAGTCATCCTCGTCAACATGACCGATATCGCCTAATGTGAAGTAGCCGTCGCGGCTCTGCGCCGCCGTCTTATCGGGAGCCTTGAAGTACTCGAAGGGATTGATCGGGTCTGCCCGGTGATAAATTGTGCCATCCGTTCCGGAAGATGCAGGCGTGCCGTTTTCATCAAGGATACGGACGGATCCGTCGCCCGGTACGCGGCCCACGCTGCCTGGCTTCCTAAGCCATTCCTCCGCAGTTATATGGATACCCGCCCCGCCTTCGGAGCCGGCATAGTACTCGTGCAGGACAGGTCCGAACCAGTCGATCATGGCACGCTTGACTTCCGGCGGGCAGGGCGCTGCGCCATGGAAAATCTTCCGGACCGATCGGATATCAAACTGCTCTCGCTCTGCTGCAGGCAAGGCCAGAAGACGCTGGAACATGATCGGGACCATGTGCGCGTGAGTGATACTCTCGCGTGCGATGATCTCGAGGACCTGCCGGCTATCCCAGCCGTCAAGCAGTACAATTCTGACGCCTGAGGCAAGAGGCCAGCGAATATCGAACAGGAGCGGCGCAGCATGATAAGCCGGGCCGCAGCAGAGCTGGACGTCCGTCCCCGGATCAAAAGCCGCAAATGTCCCCGTAAGCTGCGGGGAAACTGGTTCAGGGAGCCTGCGCAGGACCCCTTTGGGGCGTCCAGTCGTTCCGGAGGTGTAGAGCATGATCGTACCATGCACCGGGCTTTCGAGTTCCGCTCCGCTGTGGGAGGCAATGACTTCATCAAAATCTTCGCAGCCGGGTGTTCTGCCGCCGACTGTGAGTTTCAGGACTGTCGAACCAAGGCGCGCGGTGAAGTCAGCGGTCATGAAGCGTGCCTCTGCGACGATTGCACGTGCTTCACAGTCCTCGACGATGTAGGAAGCTTCGGCGTCCGAAAGATGCCAGTTCACCGGTGTCAGTCTGAGACCCGTGCGCTGGCTCGCAAGGAAGGTTTCGACGAATTCGCACCGATTGCTGCACATGAGCGCAATTCCGTCTCCCGGGCGCAGGCCGCTGTCCCGGAACACCCGCGCCAACCGATTTGCGTTCTCATGCAGGGTTCTGAAGGTTCGGTGGGAACGGACATCCTGAACAGCCACCCTGTCTGGCCAGCGAGCAGCATGGATCGCACTCATCATGCCGTGTGAGACAGCCTCCTCCATCGTCATCTGTGTTTCTCCGTCCCTTTAATTGACGAGAAGTATAATAAACCCCGGGGGCGGCCGCAACCTTGGGCCCGGGGTTCGGTCCTGATTCTCTTCAATTTCCCTGTCGCGTTGCTGACGATCATTTTAATAACCCTTGACGAGGCCGTCCGCGACTCTTTATTGACTTAACGTATAATAAGGGCATCGACGCCTTAGGGAGGAAAATATGAACAACAGGAAATCCATTCTGAGCGGATCGCGTTTGGCCGCATCCGTGTCCGCTGTCGCACTTGCGGGCCTTCTTGCGCCGGTTGTGCACGCGCAAGAGGAGGCTGCCGAAGCGGGGGCTTCGGACAGGCGGCTCGAAACCGTCACCGTCGTTGCCCAGAAGAAGGAAGAGTCGATCCAGGATGTCCCGATTGCGATCAGCGCCTTCGGCGACGAAGCGCTCGAGCGGGCGCAGATTGAGGATGCAACCGACCTGCAGCTATCGATCCCGAACGCCGTGCTCGTTGGCAACGAGAACCTGACAATTCGCGGGATCGGCGGCGGTGGTGTAGGCGCTTTCATCAACTTCGCCGGGATCGGGCAGGTGCCACAGAACGAGTTTTTCGATCTTGAACGGATCGAAGTCCTGCGAGGACCGCAAGGCACGCTGTATGGCCGCAACACGACGGGCGGCGCGGTGAACATCATTACCCGCAAGCCGGATGATACCTTCGGCGGCGATCTCAGCTTGCAGCTTGGGAACTTCGAGACGGTCCGGGTTGGTGGTGCTCTGAACATCCCGCTCGCAAACGGCATTGGTCAGCGCTTTGCGGGGTATAGCCAGAAGCGAGACGGGTTCACCGAGAACCTGTTTACCGGCAACAATATCGATGACCGGGACCAGTGGGCACTCCGCAGCACGACGAGCCTCGATTTCGGCAATACTCAGGCCGACCTCGTCCTCGGGTATTTTGAGGAGAACAGCTCGCGCGCGCGCGAGACCAAGCGCCTTTGCACCGCCGACCCCGTACTTGGTTGCAGCGCGACGTCACTCGGTGTGGACTCGCCCGCGTCGCAGACGACGATTCTCCAGAGCCTTATCGGGTTCACAGGGGTTGCCTCGGGCGGATTGATTTACGCTGGCGCCCCCAACCCAACCGACCTTCGGCAGGTCTCAGCCGACTATGATCCGACCTATGACGCGGAACAGTTCTATGGGACGCTGAACGTCGACCATGACTTTGGCTCCCTCGTCCTGACCTCAGTCACTGGCTTCAACTGGAACGAAAGTCTTGGCACGACAGACTGGGACAACTCGGCCCTGCCATACCGCTTTACAGCACCGCTGACCTATCGCCTGAACGCAGATACGGTAATTGCGACGAACCAGCTTCGGACTACGGACAGTTTTGCCGCTGATAACCAGACCTGGACGCAGGAGGTGCGACTCGGTTCTCAGCTCGAAGGGCCAATCAACTTTGTGGCAGGTGTGTTCTATTCAGATACCAAGGCATCGAACTCATTTCGAACCTGGCATCCGGCAATCGAATACCTGCAGCGTGCGCTTGGGCGTCCCCCTGAGACTTGGTTCGTGAACACTGAAACGCCTGAGTCACGCCAGGAAGCCTGGGCCTTGTTTGGAGAAGGCTATGTGGACCTGGGTCCGGACACCAAGCTGACCGTCGGTGCCCGCTATACCGAAGAAGAAAGATCCATCCGGACCCGTGCAATCGTCCTTTCACCGCTGCGGCCTTTCACAGTCGCAGATCTTGAAGGTGACAAGTGGACGGGCAAGGTTGCGATTGATCACAAGGCTGACCTGCCGTTGACGGACGAGACCTTGCTCTTCGCTTCTCTTTCAACAGGCTTCAAGAGCGGCGGCCTCAATCCTGGAAGCAATGTCAAGCCGAGCTTCGACGAGGAAACGGTCACAGCGTTCGAACTGGGTGCAAAGAATACCCTTCTCGATGGCTCGATGCGCGCGAACCTTTCCGGCTTCTACTACGACTATGCAGGCCTTCAGCTTGCGCAGCGGATCAATGCTGCCTTTCTGACGT
Organism: Hyphomonas sp.; assembly: GCF_022844445.1. GTDB lineage: Bacteria > Pseudomonadota > Alphaproteobacteria > Caulobacterales > Hyphomonadaceae > Hyphomonas. Next base: position 35,066 of record NZ_JALHLS010000015.1, read on the forward strand.
CAAATGCGGATGCGACCGTCTGGGGGCTTGAGGGTGAGTTTACCTGGGCTCCTGCCGATGGATGGCTGCTTGATTCTAACGTTTCGTATCTCAATACTGAGATTGGAGACTTCGCGACGGTGGACGCCGCCAACCCGGCACAAAGTGCCACGGCCACCACCCCGGAAGTGTTCATCAACCTGAAAGGCAATGAGCTGCCGCACTCTCCGGAGTTCAAGATCAAGGTTGGCGGTCAGTACAGTTGGGATGTCGGGCGCGATGACTGGCAGGCAACCCTTCGGGCGGATGCGGCCTGGCAAAGCGAATACTTCGCGCGGGAGTTCAACATCCCAACGGACCAGATCGATGCGTGGGGTTTCCTTGACTTCCAGGCAAAACTCGCCAGCGCAGACAAGGGTTGGTCGGTGAGCGCTTACGTCAAGAACGTGACGGATGAGGATAACATCACCAATATCATCATCGAAGACGCCCTGATCGGAAGATACCGGAATGCAAGGATCCTCGAGCCGCGAACCTATGGCGTGATCCTGACGAAGGACTTCTGAACCTCGTTCCAGACCGGGCCGCGCAGAAGATTTCCTCCCGTCCATTGCGGCTCTCACCTAAGGCACCCGGCCGATCTGCCGGGTGCCTTTCTTTTTTAGAAATTGGCGGTCCGCACCGCGCCGCCATCAATCCGAAGATTGACACCTGTGGTGTAGGAGGACGCGGGGCTTGCAAGGAAAACGGCCGACTTTGCAACTTCTTCCGGCGTGCCGTGCCGGCCGAGCTGGGGCAGGCGGGCGGCGGCTTCGAAGAGTTTGGGATTGGCCCTGCGTATCGCGTCCCAGGTCCCGCCTTCGAAGTGGATCGGACCCGGCGAGATGACATTTGTGCGGATCCCGTCGCGCGAGAGACGCGCTGACAGCTGTCCGGCGTAGTTCACAAGCCCCGCCTTCATAACCCCGTAGGCGAGTTCGTCCGGCGGAAGATTGGTGAGAACCGAAGCGATCGAGGATATGAAGATAATGCTCGGTGATCGCCCTGACTTGAGGTGGGGCAACGCCTGTTCGACGGCGCGCGCGTGCTGGAGAAAATCTGTTTCGAACGATTCGCGCCACCAGGCTTCGTCGCTGCCCTGAAGCCGGGTCGAGACATTGCTTACGAGGATGTCTATCCCGCCCATGTCAGCCGCAGCCTGGTCGATCCAGGCGCGAAAGGCTGCAGAATCCCGAACGTCGAGTGCCGCGCCGTGCACTGTGCCTCCGGCGCCGCGCCAGGCGCGGAGCGCTTCTGAAAGGCCGGTCTCTCCGCGGGCACAAGTGCTCACTTCGGCGCCTTCTGCGACAAACTGATCTACAATTGCGCGGCCAAGCCCGCGGCTGCCGCCGGTGACGACGACCTTCTTTCCTTCGAGGTTCAAATCCACTGCTGTCTCCTGTTCAGTCTGCGAGGCAGCCGCCATCTACCGGGACCAGCGCGCCAGTCATGAACGCGGCCTGGTCGCTTGCAAGGAAGGCGACAAGGTTGATGATTTCGTGGGGCTCGCCATAGCGTTTCATCGGTATGCCGGCGGCGAGACCGGGCCGGGCTGAGGCGGGATTTTCAGGAGAGACCTGACGTTCGAGCTCATAGATCATGTCCGTGCGCGTCGGGCATGGACAAACGGCGAGTACGCGAACGCCGTGCCGGGCCAGCGACACCGCAGCGGATTGGGTCATTCCGTTCACGGCATACTTGCTTGCGGTATAACCAAAGATGTTTCCGCCGCCACGCGAGCCCGAGATCGAGGAGACATTTATGATGACGCCCCGCCCAAGCGGTTTCATGTGCCGGGCGGCGTGCTGCATACCCAGAAAAACGCCGCGCACATTGACATCCATGACCCGGTCGAAGGCATCTACAGGATAGCGCGTCAGATCCAGCGTCGGACCGGAGATCCCTGCATTGTTGAAGAGGATGTCTAACCGCCCCCAGGTCTTCAGGGCAGTGTCCATGGCGCGACTCCAGTCCGCCTCGCGAGAGACGTCGCCCTCAAGTGTGATCACTTCGGCGCCCGCGCGCCGTGTGATTTCCCGGACACCTGTAAAGTCGCTACCTGAAAGATCAAAACCGAGAATCTTACAGCGCTCGTCAGCGAATCGTTCGACGGCGGAAAGACCAATGCCGCGCGCCGCGCCCGTGATGATGATCGTGCGCCCTTCGAGGCCCAGTGTTCCAGGTGCCGACAATGCAATTCCTCCTCGACCAATATATTATATTAATCGTCAATAAATTGGTGTCAAAGGAATCTCTCCGCAAAGCTCCTGATCAGATCGGCACAGGTATCCGGTGCATCCCTTTGGGGAACATGTCCCGCATCAGGCAGGCAATGGACATCGAGGCAGGGCGCATACCGGTTCAGATCGTCGACGAGGACTGAGCTGAACACAGTATCCTTCGCGCCCCAGATCACCTGGACGGGTACCTTGATGAGATAGTCGCGCCCATGCGTCCAGCGGTTCTCCGGCGCCGGGGCATCGATAGGCGGAATGATGAAAGGCGCGGCTCTATACCAGTTCAGCATGGCTTCCCACGCGCCGGGGCTCCGCCAGGCCTTTAGATAGCCGTCATAGTCCTGCCGGCTCATCCGGCCGGACGCGAGTTCAGGACCGAACCATTCGGCTGCAATACTTTCGCCAGCATCCGGCTTGACCAGATTCTCAAAGGCTTCTGAGCGTAGCGTCTCAAAATACTGAGACGCAGCGCGCTGTCGGGGATCATCCCAGATGGCGTCCTGCAGAAGGTAGGGGTGCGCACCGTTTAGGATTGTCACGCATTTCAGGCGATCAGGCTGCTGCATGGCCAGCCAGAACGCGAGAGTAGCGCCCCAGTCGTGCGCGACCAGGCAGACCGGTTCGTCGCTGATCGAGGCGATTAGTGCGGCTATGTCGGCCACGAGGTGCTCGGTTCCGTATGCAGAAACATCTGCTGGGCGCGAAGTCAGATTGTAACCGCGCTGATCGGCATGCAGAGTGAAATCGTCAGCGAGGCGCTCCATCAATGGCCGCCAGACACGCCAGTGATCTGGAAATCCGTGCAGGAGGACCATGGCGGGTCCTTCGCCACAGGATGCGACGTTCATTGCGAGGCGGTTCACCGGACGGACCACTTCCCGGATCTCTGCTGCTTTGCTGGACCGGGTAGACTGCGGCATGGCGATGTTTCGCAACAATTAGAAATGACGTCAATAACGCATTGCCAATCCCTGCGCCGGTGTTATTGGAATATACATTCCTCTATTCTAACAGGCGATCATGTCAAAATCACTTCGACCCGTTCGTACACGCCTTGCGCCGGAAGTCCGGCGCGAACTCATTCTGGATCATGCTGCTGCGCTGATCCGGGAGCAGGGCGTCTCGGCTCTGAACATGGATAAGCTCGGCCGGGAAGCCGGTGTGAGCAAGCCGCTGGTCTACAATTACTTTCCAAACCGGATTGAGCTCCTGAAAGCGCTTCTTCTTCGGGAAGTCGAGCGTAACCGCCAGAACAATCTTGAACTCGCCGGATCACATAAGTCGATGGATGCCATGGTGCGGGCAACGTCCCGCGCGATGCTGGAATATGTCCGGGAGAAGGGGATCATCATCCAGCAGCTGATGCTGGAGCCGGATGTGGCAGAAGTCCTACGGGACATAGATGCTCAACATCATCAGATGTATGTAGACTACCTGTCGAAGCGCCTCGTCAGAGAGTACGGGATTCCTCGTCAGATCGCCGAGCCCGCAATCGATATCGGCCTCGGGCTCAGTAGCGCTGCTGGTGCCTACTTCGATCAGCACCCTGACGACATAGACTTTGTCGAGGATCTACTCGTCACTATGATCATGGGAAGCCTGCAGGCTGTGTCGAAAGCTTGCTCATCCGGTAAGCTCAGGAAGCGCAGCGCCCGAAAGTCAGCGCCCGTTTAGTCTGTGTTATCTGGCTGATCGATAGTGCGCCGCGATCGCCTTTTCGAGGCGGACAATGAACTCACGGCCCTGTAACTGGTCAACTGACAAGGCGCGGTGACGCTGCGAAACCTCCAGACATTCGAAGATGTTGCCGTCCGGATCGCGGCCGTAGAAAAGTATTCCAAAGGCGTTTGAAACGGGAGGCGCATGAAGCCTGATACTGGCTTCCGCGAGCCGGGCATATGTCTCGTGGGCGTTGCTTACCTCGAAACAGATATGGTTCCAGCCGGGTTGCGCTACATTCTTGCGTGGGCTGGCGGTCGTCAGCGGCGTTTCGTACTGCCAGAACTCAAGCGTCGCATTTGCAAGCCGGATCCAGGCGCCTTTGAACACAATACCTTCGAGACCGGCTACCCGGTCAAAGGAGCGGTGCGGACCAAACGCGCCGCGGTCATGAACCGGTGTATCCGTCAGGAATTCGTAAAATGCCGTGAGCCGGTCAATATCCGGGGTAACGAAAGCTGTATGAGCATACCACGGGGCCGCCTGCTCCTGCGGCCCCCACGGGACACCTTCCAGTTCGACGATGTTGCCTTCGCAGTCCCGGACATAGGCATAGAGCGCTCCGGTGCCGAGACCTGCCGGTCGTGCGTGCCAGCGCGTACCATTCGCTGCGCACCGATCAAACAACTCATTGGCGTCGATCGCCTGGAGGCAGATATGCCGGATGCCGGCTTCGTGAACGCTGCGGTCCTCTGCCTGAGCTCCTCTGTTTGCCTCAAATTCAAACAGCTCAAGATGACCGGTCGGCCCGGTCAGAAAGGCCGCCCTTGAAGCAGGATTGTCTGTCTGCATCAGGGCGCGGGTCTCGGCCCGGTCTTCGACGTCAAACCGGGCGGCGACTTCGAACCCGAAGCATCCGGTCCAGTAGTCGATCGCCTGGTCAAGGCTGAGGACAGAAAGACCGGTATGGTGGATCCCCTTGATCATGGACGTATCGCCTACTCTCAGACCGGCTTTTCGAGAGGCGGTCCGTCTGCGTCGATCTGCTTGCGGATCTCCAGGTGACGGGCCTCAGTCAGAGAATAGCCGATCGTCAGCCAGGCCGCCGCAAGGACCAGGACGCCCGGAACGATGCTGTAGCAGAGCGTGAGGACGCTCAGAGCTGCCGGAGAGGTCTCGCCGTTCGAGTTATAGTCCACCATGCCCAGGATAATGAGGGGAAGGGAAGCGCCAAGCGCGTAACCGATTTTCTGGATCATCCCCGCGAGGGCGTAGAACAGACCCTGCTGGCGATCTTTTGTCTTTGCAGTATCAATATCGACCGTGTCGGCAATCATCGCTGGAGGAAGCATCAGGACCGGTCCGTAGCAGGCTCCTTTGATGACGAAGAGCGCTATGAAGGCAAGCTCCTGACCTTCACCCAGAAAGAACATCGAGCCGTTCGTGATGGCAATGATTATAAAGGCCAGTGTCAATGCGCGGTGCTTCTCGATACGCTGCGCAAGCCAGAGCCAGAATGGAACCATGATAAGGGCGGTGACGAAGTAGTAGAAATAGACGGCGCCGATATTGGTTACACCAATGACGTCCCTCGCAAAGAAGAGCGTGATCGTCTGACGGAAGACTTCACCGATTGTTCCGATGAGCAGCACAAGAACAATTCGGGCAAATGGGCCATTGCTTGTCAAAAGCGCCAGGCTCTTTCTGAAGTTAAAGGGAGTCTTGACAACCGGCGCCTGTGGCTCAGGCACCAGGAAAAAAACGATCGTCGCTGCGATCGGCAAGGCAATCAGGATAAACACGCTGAGTTGATGCATTACATCAGCGCTCGTTGCACCGGCCTGTGCCAGAACCGCAGCGGGGATCAGGGTCGAGATGATCAGGCCGCCAATATCGAAGAATCTGGCGCTCGATGTTATCCGGGTCCGGGTATGATAACTTGACGAAAGCTCTGCGCCCCAGGCGGCATAAGGAATTCCGAGCAAGGTATAGCCGAAGTAGACGAGCGAGACCGCTCCAAAGAAGTACCAGATGCCGATCCCTTCGGCTGGCCGGAAGAGAAGGAAGACGCCTGCCATCATGACGAGCGTCCCGAGAACGAGCCAGACCCGGCGGCGCCCGATTGCCGGGCGCCAGCGATCGCTGAGTACCCCTACGAGGGGGTCGGTAATGAAGTCGACAAGCCTCGCCAATAGAAAAGCGACGCCGATCATCTGCAGGCTGAGGCTGAGCTGACCAGCATAAAGCGGCGCGAGATAGATCGCGATCGGAAGCCCAATTGTGCCGATCGGAAGTGACAGGCACCCGTACGCCAGGATGGTCCTCAGAGACACATTCTGCTGAGCCATTCCGGCCATTCCTCCCATTTCCGATCTGCGCCGGATATTATTATAATATTAGTCAATAGATCTCCATGGCACCGAGACGTCAAGGAGATTCAGACTCGCGATACCAGGCATCGATCATCCCGAGGTACGCCGCGCGGAAGTCGCCGCCAAAGACTTGGGTAAGAATTACCCCCGACATCTGATTGCCGGGATCGACCCAGAAGATTGTGGAAGCGGCGCCGCCCCAGAATGCAGTACCAGAAGGGATGCTCAGTCCGGAGATGCTCGGATCCTCAAGGATCGCGAAGCCGAGCCCGAAGTCGAGTCCTCTGCCGGCAAGGCCTGGTGTCTGGCGGGCCTTTTCAGGAAGGCTTCCTGTCAGCATCTGAGCGACGCTCTCTTCGCTCAGAACTCGCGCGCCGTCCAGCACGCCGCCATTCGCGATCATCTGCGCAAATCTCAGATAGTCGTCGGCTGTGCTGACGAGCCCCGCTCCGCCGAAATCGATGGGGTAGGGTCTGGAGAATGGGCTTGTGGCGGCTTCATCGACACGCGCGAGTTCACCTGCAGGCAGGCTGTCGATGTCCGCGAGATCAAGTATGGCATCTTGGGTGCGCGCCTGGGTGATTGCGCGATAGGCCGATGTCAGCCGGTCATGCCGGTCGTCGGGAACGCTGAAGAATGTATCCTTCATGCCGAGGGGCTCGAAGAGGCGCTCGGCCATTACAGTGCTCAAACGCTGTCCGGTTGCCGCCTCGATGACCCGGCCAAGCACGTCCGTTGCATTGCCATAAGTGAAGGCTTCGCCCGGCTGCGTTCGCAGCGGAATCGTGGCAAGGCGGTCGACCATCTCACCGAGCGTGGCGGGTGGCGCGCTGCCATCGGCCGGGGGCGAATCTGCCCGGCTACCGGTCTCGATGCCGCGATAGACGAAGAGCGCACTTACTGGATCGCTCTGGCTGAACGGATAACCCAGACCGGCCGTATGTTGCATGAGATCGCGAATGAGAACGGGGCGGTCAAGCGGCCTTGTCTTGAAGTTCTCTAGGGTGGTTCCGCTTTCGTATACGGTCGCACCAGAAAAGCTTGGAATCCATTTCGAAACGGGATCGTCGAGGGAAAGCGTGCCGTCATCAACCAGTATCATGGCGACGCTGGTGGCGACGGGCTTCGTCATCGAGTACATCCGAAACAGATCGTCGGGCCGCAAAGGACGCGCGGTCTCCATGTCGCTAAGACCTCGAGCATCGAAAAAAACCATACCTTCCGCATCACGGATCATGGTCAGTACGCCGGGCGCGAGGCGTTTTTCGATTGCCTCCTCGGCGATTTCAGAGACCCTTTGTTCTCGGGCAGAATCGCTTGTGGCAGCGACAGTCTGCGCCGTTACGCCGGTCGCGCATGCGCTGAGAATGACGGTGGCGAGTGCAGCCGACAGAGATCTGCGGAGTATGCTGAGGCAAAAAGCTGTCAAGATATTCTCCCTGAACAATATTATAATAATCGTCAATAATGGCTGGAGCCGGAAATTTCAAGACTGCGTGCGGAGCTGATGAATCGCAGCCAGAGCCTTTTGCGGCGAAATATGTCTGCCCCAGTCGCTGAGTTAGGCGCCGACAAATAGCGGACCTTCAAGTGCCTCTCCTGGCTCAATGCAGTCCAGCGCCTGCGCTGCGCTGATTCCAGGCAGGTAGGCGGCGTCATTCTCGCTCGAGTTAGGCTCAAGACAAAAGACGCCTTCGCTTGGCCGGCAATAGATCACGAAACGAGATAAATCGGCGTTCGCCATGAGATCGATCCTGAACGCTTCGACCGGCCAATTGAGGTAGGCAGTTTTGCCCAAGCCGGCAAAGGCGTTTTGCCGAATCAGAGTGCAGGGCGATGCCTTACGAAAAGATCAGTCTCAGGATGAAGCGGCATCCATAGCGCCGGGATGCCGAGGGCGGCCCTTTGCGTCTGCCAGAAGCCTCTGACCAACAGGGAAGATTGAAGCGATGCTCTGCCGAACAGCGCTTCTTCTTCACTGCGAACCTCCGCCTTCAGGAAATCCGCCGGAAATCTAACACAAAGCCCGGACCACTTTCACCCGGTCACGTCAGCTCCAATGCGGGCGTCAGGATGTTGAGCCGAAACCCGGCGGCAGTTCGCCGAAAACAGCCGTAAGAATGAGGCTGGGCGAATGTCCGGCTTTGGGTCTGACAGATTGAGCGACGCCCGCGCGGCCATCGCTCAAAGCTGGGGAAGTTCGGACGTGCCTGCCGGCGCGACACAGAGAACACTAAGGCGTCGTGCGCCCGCGCGAAAACGTCCAGTCGACATAGAGCATGCCGCCCTGAACGACGACCTCCTGCTTGCCATCGCCAATGGGACCCTCAAGCGTGAAATCCATCACCGCCATCGGCGCGGCGGAGGCTGCGACGCGCTTGGCAGGATAGCCAGGAGCCTCATCTTGCTGGAAACCGTCGGCGCTGGGTGAGAGGAACATGTAGCGCGTACGCGCCTTGTTCAGGTCGGTCTCAACCGTCAGGGGTGTATCGCCGGTGCTGAGCGGCCGCGTGCCGGCTGTCCGGACAATGGGTTCAGGACCGGCAAGGGTCGGATCGTCGGCATGGTAGCTGTCTTCGATTGTCAGGCTGCCGGTGCAGTCCTCGTTCCACCAGGGCTGGTAGGCGCCGGTGGCGGCGAACGGTTCAGCGTTCGGATCATCCATGACCGCGAAGTACGAATAGGGAGCTTCGGCGCTGGACGTGACGGGGCAGAGCAATTGGGCCGTGCGCTTGTAGACTGACGTGGTCAGGCCTTCGGCGGGGATTCCCGTCACAATCTCGGCCGACCACCGGATCGTTATGGCAAGGTTGCCCTCAACGCCTGAGGCCTCGGCAAGCAGGCCGCCGCCCGGTTTTGCAGCTGGTCCGGCAGCAGATGCAGCCGGCGCCGGATCCGGCATTGTGGCAGGCGTCTCGTCCGATGGGGCGCCGCCCTTTGCCGAGGCGGGAGCCGGGTCGCTCGTGGCGGCGGGCTTTTCGCAGGCGGTCAGTGTGGCGAAGAGCGCGGTCAGCGCGAACATAGCCGCAGTTTTGGGCACTTGCATTCCCTCCAGGCGTGATGCGCCATCTTTGCCCTTGCGTGCCGCCGCAGGCAAGCGGCGGTCTTTCAGTGCACAAACGAAAGTCCGGTGGAGCTTGCCCCGGCTACAGGCTCGACATTTGGTCATTGCAAGGGGCTTTCCCGGTTGCGGCCGCCGGCCTTTGCGCCGGCCTGCGTCCGGCACCTCGCCGGAAACTGTTACAGGGATAGCCTCCCGCGGCGGCTGGACGGCCGTCGATTTGCGCCCGTGCGGGACGCGCACTCGCGGGACATTTCCGAATTTGCCGCCGGTTCTCTTGACTTTGGTTGGCCCAGCTTGGACTCAAACTCTGTGAATGGGCGGGCAGTTCAAAGCATGAAAAAGGGCACCGAAACGGCGACTGGGAGGAACGGACGCTCAAGCAGCCGCCGCACCTTGGATCGTCTCCGGGCATTCTGCAGGTCAGGCTTGTCTGCACACCAGATCATTGGCGAGCAGATTCGCGTCATCGCCGAGACTCTAAACACCAATTCGGTGCCCGCGTTCTACGTACTTGAAAATCAGGACGTTCCGCAGAGCGACTTTCAAGTGTGGCGCGGCACCGAAACCATGACTGACGAGATCCGCGCGGCGCTTTCGTCGAACTTCTGGCCGGGTCCCCCGGAGACACCCTCGCCGCAGGACCTTCTGTCAGGTCAGCGCACCGAACGGTTCGTTGCCGTAACTTTGTGGGGTGCCAGGACGCCGCCAATGCCCTGGGAGTCGCTCTGGCGCGAGCGCAATGTTCGCCACGGGCTGTACGGTGCATTTTTCTCGCGCAAAGGGCGCATCGGGATAATGCTTGCGTCACGCGGCAACGACGACGCCGCGTTTGAAGCCTCGCACGTCACGTTCGTGCAAGACTGCGCGCCGTATCTGGAGGCTGCACTGGACCAGCCGATCCCAGCCTCCGACGAAGGCTTCAGTCCGGCAGAGAGCGTGCAGATCCGTTTCGGGACAGATGGGCGCATCGCGGCGATGAGTTTTGGAGGCCCCGAGATTCTGCGCGACTTAGCGGGCGGCGGGCCCCGCGCCGCAGAATTGGGTCGGCAGATGGTGGAGCAGGCCAACCAAGCGCAAATTGGCGCACAGCAGCTTGATGGTGGCGCAAGGACCGCGCTGACCTTGGCCGGTTCGGTCGATGAACGAGCTTTTCGCAGCACCATGTTCGACCTGTCGCTGCGCCCGATGCAGGACCCGGACCGGCGGGGCGTGAGCTTGCTGCTTCAGGATAACGGGTACGGCCGGTTTCAGTTGCGCATCTCCACGATGATTGGATTGAACGGCGAACTGGAGCGCATTGGAATGCTGACGCGGTTCGTGCCGCCTTTGCTGCTCCGGCTTCGCGGCGCGCTCGCGGTTCAGGCATCGGGGCGAGAAATCCAGCTGCTGTGCGCGCTCGATGCGAATGCGACGTTGAAGACTGCAGCCAGGGAGTTGAACATTGCGGTTTCAACCGCGCGTACGCTCGCAGAGCGTTTGGCGGCACGCGTGGGCGCAAACGGCATGGTGCAAGCCGCCGACCGGCTGATGGAGATCGGCCGCTCAGCGGAGTGGTGAGGCGGCAAGCCGCCCCAGCGCCAACTGTCCCGCTGCGGGGGGACAAACGCGGTGCGCAGCCTATCGCTGCCTTGACCCTGCACAGACCGGTCGGCAGTGCTTTGCTTGGGGCGCACGCGGTACTCGTTTTGGAAACAGGTGACATCATGTTGAACAAAGGTTTGGCGGCCGCGGCCGTACTTCTCTGTTTGGGCGGCGCGCCGGCCTTCGCCGACTGCATCGATTACTCTCCGGCCCGAGGTAAAGCCCAGGCGGATGCGCTCGCCGCGCGCCCACCGGCATTCGACTCGATCGGTTTGCCGCCCATCAGCGGGCTCACGCTCGACGCCGTCAAGACCGTCGGCGACCCCAAATGCGATGGTCCGGTCGATGACTACTGGTACGTGGGAAGGGTCCCATTCCGCACCTTCGTCGAAGAGATCCATCCTTTCATCGCGCCGCGCATCACGGTCGATGGCATGAATCGGCAGTGGTACAATAATCCCTATCATTCCGACGACATCATCCTTTCCTCCGGCACGGTCCTCGGGCTTTTCCTCGACCGCGAGCAGAACCTCGTCCAGATCAGCGTGAAGCCCGCGAGTCCTTCGGGTGCGCCGTCCCAAGTCTACCAACCTTATTCGGTGAATGACATTGTGAGCGGCACCCCGTGGGTCGGCGGCCAGAACGGGAACTTCATTCAGGTGGGCACGGAAGCCGAGAACGGCGCGGCCTCGTCCGGCCAAGGGGCAGCGACAGCCGAGACGACGCCCGCAGCCTGTCCCGGCAGCAGCTCGTCTGACAGCGCCGAAACTGTCGGGAAGGAAGTTGGCGGCCGCGTGCTCGGCGGCGGCTGGGGGCGCTCCTTGGGCGGAACAGTTGGCGGGCTGCTCGGCAGCCGAAAGAAAACTGAACCGTCAGGCTGCTGAAACGCAACCTCGTCATGCGGGGCTCCGGTCCCCAGGTCCTCCACTATGGCTGCGACGAGCCGGGTTGCTTCATCAGCATCGATCTCCGGCGTAGCGGCACTCTCCAGAAGCGCGGTAGCTAGAGGGTCTTCGATAACTAACGGTTTGTCATCGGCGTGCGCTGGTTGGCATACAAGCAGCGCCAGGCAAGCCATTTTCAACAAGCGCACAGCACAGCGTCCTGACGGCCGATTTGCATTTTCTGCCAATTTTCGCCAGGGCGCACAACGTGCGATCTTGTTGCCGCAGAAGGCTTGAAGGGCTTGGATTATGCCGGTTCGCAGACGTCGATGCTCAACGTCCCTGTCAGGCAGTCACCAGGCTCGAGACTGTCCATTTGCTGCCAGGCGTCTAGGCCGGGAAGGTTGGCGGCATCGTTCACGTGTGAAACAGGTTCAAGACAGAGGGATTCTCCGCCGGCCGGGCAATAGATCACGAGATTGGAGAACGCAGCGCTGGCTGAAAGGTCAATCCGGAACTTTGGATCAGCATATTCGAGCCGGGCCGTTCGGCTCCAGCCTGTGAAACAATTGTCGAGGTCGAGCGTGTCTGGAGATACGTTCCGCAAACCATCTGTGGGCGGATGAAGCGCAGACCAGTATGTCGGAATGCCCGGATCGGCGCCGTCGGTCTGCCAGCAGCCTTCCGCCTCAAGGGACAGGGCAAGACCGGGCCGGCGCGGAAAATAGGGATGCAGGCCAATGCCGGCCGGCATGGTTTGCGTCCCCGTATTCTTAAGGGAAAGCGCCAGGGTCAGACGGTTTGCCTGGACTGTTAGATGCTGGCTTGCGGCATAGGGCCAAGGCCAGGCCCCGCCGGCGTTGTTCTGGACCATGACCAGCTCATCGGGGCCGGACACTTGCAGCGACCAGGCGCACCGCCAGCCAAGTCCATGCAGCGCGTGCGGCATCGCAAATTCGGGCGCGGGCAGGCAGGTCCTTTGCCCGAGATAGCTGAACGCGGCCTGCCGGATCCGGTTTGAAAACGGGACCAGAGGGAAACATCCGGCACCCGCAGTCTCGGGCCAGGCGCCGCGCCTGGCCGGCGAAAAGACGTCGTGGCCGCGCCACTGGCAGACCCGAACCTGTCCGCCCCGCGCCGCGTCGATCTCCACGTGCCATTCGCCCGATTGCAGCGTGCAGACATCAGCGGTCTCCATTCAGGCGATCCGCGCGGCGCCTGGATGACGTGCCTTCAACGCGTTCCACCAGGTCTCGGCGCGCTCGGCTGGGACCAGGCAAACAAAACACCCGCCGAAGCCTGCACCAGTGAGACGCGCGCCGTCCGCGCCGAGCGCGGCTGCGTCGTGCACGATCGCGTCCATCTCCGGGACCGAGACGTCGAGATCATCGCGCAGGGACGCGTGACTGGCGTTCATCAGCGCCCCGAAGGCCTGCCGGTCGCCAGACCGGAGCGCCGCGGCGGCGTTCAGCGCGCGGTGACCCTCGGTGATGACATGACGGGCCCGGCGGGCGAGGACCGGCGAAAGCGCCGCAGCAGAGGTAAGCTCGCCGTCGCAAAGATACGCGACACCGAGCGCTTCGGCTGCCGCAAGGCATTCCTCCCGCCGGATCTTGTAGCGTCCGTCCGCCAGGGCGCGGCCGATGCCGGAATGGATCACGGCGATGGTCCAGTCCGCGGGAACCGGGATGATCTCATACGAACAATCCCGCGTGTCGAGCGCCAGAACGCTGCCCGGCGCGCCGACGGCGACGGCCATCTGATCCATGATCCCGCAGGGCACGCCTATGAAGTCGTTCTCGATGGCCTTTGCGGCACGGGCGATCTGCACCGGATCGATGCCTTCCAGATGACAGCTCGCGGCTTTGAGCGCTGCCACGATGGTGGCCGCCGAAGATGACAGGCCGGCGCCGACCGGAATGCTGCTCGTCAAGGTCACATCCTGGCCGCCCGTCAGCCAGCCCTGACGGCGCGCATATTGCAGGCCGCCGCGGACATAATCAGACCAGTGCCCGGCAGCAGGCGCGTCGAGCCCGAACCCGGTGCAACCTGCAAACTGCTGCGACTGGACCCGGTCAACGGCTTGCGCGTTGCCGCGCAGTTCCAGTTCGACCGACTGCGACAGCGCCATGGGCAGCACGGTGCCGCCGTTGAAGTCGATCCATTCGCCGATCAGGTTTACGCGCCCGGGTGTCCTCGCAAAGCTCATAGTGATCTCAGCCTTTCTGCGGCCGCCTCGGGCACGACATCGACCGTGAAGACGCCGGTGAACTGCTCGACGCTGGCAAGGAACTTGAGCCGTCCGGCCGATCTCAGGACAGGGCAGAACTGCACCGTGAACTGGAAGGCCGGGCCAGCGCCGGCCGGCGCAGCCTGGAAACTCATCATGTAGGGCATGGGCTCACCGAAAAGCGCGTCCAGCCTGCGGGGCACTTCCGCAAGAAGCCGGGCAAGCGAGTGGATGCTGCCTGCGTCCATATCCCAGGGGCCGGCGCAGCGCTGGCGCGGCATGATCCAGGTCTCGTAGGGAAAGCGGGCGAAGGGGGGGCAGAAGACCGAAAGGTCGCCGTCCGCCGTTACGTCGAACTTGCCGTCCCAGGATGCGTGCTCGGCGATGAGGTCGAAGCCGTTGTCGAAAGCTCTGGCCGCCGACGCCTGCGGCGCCGGAACGCTTGGGAAGGCGTAGATCTGGCCGTGCGGGTGAGGCAGCGTGACCCCGACCTGTTCGCCGCGGTTCTCGAACGCCATGACATAGGCAAATCCGGCCTCATGCAGGCACCTGTAGCGATCGATCAGCGCCTCGATGAGCAGCACCCGGCGCGCCTGGCTGAGCGTGGCGAGGCTCCCGGTCGATTCCTTGGAGAACACGACCACCTCGCATTGGCCATGTGCGGGGCCCGAAGCCCAGTCGCTGAGCCTGTCCGATCCGGTGACCGGGGCAAGGCTCGGAAACCTGTTCTCGAAAACCGCCAGTTCAAAATCCTCGAACGGGATTTCGGTGTCGGGCGCGCCGGGCCGGCCCGGCGCGAGCGGATCGTCGGCCGCAGAGGGCAGGAAGGTCCGCGATTGCCGGTGGGGAGCATAGATGGCCCAGGTGCCCCGCAGCGGGTCCTGTCGCAGCTCGCCGGGCGCTGTCTCGGGGCGCAGGAGCTCACCGAGGACCGGACCGTCATGCGGCGCATAACTGTAAAGGGCGAGGCACCGGCCATCCGCCTTGAGATGATCCCGCCGGAACACCGGTCCGGTTGCCCCATCGAGTCTGGTTATTGACGGTTTGTATAACATAGGGCCTAAAAAGCTGCTCTGCCCGGTGAAGGCAAGTGGATATTAGATAGCTACCGCATCAGCGTGTTTGATCCTAGAAACAACGCAGCGGCAACAAGGGGCGGGAACGAGCAGATGACAGACAGCCTGCGCCTTTCCGAGGGCGGTCTTGCCCTGAAAGTCGTTCGCACGGAAGCGTCGGGGTTCAGGCTTGTCTACCTTGGCCCGGCATCCGCCGAGCAGGGCATGGGGCCGGCGCCGGTCCTGCCGGCCGGGCCGGACCACCCACCTGGCCCGCGTCTCCTGGCGCAGCGAGGGGATGGATATGACGGATCATCCCTTCTCGAAGCTGTCGGCATGGCCGACGGGCGCGCCGCCGCGCTGAGACCGGTGTCGATGGAGCAGACATCCGGCGCCGGCATGCGCCTGCATTCGGCCGATCAGGCGCTCGGGCTGAGCGCTGCGGTCGAGATCCGCCTCGCGCACGGGCTGGTGCACATGCGCACCCGGGTGCACAATCGCGGCTCGCAGTCGGTCCTCCTCGTGCGCTGCGCCGCGCTGCTCCTGCCGCTGATGGACTGGGCTGATGAGATCGTCTCCGGATATGGTTCATGGGCGCGAGAGGGGCACCAATCGCGCCGCCCGCTGGAGGCCGGCTTTATCGGCAAGGCCGCGCGGCTGGGGCGTTCCGGATTTGACGGACCGCCCGGCCTCATCATCTGCGAGGCCGGCGCGGGCCAGACCGCCGGGCGCGTCCTCAGTGTCCAGCTCGCCTGGAGCGGCAGCCATCGCATCCAGGCCGAGCGGCTTCGGGACGGCGCCGGTGAACTGCTGGCAGAAGCGCTGTATGAGCCGGGCGAAATCCTGCTTGCGCCGGGCGAGACGTTCGAAACACCCGAGGCGCTCCTGGCGATCTCGGCGCAGGGTTTCGGCGGACTGACGCGGGCCTGGCACGGCCATGCACGCCGTCTCGTGCGATCTTTGGCCCGCCCGGTGCATTTCAATACCTGGGAAGCGCGTTACTTCGACTTTGATCAGGCGAGCCTTATAGACCTCGCGGGCCAGGCGGCGCAGCTCGGCGCCGAACGTTTCGTGCTCGACGATGGCTGGTTTTCCGGGCGCCGGAATGACAGGACGTCCCTCGGCGACTGGACCCCTGACCGTGACCGTTTCCCGGACGGGCTCGGGCCCCTGATGGGCGCTGTCCGGAAACTCGGCATGTCCTTCGGTCTGTGGGTCGAGCCAGAGATGGTCAGCCGCGAGAGCCAGTTGTACAGGGCGCATCCTGACTGGGCGCTGGGATATCCCGATGACATGGCGCCGACCGGGCGCAACCAGCTGGTTCTCGATCTCTCCAATCCCGAAGTTCGAGATTTCCTGTTTGGCGCCTTGTCGACGCTGCTCCGGCCCGGCGGGATCGACTACCTGAAATGGGATTGTAACCGGGAACTCTACCCCGCCACACACAAGGGCAGGCTGACCGCGACGGCGCAGGTGAGCGGGCTGTATGACCTTCTCGATCGTCTGCAGGCGGAGTTTCCGGATCTGGAGATCGAAAGCTGCGCCAGCGGCGGCGGGCGGATTGATTTCGGCATTCTGCCGCGTGTCATGCGCTTCTGGGCGAGTGATGCCACCGACGCGCTGGACCGGATCCGCATCCAGGACAGCCTGTCCCGGTATATCCCGGCGGAAATGATGGGCAGCCATGTCGGGCCGTCTCCCAACCCGATCACCGGACGTGTCTTTCCGATGGCTTTCAGGGGCCTCGTGTCGCTGTTCGGGCACCTCGGGGTAGAGCTTGATCCGGCAAAGCTGACTGCGGATGAGCGCGCCACGCTGGCCGCTGTGATCGCGCTCCACAAGCAGCTGCGTACGTTCGTGCACGCAGGTACCTACAAGGTTCTCGGTACCGCGGACCCTGCGCTGCACGTCTCGGCGGTCATCCATCCGGAGGGCGGTGATTTCCTGCTGCGGGTCCTCAGGACCGGCATGTCCGCCTATCCCCTGCAGGCGCGGATCGCGGTTCCGGGCTTGCCGGAGGGCGCGCGCTATTCGGTCCAGGAACTCATCCTTGGCGAGGCGGGCGGCCGGGACCTCGGGGTTGAGACCGCCGAGGCGCTCGCCTGGGGCGGATTGCAAGGCGATCCGCGCATGCCTCACCACGGGCGCCTGTTCCAGTTCCATCAAATTCGTTGAGTGCCTGCATGAAACTCGGTGTCTGCTACTATCCCGAACACTGGCCCAGATCCGATTGGCCGGAGGACGCGCGCCTGATGCGCGCGGCCGGGCTGACCCATGTCCGGATCGGCGAGTTTGCCTGGTCCAGGCTGGAGCCCAGACCGGGGGCCTATGACTGGGCCTGGCTCGATACGGCGATCGAGGTGCTCAGCGCGGCCGGGCTTGAAGTCACGCTCGGCACGCCGACCGCGACCCCGCCGAAATGGCTCATTGATGCGTACCCGGACATCCTGCCTCTCGATGCGCATGGGAATCCCCGCAAGTTCGGGTCGCGGCGGCACTATTGCTTTTCGTCCAAGACCTACCGTGCCGAGACGGCCCGCATCGTGGAGGCTCTGGCGCGCCGATACGGAGCCCATCCCGGTGTGACGATGTGGCAGACCGACAACGAATATGGTCATCACGGCTCGGACGAAAGCTTCTCCGCAGATGCGGTCGCTGCGTTCAGGGTCTGGCTTGAAAATCGGTATACGGACATTCACGCGCTGAACGAGGCCTGGGGAACCGTATTCTGGTCACAGGAATATAACGCTTTCGGCGAGATCGATCCCCCGGCGGCGACGGTAACAGAGGCCAATCCGTCACACCGGCTGGACTGGCGGCGCTTCTGCTCTGACCAGATGTGCAGCTACAACCAGCTCCAGGTCGACATCATCCGCCGCCACAGCCCCGGGCGTCCGGTCACGCACAATTTTATCGGGGACTTCTACCGGCTCGACCACCGCGACATTTCGCGGTCACTGGATATCGCGACCTGGGACAGCTACCCGATCGGATTGCTCAGTGAAAGCCAGGCCCCCCGGGACCTCAAAGCGCGCTGGCTGAGGGCGGGGGACCCGGATTTTGCCGCGTTCAATCATGACGTCTTCCGCGCCTGCGCGCCGCGCTGGGCCGTCATGGAACAGCAGCCCGGCCCGGTAAACTGGGCGACCTATAACGCGGCGCCGGCGCCGGGCATGGTGCGGGTATGGACCTGGGAGGCATTCGCGCACGGCGCGGATTTCGTGAGCTATTTCCGGTGGCGGCAGGCGCCGTTTGCGCAGGAGCAGATGCATGCGGGACTTCTTGCGCCGGACCGCGCCCCGCAGCCCGTGCTTGAAGAGATAAGGCAGGTCGGACGCGAGATGGAACGCGTCGCGGGCATGGCGCAAGACCGCGCAGAGATCGCGATCCTGATTGACTATCCCAGCCTGTGGCAACACGAGATCCAGCCGCAGGGCAATCGCCGCGGTCCGCTCGAGCCCAGCCGGGCAGCCTATGCGGCCTGCCGGCGCCTCGGGCGGAATGTCGACATCGTTTTCAGCGATACCAAGCTGGACGGCTACAAGGTCGTGATCGTGCCGAGCGTGCCTGTCATTACCCAAGAGATGGAGGCCCACTTGACGTCATCGGGCGCGCTCGTCCTTGCGACGGCGCTCACGGGGTCGCGGACACCGGAAGGCCGGATCCCTGAAACTCTTGCGCCGGGGCGATTGCGACGAGCCTTTGACGTACGCGTTGAACAGCTCGAGACCCTGCCGGACTTTGTACCGGTGGATGTGCAGGTCGGTGAGGAGGTGCTGCGCGCCGAGCGCTGGCGCGAGACGATCACAACAGGATCCGAGGTTCTTGGCCGCTTTGCCGATGGTAAACCTGCCTGGGTGCGCAATGGGAGGCTCTACTATGCCGCGTTCTGGCCAGGCGAAAGCCTCATGACCGAACTGGTCGGCCGGCTGTGTGACGCGGCCGGCCTTGCCCGCCGCGATGTCGGACCCGACCTTCGGCTTCGGCGCGCCGGAGGCATCCAGTTTGCCTTCAATTACGGGCCGGGCCGGCAGGACCTTTGCCGGATCGGCGCACCGCGCAGCGCGGACGCCTATCTCATCGGCAGCGCAGACCTTGCGCCTTTTGACATCGCCGCCTGGCCTTGCAAGGCGGGCACCGGGTGAGGGCGCGCTCCGGCGCGTGTCCGGCAGACCGGGCGCTGGCGGCTGCCTGAACGGGTCAATCCGCCGTCAGGCCAGCCTGGGACACGGGCCAGACCTGACGGCGGACCGGCATCAGTCGGGCAAGCCCGCTGGGCCCTTGGCGAGTGCGGCCTCCATCGCCTGCTGGCAGGATCCCGCACCCCTCAAGTCGACAAAGCCAACCACGTGCGGCACGGCAAAGAAGTCGTTCGACTCCATGAGCGCGTTCGCGACGGAATAGGCGGAGGAGGCTTTCACGAGTGAGTCATAGTCGGCGCTGGTTGCCGAGCCACCCGCCACTTCGCTCAAGGTTGAAGAAGAGGCCATTCCGATGATCTCGCTTTTAAGGGCCCCTTCGAGCTTGCCGCTGCTGGCCGACAGCGCCAGCTTGGGAAGGCCGAGTCCGATGCCGCTTTCCTTGGCTTTGATGGTTGCTTCGACCCTGAGGCCGACGCCGACCAGGAGACGCCCGGCGCCCGGATCTGCCGCCGAACAGGGCGCGTCCATGTACCGGAAGTTGTTGTACACGAGGATATAGGTTTTCCGTTTGAGGCTTCCGGTTACCGGTATGATCGAGAGTGAACCGTCGGACTTGATCTCGATGATCTGGGTCGTCGTGTAAGAATTGGAAAGCAAGTTTCGCCGGGCGCCCGGCTCCAGTTCGGACCAGTACCTCGTCACCGACTGGCCGTCTTCGATCACGTCGACCTTGTCCACCTTTTCCCCTCTCCAGGGGATCACGTCCGGCGACCAGGCCAGGGGCGCGATCCGCGTCTCGCCCTTGAGCGACAAGGCCCTGATCCCGACCGTCGCCTCATCTGGAAAGCGCTTGTTTCTTTGCGCTGCCGGGGCCTGAGCCATGACTTGCGGCATCCCGGCCGACACGGCGCGAAGGCTGTCTTCCGGCAGCGAGACGTCGAAGGTCTGGGCGGACATTGCCGGATGCAAAAGCGCAAGCGCCGCACTGATGACAAGCGCGCGCAGGGCGTTTGGTGATGGAGGATTGCCGCGCGCGCCGGCCGCGCCGCCTGAACGGCTGGCCTGCATTTCTCCAAGCTGTTTCGCGGTCCTGGTACCCATGATTGCCCCTGTCTGTGCTGGAGCCTGCCCCTCTTGCCGACCGGCAAGTCTGGAATGGCCCTCCGGGAGCTTCGTACACGGCAGATCAGCGCCCGCGCATTCGTAATGGCCCTTAGTTTGCCGGGGCCCTTCAATGCGCCGCCTTGAGCGCAGTCTGCGCGGCGATCCCTCGCGGTTGCGTCGGCAGCCGCCAGGCAGACCGTCAGCCGGGGCAGGGAGGGCAGCAGTGCGGTCCTGTCGCCCTGCGGGTCAGGCGGGCGCCTCGTCCGGTCTTGCCGGCTTTTTGGGTTCACCAACCGCCGCCGCCGCCGCCGCCTCCACCGCCGCCGGATGAGCCTCCGCCTCCGGACCCTGACGAACCCGAGCTCTGCGGCAGCGCGCTTGATACGCCGGAACTCAGGCTCGAGATCAGCGCGTCGTTCAGCCCTGAAAGCGATCGGCCGCTGCTGCTGGAGAAGCCCGCCCATGCGGGATGGTAGTCTTCAGCTTCCGTCGGCAGAAGCTTTTCGAAGTGCCGGGTCCATGGCTTCTCGACGCCGAGCGCCACCGCGTAGGGAAGGAAGGTCTCGTAGCGCGCCTTCGACATGGGAGGCGGTGACGCGCTGCCCACCTCGACCGCATTGAGCTGCAGTTTCTCAGCGGTTTCCATGTACAGCCGGAAGCCCTCGATCTCGGTACGGACCTTCTGGCCTTTCGGCGTCGGCGCGGGCATCAGGTAAAGGAAAAGGATGTTCAGGGCCGCAAGCGCCAGAACGGTCGCTGTGTGCCACATCGTCCACACGGATGCCTGAGTGATCGCAAACGCGAGGCCGCCCGCTGTGACGATGAGGCCTGCAATCGTGTAGCCGGCATTCCACCTGAAATAAGCCGCGCCGTATTTCCGGGAGAGCGCCGAAGAAAACGACGTGTAGGCGCTGGTCAAGCCCGCGTCATACTGCCGGTCGAGAACCTTGCGGCTGGCCGTGCTGAACAGCTGCTTGACGAGCGCTGCGTCCTCGGCCGAAAGGCCTGCCGGAGCATCTTTCCCCGGCATCCTCTCAAGGACAATGACATTCTTCTGCGACGCGTCGATCCTGATCCGCCCCTTGACCGCGAGGTTCAGCAGCGCCGAGATCATCGCCCCGTTGCCGCGAAGTCCGCGGTAGTAGATGTGATGCGCCGCGGCCGGCGAATACCCTTTCGGCGGCTCGTAGAGCGGAAATACCGGCCCTTTCGGCGGATCGCGGCCAACGCGGTCAAAACTGCGGATATGAAACCAGGAGAGCGCCGCCAATGACGCCAGCAGGACCGCGAGCGCGCCATTGTGCTGCCACCAAAGCCAGCCTTCGTCGATGGGCGAGGGCGGGTCGATCAATCCCTTGTCAAACCCGATCGCGATCGTCAGTCCCTCGCCTGCAGCAAGCCGGCGCGTAGTCTCGAACGTGTGCAGGCCATCTGTCTCGGCGTAGGTATAGTCGGCGCCGGCAAGACCCAGAGCGCCGGTATAGGCCTTCGTCGCCGAGACCCGTGCGCCCGGCGGAAGCTCTACGCTTACCCGGGACGCCAGGATCGGGAAGGACCAGTAGTTGCCGGTCACGTTCCAGTAGACTTCGTCATAACCTGGAAAATAGCGGACTTGGTTCCTGACGCGGTAGCGGACCTCGTAGGTTTGCGCTCCAGGCTCCAGGAACACGTCCGAGTCGCCGATCCGGATCCTGTAGGCGCCCCCGTCGGTTTCGGTGGCGAAGGGCTCGTCCCGGCCGTTACGCTGCACGCCGAGCACGCTGTAGCCGTAGGTAAGCCGGGCGCCGTTGTTTTCGAAGTATCTCGGAAGGTCGCGGAATATGCCCCGGCGGATCTGCCCGCCTTCGGCCGTCACGGCGATGCGTTCGGTTACAATCAGGTCGCCGTCGGTCTGCACGACGAGCGTCACGTCGAACCTGTCAATCTGCTCATCTGCGCCCGCTGCCATGGCAAACAGCACCGACAGGAGCCCGGCGAGCAGCGCGAAGACCAGAGACCGACGTGCGATCATGTCGGGCCCAGCCTGACTTGCGGCGCTTCCCGGTCGGCGCTCCGGATCTCGAAATAGTCTCGCGGCGAAAAGCCGATCACCGGCGCCACTAGGTTTGCCGGGAAACTTTGCACGGCCGTGTTCAGTTCGCGCACGGCGCCGTTATAGAAGCGGCGCGCCATCTCGATCTGGTTCTCCGTATCGACGAGTTCGCTCTGGAGATCTGCGAAGTTCAGGCTCGCCTTGAGATCGGGATAGGCTTCCGCGAGCGCCAGCAGTTGCGTGACCGGCGCGGAAAGCGCTCCTTCCGCCTCGGCGCGCCGGACCGGGTCTTCCCCTGCTATGAGCGCTAGTGAGCGTTTTTCCGCGATGTCTTCGAACAGGGTCCGCTCATGGGCCGCATAGGCGCGCACGACGTCCACGAGACGGGGCACAAGGTCGGATCGGCGCTTCAGCTGAACATCGATATCGGCCCAGCCATTGTTGACCATCTGCCATTTGTGAACGAGCAGATTGTAGAGCCAGATGACCCCGACCAGCAGCGCCAGGGCCGCCGCGACAAGACCATAGATCATCATCGCAATCTCTCCGCTGACATCACGTCTATCCCGTCCCGAGAAACGGCATGCCGGACGCACCGTCAAGCTTTGCCGGCCGCCATCGACAAGCCGGGCAGGGCAGAGGGCAAGCCAAGTTTCGCCGCAAGAGGCTCCGTGCGGCCTACCGAAACAAGCTTTGCAGGCGCGGCCTGATCTTGAGGAAGGCTACGTAGAGGCGCTCAAGCAGCCACAGAAGCACCGGGATCCGGGCCAGTTCACCCGCGGGCCTCAGGACGGGAATGGCGCGCCAAATGGCCGCGAAGGCCGCTGCGCCGGACACGACTGGCTGGCCCTTTTCCCGGGCATGGAAACGGGCCAGAAGGTCGGCGCGGTCCAGCGGGCAGCCGGCGCCGGGCTGGCTGACATCCTCGAAGTGGATTGCCCCGCGCCGGTCCAGCCGCCGGAACAAGGCGATCTCGCGCCGGCACAGGGGGCAGCTCCCGTCAAACCAGACGGTCAGGCGTGCGTCGGCCCGGCCCGCGGAACGGGTGTCCGGCGTCTTGTGTTCTGGCATCGACATGCGGCGGGCTTTCCTCAGGGCGCATCGCTTGCGCCTCGGCTCCCAGCTTCAGGCAGTGGGCGCTTTGGTTTACGCTGGCGCCGCGTTGCTGGATCGCCCCGGGGAGCTGCCCCTTCCGCGCGCGTTGTACTTCAAGGGCGCGGGGTCTATACAAAGGGCCGCCAGCCTGGCGGCAAGTGGACGTCATGGCCCTGTCTTCGGCGCAGGCGCCGGTTTGCGCATTTTTGACCTTGCGCCTCGCCGGATTAGTTACTGGGCACACGCCAAGACATGCACGGCGGCGCAGGCACCAGATCCTTGGCGTCCTGCCTTCCTGCCAGAGAACCAAGCTGCACATGAACGATAAGACCAAGACGCCTGAAACCACCCCGGGAGAGCCGGTTTCCTCCAGAATCCGCAAGCGCATCGAACGCGCCAAGAAAAGATTTCACGCCAACGACAATATCTCGGCTTTCCTGAAGCCGGGCGAACTCGACGAGTTGCTGGCGGAAGTCGAAAGCAAGTTCAAAGGCGTGCTCGACAGCCTGGTGATTGACACCAAGAGTGATCACAACACGCACGATACCGCCCGGCGCGTCGCGAAAATGTACCTGACCGAGGTGTTTGCCGGCCGCTATGTCGAGCCGCCGGCGGTGACAGAGTTCCCGAATGCCGAATCCCTGAATGAGTTGATGATCGTCGGTCCCATAAAGGTCCGCAGCGCCTGCAGCCATCACTTCTGCCCGATCATGGGCCGGTTATGGATCGGCATCATGCCCAACGAGCATTCCAACCTCATCGGACTGTCAAAATACTCGCGCCTTGCCGAGTGGATCATGTCGCGCCCGCAGATCCAGGAGGAGGCCATCACGCAAATGGCCGAAGTGCTGATGAACAAGGTCC
>NZ_JALHLS010000015.1:59412-88112 GCF_022844445.1 Hyphomonas sp.
GTCCGCCCGGACGGCCTCGCGGTCGTGATGGAAGCCGATCATTTCTGCATGCACTGGCGCGGCGTGAAGGATGACGAGACAAAGATGATAAACAGCGTGATGCGGGGCTCCTTCCTCAAGGACCATAACCTGCGCAGCGAGTTTCTCGCGCTTTTGAATTCCAGAAAATAGGCCCCATCATGCTCGTTCGTTGCCTCTATGCCAGCCGCCCGATCGAACCGCTCACCGGTCCGTTCCTCGACACGATCCTCGAACAGTCGCGCAAGAACAATCCGGCGCTCGGAATCACCGGGCTCTTGTGCGTCTCGCGGGACCTCTTCATCCAAGTCATCGAAGGCGGGCGCGACGAAGTCTGCGAGCTGTTCAACGCGATCGTACGCGATGACAGGCACCAGCAGGTTCGCCTGTTGATCTATGAGGAAATCACCGAGCGCCAGTTCGGCAACTGGACGATGGCTCAGGTCAACATCAGCAAGCTCAATCCCGCCATGTTGCTCAAATACTTCAAGCGCGCTGAACTTGATCCGTTCAGTGCTTCGGGCAAGGCGACCCTGTCCCTGTTGTCCGACCTGCTTGCGACCGGCGCAGTGGTCTCGCACCGCGAATGAAACCCGCCAGGCCGCGTCACGGGGCGCTGCATCCCGGCACTCAGGCCTGCGCCGCACAAGGCATTGCCCCGCGAAGGCAAAATCCGAACGGGCAGGGCCTGCGACCTAGGGGCATGGCTATTCACCGGCAGTCGTTGCGCTATGCTCGCCGCCGACCCCCGAATACAGCGCAAGACCCATAGTGAAGGACGGCAATGGCGGACGACGCGGAACAGATTGAGCAGATCGCTATCGACAAGGATGCAATCCGTGCCCGCTACCGGGCCGAGCGCGACAAGCGCCTGCGCGCGGATGGCAATGACCAGTATGTCCGGATCGCCGGCGTCTTCGACCATTACCTCGACGACCCTTATACACCGGTCACGCCGCGCGCGCCGAAGACCGACCACGTTACCTTCGCCTTTGTCGGCGGCGGCTTTGCTGGCCTCGTGACAGGCGCCCGGCTAAAGGAGGCCGGGATCGAGGATGTCCGGATCATCGAGAAAGGGGGCGACTTCGGCGGCACCTGGTACTGGAACCGCTATCCCGGTGCCCAGTGCGATACAGCGTCGATGATCTACATGCCGCTGCTCGAAGAGACCGGCCACATGCCGAGCGAGAAGTATGCGCACGCCCCGGAGATCCTGGAGCAGTGCCGACGCATCGGGAACCATTACGGTCTGTACGAGAACGCGCTCTTTCACACCGTGATCGAGGATCTGTCGTGGGATGATGCCCGCCGCGTCTGGGTGATCCGGACCAATCGCGGGGACAACTTCACCGCAAAGTATATCGGCCTTGGCACAGGCCCGCTGAATACGCCGAAGCTGCCGGGCATTCCCGGCATCTCCGACTTCAAGGGCCATGCGTTCCATACCAGCCGCTGGGATTACGACTATACAGGCGGCGATCCGCGCGGCGCGCCGCTCGACAAGCTCAAGGACAAGCGCGTGGCGATTATCGGCACCGGCGCCACCGCGGTGCAGGTCGTCCCCCATCTCGCCCGCGCCGCCAAGGCTCTCTACGTCTTCCAGCGCACACCCTCCTCCATTGACGTGCGCGACAACCGGCCGATCGATCCGGACTGGTTTGCATCAATTGCAGAGCCGGGCTGGCAGCAGCGCTGGCTGGAGAATTTCACGCAGAACCAGGCCGGCATCGGCATGGCGCCTGAAGACCTCGTGCAGGATGGATGGACTGATCTCGCCAAGCGCATTCGCAACCGCATCCTGCAGCTGCCGCCCGAACAGCGCACGCCCGCGGGCATGCTGGCGGCGTATGAAGACGCCGACCATGAAAAGATGGAAGAGATCCGCCGGCGTGCCGAGACGGTTGTCAAAGACGCAGGCACCGCCGAGAAGCTGAAGGCGTGGTACCGCCAGCTCTGCAAGCGGCCCTGCTTCCACGACGCCTACCTGCAGGCGTTCAACGAGCCCGGTACGGTCCTCGTCGATACCGACGGCCGGGGCGTCGAGCGCATCACGCAGAAAGGTGTGGTCGTGGACGGCACCGAGTACGAGGTCGACTGCATCATCTATGCCTCCGGTTTCGAAGTCGGCACGCCGCTCGCGCAGCGGACCGGTTTCGATCCGAAGGGCCGCGGCGGTGTCACGCTCTCGCAGTACTGGGCTGATGGCATGCGCACCAAACACGGCATGCACGTACACGGCTTCCCGAACGCCTTCCTGGTACAGGCCACCCAGGCAGCAAACCTCATCTCCAACTATCCCCACAACCTGGTGGACGCCGCCCGGACAATCTCCCTGATCGTCAGCCATGCAGAGGCAACCGGCGCCGGCGAGGTCGAGGTCAGCAAGCCTGCCGAGGACGCATGGGTGGACCTCCTGCTTTCGGGCATGGGACTGATGATTGGTTCGCCGGACTGCACGCCCGGCTACTACAACAATGAAGGGCGCGATCCTGGTCCCCAGGCGCGCTACTTTGTCGGTTATCCGGCGGGCGCCGTCGCCTACTTCAATTACATCGAAGGCTGGCGCACGTCGGGCAAGTTCGAGGGCCTCGAGTTCCGTTGAGGCGCCCGGTGCAGGGCGTTGCGGCCCCCTGCGATTGCAGCGTCGCTGCTACATCGCCGGGACAGGGGTGGCGGCATGCCCCGGCGCTGCAGTCCCGGACGGCTTCAGGGAGCCAGTGGGGCTTGCAGGGCCTGCAGGACTGCGCCGTCGCGGCGGTAGACATCCGTGAGGTACAGCGCTCGTCCGCAGGTCCGATCGGTCACTGCGGTAAAATAGACGATGTGCACGGGTACCGGCGCGGCGAGGTCCACGCGTGTTTCAACACCGGATGCAACGGCTGCGTCCAGTCGGTCCCGGTCCCAGCCGGGCGTGGCGCGCAGCAACCATCGGGCCAGATCAAGCGGAGCCTTTACCCGGACGCAGCCTGATGAGAAAAGCCTTTGCTCGGCGTCGAAAAGCGCCTGGTCCGGCGTATCATGCAGGTAGACGCTGTGCGAATTCGGAAAAATGATCTTGACCTGCCCGAGCGCATTGTGGGGCCCGGGCGCCTGGCGCAGCGTGTAGGGAAAAGTCCGTGCGCTGATCATGTCCCAGTCGATGCTGCCCGGATCGACAGTCCTGCCGGACTTGTCGAGGACCTTGTACCCAAGCCGGGCAACGGCGCCGGGGTCGCGCCGGAACTGGGGCAGCTTGTCCTTACGCGCGATACTGTCTGGAACCTCCCACCACGGATTAAAGACAATGTATTCCACCTCGTCTGAAAAGACGGGGGTCTTCCGGTCGGTCTTTCCGAAAATTGCCGAGAATTGGGCCACGATCAGGTCGTTTTCGAACGCCGTGACGTCCTGACCGGGGATGTTCGCAAACACATATCTCGGCCCGAATTCCCGCGGCAGCCAGCGCCATCGTTCGAGGTTGACGCGCAGCGTATCGATCGCGGCGGCATATTCGGCAAGTCTGGCAGGCTCGGTTTCCAGTGTCAGCGCCGTCCGTGCGAGGGAGAGCTCTGCGCGCAGAGCGAGGTAGTCCGGATGCCGGGGCGCAAGCCCGTCAAGTGCCGCCGCCAGCGCGCCATAGCCGCTCGCGTCATTGATCCGGTCGAGCAGCGCACGCTCTGTCAGGGTCGCAGCCGCGCGCGGCGTCAGGGTTTCCGGATCAAGGCGCCCTTGCGAAAGATGCGTGGCGGCGAGCAGCCAGGCGTCGCGCAGCGCCTGTCCCTGTTCGGCCGGCCGGTTTTCAAGCGCCCGCAACCGGGAGAGCCCGTAATCCTCGGGATCAAGGCCATGGGTCGCAAGACCGGCAATTGCCGCCAGCAGGATATCGGTCTCTGCATTCACGAGGCCTTCGGGCTGCGCAGGCTCTGCGGGGGCGAGGCTGTCGCCAGCCGGGGCTGTTGCTGGGACCGGGATCTGGGGCTGCGCCGGGTAACTTTGCAGGCTGCACGCGGCCACCGCCGGAATCAGGAGGGCGGCAAGCCTGTGCCCGATCGCCGGCCAGCACCGCGCGCGCCGAACCTTCTGGGGCAGGTGAGTTTCGTTTTCGGGCGAGTGCATCAAGCTGCTTTCTAAGTCACTATCAGGCTCAGGCGCCGCCGTGTCCTGCCGGGTTGCCAGGCCCGTCCAGACGGGCGCTGCGCGCGATGTGAGCACGCGCGTCAGGCTAGCCCACGCCGAAGGGATGCACCAGACGAATGTCCGATCGCGCGGCCGCGTGCTTTTCCGGCGCGAGGCAGCAGCCCCGGGGGCCGGTTTATCCAGCGTGTCTTGTCATGGCCCCGATCGAGGTTCCGCGGCGACTGAGCCTTCCGGGCTCTCCCGCGCGTCCAGTGCCCGGCGGATGGCATCGTGCGCCGCCTTGTCCATCCGGTGCCCGGATATCAGCGCTGCGCCCGCGAGACCGAGCAGGGCAGGGGCGGCGGCAAAGCTGACCGAGAGAACGGTGAGGGCGAGGGGTGTGTTGTCGCCTGCCAGGTCAGCGCTGAAGCCGAACAGCTCCAGCGCGGTGACCGACGCGAAGACCGCGAAGGCCGAGCCGATCTTCACTGCGCCGCTGAGGAGGCCAAACATGAGGCCGCTGCGATCCACCCCGCTCGCAAGGCGCTCTTCATCTGCGAGGTCCGCCATCATGGCCCGTAGCAGTATGGGGCCGGCGCTGTAGGGAATGCCTGCCAGCGCCATCGTGATGATACCCCAGACGATGCCGGCGGGCGCGATCAGCACGGACAATTGCGCGGCAGAATATGCGACGGCGGCTATGGCCAGGGCGCGGTGCTTGCCGAGCTTCTGCCCGAGAAAGCCCCAGAGGGGCGCGCCGAAGAGGGCGCCGAGGAAATAGAGCAGCAACAAGAGGCCGGCCTCGGACCTGTCCCAGCCGCGAATGGCTTCGAAATAGAAAAAGAAAAGCGTGCCCGCAATGACGGGGCCGGTTCCGACAAGAATGTCCGCCCCGAGCAAACGCATGACCGATGGCCGGCGGGCCAGGTCGAGATATTGCCGCAGGGTCGCCGGCCGGGCGTTTGGCGGCGCAGCGGGCTCATGCACCGACAGGAGCGCCACGATGATGGCGACCGGCAGGCTGAGCACGACGAACCAGCCCATCGCCCGGACGCCTTGCCCGTAATCGAGCCCGAAGCTGGCCTTCATCAGGGGCGGCATCGCCAGCACAATTAGCATGCCCAGAACGGTGAAGCCCTGCCACCAGCCGAATACGCGCGCGCGCTGGCCGTATTCCGGCGCGATCCGCGCCGCCCAGGTGACATGTGCCATCGTTGCCATCGACTGGCCTAGAAATCCAAGGACCAGCCAGAACAGGATATAGCTTCCGCTGATACCGGGGGGCGCCATGAACAGCATCCAGACGGCGAGCACGGCAATCGGCAAGCCGGCCACGAGCCAGGGTTTGAACCGGCCGAAGCGGGTGTTCGTCCGGTCAATGAGGAACCCCAGGGTCGGGTCCAGCCAAAGATCGAACAGCCGCACGACGCCGAATGCGAGGCCGATGGCGCCCAGGCTGACACCAAGATCCCTGGCATAATAGTTGGGGAGGTAGACGACGACCGGCATGAGCATCGCTGCGACCGGAACGCACGGCAAGGCAAAGGCCGCCAGCCGCCAGGCGCCGAGCCGCCTTGAGCCATTGTTTGTTGCAGCAGCGGTGATTGTCCGTACTCCTCGTTTCGCGCACTTCAGTCTTAGCGCCTCCGCCCGCAAGCGCCATGCCTAACACAGTCTCTGGCGCCGCCCGGGTCCTGCAGCCGTCAGCGGGACGCAGGGCCAGGGGGCTTTCCTTTGCCGCGCGCCGGCGCAGTATGGTGCATCCTTACCTACGGAGCCCGATGGCCATGTTGTTCAAGATGATCCTGGACGGCGCAAAGGAAAGCGAACGCCCGATTGCAAGGGGGTTCCTCAAGCACATCCTGATGGGGATTGGTGGCGGACTCGCGTTCGGCAGCGTCGTTCTCGTCGGCCTGTTCGTGATCTTTGCCCATCTCGACCTGCATGTTCCGGTGATCTTCCTCGCGGCGGCGATGCTGCAGTTCGGCCCGATTGGCGGGCTTGTTGGCGCGGGAATCCACCTCTCGCGCATTGCTGAGCGCGCCGGGCCGGCCGATGACGATGAGCCGGATGAAGGGCCTGGCGGCGGCACGAAAGCGGCCGTGACGCTTGCGCCCGGCCGGGCGCCGCGCCCGCCGCGCCTCGCCCCTGGCCTTTCGCAGTCCTGACCTGGTCGCCCGGTCTTTGAGTGCCTCCGCTCAGCGACAATCCCGGCCGGCGGAACGTTCCTGAAGCCCCGGTTCGCGGATCCATCCGGGCTGACGCGCCGCACCTGAAACCGGGAAGGCCGATGGGCGCGACTTCCCTCGACTTAGAATACCGCGACCGGTGGTGGTAGCCGGACGGCGAGCGGGGTGAATTCAGCGCGGCCGGTATCTTTAACCGGCCCGTGTGCGTTGCCCCCTCCTGCGGCGTCGCAAGCGCCAAGTCGTTGCCAATCCTGCCAAAGGTACCCGCCAGCAGGGACGAGCGGAGACATCGCATGATGGCGAACATCGCCGGCTTGCGCGCCGTGGCTGCCGGGAGTTGCTGACACAGGTGAGCAGCGTCTCCGCCTGTCCCATTGGAGGAAAGGCGGGGCTGCGGGACAGCGCCAACAAGCGCTTGCCGGGCGTCATGGTATCCCGGGGCGCGGGCACGCCCGGATTGCCCGCAGGGTCACCGCGCTGGCTTAAGGAAAAACTGCAGCTTGCATGGCTGCCGGACTGAGAGGTCCGGACTCAGCCCTTCTTGCGGCCGAGGAGCAGGAGGACGCCGCCTAGCAAGACCGCACCGGCACCCACCCAGACGGGGATGTTGACGCGCTCCCGGTCGGCGACCGAAAATTCGACCGGCCCGACCTTGGCTTCGTGGGTTTCGCGTGTGTAACTGAACCCGCCATAGACGAGCCCGAGAACGCCCGCGACGATCAGGGCAATGGCTATGATCCTGACAGGGTTCACCGCCTTCTCTCCGCGGCAAGCATCAGACGCGGCGGTTCTGAATAATGCGGACAAGGACCACCACGATGGCCACGACCAGCAGGATATGGATCAGTCCGCCCATTGTATAGGAACTGACCAGTCCCAGCACCCAGAGCACCAGCAAAATTACCGCTATAGTGTATAACATCTCTTCCTCCTTCGAGTTCTGCGGCGTTCGGACCTGCGGTCCTCGCCGCCCGTGCGGGCAGGCGAAACAGGGATCTGGGCCGCCGCCTTTATGCAGCGGCCCAGTGTCCGCTGTCCGGATCCGGCTTAGCTGTGGTCACGGGTCAAAGCGTAGCCGAGAAGCCCGACAGCGGCGGCAGCAAGGGCTGCAGCGGAAATCGGATGCTCACGCACTTCTTCGCCTGCCTCTTTCGCCACGGCGATCGCTTGCGCCTTGAGGCTGTCGGCAAGCTTTGAGGCCGCATGGACAAAGCCGCGCGCTGATTCCGCGATCGCATCGTCGCCATGCTCACCAAGGTTTTTCGTCATTCTGCCAAGCGCGTGGACAACCACTCCATAGTCATCCGAAAGCTCAGTGATCAGTTTCTTTGCTGTGTTGCTCATGTGCGTATCTCCTTGTTGTCGCCCAGTCTGGATACGCCTCGGCGAAAACGGCGATACTGATGCAAATCAGTCTCCCGGTGAAAAGACTGTGAGACAAAGCACCGCGCCCGGAACACTTCACCAGGCCATTTGTCTTAGACAGCATACAGATCAAACAATGACGATCCGGGCGGCCTTCACCCTGCTGGTTTCGGCCGTGGCCTGCGGTTGCACTTCGACGACTTACAAAGACAAAACCGGTGACGCCCGGGTGCAGAATGCCTTCGAGCAGCCCTTGCGTGATGTCAGTTGGATGCGTGAAAATCCGCCGGAAATCCTGATCAGGGCCGCCGAAAACCCTTATGCGCGGAGTGTGCCGACCGATTGTCTTGAGGTTCTTTCCGAAATTGAAGCGCTCGACCTGGTCCTCGGGCCTGACCTTGACCGGCTCGCTGAAGAAGACAGCGAGTCCGATAGTGATGGAAATGGCATGCTGTCGGGCGCGATCGGCAGCCTGATCGGCCTTCCTTACCGCGGCGTCATCCGAAGCATCTCAGGGGCGGGAAAGCGGGAGAAGGGGCTGCGAAAAGCAATTCTCGCAGGGATGGTACGGCGCGGCTTTCTGAAGGGGCTTGTCCTTGATGCGGCTTGCAACGATCCTGAGGTGCCGTTTTCGCATCAGGCAGCGCGCCTCGCGGAAGAGGATTGATGACGGAACCAGGCCGCCGCCTGCAAAACTGCGCGGCGGAATGGCCGGCGCGCCGGGCCGGTTAGCCCCACAGGTCGCCCATGAGCGCCTGAACGCAGGGTGCAAAGCCGGGCTAGGTCCTGCGGACCGAATTGCCGCCAGATATGATCTTGCCGATCAGGATAGCCACCGCCCGGTGGGCTTCGCCCTTGGTATCGACGGCGTTCTCGTGCGTGGCAGCTGCGTCCCTGAGCACACCGAGGATATCGCTTTCGGGCAATATCTTGTGGTCGTTCAGGGCAAGAAGCAGAGACTCGCAGATTGTAAGAGCGGCCATTCCCGAATAGTAGTTCTCGTCGTTCATGTCGGATCTCTTCCGGAGTGGGTGGATATTCAGGCGCAGGGCTGCGCCTTTGACCAACGGCTCCATCACTCCCACAATCCGGCGCAGGAGGAACTGATCGAGAGCAGTTTCCGCTGAATGTTGATCGGCGGAGTTTATTTGGAATGTCATGGCGCCTTGAACTCAATTCATGAGTCACCCCTCGTCCGGAAACTCCGCGCCTTCGTCGCCTTGTCGGGGCCGGAGCTCGATGTCCTGCTTCGACTGCATCAGCGGCGCCGTACCTTTGCAGCCGGCCATGCCTTCCTGCACCAGGGCCATTCACAGCGTTCCGCTTTCATCCTGGCTTCGGGATGGGTCTGTTCCTACAAGACCCTGCCTTCGGGCTCGCGCCAGATCGTCGACTTCCAGGTACCCGGAGACTTTCTGGGATTGCGAAGCGTTCTTCTTCAGACGTCGGACCATTTTATCGAAGCAGTAACGCGGGTCGAAGTCTCGGAAGTCCTGCCGGAAGAATTGCTCGATGCATTCACGGAAACCCCGCGCCTGGCCGCTGCGGTTTTGTGGGCTGCATCGCGGGACGAAGCGATGGTGGTCGAGCACCTGATCGATATTGGCCGGCGGAGCGCCGAAGAGCGCGTCGCCCACTTCCTGCTGGAGATGGGCTTCAGGCTCTCGCTGGTTGGATTGGGTGACAAGGCGGGATATGCTTGCCCCTTGTCCCAGTTCCACCTCGCCGATGCGCTGGGCCTCAGCGCAGTGCACGTGAACCGAGTACTGCGGAAACTGCGCGAAGACGGTATGGTTACATTTCGGGGCGGGAAAGTGACCTTTGACAACTTCGAAAAGCTTGTCGCTTTCGCGGACTTTGATATGGCCTATCTCGATCAGGAAAGACCGTTGTTGAAGTAACACTGCCTCGCCGGACACCTGGCTTGGCCGAATGAGGGGCCAATCCCGTGCCCTCGGCCGGCTGACTGAATTCCAGGTTGCTATGCCGGTTCAAGGCGCCGCAGGCCGCAGCCGGCGCCCCTTCTGGCCGATGGCGGCTCAAGTCGAGGCTGTCCTGGTTGAGATTCCGGACGGGCGGCAGCGCTGGAGTGTCCCGGGGCTTCCGGGCCATTCCGGTCCTGGCATTTGAACCAATCGGAGCCGGGTGCGTTCTGAAGGGTACGCCGGGTGAACATTGTGCCCCGGCTGGCGCCTCGCCTGAAGAGGGACCTCGCGTGACGACCATGCAGATCAGCGGTACCAACAGTTCATTCAACGCCGTCTCTGGCGGCGGGAAAGCAGTTTGATGGCCGCACAGTTGCATTCAAGACAGGCGCCGGCGCGCGCGGAGCCGGGCCGCGGGGCTGCGCCCTGCCAGCACCGCTAGATGGCAAACCCAACCGGTACCGTCCACTCCAAGGCCGCCGGCGTCCCGGCGCCCCGGCCAGGCGCAGGCTGCCGGCTGGCACAGGCACATGCACCCGATGCTCCCCGATAACAGGCTGCGCCGCTGGGCTATCGCGTTGACCGGTTTCGGGGTCGTCCTGGCTGGCGTATTCGGGCTATGGCAACTCAGGCCCCAGGAAGTTGCCGTGGTGGAGATTCACCCCGGCCCTGTTGAGATCGTCCTCTCGGTCGTCGGGCGGGTCCGGCCCGTCAATCTCATTGATGTCCGCTCACAGAACACCGGCCAGATTGTCGCCCTGCTGCACGATGACGGCGATATCGTCGAACAGGGTGAGGCCCTCGCGATCATCCGCTCGGTCGTCCAGCAGGCGCAGGCTGAGGCCGGTTCTGCGCGGGAGGCGGCTGCGCGCGCCGAACTTTCAATAGCAAGGCTGGCGTTTGAAAGGACAAGCATTCTGGCTGAACGCGGTATTGCCTCCGAGGCTGCCCTCGACGAAGCGCGGGCAGAACTGAAATTCAAGCAGGCAGCTTTGGCGGCTGCGTCAGCTGAACAACGTGCTGCCTCTGCCCAGACGGGTGAGTTCACGATCCGGGCGCCGATGGACGCGACCATCCTCATGCGGCCGGTCGATGACGGCCAGGTGGTTTCGCCCGACATGACCCTGTTCCAGCTCGCTTCACGCGGCGCTGTCGAGGTGCATGCAGACGTCGATGAAGTCTACGCCGACGCCCTGAGGGCAGGGATGACGGCCCGCGCTGTTCTGTCTGGTTCCGATGAAGTTTTCGGGGCAAGCCTCTCCGAGGTCTCGCCGCGCGTTGACCCGGCGACGGGCGGACGGCTGATAAAGCTCACGCCGGACGGCTTGCTGGAGATTCCTCCTGGCCGGTCGGTCGACCTGACTATCGTCATTGAACGACTGGACTCGGCAATTTCGATACCGCGCAGCGCCGTCATCGGTGCGGCGAGCGATCCATCGGTCTATGTCGTCGACCAGAGCCGCATTGTCCGTGAACGGGCTATAGAGATACGCGACTGGCCGTCGCTGAGCGCCGTTGTCGAAAGCGGACTGGCCGATGGTGACCGGCTCGTGCTGGCGCCGGGCAATACCCGTCCAGGCACCAGGGTGCGCGCGCGCCTCGAGCCCGGCGCGTCCGGGAAGGCGGGCTAGGCCCGTGTTCACATTCACCGTCGCGCGCCGATACCTTTTCTCCAATCCAGGCCAGACCGCCCTTCTGATCTTCGGGGTCGCGCTGGGGGTAACGGCCTTTGTGTTTATCACCGCATTGATCCAGGGGCTTGCCATCCGGTTGACGGATGAGTTGACCGCCAACAGCGCGCACGTGTCGCTCGAGCCGGCTATGCGCATTGCCCGCGTGCTGCCGGGCGAAGATGCGGAAACGGCGTCTGTCGCCATCGTCTCCACATTCCAGCGCCCGCAGATCCGGCCCTGGCGTTCAACCGTGGCGCTGCTGAGTACCCAGCCCTCCGTCCTGGCGATCAGCCCGCAGATATCTGGCAGCGCGTTCGTCGTGAAAGGCGAGACTGTTGCCCCGGTTGCGGTGACGGCAATCGAGCCGTCAAACCTCGATGCGATTTCACCCATAAGTCCGAAAATAGTCAGCGGGGATGCCAACCTCGGGACGGACGGCATCCTGATCGGCGCGCGACTGGCTGAAAACCTTGGCTTGTCTGCCGGCCAACCTGTCCTGCTTCGGACAGATCGCGGAATAGACCGTTTACTGACAATCCGCGGCATTTTCCAGACCGGCGTACAAGCGCTCGACGAGCGGGTCGCTTATCTTTCCATCCAGACGGCCCGGCCGCTCTTCAGGTTGCCTGAAGGAGTGACCAATATCGAGGTCAAGCTGGTTGATCCCGGCGAGGCCCGCACGACCGCCGCTTTCCTTCAGGCAGCGACCGGCCTTCGGGCAACCGCCTGGCAGGACAAGAACGCCTACCTGGAAGGCGCACTGGTCGCGCAGGCACAGACCGGTAAGCTGATCCAGGCTTTTTCACTGATATCGGTCCTGATCGGAATCGCGAGCGCGCTTAGCCTGTCAGCCAATCGCCGCCAGGGGGAAATCGGGATCATGCGCGCTTTCGGCGTTTCAAGATCCTTCATCGCCGCGGTCTTTGTCCTGCAAGGCCTGCTGATCGGGGTCGTCGGCGCGTCGCTCGGCTGTTTCAGCGGCTTTGTGCTTTGCTTCTGGCTGGCTACGCTCACCAAGCCGGATGGAACCATGGCCTTGCCGATTGCGCCGGAAGAAGGCGGGTACGTTGCGGTATTCCTTCTGACAACGTTCGGCGCCGTGTTGGCATCGGTCATCCCGGCCAGATCGGCGGCGCGCCTCGATCCCCTCGAAGCCATTCAGCAATGAGCGCCGTCCTGGACGCCCGCGGGATCGGCATGACTTTCCGCAATGGCGACGAGATGACCGAAGTCCTGAAGGACGTCGACCTCAGCCTGGAGCCGGGTGAGCTGGCGGCGCTCCTTGGCGCTTCCGGGTCAGGCAAGTCGACGCTCCTGTCGATTGTCGGTCTTCTCCTCAAGCCAACCACCGGCTCGATCGAAATTGCAGGTCGCAGGGTCGAGGCCCTGTCCGATGCCGAGCGTGCGGTGTTCCGCAACCAGCGTCTGGGCTTCATCTTCCAGTTCCATCATCTGCTGCCGGACTTTACGGCGACCGAGAACGTCGCCTTTCCCGCTGCCGCGCCCGCGGGCGGGATCAGCGCGGCGATGCGAAGCAGGGCGCGCGACCTGCTGGCGCGCGTTGGTCTGTCTGACCGGATGGATTTTCCCGCGACACGGCTGTCCGGCGGACAGAAGCAGCGGGTCGCGATTGCGCGTGCCCTGATGAACAAGCCGGAACTCATTCTCGCCGACGAGCCGACCGGAAGCCTGGACCGTGTTGCCGCCGAACAGGTCCTTGACCTGATGCGCGAAGTCAACCTCGAGGACAAGGCCACCTTCCTCATCTGCACACATGACCTGAATGTTGCGGCGCGGTGCACGCGCCGCGTCACGTTGAAGGACGGCCGGGTCGAGCAAGTCGTGCAAGGCTGAATCGGAGCCGGGACAAGATCAGATACCAGACCACTTTTCTGCGGGTAGATCAGAAGGGGCGTTCGGATGGGCTATGTCATCCAAAAGAGACGTGATTTTTTGCACGCGGGTTCGAACTGCAAAGGAATCGGAAGTTCCGTGCCGTCTGAAGTGATCATCTCATCCGCAGCAAATTCAAAAAGCCAGTCGCCACTTTCGGCTTAAGGGCGATGGGCTCTGAACATCAGTCTCGGCAAAGCGCACGTTCGACCGACTACAGGCATCCGGCCTTCCCCCTGCCAGCCTGCCGAACTCGCCGGCTGCGGTCGCGGCCACTCTAACTGGAAGCGTCCAGTTCCTGGCGCTCGAAGACCCGCGCGCCGAGAACGGTGAGCCAGAGCGCCCCGCCGATCTCTCCAAAAGTGCCGGGGATGCCTGCATATTGTCCGATCAGGCTGTCGAAGTAGCCGCTCCAGTAAAGCGGGACGATGGCGCCCGCCAAATAGCTCCCACAGCCGAGAATAAGCGCGCCGCCGAAAAGGCGTGGGATCGCCCGAGACTTCAAGACGAGCAGTCCGTAGGGCAGCAACCAAAGCCCCCAGAATATCTCGGCGAGATTCCGTATGTCGCCGTAGCGGCGGAAATGCGCATCGACGGCTTCGGCTTGGCCCGCACCCTGAGCGATAAGGTGAAGCGCGGAGAGCTTTTCGCCGACAGCCATGAAGGCGATGGGAACGCTCACAAACACGAGCCCGACCATCGCAAACGCAAGCGTCTCTGACCAAGCATGGAAAACGCGGTGCAGCAGCACGACCAGCAGGACGAAACTGGCGTAGCAGGCGAACTCGGCAACGATCGCGTTGGTAAAGAGCAAAGGGTTCGCTGCCAGCCTTGCGAATGTACCTTCGGCGTCGCCGTCAACAGTGTACTGCCCTGGCGCGTAGGCGATGCTGAAAATTCCTGTGGCGATCAGGAACACATAGGTGACGCCGGCCCATCGTGCGTTGGTCATCGTGCGTCCTCCGGGCCGTCCTTCGGCCAGGTCAGAGCCGAGACGACGATGAAGATGCTGAGCGCCGTCTCAAGGCAGACAGTAAACTGGTAGAAGAGCGGTGATCCGAAGAATGTGGCGATGTTGACGCACGTATACGCTGCGCCAAACACGACATTGAGCCATTTGCTGTAGACGGCGGGCAGGCCCGCGGACGCAAACACCATCAACGCTGGGATCGCCATCAAAATGGCGACGCCGAGCAAGACAGCCTCTGTCGCGTCGCCCAGCGGCCCGATTTTTCCGGCCATCATCTCTTCGATATCACCCGGCAGATACAGACTGAAATAGTCGTTGTAGATGTAGAGAAACATCATCGTCACCCACAGCAACGCGAGCCGTAGGGGGCGTGGAAGTTGAAACGATTGTAGTGATCTCCTGCGTTTCTCGCTCATTCTAGACACCTGCCTGCTGATCTTGTTGGTCCATCCCGGTGCGCGGGCTCCGGTTCAAAACATGTTCATGACCCTGGCCGCCCAAACACCGAGGCGCGAAAGCGAGCTCCGGAAATTGCTGCGTGCAAGGCCATTGACCGCCGAACTGTTATTATCAATTGTCGATATGATCGAGGACCCTAGGCGTCTTTCATATGACCGCAGGTAACAAAGAACATTCGGTCTCGGCCGGCTTGGCGCGCCGCTACTTTGACTTCGCCGTCGCGCGGGGGGCGGACGCCGCCGCGCTCGCCGCGCAGGCGCAGGTCGACCCAGCCTCCTGGTCCGATCCCGACCTTCGGGCGCCGGTGCAGCAATACAAAGCGCTCGTGCGCGCCGGAAAGGCGCTTTGTGGAGAGCCGGGCCTGCCGATCTATTTCGCAGAGGCGATCGACATGGCGGAGTTCTCCGTCGTCGGTCTTCTTGCCAATGCCGCAACGACGATGAGAGAGGCGCTGAAACAGCTAAACCGGTATGGCGACCTTGCGATTGAGGTCGATGTCGGCCCCGACCCGCGCTTCGTGTACGAGATTCACGACGGCGCACCCTGGCTCGTCGACACGCGCGCTGATCCTGATGACTTTTACGAGCTTACCGAGAGCACCTTCACCCGAATGATCTGTCATCCGCGCAGTTTTCTACCGCGGTCATTCGTGCACGAAGCTTTCGTGACTTACCCGGATCCAGCGCATCGCTCGGTGTACGAGGCTGTATGGCGCTGTCCGGTCAGGTTTGGCGCGCCGCGCAACGCGCTGCGCACTGACGTGTCCCTCCAGGATTATCAGCTGCGCCCTCAGGCGGCCTACGCTTTCGGCGCGCTCAGCGAACACGCCGAGCGGCTGCTCGCGGAGCTTCGGGCGACGAAGACGGCGCGCGGGCGTGTCGAACAATTGCTGTTGCCGGTCCTCCACACAGGCGAAGCAAACATGGACGCCATCGCCGCAGCGCTCGGTCAAAGCCGGCAGACACTCTATCGCAACCTCAAAGCGGAGGGCTTCACGTTCGAACAGGTGCTCGATGACCTTCGCCGCCGCCTCGCGTTGCACTATCTCGAAGGCAAGCGGGTTTCTGTCAGCGAAACCGCTTATCTTGTCGGCTTCTCCGATCGGAGCGCATTTTCCCGGGCGTTCAAGCGCTGGACCGGCAAGCGACCAACACAGCGCGACTAAGCGCCGAAAGGGAGAACATTCAGCTTTACGGTGGCTTAGGGCCGAGTCGGCTCTGATAGCGGGTTTGGGCGTCAGGCAGGGTCACCTCAGTCCTGTCACTCTGCCGCCTCATCTCTTGTAGACCAAAGTTCGCCGGAACCGGTCATAGGCCGCCGGTCGCCGGATGACGGATTAGGGGCAAACTCTCGACTTAAATGCCGGACCAATCAGGGCTGAAGTCACGGATCTTCTGGAGACCCAAGTCGGCAGTGGGCTCTTGTTTGCCGGCTGATTTATTGCAAGTGTCGTCAATAGGGAGTGGCGCATCTTGGTTGGAACCGATCATCAGGCGGGCGACCGTGTCGAAGTCGCATCCACGTCTTCTGGCGACGCAGCCGACATCCGGCCGACAGTTCTCCAGAAAATCTTCTACAGCTTGGGGCAGGCTGCCCAGTCGGGAGGTTTCGATACGGCCGTCGGGTTCGTGTTCTTCTATTATTCTGTTGTACTCGGCCTACCAGGCACGCTGGTCGGAGCTGCACTGGCGGTGGGCCTGGCTTTCGACGCGCTCGTGGATCCCATGATCGGATCCTGGTCAGACAATATCAAATCCCGCCTCGGGCGCCGATTACCCTTGATGATCGTTGCAATTCCGCTGACCACCATCGCGGTTGGCCTACTGTTCTCGCCCCCTCCGAATCTCAGCCAACCGCTTCTCTTCGGATGGCTCGCCGTCCTGTCTGTTGCCGGACGCAGCGCGATCTCGCTCTTCCACGTGCCCTATGTCGCGCTCGGCGCGGAAATGGTCACTGACTATGCCGAACGCACAAGTGTCGTCGTCTATCGCTCGACTGCCGGGATCCTCGCGGGACTGGCGATCACCGCTCTCGGTTTCTCGGTGTTCTTCGCAGACGGCGGATTGCAGAGACCGGAGGCTTATCCAGGATTTGGCTGGTCGGCCGCGGCCATCCTTTTTGCCTGCATGACAGCATGCTGTCTCGGGCTTCTGCGCTATGCTGGGAAACTGCCACAGCCCGAACCGATCGCCCAGCCGATGGGGCGGCGGCTGCCGATCGAGGTGAAGGAGATATTCGCGAACCGCTCCTTTCGTCTGCTTTTCATCTCTGCGGTGATCACCTACCTGGCTCAGGGGCTCAACGCGACGCTGAACAGTCACGCCTTTGTGTTCGTCTGGATGCTGAAGAGCGAAAGCATCCAGTTTATCACCTATGCCTTCATTGCGGGGCTTCTGATCGGTGTTTGGGCGGCTCCGAGAATCCAGGTTCGTCTGGAAAAGAAAGACGTGGTTCTGATCGGCCTTTCGCTGCTCATCGCCAACTGGCTGGTGATCCAAGGGGCCTGGCTTCTCGGCGTCTACAGTCCGGTCGGTGAGGCGGCCTTGGTGCCCATGCAGATCAATTCCTTTGTCGCCGGAATCGGGATCGGATTTGTGAGTGTCTCGTATCCCTCGATGATGGCCGACGCGGCCGACGAACATGAGCACCTGTTCGGCCGCCGCCGGGAGGGGCTTTACTTTGCCGGGCTCGGCTTCGCGAACAAGGCCGCCGTCGGTATCGGTGTCCTCCTGGCCG
Organism: Hyphomonas sp.; assembly: GCF_022844445.1. Classification (GTDB taxonomy): domain Bacteria; phylum Pseudomonadota; class Alphaproteobacteria; order Caulobacterales; family Hyphomonadaceae; genus Hyphomonas. Next base: position 76,736 of record NZ_JALHLS010000015.1, read on the forward strand.
GGGTTGCTCTGGACCTGATCCGGTTTCCCAGTGACATCGGCCAGACTACTGGGGCTGTGCTGTCGCAGGACGTTATGGTGGGTCTCGTGCTTGTCTGGGGGCCTTTTCCCGCCGTCATCGCGGTGGTCTCGATGCTGATCTTCGCTTCATACAATATCACCCGCGCGCGCCATTCCAAGATTGCTCTCGCGCTGCGTCCCAAGCGCCAGGCTCAAAGCGGCGATTAGACCCGTGGACGCATTCTTGTTAACGAGCTGGGGCCTGGCTCGTTTGGGCAGACTTGGCAGAAAGTTGACTATTGACGATTTAAATAATAGCAGGTGGGGCTTACGCACGGGAGAAGGCCATGAACGGTTTGAGCGATTTGAAGTCGGCAGGTGAACGCTGGACGGACGATCCGGAGGTGCACGCCCTTCGCGCCTACCTGGACGCCAATAACGGCATCCGAGGCCTCGAGGTGCTGGAGCCGGCGGACATCCGGCACGCTCTCGAACTCTTTCGCCGGGACGGCTTTGTCGTCATCGCCAATGTGCTGGATAGCGCGCAGGTCGAGATCCTCTCGAAAGGGTGCGCGGAGGTGGCCGGCGAAATTCTTGCGCTTGATGATGGACGAAAGGGCAACCGCGGTTCGCACCGCTACTCTTTTGGCGGCTCAAGCCTGACCCGCAGCCAGCTGCATCGGCCTGAATGGCAGATGCTGCTCGACATCCCGGTCGTCACGAACGTGGTGAGCGCGATATTCGGCTCGTCCGACTATGTGCTGAGATCTGCCAGCGGCGATTTCTGTCTTCCGGGCGCCGTGCAGTACCAGCCTTTGCATTCAGATGTTCGCGACTGGCATGACGGGTACTCGACGCCGTTCAGCGCCTTCTACGATCCTCGTGGTCAGCTGACGATCCGGGACCTGCCTTGCCCTTATGTTTGCGTAAACTTTTTGCCGCAGGACGTGACGCGCCTGAATGGCCCTACCCGTCAGATACCGGGAACCCAGCACGCCCGTACTCCGATCCCGACCCTCGACGGAGAGCCTGAGTGGATGAGGCTCAGCACGGTCTGCCCGGCGCCTGCCGGAGCGGTCATGATCCGTGACGTCCGGGCCTGGCATGGTGGTACGCCGAACATCTCGGATGCAATCCGGTCGATCCCCAATCTCGAATTCTACGCGCCCTGGTTTCGCGAGCCCATCGTGCCGGGCATCACCTACAGTGATTACAGAAAGCTGTCCGACCATGCCCAGCGCATTGTTCGCCACTGCGTTGCCGATTCCAGCGAGACTCTGGTAACCGGACCGACCCTGCGGGCGCCATGAGCCCGGCGGCCTGGAGTTTGTCATGAAGTACCGACCGCTTGGCCGAACGGCGCTCAAGGTGAGCGAACTCTGCCTTGGCACCATGAATTTTGGTTCAAAGGCTACCGAAGAAGACAGCTTCGCGATTCTGAACGGCGCGGTCGCCTCAGGGATCAACTTCATCGACACCGCCAATCAGTATGGCGGTGACAAGGGGGTTGGAGCGACAGAGACCATTCTGGGCAACTGGCTGGCAGAGGACCCCAGCCGGCGGGACCGGCTTGTGCTGGCCACCAAGGTCCACGAGCCGATGTCGGAGGATATCAATGACCGCGGCCTGTCGGCGCGCCACATCCAGATGGCCTGCGAAGCCAGCCTCAAGCGCCTCAGGGTCGACCATATCGACCTTTACCAAATGCACCACATCGACCGGGCCGCGCCCATGGAGGAGATCTGGCAGGCGATGGATCGGCTGATCGCTCAGGGTAAGATCACCTATGTGGGCTCCAGTAACTTCCCGGGTTGGAAGATCGCTCAAGCCAACGAGAAAGCCGCCGCCCGGAGCAGGCTTGGGCTGGTATCTGAACAGAGCCTCTACAATCTGATCGAGCGGCGGGCTGAGCTCGAGGTGATCCCGGCCTGCCTGGAATATGGTGCCGGGTTGATCGCCTGGAGCCCGCTGGCGGGCGGCCTGCTGGCGGGCCGGTCAGAGGACCAAGGCGGCCGGCGCCAGTCAGATGGGATCAAGGCCGCTGCCGCAGCGCGGTCGCAGCAGCTCGCGCGGTTCGAAGCCCTTTGCGCAGAGCTCCGGCAATCTCCCGGCGGGGTCGCCCTGGCCTGGCTCCTGCGCCAGGCGGGGGTTGCGGCCACGATCATCGGGCCGCGCAGCCTCGATCAGCTTACCTCTGTACTGCACGTCCCCGATATGCATCTGAGCGACGAGACGATCGCGGGGATTGACACCATCTTTCCGGCCTGCGGCCCTGCGCCCGAAGCCTATGCCTGGTAGGGGAGCCAGGTGTTGATGAGAGGCTGGAAGACCGGGCACGTCGATGTCTCAGACGGGCATCTCGTCTATCACCGCACCGGCGGGACGGGCTCGGCGCTTTTGCTGTCGCATGGTCTGACCGACAATGGCCTGTGCTGGCTGCGGCTAGCGGCGGCTCTGGAGCCAGAATTCGACATCGTGATGCTGGACGCCCGCGGTCACGGGGAGAGTTCGCGGATACCTGCCGGCGCTGGGCATGACCCGGCGGATGACATCGCCGAGGCGATTGACGCCTTGGGTCTGAACGCGCCGATCGTGATGGGCCATTCGGTGGGCGCGCGCGCGATCGCCGCCTACGCCAACGCGTATCCGGGCAAGGTCTCTAAGGTCATTCTTGAGGATCCCCCATTCCTGCCGCTGATCGATGCTGCGAGCGCTGCGCGGCGGAAGGACAGGTTCCGCGAACAGGTGGAGACATTCCGTACCCTGTCGGAGGGCGAGCTGATCGCAAGGGGGAAGGCCGCTTCGCCTGCCTGGCACGCGGATGACTTTCCTGCTTGGGCCGCCGCGAAGAAGCAGGTCGATCCGGAAGCCATGCCGGTGTATCATCAGCCATGGCAACAGAGCATTATGGCGATCACCGCGCCCACGCTTCTGATCCATGGCGATCCCGCTCTGGGCAGTCTGGTGACGCCAGAAATCGCTGAGCAGGCACTTTCCCTGAACCGCAATTTCAGAGCGGTCCGGGTTTGCGGCGCCGGCCACAACACCCGGCGCGAAAACTTCGCCGACTACCTGTCGGCGGTCAGGGCGTTCCTGCTCGGGCCATGACGACCGCCCCCCACGCCACGCGGTTTGGAGCATCCGAACTGCGGTGAGGTTTGCGATTCAATCGAGTTGAATGATGCGACTCATCATCAACAGGCGCGCGACAGGTCTGCCTTCGCGCAGCAGCTCCGACGAATACCAAAGTGTTTCTGTGCGGGGCGTTTCTCCAACGCAGAGCACTTCACCATTGCATGTGTAGCTTATGGCCGCGTCTATGGGGCTACTCAAAATCTGAAGCTCAATGCTTCCGTAAAACCTGACGCAGCCGAATGGCAATTCGATGAGGTGAGGCTCGACCGCACGCAGCGCGTTGATCGCAAGGTTCGCCGGCAACGTGCCTGAAGCGTAAGCGTCGATGGGGGGCTGTGTTGCCAGGCAGATCCTGCGCCAGTCGCGATTCCGGAATCATGGACGGGATTCCTTCAACGTTCCGGCCGATTTCGACAGCGCTCAGCAGGGCCCCCGACGCTGCTTGACCTGCCCCAGGTTCTTCGAGCCAGAGTCTCGTTGCGAAGTGACCGACAGAATTGGGCCAAGTCGGCTCCGATCATCAGGTTCGGCGTGCGGCTGGGTCACCTGAGTCCTGTCATTCAGTGACATTTGCAGCACTAGGCCGGAAATCGCCGGAAGGCGACATCGAACCTGAACAGCGGCGAGCCCGAAACTCGTGGCGCTTGACAACGGTTTAAGCGATGATTGGAGATTGAGCGCATGATCCTTTCAGGAAGTGAGCCCGCTTTTCTTCTGGTTCGTCATGGAGAAACCGAATGGAATAGCGCGGGTCGCTTCCAGGGAGCCAAAGATTCGCCGTTGACATCTCGTGGTCGTGAGCAAGCGCAATCGGCGGGAAGAAGGCTTGCCGCGATGTTTAGCTCTGCGGCGCCTGTTCGCGCTTACGTAAGTCCGCTTGGCCGGGCACGAGAGACCGCCTCGCTCATCTCCGAACATGTGAACCTGGACATCCAGATCGATCAGCGCATTGCCGAAGTTTCGATAGGGTGCTGGGATGGCATGTCGATGTATGAAATCGACGCGGAGTTCCCAGATGCGCTGAAGGGGAGCAGACCTCACGATTGGTATTTTCGCTCTCCCGATGGAGAAACGTTCGAAGGTGCGTACGCCCGCGTGACGGCCTGGCTGCGGGAAGCCCGCGCTCCGGCTATCGTGGTGACACATGGACTAACAGGCAAGCTAATTCGCGGCTTGTACGAGCAACTATCAAAGCAAGCCATGCTAATGCTCCCGGCGCCGCAGGACGGGTTCTACCAACTGGCAAATGGCCGCTCAGAGTTCATTCAGTCCGACTGAGTTCGGCTGTCTCCGATGAGCCAGGTAGGCTGCTATTGGCAGATGGCAGGATCGATCCAATCCTGTCATCCGGCTGCGTCCTCGCCGCCAGGCCGGACATCGCCGATTCCGGACGTTCCCTCCGCGCATAAAGTGGCCAAGCGCTCTCATTTTCCAGTTATCCGTGGACCGACGATACTGGCGCAGGTCACTCAGTCGAAAGTTTCATCGGTTACGAGTTTTTCTGTAAGATTTCCAAAGACCGCAAGCATTGCAATCAAAAATGACGCCACAAACAAGTACTGAGGACTTCGCGCTTCATCTAGCCTAACTAAAAAAAGGGTGGGGATAAAAACCAAAAACATCAAAACTCTTACTGCCATATTGTTTGATACATATTTCAACGAGGAACCACACGAGGGGCAGTTTAGCGTCGACAAATTTGCGGGCCGACGGGAAAACATCGGCAAACGCCAAGAGCACTTGGGACATTTTGCAGACATGCATTGATCTCTCAATCTCGCCGAAGGCGGTCATGCAGCATCCGGCCCTCCGTATGAAAACACCCGCTGAGGCATTCGCTTTAGCGGTCTAAACTGAGCAGAATCCGCTGGGTCGATACACGAACTTACTCAATCCTTATCGACCTCCGACCGAACATCACGGTAAATGGCAACAAGAGTGAGCCCAGACACGACGAAGCTGAAAAACAACACCAATGCCGCTGTGCTTTCTGCGTTTAGTGCACGTTCTTCGACAGCAGGCTTTGCATAGCATATCCAGCCTTCCGGGCAGTTAATCGATAGTCCGGCCGACCACCATAGCACTAAAAATGACATAACAAATGCGATGATTGCGAACATAGTTGCTATTCGAATGGGAGATTTACTGCGCTTCATTCCGATTGCTCCCCACAGTGACAAGCTCACCAATCGTTGTTCCGATTGCGCCGCTAACGGACAAACCAGAACGGCCTATCTACGCCAATAAGCCAGAACTTCTCAAACTCTGTCGAAGTGATGGTCTCCATCTCCACCCCGTCGAATGCCTCGACGATAGAGGTGTCGATCAGGGACGGACAAGCATCGCCATTTCGCTGTTCGAGATCGACGCTGTTTCGAGTGACTTTGCCGTCGGCAAAGATGTCTACGGTCCGCAGCACCGTGTCCGCTTGCTTATCCATCTCATAAAGAAGCCATTGAGGTTCGCCCTCGGGCACCACGGCGTCCGGCCACCGAACCCGACAGTAGTATGGCGATTGGCTTTGGTTCATGCCGTCCAAACTAGCATCGAAAGTACTGAGAACGGAATGTCTGCATAGGGCCAAGTTGGAACCAATCATCATTGCAGAGTCCGGCAGGGTCACCTCAGTCCTGCCATTCAGTCACATCAACCGCACCAGGCCGGACTTCGCCGATGACGGTCATTCCCGCTCGTAGACGATGTTATGAGTGTGATTGTAGCGACTAGCCGCATCCGATTCTCGCAGCGACATGACTTGCGACCACGTTTCGTCCCAAGCTCCCTCGCCGGTGAGGAAATGACTCTTGCCCGAGGCGTCCGTCTTTACGACGCGCCAGATCGGCAACTCACTCACCGCTTGTGAATCGAAGTACGCCTGCAAGAACGTGGTGAACCAACCGGAATCCATGCCAATCGACATTTGAGTTTCGTTTCCTTCAAGGAAAACCAGACCCCACGGCGATCTCGGACCGAAACCGTTTTCGCAGTATGCGATTCCTGTGTTGGAGGCAGGATGTTCCAGCACCGTCCAGCGAGGATACTGTTCACCATCAAAGCCATAGTTCCACGACCGCAGAACCGGCTTTGCCGGGACCAGTAGCGAGCGGATATGCGCCAACACCCTGCCATCCGAAAGAAGGTCTAAGTCGCTTTCAACAAGCGCCTTCAAGAGTTCAGGCGTGACAGTCATACGTGCTTATAATTCTAGTCTGCCCGCCAGGCGAGAGTTCAGGAATGGCCCACAGTGTTTAACCAAAACTACGAAGACAAATAGAAGCCAATGCTCCCACTGCGAAGAAACACGGCCCAATGAGAGACCCAAATGCTATGGACGGAGTCGACTGCATCGCCACTCCTAACTTCAAACCGTTGGCAGCGTAGATCGGACGCCAGAAGAAACATAACGACCAAACCAACAGAGCAGCTTCGATGGGAAACGTGGAAGCGACCGGTACTTGGAAGTACCAACACGGCAACACAACAATCGAATTCACCAAAAGGGCAACAGCGCTGCGCACATGATATTGATTCATCAAACCGCCTCAAAGTTTACCGCTAGATCCTGCCAACTCTGCGTAAACGCCCCATTGACCTGCTCCAGGTGCTTCGAGCCAAAGTCTCATTGCCTAGCGACCGACAGTTTAGGGCCACGATAACTCGGTTCTCTTTGATTGGTGACTGACCGGGTTACTTAACTTCGGTCATCGAGACGCAGGGATGGGCCACCGACCCCAAGCGCGGCACACTGATCGCAAGGACGTCAGCTATGCACTCGGCTATCAGGCGAGCGGCATCGGTGAACAAACACGAGAAACTTCCAAGAGTCACGCGGGAGCGAAAGATCGTTCAGCCACAGCCGTCCACAAGGCCGGCAGCGGTACGTCAGGACCAAAACAACGCAGACTCCAAACAGGATCAATCCAGCCAAGCCAAGTGCGTCCGGTCCCGATAAGACAGCGGAAAAGTATCCAATCCACGCGAAGAGTGTGAGGCGAAAATTCTTCAACATTGACCTGATGCCTTGCAGAAGTGGCAGGAGAACAGCCGAGGTGCATTTGTATTCATCTGGTACCGTCAGGCAATCGCGATGGCGGCATTGGGCCAGGTCGGCTCCCATCGTCAAACGCAGGGACCGACAGGGTCGATCCAATCGTGCCGTCCGGCAGCCTCACCGCCGCTAGACCGGAGATCGCCGAAAACCACCGTCCCGTTTTCAAGGCGACACGTGCAACCGCCCTCGCCGACTGACGTCAACTTTGCGCTGGCTGAATCGGTAAAACTGCGCAATTTGAGACCGGTTCGCTTTTGTCCGACACCACCATCGAGGGGATCAGAACCCGTGACCAAGCCCAAACTGTTCGGCATTTCCGGCTCCCGTGCGATCCGCGCCATCTGGGGCATGGAGGAAACAGGCATCGACTATGAGCATGTGCCAGTCACCTATGGTGCCGACTCCAAGGGGGCAGACTATCTAGCCGTCAACCCAAATGGCCGTATCCCAGCCCTGATCGACGGCGACCTGCAACTTTTTGAGTCGATGGCCATCAACCTCTATCTGGCCAAGCGTTATGGCGGAGCGCTCTACCCCTCTTCAGACGAGGATGAAGCGCGGGCCTGGCAATGGAGCGTCTGGGGCATCAGTGAGATAGAACCGCTGCAGATGCAGATCGTGATCCAGAAGCTTTTCACACCTGAGGACAAGCGCAACCCGAAGGTCGTTGAGCACGCCACTAAGAACCTGCAGCGGCCGCTGAAGGTGCTGGATACAGCGTTAGAAGGACGTGACTGGCTAGTGGGAAGCGCCTTTTCGGTGGCAGATCTTAATGTAGCTTCGGTGATGCATCTGATGGGGATGATCCGCTTCGACTATAGCGAACATGCCAATGTGCAGCGCTGGACCGATGCCTGCTACGCTCGCCCGGCGTTGGCTCGGGCGTTGGCGAAACCCTAACACGACTGGTCGCTCCAGTTGTGCGCCTGGCGCAGGACACATAGGTCCAGCGCGATCCGCGCCAAAGTCATCGCTTGTCCTGTTTGTCGAGCATCATCGAACAACTGCATTGGGCAAGGTCGGATCCGATCGGCAATTTACCTGACCGGCAGCGTCACCTCAGTCCAGCCACTGGTGAGCCAAGTCGCCGCCCGGCGGAAACTCGCCGAAATAGGCCATTACAAATCCGAAAACGAGCCGGCCAACTGGGTCATCAACAAGACACGACCCCACTCCGTTTCGGAAACGCCATGCCTCGAATAGCCAGCTTTCTCGAAAGCACGCTGCGCCGCATAGTTCTGTTCAGCCGGATCGATGCCTAGGGCCGGCACGGCTGCTGCAAACAGCGCATCCCCGCGCAAACGCAAATAGGCTGAACCCAAGCCCGTGCCGACAAGGGCTTCGTCGCCGACAAACGTGTCCAGGCCACGCGATCCGTAAGGCAGGAATGACAGCGGATGATTCTGCCACGCATGAATCTCGTAGTCCTGAACAAACGCGAAAGGCTGCCCGTTGAGCAGAACGAGATTCATGACGATGCGATCGTCGTCGAGCTGGTCTTCCAGGTCTTCGATGTAGTCTGCATCCGGGTACCACCGCGCAACATGAGGCGCGAGGAGCCAGCGGCCAAGCGTCGGCAGATCAAGCTCCTCCACGAGGCGGAAGGTCAGGTGGGAACTGTTCATGCGGTTTCGCTCACCGCATCTTCAACCGGACACGGATCACATGCGTCACCGTTGCACAAACGGCAGATCTGGTAGGCATGTCCGTCGTCAGAGACATTCGATTCGAGCAGTCGGCCGAGCAAAGCGCTCAAGCGGTTCACTTCGACCGATGTGAGACCTTTCAGGCAGTGTGAAAGCGCGTCCATCCGAGCCGAATGGATTTTCTCCACCAGTCTTTCGCCGCTTGCCGTCAATTGTAGGCCTACGGCGCGGCCGTCATCGAGTTCCGATCGATCGACCAAACCTCGTGAAGTCAAGTCAGCGACGAGCCGAACAGTCGCCGAGTGAGACCGGCACAATGCCAGTCTCAGGAATTCGATGCTTTCACCGGGAGCGTGACCGATGGTGACCAAAGCGGCGGCCGACGTCCCATTGAGGCCAACGAGCGAGGAGATCGCGCTGTTCTGCCGGTCCGTGCAAAGTTGAGCCGCGGCGCCTAAGAGATTGAGCGCGCGTTCAACGGACATCTTGGGAACCCGGACCAGAACGCGGCCAGTTCGCGTCGGCACGCTCGATCAGCGCGGTCCGGTCCGGGTGCCATTTCTGTTGTGTTTCGTCGTCGAAGTTCAAGAAAAGTCTGTCACCTTCTATCGTCCAGTTGTCTGGATCCGAGCGTGCCGTATATCCATTCGCCATGGCGAAGGCGCAATAACCGCCATACTGAGGTGCGTACTTCTCGGGGGCGTGAAGGAACAACAGCTTGTGCGACTCGCTGGCAAATCGCCAGGTCGCGCCCCGATACTCAGTAACGAAATCCTTTGAGCCCTGAATCGCCTCACCGTCGGTATGGAACGCAACAGGGTCGAAGCCGTCAATTGCGCCATTCGGCGTCGAATAGACGGCTTCGCGCGCGAACAGTGCGTTTTCGTGCACAACGTAAGCCACCACGCCAACGATTGCGATAAGGATGCCTGCGGCTACGATGCATATTCGCCGATACATGCACTCTGCATACTTTCGTAGACTCAAATGTCAAGTGATCCGGAAGTCAGAAAACGGCCACGAACTCCTACCCCTCAGGATTTTCTGACCGGCAGACGCCGCTCATTCTAGCCGCTCGTTTGCATGCCTCCCCTTTAGCCGCCTGCGCTGCGCAGCGGCTTGAACAGGAGGAACATCATGGAAGACGAAGTGAAGCGGGCGGGCGTGGGCTCAGGAACAGCAGGTCCTCGCCGTTTGACTGCGGGCAAACTGACCGGTCAGAAGCCAGCTCTGAAGATGAAGGAGGTCTGGTCGATCCGGACCCGGCTTGAGCTTGAAGGCGACGTGAGAAATCTCGTCCTCTTCAATCTTGCGATCGACAGCAAACTCAGAGGCTGCGACCTAGTCAGGCTGAAGGTTGGCGATGTCGCGTCCGGCGGACACGTGAAGTCGCGCGGCGTGATCATCCAGAAGAAGACCGGCAGGCCCGTGCAGTTCGAGATCACGGAGAATACCCGTCGATCGATCACCGCGCTGTTCGACGGCCGCGTGCCTGGGGCCGACGATTATCTCTTCCAGAGCCGGCTGGAAGCATCGCCCCATCTCTCGACCCGGCAGTACGCCCGCATCGTTCAGGGCTGGGTGGCGTCGATCGGGCTCAATCCGGCGACCTATGGCACGCACTCCCTGAGGCGCACGAAGGCCGCCCTCATTTATCGCAAGACCGGCAACCTGAGGGCTGTCCAGCTGCTCCTCGGACACACAAAGCTTGAGAGCACAGTCAGGTACCTGGGCGTTGACGTTGACGATGCGCTGGAAATCTCGACTGGCATCGATCTGTGAAAATCTGGAGCGGCAGGAATCGAAATTGCCTGCCGTTCCATCCTCGCTTCAAAAGAGGCGCAATCTCGCCGAATAAAGACATTGGCCACCGAGGGGTTTCGTGCAATCCAAGCGCGTCAGGAGGATCCAGCATGAAGTTGCGAACAGTAGATGGGAATCTTACGCTTGGCAGTGCCTATAAACTGTTCGTCTGGAGTTGGATTCTTTCGTGGGGCTTCTTCATGGGAGCTATCTTGGTGCTCCTCGTCCTGGTCACTCTGATGACGGGGCAAATGACCGTAAACGGTGAGATCGTAGAAGGCAGGGGCGCGGCTCTGGCAGCTATGGCGCCAGTGGTAGTAGCGTTTCCCATCATTATCGTACTGCACGCATTTATGTTTGGAGGCCTGCTCACTTTTGGTGCTTGGCTCTATCGTTTACGTCGTCCACTGACCGTCGTGTCTGAAAGCTCCTCTCCGTCCGCTTAGGGCCAAGTCGGCTCCGATCATCAGGTTCGACGTCCGGCAGGGTCACCTCAGTCCTGTCATTCGGTTGCATCGCCAGCACAAGGCCGGACTTCGCCGAAAACAGACACTCTGTAAGCTCAAAGCGGCGCGGTGCTCTCGATTTCAAGTGATCTTTGGACCTAAGATGCTGGTGCAGTACTGACCTGAGACCCTAGCGTCCCTCATTCATTTCGAGAGTCTGGTCCTTTCATAGTCCATGGTTTGAGGTGTGGCGAGCGCGTCGGGAGGGAGGCTCCCCACATGCACGAGCGACCGGCG
>NZ_JALHLS010000016.1 GCF_022844445.1 Hyphomonas sp.
CGACTTCACTGGATACAAATGCGTCCGAAACCTGGTCGCTGCGGTCATACGCGCCGACCGCGCCATAGGCGGCAAGCTCACGGTCAAGCCGCCCGAGGATGTCCGGCACGCTTGCTTCACGCGACAGCCGGAGTACGGCCTCATTGAAAGCCCCTTCCCAGCCGGCGAGTTCGGCAAGCGTCCGGTCGCCCATCCACAGGACGCCAAAGCGCTTTTCATCTGGCACGAGTTCTCCAGGGGCAATCGCATATACATGCTCTGGTGACATCACGAGGCCGGTGACCATCACCTGTACCTGGCGCCCACGGATGATGAACGAGATGTGATCGCCCGGCACGATACGGTGCGCTTCAGCAAATCGCTTGAGCACAACGGCCTCATCCCGTCGTCCGCTGGCCGGAAGGCGTCCCTGGGAGACATGCAGCCGGTTTACCGAGGGTTCGTGCGATTCCGGGATCGAGATGACTTCGCCCAGCACCGGAGCCTGGCTGGCCGGCATATCGATGCGGATGCCGAACCGGAGTCGTCCCTCGATCGCCTGAATACCTGCAATTTTCCGTAGGCTGTCGATCTCGCCCCGAGGCGCCCGCACGACGGGCGCCCAGACATCGGCCATCAGGTTGCGCTCGTAATATGCGCGCCGCGTTTCCTCCAGGGAGGTTACAAGTCCCGATGACAGCAATTGCACCGAGACCCCGCCAGCGATTACCAGCGCAATTGCAATTGCCTGGACGCGCATACCGAAGAAGTCGCGAAACATCTTGCGATCCAGCATCCCGACTGAACCGGACGAGGAAGATCGCCCTACCATGTGATGTTCCTTGGACTGATTGGCGCGGCGTTCACCCTGGTCTCGCGCACCTTGCCGTCCGCGAAGACAACGACCCTGTCAGCAATTTCAGCGACACTGGCATTGTGTGTAATGATGAGTGTTGTGGCGCCAATGCTGTGATTGACGTCGACAAGGGCTTCAAGGACTTTCACGCCGGTCGCAGAATCGAGCGCGCCCGTAGGTTCGTCGCACAACATAACCGTGGGCTGCTTGGCAACAGCCCGGGCGATCGCAACGCGTTGCTGCTCGCCCCCCGACAGCTGCGCCGGAAAATGGTCCATCCGGTCGCCCAGGCCCACGAGTGCAAGCGCATCGGCCGGAGCGAGCGGCGCTTCGGCAATCTCGGTGATCAGGGCAACATTTTCCCAGGCCGTCAGGCTGGGCATGAGATTGTAGAACTGGAACACGAAGCCGACATGCCGGCGGCGATATTCGGTAAGCTCAGCGGACGAAGCTCCTGAAAGGTCTGAGCCGCGGAACAGGACTTCACCGGCTGTGGCCTGGTCGAGCCCGCCAATGATGTTCAGGAAGGTCGATTTCCCGCTGCCAGAAGCGCCGAGTATCACGACGAGTTCACGCTCAGGGATCTGCAGGTCTACCCCGCGCAGCGCCTCGACGGCTGCGGGCCCCTTCCCGTAGGTCCGCCGAAGGCCACGAACATCGAAACAGGCGGTGTCCGGATCTTCACTGATGGTCCGGTGCACGTGGTGAGACTCCCAAATTCAGTGAAGAGGACCGGGATCGTTGAACAGGTCGCCAGCCTACTCCGCTGGCCTAACCAATGCCATTCGATACGCCGCAAGCGCGAGGAACCTGACCGCTCTTCCGCCATCTGTCGGGGATGCCTCGGCCGACTGCTGCGGCCGGGCCGGATGACCGCACCTTGATGGCGCGGGAACCACGAAGATGGCATCAGTGTTTTCCCGGATACCCCGAGGGGAACTTGCGCGCTCGAAACAATCCGCATCGGAACCTGCCGGCATCACCCGCCCGGCTTGAGCCATGATAGCAGGCCGGCCAGCCTTCCGAAGCGGGACTTGTCGCGGTTCTGACGCAAAAGGGTTCTGCCCACAGACGGCGGGTTCGCTTCAGGCGGTCAACACTTCGACAGGCATCTCGGCCAGACGCTGAAAAAGCCTTCTCCGGCGTGCCAGTGGCCACCAGCCATAGAGGAATATCTCAAGCGGGCGCCAGTTTGCGACCCATCCCAGGATGATCAAGCCTTCCGAAAGGATGCGTGCCGCAGAGCCGCTCCCCAGAAGCATGACTGCAACCTGCCCGCCGAGGACGCACGCTATCAGCGTTGCGAGCCCAATCATCAGCGATGTTCGTCCTACGCCAAAGAGTTCGTCTATGTCGCCTTTGACGCGCCGGGCGCGCTGGCGGAAATGATTGGAGAATGCCACCTGCAGCTGCGAAAGGTCCTGCTGTCCGGATTGGGGTATATGCAGGATGAGCCGTATCGGGTTGCGGCGGGGCAATTCCCTCGCCCATTCCACGATGAAGTCTTCGGCTGTCTTTGACAGGTCACGTGAAGGCGTCGGAAAGGGGTCCAGCGGATCGAACAGGAGGGCTATGTTCTCGATCCTGAGCTCGATGACGGATTCAGTTGAGACCAGATCATCGGTCATGGGACATCACCTCTTCACAACCACCCGGCTGGCCGCCGGAGCGCCTCAACTGTCACGCGGAATGCGGCGCAGTTCAAGCTTCAGGCCCGCTCCGGTGCAGGCGACGCCTGGGACGATACCGATTGCCGCCTTCTGCATAGTCCGGGACTGCCGCGTGTTTTTTTGGCAAAGAAGGACCGTCCCGCTCTCCGTTAAGCTGACTGGGCGTGTTGATCCGTGAACGGACCTGACTGAAAACGTATCCCGCAGGGCCGGAGCAGTCGAGGAACGCAGGGCACGCGGGACCCGTTCGCGCCAGTTTCACCGCAGCAGGTGAAGCCGGTCTCAGGCGATAGGCAGGTCCTGATGGCTTGATCGGACAGGCCGCGGGCGCTACCGATCAGCCCGGCCTGTTGCCCAGGCAGCCTGCAAGCCCATGCAAATCGAGGGTGAAGCCCCATGGATGAAATCGCACTCCTTTCAGACCTGCATCAACGGCAGATGCGCCAGGGCCCTGGCGGCGAAGCCGAGACACGCCTCGCGGTCAGCCTGTCGGGCCTTGCTGGCCGGACAGGGCTCAGGATCGCCGACATCGGTTGTGGCACAGGCGCATCGACGCTCGTGCTCGCGAAAGAGCTCGACGCGCACATCGTCGCTGTCGACTTCCTGCCCGGTTTCCTCAAGGCGCTCGCGCAGCGTGCGGGCGCCGAAGGTCTCGCATCCCGGGTCGAGACGCTCCGTGCCGGGATGGGTGAGCTGCCTTTCCAACGTGGATCACTGGATGCAATCTGGGCGGAAGGCGCCATCTACAATATCGGTTTCGAGAAGGGCGTCAGAGCCTGGCGGCGTTTCCTCAAGCCAGGCGGAATTCTCGCTGTTTCGGAACTTACCTGGCTGACCGGCGAGAGACCCGCAAGGCTCACGGAGCACTGGCATAGTCAGTATCCGGAGGTTGCGACCGCGTCAGCCAAGTTTGGTGTGCTTGAGGCCCATGGCTACGCTCCGCTCGGGTATTTTGCGCTGCCCGAGCGCTGCTGGACCGACAATTATTACCGTCCGCTGCAGGCACAGTTCGAGCCGTTCCTTGCACGCCATGCAGGTTCTGAAACAGCGCGCGCGATCGTCGCGTCAGAGGAGGCAGAAATTGCCCTCTACGAAGAATTCTCTGCCTATGTCAGCTATGGCTTCTATATTGCCAAGAAGGACCAGCGCCCGGACGCTGGCATCTGACGATCGCTCGCCGACATCTTGACCGCGGTCCGGGAAAGCCGGGCAGTCCGCACCGACCCGGCCTAGTCCTCGTCACCGACACCGCCGCGCAGGGCTTTGACTTCGCCGCGCTTTTTCTTGGAGGCGATGCGGCGTCGCACGCTGCCGGCGGTGGGTTTGGTCTTGATCCGGCGCTTGGGGGCCGCAGCCGCCTTCAGGATCATCTCGGCAAGGCGGGCCCTTGCAGCCTGCCGGTTCTGGACCTGGCTGCGGTGCTCGCTGGCTTCGAGGATCAGCCGGCCGTCGGCCGTGATGCGGCTGGCATAGAGCTTCTGGAACCGCTCCTTCAGGGCTGCTGGCAGGGACGAAGCGGCCACCTGCCAGGTCAGCTGCACGGCAGATGAAACCTTGTTCACGTTCTGCCCGCCAGGCCCGGAGGCGCGAACGAAAGCCTCACTGATCTCCCATGCCGGCACGGTGAGGCTGTCCGAAATGCGCAGGTCGCCAAACTCGCTCATCGGAGAAACCTGAAGGACCTGTTCAGCCAGAGTTCAGACGGAGGGGCAGACATTCACCCCAGAAACCGGTGTTTGCGCCCTTAGTCCAGCGCAGGCGTCACACCGGCCGAGCAGTTTACAGGAAAGGCCCGTCCCCACGATGTCCCTGATCAAGCACTTTAGCCGTTTCGTGGCAGCGGTCACCGCCGCCAGCCTCGTCATAGCCCCCGTGGCCCAGGCCGACCGGGATCGCGGCGACCGCGGCGGCTGGGAACGTCATGATGACGACGACTACCACGAGTATCGCCGGGATCACCGCCGCGATGACCGGCGCGACTATCGCCGCGACCGTCGCGACCATGACTATTACGACTATCGCCGCCACAAGCCGGTGGTCGTCTACCGTCCGGCCTACGATTACTATCCGCGCAGCTCGGTGACCGTCACTTACGGGAGCTCTTACGGCCCCTATTACTATTCCGGCTACCGGCCACGCTATGATGTGGGCCATTATTACAGCTATGGCCCGCGCCGCACGGTCTACATTCACGACTACGACCATTACGGCCTCTACGATCCGCCGAGAGGCTACCACTGGGTTCGCGACAATGACAGCGGTGACGCCATCCTTGCCTCGGTCGCCACCGGCGCCATCCTCGGCCTCGTGATCGGCGCCATCGCCGCAGACTGACACAAGGCCTCTGTCTACCCCTTTTGAGGCTCACTGACGCCCGGGCGCACCATAAAGGCCGCCCGGGCGTTTTTTGTGCAGTCGCCACAATCCAGGCAGCGATCACCACGATGTTAACTTCACATTGGCGCAAATCATGCTTACCTCGGGACAGCGCCGGATGGTCCGGCGCAAAAGGCCGTGCGCATCGCACGCGTGAAAGGAGGTGATCCATGTCGAGTGAGAAACCAGGTGAGGCCGTTGGGTCTGTGTCCTATGGTGTCTGGCTGGAGCAGCCTCTGACCAGCGCCTAGAGATTCGAAGGGTCGCTGCAACGCGGCCCGGACCTGACAGCCCCATGGGCTCACGGAAGCCGCTCCTTGATCGGGGCGGCTTCTTTGATTCGCACCTGATGATTCTGGACCTGTGCTGACCGGGCTTTTGCGCCGCAGCGTTTTTCCGCTATGGCAGCCCAAGCAAACAGGAGCCGCCCCATGCGCGTCGTCACCCACAAGGCCTCCGGCTGGAGCATCGGCACCGGCAAGCCTCTTGCCGTGCTCGCCGGCCTCAATGTGCTGGAAGACGAAGGCCTTGCCCTGGAGGTCGGCACCGAACTGAAGCGCATCTGCGCCAGCCTCGGCCTGCCCTACGTGTTCAAGGCAAGCTTCGACAAGGCGAACCGCTCGTCGATCAAATCCTATCGCGGCCCCGGCATGGACGGGCTGAAGATCCTCGCCAAGGTGAAGTCAAAGCTCGGAGTGCCGATCGTCACCGACCTGCACGAGCCTGATCAGGCCGAGCCTGTCGCCGAAGTCGCCGACATCCTACAGCTTCCGGCTTTCCTCGTGCGCCAGACCGATCTGGTGATCGCCGTTGCCGGAGCTGCCGCCAGGCACGGCGCGCTCATCCAGGCCAAGAAGGCGCAGTTCATGGCCCCGTGGGACGCGAGGAACATCATCGCGAAGATCGGCGAAGTCGCGCCGCACGTCGGCGTGATCCTCTGCGAGCGCGGCGTCAGCTTCGGCTACAACAACCTGATCGTCGACATGCTGGCGATTCCGGAGATGAAGAAGCTCGGCGTTCCGGTGACGATTGACGCGACGCATGCGGTGCAGCTGCCCGGCGCCGATCCGCGCACCGGCGGCGCCTCCACGGGCGGGCGGCGCGACGGCGTGGCGATCATCGCGAAGTCTGCCGTGGCGGCTGGCGCGGACGGCGTCTTCCTCGAGTTCCACACTGATCCCGACAAGGCCCTGTGCGATGCACCGAGCTGCCTTGCCCTCTCAGCGGCCGAGAACCTTCTTGCCACGCTCAAGACCCTGCACGAGGCCGTCAACTGAAAATCATCCTGTTCAACAAGCCCTTCAACGTCCTGTCTCAGTTCACGGATGAAGGCAGCGGCAAGCGCACGCTGAAGGAATTCGTTCCGGTACCGAACGTCTATCCGGCGGGACGGCTCGACTATGACTCAGAAGGCCTGGTCGTGCTGACAGACAGCGGCCCGCTCCAGGCGCGCATCAGCGATCCCAAGCACAGCCTCACGAAAACCTACTGGGCGCAGGTCGAAGGCATTCCGGACGAAGCGGCCCTCAAGGCACTCGCCACCGGCGTGGAGCTCAAGGACGGGATGACACGCCCGGCGAGGGTGCGCGCGGTCCCGGAGCCGGAAAACCTCTGGCCGCGCGATCCGCCGATCCGCTTCCGCAAGTCGGTGCCCGACAGCTGGATTGAACTCACCATCACCGAAGGGCGCAACCGCCAGGTGCGCCGCATGACCGCCGCGATCGGCCACCCGACCCTGCGCCTCATCCGCGCGCAGGTCGGCGAATGGACCCTTGAAGGGCTCGCCCCCGGCGAAATCCGTTTCGCCAAGGGCTGAAGCGTCAGCGCACCCATGCCCCCGGCGCGTTGGTGCGGTAGCCGAGCGCCGTGTACGCCGCATCGATCAGGCTCTGGCCGCGTTCGTTGAGCAGGAGGCCGTTGCCCATCTGGTTCATCGTGTAGCTGAAGGCGAGGCCGCATTCGGGATCGGCAAAACCGATTGAGCCGCCGGCGCCGACATGGCCGAAGGCTTTCTCGCCGATGATCGCGCTGGTGCCTGGTCCGAAGCCGCCCTTGCGGTTGTCCATCGACTTCATGAAACCGGAAGCAAAGCGCGTCGGGATCAGGAGCGTCGCGTCTCGCTGCGTCGCGGTCGACACCATCGACATCGCAGCGAGGCGGTCGGCCGACACGAGCTTGCCGGAATTCGTCGCAAGCTCCGTGTACCATGCCACTTGCCCGCGGGCATTCGACAGGCCGCCCCCGCCGCCGATCTCGGCGGCCTGCCCTTTACGGTCGTTGAAGTCCCAGCCTCCGGTATTGAGGAAGGACTTGTGCTGGATCGAGTCCGGATCGGTCATCAGCTTGATAACGAACTCGGAAGGCTTATCGTCCGGCTTCGGAACATATTGGCGGATGGGCGCGATATGCACCGCCTCGTTCTCCGGCAGGCCGATCCAGAAACGCGCACCGGTCTTCTCGGCCACTTCCTCGCGGAAGAAGGCGCCGAGCGACTTGCCGGACACGCGGCGCACCAGTTCGCCAACCGTCCAGCCGAAATTGATCATGTGATAGCCGTTGCGGGCGCCGACTTCCCAGAAGGCTTCCTCATCAGCCATCCGGCCCGCCATGTAATCCCAGTCAGCAAAGCCGCCCGGCTTGACCGGATCGCGCAGCGTTGGCAGCGCGCTTTCATGGTTCAGCATCATCTGGACGGTGGTCTTTTCCTTGCCGCCGCGGGCGAATTCCGGCCAGTAGGCTTTCACCGGCGCGGCCAGGTCCAGTTGCCCCCGGTCAACCAGAATGTGAGCACACAGCGCGACGGCGGCCTTGGTGCAGGAGAAGACGATCGAGATCGTGTCCTTCTGCCATGGATCCTTCATCTCCGGGTTTGCAAAACCGCCCCAGAGGTCAACTGCGGTCTCGCCGCCCACAGACAGGCAGACACTCGCGCCGACTTCGCCTCGCTCGGCGAAGCTGCGCTCGAACTCCTCCTTCACCTTCGCGAATTTCGGATCGCACTTGCCCTGCACTGCCATGAATTCCTCCCGTTGTTGTCAGGGACGTTAGCCGATTGGTGCGGCTTGGCGAGCGCTGACTTGAGGGAAAGGCGCCGCCCCAAAAGCGAAAAGGGCCGCCCCGGCGGGACGGCCCTTTGTAACGGACGGGACGCAGGGAGCCTAGCTCGCCGGCTCTTCGGCTTCGTCCTTGGTGGCTTTCTTCTTCTTCGCCGGTTCGGCCAGATACTTGAAGGTCAGCTCGTCCTTTTTCTCGTCGAGGCCGATCTTCACGAGACCGCCCTTCTGGAGCTTTCCGAACAGCAGCTCTTCGGCCATCGGCTTCTTGACGTATTCCTGGATCGTCCGGGCCAGCGGGCGGGCGCCCATGTCAGCATCGAAGCCGCGCTTGGCGAGCCATTCGCGAGCTGCTTTCGAGATCTCGATCGAGACGTTGCGGTCTTCCAGCTGGACTTCCAGCTGCAGGATGAACTTCTCGACAACCCGGTCGATGATTTCCGGCGTCAGGCCGCCGAAGGCGATCGTCGCATCGAGGCGGTTGCGGAACTCCGGCGTGAACAGGCGTTTCAGCGCCTCGTCGGATTCCTCGTCTTTCTTGCCGCGGCCGAAACCGATGGAGTTCTTCGCCGCGTCCGACGCACCGGCATTGGTGGTCATGATCAGGATCACGTTCCGGAAGTCGACCTTGCGGCCGTTGGCATCCGTCAGCGCGCCATTGTCCATGACCTGCAGCAGGATGTTATAGAGATCCGGGTGGGCCTTCTCGATTTCGTCGAGCAGCAGCACGCAGTGCGGATGCTGGTCTACACCATCCGTGAGCAGACCACCTTCGTCATAGCCGACATAGCCCGGAGGCGCGCCGATCAGACGGCTGACGGTGTGACGCTCCATGTATTCCGACATGTCGAAGCGCAACATCTCGACACCCATGATGGAGGCGAGCTGCTTGGCGACTTCGGTCTTGCCGACGCCGGTCGGGCCAGTGAACAGGTAGGAGCCGATCGGCTTGTTCGGCTCGCGCAGGCCGGCGCGGGCCAGCTTGATGGTTGCCGACAGGGCCACGATGGCTTCGTCCTGGCCGAACACGACCCGCTTGAGGTCGCTCTCGAGCGATTTCAGCGACGCGGCATCGTCCGACGTCACCTGCTTGGGCGGAATGCGCGCGATCTTGGCGACCACGGCTTCGATGTCGCGGATTCCGACCTGCTTCTTGCGCTTCGAGGCGGGCAGCAGCCACTGCGCGGCGCCGGCCTCATCGATTACGTCGATGGCCTTGTCCGGCAGCTTGCGATCCGTGATGTAGCGGTCCGACAGCTCGACCGCCGACTTGATGGCATCGTTGGTGTATTTCAGGCCGTGGAAATCCTCGAACTTCGATTTCAGACCCGTGAGGATCTTGATCGTATCCGGAACGGTCGGCTCAACCACATCGATCTTGCGGAACCGGCGCGACAGGGCGCGGTCCTTCTCGAAGTGCTGCTTGTATTCCTTGAACGTCGTCGAGCCCATGCAGCGAAGGCCGCCCGATTGCAGCGCGGGCTTCAGGAGGTTCGACGCATCCATCGCGCCGCCGCTGGTCGCGCCGGCACCGATGATCGTGTGGATCTCGTCGATGAACAGGATCGCTTTTTCCTGCTGCTCGAGTTCCTTCATGACCGACTTGAGGCGCTCCTCGAAGTCGCCGCGATAGCGCGTACCGGCCAGCAGCGCGCCCATGTCGAGCGACCAGATGATCGCATCGTCCAGGATTTCCGGCGCTTCACCGTCAACGATGCGTTTGGCCAGACCTTCGGCAATTGCCGTCTTGCCGACGCCAGGATCGCCCACGAGGATCGGGTTGTTCTTGTTGCGGCGGCACAAGACCTCGATACAGCGGTTCACTTCCATGTCGCGGCCGATCAGCGGGTCGATCTTGCCGGCCCGGGCCCGCGCATTGAGGTTCACGCAATAGGTGTCCAGCGCTTCGTGGCCCTGCTTGACGGGTTCTTCCTCGTTGGACTCCGCGCCGCGCGGGGTCGACGGGCGCGACATGCCCGGCTGTTTCGCCACGCCGTGCGAGATGTAGTTCACCGCGTCATACCGCGTCATGTCCTGCTCCTGCAGGAAGTAGGCCGCATGGCTTTCGCGCTCGGAGAAGATCGACACCAGCACGTTGGCGCCGGTCACTTCCTCGCGGCCCGAGCTTTCGACATGCAGGATCGCGCGTTGCACGACGCGCTGGAACGCGGCGGTCGGCTGCACCCGGCCGTCGCTGCCATCGACGATGAGGCTGGAGAGCTCCTCGTCGATATAGCGCGTCAGGTCGGCGCGAAGTTCGTCGATGTTGACCTTGCAGGCGCCCATCACGTCGCGCGCGTGCTCGTCCTCCGTGAGGGCCAGCAGCAGGTGCTCCAGCGTGGCGTACTCGTGGTCGCGTTCGGACGCGAGCGAGAGAGCCTTTTCAAGAGCCGTTTCGAGGGAGGTGGAAAGACGGGGCAAGGTGTGAGCCTTTTCGAAGGTCGTGTTTCTAGGTGTCGTTGGTATTCATATGGGTAGTCTAGTCGTCTTTCTCCATAACGCACTGGAGAGGATGTTCGTGGCGGCGCGCAAGGTCGAGCACCTGAGCTACCTTGGTCTCGGCAACCTCATATGTATAGACCCCGCAGAGCCCGACACCCTTCTGATGCACATGAAGCATGATCCGGGTCGCCTGTTCACGTGAACGATTGAAAAACCGCTCCAGGATGAACACGACGAATTCCATCGGCGTGTAATCGTCGTTGAGCAGCAGCACCCGGTACAGCGAGGGCTTCTTGGTGCGGACGCGGGTTTCGGTGGCGAGGTCAAAGCCCGTACCATCGCCGTCGCCGGGCATACCGCTGCCCGGAGCGCCGCCGCCAGGTGCGCCGGGCGCCGGCGGGCCCGCCATCCGGATCGGGTCAAAAACGATGTTCATGGGAGACAAGATATACGTTCCTGCAGGAGAATGAAGATGCAATTGGCGCCTGATCACAGCTGTGCCCGCTTTCAAGGCGACTGAAGCGCCGTCGCCAGCGCCTCGAGACGTTTCCGGTTGGCGCCCAGGTCGGAATAGCCGACACGTGACCTTGAGTAAGCCGCGAAGGTCGATTTGCCCGGTTGCCCGGCAACCGGAAGTACAGCGAGATCGATATCGTCCTTGAACCGCATCAACGGGGTGACCGCGATAAAGTTCAGCCGCATCGCGCCGGCATCCTGCTCTCCGAGCTGCCAGTCGCGCTTGTCGGCAATCAGCCGGAGGGCGCGCATGTAGAGCTCGCCGGGGGCCAGGTCGTAGACAGGCGCCGCGCCGTCCGGCGCCGCGTCCGGCGTGAAACCTGCGGGCGCCAGCAAAGCAGTGTTGGGACTTCCGGGCCGCGTCAGCGTCTTGAAGTTGATGAAATCCGGCATGGCGGTTGGTCCTGTCTGGTCAGTGAGGGCGCAGGCCCGCGCGGCGGGCAAAGGCGAGATTGACGTGGCTGTCAGGTCGAAGGGCCAGCCGTTCCTGGACCAACGCCCGCGCGATCGGCACGACCTTACCCCGGATTGCGGCTTCGGTCAGCGTCCAGTCGATGACGTCGCGCTGCGCATGGCTGCCGCCGAACGTGCCCGATATCTGGCGTGCCCACAGCAAGGGTTCAATGGCTGCCTTGTATTCCCCGCGGTCAAACAGAAGCAGCGCGTCGATGATCGGCGTGCCGGTCTCCCGCATCCAGCGGTTCATTTCGTGATGCATGTCACCCTCGTGGGCGACCTTCACGAGGTCGGTCGCATCGCTGCGACGCCCCGCACCGACATAGGCGAGCGCGGCATGCACATCATTGAAGGGATAGCACTTTCCGTCCGCATGCTGGGTCCAGGTATCCGCCAGCTCGTCCCAGCGCTCGCCGACATCGACGCCCAGAAGGTGGAGCCGCCAGAGCAGCGCGGAGGCGTCGACCAGGTTCTGGGCCACCGTCGTCGGCTCGCCGCGCACCTGTTCGTCGTAAAGGCTCAGCGCCGCCTCCGGCTCACCAAGCTCAAGGTGGAAGAGCGTCAGGTGCCACCAGTTATGGACCTTCAGGAAGTTCTCCGGCTGCGCCCAGTGGGCCCGCCGCTTGCGCATGAAATCGCGCCCCTCGGCGGCGCGCCCCTGCATTTCCAGCACGTGCGCCACCGCATGGTGCGCCCAGCTGTCGTCCGGGTCGGCCTCCAGCGCCTTGAGACCGGCTGCTTCCGCGCGGCGATAGTCGCCCATCTCTTCAAGCCCGAAGGCCAGCATGCCGAGCAGGAAGGAGCGCCCCGGGACGCCGTCCCAGGCCGGCAGCGCCCGTGCAATCCGGTCGCGCAGGTTGCGCGCGTTCGCCGTGAGGAAATCCGACTGATGGCCAGCCAGCAGGCCGATCAGGTCGCAAGGGTAGGTTGCGTTGTGCAGGTCCAGCGCCCGGGACGCCGCCGTCCACTCGGTTGCCGCCGCCAGCTTCAGGGCGTGCATGTGGCTGTCCTCGCGGGGCCCGCGCGGCATCTCGGCCAGTTCTTCAACCATCCGGCGCGCTGAAGCGGTCGCCTGAGGTTCGGTGGACATCGCGTAGATCCACGCCTTGGCAATCAGCGCCATCGGGAACCCGGGCGAGTCTGCCAATGCCTCGCGCAGGGGCTCAAGCGGATCGCCGCAGAAATGCGCAAAACGGCTGACCGCCTCGTCAAACAGCGCCGCCGCGCGCGCAGACGCGCCGGTCAGCTCCAGCCCTTGCCTGTCAGAAACCGTCATCCCCTGGCTCCTGCCCCGCGCCGCCTGCAACCATTGTGTGGCGGACGCTCCCGAGTCGCAAGCCGGACGCCGGGACAATCAGGGCAAGCCCCAAACCGAAAAGGGCCGGACCATGAAGGTCCAGCCCTTAAACTCTACGTTCGCACTCTACTGCCGGGAGGCCGCGCGCGGCCTGCCCAACTCCGAGATTACTTTGCGAAGGAAGACATATACGGTTTTGCAGCATTACGCCATGCAGCGACGCAAAGCTCGGTCTGAGCCGTCAGTTCGGTCGTGTAGGCCGAGAACATCGACTTGGCGAAAGCCGACTGAAGCTCAAACATTTCGCGCGGGTCGCGGACATTGGCGAGCGTCTGGGTCAGCTCGACGCTCTGTTCCATCGCCTGGGTGACGAAGCTGACATTGCGGTTGCCGATTTCGCGGAGGACTTCGGTCGACGCCACGGCGCTGTCGGTAAGCGCTTTCACGCTGCCTTCAGCCATGCCGGTGAACTTGCTGGCGAGGCCGGTGACCTGCTCCATGCCGGCATCGAACTGTTTTTCGATCTGCTTGGTGGTGGCGGTGTTGGGGCGGGCTTCCGCTTTGGCGCGGGCCGTCGATGCAGTGGTCTTGGCCATGGGAGGAATCCTTCTTTTGCAGGGTGTGCTCTGGATAACACACCTTCCTCGCAGATGCAATAAATTTTGTGCGCTGCAACATTAAGCATTTGGCGTTTGGATTGCATTCATTCGGGTGCGGTTACAAAACTGTCAGCGGACAGGCTGCGTTAAGGTGTGGTCAACTGGTTTCACCGAATCTAGGTTCGTATCCGGGGAGTCCGGGGCATAGCGTATTGGAGGTTGCCTAGATGGCACTGCTCAACCTATCCTTGTATCGCGCCGCAGCGCTGTCTGTGGCGGTCGGTTCCACCGGGATGCTGGTTGGCCAGGCTGCAGAGGCTGAAAAGTACGCGGCGCTGGTGATGGACGCCAACACCAATGAAATCCTCCACGCCCGCAACGCCGATGATGCCCGGTATCCCGCGTCCCTGACAAAGGTCATGACGCTTTACCTGCTGTTCGACGCGATTAACGCTGGCGAGGTCTCCCTCAACGAGCGGATGACCGTTTCGCGCAATGCCGCCGCCCAGCCGCCGTCGAACCTCAAGCTGAAAGCGGGCGATAAGATCAAGGTCGAGGACGCCATCTATGCGCTCGTCACGAAATCCGCCAACGATGTCGCTGTCGTAATCGCCGAACACCTCGGCGGCACCGAGCGCAAGTTTGCCGTTCAGATGACCGACAAGGCCCGCGATCTCGGGCTCAAGGACACGACCTTCAAGAACGCCTCTGGTCTTCCCAACACCGCCCAGGTGTCGACGGCCTACGATCTCGCGTTGCTTGCCGACGCACTGGTCGAGAACCATGCCCAGTATTACCACTACTTCGAAACCAAACGTTTCGAATGGGGCCGCCTGGTCTACAAGGGCCATAACGAACTCGTTGGCACCGTCGACGGCGTTGACGGCATCAAGACCGGTTACACCCGAGCCTCGGGCTTCAACCTGATGACCTCCGCCGAGCGGGACGGCCACCGCGTCATCGCGATTGTGCTGGGCGGCGCCACCGCCAAGTCGCGCAACGCGCACGTGGCCGACCTCGTCGAAGCCGCCTTCACTCAGTTGAATGGCCCGATGGCCGCCAGTTCGCCGCAACTGCGCGGCACAAAGGTGATGGCGTCGATCCAGACACCGGCGAACCCGAACGCTGCGGCCGAGCCCATGCTCAACGGGATGCCCCTGAGCGCCTACACGGCCCAGCCTGTGAACCTCGTGATGAACGCAGCCGCGGACGAATCGACGGAAGAGGAAATGCCGGGCGATCTGGTCATCGTCGAAGGCGACAGCGCCGACGATATTGCCTCGGTCCAGCCCTCGCCGGCCCTGCCCGCCCCGGGTGCCAGCTTCTCGGTCAGCGAGTACGAAGCCCGCCAGACGGCGCAGGCCGCCAAGGCAGCCGGTCTGTCAGTCTCGGATTACGAGGCCCGCCAGACCGCCAGGGCCTCCGCCGCCGCCGAAGTCGCCGAGTATACCCGCCGCCAGACGCGCCGCCGCTGACACCGGGCCCGCACCCGGGGACTTGCCGAAGCCGCCCGGCTCCCGCACAACGCCGCTCGCCGACCTGACCCTTGCCGGGAGCCGTTGAACCGTGAGTGCATCCTCAGACCTGTCCCTCGCCCGGAGTGTGATCCGCATCGAGCGCGACGCCCTCGACAAGCTCGAGGCCTCCCTCGGCACCACGCTGCTCGAAGCGGTCGAGCTGATCCTCTCGACGGATCGCCATGTCGTTGTCGCGGGCGTCGGCAAGTCCGGCCATATCGGCCAGAAGATCGCCGCGAGCCTCGCCTCGACCGGCACGCCGGCCTTCTTCATCCACCCGACTGAAGCCAGCCACGGAGACCTCGGCATGCTGGTGCCGGGCTCGGTCGTCATTGCGATCTCTTATTCCGGCGAGAGCCGCGAACTCGTGGACCTGCTGCGCTACTGCAAGGGCAACGACATCCCGGTCATCGCCATGACGCGCGCCCGGGACTCGACCCTCGGCCGGTTTGCCGATGTGCTGCTCGAAATGCCGACCGTTCCGGAAGCCTGCCCAAACGGCCTCGCGCCCACTTCGTCCACAACGATGGCCCTCGCGCTCGGCGACGCGCTTACCATCGTGCTGATGGCGCGGCGCGGCTTCTCACGCGAGGATTTCGGCTTTCGCCATCCAGGCGGCAAGCTCGGCCGCTCGCTGCAGACCGCCGGCGATTATGTCCGTGAGCGGAAGGATCCGCTGCCACTGATCGAGGCGGGTGCCAGTTTCGAAGCCGTGGTCTACGCTGTCTCAGAAGGCCGCAAGGGCTGCGCCGGTGTCGTCGATGGCACGGGCGCGCTGATCGGAATGGTAACCGACGGCGACCTGCGCCGCGCCATGCTCGCCGGCAAGACAGGCGCCCCCGCGCGCGACGTCATGACGAAGTCCCCGCGAACCATCGACCCGGAGGAACGCATGCAGATCGTCATCAAGCAGCTCAGCGAGAACCGCATCTCCAACGCCTTCGTCCTCGGCGAGACCGGCGAGCCCCTGGGCCTCGTCGACATGAAAGACCTTCTGGCGGAAGGCTACCTCTAGGGCCCGAAACAAAAGCCCCCCTCGCCCGCTACGGCGAGAGGGGCTCGATTGCGACAGCGGCGATGGCGCCGGCTATGTCCTACTTCACCAGCTCAAACAGCACGCTCACGCTCGCCGTTACGCCAACCTCACCGCCGGCCACCGGCGTCGGCGCGCCGCCATCCATCGCCATTTCGGCGCGGGCCATCATCACCGGCTGGGGCGAATACTCGTAGCCTTCGCTGATCGTCACGATCCGCCCGACCCGCATGCCCGACGCCGCAGCATACAATTCCGCTTTTGCGATCGCATCCTTCATCGCCTGCGTGCGGGCCTGGTTCTTGATTTCCTTGTCGTCCTCGATGGCGAAGGACACGCCCGAGAATGTATTGCCGCCCGCCTTTACGAGGCTGTCGATGGTCGCACCGAGCGTGTCGAGATTGCGCACGCGCGCTGTCACGTTGTTGGTGGCGACATAGCCGGCCAGTTTCTGCTCGCCGCGCACAGAGCCATCGGGCTGCGCCACTTCCAGATAGTCATACCGCGGATACAGGCTGAGGCCGGACGTCTGCATGTCCTTTGCTGCAATGCCGGCTTTCTGCAGCGCCTTGAAGACGCCGTTCATCGACGCCGACTGCGCGGTCATGGCTTCGCTGGCGGTGGCGCGTTCCTCGGTCACGCCGGCGGTAATATAGGCAATGTCCGGCGCCTGGTTGATTTTCGCTTCAGCGTTTATCTGGAGCGTCGTTTCCGGCTGGATCGAATTCGGGTGCACGGTCATGGCAGCTGGGCTCGCAAACATGGGGGTAGCAGCCGCCGCCGATGCGAACGGCATCTGCGCGCAGGCGACGGGCGCCGCGGCAATCATAACGGCGGCGAGAGCGAAGAAGGAGCGGTTCATGGTTTTTCTCCATTATGAACAGGTAGAAGCCGTACGCCTCTCTTCCGGCCCGAACAAGGCCGTTGCAAGGCGCCCGTGCGGCGCCTAAACGACGCTCTCAGGGGCCTGTAGCTCAGTTGGTTAGAGCGGACCGCTCATAACGGTCTGGTCGGGGGTTCAAGTCCCTCCGGGCCCACCATTCCCTGAAGAACCGGGCCGAGGCGACGTCTTGAGGGAACCTCCAGTTTACGTCACAAACTGTGGCTTCTGTGCCAGCCTCGAGCAGGGACGACCCTTTCCCGCAACGGATTACAGTTTCGCAATGTAACCGGGGTTTTCCTGACGCGCCTTCGGTGGCACTAGAGGGGAAATCGCTCCGGCGATTCAGTGAGGGGAGTAGAGGCCGTGAAATCCAGAGACGCCGCCCGGCGCGCAATGGCTCTCACCCTCTCGTTCGACGTCGCGATGGCCGGCGTCGCGATGACCATGGCCCACATCGCCATCCTGATCTCGGATTCCGACGTACCGACCTTCCAGGTCAGGGCCTGGATCCTGGCCAGCTGCGCCTTCATGTTGGCGGCCGCCGCCGGCCTCGTGATTGGCGGTGTCCACCGCCAGGTGTGGCGCCATATCGGCGCACCGGACGCCATCCGCTTGCTGCAGGGCATTGCGCTCGCTGTCGTCCTCTACCTGCCGGTCATGGTCGCCCTCAACGGCCGCCTCGTGGACCCGCTGCCCGCCTTGCTGGTCGCCACCTTCCTGTGGACTGCCGCCGCCTTCACCGGCCGAATGGTGGCGCGATACCGCACGACCAACGCCCCTTTCCGGATCTTCCAGCGCATCCCCAGCCACGGCCAGGCTGTGCTGCTGGTCGGCGATCCGGCCAGCTGGATCGAAGTGCTGCGCCGCATCGAAGCCTCTGGCGACGGCGCCACGCTGCGCGTCCTCGGCCTGATCGAAGTGGACGCAAAAGAGCATGGCCGCGCCGTCCGCGGCCTGCCGATCATGGGCAGCCTGCTCAATCTCGGCGAGATCATCGACATCCTCACCCTTCGCTATGGCACCACGCCCTGGATCGCGGTCACGGGTCCGGCCCGCGAACGCGCGACGATGAACCGGGTACTCGAGATCGCATCCGGACATGGCGCCCATATCATGTCGCTTGGCCATGACAGTGCCTCGCAGACCCTCGCGCCGGTCCGCCCGGCCGATCTGCTGGCCCGTCCAGAGCGCGGGCTGGACCTTGCCCCCGTCCGTGAGCTGATCGAAGGCGCCAGTGTGATGGTCACAGGGGGCGGCGGATCCATCGGCTCGGAAGTCGCCCGGCAGGTCGCGCGTCAGGCCCCTGCCTCGCTGTCGATCCTCGACTCCTCGGAGTTCAATCTCTACCAGATCGACTATCACCTGCGGGTCCAGCATCCCTGCCTGCCGCTGGAATCCCACCTCGGCGACGTGCGCGACACCGTTCGTCTCGCCGGCATCTTCGCGCAGCAAAGCCCAGCCTGGTCATCCATGCCGCCGCGCTGAAGCACGTGCCGCTGATGGAAGAGAACATCTGCGAAGCGATCCTCACCAATGTCGGCGGCGCCGTTGCCGTGGCGCGCGCCGCAGCGGCGTCCGGCGTCAGCACATTCGTCTTCATCTCGACCGACAAGGCCGTCGCACCCGATAACGTCATGGGCGCCACCAAGCGTCTCGCCGAACTGGCCCTTGGGCGGATTATTGCAGAAGCCGGCATGGCCGGCGCGATGGTGCGCTTCGGCAACGTGCTTGGATCCTCCGGCTCCGTCGTACCGCTATTCGAAAGCCAGATTGCTGCCGGCGGTCCTGTCACCATCACCGATCCCGAAGCGACGCGCTATTTCATGACGATCGAGGAAGCGACCGCCCTCGTCCTGCAGGCCGCCGCGCTGCAGCGTGAGAAGGAACATGCGGAGCTTTTCGTCCTCGACATGGGCGAGCCCATCGCCATCCGCCAGCTGGCCGAAACGATGATCCGCCTGAAGGGTAAAGTGCCCGGCGTCGATATCGAGATCACAACGATGGGCATGCGCAAGGGCGAGAAACGCCATGAAGCGCTGACCTATTCGCACGAGACGCTCGAGCCCACCGGCGTCGACGGCGTCAACCGCGTCACCGGCCAGGCCGCCACTGGCGACCTGCTCGACAAGCAGGTTTCGGCCCTGATCGAGGCTGCCCGCCGCCACGACACATCGGAAGCCCTTCGCCTCCTCAGCCTGCTGGTCCCGGAATACGGCGCCGAACGCAGCGGCGAAGACCACCGGCGCCCCGCCTGAAGCGCACATAGTCGGCATAAGAACAGCCCGGAGAGCGCCTCCGGGCCGTTTTGCTTTTATACGACACTCTTGTCAGAACCGGGCGCTGAGGGTCACCTTGGCCGTCAGCGGAGCAGACAGCGTGATGTTGTTGTCATTGTGCGAACTCACGGCATACAGCTCGCCCGTCAGATTCTCGACATTCAGCTGGAGCGACAGATCGTCCGTAAGCTGATAATAGGCTGCGGCGTCAAGGCGGGTAAATGCAGGCAGCACAACGGCATTGGAGATCGTGGCGAACCGGTCATCCTGCCAGACCAGCCCGAGGCCGAGATCAAGCCGGTCTGTCGTGCGCACCTTGTTCCAGATGCTGGCACTCTGCTCCGGCACCAGCGGCGCGTCCCTGCCTGCCGGCGCCGCGCTGGTCGTCTTGGTAATCTCCGCCGACTGCCAGGCATAGGCGGCCGCCACATCCCAGCCGTCAAGGACTTCACCTTGCAGCGACAGCTCCAGGCCTTCGCTGCGCTGCGCGCCGGTCAGCACGGACACGCCGGCCGCCGGCCCCGGCGCCAGAGTGTTGGTGCGATCGAGGCGGAACATGGCGGCGGTCAGGAGGAGTTCCTGCGAAGGCTGCCACTTGATACCAACCTCGGTGTTTTCGAACTCTTCCGGCTCAAAGTCTGCCAATGTCGGCGTCAGGTTACCGAACTGCTCGCCTGACTGCGGCAGGTAGGACTGGGCCCAGCTGGCATAGAAGGCCAGTTCACCGATCGGTTCGTAAACCAGACCAAGGCGCGGGGAAACGAATTCGTCCGTACGCGCCGCATCCGCACCCATCCGGTTGTCGAATTCAAAATCGAAACGATCGAACCTTACGCCTGCGATCACCTGGAACTGATCTGTCAGTTTCACCTGGTTTTGCGCATAGACCGCCAGAAGGTTGAGGTCATTCAGGTTGTCACGCGACACGCGTCCAAACACGGCAGACGCGGTTTGCCCTCTGTCGGCCACCGACACGGTCAGCCGCTCAAGTCCGCCGGAGGCAGGAAATTGCCCTTCGATACGCAGGTTCTCGCTTTCCTGCAGCCCGGCTTCAACGCCGAGCAGGAGTGTATGCTCAAGACCCGCAAACTCGCCCTCCCAGATCAGATCTGTCTGCCCGATCAGGTTCTCGCGCGTGGTCAGCGAATTGTAAGCCGCCAGCTGCACGGCGCCGTTGGCCGCGCTCACGGCGCTCGCGGCAAAGACATTCTGGTAGAACTTGTCGTAGTCGCCGTAGAGCACTGTCGTGCGCAGCTTCAACGCATCCGAAAATTCATGCTCAAGAACGGCCGTCAGAGAATTGACGGTCACATCACTCGGGCTCAGGTCCGGATTGCCGTAGAACGCTTTTTCGGACGCTTCATAGGGCCGCCCATTGATCGATGGCACGCCGCGGTCCGTCACGCGTTCGTCGACAAAATGCTCCGCTGAAAGACGAAGAGATGTTTTCGCACCCAGCGCGAACGCCGCGCTCGGTGCGATGCCATAGCGTTCGCTGGAAACGCTTTCGCGGTAGCTGTCGGCCTGCTCGTAAAGCGCATTGATCCGCGCATCGACCCCGTCCGTGAGCGCACCGCCAATGTCCCCGCTTGCCCGCGCATATCCAAATGAACCGATGCCCAGCGTCACCGCCCGCGTGCGCTCGCCATCGGCCTGCTTCGACACGCGGTTGATCACGCCGCCGCCCGTCCCGCGCCCGAAGACAAGGCCCGACGGCCCTTTCAGCACTTCAATCCGGTCGGTGTTGTAGACATCGCGGAAATACTGGAGATCATCGCGAACGCCGTCGACGAAGAAGTCTGCCGTCGTGGTGTTCCCGCGCAGCACCGGCGCATCCCTGTGGCCTTCGCCCTGCGCCACCGTGACGCCCGGCACGAACCGCAGGGCTTCGCCAACGCCTGTCATTGCCTGATCGCGCATCAGGTCTCCGGTGATCACCGTCATCGCCTGCGGGATTTCGACAATCGGCGTATCGGTCTTGGTTGCGCCGCGTGACTCGTCCTCGGCATAGCCGGTGCGGGCGCCGTACACGTAGACTGTCTCCTGCCGCTTCGGCGCATCGGCCTCTTCCTCGGCGACGGCAGGAAGGCTGGTGGCAAAACCGAGGCTGAGCGTGGCGGCACAGCCCAGCAGGCGAACAGAAAGCCTTTGCCCGCCAAGAGGTCTGGCGCGATGTGAGGTGGTCATGCAGGCGAACCCTTAACTGCGAACGTTTCTCATTCGCCGGTATCAGGCCCGAATGCTATTTGCAACTCATTCTCATTCACATGCGGCGTTTTGTACGCCAGGGCCAGAAAGTGTCGCCTTCAGGCCACAACGATCGGCCGGAACGTCCCGCAGATCATCCGGCCTATGTCAGCGCCCACGGTCGCTGGGCTGAACCCGGCCATCCGGGGATCCGCCATGGCCCTTTCCCGGCGCGCCGAACTCCCGCGCGTCGCGGCTGCTTGTTGATCTGCGTCCGCGCGCCCGCTGGGCACGCCGGTCAGGGGAAATACCGGTACGGAATCTCGGTCAGCCTTTGCGCCCGCCGGCCTGGAAGTAGGCGAGGCTCCCGCGCGTCATCAGCCGGTCGCCGGCTGCCACGTCGTGTGCCTCGAAGTCCGGCTCGCCCTTCACCTCGGCATACACGTTCCCGAAGTCCTGGTAGCAGGCTTCCAGAAGCGCCTCGAAACTGTCGATGACGAAATAGGTCTGCTGGAAATCATCGATGATGTATTTCGTCCGCATCAGGCGTTTCAGATCAAAGCCGATCCGGTTGGGGCTGGTGTCCTCCAGCGCGAACACGGTCTCCTGCGGGCTGGAGAGGATGCCCGCGCCGTAGATGCGCAGACCGTCCGCCTCCTGAATAAGCCCGAACTCCACCGTATACCAGTACAGTCGGGCCAGGTTGTGCAGCTGGCCGAGCTTCATCGCTCGCTGGCCGCCCTTGCCATAAGCCTCCATGAAATCCGCAAACACCGGGTTCGCCAGAAGCGGCACATGGCCGAAGATGTCGTGGAAGATGTCCGGTTCCTGAAGATAGTCGAACTCGGCTTCCGGCCGGATGAAGGCCCCCGCCGGGAAGCGGCGGTTGGCGAGGTGGTCAAAGAAAATCTCGTCCGGCACCAGCTCCGCGACCGGCACGATGCGCCATCTGGTCAGTTTCTCCAGCCGGTCCGACAGGCGCCCCATGTGCGGGATGCCAGAGGGCGACAGCTCCAGCGTGTCCATCGCCGCTAGCGCCGCGGCGCAGGCGCGCCCCTTCGTCACCTCGCACTGGCGGCGGAACAATCGGTCCCAGCGGTCATGCTCGGCCGCGCTATAGCTCTCCCACGCCTGGTCAATGGTGAAATCGGGCGCGCGCGGCGCGCCGTGATAGCGATTCTTGGCAAAGGCAGTGTCCATGCGGCCAGTATAGGCCGGATGCCAAATTAGTTCCAGATGTAACTAATTCAGACGCCTGTCAGGCCACCGCGCGGCTATCGACGATCTCGGTCAGCGTCACACCCAGTTCCCCGTCCGCCACGACCAGTTTGCCGCGTGCGATCAGGCGTCCGGAGACGTAGATATCCACCGGTTCGCCGGTCTGCTTTTCCATCGTCAGCACTTCGCCGGGCGACAGCGCCATCAGCTCTTCCATCGTCATGCGGACCTCGCCGAGGACAACCTCGACGCGCACGGGAACATCCATCAGCATGCGGTGGAAAGCCGGGTTGGTCGGTTCGGTCATTTCGGGCCTTGTCCAATCTCGGCAAACAGGTCGCCCTGCCCGCCGGCAATTCGTGCCGCCGCGCCGTCGATGAGGCTGCGCAGGCGCGCTTCGGTTGTTGCATGATATTGCGAAGACGCAATGAGGCGCATTACCTCAGTGATCTCGTCGAGCGCCTGCGTAAGTTCGGCGGTCACGGCAGAGAGCCGCTCGCTTTCTGTCTCGCTTTTGATCTTGGCCACTTCGGCAAGCGTCTCGACGCGCACCTGCGTGATGAGGGCGGCAACCTCCTCGCCGGTAAAGCTCACACGCGCAGGATCGGCTGCGACATCCTCCACCTGCGGTCCGAAATCAGCCCGGAAGTCAAACGCCGAAACGGATTTCACAGCACGCTCTGTCATTCGATCAACTCATCATCCGGCGCGCGCTTGCCCGCGCTCAGGTCGCCGCGCGCGATCATCTGGCGGGCAAGTTCCACCAGCTCGCCACGGGCGGCCTCTACGTCGCTCAGGCGCACAGGACCGAGCGCAGCCATCTCCTCACGCAGCAGGTCTCCGGCGCGCGACGTCATGTTGGCGAAGAAGGCAGCGGTCGTTGCCTCTTTCGCGCCCTTGAGCGCGGTGATCAGCACAGCGCGGTCCGCTGCAGCAAGCAACGTCTGCATACCGCCTGCGCCGAGCGCTGCGAGATCATCGAAGGTGAACATCAGCGAACGGATCTTCTCGCCCGTGCCGGGTTCCGACTTCTCCAGCGCCGCCAGGAACAGCGTTCCGGCGCGCGGGTCGAGCCGGTCGAAGATGCGGGCAATGCGTTCGAATCCGGCGCGGCCACCCTCGCGGGCAAGCGAGGCGACCCGGCCCTTGAGATGCTGTTCAAGGCTTGCCATGGCGGCGGGGTGGACATCGCCCAGATGCAGCAGCCGCTGCATCGTCTCGATGGACAGGGACGGCGGCAGCACGCGCAGCAGTTTTGCCGCCGCGTCGCCTGAAAGGCGCGATAGGATCAGCGCGGCGACCTGCGGACGCTCGTGGCGCAGCAAGGCGGCCAGCGCAGATGTCTCCAGCACCGAAAGCTCGGCCCAGACGCCTGCGCCGCTTGTCGCGCGCTGGGTTTCGGTAAAGCGGCGCAGCGCGTCATTGTCCGCCGACGGATCATCGGCCAGCCGGTCCATCGCGGCGCTGAGTTCGGCGGCCTCCTGCGGATCAAGCTCCGCCCAGATTGGGGCGGCGTCCGGCCCCAGCGCGCGCATCAGCCTGGCCGAGCGGGCGAGACCGGGCGCCAGCGGCGCCGACTGTTTGGCTAGCGCGCTCATGTATTGTCATCCCTGGCGCTCATCCAGCCCCGCACCACGGCGGCGGCGCGGGCGGGATCGCGGCGGGCCATGTCAACGGCCCCGGTCGAGGGCGGCGGAGCGGCGGGCAAGGGACGCACCGGGCGCGGCGCGTCGCGCAGGCGCTCTTCGGCTTGCGGCGCAGGCAGTATCTGCGCGACCGGCACCGGCTGGGGCGCTGCGCGGCCTGAAAGGAAAGCCAGCGCGCCGGCGATGAGGACGAGCGCGCCGAGGCCCCCGAGTTCGGCCCAGGCGGCCGCGTCGGGGCGGCCCGGCAGGCCTTCGGCAAAGGTAACGGTTTCGATGACCAGCCTGTCGCCGCGCTCGGGAATGAGGCCAGCTGCGAGCGGCGCGATGCGCTGCAGCTCCGGCAGGCGGTCGCCGGCGCGGTCATCGACAAGCAGGAGAACAGTGCGCCCGCCTTCGGCATTGAAGGTGACGCTGAGACGGGAGAGGCCCGGCCCGGCGACAGGGGCGAGGACGTCCGCTAGGGCGGCTTCAGCGGGGCTGGCAGAGGCCGGTGTGCCCGGCCCGGTCAGCAGCGCTGCACCGCGCCAGCAGAGCAGGCAAAGGGCCAGCGCGCAGGCCAGCATCGCGAGCGGGCGCATGTACCCTCCCGTTGCCGCTGCCGTGCTGTTGCCCAACGCCATTTAGCCCTCCGGGGCCGGCCACGAGGGCCGGCAGATTCCCGGAAAGCTAGAAGGCCCGCCTTAAGGCAGGTTTAACAAGGCAAACGCCGCGTTAACGGCGGTACTGCTGCAGGCGCGTGGTGCGAAGGCCTTTGGCGCCGTGGCGGGCGTAGAGGCGCTCCCAGGCATCATACTCTTCGTCGGTCAGATTGTAGCGTTCACAGGCGCTTTCGCGGGTCAGGAGACCGCCCTGGACGGCGGCAACCACTTCGGCCTTGCGGCGGGTGACCCAGCGGGAGATGCCGGGCGAGGGAAGGTCGGCCAGCGTGAGGGTCTGCCCGTCCGGGCCCTTGACGCTCATCGGGCGTGCATTCTGCATGTTCATGTTCAAAACCACTTCACGGTCATTACGTTTCCGCCCCGCTTCTGCGGGCCGTATGAACCAGACCCTACACGAGGCGGTTTAAGCCCGGCCTTGCCTTGCAAGATGAGTTTGGGCGCCCCCGTTAGGAGGATGTTTGGAAACCTGTTCCGGCCCGGCACAATCGCGCCGAATGGGCCCAAAAGGCGCCGTGTTCAGGGTTTTGGTGCCAGTTTCTGGAAAGGTTTGGACCAGGCAACCACTCAGGCGTGCGAGCGCGGAAGATCAGCGGGCTTCCGTCAGACCAGCGACTTCAGCAAGTCCAGACTGTTGTTGTCGTGGATCTGCGCCGAGTGGCGGCGCAGCATCGTGAGGAACATCTCATCACCGCGCTCGGTCTGCTTGACGATCATGGCTGCGGCGAAGGCGACCGAGATGCCGTAGAAGGCAAACCAGCGATAGTGAGTGTAGAGATCATCGAAGCTGTAGCTGGTGATGCCTTCGGCTTTCAGGCGGTCGTGATAGTGGCGCAGCAGCGCCTTCTCATGCTTCGGGCGCTCCTCGCGCGTCAGGCCAGCGCCAATAAAATAGGCGACGTCATTGGCGGGCGCGCCCTTGCCGGCGGTCTGCCAGTCGACGACGGCGAGCGGCTTCTTCGCGCCCGGCTGGCCGAACAGCATGTTGTCGAGCCGGTAATCCGAATGGGTCAGCGCGTACGGGCCCTGATAGGTCTCGCCCCATTTCGGCAGGCTCGCCGCATAGGCATCGCCCACCTCGATCTGCTCGGCGTTGATATGGGCCGCGTAGCGTTCCTTGAAACCGGTCCAGAGCCCGGCGACCATTTCCGGACTGAGGCCCGGCGGCGGCGCCTTGGCGGAGCCCTGCAGCCAGTCATGCTCATCCAGCACCGGGTCTTCCCAATGCGCAGCATGCAGTACGGCGGCCGCCTCCATGGCGAGCCTTGCCTCTTCAAGGCCGCAGCCTTTCAGCTGGTCACCCTGCTCCGACGGCGACATGTCTTCCATGATCAGCGCAAAGCGATTGGTCTCAGGATCATAGTCCGTGTACAGCGCATCCGGCGTGATGCGGCCGGCGACTTTCGGGAAGGTGCGATAGAACATCACTTCCCGCTTGTAGTGATTGAGCATCTTGGCCGTAGCAACGCTGATCTCGTTGGCGGACGGGAACTTGCCCACCAGCGTCTTCGGTGCGCCCGGGCCCGCGCGGGCATAATCAAACACGAAGCGGACATTCTCGCCGATCTGCCCAGTGCCGATCGATTTCGAGGTGAGGCTGCGCACTTCGCCGTCGATGCCAATCTCGCCGAACAGCTGGTTGAACCAGTCGGCTTTCAGTTCCAGCGGATGGGTGTCGAGACCGGGACGGCTCATGCGGGCTTTTCCTCTGTTTTCTGATTGTCCGGTCCACGGCCGGTGAAGCGGCGGAACTGGCCGAGCCGGTCTTCCGCTCGGCGCAGGCCCTTGTCGAGCGCGGCCATGGTGAGGGCGAAATCGCCGCTGGTCTCGCGCCGCCAGGCGCGTTCGGCCTGCGCGATGACGAGGGCGATGCCGATGCGCTTGAGGCTGGCGGGGGCGCCGCCATCATGGTCGAGACCCGCCGAGGCGAGCGCCCAGGCGGCGCTGGCATGGCGGTGGTTCGGAAGGCGCACGACATGGGTGAGCGAGGTCTCGCGAAACTTCATGATGTTCACGAGGCCCGCGCGGTATGGCTCCATTGCTTCGAAACGCAGCATGATGACATCGAACAATCGCTCGCGCGGCGAGGCCTCATCCGGCACGCCTTCAGCGGACATGGCCTTGTCGAAATACCCGTCCAGCGCCTCGACCAGATCCTCGCGCGAGGCGACGCCATGGAAATCGGAAAGAGAGAGTTTCGCCTTGGCCGCGATGTCCGTGAGCGGAATATCGGACCATGGCCGCGACGCGGCGAGGTCAAGGGCGGCTTTCAGCCC
Source organism: Hyphomonas sp. (assembly GCF_022844445.1). Lineage (GTDB taxonomy): Bacteria > Pseudomonadota > Alphaproteobacteria > Caulobacterales > Hyphomonadaceae > Hyphomonas. The sequence continues at coordinate 26,937 of NZ_JALHLS010000016.1, forward strand.
TTTTTCGATGATCTTTTCAGCAGCCGCCAAGGCGGGCCTCCCGGGGTTTCAGTCCGCCTCCTTTGACAGCTGCCGGTCGCGGGTGGCGGCGGCGCGCAGGGCGTCTCTAAGCAACCTCGGCATCCCACCCGTGTCCATGAGGATGTCAAGGGCTGCCTGGGTGGTGCCGCCGGGGGAAGTAACCGCGCGGCGGAGGGATTCGGGGCTGTCGGGGCTCATCGCCATCAGCGCAGCGGCGCCCTCGACGGTGCGGCGGGCAAGGCGCTGGGCGAGTTCGCGCGGCAGGCCTTCGGACTCGCCAGCCTCGGCCATCGTCTCGGCGAGGAGAAAGAGATAGGCGGGGCCGCTTCCCGAAAGGGCCGTGACAGCGGACATCATCTGCTCGTCCACGGGTCCGTGGACATCGCCCAGCGGCTCAAGCAGGCCGCGGGTGGTTTCAAGGTCGGCGGCGGCGAGGCCCGGCGCGGCGGAGAAGACCGTGATCCCCTGCCCGATGGCGCCCGGCGTGTTGGGCATGGCGCGCACGACGCGGGCGGTGCCGAGGCGGCGGGAAATCTGCGCAATGCGCACCCCCGCCATGATCGAGACGACGAGCGTCTTGGGGCCGACAAAAGCAGAGGCGGCTTCAGCGATGCCGGAGAAGGCCTGCGGCTTGACCGCGAGGACAAGGATTGCGGCCGGCGCCGGAGGCGCGTTGAGACGGATCTTGCCCGCTTCGGCCCAGGCAGAGACGTCCGCTGAAGGATTTGGCTCGATAACGGTGATGACGCGTTTCGGCTTGGCCTTCAGCCAGCCGCGCGCAAGGGCAGCGCCCATGCGCCCGGCGCCGAACAGGACAAGGGATGGCGCGCCAGCCACCCCGGCCTCAGGCTTCGCCGTGGGTTTCGAACATCACCGCATCGATGGCTTCGCGCGGCGACTTGCCGGCCCAGACAAGGAAGTTGAAGGCCGGCATGAACCGGTCGGCCGCACTTACGGCGGCCGCCAGGACAGCGCGGACCTCGCCTTGCGTGACTTCCTCGCGGCCTTCCATCGGGAAAGTGTAGCGGAAGATGATGACCCCGTCGTCCGACCAGAAATCGAAGTGGCCGACCCAGAGGCGCTCGTTGGCGAGCATCACGAGCTCGGCGATGGCGCTGCGCTTGGCGGCCATGGCCTTCACGTCGAGCGTCAGGGAGAAATGGATGGCGGACGGCTCCGGCCGGTAGGCGAACAGGGCGCCCATGTCGCCCCAGCGCGTTTCGGCGACGACCTGCAGGGTGCCTTCCTCGTCGCGCTCGTAGGGCCAGTTGGCGGCTTCGAGCACGACTTCCACGAGATCGAGCGGGTCGATGTCGAAGTCCTGGCTGCGATCGAGGTCAAGGCTCATTCGGAGGCCTCCGCATCTGGGTTAACGTGATTGGCGCGGGATTCGTATGACAAATCCACCTCCGAACAAATCGGGCGGCCCGGGGCTTGTCCATGGGGTTGCGCAGTGGGGGATCAGGATTTCGTGGAATTCGCCTGCCCCGCTTCGAGGGCGGCGATGCGCGCCTCGAGGGTTTCAACCCGGTCCAGCGCGGCAGTCGCGATGGCCTTGAGGGCCTCCACTTCGTCGCGTCCGGCAAGATCCATGTCGGCAATCAGGGCGCGCACGCGCGCCTGCGCGGCGGTTTTGGCTTCTTCGCCCGCTGCGCGGGCGGCGCCGAGTGCGCCGGTCATCAGGCTGGCGATGTCATCGAGCAGTGGATTTGTGCCTGCCATGCGGCTACTCCTTCGCGCCGGGAATGCCGGATCGCCTATCAGATAAGGCGCCGGCCAGACAGGGAAAAGACGCCGCATGACCGAACTGCTGACGATGATGGGCGTTTACCTTACCCAGGCCGTCCTCACCTTCCCCGAATGGAGCCCGGCGCTGGTTTCCTTCGATCTCGGGTTCATTGGCCTCGGTGAGTTCCATCTGCGCTGGTATGCGCTCGGCTATATCGCCGGCATCGGCGGGGCCTGGTGGTACGGCTCGCAGCTGCTGAAACGCGAGAGCCTGTGGGGCGGCAAGGCTCCGCTGAACCAGGACGGTCTCGACGACCTGATGTTCTGGATCATCATCGGCATCATCCTCGGCGGCCGGCTTGGCTATGTCCTGTTCTACATGGTCCCCTACCAGATGGAGACGCTGGCCGCGGACCCGCTGACGGTCATACGGATCTGGGACGGCGGCATGGCCTTCCACGGCGGCATCCTGGGCGTCGCCGTCGTCCTGTGGTTCTTTGCGGCGAAGCGCGGTGTGCGGCTGCTCTCCGTCGGCGACATTGCCGGGGTGACGGCGCCGATCGGCATCGGCCTCGTGCGGATCGCGAACTTCACCAATGCAGAACTCTATGGCCGGCACACGGACGCGCCGGTCGGGATGGTTTTTCCGGAAGGCTATGTGCCGGGCTCAACCCCGCCGGCCTTCAACTGGGACACCGACAAGTGGGTTTATGCGGGCAATGAAATGGCGCGCCACCCGAGCCAGCTTTATGAATCGGTCCTCGAAGGCTGGCTGCCGCTGATCGTGCTGTCGATCCTGATCTGGAAGTTCGGCGCACTGAAGCGGCCTGGCCTCGTGGCCGGTCTGTTCCTGATCATGTACGGCGTCGGCCGGTCGGTCGCCGAGAACTTCCGGGAGCCCGACGCTTTTGTCAGCGGATTGCCGGAATGGCTGACCATGGGGATGATCCTCTCCGTGCCGATGTGGGTGGGCGGCGCCTGGCTGATCTGGAACGCCTTGAAACAGAAGGAAAAGCGCGTATAAAATTCGTTGATAAGTAAAACTACCTAGTCACAACGCGCGATCCCGGGGGAGGCGCCAGATGCGAGCGGATAGCCTCTACAAGCTCACGGCAGCGTGCCTGATCACGCATGAGCTGGATTCGATCATGCGAATGGTGATGGCGCCGGACCCGTTCAGCGCCTTCTCCCATCTTGAACAGATGATCTACATGTGGGGCCACATCCCGGTCGTGATCGGCCTCCTTTTCATTGCGCAGAGCACCTACAGGTCCTCGATCCGCTATGGCACGTGCGTCTTCGCAGTCGCGCATGTCGGTCTGCACTGGATTGGCCGGGATGCGGCGTTCCATGATTTAGGGACCATGGCGAGCTGGGTGCTGATCCTGCTGGCCGGCATCTTTGGTGCGGCCTATCTCGTCCCCGCAAAAGCGCGTTGAAACGCGTCGAAGGGAACTGAGTGAGCCATGACGATTGAAAACCGGCTGGTGCGCCTGATCGAGACAGGCGGCCCGATTCCCCTCTCCACTTTCATGCAGATTGCCCTTCACGATCCGCAGGACGGCTACTATGCCGTCCGGCCGGGCATCGGGCGGGACTTCACGACCGCACCGGAGACCAGCCAGGTGTTCGGCGAGCTGATCGGCCTTTGGCTGGTCCACGAGTGGCGGGCGATCGGCACGCCCGAGACCTTCCAGCTGGTCGAGATCGGCCCGGGACGCGGGCAGCTGATGCTCGACGCGCTGCGGGTGGCCGGCGCTGCCGGTGGCAAAGCCTTCGCGGACGCCGCGCGCCTTGTCTTCGTGGAGCCGAGCGCGGTTCTGAAACGCACGCTGGGAGAGATGTTCGCGCCGTTGTCGCCGCAGTTTGCCCGGACATTGGCCGAAGTGCCGGCCGGGCCGGCGCTGATCGTGGCGAACGAGTACCTGGACTGCCTGCCCGCGCGCCAGTTCCGCCGGTCCGATGGCGGTTGGCGCGAGTGCGTCATCGGCCTCGGTGAGGAGCGCCGACTGGTGTTCGGCCTTGCCGCCGACGAGCCGCGCCCGCCGCAGGGCGCTTCGCTCGATGGCGAGGTCGTAGAGGTGCAGGCGGGACTGGACCTGGTGGTGGCTGATCTGGTTTCGCGTGCGGCGCCGGTACGGGCGCTGTTTATCGATTACGGGCCGGATGACCGCGCGCCGGGCGATACGCTGCGCGCCTTCCGCGACGGGCGGCAGGTGAGCCCACTGGAGACTCCGGGGATGAGTGACCTGACGGTGGACGTGGATTTCGGGCGGCTGGCACGCCTCGCAGCGGCCGGCGGCCTCGATGTGGCGGGGCCGGCGCCGCAAGGCATGTTCCTGCTCGGCCTCGGCGCGCAGGCGCGGCTGAACCAGCTGGTGGCGGCCAATCCGGACGACGCCGAGACCGTGTTTGCCGCGGCTCGCAAACTGATCGACCCCGCCGACATGGGCGCGCGGTTCAAGGCGATCTGCCTGTCGTCGAAGGGCCTCGCGAAACCGGCGGGATTCTAGCCTATTGGCACGCAGCCGGGTTGCCCCCATCTGATGGGCAGCCCGCAAGCCACCCGAAGGACACCTCCCATGACCGAACTCTCCATTCTGGAACTGGGACGTGTGCGCGAAGGCTTCACCCGCGCCGACGCGCTGAACGAGGCGCGGCGCCTGGCGCAGCATGCCGAAGCATTGGGCTACAAGCGCTTCTGGGTGGCTGAGCATCACAACATGGCGGCGGTGACGACGGCGGCCACCTCGCTGGTGATTTCGCACATAGCCGCGGGCACCAAGACGATCCGCGTCGGCGCCGGCGGCATCATGCTACCGAACCATTCACCTTATGTGATCGCCGAACAGTTCGGTACGCTCGAGGCGCTCTATCCTGGCCGGATCGACCTCGGTCTCGGCCGGGCGCCGGGCACCGACCAGAACACGCTGCGGGCGCTGCGGCGGGATCCGTCCGCCTCTGAACATTTCCAGCAGGACGTGCTGGAGCTTCAGGCCTGGCTCGGACCGTTGCGTGAGGGTCAGCGGATTGAAGCTGTACCCGGATCAAATTCCAACGTGCCGCTGTGGATCCTTGGCTCCAGCCTCTATGGCGCGCAGATGGCGGCAGCGTATGGCTTCCCGTTCGGCTTTGCCTCGCACTTTGCGCCGCAGATGCTGGACCAGGCGCTGGCGATCTACCGTGGCAGTTTCCGCCCGTCTAAACATCTACCGAAACCCTACGCTCTGATCGGTGTGAACATCATCGCCGCAGAGACGACCGAAGAGGCGAAGTATCTCGCGACCTCGCAGCAGATGTCGTTTGCTAACCTCGTGCGCGGCGAGCGCAAGCTCACCCAGCCGCCCATCGACGACATCGACACCTACTGGACGCCGGTCGAGCGCGCGCAGGCCTCCGCGATGCTGAACTTCAGTATTATTGGCGATGCCGCCGCCGTGCGCAGAGGCATCGACGCGCTGCTGGAACGTACGCAGGCGGATGAACTGATGGTTGTCTCCGACATGTACGACCAGGAGAAGCGGCGCCGCTCGTTCGAGATCATCGCCGGCGTGATGGCCGGGCGGAAAGCGGACGTGCGGGCTGACGCCTGACGGGCGGCGGCGCGCCCGAATTCTTTCCAGAGTTCAACTGGACAGACCGCGCGGAGTCGATTCTAACCGCAAGCCCAACGGGAATCGCAAGCAGGTTACCTCAATGCTCAAATCGCTTACCGGCGCGCTCGCAGCCTTTGCCGTAAGTTGCCTGCCTGCGGCGCAGGCAAATCCGGTTCGCCTCGCACAGCTGGCCTCACCGGAAGTCGTCGCCTCCGTGCAGGAGCTGCGGATGGCAGCGACCCTTGAACAGGCGATGCAGACCGGCGATTTCGTCGGCCTTGCCGTGGCCGTGGTGCGCAATGGCGAAATCACGTTCATCGGCACCTATGGCGAAACGGAAATCGGCAATGGCGAGGCGGTGACGCCGGACACCGTGTTCCGGATTGCGTCGCTGTCCAAGGGGTTCGCGTCCAGCTTGGTGGCAATTGCGGTCAATGAAGGACGCCTCTCCCTGAGCGCGCCCGCGACCGGGATCGCGCCGGAGCTGGCGCTGGCTGGCGGCGCCGAGAAGTCGCTGACGCTCGCGCACCTCCTGAGCCACCGGACGGGACTGCCGCCGAACGCGTATGACAACCTGCTGGAAGAAGGCATCGCACCTGAGCGGATCCTTCCGATGTTCCGGAAGGTGAAATCCATCTGCCCAGCCGCGGACTGCTACGCCTACCAGAACATCACCTATGATCTGGCGGGGCGCGCACTGGCCGACGCCTACAGCCTGCCTTATGCCAGCCTGGTCGAGCAGCGCTTGTTCCGCCCACTGAGCATGAAGACGGCCTCCTACGGCCTGGAGGGCCTGACGCGCACGAACAACTGGGCCCGGCCGCACACCCGCAAACGCCAGACCGATCCGGCGAAACCGCCGCACCCCTGGACGATACTCGAGGTGAAGACGCCCTATTACGCCACACCCGCAGCGGGCGGCGTGAACGCGTCGATCCGCGACATGGCGCAATGGGCGAAGGCGCAGCTGGGGCATATGCCGGATGTGCTGGCGCCGGGCGCGCTGGGCCTGATCCACGCGCCGCAAGTCAGCACGCCGACAGAAACGCGGCGGATGCGGGAGGTGATGCCAGGACTGCGCGCGTCGCACTACGCCTACGGCTGGCGCGTTTATGACTATGCGGGCCGCACCGTGATCGCGCATGGCGGATCGGTAGACGGATATGGCGCGCAGATCATGTTCGTGCCGGAGACGGACACCGGCATCATAGTGCTGTCGAACACGCGCTCAACGCGCGTGTGGGCGATTGCGCCGATGTTCCTTGACCTGACATTCGGCCTGCCGCCAAGGGACTGGCTGTTGCTGGAAGAAGCCGCCGCCCTCGGCGCAGCGCGCTGAGGCGCCGGCCTGCGAGACCTCAGGCAAGGTCGCGGATTTTCAGTTCGCAGGTCCTGTCGCGGGAGGCCGCAGCCTTGGCGAACGTCTCGTTCGGGAGGACGCCGTCATCCGGCGCAATTCCGCGCTCATCGGGCACCGTGGTGGAGCCCTCGCAATGGCCGACCGCGTTGAGGTGAACACAGGCGTTGGTGACCCAGTCGCGCGCGCCTGCCCGCCCATCAGCGTCTCCACCCGGTCAGGCATCAGCACCACCGCGACGGCCTCCGACAGCGTCGAGGCGAACCGCGAGCTGGCCATCCGCTTTCAGGGCGGCGCCTTTCACCTTGGTTGCGCCGATTGTCGGGGCGACCCGTTGTGTCCAGTGAGACGTCAGATCAGAGAACCGCCATCACCATCGATTGCAACTGGCGCATGGCGCGCCCCGGATCGCGAACGAGCGTATAGCCAAGCATCAGCGCTGCCAGGACGACAGCTGTCGGATGTTTGCGGATCAGGGCCATGACGGCGTCGCCCGGGAGACCTGCGAGCATGTCGGCAGCGGCAGTCTTTACCTCTTCGGTTTCTTCTTCGACTTCCTCGCTTGGCCGGGACACGGCCCAAAGGGCAAGGAATGACAGGGCGGCGAGCAGGCCTGCCGCCGCCGCCAGGCCGCCGACGGGCCCAAGCCAGTTGGCGAGCGCCGCGATGAGGGCCTGACAGGCGATCGCAAAGGCGCCGAGGCCCAGAAGGACCCCGGCGACAGCAGTGAATACGCGCAACTTTATCGCGGACACCGGATTACTTCCGGAGAACGGCGATCAGAATACCGACGCCGAAAGCGATGCCGACGGCCGCAAGCGGGTTTTCGCGGATCTGATCAACAAGAAGCGCGCGCGCTTCCTTGGCCTTTACACCGGCGACATCTGCCATGTGCTTGCCTTTCTCGAGTGCTTCGTCGGCCTTGTCGGCGGCCGTTTCTGCAAACTCGGAGGCCCTGTTTGCAGCCTCATGGGCCATGGAAGGCTTGTCCGAAAAGGTCTTCGTGCGGCTGCCGGGAATCTGTGTCGTGGTATCGCTCATCGTTAGCTCCATGCTTTGTGCTTCGTGCTCAATAGACGCCGCGCGCGGAGCGATGTTCCCTTCAGTGTGCATTACGCTTTGTGCACCTATCGGGAAATGGAACCCAGACTCTGTCCCGGCGGGTCGCATGACTGTCCGTGATGGCCGAGCGCCCATGCCTTCAGGCGCCTCAAGGCCTTTCACTTTTCAGCTCATTGATTTTCTTCGTCCACGGAATACCAAGCAAGCCGCTCCGGAGAGCGGGTTCATTGCAAGTTTCCGGGGCGCTGCGACCTCTTCTGCCAGGCTCAAGGACATTGGGAGCGTCGCCGCTTGCGTGCAGCCAGGATGCCGGCACCCAGGTTGACGGCATTCCCTGTCCCGGCTTCGTCCTATGCCGTTTCGTATACGAAGAATGCCTGCCGGCGCCATTCGTGCCGGGCCGCTCCTCTGGTAGCGATCGTCTTTCGGAAGCCGCGCTCGGTCTCTGTGAAGAGGAAACGGGAATCTGGGGGTGCCGGATTGACTACACCATTGAGAACGGCCGCATACCGGCCAGAGCTGACAAGAACGTGGACTATTCCGAAGACTTCTTCCCGAAGACACCTGTCGTGCGCGACAGGTATGCGTTCGCGGCGATGCCTGACACAAGGCCCGTGGAACGCTGGCGAAAAAAATCCTGGGTGGGGAGCGGAAGTCAGGGCTACGACGCGGGCATCCTGGAAGTCCGGGATCGCTGCGAGGCCGATAGCGGCGTCGCCTGCTCGGCCATTGTCGGGACAGCGAACGGCGTGCTTGTTCAGTACTCAGACAAATATGGGCAGGGGTTCTGGACAAATGCCCTGAACGAAAGGTCTGCCTCAGCGCGCGGTCGTAGACCTGACCCGGCGCGGCGAGACAACCCCCGCCTACTGAGTTTCAGACGGGTGGGTGGTCGCCGTGCCGGGAAAGCGCTGCCGCAAGGAAATCGAATACCGTGCGCACGCGCTTGCTGGTGTTCAGTTCGCGGTGGGTGGCCAGCCACATCGGAACCACGATGGGCGCCATGTCGGGCAGTACGCGGCGGACCAGCGGCTCATGCTCGCCAATGTTCGCCGTGATGACACCGATCCCCGCGCCGCGCTTGACCAGCTCCCACTGAACGAAATGGCTATCGCAGGTGATCGGAAAATTGCGCTTCGTCAGGTTCAGTCCGTGCGCGTTGAGCCCGTCCATCAGAAGGTCCGTGTTGGAGAAGCCGAGGAATTCCGCGCGCGCCAGGTCAGCCATCGTCGACAGCCCCTCCAGTCGGCTCAGGTAGGTTTCCGCCGCATAAAGATAGGCATTGTCGTCACGCAGCTTGCGGATGATGAGATCAGGATCCGTAGAGCTGAAGCTGCGGATCGCAATGTCCGCTTCGCGCCGCCTCAGGTCCGTCGGCGAATTGGACGCTACGAGCTCAATCTCGATTCCGGGATAACTCGCATGCAGTTTGGTCAGGATGGGTGGCAGGAGATAGGCAGAATAGACTTCGCTCGCCGTTATCCTGATCTTGCCTTCGATGGCTTGTGACTGGCCCGACGCTGACAGCGAAACACGTGACGCCGCCTCGCCCATGGGTCGCACGTGCTCGAGGAGTTCGAAACCGCTCGGCGTGAGGAACAGCCCCCGCCCTGCACGTTCGAAAAGGACAAGACCGAGTTCCTTTTCCAGCGCATCAACCTGCCGGCTGAGCGTCGGCTGCGTCATGCCGAGCGCGCGCGCCGCCGCGGAGAGAGACCCCTCCTCCGCCGTTACGAGGAAGGCTCGCGCCCTGTTCCAGTCAAATTTTACGGACCGCCAATTCATGAAGGCCGTTATACGGTCAGAACCTGTTCCGGCAATTCATGTTTGACATCTGTCTGACTGCCCAAAGATCGCGTGGCGCAAAACCCATGACAGATGAACCCGGCACGGGGACCGCCACGATCGCAATCGATGACGGGCAGATGGGTCACCTGCCTGACGATCCATACAATCACGCATATGTCAGATACGAAATGCGATCTTTCGGGATCTGGGCCTCGCCAATAGTCTCGCGCCGCGAAGTTCTGCACGAAGCCCGGTCAGGCAGATTATCCGCGAGATGACCGGACAGTCAGAGTTCGGTTGGGTTTCGCGGACACGATCAGTGCGCTGATGGTCCTGGCGGGCAGGTCCTGGAGGAAATGCCGGAGCCGCGCCGGGGAAAGGCGCCTGCTTTGATGCGCCGCGCGTCTGGTTGCTGCTCACTGAAGGCGCGGATGGCGGAAACGCCAGCCTGCTAGAGGCCGCACCCAGACCTTCAGCGGAAGGCGTTTCCCGACTTGATGCCGAGCGCCTTGAAGAGCATCGCTGCAGGGCAGAACCCCGTGAAAGACGCCTGGAGCAGGTTCAGCCCGGCAAAGGCTGTGAGCAGCAACCAGTATGGCGAAACGAAGTGGGCCAGCACGAGGCTGGCAAGCACGACGAGGCCGGCAAAGGCAAGTACGGCACGATCTAGGTTCATGAGATTACTCCGCATGGGATCAATTGAAAGTCAGGCGAGATTGAAGGAATTACGGATCCAGGCGTCCAGAGCCGGACCGGTCTGGGCGCCGGGTTGGTTTGCAACGAGCCGGCCGCCCTTCCAGCCCATCAGCGTTGGCACGCCGCGAATCTGAAGGCTTGCCGCCGCATCCTGATTCTGGTCGGAATCCAGTTTGAAGAACCGCACCTCCTCCGCGAGGCGCCCTGCCGCCGCGTGATAGTGCGGCGCCATCATCCGGCAGGGTCCGCACCAGCTTGCCCAGATGTCGAGCAGGAAGGCCCCGGTGTCCCTGGACTTCAAGGCGGCCAGCTGTTCGGACGTGATGTCGACCGGTTCAGGCGTTGCAAGCCCCTTGGCGCACCGGCCGCACTTCGCGTGGCGCAGTGTCTTCTCCGGCGGCACCCGGTTCACGGCGCCGCAGCCAAGGCAGAGGATCCTCCTGTCGTCACCAGCCATCTCCACTGCTCCTTTCAGTGCGCCTTGATCTTGTGTGTCTTGATAAGCCCGAGCACTGCGTTTTCGTAGAAGGTTTCAGATTTTCCGGCCTTTACCTTGCCGATGAAGTATTTCTCGAAGCCGACCTTTGCGGTGTGGACCCACCCTCCCGACCCGGACCAGTTTACATTGCGCGGCGGTATCTGGGGCTGGGCGACGAAGGCGACACCTTTGTCGCCGAAGTCGGCGAGGCAGATTGCGTTCCAGGTCGCTTCGTGTGTGGGCGCTTTGCCCCGGACGATCTGGCCGAGGTTCTCCGCAGTCGCCGTGACCATCGATTCGATCATGAAGCCCGTCTTCGGAACACCCACCGGAACGGGCGTCTTGCCGATGGGCGGGATCGCGATGCAGACGCCGATACCGAAGATCTCGGGATACTTCTCGTTTCGCTGATGCTTGTCGGTCAGGATGAAGCCGCGCGGATTGGAGAGGCCCTCAATGCCGCGCACAGCGCCAACACCCCGGAAGGCGGGTAGCATCATGGAGAACTTCATCGGCAATTCGTGAAGCTGCTTGACGCTGCCGTCCTCCGCCATTTCTTCCACGATCATCTTACCGGGCTCGGCCCTGACCACGCGGGCGTTGGTGATCCACTTGACATGGCGCTCGCGCAGTTCGCTTTCGAGCAGGCTCTTGGTGTCGCCGACACCGTCGAGGCCAAGGTGCCCGATATAGGGCTCGGATGTGACGTAGGTCATCGGCACGCGGTCGCGGATCTTGCGGCGGCGCAGTTCGGTCTCGATGATCATCAGCGTTTCGTAAGCCGGCCCGAAACAGGAGGCGCCCTGTACGGCGCCGACGATGATCGGGCCTGGATCGGCGCAGAACGCCTCGAACGCGGTGTGCGCCTGCACGGCGTGGTCGATATGGCAGACCGATTGCGTATGCCCGCTGGGGCCGAGACCTTCAATCTCGTCGAAGGCAAGTTCAGGACCTGTGGCGATTACGAGATAGTCGTAGTCCACTTCCTGTCCACCGGCGAGGCGGACACGTTTCTTGTCTGGCTCGACTTTCTCGGCTTTGCCGACGACCAGTTCGATATGCCGCTTCTTCATCGGCTTCGCGAGGTCGACGACGATATCTTCCCGTTCCCGCCAGCCGACGAGGACCCAGGGGTTGGACGGCACAAACTGATAGAACGGGTTTTCGTTGATCACGGTCACGTCGTCTTCGGGTCTGACCGATTTGCGGATTTCATAGGCGGCGATAACGCCGCCCAGGCCCGCTCCAAGCACCACAATCTTTGCCACGTCATTGCCTCCGATAGGTAAGATGCATTTGGCGTATTTTATCATTTTATAATATACGTATAATTCCGCATTGCGGATCGGCGCAGATTGCCACGATCTGCCGGAATGGCCGTGAAAGCCTCGATTGACGGGAGTGAGCGATGAACAAGCAGGACAGGAACATGCGGGTTCGCAGCCCTTCCAATCCACCCCTCAGGCCCAACGCCTCGTCCGGGATTGCGCGGCACGGCTGGATTTCGGCGGCGGCCCTGCTGTTTGCTTTCCCCGGCCTCGTCCAGGCTCAAACGATAACGGTCGAAGAATCGGTCGTCATTGACTACCGCCCGGTGATTGCGCGGATCGAGGCAGGCGACACGGCGACCGCCCGGTCCCGGCTGCAAGGCGTGGTAACCCGGCTCAATGTCGTGGAAGGCCAGATCGTGAAAGCCGGCGACCTTGTGGCCGTCGTCACAGATAGCACCCTGTCTCCCCAGCTCGCCGCGCTCGGCTCGAACATCGAGGGCTTGAAGTCGCAGGTGAAGCAGTCCGAAAACGACATCACGCGCAACGAGGGCCTGCTCGCACAGGGCTTCTATCCGAGGGCCCGCCTGGATGAGGAGAAGACCTCTCTCGATGTCCTGAAGCGAAGCCTTGCGTCCGCCGAGGCAGAACGGCGCGCGCTGTCGGCCCGCGAAGCAGAGGGGCGTATCCTGGCGCCGGCCAATGCGCATGTAACCGATGTCAATGTGGTCCGCGGATCCGTCGTCTCACCCGGAGATGTGCTGGCAAGCTTTGCAACCGTGAACGGTGTTGTCCGGCTCGCGCTGCCCGAACGCCACGCCGCGACCCTCACGGAAGGCGAGTCGATTTCCCTGCGTCTCCCCTCTCGCTCGGACGTGATCCGGACCGCAACGATCATCAAGATCTATCCGGAACTGAAGCAAGGCTCGGTGATCGCCGATGCCAAGGTTGAGGGGGGGCTCACGGCCCTGTTCGGTGAGCGTGTCGACGTGCTCGCGCCGGTCGGAGAGCGCCGTGCGGTGCGGATTCCCAAGGATTATGTATCGACCCGTTTCGGGGTCGATTTCGTCCGGGTCCAGGTGGGCGAACGGTTCATCGATGCACCGGTCGCCCTGGCCGCGCCGCTGGTGGATGCAGCCGGGCAGTTCGAAATTCTCTCGGGCCTGAAGCCGGGTGACCGGATCGAGAAGCCGGAACAACGCCCATGAAAACCGACCTTTCCGGCGGGATCACGCGCGCGACCATCCGCTCGCCCCTGACACCGCTCTTCCTTCTGTCGGCGCTGGCTGTTGGCCTGATCGCCCTGCTCTCGATCCCGCGGGAGGAAGAGCCGCAGATTTCGGTTCCGATGGTCGACATGATGGTGTCGGCGCCAGGCCTCAGGGCAGCAGACGCGGTCGAGCAGGTGACAAAGCCGCTCGAGAGCATCCTGATGGCGATCCCGGATGTGGAGCATGTCTATTCCCAGACCCGGGATGACGGCGCGCTGGTCACAGCGCGATTTGCCGTGGGTACGGATGCGGACAATGCCATCCTGCGGGTCCACGAGAAGATTCGGGCGAATCTCGACAGCATTCCCTATGACGTTCCCATGCCGCTCGTGGTCGGACGCGGCATCAATGATGTTCCTATCGTCACGCTGACACTTTCCCCGGACGCGTCGACGGGTAACATCTGGAACGATACCGCCCTGCGGATGCTCGCCGACGAGCTGCGCAACGAACTCACAAAGGTAAAGGATGTCGGCCTGACCGACGTGATCGGCGGGCGGGCGCTGGAACTTCGGATCGAGCCCGATGTCCAGGCCTTGTCGGCGCAGGGCGTTTCCTTGCAGACCCTGGTGCAGAGCGTGACTGCGGCCGCCGCTGCGCTGCCTTCGGGACGGGCACACCAGGACGGCCAGTCGCTGATCATACAGGCCGGAGACCGCGTGAACGCGGTTCATGAACTCGAACGCCTTCAGATCCGGGGCGCCGGCGGACGGGTCGTCTATCTCAGCGACGTCGCCAATGTCCGCGTGACCGGCGCCGAAACAGATTCCCGCGTCTGGACGATCCAGCCGGATGAGACAGGGAGCCTGGACGCAAGGCCCGCTGTGACCGTCACCCTCGCCAAGCGCCCCGGGGCGAACGCCGTCGTGGTAGCGCAGGCCGTCCTTGACCGGCTGGCCTCCCTCAAAGGCCCGTTGATCCCTGAAGGCGTGAACGTCGAGGTCACGCGCGACTACGGCGCGACAGCCAACCACAAGGCCAACGAACTCCTGTTCCATCTCGGGCTCGCAACCGTCTCGATCGTGGTTCTGATCGCGTTCAGCATCGGATGGCGTGAGGCGCTCGTGACGCTGATTGTCATTCCGACAACCATCCTGCTGACTTTGTTTGCGTCGATAATGATGGGCTACACCATCAACCGGGTGAGCCTGTTCGCGCTGATCTTCGCCATCGGCATTCTTGTCGACGATGCCATCGTGATCATCGAGAACATCGCCCGACATTGGGCCATGAACGATGGGCGCGGACGCACCGAAGCCGCCATCGACGCGGTCACCGAAGTCGGCAACCCGACCGTCATCGCCACCCTGACCGTGATCGCGGCGCTCCTGCCGATGATGTTCGTATCCGGACTGATGGGCCCGTACATGGCGCCCATTCCGGCGAATGCGTCGGCGGCCATGGTTTTCTCCTTCTTTGTTGCGGTCGGCATCGCGCCCTGGCTGATGATGAAAATCGTCAGCAGCGCGCCGGCTAGCGGCGGAGAACACGCGCACGCAGGCGAGACACGCCTTAGCGGCTTCTACCGCCGGATTGCATCACCCGTGGTCGCGTCCCGGAAGAATGCCTGGACATTCCTGATTGTGGTGGGGGTCGCAACGCTCCTGTCGCTGTCGCTGTTCTTTACGCGGGCCGTACCTGTCAAACTGCTCCCCTTCGATAACAAGTCCGAAGTCCAGGTCATCGTCGACCTGCCGGAAGGCGCCGCGCTTGAAGATACCGAGCGTGCGCTGCTGGCACTGGCGGACGCGATTGCGCCCGTCGAGGAAGTGAAGACGATACAGGCTTATGCCGGCACGGCTGCGCCGTTCAATTTCAACGGCCTCGTACGCCACTATTTCCTGCGCGCCAGCCCGGAGCTCGGAGACCTCCAGGTGAACCTCACCAAGAAGGAAGAGCGCAGCCGTGCGAGCCATGAGATTGCGCTGGAACTGCGCGAGCGTGTGTCGGGCGTGCCCCTGCCGGAAGGCGCACGGGTGAAAGTGGTCGAAGTGCCTCCCGGCCCTCCCGTCATCTCAACCCTCATGGCCGAAATCTACGGCCCGACGCCTGAAGCACGTCGCAAGACAGCGGCCATCATCGAACAGTTTTTCGTCGAGACCGACTTCATCGTCGACGTCGACAATTCGATCGGGGAGTCTGCGCCGCGCCTGACCTTCGGAATAGACGAGCCGAGCGCTGCTGATGCCGGCGTGCTGCAGTCCGACATTCTCGACACGATCAACCTGGCCTTTCACGGACAGACAGTCGGCGTCTCGCCGCGCGGCGAGGGCCGTGACCCGCTCAACATCCGTGTCTACCTGCCGCGCTCGGAGCGCAGCTGGTCGCAGCAGACGGCAGCAACGCCGGTGCCGCGCCGGCTTGCCGGGACAGATGCGTCACCCGCAGAACTCGGCGAACTCGTGGACCTGCATGAGGAAGCCGGATCCCTCACCATATTCCGGCGCGACGGCCACTTTGCCGACATGGTCCTTGGCGAACTCGCCGGACGCTTTGAAGCGCCGATTTACGGCATGTTCGAGATCGAAGCTCGCATCAAGGCATTCGACTGGGCGGCTGAAGGCCTCGAGATGCCCTCGGTCAGCCTCTATGGTCAGCCAGCAGATGAAACGCGCACCAGCCTGCTGTGGGACGGCGAATGGGAAGTGACCTATGTAACCTTCCGTGACATGGGCCTCGCCTTCGGTGTCGCGCTGATCGGGATATATATCCTCGTGGTTGCCCAGTTCGGCACGTTCCGTGTCCCGCTCATCATCCTGACGCCCGTTCCGCTGACGCTCATCGGCATCATGATCGGTCACTGGCTGTTCGGCGCGGCCTTCACGGCGACATCAATGATCGGCTTCATCGCCCTGGCCGGCATCATCGTGCGCAACTCCATCCTCCTGGTGGATTTCATCCGGCACAGGAGCGATGATCACACGCCCTTGCGGGACGTGCTTCTGGACGCGGGCGCGATCCGGTTCAAGCCGATCGTACTGACGGCCGTGGCCGCCATGATCGGGGCCGCCGTGATCCTGACAGACCCGATCTTCCAGGGGCTCGCAATCTCCCTTCTGTTCGGGCTCGCCTCATCCACGGCCCTGACCGTGCTCGTGATCCCTGCAATTTATGTTGCCTTGCGAGGCCCGGACTGGTTACCCGTCAAGCCGACATCAACCGATACCCCAGCCGCCACAGGAGACGGGCTTGCCGACGCGATCGAAGCATGAATTTGACGGCGCACTCGAAATCGTCTCGAGCCGCGCCTCAGAAGCCGCAAGCACGCTCAAGGCAATGGCGAGCGAGACGCGGCTCATGATCCTCTGCGCCCTGAGTGCCGGGGAGCTGCCTGTCCATAAACTTGCCGAGATAACAGGCCAGTCGCAGTCGGCGGTCTCCCAGCATCTGTCCAAACTGCGTGCGGCAGGCCTTGTTGAGAGCCGGCGTGATGGCCAGACCATCCACTATCGATCCTGCGCCGGGATTGCCCGCGATGTGATTGATACGCTGTGCCATCACTTTACGGGAACGCCTCCGCAAGCGGGATGACTGGAGACGCCGGGCGCCCGGCACAGGTGCTGGAAGATGCCCTTGGGCAATTTCAGGCAAACAGCTCACGGCGCTGGGCGCGCGCGATGCGAAGTATATCCGCTTCGGGAACGCCTGCGTCCTGCGCGAAGCGGCGCCAGGCGCGAACCGCAGCGGACACATCGGACAGGATCGCTTTCGCCCTGGTCCGCTTGACGCCGCCCACGCCGGCAAAGGTCATGAGGTCTTCGGCCTCGAACCCATCCCTCTTCCCGTTGAGGCTCATCTGGTGCTGGCCCGTCCAGACACCGGAGGGATTATAGGAATAGGCCATGTCAAAAGCCGGCGAGAGGCGCCAGGCCCCGTTGCGGTCCATGAGGAAGGCGATGTTCTTGACGTGATCGTCCTGGTTGCGGGCGACAACATTGAAGAACGTCCTGCGCACCTGCCGCTCGATATCTGCCATGGGCAGCCCGAGGCGCCGGATTGCCTGGAGCGCCTGCTCATAGGCGTAACCGCCCGCGATGTTGAAGTCATAATGCATGAGCGCCCCGAGCGACTGCATGTGCAGCTTGCGTCCCGTGTCGGTGCGGTCGAAACGCTTCGTCATGAAATGGGCGCGGCCGCCTTCTTCGTGCAGGCGGCACAGTTCCATGTCGATTCCAGCATCAAGCGCCATCAGGTAGTAGGCATACTCGATCCGTCCGAACCCCTGCGGGTCAGCAACTTCCCGGTCCCGGTTACCGTGCACCCCGTCAAACTTCATCAGCCAGTGGCTGAAGCCGCCGCCTGCCGGGGCCTGGCCGGAGCGAAACGCACCGGTCTGCGGGTTCCAGGCGAGGACGGCCTTGGCGCGCGCGCCGCCTGCAGAGGTGCCCACCCGCAGGATGTCTTCGATCGCCTGCTGGTCATCGACGCCTGCGAGCTTGCCTTCAAGCGCGATCCGGTCATCGAGGACGCGGTTCGCAAGATCAACCAGCGCCCCGATTTCGACCGGGCGCGAGGCCGTGGGCGCCTCGCTGATCAGCGGCTTGAACTCAAGGGCGCCCATGCCGCGGGTGCCGGTATAGCAGAGGCGCTCCACAGGCGTGAAACTCCCGGGCTCGCGTCCGCGCCGGGACAGCCAGGCATTGATCAGTGTACTGCCGAACTTGTCCGGCAGGCTGTCGGCCAGCAGGCCCGGCAATCCTTTGAACGTCTCCCGCGACAGCGACGGAAATTCGTAGGGCGCATCGGACAAGGGCATCATCAGGGGCGCTACTTCGATGCCGGACCGGGAGAATTCCGGGGTGTACTGGAAGACGCCGATGCCGCGCCCGGCAAGCCAGGTGACAGCGCCGATATCGCTGCCCCAGAGAATGACGCGGGCAGTATCCGTCATTGTCCGCTCCCTTCGTCGCCCCACTTCCATTCGGTGGGCGCAGCGCGTTTGCCGCTGGCACGCCGGCGCTCTGCGCCGTCCAGCCGGACCCGCTCCACAGGCCGGACAGCCGGATCGGGGAGCAAGGCGGCGAGATGGTCGGCCAGGTTCAGCGCCTGCATGATGCGCAGGAAGGAATCGAGGGATATCGGCTTGCCATCGGCGAGCCGCGTCAGCGTGCTGCGGGACACGCCCGCCTCGGCGGCAAGCTCGGCCTGGCTGATATTGCGGCTGAGCCGGATTTCATCGAGCCGTTGGCACAGGGCTTCGATGATGGCTTGGCTCGACGCCGTCGAGAAATCCACCTTATGCGTCACTCTTGAAGCCCAATCATCGAAACCAAGCGTTATTGCATCATTTATAAAGCACTATCTCACCTAAAAGGACAATACGATAATGCGTCTATTTTGATGCAAAAAGTAGTTATTGGCCATTAATGCGTGACTAATGAAGCGTTGCACCACACGGGCCCAATCCACTCACGCGCCCTTTGACGCCCCTGGGCGCAGACAGGGACATGGATCGGATACCCGGAAATCCCACCCGGCCGATCCTGCCCGGTCGCACTCTAGCTGCCGGCGAAAAAAGATGTCGTCTCCGCCTTGGCCGGGCAGCCCGCCAGCCACACCCAGCTAGCTGTCTTCCGGCAGCCTGAACAAATCGGCCAGCCGCATCTGCGGCCATGGCTTCGGCCACACAACAGGATAGTCCGCCGCAAACAGGCGGTCCCCATCCTTCAGGGTGTGCGAGACGCCCACCTGCGCGATTGCGCCCGGCCGGTCAAAGTAGCGCGCCCGGTCTCCGCAATACCGCAGCGACACCGCCCGCCGCCAGCTGCCTGTCGGATTGCCACCTGCTCCGTGCACGGTTTTCACGTGGTGGATGATCACATCACCGGGCTCCACGTCGAACGACACAATGTCATACTTTTCCGGCGCACCTTCTATGTCCGGGCAGCGTTTCTCCGGTGAAGAGGCAAAAGGTGTCTGCGAGACGAACACGTTAGGTGCATAGGTCTCGCCCCAAAGGTGCGATCCGCGCACATACTGCATGACCCCGTTCTCGAGGGTTGCCGG
Organism: Hyphomonas sp.; assembly: GCF_022844445.1. GTDB lineage: Bacteria > Pseudomonadota > Alphaproteobacteria > Caulobacterales > Hyphomonadaceae > Hyphomonas. Next base: position 46,208 of record NZ_JALHLS010000016.1, read on the forward strand.
ATCGAGCGGAATCCAGACCACGACACACTGGTCGCCTTCGATCTGGAAGTAGGCGAGGTCTTGGTGGAACGCCGTCTTCTGGCGCGTATGCGGCGCCTTCACAAACGTCGTGTCTTCCCAGAAATTGACGTAGGCCGCGTCCATCAGATGGGCGGCGATCTCCGGCAACGCGGAATCGAACGCGACCTGGCGCACGCCGCGGTCATGCTTCCATGCGGCAACATCATAGAAGAACATCCCTTCGCCGTGATCCCCGGGCGCTTCCTGCAAGGGACGCGCCCAGGCATCCGCGCGCACCATGTCCTTCATCCGCCTCATGTCGAACCTGTCGGCGGCGCCGGTCTCGACCGGCCGGCCTTCGTCCCAGACCTGCCGCGCCAGCGCTTCAAAATCATAGCCCGTCCTCGAAACGCCCAAGGCCGCAATCTGGCGATCTACGGCGCCCCTCAGGTGACTGATCTCTTCCGGTGTCAGCGCATCCCGAAGGCAGAGGACGCCGTCCCTTATGAAAGCGTCGTAGTCAGCGCCCGATACCCGTCCGTTGAACGCCGGCATCAGACGGCCCTCTCGAACTGAGCGGCGATTTTCGGCGCCATATAGGCTGCCACGATCGCCTCGGCATTCCGGAGCCGGTCAAGCTGGCGGTCCAGCGTTGCGAGATCGATCTGAGAGACTGCGGCAATCCAGGCCCAGTCGCCTTCGCTGCGCCGCGGCAGGCCCAGGGGTTCGGTCCTCCAGACCTTCTGGACAAGATTGTAGAACTTCTGGTGAGTAAGCCAGCTGAGACGCGTTATTCCGTGGTCGATACAATAGACCGTCAGCCCGATTCCGAGCCGGCACCTGACCTCGAAATCCTCGACCGGGTCGCGGAACTTAGAACGCTCCGTCACGTAGCGGGAGCATTCCCAGACATCCGGGCCAACCGGCCAGGGCTGCAGGTCGCAATAGTCGGCGAAGAGATCGCTCAGCATGTGCGGCTGCGTCGTCGGATTGAGGCGCACGCAGGCGACCACCTCGCCGTCTTCATTCTGTACAAGGACATAAGCCGTCTCGTCGGTATCAAACTGGTCGGCTTCGAAACCGGCGCGGCTTCCCGGTATCTCCCACCCCCATTCGCAGACAACGACCCGGTGGCGCATCTCATGCATCGCCTGGATGAGTCCGGCATGCTGACTTCGGCTGCCCGGAGAAATGATCTTGAACATCAAACTGCCTCCCTTTCGGCAGGCCGAATGTGCGCGCCATACGTCTGCGCGTAATGTCCCCTTTCAGGGACTTGTCATGGAAAGATGAGATGGCGCGCGATTGCAGTCGCAACGATATGGGCCCTGTTGACCGCTTGGAGCTTGGTCCCTGCCCGCCCCAGCGTCTTCTTGACCGTGTCCTCCTCGACGCCAAGTATCCTTGCAATTTCCCAGTTCGACTTGCCGGCTGCCGCAAACTGGACGCACTCGGTCTCGCGGCAGGAAAGCTCAGCGAGCCTCTGGTAGGGAAAGGGACCGAGCATCGCTTCAAGATGGTAGTAGGCTGTCTGGCATACGATCTCGAGTTCAGAAACCTGGAGTACCGACAGCTCCGTCTTGCAAGGGCCGCCCAGTGAGACGCCGCCCGATATGCTCTGCAAAGCGTGCATCGGAAACATCATCCCGTGGGTGATGCCGTAGTCATGGACCATGTCGACGACCCTGCGGCCCATGCTGGAGGCATGCGCCCGCGCCTCGGCCCAGGTGAACGGGCGTTTGGAGCGCAGGGCGCAGAGCGCGATCGGATCATGCAGGATCGCCATCTGGCTGCGCCGGCGGGCTTGCAGCTCCTCGGGCCAGTCCGAGACATAGAGGATGTCCTTGAGCGGCACATTGGCCGGATTGACGAGCTGGCCAAGGAAGATCCGCTCGAACCCATACCCTTCTATGAACGAGGACAGCGCAGCGATCGTGGCCCTCGGCGTTTCGGCCGAGTTGATCGACCGGATCGCCGCAAGGACAGCAGAACCATCATAGTCGCGCATGCGCCTGCTCCTGTGCCAGCCATGATACTAGACGATATTTCTATCTTGACAAGAACACGATTGCGCCCGTAGACTTCAAACAAACAACCGGAAAAACCGTCCGCCTGCTGAGTATATGGGCGCCTCTTTCGCGCCGCGAGGCAGCAGGCCGTCGCGTGGTCAGGTGTCCGACGACAAGGCTTTCAGGACCTGGACCATCTGGCGGAGCGTCTGTTCCGACTGGGACCGGTTCAGCCAGTAGCTGCCTTCGGTGCGCAGCTCGGCAAGGATGGCGTCTTTCCGGCTCGTCGCCTTCGAAACCGCCTGGGCTTGCGCGAGAAAAAGCGCCTCGATCGGGACGCAGAGGGCGGCGGCAACATTGCAGAGCGTGCCGGCGCTGAGCCGGTTCATGCCAGTCTCATATTTCTGGAGCTGCTGGTGGCTGATGCCAAGCTCACCTGCAAGCTGGGCCAGGGTGAGGTTGCGCTGCGTACGCAGCTTACGGACATTCTCGCCCACCAGCCTGTCCACATCAGACGGCGAACGCGGGCTGACATTTCCGGGTCCGGTCTCCTTCATCTTCCCCTCCGCGACTTACCTGAAACAGTAGGTACACCCATCAACAATCGTAAGTCGCAAATCGTAACCCGTCTAGGATGGGCTGCACGTGCGCGCGCCGCGCGTGAAATTCTCAAGATCGCTTTGGTTGCTTTTTATTTCTATTTATAATAGATACCAAAATCGAGACACTTGAATCAAAACGAACCCTCATGGCCAGCGACAAGGAACACACCGGAGCAACAGGCGAGGCGCCCGATGACGGATTGCATGCCGGACTGACGCTGATCAGGGCCGGCGAGCCTGCTGCCGCGCTGGCGCCGCTGGGCCGGTTCCTGTCGGTGCGGCCAGATCATACGCTGGCGCGCTACGCTTTTGGCGCTGCCCAGCTGCGCGCCGGCTGTCCGGCGGCCGCCCTCACCAGCTTCGACCTGCTCCTTGAAAGCAAGCCGCACCATGAAGGCGCAGCCCTTGGCCGCGGCCTGGCGTTGCAGGCTCTGGGCGACCGGGAAACTGCCTTGAATGTTTTCCGTACACTGACGGCTTCCAACCCGCTTTCCTGGCGGGCCTGGAACTCGGTTGCCGACCTTTCTCCGGACGAGGCCGAGCGCACGATTGCGATCGACGCGGCCGCGGAGGCGCTGGCCTGTCTGTGCCGGGACACGGATCGGCCTCGGTGGCGGCTGGACGCCGCCGCGCAGGCGCTGATGGCCGCGCGCCGGCCAGGTGACGCGGCCGCGCTCTTCAGCGGCCGCGCCGGACGGGTCAGCGGCGCTCCCATGGCGAGCCTGCAGCTTGCCCGGGCGCTCTATCAGGACGGGCGCTTCGCCGAAGCCTATGCTGAGGCTTGCCGGCTGCTCGGCGCCCTGCCTGAACCTGCAGCCGCCGGCAGGCAGCCGCACACCTTCCATCCGGGTGCGGCCACGCGCGCGCTGATCGATATCCTGGACATCCTGTCGGCTGCCGGGATCACGGCGTTCCTGGCGGCCGGCACCCTGCTCGGCTTTCACCGGAACGCAGGCCCTCTGGCGCACGACCGAGATCTGGACATCGGTGTGATCCGCGAAGCGTCCGGCGGCCCGGATATCGCCGGCGTGCTCAGAACGCACGCCGCGTTGTTCCTGCCCCGGCCGGCACGGCCGGGCGACCGGTATTTCGGAATCCGCCACAGGGGCGTCGCCATAGATATCTTCGTCCATGATGCGGATGAAAGGCACGTGACCTTCGGGGTCAGCGACCTGCCCGGCGACATCCAATGGCGCCTGCCCGCCTTCGGGCTCGCGCAAGCCGGCTATGGTGGCCGGACCTGGACCGTCCCTGGACAGGCGGAAGGCTACCTCGCCGCGCTTTACGGGGCGAGCTGGCGTACCCCGGACCAGGTCTTCGCGTCGGCAGTCAGTTCGCCGGCCCTGTTCGGCACCGATTGCCATGTCCGCGCTTATTATGCGGCGATGCGGGCCCGCGCCGCCCTGCTCGCGGGCGACAGAAAGAAGGCGGCAGGCCTCCTGCGCCAGTCACCCCTGCCTTTGTCCTGCAGCAGTCCTTCCATCGTGCTTCCTCGCTGGGCCGGACCGGACCTGGGAGACAGTTGAGCCGAGGCAGGATGCCAACACTAACGCGTAGCGCTGATCCGGCCGGATAAGCGCCAAAAGCGGCTGCGCAATGCATTGATTCATTTAAGAAATTTAACCTTTGCGCGCATTGACTCTACTTATGGTTGATCACATTCTCCGCATGTCGCCCGGCCAGCGACACTCACCCCAACAAAGGAGAATGATCATGGATACTGATACCAAAGACCATCCGGCCACGGATGAACTTGAGCCGGTCGCCCTCGGCTCCGCCTCGGAAGAGACGCGCGGCGGCCTGCAGGACGGGGTCGAATTTGCACTCGGCCCCAACTCGCGGATCTGAACGGTCCAGGCGGAAAGGGGAGCGTCATGCTCCCCTTTCTTTATATCCATCCCTCCGCCCGGCGGCGCAGGTCGACCGGAAAAAGAACGCCCGTATACAGATGACAGATCCGGTCTCCCTTTCAGATAGCCTGCATGCCTGCCTTATCGGCGATACCTGGGTCCTCCTGCAAACTGTCCAGGACCGGTACTTTGTTCTGACCGGACACCAGGCGCGCTGGTTTTCCGAGATTGCAGCCGGTACGCCGCGCGCCCTGTGCCCGCAGGCCGCCGCCTTCGAAGAGCGCCTTTGCGCGCGCGGCATCCTGCCGAGGCCGCTTCCGGCCGGTCACCAGATCGCCGAACCCGGCGAAGCAGGGTCTTTCGAAAACCTCCCTGAGACGCCCGGCGCGCCCATCCGGTTGCAGGATGCCGCGTTGTTCACGCGCACCTTCCTCGCGCTTTGCCATCTCCAGGATCCGAAGCGGCGCAGGCTGGACCGCCTCCTCGCCTCGGCCAGGCGGTGGAAAGACGGCGCCAGAAGACGGCGGCGCGCGGAGACCGCGAATACAGCCTGTCTCACCCGCACTTTCCATGCGCTGACGCCCTGGTTCTTTTCATCGCATGACGCCTGCTTTTTCAGGAGCCTGATGCTGGTCAGGTTTCTCAGTCGGTACGGTATCGCCGCCGACTGGACCTTTGGCGTACGCGTCTCTCCCTTCCGCGCCCATTGCTGGGTCACCTGCGAGGGGTACCTGCTGACCGAGGACCGGGACAGCGTGGCCGGGTACCGGCCCATCCTGACTGTCTGAGCAGGCTGGCCGCGATGTCTGCTTTCATCGCCCTGATCTGGGATCCCGAATGCCCCGAAGCGCTGGATGAGGCGCGCGGCCTCATCGAAGAGCCATCCCGGCAGCCGCCCATGACTTTCAGGTCGGATGTGGCCGGGCTTTACGTTGCCGATCTTTCCGCCCCGCTGGCGAGGGCGCAGCTCCTTGCGCTCGGCGGAGCCGGCGCGGTGTTCGGCCACCTGTTCACCCGTTCAGGGACGCTGCGGCCGGCCGCCTGTCTGCAACAGGTCCCGCCGGACGCCGCCGCCGCAATCCGCGCCTCGTCTGGCAGGCGCCTCCTGACGGATTTCTGGGGCAGTTATGTTGCCTTTGTCCGGCACGAAGACACGCTGACGGTCCTGGCTGACCCGGCCTCGTCCATCCCCTGCTTCTACACAAGGCGCGGGCGTGTCACCTGCGTCTTCTCGCACCTGGAGCGGTGCCCACGCGCCTGGCGGCGCGGGCTCAGTATCAACCGCGCCTTCGTTTCCCAGCTCCTTGCCTATGACAAGATCCAGAACGGCGCGGCAGGACTGAATGAGGTCCGCGAACTCCAGGCAGGTTTCTGCCTCGCGGTGTCGGGTTCGGGCTCCGAGGCGTGCCTCGCCTGGGATCCTCGCGAACTGGGGCGGCAACCGGACCGGCGTCCGGCAGCAGAGGCCGCTGATGAACTCAGGGCAACCCTCCGCTTCGTCGTGCAGAGCCATGCGCTGAGCCTGCCTAGCACCGCGCTCAACCTGTCAGGCGGCCTCGATTCAGCAATCTTGGCGGCAATGCTGTCGGACGGCGGACAACCACTCGATGTTGAGGGCGTGCACTTCGTGCTGGGCGGCGGCGATCCGGCCGAGACCGAGTATGCCCGCTCCGTCGCCGCCGTCCTGGGCCTGCGCCTCATTGAACGGGCCGTCGACCCGGCGCGCGGCCTTCCGTCCCCGGAACAATATCCGCCGACGGCGCGTCCCTACCGGGACTTCCTTGGGCTGGCAGCGCCGGACGCCGGCGCCGCGCCGGGCGGGCGTGTTGTGTTCACCGGCCAGGGCGGCGACCATCTCTTTCTCGAGACACGCTCACCGCTCCTGTTTGCAGATTACCTGCGCCGCTGCGGACCTGGCAGAGAAACCCTGAGAGTCCTGCAGGACGCTGCGCGCCTGTCTGGTCTGTCGGTCTGGCAGGTCCTGCGGGAGGTCCTGCCTGTCGCGGCGCGCGGCGAGGAAGACGCGCGGGCGCGCCTCGCCGGCCTCACGGACCGGCAGACCCGCATCAACCGGCACGCACATGCCGGGCTCGACCCAGCCGAACTCCTTCCGGCCTGGGCCCGGCGCCCGGACGGTGTCGCGCCGGCAAAGTTCCGCCAGATCATCAGCCTCGTCCACATGGCCCAGATCCGGAATGCGCTGCCGGCGACCGGCGCCGCGCCGCTTGTGCACCCCCTGATGTCGCAGCCCTTGATCGAGCTCTGCCTCAGGCTGCCCGCCGATCTGCTTTGTACCGGGGGACGGCCGCGGGGACTGGCGCGCCTTGCGATGAAAGGCCTGCTCCCTGACGCCGTCCGCCTCAGGCAGTCCAAGGGAGACGCCTCCCGCTTCTTCGTCCAGCAGATCACCGCCAGCCAGGCCCTGATTTCAGAGACGCTCAGGGACGGGGAACTGGTCTCCAGCGGGTATGTGGAGCGTCAGGATATAGATGCCTGCCTCACGCCGGACGCCTACCGTACACAGACGTTCGGGCGGATGATCCTCGTCTACTATGTCATCGAGTGCTGGCTCAGGCGCTGGAGAACCGAACTGGGCGCCCGCTGAACTGACCGCACGGCGTCAGTCAGGCGGCTGCTCCTGTTCAACGGGCGCAAGATCCATGTGTTCTTCGAGGAAGGCATCGATCCGCCTCCACAGGTCCCGGATATTGTCCGGAGAAGACAATCCGTGCCCCTCCCCCCAATAGCGCACATAGCGCGCTTCCTTGCCGGCGCGGTAGAGCGCGCCGAACATTTCGTCATACTGGCCCATGTCAAAGTAATCAAAGTCCGAGTGGACGAGGAAGACCGGCGCACGCACACGGGCCGCCTGCGCGACCGGGCTCGCGCGCACATAGAGTTCCGGCGCCACGAGGGGCGTGACCCCGAATCCGAACGGACAGAAGTGCGACGCGCCTTCGCCGAGGCATTCATAGCGCCACCGGTTGTCTCCGCCGTTCTGGTCGAGATGAAAGTAGCGCATCAGTCCGCGCGCGCCGAAATAGTGGCTGAAATAGTCCGCCCATCCATTCATCGAGAGGATGGCGGCCGGCCGGCCCGACTGGACGGCGGCAACCAGTGCAGCGATCCCGCCCTGGCTCGCGCCGTAGATGACGACCCGGTCCGCATCGGCGTACCCTTCCGCCGCCAGGGCGTCGATGGTCTGGTCGATGAGCGGGCCGAGACGGCCGAGCGGATCATCCGGCGACCGGGCAAGGTCAAGGGGCAATGGCGGGCGGACATAGATGAAGCCGCGCGCCGCCCAGATGTCACCGGCCAGCGCATCCGCCCCCGGCCTGTCGGTCATCGTCCGGCAATCGCCGCCCGTCCCGGTGGGGTAGAGCTCCATCAGGACCGGATAGCGCCGCGACGGCGTGAAGCCAGGCGGCAGCAGAAGGCAGGCTGATACCGGTCGCGGCGGGGCGCCCTCCTGGCCGGGCAGGACATAGTGCACCATCCGCGTCATCGGCGCGGCGACCGCATTGAGACGGGAATTGATCCGCGCCAGGTCATCGCCCTGCCCGTCCCCCTGAAAGAGGACGAGCCGCGTCGCGGCCCCGTCCCGGAACGTCGCGAGCACGGCGTCTGCCGCGCGGGAGGCCGCCAGGACACGTCCGCCCGGCTTCGGCAGATCGTGCCGCCATCCCGGAAGAGGAACTGACCCGGGACCGACCTCTCCGACCGCGATGTCATGGCCTCCTGCGTCCTGCAGGACCAGAAGCGGCGCAGGCGTCAGGACGCGCCGGGTCAGCCGCGGCATGGGAAAGGCCTCGCGGGACCAGGCATGCTCCGCATCCGGACGATAGTCCGCAAGCCGGGCTGATCCGGCAGGCGAAAGGTCGAAGCGTGCCGGGAGCGTTCCCGGCATCAGCCGGTAGGCCGCGTCCTCCGAAAGGGCGACCACAGACGCACCGGTTTCCGCAACCAGCTCTGCCCGCGGCATCGGGACCCCCGAGGAAAGGCTTGCTGCGGCGCGGCCCGGCCGGAGCAGGAACCAGCCCGCTGAGCCGGCCGGCGCCGCCGCGCCGTGAACGATCAGCCCGGCCTCCAGCAGGACCGCGCGGGCAGGCCCGGGCCACCAGCGGAAGGCGGGGTCGGCGATGCCCGGCGTAGACTGGAATGGGCTGGTCGTCGCCGCGACAGGCCGGAGCGTGTCCCTGTCGAAAACGAAAAACTGCCCCGCTTCCGGCGCCTCGTCCCGGCTCCAGCCGAAGACGGCAAACGCACCGGAATCCGCGCGCCAGGTAAAGGATCCCGGATCGACATGGAACGGCGCGTCGAGTTCAGAGAGCGTACCGGTGCCCAGATCGAGCATCCGGAGCGCATACCGCCGGTCAAAGATCGGATGGGTCTCACGTGCCACCGGCCCCGCCTCTGATGGCGGGCGCGCCCGCTCCGAGACACGCGCCGTGAGCAGGAAGCGGCGATCCGGCGACGCGAGCGCCCCGGCATGGCGTCCGGACGCCAGGATCCGGACTGTACCGGTCGAGAGATCAAACGCCGCGAGCGCGCCTTCCGCCACTTCGTCCGAGCGGTCGCCGGAGGTGCTAAGGACTTCCGACGCCGTCACGCCCCTGCCCGCCCAGGCCGCGGTCCAGGCCTCCCAGAGAAAGGTCCCGGCGGCGCCGCGACTGCGCATCTCGGAACCGGGCTGGTCGGGCCGGCGCACCGGCATCACAAACGTCGTCTCCGAGACCCATTCCAGCCGCTCATTCCATTGCAGGCCGGCAGCATACCGATCGCGAATGTCCGGCATCGGATCAAACCGGACACAGTCATCAGCGCCCAGCCGGCAGGCGGCGAGCCGCAGCCTGCCCCTCCGATGCTCCATGACAACTACGCGCGTGCTGTCCGGGGACATCCCGAACAGGAAATTGGTCACTGCCGGGTCGAGGCCGGGCTGCAGCCGGGGCGGGCCGGCCGCCTTGAGGTCCTTCAGCCAGAGCTGGTGTCCGCTGAGGCCGCTGGCCCGCATCCAGTAAGAATAGTCCGACAGGGACGCATAGGGTGGCACAAGGTTATAGGCGAGCCACCGGCCATCCGGCGAGAATTCCGCCCGCCCGATATACTCCGCCGACAGAGCATCCTCGACAGTCGCCGGCCGCTTTACCTGCGCCTCTACCGCCGGAATGACCGCCGCGCACCCTTGCACCAGGAGGAGAAGGACGCAGGCCGCCCTTGCCGGGAGCGACCGGAAGGTTTGCCTGGCAGCGCGTTGGTGCAAGGGCGGGTGCATGGCGCGATCAGAAAGACTTGCGGATGTCGAACGCGATGAACCGGCCGAGCGGCGAGGCGTTTGCCGGATCATAACCCGTGATCCCGGGCCCCGTCTGGGGCGGCGTCGCCGGCGGCGCGCGGTCGAAGAGGTTCTGGGCTGACAGGCCGATGACCGTATCGCTGAGCCATCCGGCGCCCGGCCCGAACCGGTAGGACAGCGCAAGGTCGAGCGTTGTCCAGGACCCGATCGGACGCGCCGCTTGGGTACTGTCGGTGGCATAGCTGTCGACATAGTTGGCAAACAGCGTGCCACTGAACGCGCCGCGGGCGAGCCCGAGCTGCCCGCGCAGGTGCAGGTCGACGGGATTGAACAGCGTGTTGAGGGTATCGACCGTCGGCGTCGTGTCAGAGGCCCGGCGGCTGAAGTCCAGGATGTAACTGGCATTGAGCCTGGCTGTCAGCTGCCCGACATCGGCATCCATCTCATAGGCCGCCTCGACATCCAGACCGCGCGTCTCGGTCGAGGCAAGGTTGCGCGTCAGCGAGACATTGTTGATGAAGCCGATATTCTGGATCGCCGTGGCGCCGCCGGCAAACGTCACGGGCCGGTTGAGCGAAGCCAGAACCGCATTGATTTGATCCGCATCCGGAAAGAAGATCACTGTGCCTTCCGGGAAGAGGCCTGGATTGGCAAAGGCGAAGCCCGGCGCAAAGTTCGCATTGAGATTGCCCGGGACCGGCGTGACACCGAGCCGGTCCTCGAAACGGATATCGTAATAGTTCCCGCTGAACTTCAGATCATGACGACCGGCAACATGGTCCAGATCGAACCCGGCCGTGAACGTGCGGGAGGTCTCCGGTCCGAGATTGGCCGCGGTGCCTGCCGTGATCAGGTAGTTGACGCCCGCCAGTGACGGGGCCGGCAGCGGAATGTTGAGGAGTCCGCGGATGAAATCATACGGAAGCACACCGACGCCCCGGTCCAGCGCGCCGGACTGGCCGAGCTTTGGCGGCGCAAAGGATGTACTGTAGGAGGACCGGATCTTCAGGTTCTCGACCGGCGCCCAGAGGATCCCGGCTTTCGGATTGGTCGTGGTCCCGAAATCGGAATAGTCGTCATACCGGCCCGACAGGTTCACTTCGAGACGGCGGATCCCGGGCACGGCATTGTGTTCGGAAATGACCGGGACATGGATCTCGCCGAAGAGGGCCGCAACGTCTCGCTCGCCGTCCCGCAGGACCGGCATACCGACCTGGCGGGACTCTAAGGTCTCATTGCGGAACTGGCCCCCGACCGCGGCCCGGACAGACCCCGCCGGCAGGTCGAACAGATCACCATTGGCGACCAGCCCGGCCGACCAGAGCGCGGAGTCCGTCAGGACCCGGACGGGTACGCCTAGCGCCGGCCGGACAACCTGCTGGAACTGGTCACTGCTGATTTCGCTATAGCCGCCTTCAAAGGCCAGACCCCAGCGATCACTGAGCACGTAGTCCGCCACGAGGCTGGCCGCGAGACTTTCCGATCCGATCTCGTTGTCAGCCACTGTTGTCGTGTTGGCGATCCCCACCGTGGAATTTCTCACGTCGCGGTCGGCATAAAGCGCAGTGGCAGACAGCTTCAGCCGGCTGCCGAACTGCTGGCTGCCGGACACGATGAGGCTGCTGCGCGTCTGCTCGGGCAGCAGGTTGATCGCGTCGGCAACCGTGATCGCGCCGCCGTTCACAAGGGTCGGCGCAGCAATACCCGGGCGGTCAGACAGTCCCAGACTGTCGCGGTCCTGGTATTCATAGGTCGCCATCAGGTTGCCGCCGGACCAGGCGCCGCCGAGCGTCTGGCTAAGCCGTGTTTCGGCATGATCGCCCTCGGTCACGGATCCGTAGCGCAAGGAAGTTTCCGCGCCTTCGAAATCTTCCCGCAGGATGAGGTTGACGACTCCGGCGACCGCATCACCGCCATAGATCGAGGAGGCGCCGTCGGTCAGGACTTCGATCCGGTCGATGGCGGTTGCGGGGATCATCGACAGATCCACGAAGTCCCCGATGGTCGAGGTGGGGGCAAGACGCCCGCCGTTCACCAGGGTCAGCGTCGCGCCGGTACCGAGCCCGCGCAGGTTGGCACCCGTCGCATAGGTATTGTTGCGCTGCGAGTTGCCGTCATCGGGCAGGCCACGGGTGGTGAACTCTGTCGATCCGCCGCCGAAATTCTGCGGCAAGGTGCGCAGGAACTGTTCGGTCGTGGTCACGCCTGAACCGAGGATGTCATCGCGCGTGAACACCTGCAGCGGCGAACTTTCCGGCGCGATCCCGCGCAGGCGTGTGCCGGTCACGGTGACCCGGTCAATCCGCAGGTCCGCCTCCTCGTGCCTGCGCACTTCATCTCCGTCGGAGGGCCGGTGCGGCACGGTCCGGGATACCTCATCCGGTTCGGGCGCGCTTGCCGGTGCCTCGATCCGCAACACGCCGCCTCTTCCCTGCGTAACCTTCAGGCCGCTTCCCGCCAGCGCGGCGCGAACGGCCGCCCCGCCCGCATACCGGCCTGCCAGAGCCGGCGCCATACGGCCGGCGACGAGGTCTTCAGAGAAAATGATGGGTGTTCCCGTCCGCAGGCTGATGGTCCGGAGCGTGTCGCCCAGCGGTCCGGCGTCAATCTGCACGTCCGCCGTGTCGGCGTCCCTGGCCGGCTCCGCTGACGCAGCCTGCAGGCCGGCGCAGATGACCGCCGCAATCACGGCCGCGCTCACCCGTCGGTACTTCTGATAATCCGTGAACCCCATATTGCCCTCCGCATGTGCCCTGCGCCATCAGCAGCGCAGGTTTCGGGGAGAACAACGGACGAGGGTCGCAATTCGTAACCTCTTGCAGACTTGAAAAGGAATGCAGGGCTATGGAAAAAAGTGCGTGCTGAGACCGCCTGCGCTGAGCGTCCTGCACGCCGCCCTCATTCTGAAAGACAGGACTGTTCAGGCAAATGCTTGCTAACTGGCCTCGACTACAGTGCCCCCCCCTCGAGACCGAACGCCGTGAACCGGGTGATCGATCAGCCGCTCGGGGAAGAGATTTCCGGGGTTGCCGCCTGATCGAGACCCAACGAACCGTCTACGTTCAGCTGATTGCACAGCGGATCGACGCGGCATACGTCGGCGCACCTGAACGGGTCGTCGCTGCAGCGATGCGAGATTGCCCGCGCCATCAGAACGAGGCTTCGAAACCGCGTTCTCTGCTGCGCGTTCTCCTGGCGAATTTGTGGCGCTGCAGCAACCCCGAGCGATACGCGTTCGCGTATAAAGTGATCCAATACGCGAACGCGTATAAAGCCTGCCGCAGCTCAGACAGCCTCGGCCATTCCGAATTCAGCATTCGGCAGAGCGAGCCGTCTTTCAATATTGCGCGCCGACATCGCGCGGCCGAAGAGGTAGCCTTGCAGGCTTGTGCAGCCGAGCGACTTCAGGAGGATCGACTGCATTTCAGTCTCGACGCCTTCGGCAACGATCTCCAGATCGCTGGCACGTGACCACTGGACGAGCGTGCTGACCAGCATGGCGACGCGCTCGCCGCTGTCCATGTCCGCGATCAGGGACCGGTCGAGCTTGATCTTGCTGAAGGGCAATCCGACCAGCGAGCGAAGATTGGAATAGCCCGTGCCGAAATCATCGAGGGCGATGCGCACGCCGGTCCGTGTCAGCGCCAGCAGCTGTTCGCGCACCCGGTCGAGATTTTCGATGAAGACGGCCTCGGTCACCTCGACGACCAGATGGTCGAGCGGGAACCCGGTGGCGACGACCTGGGCCGAAAAGCTTTCCGCAAAGCCGGGCACCATGAGATCGCGCGGGGATACGTTGACACAGATGTCCCGGACCTTGCCGGACCTGACCCAGGGCAGAGCCTGCTCACAGGCGCGCCGGAGCAGCCAGCGGTCGAGCCCGACACGCATGCCCATGTCATCGACAAGCGGGAAGAATTCCCCCGGCGTGATCAGGCAGCCCTGTTCCGGCCAGCGCGCGAGAACTTCCAGCGAGATGATGCCGGGATCACGGGGATGTATGATCGGCTGGAACCAGGCCTCGATCTCGCGTCTCTGGACCGCCGCATGCAGCAGTATTTCAAGTTCCTGCCGGCGAATGACTTCTGCCGAAAGCTTCTCGTCGAACCAGCGCACGCCCGGCGATTTCTCGCTGCGGCATTTGACAAGCGCAAAGTCCGCCGCAAGGCGCAGCGCATTGGTGTTCGGCGCCGCAAGATTGGTGCCGGCAGCGGCCATGGAGACTTCGATGCGGACATCCCGCCCTTCGATATGTACTGGTGCTTCGACCAGTTCGCGGAGTCTTTCTCCGAGGCTTTCCATGCCTTCGGCCTCGCGTTCGAGCACGATGGCGAATTCGGTGCCGCTGAACCGTCCGGCGATGGCAGAATGCTCTTCGGCGACAGCCTGCAGTCGCTGGCCGACCCTCTTCAGGACCGCATCGCCGCCTCTCGGCCCGATCGCAGCATTGATGAACTGGAAATGCTGGAGGTTGACGAGAAAGAGCCAGACATGCTGGCCGGCAGGGCGTGGCCGGATGATGCGCTCATCAAGAAGATCAAGCAACGCGCCGCGATTGGGCAGGCCTGTCAGCAGGTCGGTGCGCGCCATCATCAGCACCCGGTCACGCTCGACCTGAAGGTCCTTGATCTGGCGTTCGAGCGCCTCGCGGGCCTGCATCAGGGAGGCATTGACGAGGTAGAGTTCGCGCGACTTGTCCTCCAGAATACGCTCGGCTTCCTTCCGGGCCGCACGTTCGCGGGAAGCACGTTTTTCCAGAAGTTCAAGATCTGGCAGCGGGGCGGTGGGCAGAGGCGTCATGATTACCGGGCAAGTGTAAAGCGTACAGAATTCAGGCCGTCATCGCTGCGTACATCGGTCGTGATATGGACCGGTTCCCCGAATATCCGGCTGCAGCCATGAAACAGGCCAAAGGCAAGATCCTCGAGCCCGCGTGAGGACACATAGTCGATCACGAGCCGGCTATCGTCGCGCGAGACGAGGTTGAAGCGGGGCAACTCGGCATCCGGGTAAAGCTTCAGGACCTCAGCGTGGATGTGTGTGTCGACCGATTCCACGAAGTCAAAAAAGGCCGGTACCTTGAAGTGTTCGGGATAGGCCCCATGAAATGTCGAAGCGAGCCGGCCGCCAAACTCGTGGAGTATGGATTGCGGATCGCGGCCGGTAAGGCGGGCAAGCGCTGCAATCAGCTGGCCCATTTCCGCGCAGGGATAGGTCCCGACACTGGTATAGGCGCCCCCTGAGGCGAGATCACAGCTCTCGATCACCTGTTCCACGAGGGCGGGCCCGAGAGCCTCTTCCACATGTTCCAGGAACTCTGTGAATACGATACCTTTCATGCCCGCTCCTCCGCTGCTGCCAGATACCAAGGGAGGGTTTCAGAAGGCCTACCGGCACCGGCGCGATTTTCAGAAACCGACAGGAATTTCCGCGACATCCGGACGCGCCGCCGTCGTCAGGGTCAGGATGTGTGCTGCAATGGCACATGCAGATATGACTGCTGTGCACGCCGCCGTGACGCGCAACACCAATCCGTTGACGAGGGCTGCATCGACGCACGCAGGCGATCACCGGACAGCTGCAGCCTTGATGCGAAAACCTGCCCTTGCTGCACAGCAAAAAGAAAAACGCCCGGCTTCGAAAAGCCGGGCGCCTGTTCTCGAAAGTGTCAGGCTCAGACAGACCAGGCTCAGAACAGTTTTGCCCGAAGCGTGACACCGACATAGCGGTCTGCGTCGCGCGGTATGTGAAGGCGCTGTCCCGCCGAAGTGTTGAGCAGGACGTAGCTTTCGTTGAGTGCATTGCGCACATGGAAGGTCAGCCGGTAGCGGTCTTCCGCGTCGGAGACACCGAGGCTTGCGTTCAGGACGCCGTAGCTCTCCAGCGGGCCGCCTTCACCAAGGTCGGAGAACTGATCCCCCGTGTAGGCGTAGTTGGTGCTCAGATAGACCGGATAGGCCAGGATTTCCCGCTCATAGTCGAGACCGGCGTTCCAGCTCCATTCCGGTGCCAGGGGAAGACGCGTGCCATTGCGGGCATCCGGCGCGTTGGTGAGCGGGTTGGGATTGAATTCCTTCACTGTTGCATCCGCATAGGCAACACCCGCCCGCGCCGTAAGGCCTTCGGCGAGCAGGGCGATGAAATCGGCTTCGAAGCCCTGGGTCTCCACTTCACCGGCATTGGTCAGGTTGGTAACCACCGCGCCGTTGAGCAGCACGAAGTTGTTCGCCTGGAAGCCGTCATAGGTGGCACTGAACAGGGAGGCGTTGAGCTGGACCCGGTCGGCTGCGAACCGGGACTTGAACCCGATCTCGAAGCTGTCCGAGGTCTCCTCATCAATCGGGATCGCGTTTGTGGGCGCCGTGTGATTGAAGAAGACGTTGAAGGCCGGCCCCTTATAGCCACGGGTATATCCGCCATAGAGCATGAAACTGTCCGTGGCCTGATAAGACGCCACCAGCTTGCCGGAAAAGTTGTCGTTGGAGGAATCGCCCGAGGAGGTATTCGTTCCGTTACCGCCGCTGAGGAGCGTGCCGCCGGCCGGGCTGCCGGACACGCCGGGGCCTGTGGCGGGAAGGCCGGTCGCCGCATTGACGCCCGGTGCGCGGGTATGGGTGTAATCAAGCTCGTCCTGCGTGAACCGAAGGCCGGCCGACAGGGTCAGCTTTTCGGTCAGGTCATAGTCAGCCTGTCCGAACAGGGCGAGGTTATCGGCCGTGACATCGCTGCGTGACGTTGCCGTCGGGAAGAGCGTATTGACCGTGTCGGCGAGATTGCAGGGCGTGCGCCCGGTGGCCGGATCAACCGGCAAGGTCGACGCCGCGCAGCTGATGACTTCCCGCGTGAAGTCCTGCGCGTTTTCGGAGTTCCAGACAAAGGCGCCAATCTGGTAACGGAAGGCCTGATCCTGCGGCGATGCAAGCCGGGCCTCGAGCGAGTACTGATCTGTCTCGACAACGCCCAGGTCATGAAGCTGAGGCGTTCCGACAACCGCGCGCGGCAGGAAATCGCCTTCCCGGATCTCGGTATTCTTCCAGTTCCTCCAGCCGCCGATCAGGCTGAAGGTATGGCCGCCGAGGACGTCCCATTCCCCGCTGGCGGTAAGGCTGAGCTGCTCGTCCAGGCTTTCGGTGACGAGGTTATGGTTGACGACGCGCGTATCCTCGCCGTCGAGCAGGAACCCGAGTTCGGGGTCGAGCACGCCGCGCGACACACCCGTGACCTCAGCGCAGCAATCATCATCCGCCTCGAAATAGTCCGCAATCAGACGATAGCGTCCACCGCCTGCGTCATAGTCGAGGATGCCGCGCAGGCCCTGATGCTGGAACCCGTTGATCATATCGTCGTCGAACTTGTTGCGGATATTGCCGTCGAATTCGCTATAGAAGCCGGTCAGGCGGCCGGACAGGCTGCCATCGGCCGAGAGCGGACCTGCAACGGTGCCGCGCAGCCGGTATTCGTCGCCTTCAAAATAAGCGGCCGAAAGTTCTCCTTCCGGCGTGGCGGATCCGCCTTTCGACACGATGTTGATCAGGCCTGCCGAGGCATTCTTACCGAAGAGGGTGCCTTGCGGGCCGCGCAGGACCTCGATGCGGTCAACGTCCACAAGATCGATGAAAGACTGGCCGGACCGGCTGAGCACGATCCCGTCAACCACGGTGGAGACGCTCGGCTCGGCCGCGACCGAGAAACTGATGGTGCCGACACCGCGCATGACCAGAGCGCTGTTGGCGTTCGTCGTCCCCTTGCGGAACGTCACCGAGGGCACAAGGTCGCCGATATTCTCCAGGCTGCTCGTGCCGCTGGATTCGAGCAAGTCACCCGATACCGAGGTGACTGCGATTGGAACACTCTGGAGGTCCTCTTCGACCTTTTGCGCCGTCACCGTCACCGAACCGAGCACCAGGCCGGCTTCGGTTTCTGCTTCCTGCGCGGCGGCCGGCAGAGCAAAAGCGAGTGTGAAAATCGAAGTGGTCGCGGCGAGCACGCCAGCGAATACCGCAGGTTTGCGGGCATCAGACATTTGTTTTTCCTCCCAGGCGGGCTTTCTGACTTGCCCGTTATTGCCCCCTAGGCTGGCAGAAGTTTGCGGACGCGTCCACATACTATATGAATTGTGTATCAATTCTGATCGCCCCCGGCTGACGCCGGCACCGGGCGGGTTTATCCGATCAGGGTGAGGCCCAGAAAGACGAACCCGGCCAGGAAAAGGGTCTCGGCGATGACCAGCGCGACCGCGACCGGGCCGAGCATCGTCATCGACTTCAGCGAACTCTTGAGGCCCACCGCCGCGATCGCCGCCAGCAAGGCCCAGCGCGACACCTGGATCGCCGCTTCCTTGACCGGCGGCGCCAGCAAGCCCGCCGAATTGACGGCCGCCAGGATCAGGAAGCCTGCCACGAAAAGCGGCAGCAAGGGCGTTGTGACCCTGCCGCCGCCCTCCGGGCCAGCCCGGCGCGCCTGGAACATCAGCGCGAGCACGATCACCACCGGCGCAAGCAGCGCCACCCGGGTCAGCTTGACCAGCGTGGCGGTCTTGCCGGCTTCGTCCGAAATCGAGAATCCGGCGCCGACGACCTGGGCCACATCGTGGATCGTGGCGCCGAGAAAGGCGCCGGCTGTACTGTCCGGGAACCCGGCCATCGACAGGGCGATTGGGTAGAAGATCATCGCCACCGTCGACAGGAGCGTGACGGCCAGGACGGTAAAGGTAAGCTCTTCATCCGAGCGCTCGGACTGAGGCAGCACGCAGTGTATCGCAAGGGCCGCCGATGCCCCGCAGATGGCGGTTGCCCCGGCGGTCAGGACCGCAAAGGCGGCGCGGATCTTCAGGATCCGGCCGGCGAGAAAGCCAAACAGGATGGTCGCCACGGTTGCGGCGCCGACAAGCAGGAACATTTCCCAGCCAAGGCCAGTGACAAGTTCCAGGCTGATGCGCGCGCCCAGCAGGAACACACCGAACTTCAGAACGTCGCGGGCCGTGAACGCGATCCCCGCCGATGCGGCCGAGCCAGGCTCACTGAGAAAGTTCAGCGCCATCCCGAACAGGAGCGCCATCAGCATCGCCGGCGCACCATAATGCTCCGACACGAACTGGGCCGCCATCGCGACGAGGACAGCGACAAGGCAACCCGGCAGCAATTCGCCGGCACGGGCGCCCAGGCGGCTAAAGACAGCGGATGCGTCAGCCAAGGTCGAGCACGCTGTTGCGGCGGGCCGCTTCCTGAGCGGCAAGCCCCATCCGGACGGCTTTCGCACCGTCTTCCAGGCTGACCTCTACGGCGCCGCGCCCGCACACGACCTCGAGGAATCTGGCGTGCTGGGTAAAGGTCGACCCATGATGGTCCCCGATCCTGGACAGCTCCGGATCTATCGGCAGGAGACGCGTGGACGGGTTCTTCGGATGCCTTGGATAGAGCGAGAGTTCCGGGACGGGCGACTCTCCGAGATGCGCCGGCCAGAACCGCTGCGGACCGGGGATCCGGCATTCGATCTTGCCCACCGGGCCGACGCAGGAAATCTCCTCGTTCCATTTGGTGCCGTCCGCGAACATGCAGAGCTCAAGCAGCGCGCGCGCGCCGCAGGCAAAATCGAAGATCGCATAGCCGCCATCCCAGATGTCCGAGGTTTTCCCGTCATAGACTTCGTCAAGATGGTTCACCATCTGGCCGGCGCTCGCCATGACCCGGACAGGCTCGGACCCGATGATCAGCCGCATCAGGTCGAAGAAGTGGCAGCATTTCTCGACCAGCGTGCCGCCCGTGTTGGCATTGAACCGGTTCCAGTCCCCATACTTTTTAAGGAAGGGAATCCTGTGCTCGCGCAGCGTCAGCATCTTGACCCCGCCGGTCGCCGCATGGACATCGGCCAGCAGGGCCTCGATGGGCGGCATATAGCGGTATTCCATCGCCACCCAGACCGGAGGCTTGTAGGCCGCCGCAAAGGCGGCGACGCGCGCAGCATCCCCGGACCTTGTATAGAGCGGTTTTTCGCAGAGGATCGGCAGGGGCCGGATCCGGGCAATCTCTTCGAGCTGGTCAAGATGGCAGAAATTGGGGCTGCAGATCACGACCGCGTCCAGACCCGGATGGGCCAGCAGGTCGGCGACCGAGCTTGCCACGCGGGCGCCGCCCGCAAGCTGGGCTGCGCGCGCCGCATTGTCCGGCAGCGGATCGTAAACGACCCCGAATTTCGCGCCGTCCAGGCGGGACACATTGAGCAGGTGCTCGGTCCCCATCATGCCGCAGCCGATGAGGCCGTAGATCTTTTCAGACATGCTCTTCCCCTATTGAAGCCTTATCGTGTAGCGCGCGAGGTCCGGATCAAACCAGGTCCGGGAATACTCCGCAGGCTGATTGTCCTGCGCGAAACTGAGGCGCTCGATATAGCCGGCCGGCGTGCCGGGCTTTATCGCAAGCTCCTGCGGCGCCCAGTCCGGAACGTCCCGGACCGTGACACGGTCCTCAATCCGGGAGATCACCAGCCCGAGCGCTTTCTTGTAATAGAAATAGAGCGAGTCCATCAGCTCCTGGGCGCGCAGGCGCGGCGCAAAGCGGGCGTCGAGCCATATTTCTTCCAGGGCGACGGGCGTGTCATCGAGCAAGCGTACCCGGCGGATACAATGGGCCAGCGGCGCCTCGCCGAAATAGGGCGCGTCGGGCGGCTTTCGAAGCTTGACGACATCGATCACCCGGGCCGTTGGAAGCCCGCCGCCGGCTGCCAGCTCCAGCCTGAAAAAGGCATAGATGCTTTCCACCATCGGGCGGGCACTAATGTAGTTTCCTGACCCCTGGACGCGCTGCAGCAGTCCCTTTTCCTCAAGCAGCGCCAAGGCGCGCCTCAGGGTTCCGACCGCGACGCCGAGCTCCGCCGCCATGCGCCGCTCGGGCGGCAGGCGCGCGCCGTCGGCAAGGTGCCCCGCGATAATCTCGCGGATCAGCATCTCGCTCAGCTGGACATGTTTGGGAAGTGCAGCGGACTGGATCATGACAGGGAAAGCGGTTTGCTCCGCGAATTGATCTAGTATTGATATATCGCCGACCAGATGCTAGGCAAGCGAAATCAAGTGAGGCCACAGCACCGGGAGAATGCAGGCAATGAGTGTGGTTCCGGTACGCTCCTCAGACCTCGATGCGCTGGAAGTGTCCTGGTTCGCTGCTCTGTGCTCGGATGATTATGCCCTCCTCGGCGTGCCGGATCCGAGCTTGCGGTCGAGCTGGAATCACTGCCGCGACATCGCGCTCGAGGCAGAAGCGCAGGGGTTCAGGAATATCCTCTGTCCCTCCTCCTACCAGGTCGGCCAGGACACCTTGAGTTTCGTCGCCGGCTGCGCACCCATCACGTCCGATATCAACTTCCTGGCCGCGATTCGCTGCGGAGAGATGCAGCCGGTAATGCTGGCACGCACGGTTGCAACCCTCGACCACATGTTGCGGGGCCGGCTCACGCTCAATGTCATCAGCTCGGATTTTCCCGGCGAGGTCGCCGACAGCGCCCTGCGCTACCGGCGCAGCCATGAAGTCGTCGAGATCCTCCGGCAGGCCTGGACGCGCGATCACATCGCGTATGACGGCGAGATCTACAAGATCAGCAAGATCTCCTCCGATCCCGCCCGCCCCTACCAGCAGAACGGCGGCCCGCTCCTCTATTTCGGCGGCTATTCCCCCGACGCGCTGGAGCTGTGCGGGGCCCAGTGCGATGTCTACCTGATGTGGCCCGAGCCCAAGGCGCAGATCGCCGAGCGCATGAAGGCCGTTCATGCCCGCGCGGCCGCTCACGGACGCGTGCTCGACTACGGGCTGAGGGTGCATGTGATCGTGCGCGACACCGAGGCTGAAGCGCGCGAGTATGCCGAGCATCTCGTCAGCCAGCTCGACGATGAGTATGGCAAGATAATCCGCGACCGGGGACATGACAGCATCAGCCTCGGCGTTGCTCACCAGACGCGCGCGCGCGAACTTGCTGATCAGTTCGGCTACATCGAACCCCATCTGTGGACCGGCATCGGACGAGCCCGTTCCGGCTGCGGGGCGGCGCTCGTCGGCTCGGCAGACCAGGTCCTGTCGGAAATCGAGACCTACCGGAAAATGGGCATCCGGGCCTTCATCTTTTCCGGCTATCCCCACCTTGATGAATGCCGCTCCTTCGGAGCGCGCGTCCTGCCGCAGCTGAAGACCTGCTCGCTTCCCGAGGCATACGGACGCGTGCCGGCCTCGACGCCGGCCACGCCTCTGGGCGTCGGAGAGCGCCGATGATCCCGCGCCAGGTACTTTGCCCAGGCCTGAGCCTGTCCCGCCTCGCCTATGGCATGTGGCGGATCGGGGATGACAGCGACACGTCCCCCCGGCATGTCCAGGCCAAGATCGAAGCCTGTCTTGACCAGGGCATCACGACGATCGACCAGGCCGACATCTACGGCGATTACGGCGCAGAAGCCCTGCTCGGCGCCTGCCTGAAACAGGCGCCCGGGCTGCGCAGCCGGATCGAGATCATCACCAAGTGCGATATCGTCGCCCCCTGCGGCCGGTATGCCGATCGCCGGGTGAAGTATTATGACACGAGCCCGGCGCACATCCTGTCTTCGGTCGACCAGTCGCTGGCCGCGATGAGCATCGACGTGATCGATCTCCTGCTTCTCCACCGACCTGACCCGATGCTGGACCATCTGGCGACCGGGGCAGCCCTGGACGGGCTCATTGCGTCCGGAAAAGTACGCGCTGTCGGTGTGTCGAATTTCCGTCCGCATGACACCGCGCTCCTCCAGTCCGGCATGAAGACGCAGATCGTCGCAAACCAGATCGAACTCAGCCTGACCGCGCACCAGGCTCTGACCAATGGCGACCTCGCCGCCATCCAGGAACGCGGGATGCTGCCGATGGCCTGGTCGCCGCTCGGCGGCGGGCAGCTGATGACCGGCGCACCCTCAAAACTGAAGACGACGCTGGACGCGTTCGCCCGCCAGAACGACGTCGACCCGTCGGCGGTCGCGCTCGCCTGGCTGCTCGCGCACCCGGCAGGCATCCTTCCGGTTCTGGGCACCAACCGGATCGAGAGGATCCGGGCAGCTGCAGATGCGTTCCGTGTACGGATGGACCGTCAGGACTGGTTTGAACTCTATACGGCCGCGCTCGGCCGCGAGGTCGCATAGTGTTGGCGCCGGGGCCGGACCATTTCGACCCGTCGGGCGACCCCCTGCGCTTTCGCCAGGCCCTTGGCCGGTATGCAACCGGCGTGGTGGTCGTGACGACCTCAACCGCGTCGGGCCCGGTCGGCCTCACGGTCAACAGCTTTGCAAGTGTCTCCCTGTCTCCGCCCCTCGTCCTCTGGTCTCCTGCCAAGTCTTCAGGCCGGCACAACGCCTTCCGCGACGCGCGCCAGTTCGCAGTCCATGTCCTGGCCGGCGGCCAGAAAAAGGTATGCGACCATTTCGTGCGAAGCTCGGGAGGCTTCGGTGACTTTTGCGCCGCTTTCAACGAGGCGGGGATCCCGCTGATACCGGGCTGCGCCGCGATCTTCGAATGCACCCAGGTGGCCGTTCATGACGGCGGGGACCATTCGATCATCATCGGCGAAGTAAACCGGGTCCATTCCGGAGAGGCGAGCGCGCTTGTCTTTCGCGGCGGCGAATTCGAGGTTTCCAGATGAACACGGGCGAGTTGGTCTTCACCCTGGCAACCTGCGCCGGTTTCATGGCGCTGGTCGCCTGGATTTCCTATCTCATGACACGCGGGGAGACCCAGACGAAGGATGGCTACTTCCTCGCCGGGCGAAACCTGGGCGGGCTTTTCATTGCCGGCTCGCTGCTCCTGACCAATCTGTCTGCGGAACAACTGATCGGCCTCAATGGCTCGGCCTACGGCTACAATCTCTCGAGCATGGCGTGGGAGGTGACCGCCGCAGTCGCAACCGTCGCGATGGCCTTCATCTTCCTCCCGCGCTACCTTTCCGGCGCGTTCACGACCCTGCCCGAGTTCCTGAAGAGCCGCTATGACATCCAGGTCCAGCGGCTTTCGGTCATCCTCTTCATGCTGGGCTACGGGCTGGTCACGATCCCTTCGGTCCTCTACTCCGGCTCGATTGCGGTCATCCGCATCTTTGACATCGAGAACCTTTTAGGTGTCGGCCCGTTCGAGGCGCTTGTCATCACCGTGCTGGTGGTCGGGATCGTCGGCGCCATCTACGCTGTTTTCGGCGGCCTGAAGGCTGTCGCTGTCTCTGATACGCTGAACGGGGTCGGCCTGCTGATCGTGGGCGCGCTCGTGCCCGTGCTTGGCCTGATGCTTCTTGGCAACGGGAATTTCCTCGCCGGCCTGTCGACGATCGCGTCGTCGGATACCGAAAAGCTGAACGCGATCGGTGGAGCCTCTGACCCGACACCGTTCGGCACGCTGTTCACCGGCATGATCCTCGCCAACCTGTTCTACTGGTGCGCCAACCAGTATGTGATCCAGCGTGCGCTGGCGGCGCGAAATCTGGCGGAAGGCCAGAAAGGCGTGCTCCTGTCGGGCTTCTTCAAGGTCCTGGTGCCGATGTTCATGATGATCCCCGGCATCATCGCCTTCCACCTTTACGGGCCGGGACTTGCCTCGATCGACCTTGCCTACCCGCAACTCGTCCGCGACGTGTTCCCGGTCTGGATGATGGGCTTTTTCCTGGCTGTGCTTCTGGGCGCCGTCTTCAGTTCCTTCAACTCCCTGCTCAACAGCGCCGCGACGCTGTTCTGCATCGATGTCTATACGCCCCTGCGGGGCGGCGAAGTCAGCGACAAGGAAATCGTCCGTGTCGCGATGATTGCGAGTGTCGTGATCGCGATATTCTCGTTTATCGTGGCGCCGCTCCTGTTCTTTGCGCCTGAGGGCCTGTGGCAGATCATCCGCGTCTTCACGGGCTTCTACAACATCCCGATCGTCACCATCGTGATTGTCGGGCTGTTCACCCGGCGCACACCGGCCATCGGTGCGAAGATCGTCATCGTGTTCCATGTCGTCGCCTACGGGCTTGCCAAGTTCGTGTTCGACGAGAT
Source organism: Hyphomonas sp. (assembly GCF_022844445.1). Lineage (GTDB taxonomy): Bacteria > Pseudomonadota > Alphaproteobacteria > Caulobacterales > Hyphomonadaceae > Hyphomonas. The sequence goes on from NZ_JALHLS010000016.1 coordinate 70,987, forward strand.
CATCACGATCCACTTCCTTCACCTCTATGCCATCCTGTTCGTGATCGAGGTGGCGATCATGCTGGTTGCGGCAAAACTGAGCCCGCGCCAGGAAGCCTGGTCATTCGAGCCGCGCCAGCAGGTTGACCTGTCACCGTGGCGACTGGCGCCGCAGGCGGCCATCACCCTCTTGTCGCTCGTCGTCCTGATGTACCTCGTGTTCTCGCCGCTCGGGCTGGCGGGGTCAGGCCCCGGCTGGCCGTTCGCCGCCGGAGTCGCAGCTCTCGCGGTGCTCAACGTGCTGGCCTGGACGCGAGCACTCCTGCCTCGCCGCGGGCAGGCCAACGCCTGAGACGGCCCTGCCCTCTGTCCTGGATCAGTGCACCGGCTGGCCCGGCGCCTCGATCTTCTCGTCAGCGCGCGCCTCAAGCGCTAGAAGTAAGCGGACTGGCTCTTGTCGATTTCGCGGCGCTCATCGTCGGAAAGCTCGACGGGAAAGTAGATGAATTCCTGGACGGCCCCGATCATGCCGCGCTCTGTATGCTCTGAGCGGATGAGGTAGAGCCCGCTGCCGCCCCAGGCAAAGGCATCGGAGGCTTCCGAAACAACGAGTTCCCCGTCCCGGTAAGCAGAGGTTCGCTTGCCATCGAACACGAACAGGCCCCGGTCGGCCTCGAACAGGCCCGGCCAGGAACGCTCCTCAGAGTAGAGGTTGTCATCCCGGTTGCCGAACCGGACCCGGTCACTGGCGCGGAAGTTTCCGAAATCGACCATTTCGCCTGTCGTGGAGCCGAACAGTTCGGCATTGTTGGTGACCTCATCAACGCCGAACACGGCCGACACGGTGCGCGCTTCGCCCGCGTCGATGCGGATTGAACTGACCAGGAGGCCGCTGTCCTGAGTCTGCGAGACGAGCGCCGGCTTTTTCCGGCGCATCTGGAGCTCGCCTTTCCAGTGGATGAGCAATTGCTGCTTCGGGTCGTGCTGGACCGCGTCCATCCGGTTCCCGCTCTGGTCATACCAGCTGGCCACGAAGCAGGCAGACTCCCGGCAGAACCTTTCGAGGCTTGTCTGGTCGAGGTCACCCCTCACCGTCGCGCCAATGTCGAGTTCCCGGTCATCTTCTGCCCGCCGCACCCGCAGCAGCGGGCCCGCATAGGCGCTGCTGAGCCGTCGCACCGAATAGGCGGCTGCGCTTTCTTTGACCTGATCAAGCAATCCGGAAAACTCTACCCTGCGACTGTCGGTCCGTGTACGTCCTGTCCCGCCTGCCGGCGTCGCAATGACGACGGACAGGGTGAGATCGCCCTGCGCAAGGCCCGACACGTCGACCTCGCCCACAAGCTCAGAAGCCGAGCTGATCGTGCCGGCGCCCGTGACAGCGCCTTCACCTGCAGAACTTGTGATCTCATACGTGTAGGCGGCGCCTTGCGGCGCCTTGGCGATGACGAAGCTCGCAAACGCGGCGCCGTCCTCCTTCCGGTCGATGTCGGCGGCGAACGAGGCCGAATAAGTCTCGACCCGGACGCCGGAAAGGTCCGGCGCTGCAAATCCGGGACCCGTGAGGGCGTTGCCGGCAAGGTCGCGGATCACGCCGCCGCCCGGATCGATCGCGCCGGAGAGGGATATCCCGTTGGCGTCAAAATCGCCGGCTTCGATCTCATAGGCAAAGACAAGCCGGTCCGTGCCGCTGCCCGATACATAGGTTGCCGGGCGCGCCGCACCGCCGATATCGATCATGATCCGGGGTGTCCCGCCGGCGAGATCGACCACCACCGGTTCACTCATCGCGACGGTGAAGGTCAGCGGCGCGGCCGCGGCCGGCAGGCTGACAACGAGCCCGGCGAGCGCGAGAAGAATGAAACGCAGGCCTCTAGTTCTCATCATAGGTACCGTTCGCAGGAACAAGGATGGCAGAGATCATGGGCGCGGACGTGTCCTTGAGAGTATCTGCGGCGGCCGCCGCGCCAGCGCCGTTCACATTGCTCAAGACCACGGACACGGTCAGCGTCCCGTCGGAGAGGCCGGAGACATCGACGCCGCTGACGAGCGTCGTCGCCGCCCCTTGCGTCCCGGAACCGGTGACCGATCCCGGTCCGCCGCTGCTTGTGACGATGTAGGTGTAGGCCGCGCCTGGCTCCCCGGAGGAAATCTGGAAAGCCGCCGAAGCCTGGCCGGCGGCATTGACCGGATCGCTCGTCCAGGCGGCGCTGTAGCCGGCCGGCACGGCGGTGGCTTTCACGATGCTCGCCGTGGCCGCTGCGCCCGGCCCGTTCGCATTGCTCACGACCACCGACACGGTGAGTGTCCCGTCGGAGAGGGCGCTGACATCCACGCCGCTGACGGGCGTCGTCGCTGCGCCAAGCGTGCCCGATCCCGTCACGGTGCCCGCCCCGCCGCTGCTGGTGACCGTGTAGGTGTAGGCTGCGCCGGGTTCGCCGCCGAGGATCTGGAAGGCGGCTGATGCCTGATTGAGGCTCGTGACCGGGCCAGATGTCCAGGCGGCGCTGTAGCCGGACGGCAGCGCGATCCCCTTGACCACATCTGCCGTGACCGCCGGCCCGGCACCCGCCGCATTGCTGAGCACGACCGAGACAGTGAGTAATCCGTCGGCGAGGCCAGAGACATCAAGGCCGCTGACCGGCATTGTTGCGGCGCTGAGCGTGCCGCCCCCTGTCACCGCCCCCGGCCCGCCGCTGCTCGTGACCGTGTAGGCAAAGGCTGCGCCGGGTTCGCCGGAGGTAATCTGGAACGCGGCCGACGCCTGGTTGCCGGCATTGACCGGATTGCTGGTCCAGGCAGCCGCGTAGCCGGCCGGGACCGCCGCCGCCTTGAGCGTGTCGGCTGCGGCCGGCGTGCCGGCGCCATTGGCATTGCTGAGCACGACCGACACCGTGAGCGTGCCGTCCGCAAGCCCGCTGACATTGATCCCGCTCACAAGCGCTGTGGCCGACGCCAGCGTGCCCGAACCGGTGACCGATCCCGGCCCGCCGCTGCTTGCGACGGTGTAGGCATAGGCCGCGCCTGGCTCGCCGCCCGTGATTTCGAAGGCCGCCGACGCCGCGGTCGCCGCATCGATGACAGGGACCGTCCAGGAGGCCGTATAGCCGGCCGGCACCGCGGTCCCCTTGATCACGTCGGCGGTGGCAGCGGCTCCGGCGCCATGGGCATTGCTGAGCACGACCGACACGGTCAGCGTGCCGTCGGCCAGACCGGAGACGTCGATATCGCTGAGGCGCGCGGCCGCCGCGCTGAGCCGGCCTGAGCCTGTGACAGAGCCCGGCCCCCCGCTGCTGGTCACGGTATAGGCATAGGCCGCGCCCAGTTCGCCGGCGCGGATTTCAAAAGCTGCAGCCGCCTGGTTGCCAGCATTGACGGGGCTGCTGGTCCAAGCGGCAGAATAGCCGGCCGGTACAGTCGGCCGGCGTCTTTCCTCGAACCGGATATCATTCTCCCGGTCCACCATCTTGAGCCTCAGCCCCCGGACGCTGCCTGGCGTGGCGGAGAACCGCGCGCGGGACGGATCCACGCTGAAAGTCAGCATCAGGCGGCCCTCGGCCTCTCCCGAATCCGGCCGTGTCAGGTCGCCGGACAAACGAAAGCCCGCTCCGATCTCGAGGCCGCCGCCGATGCGGGTTTCAAACACGTCCTCAAGCGAAGGGCCGCCGTCCCACTGGCGCGCGCTGACCAGAAGATCGAGGCGCCGGGCCCAGGGCACCTGCCCGCGGATGCCGACTTCGGAACCGGCGAGCGCCCGGGCTTCAAACCCGGAGCGCGTCTCCTGCCACTCGCTCAGGGGCTCATAGAGATTGGCGAACGCCCTGAACGTGCTTTGCGCCGCTTCAATGCCGAACCCGACACGGTCATACTCGGCGTCAAGGTCGCGGTCATAGAAGACATTGGTGCCGAGCAGCCATTGTTCGTCCTGCGACATCCAACGATAGCCGAGGCCGATATTGAACGGGGTCTGGTCCGGGCCGCTGGCAATGCCGACCTCGGTGAAGATGGTGCTGCGTCCGTTGCCTGTCTCATAGAGCGCATCGATCGCGCGCAGGGCGTAGTGCGGCTCGCCCGAGCCGACCCGCGCCGAGGCTTCAAGATTGCGCAGGAGGAAGAGGTCACTGTCATTTGCCCGCGCCTCGAGGGCGCTGGAACCTTCGGCCGAAAGCAGGCTCAGGAGGCGGCCGGATACAACATCCGTACCGGGAGCATTGCCGTCCGTCAGGACCGAGGTGAGCCAGAACTGGAGCGCCGGATCGACACGGGTGGCCAGGGAGCCTGCACCGGACGGGAGAGGCAAAACGGAGACAGCCTCGCGGGCGAGCGCGTCGGAGAGGCAGTTGCCAAGCTGGTTTTCGACCTGCGCCGCAAGCTCCGGATACGAACCGGTTGCGGGAAGCGACGCCAGGGCCGCGCAGGGGAGCGGCGGCTGGGCCTGGGCGCCCTGGGCGAAGAGCGCCAGGCAGCCCAGGATGGCAGGCGCCAGCAAGCCGCAAGCAGGTGTCCGCCTGAAGCGTCCGAAGAGGCGGTCAAAGGTACCGGCGAAAAACACAGCAAGGCCTTAAAAAACAAGCCAGTGCGCAGCGCTCCTCCGGCTATGGAATGTCAACTAAGTTACATACCGGGGGTACTTAACGGTTCGTGAAACCCGGGTCCGGAAACACCTGTGCAGGGCTACCTTGCACGGGTCGCCGGGCCTATCTGCTCTCGCGGGCGGGCGCCCGCCTGCTGGTGGCACTGCAGGATTGGCCGATGCCGGGCGCGCCGCGCGTCGCTGGGGGCTTTTTGTCACAGGAAAACAGGACAGTAAGGGCGAGGGGCTCGTCTATTGTCCACCGCGGCCCGCAAGGCGCCTGAATCACGAGGCGCAAGGCGGGCGCCGGCGCAGCTGAAGCGGGAGGCGGACGGAACGGCCGCCCCGTCCAGCGCGCACCCGCTTGCCATCGGACGACTTTTGCGATGATCCTTTTGCCGTGGGAGGACAGGCAGGGTGGGCGCATTTGTCTTCGGCCAGTTGCGCAATCACCAGGCCGGCACCGGCGCACCCTTCGGCGCGGCGTCTGGCGCGCCGCCTCTTGACCAGCCGTTGCGGCGTCCAGGCTGGCTTTCCATCGTGTCGGTAGACCCGGCAGGCGCTGAACATCAGATCCCTGTTTCTGGTCCGGACTGCAGATTGCGATCACAGGCGCGGATGCGACCAGGCATTGCTCAACTCTTTTTTGGGGTTCCGGCGTCGCAGCGTGATGGAACTCACAGCGCTGCAGCTGGCCGCAAGCTAGCGTGGCGGAGGCCGGTAAGCAGCTTGGGAAAGCGGCGCGAATACCAACCTTGCAAAACCTGGCGAGCCGTTGGCCCCCCGCGGCAGCGGCGCGTCCAACTGAACATGTCCGCAGAGGACCTGACCGAACAAGGATCTTCCAGATGAAAACCAGGATCACCCACGCCCTCGCTGCCTGCCTCCTTTTCGCGGGCTGCGCGGCTGTCTCCTCAAGGCAGGTCGACTATGCGGAATCGACCGGCACCTCCGGCCTGCAGTACTCGGCGCCAAAGGCGCTGATGACCGTTGAGGTCCTGGCCAGCGCTGAGGACGTCTCGATTGCCGTCTCCCAGCCCTTCCTTGTCGGCGACCCGGACGCGACTTTCACCATGAAATCGTCGTCCGGCATGTTCGCCGATCAGCGCTACGACTTCAGGGTCGACGGCGTGACGCGCCTGCTCTGGATCGTGCGATCTGAATCCCTCGGCCGGCTCGATGAAGCGCTCATCGCCGCTGCCAAGTCCTATGGCGGCATCATCAGCAGTGGCGGCGGGCCGAGAGAAGAAAAGGCGGCCGTTGGCGCCAATGAGCCGGCGCTCATCTATTTCCGAACGATCGATCCCCTGATGCAGGCCGACTGCGGGTTCGGCCGGGCCTGCCGGCTTGCAAAGCTCGAAGCTGAGCTCGAGGCGGCAATCCGGTCGCGGATAAGCTGCACGGCGCAGGCTTCGGCGGGTGAGAACCCGATGTGCAGCCCGCTGCGCGCCGGGCGCAATCCATTCAGCATCGAGCTCATTCCGCTGTTTGAGGTCGCCGCCGGCGACGCTGCGCCGGCAAGGAAGGCGAAGCCCTGCCGCGGATCGATCTGCTACCGGGTTCCGGTTCCCTACGAGATGCGGGTCCGGGTCGAGAATGTCAGTGACGTGTCCCAGATGGTCCTCCTGCCGAACGAGGCGCCGATCTTCAGCTATGATGTCGGCGCCGGCCTGTTTGCCGACTCCAAGGCCTTCATCGGTCTGGAGAATGGCATGCCCGTCCGTACACGCGCAAACCGGGACAATGAACTGGCGGCAGCTGCCGCAGTCCCGCTCTCCGTGACACAGGCACTGTTCCAGGGCGCCTCAGACGTGCTGACGCTGCGCGTCAAGTACACGAAAGAGCTGAAAGGCGCATTGCTGGCCGATGAAGAGCTTGAAAAGGAACTGAAGCGCATTGCGGACGCAGAAGCGGCGGCGCGGCGCGCGCAGACCCGGCGAACGGCCTCGGGCGCAGACGCGGCAGAGGAAGACGAAGAGGAAGTTGACCCGGGTTTCGGCGCCCTGCCTCCCGGTACGCCGGACGAGGAAAGCGGCGAAGTGGCCGGTGAGGCGGGCAGTGTCGACAATCTCGGCGTCGAAGATGACGGCGGATCTGCCGCCCCGACGCCGGAAGACGTCGTCGCCGCGACCACCCGGGTCCTCAAGCCGGCCGCAGAGCCCCTGCTCACTGTCACCATACCCGCCCAGTAGACCAGAGGAGGCAAGCCGATGTGGTTCAGGAAGCGCTCAAGTCCGCCGGCCGATGTTCACAAACGCGGCCCACAGCTGGAGAGCATCTTCGGCGAGGACGATCGCCGGATCGTCGGTGACATTGCCCATCCGTTCTGGCGACCGTTCTGTCTCCTGAAGTTCGGCTTTCCGGGCAGCAACGCCACGTTCATCGGCACCGGCGTCCTGATAGGCCCGCGCCTCATCCTGACCGCGGCCCACAATCTCTATAGCCTGGACGCCCGCGCCGGCATCGCCGCCGCGACCGCCATGGCCGGCTTCCAGGACGGGCAGCCGTCTGCCGAAGCCGCCATCATCAACTGGAAGATCCATAGCGACTACCCGAGCCAGCACCCGGCCGACCCTGATCGCTACCGCTATGATTTCGGGGTCGCCCTGGTCGAAAGCGATGCGCTCTTCGAATGGGCGGGCGCCGCCTGGTCGATCGGTGCCATGACCCCGTTTGCCGACAAGGCGCTGGCGAAGAAGCGCCTGCTGATCGCCGGCTACCCGGCCGCCGACAAGCTGGAGGACACCCGCCTGAAGTGGAGTTACGGCTCGCCCCTCTCAGGACAGATCAGGGAAACCTTGTTCACCTACCGGATCGACACGACAGGCGGCCAGAGCGGCGCACCGGTCTTTCACCTCGAGACCGACACGAGCCCGCCGGTAATCGCAGGGATTCACGTCAGCGGGTTTGAAGGCCAGCACAACATCGCGCGCCGGTTCACGCAAAAGGCCAAGACAAGTATCGAGGGCTGGTGCCAGCAGCTCAGCAGTCCCGGGGTTTGAAGCCAGGATCTGCCCGGCGCGCCGGCCGCGGTGCGCCGTCGCGCCGTGCGCGCAGCCCGGATCTGCCTGCCGGACTAAACGGAAAGATTGATCTGCACAAAGAATATGGCCTGCCGTGAACAATGTCACGCTGCCCCTTGCCTCAGACACGCTAGCGTCCTGCTGACAGCTTCGAGCGGGCCGGGCGCCCCCTTGCTGTCTGGCAGCCAGGGAGCGTGACCATGATCACAACAGCCAGTTCAGCAGCGCGGCTTTCGCGCCGCATCGCTTGCCGCGGCGGCTCCATCATACCCGGTGCGTCCGCGCCGAACTCCTCACAGACCCGGAAGGGCGTCCATGCCTGAAATCTTCATTTCCTACTCCCACGCAGACAGGGACCGCGTGCGCAAGCTGGTCGAGCGGCTGCGCACCGTGCCGTTTGATGTCTGGTGGGACCAGCACCTGCGCCAGGGTGATTTCAGCAACGAGATCGAGGCCCGTATCGAGGCGTCAAGCCGGGTCCTCGTCGCCTGGTCCAAGAATTCGGCAAACTCCATCTGGGTCAAGGCAGAAGCGATGCGCGCGATGGACGCCCGCAAGCTCGTCCAGGTCCAGCTCGACGGACAGAAACTTCCCCTGCCCTTCAACGGCCTGCATGCGATCCGGCTGAGTGAATGGACCGGAAATCCGGCCGATGACAGCATCGAGATCGTGATCGAGGCCCTCGGCGGCGAGCCGCGTGCCACCCCGCGCCGCGGCTGGAGCGCCGCCGCGCCCGGTCTCTCGCGCGCGCAGCGCGTGGCGCTCTGGCTTGCGCCCACCTGCCTTGTGATGCTCGCCGCCGCCGCAGGATTTCTGGCCCTGATGCCGGACCTGCCGGAAGGCCTGCCGGACAAGGCCGCCATCATGCTCGGCATCGGGGCCGGCGTGGTCGCCACGCTCGGGGTCAGCACGGCGAGCCTGATCCTGAACGCCCTGGACGCCTTTCGCGCCGACGCCGTGCCTGCACCCGATATCCTGGCGCCCGAAAAGAAGGACTGACCGACATGACTGCCAAATCCTCCGTACACGCCTTCGTAGCAACGGCCAGGGCCCTCCTTGTCGTTCAGATCACTGTCGGGATCGCGGCCGCGGCAACCGCGCTCTGGGCGACCCAGGCGGTCTTCAATTATGCCCGGGCGAAGGACGTTGCCGAAATGGCGCAGGCAAGGGCCGCGAAAGAGAAGCAGGCGGCAAAGGACGCAAGGCAGCAGGCAGACCTCAGCCGGCTTGAAGCAACCGAAGCCGAAGCCGCCGCCAATGTCGCCCGCCAGCGCGCCGAGGCCTATACCCTGATTGCCGTGCGGTCGCGGAACGTATTGCAGGCGACCTCGCCGAAGGATTTCCGCGAAGCCGCGCTGGAACTCGAAGGCGAGCTTGCCGACCTCAGCCTCGACGGCGCAGGCCTGCTGGGTGACGCGTCAGAGGTATCGATCCTGGCATTGCTGGCGACCGCGCAGTTCCGCTCCGACCTGCCCGACCGGAGCAGCAAGGCGCTGGCCTCCATCGACCGCGCCATCCGGCTCAACAACACGCGCCTTGACCGCCTGACGCAGGAGGCCCCGCTGGCCGGCATCGACTACAATGAGGGGATCTACCTCGACAAGCTCTCCTATGTCTGCGCGGCGAGCCCAGGCGAGGAGACCGTGCTGATCAACGCGGTCCAGACATTCCCGCCCGCCGTCAAGGTCGCGCTGATGGGCTCTGGCCGGATCGAGGGTCATTATGGTGTGCGCAGCGAATGTCCCGAAGCCGCGCTGCGCACGATCCGCACCGACCTTGGCCGCAGGACTGGCCAGGCGGATGTTCCCACGCGTGCGCAGCTCTTCAAGATCAACCGCATCTTCATCCATGTCGGATCCGAGGCCGCCCGCCCCGACGGTGAAAGGGTAAAGGCGGCGCTCGATGGCCACTACCATCCCGAGGGGGTCGAGGTGATCGGCAGGTCGTTCCGGCCCGGTGTGCGCTACTACTATCCGGAACAAAAGTCCCAGGCTGAGGAGATCGCCGGCCGGATCGCGGCGGCTTACGGGGACGACTGGCCAGAGGCAGAGTTCCGGACCGTCCTCCTGAGGGGATACCAGGGCCTTCCGCGAGACCAGGTCGAAGTCTGGCTGCCGCCGCTTTCCGAGCCGCCCCAGGGCGCGCCGACCTGAAAGCCTAAGAAGGCGTTTCTTGCCCGCTGCGTGATTTTCTTCACGGGCACGCAGCGTCCCGGCAGGTTAGGTTTCTCTTCAGGCAGAACATCCTTGTACGGCAGGTCAGTGCGCAGGGCGGAACAGAAGGCGGGACAGATTGTCAGTCTACGGCCATATCCGAACGCGGGCAGAGATGCTGTTATCCGGGTGCGCCGCCGAAGAGAAACATGCAGTCCGTGCCGCCGCCTTGCAGCCGGCCTTCGATTCCGCTCGCTCGTCGGCGGCCGGCGCCGGGCCCCTGGACCCCCGGGGGACGGGCATCCTCCAGGCCCGTAGCAGGCTGAACACGACTGCAGCCCTGCCGCGGGACGCAGGCGCGACATGTTTCTCCCCTGCGGCCTCGGGGTGCCTGGCCTGACCCTTCGCCAGGCACCCCTTTTTTTCTCCGAGTCCATGCCCCTGCCCCTGATCTTTCCACCTCCCGTGACGTTCATCACGCTCTTTCGCCTTGCCATCCAGCTAGGACATGAAGCACCGTATGGTTTAGACGAACGCGCGGGGACCAGCATGCAAGGCGACACAGCCGCCGACAGACCGGGGCGTCCGAGGCAGGCGATCTTCGAGGAACGCGGCCGGTTCAAGGCTTTCGAGCCGGGCGAGGAAATCATCTCGGCCGGCGACGAGCGCACGGACATCTATTTCATCCTCGATGGCGAGGTGAAGGTGATTTACCTCAGCGCGAGCGGCAAGGACATCTGGCACAATCTGCTCGGGCCCGGGACGACGTTCGGCGAGATGGCAGCTCTGACGGGCCGCGCGCGCAACGCCAGTGTCATTGCTTCCCAGAAGACACACGTCGCCGTTGTCTCGCGCGCTGAAATGATCGCGTTGATGCAGGCCGATCCGTCGATTGCGATCTGGCTGCTCACGGAAATGGCAGAGCGTCTCCACCAGTCCAACGAGATGGTCCGCTCGCTGGTCGCACAGAGCGTCTCGCAGCGCGTGCGGGCCGAACTCGCCCGTCTGGCTGCGCCGGTCGCCGGCGCGCTGGACCAGTTCGCCATCGAGCCGCCGCCGAACCTCTCCGAGATCGCACGCCGTCTCAACACCGACCGGGAGAATGTCTCGCGCGAGGTCTCTGCCCTGACCACGCGCGGCATCCTTCGCAAGGAGCCTGACCGGCTGATGATCCTGGACGCCGAATTCCTGACCTCGACCTCCTCGCTCTGACAAGTGGAAGACAAAGGCGTTCGAATTCGACGTCGGGGGAGCGAGCTGCGTAACATCTAGGGTTGACGTCTGACGGCAAGTCCCTGTCGTATCGACAGGGTCGGAAAAGGGCCAGGGGCGAGGCCGAAACGGGGGATGAATGGGGACCAGGATTGCAATCCTTGGCGGCGGGATCAGCGCGCTTGCCGCCGCCTACGAGATCAAGCGGGCCGATCCCGCCAATGTCTTCGACATCACCATCTACCAGATGGGTTGGCGGCTCGGGGGCAAGTGCGCGAGCAGCCGGAGCCTGTCGGAAGGTATGGATTTCCGCAACGAAGAACATGGGCTGCATGTTCTCGGCGGCTGGTACCACAACACGTTCGAGATGATGCGCCATGTCTATGCGGACTGGCACCGCCTGGGGCACAGCGACACCGTCACCTTCCCGGACGCGTTCCTGCCGCTCAACGGCGCCGTGCTGTTTGACCGGCGCAGGAATATCCTCGGCGTGCCGACCGGATGGCGCAAGATCGCGGTGCGCTTTCCCCCGCCGCGCGGCGAGCCCGGTCTCGATGTGCCCGATCTCACGCTGAAGGTGATGGGGCGCCGGCTGCTGGAATGGGTTCGCCACATCCTGAGGGGCAGCCCGGGCAGTCCCGCGCCGTTCATGCCGCAGTGGAAGGAATCCTCAGGCCTGACCGACGCGATGGAAGACGTCCTCGACCGGTTTGACGCCGCCGGCGCGGCCGACTGGGACGAGGCCCTCGTCGAAGCGGTCACCGGTCAGATCGACACGCTGCAGAGCACGCTGACGCTCGGTGTCGAGGAGACCGTCAAGAGCGCGCATGACAAGGGCACGCTTGACGCCCTTACCGCGTCCTTCGTCGGCCCGCGCGGCGGCCTCTCGGCCTTCGACTATGCCTGCCTCGCGATCATCGGCCTCGTGATGGCGCGCGGGATGCTGCGCGACAAGCTCTTCGCGCGCGGCCTGGACGACGCCAATGACGAGGAGACAATGGCCTGGCTGAAGCGCCACGGCGCGCCGCGGTTTGTTATCGAGTCGCCCTTCGTCGAACTCGGTTACCACTATGCCTTCAGCTATATCGACGGCGATCCGAAGCGCCCGAACATGGCAGCCGGCACCGCGCTGCGCGGCTATCTCCGGATGCTGTTCGGCCAGAGCGGCAGCTTCTTCTACCACTTCAACGGCGGCATCGGGGATGTCCTGATCAAGCCGCTCTATGATGTGCTCAAGGCGCGGGGCGTGAAGTTCGAGTTCTTCTGCGACGTGCGCGCGGTGGAAGCCGGGGCCTCGAGGCGGATCGAGACGATCCGCATCCGGCGCCAGGCAAAGGTCGTCCAGGGCGGCGACCAGTACGCGCCGCTCTTTGCGTTGCCGGACGGGACGCGTGTCTGGCCGGACCGCCCGCTCCTGTCCCAGCTTGCGCTGTCGCCCGGCCAGGAGCGGTTCCCGGCAGATTTCGAAGACCCGGACGATGTCGGCCCAGGCGATCCCGAAGAGACGCTCGCGTATCGCCGCGACTTCGACCTCGCCATCCTTGCCATTCCGGGAACTTCCCTGAAAACCATCTGCCGGAGCCTTGCTAGGACGTCGAGGCGCTGGCGCGCCTATCTGGGCAATGTCTGGTCGAGCCCGACCCTCAGCGCGCAGGTCTGGACCCGGTCCAGCACCGATGACCTTGGCTGGGCAAACATGCCGCCGATCACGACCGGGCATGTTCTGCCGCTCAGTACCTGGTGCGACATGTCCCACCATCTCGCGTTCGAGACCCCTTCGGCGTTCAATGCCCTGCATTTCCTGTGCGGCCCGCATGCGCCCGGACGCGAGGATCCCCGCCGGCAGACCGAACGTTGGCTCACGGATCATTTCGGCGATGTCCTGCCCGGCTGGCAGACACGCCGGGAAAACCTCACGCCGCGAAGCCTCTTCGTGAAGCTCAACACGCATCCGAGCGATCTCTACATCTTCTCCCCGGCAGGATCTGTCCGCCACCGGATGCGCTGCGACGAGAGCGATTTTCCAAACCTCCTCCTGTGCGGCGACTGGATCCGCAACGGAACAGATCTCGGATGGGTCGAGGGCGCGGTCACGGCCGCGCGCCAGTGCTCGCGCGTGCTGACCTATTCCCCGGCCCGGATCTACGGAGAGACCGACTTTGGCTGAGACCGGTCCCCTGCCTTTTCCTGCGCATATCTTCTCGCGCGCCGAGGCCCGCCTCGGTCGGATCTACATTCTCGATCTGGCCGGCTTCTCCGCCCTGACGGAGCGCCGCATCGCCGGCGATGCGCGCGCCGGGATCGAGGCGGTCTCGCGCCTCGTGGCAGGGTTCTTTTCAGGCCTGTCGGCCCGGTTTGCCGAAGCGGGCATCCAGTACGGGGGCTTTGCCGGTGACGCGCTGATTGCGAGCAGCGCGCCGGGCGCCCCGCTCGTGAGCCCCGAGGCTTTTCGCGCGCTGGCCGCGGATGCGGGCGGCCGCGCGGGCGAGCCGCTCGCGTTCCGCACCGGGCTTGCTGACGGCATGTTTCACGCAGCGGACGGCGCCGCCGCCGCGCTTGTTCCGTCGCTCGTCTGGGGCCCGGCCGTCTCTGCCGCCTTTGCCGCCCTGAAATCCACCGGGATCGAGACCACGCGCCCCGGTGAGCAGCCGGCCGTCTCCGATGCAGGCCTCGTGGCGAGCGCTTCGGTGACAGACCGCTGGTCGATCATTGCCCGGCTGATGGACGCGTCCCAGTGCGCCGCGGCGCGGCCTGAGGATATCGCAAAACTGGTCGCGCTGTGCGCAGACATCTGCGAGGAGTATGGCGGCAGCGTCGACAATGTGGCCCAGGACGACAAGGGCCTCCTCATGGTCATCGGCCTCCTGCGCGGCGGCGAAGGCAGCGAGGCCCAGGCGGCCCGCCTGCTGGACGAGCTCTCGCGCGGGCTTTCTGCCTATGGCACGGGCGGCGTGGCCGTGAAGATGTTCGGCACCCTCTTCCAGTGCCAGCCGGACTTTTCCGGCAGGCGCCGCCGCGTCGTCTTCGGCGCCGCGCTGAACCGGGCGGCAAAGTCGCTTGCCATGACGATGCCGCGGCTGCCGGACGGCGTCCCGGCGACCCGCGAGCGCGCCAGCCCCGTCTCCGCCTTCGTCGGACGCGAACGCGAGCTCGAAGCGCTTCGCGCGCTCGCCGAGACGAGCCGCGCATCGCCTGTCATCGCCTGCCTCACCGGACCTGCCGGGATCGGCAAGTCCGCGCTGCTCGCAAGGTTCCGGGAAACGCAGGGCGCGCCGGGCGCGGCCGCCGAGTTCTCGCCGCTTGACCTGCACACGCCGCTAGGCGGCGCGCGGCGGGTGGCGCAGGCGTGCGGGCTTGGTGAAGATTTTGTTCCGTCTACGGACGGTTTAGGGCGGCTGCGCCGATCTGTCCCTGACCAGCTCTTCGTCGAGAACTGGCACTGGTGCGATCCCGACAGCCGGCGCCTTCTCGGCAACCTCCTCGATGAGCGCCGCTCCGGGCTCCTGCTGATCACCAGCCGCACGGCCGAAGGCCTGCCCGCGGCCCGCGGCGCGCCGGCCCGCCGCCTCGATGTCGGCGCGCTGCCCATCGAGGCCGCCCGCGAACTTGCCCGCCGGGCCGGCGCGCGCAATGCGGCCGCGGCCGAAGGGCTTGTCGAGCTGGCGCAAGGCAGCCCGTTCTGGCTGATCCAGGCCGCCCTGCAAGGCGCGGGCGGCGCCGGCGAGGCGCCCGGCGAACTGACGGCGCTCCTGGCGGCGCGGGCGCGCCACCTCTCTCCGGGCGCGGTCGCGCTCTGGCGCCTGCACTGTACCTGGCGAACCTGGCTTGCGCCGCAGCTGGCCGCCGATCTTCTTGCCGAACTCGGCCTCGAGACGGGGCGTGAGGAGACCGCCCAGCTGGCAGCGCTAGGCTGGCTCCAGACCGATCCGGCAAGCGGTAGCCGGCCCGCCCATGACATCCTTGCAGACTGGGGCACCTCAGACCTGCCAGTGAGTTTTGAACGCGACCTCAACCAGCGTGTTGCCCGGCGCCTGAGGCGCCTCGAGGCGCCGGCGTCCCGGATCGCGGCGCACTGGGAGCGGGCCGGCGCCGGCCGGCGCGCCGCGGTCTGCTTCGAGCAGGCCGCGCGCG
>NZ_JALHLS010000017.1 GCF_022844445.1 Hyphomonas sp.
CGCTGCCCCTCGATAGATCGTGATAGACGATGCGAGGTTTATTGTTGTTATTCAGCTAGTTAGGTAGTTCTATGGCGTACAAACGGATACTGCCGGAGGGGTAAAAATCATTCCCACTCAATCGTGCCGGGCGGCTTCGACGTGATGTCGTAAACAACGCGGTTCACGCCTTTCACTTCGTTGATGATGCGCGTGGCCACGCGGCCAAGAAAGGCGTGGTCGTAGGGATAGTAATCGGCGGTCATGCCATCGACGCTGGTCACTGCGCGCAGGGCGAGAACGGCTTCGTAGGTGCGCACGTCTCCCATCACACCCACGGTGTTGACCGGTAGCAGCACGCTGAAGGCCTGCCAGATCTCGTTATAGAGGCCCGCCTTCTTGATCTCATCGATATAGATCGCGTCAGCCTTGCGAAGCGTATCCGCTTTCTCGCGCGTGATGGCTCCCGGGATGCGGATGGCGAGGCCGGGGCCCGGGAACGGGTGGCGGCCCACGAAGGCATCCGGCAAGCCAAGTTCGCGGCCCAGCGCGCGCACTTCGTCCTTGAAAAGTTCGCGCAGCGGCTCGACCAGCTTCATCTTCATGCGCGCAGGAAGACCGCCCACATTGTGGTGGCTCTTGATCGTCATGCTCGGACCGCCACTGACGGATACGCTTTCTATGACATCCGGATAAAGCGTGCCCTGCGCGAGGAAGTCTGCCCCGCCGATCTTTTTCGCTTCTTCGTCAAACACATCGATGAATAGGCCGCCGATGATCTTGCGCTTCTTCTCCGGGTCCGTGACGCCGTCCAGCTGGCCAAGGAAAAGCTCCGACGCATCCACATGCACAAGCGGAATGTTGTAGTGCTCGCGGAACAGGCCGACCACCTGCTCGCTTTCGCCGGCACGCATGAGGCCATGGTCGACGTAGACACATGTCAGCTGGTCGCCGATGGCCTCGTGGATCAGAACGGCGGCGACGGACGAATCGACGCCGCCCGAGAGGCCGCAAATCACCCGGCCTTTGCCGACCTGTTCGCGGATCTTCGCGATGGCTTCGGCTTTGTAGGCGGCCATCGTCCAGTCGCCGGTGAAGCCCGCGACGCCGTGAATGAAATTGCGCAGCAGCTTGGCGCCGTGCGTCGTGTGGACGACTTCCGGGTGAAACTGCGTACCATAGAAGCGCCGCGCGCGATCGGCGATCACCGCATAGGGCGCGCCCGGCGACTTCGCGATCACGGCAAAGCCCGCCGCCATTTCGGCAACGTGATCGCCGTGGCTCATCCAGACCTGTTCTTCCTCTCCCTCAAACAGACCGTCTAGCAACGGGTCGTGCTTTACGCGCTCGATGAAGGCCCGGCCGAACTCGCGGCTGGTGCCCCCTTCGATCCGGCCGCCCAGCTGGTGCATCATCACTTGCTGGCCGTAGCAGATGCCCAGAACCGGAATGCCGGCCTCGAAGACCGCCGTATCGGCCATCGGCGCGTCATCCCAGTACACGCTCGAAGGACCGCCCGAGAGGATGATCGCCTGCGGTCCGTAGGCCTTCAGGAAGGCCGCATCGACCTTGTTGTAGGGATGAATTTCGCAATAGACGCTGCTTTCGCGCAGACGGCGGGCGATGAGCTGCGTCACCTGGCTGCCGAAGTCGACGATCAGGGCGCGTTGGTGGCGGGTCTCGGTCATGCGGCGCAGTAGCCGAGGTGCAGGGATTCGTCCAGACGGCTCAGGCGCGGCGCTCCAGCAGCGCGAAGAAAAACCCGTCTGTGCCGGCCCGGCGCGGCGTCAGGCGCACGCTGCCCGTCGGGCCACGGTACTTGCGCACGATCTCGGCACCGTAGGTCGTCAGCGCGCCGGAGGCGATGGCAGCCTCAGCCGCGTCCCGCTCCACGAATTGCGGCGCGCCGGCCAGGAACTCGGCTACCCTGTCCTCATCTTCCTCTATCAGGAAGCTGCAGGTCGCGTACAGCAACCGGCCGCCCGGCTTCACGTAGGTCGATGCGGCTTGGAGGATTTCCCGCTGGTCCTGCATCCGCTTTTCCAGCTGTGCGGGCTTGACGCGCCATTTGGAATCCGGCCGCCGGCGCCATGTGCCGGTGCCAGTGCAAGGCGCATCGACGAAGACGAGATCCATCTGCCCCACGAGCGGCTCAAGCGTGTTGCCCTCGCTCGGGTGCACTAGGTGCACATTGTGCGCACCGGAGCGTTTCAGGCGCGGAATAAGCGCGGAGAGCCGCTTGCCATCAATATCGTAGGCGTGGATCTGACCGCGGCCTTCCATCTGCGCGGCCAGCGCAAGCGTCTTGCCGCCGCCGCCCGCGCAATAGTCCATGACCTGCTGGTCGGGCTTCGCGCAGGCCGCGGCCGCCGCGATCTGACTGCCGGCGTCCTGCACCTCAACCCAGCCCTTGGAGAAAGCCGGGATACCCTCGATGCTGTCCTCACGCTCCGTCGGGTCACGCGCCGGGATATGGTAGGCGTTCTTCAGCAGGCGCGACGGCTCGGCCTTCACGGACTTGAGCGGCAGCGCCGCCTTCTCAGCGTCGGCCTTCAACGTGTTCACACGCAGGTCCACGTCTGCCCGTACGGCCATCGTCTGCGCTTCGATCACCGCTTCGGGGCCGAACACGCGTTGCATGTGGGGTGTCATCCATTCCGGATAGTCGCCCTGCACGTGCGCGGCCGCCGATGGGTCCGGCGCCAGGATCAGTCGGCTGCGCTCGTCATTGGTAAGCGGTGTGGGCCCATGATCGTCGTAGCAGGCTTCCTCGATGTCCCGCGCGTTCCAGTCCCACGCGATGCGCAGCGCGCCGAGGATCAGGGCGCGGGAATCCCCGTGGCCCATATGGTGCGCGATTGAGTTGCGCCTGCGCAGCGCGTCTAGCACCAGGCCGGAGACCCATGCTCGGTCCTTGGAGCCGGCGTAACGGGCGCGCTTGCCCCAGTCGCGAAGGGCGATCTTCAGCGGTTGGTGGCGCTCCAGCACGTCGCGCAGGACCTCGATGGCTGCGGTGATTTTGCCGCCTGTGCGCATGCTGGGTCCTCTTCACTGGCTTTCATGCACGCCATAACCGCGCCGGACCCGCAATGAAACCATTGGACACTGCAATATTCCAAATCTTACAGTCACAAGACTGTTGGAAAGCTCCGTGCCATGCCCGCGTTTGTCGTTGCAAAACTGACCATCACCGACCCCGAGACCTATGCCAGATATGGCGCCGGGTTTATGGCTGCGTTCACGCCGTTCGGGGGAAAGCTGCTCTCCGTTGACGAAGCGCCTGAGGTGATCGAGGGCGAATGGCGCTGCACGCGTACCGTGTTGCTGGAATTCCCCTCCAAGACGGTGATGAAAGCCTGGTACGCCTCGCCAGCCTATCAGGACCTCGTGCAGCACCGTTTCGCCGCCTCCACCGCGGATATCGTGCTACTCGAAGGCTTTGCACCACCGGCTGCGTAAGGATCACTCGATGGACATCTCGCTTCCCGAAGGTGTACGGCCCGCCGCAGCGCAGGACTGGAAAAAGCTGGGCAGCATCACCGGCGAAGGCTTTGCACAGGACCCCGTAAATCTCTGGATTTTCGGCAATACGCAAACCATGCCGCCGGTGTTCGGTGAATTGGCTCGCAGCGTCTACCTACCGCGCGGCATATGCCATATCCACGGCGATACAGGCGCGACCATGTGGGCGCATTCGGCGCAGAGCCGCGAATTGAACAACCTGCAGACAATGCGGCTGGTTTGGTCGCTGATGACGAAAGGTGAAAAGGGTGCCGCGAAGCGCGGGCTGGGCGCGGGCGAAGCGATGGCGCGCGAGCATCCGAAAGCGCCGCACATGTATCTGTTCACCATCGCCACGCGGAAGGCGGCGAGGGGGCAGGGCCTTGGCAAGAAACTGATCCGGCCGATGCTGGACGCGGCCGACCGGATCTCCCTGCCCTGCTATCTCGAAAACTCGAACCCGGCGAATACCGGTTTCTATGTCAGCCACGGCTTCGAGCGGATGAAACTTTTCGAACCGGGGCCCGGCGGGCCGCCGCTGGAGGCAATGTGGCGTGAGCCGCGTCAGCCTCTGGGCAGTGAATAGTTCGGCGACTCTCGCGTCATCATCACGTCGTGCACATGGCTCTCCTGGAGCCCTGCCCCGGTGATCTGCACGAACTGCGCTTTCGCGTGCAGTTCCGCAATCGTGCGGGCGCCGACATAGCCCATCGCGGCGCGCAGGCCGCCGACCATCTGGTGGATGATCGGGCCGAGCGCGCCCTTGTAGGGCACCTGCCCCTCGATACCTTCCGGTACGAGCTTGTCGGCTGCGGCATCCTTCTGGAAGTAGCGGTCGGCTGAGCCGCGCGCCATCGCGCCGAGAGAGCCCATGCCGCGATAGGCCTTGTACGAGCGGCCCTGGTACAGGAACACTTCGCCGGGGCTCTCTTCGGTGCCGGCGAACATCGATCCCATCATGGCAGTAGACGCCCCGGCCGCGAGCGCCTTGGCAAAGTCGCCAGAGAACTTGATGCCGCCATCCGCGATGATCGGAATGCCGGATGCGGCTGCGGCGTTCGCGCAATCCTCGATCGCAGTCAGCTGAGGCACGCCGACACCCGCCACGATCCGCGTGGTGCAAATGGAGCCGGGTCCAATACCTACCTTCACCGCGTCAGCGCCTGCATCGATGAGCGCGCGCGTGGCTTCGGCCGTCGCGACATTACCCGCAATGATCTGCACAGCATTCGAAATTTTCTTGGCGCGCAGGACAGCGTCCGCGACCGCTTTCGAATGGCCGTGCGCCGTGTCGATAACGACAACGTCCGCGCCGGCGGCAATCAGCGCCTCTGTGCGCTCGAAGCCTGCATCACCCACCGTCGAAGCGGCGGCTACGCGCAGGCGTCCTGCGGGGTCTTTCGCGGCAAAGGGGTTCAGCGATGCCTTGTCCATGTCCTTTACGGTCAGCAAGCCAATGCAGCGTCCGCTCTCGTCAACGATCACCAGGCGTTCGATCCGGTGCTTGTGGAGGAGGCGGCGAGCTTCTTCGATGGGTGTATCCATCTTCACGGTGACGACTTCGCGCGTCATCAAGCTTGCGACTTTCTCGTTCGCGTCTTCCGCAAAACGTGTGTCGCGGTTGGTGACGATCCCGACGACCTTGCCGTTCTTCTCGACGACCGGGATACCGGAAAAGCGCGTGCGCTGTTTCAGCTCACGCAGTTCACCGAGGCTGGCCGTCGGGGCGATGGTGACGGGGTTCATTACCACGCCGCTCTCGTATTTTTTCACCATGGCCACTTCGCCGGCCTGCTGCTCAATCGACAGGTTACGGTGAATCACGCCGATGCCGCCAGACTGGGCCATGGCGATGGCGAGGCGCGCCTCGGTGACCGTATCCATGGCCGCCGAGAGCAGGGGGATGTTCAGAGGGATCGCCTTCGTCAGGAAGGTCGAAACGTCGACTTCTGCGGGCAGGACCTCGCTCGCGCCGGGCTGCAGGAGCACGTCGTCGAAGGTGATCGCTTGTCGGATTTTCATGTGGGGAGCTCCCTTTTTGGCCTAGTAAGGGAGTCGGGCAGGCTTGTGAAGCCCCCTTCCCCGGCGCGCCGGCCCCCTTCTGCAGAGCCGCTTTGACAGGCTGTGCGGCGCACTCGATAGAGTCGGTATTAGTTGCATCTGTAACCATCGTGTCCTGGGGAGGAACCTTGATGAACTTGTCAGATTATGGATTGAGTGCGCAGCGCGGCTTCCTGGCGGGCTTTGACCCGGCCGGCGTGGCCCTGCCCGCCCACCTGCAGCCGGCCCGCGAAATGGCCCTTCGCCTGCCGGAACTGATCCCGACCGGCCGCGTGCGCAGCTTCCTCGAAACGCTTCCCAGACTGGACCTGACGGACTTCTGTGCGAGCGCGAGCGACGCCGAACTGCGCATCGCCATGCTCCACTACAGCTTCATGGTGCAGGCCTATGTCTGGGGTGAGCCCGAAGCACCCATAGCCCTGCCGGCCTGCCTTGCCGTTCCGATCTGGCAGATCGGCAGGGCCATCGGCCAACCCCCTCTCCTCCCCTATTCCAGCTACACCCTTGAGAACTGGAGCCGGTTTGACGGGCAGGGGCCGATCGACCTTTCGAATATCCATACGCTGCAACATTTCGAAGGCGGCATGGACGAAGCCTGGTTCATCCTCGTGCACGTCGCCATCGAGGCGCGCGCCGGCGAGATGCTGCTGGAAGCGACAAAGATTGTCGACGCGGCGAAGGCGGGAAGTCCTGCGGAAGTCGAGCGCGCACTGGGTGTGATGAGTTCAGTGTGGGACGACGTGAATGCAATCTTTGACCGTATGCCGGAGCGCTGCGATCCGTATGTCTACTTCCACCGCGTGCGGCCGTGGATCCATGGCTGGAAAGACAATCCGGCGCTGGGCGAAGGGTTGATCTACGAAGGCGTCAACGAGACTGGCGGCAGGCCGCAGGCCTTTCGCGGGCAGACGGGTTCGCAATCCTCGATCGTGCCGGCAATGGATGCGCTGCTGGGCATAAGTCATGCGGGCGATCCCCTTCGCGCATTCCTCGATGAACTTCACGTCTACCGGCCCCCGCATCACCGGCGCTTCATCGACGACCTGCGTGCGCAGAGCGTGCTGCGCAGCTTCGTGCAGTCGCACGGCAATTCGGCGATGCGCGAGCTCTATAATGATAACATTCGCAAGCTCGCGCGCTTCCGTACGCGCCATCTCGAATACGCGGCGACGTACATCAACCGTCAGGCCTCGACCGCGGCCGGCAACGATCCGGACGTCGGCACGGGCGGCACGCCGTTCATGCGCTATTTGAAAAAGCACCGTGATGAAGCAGAGGCGCACCTGCTGTAATGCAGGCAATTCAGTCGGCGCAAATCGCGTAGCCGAGCTTGCCTTTTTCAACGAGCGTGTAGCAACCGAAAGCCACGTCACGCACCTGGCAGGCGCCCGTCACCTTTGAGCCAGGTGGCGCGGAAGGACCGTCATACCGGCATGTGCCGAGGCAATCGTCGTGATCGGAGCAAGTCTTTCCGGCATCCGGGTAAGTCTGCACGCAGTGTTCCCAACCGCGAAGTCCTTCGCGGCTGATCTCTCCGCCAGCGGCTTTGCACGCCGCACGCTCGGCGGGCGATGCAACTTCGCCCGCAACACCGACATGCTGGTAGTAGGCCGCAGGGGCGACCGCCTCGACTTCGGGCGCGGCGGGCGGATGGAACCAGGCGCAGCCCGCAACGGCAAACCCCGCCACAATCGGCACTAGGAATTTCATGTCAGATCTGTCCTCTGGCCCGTGCAGAAACTGTACCTATGAAGGCGCTAATTAGTCGACACACAGCGTGTGCGCGATCTTGCCACCTTCGACCACAGTGCGACAGCCGAAGCGGGCGTCTGTCGTCTGGCAGGTGCCGATGACTTCCGTGTCCGGAACGTGTTCGCCTTCGGCTTCATAGCGGCACTCACCGATACAATCGGCCTCGCCGGCGCAGGCTTTTCCCGCGTCGGCAAAAATTTGTACGCAGTTTTCCCACTGCAGCTTGCCGCTGGGCAGGATCGTGCCGCCAACCGCTTCGCAGGAAGCGCGCTCTTCGGCGGTAGCTTGCGGGGCAGCCAGCTCGATGCGTGCGTAATCCGGTTCGCCGGACGCATCGGGTTTGGCGGCGACCTGCTCTGCGGGCTGCTGTTCGACCGGTGGCTGCTCGGGCGGCGTCTCGTTCGAACAGGCCACGGCGAACAGCAACAGGACGGCAACTGCAATGCTTTTCATCCGGGGAACCTGGCGAAAGCCGGCACACCGTCCGGTATGTGATGAAAGGGCTGCGCGTCGGCAGTTTGCAGGATCACCTGCGGACCTTCGAACAGTTTCGGATCGTCCAATGAGCCGACCTTCAGAATGACAGCAATCGACAAGGCGGGAGATTTCGTCAGCAGGGGTGTGCCGCAATCCGGGCAGAACTGGCGCGTGGCAGCGCCTTTCAATTCCGGGCGGGTGTAAGACTTCGGCTCGCCCTTGGTGAAACTGAAACCGGAGATTGGCATGGCAATGAAATCATTGCCTTCACCCCCGGTGAAGAACTGGCATTCGCGGCAATGGCAGCGCGCCTTCATGATCGCATCTCCGTTCGCTTCATAGCGAACCGCGCCGCAGTAACATCCTCCGGTGATCTTCATTCTGTCCCTCCCTTGGCGGGCTTTGCGCCCTTGAATCCTTTGGCCACCACGAAGATTTCCGGACTGCCTGCACGGCTGGCGGGTGGCTTGATGTGTTTCACAGTACGGAAATTCTTCCGAAGGCTTTCGAGCACGTCACGCGTCGCGCCGCCCTGAAACACTTTCGAACAGAAGGTACCACCAGGCGCCAGATGAGCGATTGCGAAATCGACGGCGAGTTCGACAAGCGCGACGGTCCGCAGGTGGTCCGTCTGCTTGTGACCGGTAGTGTTGGCGGCCATGTCTGACAACACCAGATCAGGCGGGCCGCTGAGCGCGGCGAGGACTTTCGCGACATCTTCCGGATTGTTGACGTCGCCTTCGAAGATCGTGGCGCCGTCGACTGTCTCGACGGGGAGAAGGTCGATCCCGACAACTTCTGCCGCGCCTTTGTGCAGCACCACCTGTATCCAGCCTCCCGGTGCGCAGCCGAGGTCAATGACGCGCTGGCCGCGCTTCAGGATGCCAGCCTCTTCGTCAATCTCGAGTAGCTTGTAGGCCGCGCGGGAGCGGTATCCGGCCTCCTTGGCCTTGCGGACATAGGGATCCTGCAACTGGCGTTCGATCCAGCGCTTGGAGCTTTCTGTCTTCGCGTTACGGGCGATGACCTTGCGCTCGGTCGTGCGCCGGCCGGAGCCCACCCGCTCGCCGGTCGGGCCTTTCCAGCGCCGCTTTTCATCATCCGACATCGCCGACTCCTGCGGGGGCTGTTCTGGGGCCTGACCGTTTCGGGCGCCGGCGGCGCTGAGGGCGTTGACCATGCATCATCGACAATAGAACGCCTTCGCGCAGACCGCGATCAGCGACGCGCAGTTTATGGGCGTCGAAGACTTCCCAGACCGCTTCCATAATCGCGCACCCCGCGAGCATCAGCGGCGCGCGTTCTTCGCCGATGGTGGGCAGTTTGGCCCGGCCGGAAACGCCGAGTTCGCGCAGCCGGTTCATTGTAGCGTGGCCATCGTGTCGGGAGAGCCAGCTGCCGTCGACCTTGTCACGCCGGTAGCGGTCAAGCTTGAGGTGGACGCCGGCGAGGCAGGTCACGGTACCGGACGTGCCGATCAGGTGGCCATCATCGGCCGCA
Source organism: Hyphomonas sp. (assembly GCF_022844445.1). Classification (GTDB taxonomy): domain Bacteria; phylum Pseudomonadota; class Alphaproteobacteria; order Caulobacterales; family Hyphomonadaceae; genus Hyphomonas. Next base: position 9,271 of record NZ_JALHLS010000017.1, read on the forward strand.
AGCCGCTCAACAACTCGGTCAAGCGCCGGCCAGGTTCGCACCGCAGACCGGGCATGTTCCAGCATCTGCGGCCAGGCGGCGGCCTCGTCGTTGAGATCGAAGGTTTCAGACAGGGTCACGACACCGATCTTGAGGCTGGTCCAGTCGACGATGGGGGCCTGTCGCAGGATGCCTGCCAGCCCGCCGGAGCGGATGGCGCTGGCATCGACGTGGGACAGTTCGGTGGAGCCACCGCCGACATCGACGACCAGCACAGACCGGGCTTCGGGCTCGATCAGGTCATAGCAGCCGATGGTGGCGAGGCGGGCCTCTTCCTTGGCGCCGATCACCTTAAAGGTCAGACCTGTTTCAGCTTGAACCCGGCGGATGAACTCCTCGCCGTTCGAGGCTTTTCGGCAGGCTTCCGTAGCAATGCAGCGAACCCGGCCTACGCCGTGGATTTTAAGCTTGTTGCGGATGGCATGCAGGGCACTCAGCGCGCGCTCGACCGCCGCATCGGACAGCCTCCCGGATTCGTGCAAGCCTTCGCCCAGACGGGCGATCTGCGAATAAGAATCAACCACGCGGAAGGACTGGCCGCGGGGTTCCGCGACCAGCAGCCGGCAGTTGTTCGTGCCGAGGTCGACCGCGGCATAGAGCGGTTTTCCCCTTTGAGAACCGGGCGGTCCGCGCTTGCGGCCGCCAGTTCCATCTTTTTTGTCAGCCATGGTGTGGCCCGAAACTCAAACTTGAGGCATGCTCTATCATAGGAGCTGAAAATGACCAGTAGACGTGGACCTGCGGCTTGGTTGCGCGCTCTGTTCGGGGGATCGAAGCAGGGCAAGCGGGAACCGCTCGTACTGACCGAGAAGGTCGACGAGCGCTATCACTACGGCTCGGTTTCCAAGCACATTGCCAAATTCCAGATCGGGCAGGTCGTTCGCCACCGGGTTTTTGCGTTCCGGGGCGTCATTTTTGACGTGGATCCGCAATTCGCCAATACCGACGAATGGTACGAATCTATCCCGGAAGAAGTCCGCCCCAGCAAGGACCAGCCGTTTTATCATCTCTTCGCCGAGAACGACCGGACGCACTACATCGCCTATGTGTCTGAACAAAACCTTCTGGCCGATGATTCCGACCTGCCGCTGAGCCATCCGGACATTCCGGAATGGTTCGACCTGACGGGCCGCGGCACTTACGAATTGAAGAAGCACTCCACCAACTGAAAGGCGGGGGCAGGGCCCCTGCCCTAGTTTGTCTGCGACGGTTCTGGCGCCTCTCCGGACAAATGAGCCGCGACTTCATCCCAGTAAGCCAGTGCTTCGACGTCGCCCATGGCGGCAACTTCGGCCGCGCGCAGCGTGGCGATGACCAATGCATCTTCACCGTACTGGCGCCACAGCGCGGCGGCGGTCTGAGAGGCCTGACTCAAGCTCCGCTCCGTGAGCGAGCGATGATCGACGTGGTGGATTGGCCCGGCACCAGGGGAATGATGACGACTTCCCCACCGCGCGCCTCGACCAGATCCGCGCCCACAATGGTTTCACGCGTATAGTCCCCGCCCTTGATCAGGACGTCGGGCAACAAAGCGGCGACAAGGTCCAGCGGCGTGTCCTCTTCAAAGATTACGACCCCGTCGACGGCCGACAGGCCGCACAGGACCTGGGCGCGGGCCTGCTCGGAATTCACCGGGCGCTCCGAGCCCTTCAGGCGCTTCACGGAGGCGTCGGAATTGAGGCCGACGACAAGACGGTCACACCGACTGCGCGATTCTTCGAGCACACGGACATGTCCCGGATGCAGGATATCGAACACGCCGTTGGTGAAACCGATCCTGAGCCCCCCTTCCCGCCAGCGCTCGATCTGCCCAACCATCGCATCCACCGATAGCGTCCCGGCTTTATGGGACCAATGAGGTAACTCGAGCGAGTCGACCATTTCAGGCGCCGAAACCGTGGCGGTTCCGGACTTGCCGACGGCAATACCCGAGGCGATGATCGCGACGTTCACTGCTTCATCGAGGCTCGCCCCCGCCACGACGGCCGCAGCGAGAGCAGCGAGGCTCGTGTCGCCGGCGCCGGAGACGTCAAACACTTCGCGCGCCTTGCCGGTGACGTGGCCATGCGCGCCGCTGGTGGAAATGTAGGACATGCCTTGCGCAGCCCGGGTTACGACGACAGCTTTGGCGGGTAGCGTTCGGCGTGCCGTGGCGAGTGCGTCCTCGATCTGTCCGGTCGTTTCGGTCGGAAGCCCCACCGCGAGGCCGAGCTCGCCGGCATTGGGCTTCAGAATGTCGACAGCGCCGTAGCGGGCAAAGTCACGGCCCTTTGGGTCAACGATCACCGGGATGTCGTAAACGGCGGCGGCGTTGACAATGGCCGTCATCACCGCGTCGGTGACGAGGCCCTTGGCATAATCGGACACCAGAACGGCGGCGACCGACGGCAAGGTTTCTTCGATGGCAGAGATGATGACGCGTTCGCTCGCGGCGTCCGGCGCGCCGCTTTCCTCGGCATCGAGGCGAAGCAGCTGCTGGCCGCCGGCGACGAGGCGGGTCTTAAGAGTGGTCGGGCGCCCCTTGAGCGGGACGAGGCGCGCCGAAATACCTGGCGAATGTTCGAGAAGCTCATTGAGCTCGATGCCGGCTTCATCCGTGCCGACAGCGCCAATAATGACGGGCAGGAGGCCGAGTGACGCCAGGTTGCGGGCGACGTTTGCGGCGCCGCCGGGCATGCTGACGGCGCGGGTCTGGCGCAGGACCGGGACGGGGGCTTCGGGCGAAATACGGCTGACCACGCCGTAGACGAACCGGTCCAGCATGACATCGCCCACGCAAAGGACGCGCTGAGCCCGCGCATTTTCCATGATCTGGCGAAGGCGGGCAGGCTGCATCCGGCGCTTTCCCTTTACTCGACCGGGGGTATAGCGGCCCCCGCTGCCTGTTGAAAGTGCGGCCTAGCAGGGTGGATTGATCCAATCCGCAAACCCTGCCGTATCGTTGTAGAGCTGAAAGCAGGATTGCCCACCTATCATGCCCTCCCCGCCGCCTGTCATTGCCTGGTTCCGCGAGGACCTGCGGCTAACCGACAACCCAGCTCTGACAGCCGCTCTTGCAGGCGGCGGGCCGGTGATCTGTCTCTACATCCGCGAAACCGGCGTGGCTTCAGCGCGCCCCTTGGGCGGTGCAGCGCTCTGGTGGCTGGACAAGAGCCTGAAAGCGCTGGCGGCGTCACTGGAAGCGGCCGGGGGCTATCTGGTCCTCAGGACGGGGCATCCGAAACAGGTCCTGCTCGATATCGTGGCCGAAACCGGCGCCCAAAGCGTGGTCTGGAATCGGCGCTACAGCGAGCCCGAAAAGTCCGTGGATGCGGATGTTAAAGCAGCTCTCAAGTCGGCGGGGATCTCCGCCGAAAGCTTCAATGCGCGGCTGCTGATGGAGCCTTGGCAGCTCAAGACAGGCGCTGGCGGCTACTACAAGGTTTTCACCCCCTTCTGGCGGGCGCTGCAGGCCGCTTACGTGCCGGCCAAGGCCTTGTCCGCCCCGAAGCGGATCAGCGGGCGGAAACTGGCGGGCGAGCAGCTCGCAGACTGGGGGCTGCATCCTTCAGCGCCGGACTGGTCCGGCGGCATGTCGAAAGTTTGGAAGCCCGGCGAACAAAGTGCACGAGGCTTGCTAGAGGATTTTCTCGACGGCCCCGTTGATCACTATGCCGACAACCGCAACCGGCCGGATCTGGTTGTGTCCACCTCGCGCCTGTCGCCCCATCTACGGTTTGGCGAGATCGGACCGGCGCAAATCTGGCGCGCAGTGAAAGAGGGGATCGAAGCCGGCCGCATCAACGAACGTTCGGGCATGGTTTTTCTGTCGGAGATCGCCTGGCGTGAGTTCTCTCACGTGCTGCTGACGTTCAATCCCGAACTCGCCAGAAAAAACTACAATCCGTCCTTCGACCAGATGCCTTGGCGTAAAGACCGTGCGGCGCTGAGGGCATGGCAGCAGGGGATGACGGGATATCCGGTCGTGGACGCCGGTATGCGCCAGCTCTGGCATACCGGCTGGATGCATAACCGTGTACGGATGATTGTTGCCTCCTTCCTGACCAAGCACCTGCTGCTACCCTGGCAGGCGGGCGAGCAATGGTTCTGGGACACGCTCGTGGACGCTGACCCCGCCGCCAACGCGGCAAGCTGGCAATGGACGGCAGGAAGCGGCGCTGACGCTGCACCTTATTTCCGCGTATTCAATCCGATCACGCAAGGCAGCAAGTTTGACGAGACGGGCGCTTATGTGCGCCGCTGGGTTCCGGAACTCGCAAAAGTGCCTGACAAGTTCTTGCATGCGCCCTTTGAAGCACCCGCGCTGGTGCTGAAAGAGGCCGGTGTTGAACTGAGAAAGAACTATCCCAAACCCATCGTCGAGCACGCCGCCGCACGCCAGCGCGCGCTCGACGCCTATAAACAGACCAGACAGGAGCAGGGCGCTGAATGAACAGGATCGCGATCGTCGGATCCGGAATTTCGGGACTTGGCGCCGCCTGGGCGCTGCGGGACAGCGCGGACGTCACCGTGTTCGAGCAGGACGGCCGTCTTGGCGGGCATGCCTGCACGCACACTTTCGATTACGACGGCACAGCGCTCAACGTCGATCTCGGTTTCATTGTCTATAACGGGCTGAACTATCCGAACCTGATCGGCTTCTTCGAAGCGCTCGGCGTAGAGACTGAAGCCTCCGACATGAGCTTTGCGGTGTCTGACCCTGCGGGTTGGACATGGGCATCGACGCTGGGAGGCATCTTCGCGCAGAAACGAAACTTCCTTAGCCCGCGTTTCCATCGGTTCTGGCAGACGATCCTCCGGTTCAACGACATTGCGCGCTCGGATCTAGCGAACGATGCGATCAGGGATACGACCCTGGGCGCCTGGCTCGACCGACATGGCTTCGATGCAGCGTTTCGCGAGAACTACGTCTTGCCGATGGGTGCAGCGATCTGGTCCACTCCTGAAGACCGGATGCTCGACTATCCCGCACTCAGCTTCTTCCAGTTTTTTGACAACCACCGCTTGATGCATAAGGAGCGCCCGAAATGGCGCACGGTCAGCGGCGGCAGCCGGAACTATGTCTCGAAAGTCGCCGACGCGCTTGGCAGCCGCGTGCGTACTGATTCTGTTGTCGTGCGCGTGCACCCCTTCGGGGATAAGATCGCCGTTGTTCAGGCAAACGGAACAACGGAACTATTCGACAATGTCATCCTTGCCTGCCACTCGGACCAGGCGTTGCAGCTTGTCGAACGCGACTATGAGGACCCCGCCTTCCTCCTGCGTTCGGTAAAGTATCGTCCGAACACGATCTACCTGCACCGCGACCCGGCATTGATGCCATCGCGCAGGGCCGCCTGGGCAAGCTGGAATGTGATCAAGCAGACCAACGGCGACATCTGCCTGACCTATTGGATGAACCGTCTTCAGGGCATTGATCCCAAGAAGCCGGTGTTCATCACGCTCAACCCTGAAACGCCGCCCGCGCCGGAACTGACGTTCCACCAGTATGCCTTCGACCATCCGCAGTTCGATGCAGCTGCCGAGGCGGCAGTTCGCTCGCTCAAGCGGGTCCAGGGGCAGGATGGTCTATGGTTTGCCGGAGCATGGATGGGCCGCGGATTCCACGAAGACGGGCTGAAATCCGGCCTTTCACCCGCCCTGTCGCTGGGTGGATCGGTTCCTTGGAACGCAAAAGGCGTGGACATCGTGGCGCCGCGGCGCAACACTTCGGGACCAGAAGCGAAAGCCGAGGTATCTGCTTGAGTTCACCGCCGCTAAGGCTCTGGTCAGGCCAGACGCTGCACAAGCGCTTTTTCCCGTTTGAACGGGAATTTCGCTACGCGCTCGTCCTGATCGATGTCGACATCGACCGGCTTGAAGAAGCAGGCCGCATGTCACGCCTCTTTGCTGTCAATCGTACGGGCCTTTTCTCGTTTCATGAGGCCGACCATGGAGGCCCGGAGCGCACCACCGGTTTGCGAGCATGGGCGGACGACCTCTTTGCGACCGCAGGTGTCAGCCTGCACGGCGGCATGATCCGGCTGGTGACCTTTCCGCGCCACTTCTTCTACAAGTTTGCGCCCCTTTCACTGTGGTACGGCTTCGGAAAGAACGGCAGCCTGGAGGGCATCATCTACGAGGTCCGCAATACCTTCGGCGAGCGGCACTGTTATGTCGCCCGTGCGGAGGGCGAGCGGTCCGTGCATTTCGCGGATAAGTCCTTCCACGTGTCGCCCTTCTTCGACGTCAGCGGACAGTATCGCTTCACGCTGCGCGAACCCGCCTCTACGCTCGATGTCGTGGTGGAAAACATCAAAGATGGCAGCCGGACACATCTGGCGAACATCAAGGCACGTATGCTGCCGGCTACAACTTCAAATTTCCTCTCGCTCGCACTGAAAAACCCCATGTCCACACTCGGCGTCACGTTCGGCATTCACTGGCAGGCTCTCCTGCTCTGGATAAGGGGTGCAAAGTATTTTTCGAAACCCCTGAAACCGGAACGGACGACGACCGTTGCTGTTTCGGTCAAAGCCCGTGCGGCCATTGCTCCGGAGTCCCGCCCATGACGTCTCCCATTATCGCGACGCCGCAAGCCATCCGCCAGCTCAAGGATGTACCCGCCAGCTTCCGCATTGGCGCCATGGTGCTGCTACGTACGCACAAGGGCGCGCTGACATTCGTGCTGCCCAACGGGACGCGGCTTCGGTTTCAGAACGAGGGTGAGGGCCCCGACGCCACGATCAATGTGCACAATTTCCGTTTCGTAGGCCGCGCGCTGTCGGGCGGCGATGTGGCATTCGCAGAGTCCTACATGGATGGTGACTGGTCGACGCCGGACCTGACAGCCGTACTGCGCTTTTTTTCGGCCAACTTCGATGCTGCCAAAGAACTCTCGCGCGGCAACATATTCGTCCGTTCAATGAACATGCTCCGGCACGCGTTCAGCCGGCGCAATTCGAAGGCGGGTGCGCGCAAGAACATCATGGCGCACTACGATCTCGGGAATGCCTTCTACGGAAAATGGCTGGACCCGAGCATGACTTATTCTTCTGCTTATTTCGAAAGTCCCAACCAATCCCTGCAGCATGGGCAGATGCACAAGTACAAGGAAATCTGTGAGCGCATACAGGCCGGGCCGGGCTCTCACATCCTGGAAATCGGCTGCGGATGGGGCGGCTTTGCCGAGTATGCCGCGAAGCATCGGGGCAGCAGAGTTACCTGCCTCACCATTTCACCCGCGCAGAAGGCCTATGCTGAAGAGCGGATGCGTTTGAATGGCCTGAGCGACCGTGTTGAGATTCGCCTGGAGGATTACCGCGACCATGTCGGCACCTATGATGGTGTTGCTTCCATCGAGATGTTCGAGGCGGTCGGCGAGCCTTACTGGCCCAGTTACTTCGCGAAAGTGTTCTCATCACTGAAGGAAGGTGCACGTGCGGCGTTGCAGATCATCACCATCGACGACGACCTGTTCCCCAGCTACCGGCGCCGCGTGGACTTCATCCAGCAACACATTTTTCCGGGTGGGATGCTGATCAGCGAGAAGGTTCTGAAAGAAAAGCTCGCTGAAGCCGGACTTCGCCATGATGGCGTTGCCTATTTCGGGCAGGACTATGCGCGCACCTGCCGTGAATGGTCACGGGCCTTCAATGACCGCTGGGACGAAATCCAGCCGCTCGGGTTCGATGAGCAGTTCCGCCGGCTGTGGAACTTTTATCTCAGCTATTGCGAAGCAGGGTTCAGTGACGGCCGGATCAATGTCGGCCAGTTCCAGGTGACACGGACGTCGGCAGTCTAGACGAGGCGGGACTGACGGATCGCGGCGCCGATGAAGCTGGCGAACAGCGGGTGCGGTTCGAACGGACGTGAGCGCAATTCCGGATGGAACTGGACACCGATGAACCACGGATGATCCTTCAACTCAAAGATTTCGGGCAGGCGGCCATCCGGCGACATGCCGGAGAACAACACGCCCTGTTTCTCAAGCGCCGGGATGTACTTGGTGTTGACCTCGTAGCGGTGCCGGTGGCGCTCGTAGATTTCACTGGTGCCATAGATGCTGGCGACGAGACTACCTTCGGCGAGGCGCGCGGGATAGGCACCGAGACGCATCGTGCCGCCGAGATCGGTGTTCGCGTCGCGCACGACTTTTTCGTTGCCCTTGGTCCATTCTTCCATCAGGCCGACAACAGGTTCCTTCGTCGGGCCAAACTCGCTGGTTGAGGCGTCCTTGATACCTGCAAGGTGTCGGGCTGCCTCCACGACTGACAGCTGCATGCCGTAGCAGATGCCGAAACAGGGGATCTTCCGTTCACGCGCAAACCGCGCCGCGCGCATCTTGCCGTGGGCGCCGCGTTCACCGAAACCGCCGGGCAAGAGAATACCGTGTACCCCTTCGAGAATATCGAGCGGCGCAACTTCATCATCGAAGCGCTCTGAATCGATCAATCGGATGTCGACCTTCACCTGATTGGCGAGGCCGCCATGGTTCAGGGCTTCCATCACCGATTTGTAAGCGTCCGGAACGTCGGTGTACTTGCCTACGAGGCCAATACAGACTTCCCCGTCCGGATTGCGGATGGTGTGGCCGATACGTTGCCAGGCCGAAAGGTCGGGCGCGGGGGCGTCGCCGATGCCAAAGTGGGCGAGCACTTCAGTGTCGAGGCCTTCATTGTGATAGGCGACCGGCACGTCATAGATGTGACCGACATCGCGCGCTTCGATGACGCTGGAAGGGCGCACGTTGCAGAAGCTGGCGATCTTGCCTTTTTCGTTCTCCGGAATCGGGCGGTCACAGCGGCACAGCAGGATCTGCGGCTGGATACCGATCGAGCGGAGTTCCTTGACGGAGTGCTGCGTCGGCTTGGTTTTCATTTCGCCGGCGGCCGGGATGTAGGGCAAAAGCGTCAGGTGGATGAACACCGCGCGTTGGGGACCGAGTTCCTGGCCGAGTTGGCGAATAGCCTCGAAGAAGGGCAGGCCCTCGATGTCACCGACCGTGCCGCCGATCTCGCAAAGGACGAAATCAACCCCCTGCCCCGGATCGTTCAGAACGAAGGATTTTATCTCGTTGGTGACGTGCGGGATGACCTGGATGGTCGCGCCCAGGTAATCGCCACGGCGTTCGCGTTCGATGATGTTCGAATAGATGCGGCCGGTCGTGATGTTGTCCGACTGGCGGGCAGAGACGCCGGTAAAACGTTCGTAGTGGCCGAGGTCGAGGTCGGTCTCCGCCCCGTCATCGGTTACGAATACTTCGCCGTGCTGACGCGGGCTCATCGTCCCCGGATCGACGTTAAGGTAGGGGTCCAGCTTGCGCAGGCGCACGCCATATCCGCGTGACTGCAACAAGGCGCCCAAGGCCGCCGAAGCGATCCCCTTGCCCAATGAAGACACCACGCCGCCCGTAATGAAAATATAGCGGATCATGGGATCACACTCTTGCAACGATTCGCGCATGCGGCTGCCCGCCAAGACGCGATTCAGCCAAAATTACTGGGGATTGGTCTCTGCCGGGGCAGGTTCAGGGGCAGGCTGAGGCGCCGTTTCCGAGGCCGGGGCGGCTCCAGGGGTGGCGGCCGGAGGGGAGATCGCGGCGGTCGGATCGACCACGTCAGTCGTTGTGGGCTCCGGCGCCGGCAAATTCTCGTTTGCAAGCGGATCGACGCTGGGGTCGAACAGGTCGATCGGCTCACCGGCCGGCGCCAGCGGGGCGGTCTCTTCCAGCACGCGTTCTAGGCCGGACTGTTTGTCGGCCGAACGGTTCGCGATCGAGGTCAGCGCCAGGCTGGTAGCGAAGAAAATGCCGCCGATGATGATCGTGGTGCGCACTATAGCGCCTGCTGCACCTCGCCCCGACATAAGCGAGTTCGCACCGCCCCCCCCGATTCCAAGGCCGCCGCCCTCCGATTTCTGGACAAGGACAAGCCCGATCATCGCCAGACAGGCGAGAATGTGGATGGCGAGAATGACGTTCTGCATGGATCGGACCCGGCTGCTTAGGGATTTCGCGCTCGCTTATCCCGCTTACGGGCATTCGCCAAGCCGGGCGTTCACACAGTCAGTGCCCGCGCCGTCGTGTAGATGGCGAGAAAGTCGCCCGCCTTCAAGCTTGCACCACCGATAAGTCCGCCATCTACGTTGGGAATAGGCAGGATTTCGGCAGCATTTCCCGGGTTCAGGCTGCCGCCATACAGGATTCGGACGCCGGTTCCGGCGTCGCCGTAGCGCGAAACCAGGAATTTGCGGATAAAGGCGTGGACCTCGGCTATTTGGCCGGCGGTAGCGACCTTTCCGGTGCCGATGGCCCAAAGCGGTTCGTAGGCGAGGACTAAGCTGGCGGCAGAATCGAGGCCGGACAGGGACCCGGCGAGCTGCCCTTCGATGACCTTTAGTGTCTCTCCGGCAGTCCGTTCGGCCAGCGTTTCGCCGATGCATAAAATCGGGGTCAGCCCGGCATTAACCGCCGCACGGGCCTGCGATGCCACAATCTCGTCGGTCTCGCCGTGCCCGGTGCGGCGCTCCGAATGGCCGACGATCACATAGTTAGCGCCCAGTTCGCGCAACATTCTGGCCGAGATATCCCCCGTAAACGCGCCTTTTTCAGCCGGATGACAAGTCTGGCCTCCCACCGACAGGGCGGACCCCGCAGCTTCCCGGGCGGCTTCAGAAAGCAGGGTCGCCGGCACGCACAAAAGAACGTCCGGGCCCCCGAGAGAAGCCCCTGCCGCAGTGGCAACCTCCCGTATTGTCGGCAGGTCTGCGCGCAGGCCGTTCATCTTCCAGTTTCCAGCGATCAGCTTCCGGTTCATGCCGCGTTCCCTATCTTGCAAGTAACCGGTCGGTCGCCTAGCAAGCTGTGAGCCAACCGGCAAACCCATTCCAAAGAGACGCCCACCATGCTTGCGCTGATGAAACGGCTGACGAACTCGATCTTCGGCAAAGTCGTCGTCATGATCATTATCATTGGCATGGCGTTCTGGGGCGTCGATTCGATCTTCAACCTGGTTCGCGGCGGACTGGGCGCAAACATTGCGCAAGCCGGCTCGCGCGGCTTCGATCCGAGTGATCTTGATCGGCGGGTCGAGAGCGTCCTGCGCAACATGAACCAGACATCTGAAACGCCGGTCACCAAGACAGAAGCCCTCCAGAACGGCCTGATCGACCAGATCTATGCCTCCGAAACCGCTCGCATCACGGCGCTTGGCTATGGCGCCAGTCTCGGCATTGCACCGTCCACCGACGCGGTTCTTGCCGAAACGCGCTCGATCGAGGCGTTCCAGAACCCGCTGAGCGGAGAACTTGACCCGAACCTGTTGCGACAGCGCCTTCAGCAGCTCGGCTTCACCTTGAGCGAGTTTGAAGAGCAGATCGGCGACGATCTTATGATCCAGACGATGCAGAACGCTGCGACCTCGGCTGTCATTGCGCCGAAGGTGCTGAGCGATCTGCAGATCCTCTACTTCGGGGAAGCGCGCAACGTGTCGTGGTTCCTGTTTGATGCTCTGAAGGGCGCGCAGCTCGCTGACCCGACACCGGAAGAGGTGCGCGCCTACTATGACGCCAACCTCGAGCAGCTGAAGCAACCCGAACGGCGCAGCATAGACCTGCTGAGGATGTCGGCGGAAGATTTTCTGGGTGAAGTCGAAGTGACTGATCAGGAGATCGCCACAATTTACGAAGCGACCAAGTCGGAGCGCTTTTCGGACCCCGATCAACGGACCTATGCAGAACTTCTTTTCGCAGACCGGGACGCGGCGCGTACGGCATTCGGACTGCTGGCCGGCGGCGGAGATCTTAATACCGTTCGCGGCGCAACGTCCAATGTCCTCAAGACCAGCCGCGCCGCTGAAGTGGATGACGACGCGTTGCGCGATGCAATGTTCGGTGCGGGCAGGCAGAGCGGCGCAATGTTCGGTCCGCGCGAAGTGAACGGACAATGGATGGTTGCACGGCTGATATCGGTTCAGCCGGGCGCTGTGAAACCTATCGAGGAAGTGGCGGGCGTGATCCGCGACGAACTCGCCGGCGAGCGCGCCCAGGTTCTGATGAATGAGAAGATGGAACGCCTCGATGAAGTCGTTTCAGCCGGATTCGACCTTGAAAAGATTGCTGAAGAACTGAAGCTTCCGGTCATGAGCTTTGCGCCGGTTGATACCAATGGCGTCACGGACCAAGGACAACAGTTCAGCCTTCTGGGTGAGGCGAAGGATGCCATGGCACAGGCTTTCCGCCTTGGACAAGGCGAACTCACCAGCCGCTTCGATACACCGAATGCGATCTTCATTGCCTCGACACGCGAGATTATTGCGCCCTTCACCCCGGCCTTTGAAGACATCGATGACGACGTGCGCGCTATGCTCACCGCCGAGCGCCGCAACAGCGCGGCGCTCGCCGCCGTCAACGGTCTCGTGGAAAGTATCGGTTCGGGCACGACGACCTTCGAGCAAGCCGCAGCTGCAGCGGGGTCACCGGTTGAAACCTTCCCGCAGTCTGTCACGCGGGCGACTGCCGGGCAGTTCGGCATTCCGGGGCCGATCCAGCAGGCCATGTTCAGCACGCAGCTTGGCCAGGTCGTAAACCTCGCCACCGGCGCACCAAACAGCTACGTGATCCTGAAGGTCGACACTATTGAGCCGCCAAGCGAGTCCGCGCGCGCCGGCCTCGGCACCGAGATTTCCACCGCCACAACGACGGCGCTCGGCCAAGACCTTGTCCAGGCACTTCAGGCGGAAATCACGAAATCGATGAAAGTCCGGACCAACGAAGCGTCGCTGGAAGCTTACAAGCGGACGATTTCGGAACCCCAATGACCGCGCGGCTAATCATCCGGCGGCGGATTGGAGATATCGAGACGCCGGTGGGGGCCATGCTCAAGCTCGGCGCTGAACTTCCGGGCAGTTTTCTGTTCGAATCGATTGCCGGCGGTGAACGTCTTGGCCGGTACTCCTTTATCGGAATCGAGCCGGGTCGTTGGTTCCGCATCCTGAACGGTGTGGCTGAAATCAGCCAAAGCTCCGATTTTTCCGACGCCGTTGCCGAAACCGGCACTCCGATCGAGGCCCTCCGGCGGTTCGTAACTGCCGCCCGTGCGGAGGCACCTGCAGGCATTCCGCCCATGGCGTCCGGCGCGTTCGGCTACCTCGGCTATGACATGATCCAGTATGTCGAGCCGGTTGCCATTACCAAACCGGATGTGCTCGGCGTACCGGAAGCCTTGCTGCTGGTGCCGCAAGTCGTCGTGATCTTCGATCATCTGTATCAGGAGCTTCTGCTCGTGGGCCGCCAGGAGGGAGAAGACGCCGCTTCGGTTGAAGCGCTGCTCGACGATGTGGAACGCCGCCTTGAGCGCCTCGCATCCCTCCCCCCGAAGGAAGGCGCCGCGGAGGCGGTTACGCTGCACTCCGACACGACGCAATCGCGTTATTTCGAGATCGTAGAGACCTGCCGCGATTACATCAAGGCCGGCGACATTTTCCAAGTCGTCCCAAGCCAGCGCTTCTCTGCGCCCTTCAAACGCAAACCCATCAGCTTCTACCGTGCACTGCGCCGACTGAACCCTTCAGCCTTCATGTTCCACATGAACCTCGGCAGCGTTTGCCTCGTGGGCTCCAGCCCGGAAATCCTGGTGCGGGTGCGCGATGGGCGCGTCGCCATCCGCCCCATCGCCGGCACCCGTCCGCGCTCTGGAGACCCGGAGGAAGATGCGCGCCGAGCAGATGATCTGCTGGCCGATCCGAAGGAACGAGCCGAACACCTGATGCTGCTGGACCTGGGCCGCAATGATGTTGGCCGCGTCGCCGCCTATGGCAGCGTGACGGTCACCGAGCGGTTCGTCGTGGAGCGCTATAGTCACGTCATGCACATTGTCAGCCATGTGGAAGGCGACCTGCGCGAGGGCCTCGATGCAGTCGACGCCCTGCTTGCGGGGTTTCCAGCGGGCACGGTCTCCGGCGCACCCAAGATCCGCGCGATGCAGATAATCAACGAGGTCGAAACGTCCCGGCGCGGGATCTATGGCGGTGCCGTCGGCTATTTCGGCTGGAACGGCGATCTCGACACTTGCATCGCGCTGAGAACGGCCGTCATCAAGGATGGGCAGATTCATATCCAAGCCGGTGGCGGCGTCGTGCTCGATTCCGTGCCGCAGTACGAGTATGACGAGACCGTGCACAAGTCCGGAGCCCTGCGGCGCGCCGCTGAGCTGTCAGCCGCTTACGAGTTTGACCAATGATCCTGGTGATCGACAATTATGACAGCTTTACCTGGAACCTCGTTCACTACCTTGAGGAACTGGGCAGCCGAACGCACGTCATCCGCAACGACGAGTTGACCGCAGACGCTGCGCTCGCACTGAAGCCGGATGCCGTGCTGCTCTCCCCCGGACCTTGCACACCCAACGAAGCTGGCATCTGTCTCGAGTTGCTTCGCAAGGCGCCCGAGACGCTACCTATCCTCGGGGTGTGCCTTGGTCACCAGGCCATCGGCCAGGCATTCGGCGGCGACGTTGTTGGCGCACGCGAAATTCGCCACGGCAAACTATCCCGTATCTTGCACACAGGCGGCACACTGTTCGAGGGCCTGCCCACGGAGTTCTCCGTCGTGCGCTACCATTCGCTTGCGGTGCAGCCTTCGACTTTGCCCGAGGCGTTAGTCGCGGATGCGTATACGGAGGATGGCGAGATCATGGCGCTGCACCATCGCACGCGTCCGATCTTCGGGGTTCAATTCCACCCCGAAAGCATTCTGACCGAGCACGGGCACGCGCTTCTCAAGAACTTCCTGTCGCAGATCAAGACATGACGGACGGTGCACTTTCCTCGTCTCTGAAAGCGATTGCGCGCGGCGAAGCCCTGCCGGTGGACCTGCTGGAGCGGGCTTTCGAAGTGCTGCTTTCCGGCGAGGCTGCGCCCGAAGAGATTGGCGCCTTCCTGATGGGCCTTGCTGTCCGGGGAGAAACAGCCAGCGAACTCGTCGCCGGCGCGAAGATCATGAGGCGCCACGCCCGCAAGGTTCATATAGACGGCAAGCTTCTCGATACCTGCGGCACTGGCGGCCTGACCTGGAAAAGCCTGAACACCTCGACCGCCAGCGCTATTGTCATTGCAGCGGCCGGCGGACGCGTGGCCAAGCATGGCAACCGCTCGGTGCCCCCGAAGACGGGTTCAGCTGATGTGCTGGAGGCGCTGGGCGTCAACCTCGAAGTCGATGAAGCGACATTGCGGGACTGCGTCAACAAGGCCGGTGTCGGATTCATGTTTGCCAGGTTGCATCATAGCGCCATGCGTCATGTTGCGCCGGTGCGCATGAAACTCGGCATACGGACGATCTTCAACCTGCTTGGTCCCCTGACCAACCCCGCCGGCGCGCAGCACCAGGTGCTGGGCGTGTTCGGCCCCGAATGGGTGCGCCCCGTCGCCGAAGCCCTTGGTGAACTCGGCACAAGCAAGTCTTGGGTCGTTCACGGGGTTGACGGCGTGGACGAAATCTCGATCTCCGGACCCACAAAAGTGTGTGAGGTCACCGCCGCCGGATTGCGCGAGTTCATGGTCGAGCCGTCAGCTGCCGGCCTGCGTACACATCCGCTGTCGACGCTGGAGGGCACCGATGTGGCCGGAAACGCGCGCGCGATCCAGGAGCTGTTTGACGGACATGCCGGTCCGTTCCGTGACATGGTGTTGCTCAATGCGTCGGCTGGCCTGTATGTCCTGGGCCTCGCTGCCGACCTGGCGCAGGGCACTGCACTTGCCGCAGCCGCCATCGATACCGGCAAAGCGCGCGACACGTTGAGCACGCTCCGCCGCGTTTCACAGGGAGAGGACAGCCTATGAGCACCGCCCTCGATCGCATTCTCGACTACAAGTCCGATGAAGTCCGCGCGCTGAAGCGCGAGCGTTCCGCATCCAGCCTGCTTGCCGATGCAAAAGCCCAGGCCGCACCGCGCGGGTTCGCGACCGCCCTGTCCGCCGTCGTCGCGGCGGACCAGAATGCTCTGATCTGCGAGATCAAGCGCAAGTCGCCCAGCGCCGGGGAAATTCTCCCAGGTGCCGATGCGGCCGCGATAGCGCGCGATTATGAGCTCGGCGGGGCAGCCTGCCTCTCGGTGCTCACAGACGGGCCGAGTTTCGGCGGCACGCTTGATGACTTCGCGGCGATCCGCATGGCGGTTGCCTTGCCGATGCTGCGCAAGGACTTCATGATTGACCCGGTCCAGATTGTCGAATCGCGCGCACACGGGGCGGACTGCATTCTCGTCATCCTCAGCGCTGTGGACGACGTCTGCGCAGCAGAACTGACCCGCACGGCGTTCGAGCTGAACATGGATGTGCTTGTAGAAACCCATGATGAGGCGGAGCTTGATCGGGCCCTGCGTCTTCCCTCCCCGCTCGTGGGCGTAAATAACCGCGACCTGAAGCGGATGGTGACCGATCTCGGCACCAGCGAACGCCTCGCGCCCCGGCTGCCGGCCGACCGGCATTTTATCTCCGAAAGCGGAATTTCCGATCCCGAACACATCCGTCGGCTTCGGACCTTCGGCATCCGGCGATTCCTTATCGGAGAGAGCCTGATGAAGCGGGCAGACCGCCAGGCTTTCGCGGGAACCCTCCGCCACACGGCCTGATACCAGATTTTGTGCTCCTGAATGCTCAAACGTTCCACAAGTGGTTGACCCGAAACGGGAACACACGTAGAACAATTGTGAACATAGAATCACTTGGGAAGGCCCCACGCATGCTCACCAGCAAGCAGAAAGAACTGCTACTTTTCATCAACGACCGTATCCGGGAAACCGGGGTGTCACCGTCGTTCGACGAAATGAAGGAAGCGCTCGACCTCGCCTCAAAGTCCGGGATCCACCGACTTATCACAGCACTCGAAGAGCGTGGCTTCATCCGCCGCCTTGCAAACCGCGCCCGTGCGCTCGAAGTTCTGAAGCTGCCGGATTCGGCTGCTCCGTCACCGGCCGGCCGCCAGCGCCGGGACTTCAAACCTGCCCTCGTCGCGAACCAGACCTCAGAAAACTACCGCCCCGGCATGATCCCGCTTGTCGGCCGGATCGCCGCCGGCTCACCCATTTCGGCGATCCAGCAGGACAACGGCCACGTGCCAGCCCCGACCGAGGCGTCAGATGGCGGCGAATACTTCGCGCTGGAGGTCCAGGGCGACTCGATGATTCAGGCGGGCATTCTCAACGGCGATATTGTCATTCTGAAGCGCACGAACAGCGCGCAGACCGGCGACATCGTGGTGGCTCTGATCGACAGCGAGGAAGCGACACTGAAACGCCTGCGGCGCAAGGGTGCCTCAGTGGCGCTGGAGGCCGCAAACCCTGCCTACGAGACCCGCATCTTCGGGCCCGACCGCGTTGAAGTACAAGGCCGTCTGGTCTCGCTGGTTCGCAAATACGATTAGTGTTGAGTACGCGGCACCAGGCCACGGCGCCGCGTTACCTGCCCCGAGCCTGCGCTGCACAGGGACGTTTCGAGCCCGAAGCCTCGCGGCAGCGACCCCAAGAAATGCCCCGAAAGGGATCACCGCCGGTGTGGTCAGCGTGAGTAATCTCCACCAGAGACGCGCCGCCAACCGGAGCAAGAGGGTGCTGGCCAAAGCGGCTGGAGCGGCCGTTAGCGCGGGTTCGAACTAGGGCGCAAAGCAGGTCTCGGCGCCGCCATAGATCCCGAACTTAAGGGCAAACGCACGCGCGTAGGCAGTGACCAGCGCAACAACGCCGCCGAGCAAGTTTAGTCGGGGCCGCCCCCCTTGCACTCGGGATCATCCTCGTGTTTCTGCACCCCGTCGGCGGCTGTTCCGCCCCCAGCCCCGGAGATTGTCCTGATCATGCGCGTCGTTACGCGATTTGCCCCTTCCCCAACCGGGATGCTACATATTGGAGGGGCACGCACCGCGCTTTTCAACTACCTTTTCGCGAAAAGGTTCGGCGGACGGTTCCTGCTGCGGATTGAGGATACCGACCACGAGCGTTCAACGCCCGAAGCAACGGCAGCGATCCTTGACGCCATGAACTGGCTCGGTCTGACGCCTGATGAGCTCCCGGTTATGCAATCCAAGCAAGCCTCGCGCCATGCTGCTGTAGCGCACGAAATGGTCGCGCGCGGCACGGCCTTCCGTTGCTATGTCAGCGCAGACGAGCTGCAGGCGCGGCGGGACCTCGGCGAGGAAAAACGTGTTGCGGCCCGTGCAGAAGGTCTCGGAGAGACAGAACGCGCGTCGCTTCTGGCCGAAGCGGGCGCCCTGCTCGCGCCGTTCCGCTCGCCCTGGCGCAATGGCGGCTCGCCGCCTTCGCCGGACGCTCCCTACACCGTACGGCTCCGCGCGCCGGATGGCGGCGACCGGATTGTCGAGGATGGCGTTCAGGGGACCGTGAAGGTCCATGCGTCTGAGATCGATGATCTCGTGCTGCTGCGAACCGACAACACGCCAACCTACATGCTCGCCGTAGTCGTTGACGATCACGACATGGGGGTCACCCATGTCATCCGCGGCGACGATCACCTGCGCAACACATTCCGCCAGATCCCGATCTACCAGGCGATGGGCTGGGATGTTCCTGAGTTTTCCCATCTGCCGATGATCCACGGCAATGATGGCGCCAAGCTCTCCAAGCGCCACGGCGCCCTGTCGACAACGGTTTACCGCGACCTAGGCTACCTGCCCGAAGGCATGAAAGCCTACCTTCTGCGCTTAGGCTGGAGCCACGGCGATCAGGAGATATTCACCGAGGACGAAGCGATCCGGCTGTTCGATCTCGGCGGCATCAACAAGTCGCCGGCGCGGCTTGATCTCGAGAAGCTCGGTACCGTCAACGCGCACTTCATCCGTGAAGCGGACAATGACCGTTTGTTCGATCTGCTCCAGCCGTTCCTGGCGCAGGAAGGCCCACTGGATCCAGTCACCTCTGCGCGCGTGCGTCAGGCCCTGCCCTTCCTGAAGGACCGTGGCGCGACCCTTGTAGAGCTTGCCGCCGCGTTTCGCTTTCTGCGTGTGGCTCGCCCTCTGGAGCTCTCCAAAAATGCAAAGAAGGCTATTTCAGCGGAGGGACTTGCGCGCCTGGGGGGACTCCTGCCTGAATTGCGCAACACTGCCACTTGGACCACCGCTAGTATTTCGGAAACGATCACGACATATTGCACTGCAACAGGACTATCTATGGGGCAGATCGGTCCGCCTTTGCGTGCGGCTTTGACGGGCGGGTTACCCGCACCGGATCTGGCGCCGGTAATGGATTGGCTCGGGCGCGACGAAACGTTCGGCCGGATTGAAGACCAGCTTCAGACGGGTGCTGGCTGAGGCGCCTTTGGAACGAATTGAACAGGGAAAGAGCTGATGGAAAACAAGGTAAAGAACGCAGGCACGGCGAAGCTGGAAGTCGGCGGCAAAAGTGTGGACCTGCCCGTCTATTCCGGCACGCATGGCCCGAATGTCATAGATATCCGAAAGCTCTACGCAGAAACCGACCATTTCACGCTTGACCCCGGCTTCACCTCGACCGGCAGCTGCGAAAGCCAAATTACCTTTATCGATGGCGACGAAGGCGTGCTCTTGCACCGCGGCTATCCGATCGAACAACTCGCTGAGAAATCCAACTATCTGGAGCTCTGCTACCTGCTCCTGAACGGCGAACTGCCCAACAAGGCCCAGTACGACTCCTTTTCGAAGGAAGTGCGCCAGCACACGCTTCTGCACACCCAGCAGGATCGCTTCTTCGATGGTTTCCGCCGTGACAGCCACCCGATGGCAATGCTCACCGGCGCTGTCGGTGGTATGGCAGCCTTCTATCCCGGCGCCATGGGCAACGAAGATCCGGAAGAGCGCCGGCGCGATTCCATCCGCCTCATCGCCAAGATGCCAACAATCGCCGCCCGTTGCATGAAGTACAACCTGGGTCAGCGCTTCATCGATCCGCTGAACAAGTTCTCGTACTCGGAAAACTTCCTCAACATGTGCTTCTCGGTCACCGCCGAGGACTATGAGATCAACCCGATCCTGGCCCGCGCCATGGACCGGTTCTTTATGCTCCACGCCGACCACGAGCAGAACGCGTCGACTTCGACCGTGCGTCTCGTCGCCTCGTCGGGCGCCCACCCCTTCGCAGCCATCGCCGCCGGCGTGGCCAGCCTCTGGGGACCCAGCCATGGCGGCGCCAACGAAGCGGCGCTGCGCCAGCTGCGCGAGATCGGTTCGCTCGACAAGGTTCCGGAGTTCGTGAAGATGGCGAAGGACAAGTCCAGCGGCATCCGCCTCATGGGCTTTGGCCACCGCGTCTACAAGAACTACGACCCCCGCGCGAAAGTCATGCAGAAGACCTGCCACGAAGTGCTCGACGCGCTCGACCTGCGTGATCACCCGCTGCTCAAGGTCGCCATGGAGCTGGAGCGCATCGCGCTGCAAGACGAATACTTTGTCGACAAGAAGCTTTATCCGAACGTCGACTTCTATTCGGGCATCATTCTCGAAGCGATGGGTTTCCCGACCAAGATGTTCACGGTGCTGTTCGCCGTGGCCCGGACGGTCGGCTGGGTGTCTCAGCTCAACGAGATGCTCGAAGACCCAACCCAGAAGATCGGTCGTCCGCGCCAGATATACACCGGCGCTGCGATGCGCGACTACATGCCAATCACGGGCCGCTGAGTCTGGCGCAATTCCAGCAGGATGGCATCTGCCGCGATCTCTGCGGCAGGTTGGCCATCGTGTACGAGGGCCTTCAGCGCCTCTGACTGGCGAAGTTTCTGTGCGGCGAGTTCCGCCGGATCGCCCAGCCAGGCAAGCGCCTTCGCGGCGATCAGGTCAGACTTGAAACGTGTCTGCACGAACTCCGGAACGATCTCACGGTCGCCGTTGAGGATGTTCAGCAGCGTGATGTGCACCTTTTTGTAGAGCAAGCCTCGCGCCAGAGCCCAGGTGATCCATCCCGTCTTGTAGCCGACGATCATTGGCGTGCCTTGCATGGCGACTTCACTCGTCACCGTACCCGAGCAGGCCAGCGCCAGATCGGAAGCTGCAATCGCATCATACCTCGCGGCAGGATCGGAGATCACTTCGGCCCAGGTGCCCACGTCCGGGAAACGCGCGGTGAAGGCATCCTGGATCGAGGAGGCCGGCTGGATGAGAACTCGTATCTCGGGTTTGCGATCCTTGATCTGACGCGCGGCCGAAACCAGCACGGGGGCGACAGAGGCGATTTCGCTGCGGCGGCTACCTGGCAGGACAAGGAGCACTGGCGCGGCATCCGGAATGGCGTGCGCGGCACGAAACGCCGCGCCATCCCCCTTCCCGCTGCGTGAGAGCGCAGGATTGCCGATGACAGTCACCTTCAGGCCAAATGCCGCGTAGTATGGCACCTCGATTTCATGCAGGCACAGAAGGTGATCAACCGTCCCGGCGAGAGTTTCCGCACGGCCCGGGCGGGTGGCCCAGACCTGTGGGCCGATCAGCTTGACGAGCCTTATCCAGGGCGCACGGGTACGCACACGCTGCGCTACTCGCAGCATGAAGCCCCAAGAATCGACCAGCACAACGACGCGCGGATTCTTGCTGCAGATGGCATCGGCTGCAGCATCTGCAAGGCGCACCACATCGCCATATGCCCGGATCCCCTCCACAAATCCGAGTACAGACAATGGCCCAATGTCGATAGGCGACCGGATTCCGATAGCTGCAAGCTCTTCACCGCCGATACCGTCGATCTCGATACCGGGCGCCTTGCGGCGCACCCATTCGGCAACTTCGCGCGCCAGCAAGTCCCCGGAGGCTTCTGCAGCGACGAGATAGAGCGACATCAGTTGTTCGTTCCAAGCGCGGGCGGAAATCCGTACAGGAACAATCCGAGCGCGGCCGCCTTCGCTTCCATCGCGGGCCGGTTCAGCATGAGAGCGCCGCCGGCTTCCACCCCGATCCCGGCGAGGCCGGCCGCAGCTGCGAGTTCAACCGTCGACACGCCCGTGGTCGGCAGGTCTATCCGGCGCTCCTGCACCGGTTTGGGCCGCTTCACCAGGACGCCCCGCCGCGCGCCCGAATGGCCGCGGATCGTCTCGGGCAGCCGTGCGCAGCGCCGGAGCATCTCATCCGTGCCTTCCTGCGCCTCGACCGCCAGCACGAGTCCATCGCAGACAACACACGCCTGTCCGATGTCCAGAGCCCCGCTGGCCGACGCGACCCGCGCTGCCACTTCAAGGTCCGCCATCAGCGTCAGATCGGGCTGAGGCCCGGCAATCAGGCCCGCCGGCGCTAGCAGGCTCGCATGAGCCTGCTCGCTGCCGATAACGTTAAAACCGTTCTTCTCGAACTCGCTCACCAGAACGCGCAGCAAGGCATCATCGCCCCGCCGCGCTTCGCTGAGCACTTTCGGCAACAGGGCCGCACCTTTCAGGTCCAGCTTGAGATCCGAGAAGTTCGGGCGGCTGACATTTCCCGCGAAGACGAGATCGCGGCATCCTGCGTCCTTCAGCCTGCTGATGACCGTGCCGACTTCGCCAAGCCCGACAACGCTGCCCGGATACGACGCCAGTCGCGGCTCCTCGAAGCCCTTCAGGCGCAGTACATGCACGCCCTGCCCGGTGGCTACGGCATTCTCGGCGATGGCGACCGGCAGGTCGCCCAGTCCCGCAATCAGGCCAAGCGGCGCGGGCATCCGGTCAACCCGGCTTACAGATGGGGCGGTCGCCGCCCTCGCGGATGAAATCGATCAGCTCCATCGCCAGCGCCTGGCCTTCGAACGCTGTTGCCGCGGATTCGAGGCGATCCTTGAAGAAGCCTTCGCCTTCGAACACAGCTTTATAGGCGGCGCGGATCTGATGGAGGTCTGCCTTCGAAAACCCCCGGCGCTTGAGCCCCACCATATTCAGCCCCGCGAGCTTTGCATGATTGCCCACCACGGAGCCAAATGGAATCACGTCTTCCACCACAATGGCGCCGCCGCCAATGAAGGCGTTGCGGCCAATGCGGCTGAACTGGTGTACGGCCGCAAGCCCGCCGAACCAGACATTGTCGCCGACATGGATATGGCCTGCGAGCGAGACATTGTTTGCCATCACGACATTGTTGCCGATATGGCAGTCGTGCGCGATATGGGCGCCGATCATCACAAAGCAGCCGGTGCCGACCGTTGTGAGGCCACCTGTTTTCGGCCAGCCGGTATGGGCAGTCGCATATTCGCGGAACACGCAGTTATCGCCAATCTCGAGCCGCGAGTCCGGCGACTCCTCCACACCGAGCACCTGCGGCACGCCGCCAACGGCCGCATGAGGGTGCAGCACGCATTCCTTGCCGAGTCGGGTGGTGCCACGCACGCTGGCATGAGAAATCAGCCGGGTACCCTCGCCCAGTTCCGCATTCGGACCGACATGACAGAACGGGCCGACATATACGCCGTCATGCAGGACAGCGCCCGCTTCGATCACAGCCGTGGGGTGAACAGTCGTGGACATGGTTTTCCGTTAGCAGCGGTTTCAGTCCCGCGCCACTGGTCAATCCCGCTTCTTGGGGTTCGACTGCTTGTTGAGCCAGGCCACTTCGCGCATCCACTGGCGGATCGGCTTGGCCGGTGTGCCGCCCCAGGTCTCACCCGGCCCGACATCACGGAACAGGCCGGCGGACGCCGCGAGGCTGACGCCCTCGCCCAACGTTACATGGTCGGCAATACCGACACGGCCGCCGAGCATGGAACCATCTCCCACTTTCACGGACCCCGAAATCCCACCGAACGCCGCGACGATTACGGACCTGCCCAGCACGACATTGTGGGCGATCTGGCAGAGGTTATCGATCTTGGTGCGCTCGCCAACGATCGTGTCGCCGAATACGCCGCGATCGATGCAGGAGTTGGCACCAACGGTCACATGATCCTGCAGGATGACCCGTCCATAGTGGGGCGCATCTTCCAGGCCCTGCGGCCCGGGCGTGACGCCGAAGCCGGTCTCGCCGATGCGGGCACCCGAGAGCAGTGTCACATGGTCGCCGACCAAAGCACAGTACAGGCTTACCGAGGCGCCGATACTGCAGTGCCGTCCGATCTGGACACCCGGCCCGATCACTGAGTTAGGGCGAACGACCGTTCCCTCCCCGATGGCCGCTCCTGCCCCGATAACAACGCCGGGGCCGATAATCGCCTCAGAGTGAATATGGGCGGACGCGGAAATCTGCGCAGGTTCCTGCGTCTGCAAGTGACGCGGCTGATAGAGCGCACGGGATATCTGGCCGTGCGCATAACGAGGCTGGCGACTGACGAGGAAAGAAACACCATCAGGGACACGCGCCCGGGCTGCTTCGCTTACAACCAGAACAGTCAGGCGGGCACTGAGAGCGGCGTGTGCCGCGTCGCCTTCCAGGAACGCGATCTCGCCCTTCTGCGCGCGGTCTGCGGCAGCAATGCCGGTGATCTCCGCTTTGGGATCACCGGCAAGCTCCGAGCCCGTCAGGGCGGCGGCCGTTTCAAGCGTCAAAGCCCCCAATGACGCATAGAAGCGGGTATCAACAGTCACGGTCTATTGCTTTCCGTGAACACTTACTGAGGCGTTGCAGCCGGCGCACGCTGGCGGACAACGGTGATCGCCGGCGTCCGCGCATCCAGTTTCGAAACGATGGCCGGAGTGGCGTCCACGGTGTCGGCCGAGAAAACTGCCTGGCTCTTAGACAGCACGACTTGCGCGCCTTTTTCCTTCACGACTTCAAGCAGAACAGGCTCCAGCGCCGTGTTGAAATCGACGAAGGCTTTCTGTTCCGTCGCCGCGTATTCCTGAGAGAGGACTGTACGCTTTTGGGCAAAATCGTTAGCCTTTTTCTGGAAAGCTTCGATCTTGGCGACGAGCGCTGTATCGGCCACGATGGCCTCGCGGGTCTTGCCGTCAACCTGGGCTGCCAGCGAAGTCCGGTCGGCTTCCAGCGCGTCACGAGGAGCTTTCAGCTCGCCGTTGATCTGGGTTTCGATGTTCTTGAGCTTCGTGAAGAGGTCCTTGCCGGCCTTGCTGTCCGTCAGGATTCTGCCTTCGTCGATGATCATCACGACCGTGCCCTGGGCATAAGAGGCCTGGGCAAAGGTCGCCGAAAACGACATGGCCAGCACAAGCGTGGCCACTAGCATGCGGAGTTTGGTCATTGGTTTTTCCTCGTTGGGGCTATCGAGATCAGAAACGGGTGGAGGTCGAGAACCGGAACGTCTCGGTCTGGTCGTAGTCTTCCTTGCGCAGAATTTGCGAGAAGTCGAACCGGATGGGGCCGAAGGGCGAATCCCAGAACACGCTGAGGCCGGCCGAGGCGCGAAGGGCCATGGCGTCTTTCGGAACGCGCACCGCGCCAAGTCCGAAAAAGCCAAGTGACGAAGCATCGGGAATCACCACGGGGTCGCCCTTGTCGATGTCTTCGAGCTGGCCGAGCGAGCCGACGTCCAAGAACATGGCGCTCTTGATGCCATACTCTTCCGGCAGGAAGTTCGGGACTGTCAGTTCAAACGTGCCCTGATAATAAGCATTGCCGCCCAGTGAGTTCAGGCGAAGCGACGTGAGCTCGGCGCCGGTGTTCGGGTCAAAGATGCGGTAGACTTCGCGTGGGCCGAGGCCGGCGACATCGAAGCCGCGGAACGTGCTGCCACCGCGGAAGAATCGATTGTTGATCCGCACACCTTCGGAATCATCCAGCGGAAGAACATAACCACCCGCGAAGCGGGCCGACGCAACGACGTCGCGCCAGATACCGCGATAGATCGAGGCGCCTGTTTCGCTCCGAACATACTGAGCGTCACCGCCGAGGCCCGCAATGTCCTGGCTGAAGCGGAAGTCGAAACCGCGTGTCGGCGTGATCGGGTCGTTCGTTTGATCCCAGAAGAAATTGTAGCCGACAATGCTCGACAGGTCGCTGCGCTCGGACCGGCAGATCGTGTCGCGCAGAAGGAAACGCGGATCACACCGATCTACGAAAGCCTCACCTGCCCCGGCATCACCTGGCAGCACCGGACGCACGACGTCATCCGAAAAGTCTTCCGGTGTATCAAGGCCGGCGATCTGCTGAATGGCGCGCACGAACGCGCCGTTGGAGTCAATTATGATGTTCTGGTCAGCAATATTCACATCATCCGTCTGCAGACGATAGCTCAGGCCGAGCTGCATGCGATCCGTGAGCGGGAACGCCACGCGCACGCCGCCACCGATGGTTTCACTCGTGAACCCGGTGAACTCCTCGAAGTCCTGGCGCGTCGCGAACAGGTCAACACCGGCCGAAAGGTTGCGGTCAAGGAAGCGCGGTTCCGTGAAACGAAGATCGACGACCTGCTGCCGGCTCGACAGCGAGGTACGCGCCACAACTGACTGGCCCCGGCCGCGCAGGTTGCGCTGCGAAGCGCTGAGGTCGAAGAGGTAGGCGTCAACCGAAGAGAAGCCTGCTGCGAACGAAAGCTCGCCGGTCGACTGTTCTTCGACAGTGACGTTGACGATGGTCCGATCCGGCTCTTCAGCAGGGGTCTCTTCTATTGTGACTTCCTTGAAGAAGCCGAGCGCGCGGATGCGGTTGCGCGAGCGGTCCAGCAGGATGCGGTTGAAGGCGTCGCCTTCAGCAATGCGCAGCTCGCGGCGGATAACCCGGTCGAGCGTTTGCGTGTTACCGACGATGTTGATCCGGTCGATGTAGACGCGCGGGCCTTCATCGATGGCGAAGGTGATGTCGATGCGGCCGGTCTGCTCGTTGACACTGATCTGCGGACGGATGTCGACGAAGGCATAGCCTGCAACACCGGCAGCATAAGTGAGCGCGTCGATCGTGCTTTCAATCTGATTGCCGCGGAACAGCTCGCCTTCCTGGATCGGCACGACGGCCTGAAGAATGTTGGAGTCGAGTTTTTCCAACGCCGTTTCGACTTTGATCACGCCGAAGTCATACTGGCGTCCCTCATCGACGGTGAAGGTGACGTAGAAATCTTTCTGGTCCGGCGTCAGTTCAGCGACTGCAGAGGTGACGCGGAAATCGTAGTATCCGTTGTTCTGATAGAACTCGCGCAGCTGTTCACGGTCGAATTCGAGGCGACCCGAGTCGTAGTTGTCGTTCGAACTGAAGAAGCGCCAGAAGCGCGACTGACGGGTTACAATCTCGCTGCGCAGCCGCGAGTCCGAGTATTCCTTGTTGCCGATGAAGTTGATGGCGCGCACGCCAGTCACCGGGCCTTCGGTGACTTCGAAGATCAGGTCTACGCGGTTCTGTTCGAGCGGCTTGTATTGCGGCTCAACCTTCGCCGCGAAGCGGCCTGAGCGGCGGTACATCTCAAGGATCCGCTGGACGTCGCCCTGCACGCGGGCAGCAGTGAACACGCCGCGCGGCGCAGCCTGGATCTCTTCGCGCAGTTTTTCGTCCTTCAGGGCGCGGTTGCCCTCGAAGATGACGCGGTTGATGATCGGATTCTCGACGACGCGCACAACGAGGTCGTCCTCGCGCCGGTCAATCGACACGTCCGCAAACAGGTTCGTTGCAAACAGTGTTTTCAGCGAGAGGTCGATCCGGTCCGGATCAAAGGCGTCGCCGGGTTCGAGCAGCAGATAGGACTGCACCGTGCGCGCTTCGATGCGCTTGTTGCCCTCCACCACGATCGAACGGATCGTGCCGCCATAACGGGCGTCTTCCTGGGCCTGGGCAATCTGGAGCTGTCCGCCTGCACCAAGCGCCAGAGCGCTGGTAGCGAGAACTGTCGCTGCGAGGAATTTACGCATTCTCGAATACACTTTCGTTCCTGGAGCCGACCTTCGTCAGCTACTTCCCCGTCCGAAAACGCCGGTTTCGAGAATGTCCCCCCAAGTGATCACGATCACCATCGCCACCAAGACGAACACTCCCACACGCAGCGCCATTGCCTCTATCTGGCTTGGCATTTTTGAGCCTATCAATGCCTCGTATGCATGAAACACAACTCGCCCGCCATCCAGCACTGGCAGTGGCAACAAGTTGAAGAAACCGACCCCTACCGAGATTGCAGCACACAGGCTGAGCAGCACCCAGAACAGGCGGTCGAGCCGGTCCATCAGCGGAATCTCGGGTCTGTCCATGACCGTATTCACTACCCGGCGTGAGACATCAGCGACACCGACCGGTCCCGAGAGTGCATGAAAGGACATATTGCCGGTGACGATACGCTTCAGCATCACCACGGTCCGTTCGATCGTGGCGCCCGTCTCCTGAACGCCCGCAACAACTGATTCGACGGGTCCGAACCGGAGCCGGTCGAAAGTCTCAGACGGGTACATCTGGATGCCGAGTGTGCTCTGCGGCACCATCTGGCCGAAATCGTTCACACGGACGATCTCCTGGGGCGTAACGGTAACCGTCAACTCGTTCCCGGCGCGGTTAAGAAGCAGGTCGAGCGGCGTATTGGGGCTCAGCATCACGGCGACTGTCACGTCGGTCGAGTTCCGGATCGCTTTGCCGTTTACGGCGAGGATCTGGTCGTCCGCAAGGATGCCCGCACGCTCTGCCGGCATGTCCGGCATGGTCGAAGCAACTTTGATCGATTGCACCGCAATCCCATGGACGCCAATGGAAACCGAGAAGATCACGGCAGCGAGCACGAAATTCGCTATCGGACCGGCCAGGCTGATGACGATCTTCTTCAAAGGGCCGACGTCATCGAAAGCAACGCCTTTCGGCGCGTCGGGGTCATCGGCACCGGCTTCTGCGGTCTGCTTGTCAATGAAGGCCACAAAACCGCCCAGCGGGACCCAATTGACGCGCCAGCGGGTACCATTTCGGTCCCGGCGCTCGACCATCGGCTTGCCGAACCCGACCGAGAAGGACTCCACCGCCACGCCAAAGACACGCCCCGCCAGGTAATGGCCGAGCTCATGAACGACGATCACGATGCCCATCAGGAACACCAGACAGACGATAAAAAGAGGTCCCTGGCTGATTACGCCTTCCAAGCTGACAATCCTCCTGCCCGGCTTGGGGCGTTTCGCAGAACTTCCCCGGCCAGACGGCGCCCGAACTGGTCCAGGAACGCCACTTCTTCCAGTGAGGTGCACTTGGTAGAGGCGAATTCCGAGGATGAAAAGCGGTCCAGTGCGGCTTCCACCGCCCAACCGATGTCCAGAAAGCCACATTCGCCCCCGACGAATGCCGAAACCGCTGATTCATTAGCAGAATTTAATATGACTGGCCCCGCCGGCCCGAGGCTGAAAGCCCGCCGGGCGAGCTCAATGGACTGGAACCGACTGGTGTCCACCGGACCGAAGTCCAACTGCCCGATCTGGGCCAGATCCAGCCGGTCCACGGTGGTCTCGATCCGGTCGGGCCAGCCAAGGGCGAGCGAGATGGGCGTTCGCATATCAGGCGAACCCAGCTGGGCGATCACCGAACCGTCCGTGAAGTGAGCCATCCCGTGCACAATGGACTGAGGGTGAACCAGCACATCCACACGGTCCGCCGACACCTTAAACAGGATTGCGGCCTCGATCAGTTCGAGGGCCTTGTTCATCAGCGTGGCGCTGTCGATGGAAATCTTGAGCCCCATGCTCCATTTGGGATGGGCGGCGGCCTGCGCGGGCGTGGCGCGGGCCATGTCTTCCCGGGAAGTTGTCCGGAAAGGCCCGCCAGAGGCAGTCAGCGTCAACTTTTCGAGGGAGCGGCCATCGCCGAGGCACTGGAAAATGGCACTGTGTTCGGAATCTACCGGCAGGATGGACACCCCTGCCCGCTCTGCCGCTTCAATGAGGATCGTGCCGGCGCAGACTAGGCTTTCCTTGTTCGCCAGCGCCAGATGGTTACCGGCGTTCACAGCCGACATCGTGGAGCGCAGCCCCGCCGCGCCGACGATGGCTGCAAGGAACCGGTCGCAGGGCCGGGCCGCAGCTTCGACCATCGCCGCTTCGCCTGCGGCGCAGGCAATACCGCTGCCGGCAAGGTGTCCGCGCAGTTCGTCCAGTTTGGACTCGTCGGCGATGACTGCGATTTCCGGTTTCAGTTCAAGGGCTTGCCCGGCCAGTGCGGCGGCGTTCTGTCCGGACGCAATGGCGGCGATCTGAAACCGGCAGCCGTCGCGGTTGGCATGACGGATGACGTCAACCGCCGACTGGCCGACTGAGCCCGTGGAACCAAATATCGAAACGCGGCGAACACCTGACATGGGTCAAAGACCTAGCAGGCGCGGCAGGTGCGGAACACTCAGAAATGTCAAAGTCGCACAGATGCTGACGGCGCCAAGACCGTCTACCCGGTCAAGCAGGCCGCCATGGCCTGGCAGGATGGTCCCGGAATCCTTGACCTTGAAGCGCCGTTTCAGGCCGCTTTCGAACAGGTCGCCGGCTTGCGCGGTCACCGATATCGCCATGCCAGCGAGCATCCAGGGGACGATCGCTGCGCTTTGCCAGTCGGCTGCCAGGTAGCCGCAGCCGGCACAGACGATGACCGCCGAAATGGCGCCGCTCCAGGTCTTGTTTGGGCTCTCCTTCGGCAAGAGGCGCGGGCCCCGGATCATGCGCCCGAAGAAATAGGCCGCCGCATCCGATGCCCAGACAAAGGACATGAAATACAGTGCCACGAGATGGCCCTCCCAGGGTCCTTCCCGCAGCATGTAGAGGCCGAACACCATGCCGAAGACGTAGATCACGCCGAAGCCGCCGGAGACCCGGGACGCCGGTTGCCGCTGAGCGGAGACAACACCCAGCACAGCTGCGGCACCAAAAAGCCCCCAGCTGATACGCTCATCGCCCAAGGCCAGGCTCAGGCCAAACAGGGCCGCCAGCCCGGCCAGCAAGCGCTCGTTCGGCGTGGCGCTCATCCGGCACCATTCGAGCATCATGACCGCACAGAAGACCGCGCAGCCCGCTGCCAGCCACCAAGACCCCATCCAGACAGCAATCAGCGCGAAGGGAATGAGGATGAGGGCAGTTAGCAGGCGTCGAGGTAACTCGGAGAACCGCTCATCCGGCGGCGTCCAATCGCCCATCAGGTAGCTCCAGGCGCAACCGCACCAAAGCGGCGCTCCCGCTCATGAAACCGCGAAATGGCGCTCTCGAGGTGGGCACGGTTGAAGTCCGGCCAAAGGACATCGACAAACAGCAGTTCGGCATAAGCCGCCTGCCAGAGCAGGAAATTGCTGATGCGGTACTCGCCGCTCGTCCGGATCAGCAGGTCCGGGTCCGGAAGGTCGCGCGTATCGAGATAGGCTTCAAACGCGTCGTCGGTCAGGTCGCCGGAGACTTCGCCGGCGGCAACAGCGCGCGCATACGCACTCGCTGCACGTATGATTTCATTCCGGGCACCGTAGTTAAACGCAATCGTCAGGTGGAACTTGCTGTTGTCAGCGGTCTCGCTCTCGGCACGGTCCACGAGCTCTGCAATATCAAGCGGCAAGCCGGCGCGCTGACCGATCACGCGCACGCGCACGCCGTCCTGCTTCAGGCGCGCCAGATCGCGCTGCACATAGGCCTTTAGGAGAGCGAACAGCGTGTTCACCTCTGCAGCCGGCCGGCGCCAATTTTCGGTAGAAAAGGAAAAGACCGTCAGGTAGCGGATGCCGAGATCGCCGGCCGCCTCCACAGTGCGCCGCAATGCTTCAACACCGCGCTCATGTCCTGCAGTGCGCGGCAGCCCCTTGGCCTTTGCCCAGCGGCCATTGCCATCCATGATGATGGCAACATGCTGGGGTGCTGGAGGATCTCCGCCAGACTGGGAAGGTTCAGGGGAGGTCCCGGGACGGGCCATTAAACCTGCATGATCTCCGCTTCCTTCGCCTTCACCATGTCATCGACCCGGTGGACGAAAGCGTCCGTCAGCTTCTGCACTTCTTCCGAAAGCGAGCGGGCGCGGTCTTCATTTATCTCGCCCGCCTTTTCCATCTTCTTCAGGGTATCCATACCGTCACGGCGCACGTTGCGAACAGCGACGCGGGCCGCCTCGGCATACTTACCGGCAATCTTGGTCAATTCGACCCGGCGCTCCTCGTTGAGGGCAGGAATCGGAATGCGGAGTGTCTGTCCGTCCATGATCGGATTCAGGCCGAGGCCCGACTCGCGGATCGCGCGGTCTACAGCGCCGACGACCGTCTTGTCCCAGACGTTGACCGAAAGCATCCGCGTATCCGACACCGTGACAGAGGCCACCTGGCTCAGCGGCGAGACGCCGCCATAGGCCGACACCGTGATCGAATCGAGCAGGTTGACCGAAGCCCGGCCCGTGCGAAGACCGGAAAACTCGCTTGCGAGCGACGTCAGGGCGCCCTCCATCCGGCGTTCGATGTCCTGCTTGCTGTAGCTCATTCGGTCGACCCTCCTTTGGTGGAGATCGTCGTGGAAGTTCCCCGGCCGTGCAAGACGTTCAGAAGGGAGCCTTCTTCCTTGAGGGAGAAGACGACGATCGGAATGTTATTGTCGCGCATCAGACTGACCGCCGAAGGGTCCATGACACGCAGGTTCTTGATCAGCAGTTCGTCATAGGCGACCTGATTGTAACGTGTGGCTGTCGAATCCAGCTTCGGGTCGGCCGTGTAGACGCCGTCAACCTGGGTGCCTTTCAGCAAGGCGTCGCAGTTCATCTCGATGGCGCGTAGCGCTGCGCCGGTGTCGGTGGTGAAGAACGGGTTGCCGATGCCGGCCGCGAAGATCACCACGCGGCCCTTTTCCATATGCCGCTGTGCACGGCGCCGGATATAGGGCTCGCAAACCGCATCCATGCTGAGCGCGGACTGGACGCGTGTCGGCACGCCGATGCCTTCCAGCACGCTTTGCATCGCCAGGGCGTTCATTACCGTCGCCAGCATGCCCATCGAATCGGCCTGCGCCCGCTCCATGCCCTTTGCCGCGCCGGCTACGCCGCGAAAGATGTTCCCGCCCCCGATCACGAGGCAGATTTCCGCCCCGGCCGCGCGCGCATTGGAGATCGCCTGGGCGAAGTGTATGCAGGTGGGAATATCGATGCCGAACTGGCCGGGGCCCATCAGGGCCTCACCGGAAAGTTTGAGCAGTACACGCCGGTATTTCAACTGGCTCTTTTCAGGCTCATTCGCCGGCATTCTGTCCACCGATCATTCTCAATCCAGAACCAAAAAAATCCCGGCTGTGCGAAACCGCCAGCCGGGATTGTTCAAAGCCCCTCACGGGGAGAAAGGCAAGCCTGATCAGGAGCCTTTTGTCATCGAAGCGACTTCTGCGGCGAAGTCGGTTTCTTCCTTTTCGACGCCTTCGCCGAGCTTGAAGTGCACGAATGCCTTCAGCGTCGCGCCTTGCGCCTTGAGAAACTCACCGACCGTCTTGTCAGGGTCCATGATGAACGGCTGCTCGACAAGGACCACTTCCTTGTAGAATTTCTGCATCCGGCCAACGATCATCTTCTCGATGACCGCATCAGGCTTGCCGCTTTCGCGGGCCTGTTCGGTGAGAACGCGCTTCTCCGATTCGATCAGCGCCGGGTCGAGTTCAGCCGTCGTGGCTGCCGCAGGCGAGGTTGCCGCGATGTGCATCGCAACCTTGCGACCGGCATCTTCCAGATCGCCCGAACCCTCCAGAGCCACCAGAACGCCAACTTTGCCCATGCCGGGCGCTGCTGCGTTGTGGATGTAGGAGGCAACGCGGCCCGACGAAGTAAGCTTCGCCGAACGGCGAAGCGTCATGTTCTCGCCGATGGTGGCGATCATGCGCTTGACCATTTCGTCCACGGTGCCTTCGCCATCTGGCGAGGCAGCACCCGAAACCGCAGCGACAGAACCGTCGGTGGTGAGCGCCACCTTCGAAATGCCGTCGAGGGCTTTCTGAAACCCCTCGTTGCGGGACACGAAGTCCGTTTCCGAGTTCAGTTCGACAATAGCGCCGGTCTTGCCGTCCGCGGAAACCTTGACGGCGACGAGGCCCTCAGCCGCAGCGCGGCCCGACTTCTTGGCAGCCTTAGACAGGCCTTTCGCGCGCAGCCATTCGATGGCTGCCGCTTCGTCGCCGTCGTTCTCCACGAGGGCTTTCTTCGCGTCCATCATGCCTGCGCCGGTTTTCTCGCGCAGTTGCTTTACGAGTGCCGCTGTAATCTCAGCCATGGCTTTGATCCTTCATTAGAATTGTTGCGCCGGAGCGCCGTATCAGGCGTCGGTCGCCGTTTCGCCTGCAACCTGCACGTCAGCATCGGCCATCGCGCCGACATCCGACATTGCGCCGAGATCAACGCCGAGGCCGGCCGTCGATTCAGCGAGGCCATCGAGCACCGCATCTGCAAACAGGTTGCAGTACAGCGAGATGGCGCGGGCTGCGTCGTCGTTGCCCGGGAAGCCGAAATCGGCATCCGCCGGGTCGCAGTTGGTGTCGAGCACGGCCACGACCGGAATACCCAGCTTGCGGGCTTCCTGGACAGCGATGGCTTCCTTGTTCGTGTCGATGACGATGATGGCAGCCGGCAGGCCGCCCATGTCAGCGATGCCGCCGAGTGCACGGTGCAGCTTCTCGCGGCGGCGCTGCAGGTCGAGCAGCTCTTTCTTGGTGAGGCCCGAACCGCCACCGGCTTCGAACATCGCGGTCAGTTCGCGCAGCTGCTTGATCGAGTTGGACACGGTGGTCCAGTTCGTCAGCGTGCCGCCGAGCCAGCGGTGGTTCATATAGTACTGCGCGCAGCGCTGGGCTGCTTCTGCCACCGGGTCCTGCGCCTGGCGCTTGGTGCCCACGAACAGGATGCGGCCGCCCTTGGCCACCGTGTCGCGAACGAACACGAGCGCCTGGTGCAGCGAAGGCACCGTGTGGGACAGGTCCATGATGTGGATGCCGGAACGCTCGCCGTAGATATACGGCTTCATGCGCGGGTTCCAGCGGTGGGTCTGGTGACCGAAGTGAACGCCAGCTTCAAGCAACTGACGCATCGAGAAGTCAGGTAGGGCCATAGATTTTCTCCATCCGGTTGGCCGTCGCAGGGTGGAACTACGGGTTTGACCCCGTCGCACCGGATGCACCCGCGACATGGTTTCGAAGAGCGCTCCTATACATCTTCCGCCGCCCGGGGCAAGCGCAAACAGCCGTGTTTCCGGCCTCAGGCGGCCCGGCGGGGCACCACCCGCTCAACCCCCGGGATTTCCTTCAGGGCCCGCTGGGCTTTCAGGCTGATCGTATAGGTCTGGGGCAGCTTAACCGTAACCAGACGGCCGTCTTCCAACGGCATTTCCAGCAGGATCGAGCCCCGGTCCGGGTCGTTCAGCCCTTCCAGACGCTGCACCACGCTGGCGAGCTCCGCCGGATTCGTGCCCGTCGACAGACGCACCAGCAGCTGGCCGGAGGGCTTGGACAGGC
Source organism: Hyphomonas sp. (assembly GCF_022844445.1). GTDB lineage: Bacteria > Pseudomonadota > Alphaproteobacteria > Caulobacterales > Hyphomonadaceae > Hyphomonas. The sequence continues at coordinate 44,535 of NZ_JALHLS010000017.1, forward strand.
GGGCCGATTCAAGCTCCACCACCCGTTCGACGATGAGGCGGGTCTCCTCCCCGGTAAGCTTCACTGAGACCGTAAGGGCGATGGCCTTGCCGGGCTTGAGCAGGTCTCCGTACTGCATCAGGGCTTCGCTATAGACGGTCACATCCCGCTCCCCGGTGGGATCCGAGACGGTCAGGAAGGAAAACTTGCTGCCATTTTTGCCCGTACGGTCGTTGCGGGCGCGCACGATACCGATCATCTCGAGAGGGCGGCCTTCCCCGGCCCGGTCCTCGATTTCCATGATCAGGGTGATGCGATCTCGGTCGAGCGACATCAAAACATCATCCAGCGGGTGGCCAGAGAAATAAAAGCCGATGGAGCGGAATTCCTCGTCGAGCTTCTGCTGCGCCGTCCATGCCCTTGGCGATGGCAAGGGCGGGCGAAGCGCCGGCTCGGCGTCGGCAAAAAGGCCGCCCTGCCCGCCTTGCCGATCGCCTGCGGAACTGGTCGCATGCTGCGAAAGAACACCTGCGGAATCCAGCACTCGGGCGCGGTTCGCTTCCAGAGCATCCAGAACCCCGGCACGCGCAAGCGATTCAAAGGCCTTCTTGTTGACCTGCCTTGGGTCGATCCGCTCGGCAAAATCGTAGAGATCCTTGAACGTGCCGCTCTCGCTGCGCACCGCCACGACATGACGCATCGCCTCAAGGCCCACTCCCTTCAGCGCGCCGAGGGCATAGACAATGGCGCCGTTGCGCACGTCGAAGTCGGCTGAGGAAGAATTAATCTCAGGCGCCAGCACGGGAATGCGCAGACGTTTGGCTTCCTGGAAGAAGGCAGCCAGTTTGTCAGTGTTGCCGAGATCAAGGCTCATGGAGGCGGCGAGGAACTCGACCGGGAAGTGGCATTTGAGGTAGGCGGTCTGGTAGCCGATCAGAGCGTAGGCGGCAGCGTGCGACTTGTTGAAGCCATAGCCCGCGAACTTCTCCATCGTGTCGAAAATCTCGTTGGCGAGATTTTCCTTCATGCCCTTTGTCTGCGCAGCGCCTTCCACGAAGCGTTTGCGCTGCGCGATCATCTCTTCGAGCTTCTTTTTGCCCATCGCGCGGCGAAGGAGGTCAGCTTCGCCGAGCGAATAGCCGGCGACTTCCTGCGCCATCCGCATGACCTGCTCCTGATAAACAGGCACGCCATATGTGGCCTCCAGAACCGGCTTCAGGTCCGGGTGCTGATAGCGCACAGAGGTCGGATCCTCCTTGCCCTGCACATAGACCGGAATATTTTCCATAGGGCCCGGCCGGTAGAGCGAGATGATGGCGATGACGTCCTCGATATTGTTCGGACGCACGCGCCGCAGCGTGTCGCGCATCCCTGCGCCTTCGAGCTGGAATACGCCGAGCGTCTCGCCGCTCGCCATCAGTTCATAAGTCGCCGAGTCGTCTAGGCTGCGCCAGGCTGGCCCGAGATCCTTGTTGTTGCGTTCGATGAACTTGATCGCCCGGTCGATCACGGTCAGCGTCTTGAGGCCCAGGAAGTCGAACTTCACAAGGCCCGCCATTTCGGCATACTTCATATTGAACTGCGAGGCTGGAAGTTCCGCCCGCGGATCATTATAGAGCGGCACGAGATTGACCAGCGGCCGGTCCGCGATCACGACGCCTGCCGCATGGGTTCCAGCGTTGCGGTACAGCCCTTCCAGCGCCCGCGCGATCTCGATCAGCTCGCCGACGCGCGCGTCCGCCGCAATCTCGTCGTCAAACTTAGGCTCGCCCGCGATGGCTTCGTCCAGAGTCGGCGGCTTTGCCGGGTTGAACGGAATGAGCTTCGCGAGCCGGTCTATCTGGCCATAGGGCATCTGCATGACGCGGCCGACATCGCGTACAACGGCTTTCGCCTGCAGCGTCCCGAAGGTGATGATCATGGCAACACTGTCTGCGCCGTACTTGTCTCGTACATAGCGGATGACTTCGCCGCGACGCTCCTGGCAGAAGTCGACGTCGAAGTCGGGCATCGAGACGCGTTCGGGGTTGAGGAAGCGCTCGAACAGCAGGTCGAACCGGATCGGGTCGAGGTCGGTGATCAAGAGCGACCAGGCGACCAGCGAACCGGCGCCCGAACCTCGCCCGGGCCCCACCGGGATGCCGTTGGACTTGGCCCATTTGATGAAGTCCGAAACGATTAGGAAGTAGCCTGGGAACCCCATCCGCTCGATGACGCCGAGTTCGAAGTCGAGCCGCTCGAAATACACGTCCCGTTCCGCATACAGACGGTCGGCTTCCTTCAGCCGTAACTCGAGGCCTTCCTTCGCCTGCAGGCGCAGTTCTTCCGGCTCCGACCGGCCGCCTTGCGTGAAGCTCGGCAGGATAGGGCTGCGCGTCTCGGCGCGTACTGTGCAGCGCCGGGCGATCTCCACCGTTGTGGCGATCGCTTCTGGCAGGTCCGCAAAGAGCACGCGCATTTCGGCAGGCGACTTAAGGTACTGCGACGTGGCCACCCGCTTGCGATCGTCCTGCCCGAGATACTCGCCGTTCGCGATACACATCAGCGCGTCATGCGCGGTTGCATCGTCCGGCTTCATAAAGCGCGCATCGTGGGTCGCAACGATCGGAAGGCTCATGTCATAGGCGAGTTCAAGCAGCCCCGCCTCGGTCTTCAGTTCCGCCGGCGTGCCATGGCGCGTGATCTCGACATAGCAACGGCCCGGATAGGCCGCGGCGAGCGTTGAAAGCTCCGTGCGCGCGTCCCCCATCCGGCCCTTCAGAATGTGGCGCGCCACTTCGCCTTCGGCGCCGCCCGTCAGCACGATCAGGCCATCGGTCTCCTCAAGTACCAGCCGCTTGTGCAGCTTCGGGACCCCATCCGGCGCATCGAGGAAAGCCCGCGACGACAGGAACATAAGCCGCTGGTACCCCGCGTCGTTCTGCGCATAGAGCGTGAGCCGCGTCGGTTCCGAGCGCGGGACGCCGTCCGTCACATCGAAACAGCAGGCCATGATCGGCTGCACCCCGTAATCCGCCAGCTTGGTAGACAGCTCCAGCGCCCCGAACAGGTTGTTACGGTCGGCCACCGCTGCGGCGGGTACAGCGTTGTTCTTGCACCACTTTGCAACATCTGCAGGCGTTATCATGCTCTCAAGCAGGGAATAGCTGGAGCGGATGGCAAGCGGGATGAAAAGCGGCGTGGTCATGGTTTCTACCTCGTAGACCGCAGACTCTCACCGAATCGCCCATAACGCCAATGGGCTTTGGCGTTCTTCCACAGGGTCTTACTCGGTATAGTCGACCAGCTTGCCGTCTTTCAGGGTCAACACCCGGTCCATATGCCGGGTCAGCGCCAGATTGTGGGTTGCAACCAGCACACCGGCGCCCTCTTCCCGCACCATCTTGATCAGCGTGACAAACACCCGCTCCGTCGTTGCCGGATCAAGATTTCCGGTTGGCTCGTCGGCAATTACAAGACGCGGATCATTTGCCAGCGCCCGGGCAATCGCGACGCGCTGCTGCTCGCCGCCAGACAGCTGGGCCGGCTGGTGGTGCAGGCGCTCGGCGAGACCCATCTCCTCCAGAAGTGACGACGCTTTGGCGCGCGCTTCCTTCTTCGGCCGGCCGGCGATCATCAGCGGCATGGCGACATTGTCGACCGCATTGAACTCCGGCAGCAGGTGGTGAAACTGGTAGACGAAACCAATCTTCTTTCGGCGGATGGCCGTCCGGCCATTCTCGTTGAGCTTCAGGCAGTCCGCACCATCGAGCAGCACGTCGCCCGCTTCCGGTTGCTCCAGCAGCCCGGCAGTGTGCAGCAAGGTCGACTTGCCCGAACCGGAGGGGCCGACAAGCCCGACTAACTCGCCCGGCGCAATCCGCAGGTCCGTGCCGCGCAGCACTTGCAGGTCACCGGCGCTGGTCTTGTAGGTGCGGTCGATCGCTCTGAGTTCGAGGACGGGCGTGGTCATTCGAACCTCAGCGCTTTCACCGGATCCTGGGACGAGGCCCAGATCGCAGGGATCATCGACACGAACATCGACATGAACAGTGCATAGGCGCCTGTGCTGAACACTTCATTCCAGTCCAGTATCGCCGGCAGGTGGTCAAGACCGTACTGCTCGGCAGGGAATACTTCCCCATCGATGGCCAGGTTGATCAGCGCCTCGATGGGTCCGATATTCAGGATAAACAGGATGCCAACGATCATGCCGAGGATCGCGCCCGCAGACCCGAGCGCTGTGCCTACCATAAGGAACACCCGCAACACCCCAGCCCGACTGAGGCCGATGGTGCGCAGGATGGCGATGTCGCGTGTCTTGTTCTTCACCAACATGACGACGCCGACGATGATGTTCAGCGTCGCGATCATCATGATAATCGTCACCAGCAGCCGCACCATGACGCGCTCCGTGCGCAGCGCGCCGAGATAGGTGCGGTTCTTTGTCTGCCAGTCGCGCAGTAGGAGGCTGTAGCCGGTCGCGTCCGAAATCTGCTGCATCGCTGCTTCCGTCTCGTCCGGGTTCTTCACGCGAATGTCGAGGTACTGAAACCGGCCCTTGGACTGGAACAGGATCTGCGCCTGCTCCATCGGCATGAACACATAGACGTTGTCGAGTTGGGCGCTCCCGGTACGGAAGATATCCCCCACCACGTAGGACTTGCTGATCGGCGTCTGCCCGATGGGGCCAGACCGCATCTGAGAGGTCACGACCTCTACCTGATCACCAATTCCAAGCCCGAGATTGGCAGCCAGATATTGCCCGATCATGATAACATTGCCGCCATTTCGGCCTTCGCCGAACCCGCCGGCAATAGCCGCAGCACCGCCGTCTTTGAAGATCGGCATGGTCGGCAGGTCCGCCGGCGGAATCGCGCGCACGACACCGCCCGTTCGAACGCCGTTTGCCGACAGAAGCACGAACTGTTCAATATAGGGCGACACACTCAAAACGTCCGGCGTCTGCTCGATCACTTTGGCGATCTCGGCGGCTTCTTCCTGCGGCATGCCATCGACGGCCGCTGCGATATGCGGTTCGCCGCCCAGCAACGCGTCGAGCAACGTCGCGCGAAAACCGCTCATGATCGACATGGTGATGATCAGCGCAGCGACGGCAAAGAAAATGCCGACGAACGAGATGATGGCGATGAGGCTCGCGCCGCCATGCTCACGCCGCGCCATCAGGTAGCGCCAGGCGAGGGTCCGTTCCAGCCGGCCGAAAGGTACGGCCGCCTTGGTATCGCCTTTGTTCACGCCATCACCCTCCGAACCGCATCCTCGAGCGACAGTTCTAACTTCTCACCGGTCTTGCGGCGTTTCAGTTCGACCACGCCCTTCTCGAGACCCTTCGGGCCGACGACGATCTGCCAAGGCAGGCCGATCAGGTCCATGCGGGCAAACTTGGCGCCAGCACGGTCATCAGAGTTGTCGTAAAGCGCCTCGATGCCGGCTTTCCTGAATTGGGCATAGAGCGTCTCGCACGCCTGGTCACACCCTGCTTCGCCCGCGCGCATGTTGATGATACCGACCGGGAAAGGCGCCACGGCGTCCGGCCATACGATGCCGTGCTCGTCATGGCTCGCTTCAATAATGCCGCCGACCAGACGCGAAACCCCGATCCCGTAACTGCCCATCTGCACGGGCACCATCTGACCGTCCGGCCCCTGAACGACGGCGTTCATCGGTTCAGAGTACTTGGTGCCGAAATAGAAGATGTGGCCCACTTCGATGCCGCGAGCCGACACGCGCCGGTCTTCTGGAAGTGCATTGAACGCCGCCGCATCGTGCATTTCTTCTGTCGCCGCATAAAAGCGCGTGCGCTGCTCGACGATGGGCACAAGGTCCGAATTGAAGTCGAGATCGAGGCCTGGAGCGCCGAGCGCCAGCAATTCGCGGTCGCAGAATACGGCGCTCTCGCCGGTATCGGCCAGGATGATGAATTCGTGGCTGAGATCGCCCCCGATGGGGCCGGTATCGGCGCGCATCGGAATGGCGGTCAGTCCCATCCGGTCAAATGCGTTCAGATAGGCGCAGAACATCTTGCGATAGGCTTTGCGCGCATCCTCTTCCGTCAGGTCGAAGGAATAGGCGTCCTTCATCAGGAACTCGCGGCCCCGCATCACGCCGAACCGCGGACGACGCTCGTCCCGGAACTTCCACTGCTGGTGATAGAGATTCAGCGGCAGCTGCTTGTAGCTCTTTACGTATGCCCGGAAGACGTCCGTGATCAGCTCTTCGTTTGTCGGCCCGTAGAGCATCTCCCGGTCATGTCGGTCCTTGATGCGCAGCATCTCGTCGCCATAGGCCTCATACCGGCCGGACTCGCGCCAGAGGTCTGCCTGCTGCAGCGTCGGCATCAGCATTTCCACCGCGCCCGAACGGTCCATCTCCTCGCGCACGATCTGCTCGATCCGCTTCAGGACGCGCAGGCCCAGCGGCAGCCAGGTATAGATACCCGCACCGTTCTGGCGGATCATGCCTGTCCGCAGCATCAGTTGGTGCGAGACGATTGCGGCGTCCGCCGGCGCTTCCTTCGAAACGGGCAAAAAGTAGTTCGACAGACGCATCTGGAGGTCTCTTTCGGGCTATCCTTAACGGGCTCACCTAGCCGGTCAGGGGCCTATTGCGCAAGCAGCTGCGGGATGATCAGGGCAGCCAGGGCCGTTACAACGGCAGCGGCCACAGAGGCCCAGATCACCTTCTTAAGAAGCATGGGATTCTTGGGCGCGGCCTCTTCGGTGCCCGGCACCGTGGAGTTGTCCTCCCACTGCCCCTTCACCCCGATGGGCAGGACCGCAAAGAAGCTGATCCACCAGGCCATGACGAAGACAATTATGGCGCCCGCTATACCCATCAGTGGTGGCCTTTTGGAGTTTCCATGAGTTCCACTAGCACGCCGTTCGAATTCTTCGGATGCACAAAGATGATCAACGTGCCATGCGCGCCGATGCGGGGCTTGCCCAGCACGGTCGCGCCACGCTTCTCCATCTCGGTGACGGCCTGATTGATGTCGACCACTTCGAAACAGACATGGTGCTGGCCGCCAGCCGGGTTCTTCTTGATGAAATTGGCAATCGGCGAGGCCTCGTTCAGCGGCTCAATCAGTTCGATCTGGCTGTTCGGCAGGTTCACGAAGCATACCTTCACGCCTTGCTCCGGCATGTCGAACGGCGTGGTGATGTCCGTCGCGCCGTAGAGCGTACGGTATGTTTCGCAGGCCTGCTCTATGTTCGGAACAGCAACGCCCACATGGTTCAGCGGGCCAATCTTGAATTCACTCATGCTGTATCAGCTCCTCAATACGATCACTTCTATGAGCGGACGAACGCCGAACTCAATTTCACAGGCCTTGCGCAGCGCACGGCCAACCACCTTCTCTACGACTTCGTCATCCAGGCGGTCGCGCTTCTTGATACCTTCTAGCGCACGCGCCGCCGCGATATCCAGGGGCTCCAGGCTTTCATCGGCAATCCGCCCATCCGTTTCGGACAGGCCCTTCACCGCAATCACCGGTCCGTCCACCACATCGCCGGAATCATCAAGGCACACGGTGGCCAGGATCATTCCGCTCACGGACAACCGGCGCCGCTCGATCAGTCCCTCGGCTGCCTCGGGCACCAGCCGCGAGCCGTCCAGCATCAGCCGGCCTGCCGGTACTTCATCGATGATCACGGGCTCGCCCGGCGCGAGGCGCATCAGGCTGCCATTGCGCGGCATCAGGGCCGATTGAACCTGCAGGGACTTAGCGTACGCGGCGTGCTCAACAATATGCCGGCGCTCGCCGTGCACGGGGATCGACACGCGCGGCCGCACCCATTGATACATCCGGCGCAGCTCATCCCGGCATGGATGGCCGGATACGTGGATTGGCTCGGACACCATGCGCGGTGTGATGATACGGATACCCTGCTCCGCCAGCATGTTCTGCATGGCGTAGACGGAGCTTTCATTCCCCGGAATCAGGCGCGACGAGAAGATCACCGTATCGTCCGGGCGTAAGGCGACGTGCCGGTGATCGCCGCGGGCGATGCGCGACAAGGCCGCATTCGCCTCGCCCTGGCTGCCGGTACACAGATAGAGGATGTTTTCCGGAGGAAGATAACCCGCTTCGGACTCATCCACAAATTCAAGGTTCGGCGGCAGGATGCCCACGGTTTTCGCCGCGCCGGTGATCTTGTGCATGCTGCGCCCGACGAGGCAGACGTCGCGGCCGGCCAGGTTGGCTGCCTCAATAATGGACTTCACGCGCGCGACGTTCGAGGCGAAAGTCGTCACCGCTATGGCGCCGGTCTGTTTTGCGATCAGCTCGATCAGGCCCTTGCGGACGGTGTCTTCCGATCCAGCCTCGCCGCTCTCGAACACATTGGTCGAGTCGCAAACCATCGCCAGCACGCCCTGGTCGCCGAGTTTCGTCAGGCCTTCGATATCCGTCCGTGCACCGATAAGCGGCTCGGGGTCGATCTTCCAGTCGCCTGTGTGCAGGATCATACCGGCCGGCGTCTCGATGGCCAGCGCGTTCGGCTCCGGTATCGAGTGTGTGAGAGTCATGTAGCGCACTGTGAACGGCCCAGCCGTGACCGAAGCCTCCAGCGAGATCGTCTTGAGGCGCTTGGTATCGACACCCCGCTCCTGCATCTTGCCTCGCACAAGCTCCGCCGTGAACGGCGTAGCGTAAATAGGCGCTTTCGTCCGCAGCAGCGGATAGAGCAGCCCGATGGCGCCGATATGGTCTTCGTGCGCGTGGGTCAGGAACACGGCATCAATATGCTCGCCGACGAGGTAGGCAGGGTCCGCGCAGATCAGGTCTATCCCGGGCGTATCCGGCCCGCCGAAGGTCACGCCCACGTCCACAACGATCCAGCGCCGCGCATGGGGCGGGCCGTAACCGTATGCATTGAGGTTCATGCCGATCTCGCCGCACCCGCCCAGCGGGAGGAATACGAGTTCGTCTGTCGTTACAGCACTATCGGCCATCAGGTCCTATCGGTTCCGCTTCCAGACTTCCAGCAAACCGCGGATCAGAACATCCTGGTCGTAGTAGTCTATGGTTTCGCTCGCGCCTTCGAATAGGGAAGCTACCCCCCCTGTGGCGACGACGGTCATCGGCTCACCATACTCGGCTTTGACCCGCCGCACGAGCCCGTCAATCAGTTCGATATAACCAAGGAAAACACCGGACTGCATGGCCGAAACAGTGTCCTTTCCGATTACCTGCGCCGGCTTCTGGATGGCGATCCGGGGCAACTGGGCTGCCGCCTCGTGCAGCGCGCGCATAGACAGGTAGATGCCGGGCGAGATGATCCCGCCCTCGAAGGCCCCGTCGGCGGCCACCACGTCCAGCGTCGTTGCCGTGCCGCTGTCGATCACGATCAGGGGGCCGGGATACCTCACATGCGCGCCCAGCGCCGAAGCAATACGGTCCGCACCCACCTGCTCGGGATGGCGCACGCGGAGTTTCACGCCGGTCTTGAGGTTCGGGTCGCCGATGAACATCGGCTCCACGTTCAGGTAGCGACGCGCGAGCGTGCGGAAATTGAACTGCGCCTGCGGCACCACGGTGGAGATGACGCACCCTTCGACCCGGCTGAGGTCGACCGCCGACATGTCCGCCAGCCGCCAGAGCCAGGAGGCATGGTCATCGGCGGTTTTTGTGGAATCTGTGGCGCTGCGCCAGCTGTGCACCCAGTCCAGCCCGTCATGCAGGGCAAAGACCGTGTTCGTGTTCCCAACGTCGATGGCGAGCAACATGGCCGCTCAGCTCCTGCGTATCTCGATTTCGCCGGCCCTTATGGTACGGCGCGATCCGTCGGGCAATCGGAGCAGAAGGGCGCCGTCATCCTCGAGATCCTCGAAGATACCCTCTGCCATGGACTCCCCGGCCCGGACCTGGACTTGCTGACCTAGTGCCTCCGCGCGCGCCAGCCAATCTGCCCGCGTGCCGGCAAAGCCTTCCCGCGCCTGCTTCAGCCGGCGCATGAAGGCCTCCCGAAGACTTGAAAACACCGCGTCCACGGGCGTTCCGGGGCGCATGCCGAGCTCGATCAGGCTGGTGGCGGGCTGGGTCACATTCTCGGGAGGCGGCATCAGGTTTATCCCCATCCCGGCTGCCACCCAGAAATCCGCCCCTGCCCCGCCTGTCTCGACGAGGATGCCTGACACTTTCCGCCGGTCGATCCTTACATCATTCGGCCACTTTACGCGCACCTCCGTGCCCGGCGCGTGGACCAACACCACGTCAGACACCGCCAACGCCGCCGCAAACGGCAGGCGGAGCGCAACCTGAAGGCCGCCCGGCTCCCGGAACAGAGTGGTCGTGTAGACGTTCCCGGCGGGCGATATCCATTGGCGGTCCTGCCGGCCCCGGCCGGCGGTCTGCTGGTCGGCCACCAGCCACTGATCGTGGAAACCGGTCGCAACCCGGCGCTTGGCCTCGGTATTCGTGCTGTCGATGATTCCCAGTCGGTAGACCGGCCAGGCCTCGCTCAACGCGGTAGCCCCGCAGCTGCAAAGGTTGCCCAACCGCCCGTACCAAGTTCGCTGATAAACACCATGAACACGATGCCGGCCACGACGGCCGTCAGCACCACGGTCGCCATCACCGACAGATCCACCGCCTCGAACTTCTCGGTCGGCTCATCGAACCACATGATCTTGATGAGCTTCAGGTAGTAACCGAGGGAGATGACCGAAGAAATGACCACAAGCACGGCCAGCGGAATGAGCTCCGCCTGAAGGCCAGCGCGCAGCACTTCGAACTTGCCGAAGAAGCCGCCGAAAGGCGGTAGGCCTGCGACCGAGAAGATCAGCACCGAGAGGGCAATCGCCAGCACCGGCTTGGTGCGCGCAAGGCCGCCAAGTTCGCCAATACCTTCGACCATGCCGCCGCGGCGGCGCATGGAGAGCACCGCGGCGAACATGCCGAGGGAGGTGACCGCGTAAATGGTCGTGAAGGTCAGCAAAGCGGCCGCGCCGAACTCCTGCCCTGCTGCCACCGCGACCAGTGCGTACCCCACATTGGCAATCGACGAGTAGCCGAGCAGGCGCTTGATGTTCGTCTGAAGCAGCGCGCCGAGCGAGCCGATCATCATCGACAGGCCGGCGATGATCGAGATGATGATCTGCCACTGGTCCATGGCCGAACCGAACACCGTGAACAGGATGTTCGCAAAGACCACCGTAGAGGCCATCTTCGGCGCAGAGGCGAAGAACGCGACCACTGGCGTCGGAGCGCCTTCATAAACGTCGGGCGTCCAGACGTGCATCGGCGCCGCCGAGATCTTGAACGCAAGGCCGACGATCATCAGCACCATCCCGAACAGCGCGCCGGTTGTTACGCCTGCTTCGGCAATGCCAGCGAAGGAAGTCGTGCCCGTAAAGCCGTACACCAGCGAGGCGCCGTAGAGCAGCATGCCCGATGCCAGCGCGCCGAGCACGAAATACTTAAGACCAGCTTCCGAGGACCGCGCCGAGTCGCGGTGGAAGGCTGCCAGTACGTAGGACGAGAGGCTCAGCGTCTCGATGCCCATGTAGAGCGTCATCAGGTCGGCGGCCGACAGGATCACGCCCATGCCCAGGCTGGCGAAGATGATGAGCAGAGCATACTCGTAGCGGGTCGTCTCGTGGCGCTTTAGAAAGCCCTCGGCGATCACCAGCGAGATACCGGCCAGCACGAATGTGATAACCTTCGCGAAGTTCACGAATGTGTTGGTCCGGACGAGACCGCCGAACGCTTCGCCGCCGCCGAAATGCAGGACTGCCAGCGCCGCGGCGCCGAACAAAGCCAGCGCGCCGAACTTGAACGAGAACGAGTTGAACCGGTCGCCGAAGATCGCGCCCAGCAGCACGCCAACCAGGCCCGTAAGCGCCAGCCAGAGTTCTGGCGCGACCGTCATCAGGATGGAGGTGACATCCAGCATGTTACTGGCCTCCGGCCATAAGCGACAGGACCCGTGCGGTCGAACTGTCTGTAAGATTGAAGATCAGGTTTGGCGCGACCCCGAAGAGGATCGTCAGCGCGGCCAGCGGCGCGATGCAGATCCACTCGACAATGTTCATGTCCTTGATGTCGTTTAGATGCGGATTGGTGATCTCCCCAAACACCGTGCGGCGGTAGAGCGTCAGCATGTAGACCGCCGAGAAGATTACACCGAGCGCGGCGCCTGCCGCTGCCCAGGTCGCTGCCTGGAAGCCGCCGACCATGGTGAGGATCTCACCGACAAACCCGCTGGTGCCGGGTAGGCCGACGTTGGCCATCGTGAACAGCATGAAGAACGAGGCGTAGATCGGCATCCGGTTCACGAGGCCGCCATAGGCAGCGATCTCGCGGGTGTGCATCCGGTCGTAGACCACCCCGACGATGAGGAACAGCGCGCCCGAGATCAGGCCGTGGCTGAGCATCTGGAAGATCGCGCCCTGTACGCCCGTCTCGTTGAAGGCAAAGATGCCGAGCGTGACGAAGCCCATGTGCGCGACCGACGAATAGGCGATCAGCTTCTTCATGTCAGTCTGACGCCAGGCGACGAGCGAAGTGTAGACGATGGCGATCACGGCCAGCGCAAACATGGCCGGCTGAAACAATGCGCTCGCATCCGGGAACATCGGCAGCGAGAAGCGAAGCATGCCGTAGCCGCCCATCTTCAGAAGCACGCCGGCGAGGATGACCGAACCAGCTGTCGGCGCCTGCACGTGCGCATCGGGCAACCAGGTGTGCACCGGCCACATGGGTAGCTTCACCGCAAACGACGCCATGAACGCCAGCCAGAGCCAGGTCTGGATTCCTGGTGCGAAGGCGAATTTTTCGAGCACCTCAAAGTCTGCCGAGCCTGCCGCCAGGATCATGTAGACCATTGCGATCAGCATCAGCAGCGAGCCGATCAGCGTGTAGAGGAAAAACTTGAACGCGGCATAGACGCGGTCCTTGCCGCCCCAGATGCCAACAATCAGGAACATCGGGATCAGGCCGGCCTCGAAGAAGATATAGAACAGCACGAGGTCGAGCGACACGAAGACGCCAATCATGAAGGTCTCGAGCACGAGAAACGCGATCACGTATTCGGTCACGCGCTTCTCGATCGAGTTCCAGCTGGCGAGCAGGCAGATCGGCGTCAGGAATGTCGTCAGAAGCACGAGCGACAGCGACAGGCCGTCGATGCCGAGCTTGTAGCTGATTGGCCCATACCAGGCATACTGCTCCACAAGCTGGTAACCGTCGACCGAGGGGTCGAACGCGAAGAAGGCCGCGACCGATGCCACAAAGGTAGCCGCTGAGATGATGAAGGCCGCCAGCAGCACGGCCTTGCGGGACTGCGAACTGGATTCGCCTTTGCTGCTGCCGGCGGTTGCCGCCCGCACAAGCATCACGAGCAGCGCACCCGCCAGCGGCAGAAACGTCATTACAGAGAGGATCGGGAAACCGCCCATCAGTTTACTCCACCCGATCTGAGCCAGAGAACAGCGCCGAAGATGATCGCCGCCCCGATGATTACGAAGGCATAGTGGTACAGGTAACCCGAATGCATCAGCGACAGACGGCGCGAACTCATGCCTGCCAGTTTCGCGAGACCATCCGGTCCGATGCCGTCAATGACCTTCTTGTCCGCTTTCCAGAAGAGGTTGCCGAGGAAGGCCGAACCACGCACCAGCGTCGCCTGGTAGATCTCATCGAAGTACCACTTGTTCGAGAACAGGGCGTGCAGCGGACCGCCGCTCGCCGCAACACGCGCACCGACGCCGCGGTTGAAGAAGTAGGTGAACGTCGCAATGAGGAAGCCGCCCACGGTGACCACCAGCGGCGCCCACAGCACCCATTCCGGAACATTGTGCCGGTCGTGCAGCACATGGTTGGTCTCGGCGCGGTAGATCGCGCCTGCCCAGAAGGCTTCATTGTTGGCGTCTACGAACGCATCGTAGAAGTAGAAGCCAGCGAACACGGCGCCGATACTGAGCAGCGCCAGCGGGATCAGCATGACCAGCGGGCTCTCATGCGGTTTGTGATCGTGGCCATGGCCATGATCATCACGAGCATGGTCGTCGTGCGCGTGCGCGTCCTGCCCGTGAGCATCATGGGCGTGCGCGTCATGGGCGTGCGCGTCATGGGCGTGCGCTTCGTGCGGCGCAGGCCCGTGGAAGGTCATGTAAATCAGGCGCCAGGAATAGAAGCTCGTCAGGAAGGCCGCGAGCAGGCCGAACCAGAACGCCACTTCGGCAAACGACACACCTGCGGTTGCGCCTGCAAATGCGCTCTCCAGGATCGCGTCCTTCGAGAAAAAGCCCGAGAAGCCCAACTTAGTGTGCGGCAGGCCGAGGCCGATAATGGCGATGGTGCCGATCATCATCGCCGCATAGGTCAGCGGCATGAATTTCGCGAGACCACCCATGCGGCGCATGTCCTGTTCATGGTGCATGCCGTGGATAACCGAGCCTGCGCCAAGGAACAGCAGCGCCTTGAAGAAGGCGTGCGTGAACAGGTGGAACATCGCCGCCTCATAGGCGCCGACGCCGGCGGCAAAGAACATGTAGCCAAGCTGTGAACAGGTCGAATAGGCAATCACGCGCTTGATGTCGTTCTGCGCCATGCCAACCGTGGCGGCATAGAGCGCCGTTACCGCGCCGACGAGCGCGACCATGCCTGAAGCGTAGAAGGTGTACTCGTAGATCGGTGACAGCAAGCACACGAGATAGACGCCCGCAGTCACCATTGTCGCGGCGTGGATCAGCGCAGACACCGGCGTTGGACCTTCCATCGCATCCGGCAGCCATACGTGCAGGAAGAACTGCGCCGATTTGCCCATGGCGCCGATGAACAGGAGAATGCCGATCAGCTCCAGCGCGTAGACGCGCTCGCCGAAGAACACCATCACCGCTTCACGTGCCGGCGCGGCCTCGGCAAACATCGGCGTCACAACGGCGTTGGTGCGGATCGCTTCCAGCACTGGCCCGAACTCGACCGACTTGAACACGAAGAACACGGCCATGATGCCCAGCGCCAGGCCGAAGTCGCCCACGCGGTTCGTCACAAACGCTTTAATGGAGGCGTCATTCGGCGCCTTCTTCGTATACCAGAAACCGATCAACAGGTAGGACGCGAGGCCCACGCCTTCCCAGCCGAAGAACAGCTGGATGAAGTTGTCCGCCACCACGAGCATGAGCATCATGAAGGTGAACAGCGAGAGATAGGCGAAGAAGCGCGACTTGTGAGGGTCCTCGCTCATATAGCCCCAGGAATAGAGGTGCACGAGGCCGGACACGCCGGTGATCACCGCCATCATCACGATGGAGAGCGTATCGACCCGGATCGCCCAGTTAGCCTGGAAGTCGCCCACATGGATCCAAGGCATCAGCGTGATGATGTGCTGGCGCAGCTCGACATGCGCCGCCTCGACGCCCGCCGTGAGGTAGGCGTCATAGCCCGAGGCATGGTGCACGGCCTCGGCCGCGCCGCCGATACCTGCGGCGTAGGCGATCAGCTGGTAAATCGAGAGAGCGCCGCACGACAGCACGACGCCGGTGGTGACGGTCATCACGACACGGTCGCCGATCCACTTGTGGAACAGGCCCGTCAGCGCGGCGACGCCGGGCGCGAGAACGATATAGATCAGCAGGCTATCCGGAAGCATTCTGAGGTCAGCCTTTCATCAGGTCGACATTCTCAACCGAGATGTCGCGGCGGTTCCGGAAGTAGACGACGAGGATCGCGAGGCCGACCGCCGCTTCGGCAGCCGCCACAGTCAGAACCAGCATCGCGAAGATCTGGCCCTGGATCGTCCCGGTGAAGACCGAGAAGGCGACCAGGTTGATGTTGACCGACAGGAGGATCAGCTCGAGCGCCATCAGGATCACGATGACGTTCTTGCGGTTCACGAAAATGCCGACAACGCCAACGGTGAACAGCGCCGAGGAGACGATCAGGAAGTGGAGGATGCCCAGTTCGGTCATGTCAGATCCCCTGCCCAGGTGCCGGGTCTTTCATTTCGATCGCATCCGAGCGGCGCCGCCCCGTCTGCTTGCCGACATCCTGGCGCTTGACGTTCGGACGATGCCGCAGCGTCAGAACGATTGCGCCGATCATGGCGACCAGCAGGATCACGCCGGCCAGCTGGAACAGCAGCAGGTACTGGGTGTACATCACCGCCCCGATGGCTTCGGTATTCGTCTCGGCGCCAGGCGACGGATCGAAATTGTCAAATGTCAGGGCTCCGCTGGCAGCCCAAACCAGCGCCATTTCGGCAATCAAGATCGCGCCAATCAGCAAAGCGAACGGCCAGTAGCCCAGGCTGCCCTGCTTCAGCTCGACGAAGTCCACGTCGAGCATCATCACGACAAAGAGGAAAAGCACCGCGACCGCGCCTACATAGACGACGATCAGCAACATCGCGAGGAACTCGGCCCCGATCAGGACCATCAGTCCTGCCGAAGAGAAAAAGGCCAAGATTAGCCAGAGCACCGAATGCACCGGGTTCCGCGCGGCAATGACGAACACTGCCGATAAGATCACGACGGCCGCGATCAATCCAAATGCGATCAGTGCCACTGCCTTCTCGCCCCTTTTTCTGTTCCGGTGAAGCCCCTGCCCGCCGGTCTTTGTTACCAATTCGGCGCGCTACCGGTACGGCGCGTCCAGCTCAAGATTCTTTGCGATCAACCGCTCCCAGCGGTCGCCGTTCGCAAGGAGGCGTTCCTTGTCATAGAACAGCTCCTCACGGGTTTCCGTAGCAAACTCGAAGTTCGGCCCCTCGACGATGGCGTCGACCGGGCAGGCTTCCTGGCAGAAGCCGCAATAGATGCATTTCACCATATCGATGTCGTAGCGCGTCGTGCGGCGGGCGCCGTCCTCACGCGGCTCGGCCTCGATGGTGATGGCCTGCGCCGGGCAGATCGCTTCGCAAAGCTTGCACGCAATGCAGCGCTCCTCGCCGCTCGGATAGCGGCGAAGCGCATGCTCACCACGAAAGCGCGGCGACAGCGGGTTCTTTTCAAACGGGTAGTTCACGGTCGGCTTGCGGCGGACCATCTCGCGGATCGCGACCCAGAAGGCGCCCGCAAAATCCGTCAGCAACGCGCCGCGCAGGGTTTGGCCGAGGCTCATGACTGAACTCCGAAGTAGGTAACATAGCCGGCAACGATCACCACTGCGGCAAGCGATGTTGGCAGGAAAATCTTCCAGCCCAGGCGCATCAGCTGATCATAGCGGTAACGCGGCACGATGGCCTTCACCATGGCGAACATGCAGAAGCAGAGGAACACCTTGAACATGAACCAGAACAGGCCGGACAACGCGGTCAGCAACGCATAGTCGGTCGCAAACTGCTCGCCCAGCGCGACCGGCCCATGCCAGCCGCCGAGGAACAGGATAGTCATCATCGCGCACATCAGCACGATGTTGAGATATTCCCCGAGCATGAAGAGGAGGTACGGCGTGGAGCCGTATTCGACCTGGTAGCCAGCGACGAGTTCGGATTCCGCTTCCGGAAGGTCGAAGGGCGGGCGGTTCGTTTCTGCGAGCGCCGAGATGAAAAACATCACGAACATCGGGAACATGACGATAATCAGTGGGAAGTTCTGGAAGGCAAAGGCGTGCCAGTTCCAGATACCGCCATCCTGGTTGGCCACGATGTCGGCAAGGTTCATCGACCCGACCATCAGGATCACGGTGATGATGATGAATCCGATGGAGACCTCGTAGGACACCATCTGCGCCGCCGAGCGCAGCGCGCCGAGGAACGGGTATTTAGAGTTGGATGCCCAGCCGCCCATGATGATGCCGTAGACGCCCAGCGAGCTGATTGCGAAAAGGTACAGCACGCCGACGTTCAGGTCCGAAATCACCCAGGTCGTGCCCTGTTGCGTCCCCGGCGCCACCGGGATCGCCGCCCAGGCCGCGAAGGCCAGCGTACAGGTCAGGATCGGCGCGAAGATGAAGACGAACTTGTTGGCGCCCGCCGGGATGACGATTTCCTTCAGAAGGAATTTCCCGAAGTCCGCGAACGATTGAAGCAGGCCGAACGGGCCCACAACGTTCGGGCCCTTCCGCATCATCACGCCGGCCCAGATCTTCCGGTCCAGAAGCAACAGGAACGCAATCGACAGCAGCAGCACAAGCGTGAACAGGCCGATCTGGCCAAGCACCAGAAGCGGCCCCCAGAAGCTGCCCAAAGACTCGATGGCATTACTCATGGCGCCGCCCTACTCCGCTGCTACTGCGGTGTCTAGGCTGGTCGCCAGCGCAGAACACTCGGCCATCGTGCGCGAGGCGCGGGCGATGGGATTAGTCAGGTAGAAGTCAGCCACGGCGCGCTTGAAGGGCTGGCTGCCGAGGCTGGCACCGCCGGCCGGCAGCGTCGCGGAAAGCGCTGCGACCCCCTTCGCGCCCGGCGCATAGCCGCGGCCTGAGAATGGCGTGTTCTCGCCTGCCTTGCCGCGCAGGACGGCGCGCAGGTCGTCGGCTGTGTCATACGAAAGCGCCTTGCCCATGACGGCCGAGAGCGCGCGGAAGATGGCCCAGCCCTCCCGGGCCTCGCCCTTCGGCTGCACGGCCCGGGTCGTCATCTGCACTCGGCCTTCGGTGTTGACGTAGGTTGCCGACAATTCCGTATATGCCGCACAAGGCAGAACGACATCTGCGCGGGACGCTCCGGCATCGCCGTGCGAGCCGACATAGATGACCTTCGCCGCGCCGAGCTTAGACAGGTCCACTTCGTCCGCGCCCAGGAGCACGACCGTCTTCAGGCCGCTGCCGAGAATGTCCGCCGTTGCCTTGCCGCCCTCTGCAGGGAGAAAGCCAAGATCGAGCGCCCCCACACGGCCGGCGGCCGTGTGCAGCATGCCGTAACCCGCCCAGCCTTCGGCGATCGCACCGGTGTCCTGCGCGAGCTTAAGCGCCGCCGCGAGGATCGCCGCGCCATCCGCGCGGCACACCGCCGCTTCGCCAACCACGACCATCGGACGCTTCGCGCCCTTGAAGAATTCTACAACCGCCGCCGACGTCAGCGCATCCGGCGAGGTGCCGAGGTGATCGTAGGGGTAGGTCAAGTCCGCCGCTTCACCGATTACGGCCACCTTGAGGTTGCCCCAAAGCCAGGACTTGCGAATGCGCGCATTCCACACCGCCGCTTCGATGCGGGGGTTTGCGCCGATCAAAAGAAGCGCGTCGGACTCCTCAACGCCGGCCAGCGTCGGATTCAGCAGGTAATGCTCGCGCACGCCGCTTGTGCCGTACTGCGCGCCTGCCGGACGGCAGTCGGTGCTCTTCACGCCAAGACCGCTGAAGAAATCGAGCGCGGCCTTCGCCTGCTCAGCCTCAATCAGGTCACCGGCGACAACGCCGATCTCGTCAGCATTCACCGACAGCGCGGCCTTCACGGCGTCCAGTGCTTCCGGCCAAGTGACCGCATGCAACTTGCCGTTCTGGCGCACGTACGGCCGGTCAAGGCGCTGGCGCGCGAGACCATCCCACACGAAGCGGGATTTGTCCGACAGCCACTCTTCGTTCACATCTTCGCTCGTTTCGGGAAGGATACGCATCACCGCGTCCCCTTTCGCATCAACCCGGATCGCCGCGCCCATAGCGTCCATCACGTCGATGGACGACGTCTTGCGCAGCTCCCAGGGGCGCGCGTTGAAGGCGTACGGCTTCGAGGTCAGCGCGCCGACCGGGCAAAGATCGATTACGTTGCCGGAGAGTTCCGACGTCAGCGACTTCTCGAGATAGGTCGTTATCTCTGCGCTCTCGCCGCGCGAGATCATGCCGATCTCTTCGACGCCCGCGACCTCTGCCACGAAGCGCACGCAGCGCGTGCACTGGATGCAGCGCGTCATGATCGTCTTGACGAGCGGACCCATGTTCTTGTCTTCGACCGCGCGCTTGTTCTCGTCATAGCGGCTGTCAGCGCGGCCATAGGCGACCGCCTGGTCCTGCAGGTCGCACTCGCCGCCCTGGTCACAGATCGGGCAATCCAGCGGGTGGTTGATCAGCAGGAATTCCATCACGCCATTGCGGGCTTTTTCGACATATGCACCCTTTGTGCGGATGATCGGCGCCGATCCGTCCTTGTTCGGACGCATGTTGCCGACAATCTCCGCACACGACGCAATCGGCTTCGGCGCGCCTTCCCACTCGACGAGGCACATCCGGCAATTGCCCGCCACGGACAGGCGCTCATGGTAGCAGAACCGCGGAATCTCGGCGCCCACTTCCTCGCACGCCTGCATCAGCGTGTAGGACTTCGGAACCTCGACTTCCTGGCCGTCGATATTCAGTTTGAAGGTGTCGGACATGGCCCTACTCCGCCGCGATCACGGAGCCCTGCACAAAGGCGCGGGGCTGACGGTAGCGATTGATGCGTTCTTCGATTTCATGGCGGAAGTGGCGGATCAGGCCCTGAATCGGCCAGGCCGCTGCGTCGCCGAGCGCGCAGATCGTGTGGCCTTCCACCTGCTTGGTCACTTCCAGCAGCGTGTCGATCTCGTCATGCGTGGCTTCACCCTTCACCATCCGCTCGAGCACCCGCCACATCCAGCCTGTGCCTTCACGGCACGGCGTGCACTGGCCGCAGCTCTCGTGCTTGTAAAAGTAGGCGAGGCGCGCGATCGCCTTGATCAGGTCGGTCTGCTTGTCCATCACGATCACGGCCGCCGTGCCGAGACCGGACTTCAGGTCGCGCAGCGTGTCGAAGTCCATGTACGCGTCCATGATCTGCTCGGCCGGCACCATCGGCACCGACGAACCGCCCGGGATCACGGCCTTGAGGTTTTCCCAGCCACCACGGATGCCGCCGCAATGCGTTTCGATCAGTTCACGGAACGTAATCGACATTTCTTCTTCCACGTTACACGGCTTGTTCACGTGGCCGGAGATGCAGAACAGCTTCGTGCCCGCATTGTTCGGGCGGCCGAAGCCCGCAAACCACTGCGCGCCCCGCCGCAGGATGGTCGGCACAACCGCAATTGATTCCACGTTGTTTACAGTCGTCGGGCAGCCATAAAGGCCGGCATTCGCCGGGAACGGCGGCTTCAGCCGCGGCTGACCCTTCTTGCCTTCAAGGCTCTCGAGCAGCGCAGTTTCCTCACCGCAGATATACGCGCCGGCGCCGTGGTGGACGTAGAGGTCGAAGTCCCAACCATTGACGTTGTTCTGGCCGATCAGTTTGGCTTCATAAGCTTCCCTCACCGCCTTCTCGAGCGCATGGCGCTCCGCGATGTATTCGCCGCGGATATAGACATAGCACTTGTGCGCCCGCATCGCGCGGCTCGCGACCATGCAGCCCTCGATGAGGAGGTGCGGATCATGGCGCATAATCTCGCGGTCCTTGCACGTGCCGGGCTCGGACTCGTCGGCGTTGACGACAAGATAGTGAGGACGGTCGCGCACTTCCTTAGGCATGAAGGTCCACTTGAGGCCGGTCGGAAAGCCGGCGCCGCCGCGCCCACGCAGGCCGGACGCCTTGATCTGGTCGCACAGCCAATCGGGCCCGAGGTCGAGCATCTCTTTCGTCAGATGCCACGCGCCGCGCCTCTTCGCGGCTTCAAGGTCCGGCGAATGCAGGCCGTACAGGTTCGTGAAGATCCGGTCCTTGTCCTGCAACATCAGTCTTTCCCCCGGCCATACTCGCGGTCGTGTTCGTCAAACTTCCCGGCCGCCAGCAACTGCGCCTGCGCGACCCATTTCTCGCGGTCGATCCGGTCATTGAAGCCGAGCAGTTTCTCGACCTCGTCGACCTTCGCCTGGCTCCATGCCGCCATGTGCGCATACTGAGTAACGCCCATATCGTTGAGCATCTGCTCGTATTTCGGGCCAACGCCATTGATCCGCTTCAGGTCGTCGAACGCACTGGCGCGGGCCTCTTCCGGCTTAACCGGTTCCGCCCTGTCATTGACCTTCGCCGGCTCCTCGCGGTGCACGTTGGTCGGGCCTTTAACCTCTGGCTTACCGGTCGCTTCCGGTGTCGGTTGGGGAGCAGGCGGCTGAGGCAGGTTCGGCAACGCGGCGACCTTGTTGCGGCTGCCATCGAACAACGATGGCTCGGTGAGCACGGTTGTGCCGCCTTCCGGCGCGCTGTTCACGCGGTCGATCTGCGGCCCCGGCGCCACATCCACACCATTGCGCAAGCGGCCCAGGATGGCCGAAAGGCTCTCCGGCGTCAGGTCTTCGTAGTAGTCGTCATTGATCTGAACCATCGGGGCATTCACGCACGCGCCCAGGCACTCGACCTCTTCCCAAGACAGCCGCTGATCGTCGGTGACGTACATCGGCTTGCCGATTTCCTTCTTGCAGACCTCTTTCAGGCCTTCAGAGCCGCGCAGCTGGCAGGGCGTCGTCCCACACAGCTGAACATGGTGTTTGCCGACCGGTTGCAGGCGGAACATCGTGTAAAAGGTCGCGACTTCGTAAACGCGAATGTACGGCATCTCCAGCCGGTCCGCGACTTCGCGCATCGCCGGCTCAGATAGCCAGCCGGCATTGTCCTTTTGCGCCAGCCACAGCAGCGGGATCACCGCCGAGCGTTGCTTGTCTGCCGGATATTTGCCGCGCCAGAACGCGATCTTCTCTTCAGTCTCGGGCTTGAAGGCAAAGCGGTCGCCGCCTGCCTCGATGTCAAACCGGCGCAAGGCCATCTATCGCTCCTTCGGGGCGGGCACGGTCACGCGCCCTGCCTCATCCATCGGCCAGAAGGGATTGAACGCCACTTCCCAGGCGTTGCCCTCAGGGTCTGCAAAATAACCGGAATACCCGCCCCAGTAAGTCTTGTGCGGCGCCTTGGGAATGCGCACGCTGGCCTTGCTGAGACGGTCGAAAATCAAGTCAACTTCTTCAACCGAGCGCGCGTTGAACGCCAGCGCAAAGCCGCGGAACTCGCCTTTGCGGTCCGGCTCCATACCGGCATCCTTCGCCAGCTTGCTCTCGTCCCAGAGGCCCAGCGCCATGCCACCGGCATTGAAGAAGGCTACTTCGCCCTTCACGCCCCGGTCCTCAAAACCGAGAACGTCCGTATAAAATCGAACCATCGCCGCAAGGTCTTTTACCCCGAGCGTGATGATCGAAAGGCGTTGCTCTGGCAGTACGGCCATCAGACAGCTCCCGCGCGCGCAAAGTCGACACGGGCAATCTTGCCGCCCTTGATCGTATAGATCGCCGCCACCTCGAACCGGTCACCGCCCGGCGAGCGCTCGACCTGCTCATGGTCAATCACGATTGAGCCGAGATCGATCCGGTTGGCGAGTTTCGCGTGGTTCTTCGGGAACTCGTAAAAAAGGGCTTCGTGCCGCTTGCGGATCGCCGCCAGGCCCTGATGCGTTATATCGCCATTGAAGCCCGCCAGGACGGCGTCTTCTGCATAGCATGCGAGGAAGGCATCAATATTCTGTGTGTTGTAGGCGTCGAGCTGGCGCTGGACGAGTTCTGCGGAAGCACTCACCGGTCCACCTCCCCAAACACGATGTCGAGCGATCCGAGGATTGCTGATACGTCAGCGAGCATGTGGCCTTTGGACAGGTGATCCATGGCCTGCAGATGCGGGAAGCCCGGCGCGCGGATCTTTGCGCGGTACGGACGGTTCGTGCCGTCAGCGACAAGATAGACACCGAACTCGCCCTTTGGCGCCTCGATGGCGGCGTAACATTCTCCGGCAGGAACGTGGAAACCTTCCGTGTACAGCTTGAAGTGATGAATCAGCGCTTCCATCGAGTTCTTCATGTCCGCGCGGCGCGGGGGCGACAGCTTGCTGCCGGCCAGCAGCACGGGGCCAGGGCCTTCCTTCGCCATCAGTGCGATGCACTGCTGGATGATCTTGGTCGACTCCTTCATCTCCTCCATCCGGCAGACATAGCGGTCGTAATTGTCGCCGTGCTTGCCCACCGGAATCCTGAAGTCGAGTTCCGAATAGCACTCGTAAGGCTGCGAGCGGCGCAGATCCCAGGCGAGGCCAGTGCCGCGCACCATCACGCCGGTGAAACCCCAATCCATGATCGTACGCTGATCAACCACGCCGATATCTACGTTGCGCTGCTTGAAGATGCGGTTCTCGGTGATCAGGTCCTCGATCCGGGCCATTTTTTCCGGGAATTGCTCCGCCCACGCTGCAATATCGTCGATCAGTTTCGGTGGCAGGTCTTGGTGCACGCCGCCCGGACGGAAATAGGCCGCGTGCATCCGGCTGCCGGACGCACGCTCGTAGAACACGCAAAGCTTTTCGCGCTCCTCGAAGCCCCAGGTAATCGGGGTGAGCGCGCCAACATCCATCGCCTGCGTCGTCACGTTGAGTATGTGCGACATGATCCGGCCGATTTCGGAGAACATAACGCGGATCAGGCTGGCGCGGCGCGGAACCTCGATGCCGATCAACTTCTCGATCGCGAGACACCAGGCATGCTCCTGGTTCATAGGCGAGCAGTAATCCAGCCGGTCGAAATACGGCAAGCCTTGGAGATAGGTCTTGTATTCCAGAAGCTTCTCGGTGCCGCGGTGCAGCAGGCCGATATGGCTGTCGATCCGGGTCACGACTTCGCCGTCGAGATCCATGATCATCCGAAGCACACCGTGTGCTGCCGGGTGCTGGGGCCCGAAGTTCAGTGTGAACTTGCGGTCGTCTTCTTCAATGAGGTGGGCTGTGTCGGCCATGGTCTCAGACGCCTCTGCCAGCTTTCTCATCGCCCGGAATTTCGGACGTCATTCCCTCCCAGGGCGAGAGGAAATCAAAGTTGCGATATTCTTGAACCAGCTTCACCGGCTCATAGATCACGCGCTTCTCAAGGTCGTCATAGCGAACCTCGTAATTGCCGGTGAGCGGGAAGTCCTTGCGAAGCGGGAAACCCTCGAAGCCATAATCCGTCAGGATGCGGCGCAGGTCAGGGTGATCGGAAAACTGTATGCCGTACATGTCGAACGCCTCGCGCTCGAACCAGTTGGCCGCCGGCCAGACCGGAACGCAGCTGGCTACCGGCGTTTCCTCGTCGGCGCGGATGCGCACGCGGATGCGATTGTTCATGCGCATTGACAGGAGATGATAGACCACCTCGAAACGCTCAGTGCGCTCCGGATAGTCTACACCGCACAGGTCGATGAAGGTCTCGAAATTGCACTGCTGGTCGTCGCGCAGGAAGCGCAGCAGCGCGACGATATGGTCGCGTTCCGCAAGGATGGTCAGTTCGCCGACGACGATCTGCGTCGAGCGCACAGCGTCCGGCATCCGGCTCTCGATATGGGCGGCGAGATCGACAAGGTTCTCGATGTTCATCTGCCTGCCCTACCGTTCAATCGAGCCTTCGCGGCGGATCTTCTTCTGCAGTTGCAGGAAGCCGTACACGAGCGCTTCAGCGGTGGGCGGGCACCCGGGAATGTAGATGTCAACCGGCACAATCCGGTCGCACCCGCGCACAACGCTGTAACTGTAATGGTAATACCCGCCGCCATTGGCGCACGAGCCCATGGAGATCACATAACGCGGCTCCGGCATCTGATCGTAGACCTTGCGCAGCGCCGGGGCCATCTTGTTGGTCAGTGTACCGGCGACGATCATCACATCCGACTGGCGAGGCGACCCGCGGGGCGCCATGCCGAAGCGCTCGAGGTCGTAACGCGGGTTGCCGGCGTGCATCATCTCGACCGCGCAGCAGGCCAGTCCGAAAGTCATCCACATCAGCGAACCGGTGCGTGCCCAGGTTATCAGGTCGTCGGCCGCGGCCGTGAAATAGCCCTTGTCAGCCAGCTGGTCGGACAGGCCGGTATAGAACGGGTCGTCATTGCCGGGCTTGTAGCCCTCAGTGCCTGCCCGGGCGCCGCTCAGGGCATAGGGTTTGTGCGAAGAGTCGGCCATTATTCCCACTCCAGCGCGCCGCGGCGCCACTCATAGATGAACCCGATGGTCAGCACGCCCAGGAAGCCGACCATGGACCAGAAGCCCAGGACGCCAATCTCGCCGAGGCTGACCGCCCAGGGAAACAGGAACGCAACTTCAAGGTCGAAAATGATGAACAGGATGGCGACGAGGTAGAAGCGCACGTCAAACTTCATCCGCGCGTCATCGAACGCGTTGAACCCGCACTCGTAAGCGGAATTCTTCTCGGGATCGGGCTTCGACGGGGCCAGAAGGGCGGACCCCACGACGAACAGGCCGGAGATCACGACTCCGATCACAAGGAAAAAAATGACCGGGAGATAATCCAGGGCCAGGCGTTCGACTTCGGACATGCTTGGTACCTCCAGGTACAGAGCCAACGGTCGCCCGATTAGGACGGTTTTCGCGCCTGCGCAACACGAACAGGCCCACCGCCAGCGGACTTTCGCAGTATATCGCCGGGGGTTACTAAATCGCGAGCACCCAGGTTGCGTCAGTGCGTCACGGAGTGGCGCTGCAGATTATCGCGGGCCTTGAAAAACCGCCTTGTATTTCAAGCTCATTTCCAGCGGAGATCGCCACCTGAGAACGGCTCTCAAATCCTCGCCGCACGCGCAACGCGAAAGCCGCCGGCCCACAACCGTTTCAACCCGCATGCTGCTGGCGAAAATAAGCCGCGGCGCCGATCAGCGGCGCGACCGGATCGTGCAACAAACGAACCGGACAGCGCTGCAGGTAATCGCTCATTGGCCCGCGCAGAACGAATCGCTCGCGCGCTGCCGGGGCCTTCAGGAAATCCGCGATCCGCTCCGATACCCCGCCCGCCAGCACTACACCGCCAAGCGCGCCGTTCGCCAGCACGAGGTCGCCGACCGCCCCCATCACTGCGAGCGCCCGCACCTCGATCAGCGACCGGTACATCGCTTCCCCCGCATCCGCCCGTATCCGCATCTCCGCCGGCGTCAGCCGGGTCACCGGAATGCCGTAGATCTCGCAGAATGCGGCGTGGACCTCGTCTAGGCCGCTACCAGACGCCACCAGTTCGTTGGATACGTAGCCATGGTCCCGCGACAGGATGCACGCGAGCTCGCGCTCCAGATCGGTACGCGGTGCATAGGCAATATGCCCGCCCTCGCCTGCCAATACGCGCCAGCGCCCGTCTGCCTCCGGAACCAGTGTCGAGACGCCGAACCCCGTCCCCGGCCCTGCCACGATGACTGGCGCCATGCCGACCGGCTCACCGTCGAAGATCAGCTCGAACGCCTCAGGCTCCAGCTCAGGCACCGCGCGCGCCATAGCCACAAAGTCATTGATCAGCAGCGCCCGCGAAACCCCGAACGACTCCCGGATACCGCTTTCTGAAATCCACCAGTCCCGGTTCGTCAGGTGAACCTGCCCGTCCCGCACCGGCCCGGCCACGGCAATGCACGCTGCCTCGGCTCGCACGCCCGTCTGATCCAGGTAGTGGCGCAGCGCGTCGCTGAAGGCCGGAAAGCCCTCCCCCGATAGCACCTCGAACCGTTCGATCCGCAGCCATTCACCTCGCTGCACCGCTAGAGCGAAACGCGCATTGGTGCCGCCGACGTCGCCGACCAGTAGCCCCTCATCCATCTTCAGCTCCGAATGCCGAGGAAGTTGAACGGGCTCGCGCCGGTCGCCGCCGCGCCGACATTCATGCGGAAGAGGTCAAACATTTCGCGGCCCAGCCCCGCCGGGGCCCGGTTCGGCCGAAAGGTCGCCGGCGTACGGGCACCGAACTCCGCCGGGTCGACCAGCACGTCCAGCCGCCCTGCCTCGGTATCCAGCCGGATCACGTCGCCGTCTTTCACGCGGGCAATCGGCCCGCCATGCGCCGCTTCGGGGCTGAGATGGATCGCAGACGGTATCTTGCCGCTCGCGCCGGACATCCGCCCATCCGTCACCAGTGCCACCTTGTGGCCCCGGTCCTGCAGAACGCCCAGAACCGGCGTCAACCCATGCAGCTCCGGCATGCCGTTGGCCGCCGCGCCCTGGAAACGCACCACCGCGACGAAGTCCCGGTTCAGCTGTCCCGCCTCGAACGCGGCCTTCAGCGCGTCCTGGGACTCGAACACGATCGCGGGCGCCTCGACGAACCGATGAGATGCCTTCACCGCCGAAACCTTTGAGACGCCATCTCCCAACGGCCCGGTGATCAGCCGCAAGCCGCCATCCGCCTCGAACGGCGCATCGATAGGCCGCAGCACCTCAAGGTCGCCACTCACCAAAGGACCTGGACGCCAGATGAGCTTGTCGTCCAGCACAACCGGTTCCTGGGCATAGGCGGAGATCGGCCCAGCCACGCCCTGTGCGTCGCCATGCAGCAGGCCCGCAGACAAGAGCTGCGAGATCAGGAGACTCATCCCGCCGGCCGCATGGAAATGGTTCACGTCCGCCGCGCCGTTCGGGTAAATCCGCGCCAGCAGCGGGGTGGCGCCGGAAAGGTCCGAAAAATCCTGAAGCGTCACCGAAAGCCCGGCCGCCGCTGCCATCGCCGGAATGTGTAGTGCATGGTTCGTAGAGCCGCCGGTTGCCATCAAGCCGACGATGCCGTTGACGATGGCGCGCGCATCAATCAGCTCGCCCGCCGGCAGATACATTTTTCCCTGCGCCGTTATAGCCGCCGCGCGGTGCGTCGCCGCCCTTGTCAGCGCCGCGCGCAGCGGTGTGCCCGGGTTCGGGAAGGCCGCGCCCGGCAGGTGAAGGCCCATCACTTCCATAAGCATCTGGTTGGAGTTGGCTGTGCCATAGAAGGTGCAGGTGCCCTGACTGTGATAGCTTTCCGCCTCCGCCTTCAGCAACGCCTCGCGGCCGACCTTTCCTTCCGCAAACAATTGCCGGACACGGACCTTCTCGGGGTTTGACAGGCCGGATGGCATCGGCCCGGCGGGCACAAACACAGACGGCAGCCAGCCGAAACGCAAAGCAGCAATCACGAGGCCAGGCACGATCTTGTCGCACACGCCAAGATGCAGCGCCGCATCGAACGTGTCGTGCGAAAGCCCAACCGCCGACGCCATCGCGATTACATCGCGCGAGAAGAGCGACAGCTCCATCCCTTCCTGGCCTTGCGTGACACCGTCACACATCGCAGGCACGCCGCCAGCGATCTGTGCCACGGCGTGCACCTCGCGTGCCGCTTCGCGGATCATCTGTGGGAAATGCTCGAACGGCGCATGGGCCGACAGCATGTCGTTATAGGACGTGATGACCCCAATCACCGGCCAGCCCGCGCCGAGGATCTGCGTTTTCTCCATCACCGCGCAGCCGGCGGACTGGTGCGCAAGATTGCCCTCTGTGAGCCGCGAGCGCGCAAAGGAGCCGGGCCTGCGTGAGCGGATCATCTCGAGATAGGCCGCGCGGGACTCCTTCGAGCGTTCTTCGATCCGCGCGGTGACGGCTTCTACGACGGGGTGCAGTTTAGTGGTCATCATGGAGCCCAATAGACAGAAAGCCTGCGGCCAAGGCCGTCAATGGCAAAGCGCACCGGGCAAACCATCGGGTCTGCCTCCGGTGCAGATCGCAGCATGCTGCGCTTTTCCTCGCCGAATACAAGAAGCAGCGCCTGTTTCGCCGCATACACGGCCGGCCCGGTCAGCGTCATCCGAAGGGGTTGGACGGCCTGCGACGCTTCTACTGCCGCCACGCAACGCGTCTCATCCGGCGACACGATCCTGGCCAGGCCATCCATGCCGGGAAACCAGCTGGCCGTGTGCCCGTCTCCGCCCATGCCGAGCAATACGAAGCTCACCGCCGTGCAATAAGGCGCATAGGCAGCCCCACGGTCCGCCTCCGCCTCCTGGGGGCGTGCGGCACTTGTCTTCAACGGCAGGAAGTTTGCGCCGGCAGCCTTGTTCTGCAGCAGCAGTGTACGCACAAGTTTTTCGTTCGAGTCCGGATGATCAGGCGCAACCCAGCGGTCATCCACGAGGCCCACCGTCACGTGCGGCCAATCAAGATCAGCATGGGAAAGCAGGCCGAACAACCTTTTCGGCGTACTACCGCCGGAGACCATCAAGCTCGCGGAGC
Organism: Hyphomonas sp.; assembly: GCF_022844445.1. Taxonomy (GTDB): domain Bacteria; phylum Pseudomonadota; class Alphaproteobacteria; order Caulobacterales; family Hyphomonadaceae; genus Hyphomonas. Next base: position 74,369 of record NZ_JALHLS010000017.1, read on the forward strand.
CCTCCGCCGCAAGGTCGGCCTCCAGCGCCGTCGCGATCAGTGCGGCGGCGGCTTCCGACGCCGCTGCCCGGGTATCGAACAAGGTGACGCTCAGCGTCATCGAGCCTAAACTTCCTTCCACCAGCTGCGCCCGTCGCGGTCCATCATCATTGCCGCCGACAGCGGGCCATCCGTGCCCGCCGCATAGGTTTCAGGATCATAGCCGCTCGCCTCCCAGGCCTCGATCAGCCCGTCCACCCAGCGCCACGCTGCCTCGACTTCGTCGCGCCGCATGAACAGCGAGAGGTTGCCGCGTACGATGTCCATCAGGAGGCGCTCATAGGCATCCGGATAGCGCAGCGTGAAACTTTTCGCATAGGAGAGGTTGAGCGGCAGCGACTTGACGCGCAGGCCGCCGGGGCCCGGCTCCTTGATCTGCACGAACAGGCGCACGGCCTCGTCCGGCTGCAGTCGGATCACCAGTCGGTTCACACTCTCCACGCCTTGCCCGAAAATGTTGTGTGGCGCCGGCTTGAACTGGATCACGATATCCGAATGACGCGCCGACATGCGCTTGCCCGTGCGCAGGTAGAACGGCACGCCCGCCCAGCGCCAGTTGCGCACCTCCGCCTTCACCGCGACGAAGGTTTCCGTTTTGCTGCCTTTGGACGACGAAAGCTCCTCCAGATAACCTTTCACGGGCTTACCGTCCTGCAGACCGGAGGCATATTGTCCGCGAACGGTCTGTTTCCGCACATTGTCCGCCTGGATCGCGCCGATGGCGTTCAACACCTTGATCTTTTCGGTGCGGATATCGTCATCGCCCATGTCGTTGGGCGGCTCCATCGCAGTCAGGCACATGAGCTGCAACAGATGGTTCTGCACCATATCGCGCAACGCGCCGGAACGGTCATAGTACTCCGCCCGCCCCTCGAGGCCGAGATTCTCGGCGACGGTGATCTGCACATGGTCGATATAGTTATGCGACCAGAGCGGCTCGAACAGCATGTTGGCAAAGCGCAGCACCATCAGGTTCTGCACCGTTTCCTTGCCGAGGTAATGGTCGATGCGGAACACCTGCCGCTCGGCAAAAACTTCGCCTACTCCGTCATTGATCGCCCGGGCCGATTCAAGGTCCGTCCCAATAGGCTTCTCCAGAACCACCCGGGCCGGCTCGTCGGCCAGGTCAGCGATGCCGATGGCGCGGCAGATGTCGACATAAAGATGGGGCGAGGTCGCGAGGTAGAAGACAAGGGGGCGTTTGGCGTCGATGGTCAGCAGCTTGCGCAGCGCCGGCCAGTCGGCGTCGGGTTTGGTCGCATCGATGGTCACGTAATGAACGATCTTCTCGAACTGTGCCCAGGCCTTCGCGTCCCAATTCTCCCCGGAAGCCTTTTCGCAGGCTTCCCGCGCCAACTGCCGGTAGGCGGCGCTGTCCATCTCGGAGCGGGCCGTACCGATAATCGCGCTGGTCGGCAGGATCTGGCCGTCGAGCCAGCGGTGCCATAGCGCGGGCAACAACTTGCGCCGGGAGAGGTCCCCGGTGCCGCCGAAGATGACAATGTCGAAGGGCTCGACGGGTACGAACTTGGCCAATTCAGCCTCCCTTTCCGGCCACGGAACGGACCGCTTCAAGAGTTTTGTTTTTATTCAATAAAAGCCGAACGCTCATGAGCAGCTCAGCCTGCGCAAAGGAGTGTTGCAAATTCTTACACCAGCTATAGTGCGCACAGAAAGCTGCGCCGACGGCAATTGACAACGTTGTAATGACTATGGGGGAGTTCGCCAGCAATGTCCAGCCGGACCCGGCTCGAGGACCTCGCCTCCATCGCGGGCGTCTCGATTGCCACCGTCTCCCGCGCCCTGAACAACAGCCCGGCCGTCAATGAAGAGACGAAGCGGCGCGTGTGGAAGCTCGCGCGCGAGCACAACTACCATTTCCGCCCGTCGATGCCCGCGCTCCTGTCCAGCGCGGCGGCGACGATTGCCGTGGTCATCCCCGTGGCCGAGGGCCGGCAGGACTCTCCACTTCACCCCTTCGTGCAGGATTTCATCGGCGGCATCGCCGATGCCGCCCGTGGACTGGGCTGCGATGTGCTGATTTCGCACCTGATGCCAGACAATGTCGAAGACCTCTCGATCCTGATGACCGCAAACCGGGCTGACGGAGTCGTTTTCCTTGGCCAGCGGCTGCTGCATGACCGGTTGAACCTGCTCGCCGAAACGGAAACCCGATTTGTCGTCTGGGGCGCGGACCTGCCCGGGCAAAAATACTGCTCGATCGGTTCCGACAATCTGCGCGGCGGCGCGCGGGCGACGGCGCACCTCCTGAACCTCGGGCGGCGCCGCATTGCGTTTCTGGGCGACACCTCTGCACCGGAAGTCCACC
>NZ_JALHLS010000018.1 GCF_022844445.1 Hyphomonas sp.
TGTCGAGCTGATCAACCCGATCGCCATGGACAAGGGCCTGCGCTTCGCCATCCGCGAAGGCGGCCGCACCGTCGGCGCCGGCGTCGTGTCGGAAATCAAAAAATAAGCTGGAAACAGCTGAACCAAACAAAGGCCGCTTCCGAAAGGAGGCGGCCTTTTGCGTGGGGGCGTATGCAAAACTTGCCGCCCCGGCCGCCTATTCCATCCCCAGCCGCAACAAGCCTCTTAAAGATTATGCAGGGAAGCTTACGCCACACCGACCAAGCTTGAATCAGATAACAGGCGACCGGCCGGGCGCCTCCGCGTCCGGCCAAAGGTGCCGCGTCAAACTTCGCGCGCCCAGTCCCGAAGGTCGGCCACGAAAACATCGGGCACTTCCATCGCCGCGAAATGCCCGCCCTGTGAGAGCTCCGTCCAGCGTGTGATGTTGTAGGCCCGCTTCGCCCAGCTCTGCGGGGGCGCGAGGATGTATTCCTCGCCCGGATAGCTTGCAAACGCCGTCGGTGTTTCGCAGCGCTCGCCGTCGGGCAACGCATTGCCGCCCTCCTGGAACAGCGCGTTGTAGTACCAGACGCTTGTCGCGATCGCGTCATTGACGAGATAGATCATTACGTTCGTCAGGAGCTGGTCGCGCGTATAGACCTCCAGCAGGCTACGCGTCCTCAGGTCGCTCCAGCCGTTAAACTTTTCGAGAATCCACGCCGCCGTGCCCATCGGCGAGTCCATAAGCGCCATCGCCAGCGTCTGCGGCTTGGTCGCCTGTTGCATCAGGTAAGCGCCTTCCATCTGCATCATCATCTGCGAACGTTGCAGCCAAGCGGTTTCCTCCGGGCTCTGAGGAATGGCCGGCGTCGGCCGCATCGCCATCATGTTGAGGTGAATGCCCCGGCAGCCGCCCTTGCCGTCCACTGTGCCATGGTTTTTGCCGAGCCAGGATGTCACCATCGAGCCCCAGTCGCCGCCCTGCGCGAGATAGGCCGGATAACCGAGCACCTCCCGCATCAGCTTGTCCCATAGCTGCGCCGTCGCCCGCTGGCCCAGCGGCGAGACAGGCTTTCCGGAGAAGCCGTAGCCAGGCAGGGACGGTATCACGAGATCGAACGCATCCTCCGCTTTTCCTCCGTGCTCGGACGGAAAGGCGAGCGGCCCGATGGCCTGCCAGAATTCATACACGCTGCCCGGCCAGCCATGCGTGATCAGCAGCGGGCGCTTGCCCCTGGCTTCGCCAACAACGTGCACGAAATGGATCAGTTGATTGTCCACCTCCGCGGTGAACTGCGGCCAGCGGTTCAACTCCGCCTCGGCCTTGCGCCAGTCATAGCTGTCCAGCCAGTAGCGCTGAATGTCCTGCATCACCGGCGTCGACATGCCATAGGCAAAGCCCTGCTCGTTGGCCGGGGCGGGGAACCATCGGTACGCCTCCACCCGAGCACGGATGGCAGCGAGCTTTTCGTCGGGTATGTGAATTGTGAATGGTTTCGGCGCGGTCATGGCGGTTCCCTATTTTAAGGAACCCTACCTGACCCTGCGCGCCCGGGGGAGGTGGTGCCCTTGCGTCAGACCGAAAAACTGGTCCCGCAACCGCACCCCGAAGTCGCGTTCGGGTTCTTGATCTTGAAGGCCGCGCCGATCAGCTCGTTGGCGAAGTCGATTTCAGAGCCCTTCAGGAATTCGAGGCTCATCTCGTCAATCAGCACCCGCGCGCCGTCGCGCTCGACCACCAGGTCGTCTGCATTCGCCGACGGGGCGAAGTCGAACTTGTAGGAAAAGCCCGAACAGCCACCCCCTTCGACAGACACACGCAGGAAGGCCGCGCCGTCCTGTTTGGCGAGAATCGCATTAATCCGCTTCGCAGCCGAGGCTGTAAGGGTCACATCCGGTGTAGAAACGTCGGTCATGGGCAATAACATAAGGACGAAAACGGCCATGGAAAAGAGAGCCCCGTTCGCAACCCGCTTCGAGGAGACCCGCGGGCGCTTCGTCGAAGAGGCGCCTTCTGCGACCCGCACGCCGTTCCAGCGGGACCGGGACCGCATCATCCACGCCACTGCTTTTCGCCGCCTGAAGCAGAAAACCCAGGTTTTCGTGGCGCATGAGGGCGACCATTTCCGCACAAGGCTCACTCACTCACTGGAAGTCGCCCAGATTGCCCGCACGATTGCCCGCACGCTTGGCTTGGATGAAGACCTCGCTGAAACGCTCGCCCTCTGCCACGATCTTGGCCATCCCCCCTTCGGCCATGCCGGGGAGGACCAGCTGGATGCCTGCATGCAGCCGTATGACGGGTTTGACCACAACGCCCAGTCCCTGCGTATCGTTACGCGGCTGGAGCGGCGTTATCCGCAGTTCGACGGGCTGAACCTCAGCTGGGAAACGCTGGAAGGCCTCGTCAAGCACAACGGCCCGTTGCTAGGGCCCGATACGATGGTCAAGGACCTGCCAGCCGCCTTCCGGGACTATCCCCACCTCGAAGCCCTGGAGATCGACCAGTTCGCCGGGCCCGAGGCCCAGGTTGCCGCGCTGTCGGACGATATCGCCTACAACAATCACGACATCGACGACGGCATTGCCGCGGGCCTTTTCACGATCGAAGACCTGATGCAGCTGCCCGTGGTGGGTGACGTGTTCCGGGGCGTGAGGGTTGAATATCCTGCCATCGACGACCGGATGGTGACCTATGAGGCGGTCCGTCGCCTGATCGGCCTCTGGATCAACGATCTCGTCAACGAGACCCGCGCCCGGGTGAAACTGCACAGGCCGAAATCAGCGGCCGACGTCCGGGCAATGGACGGGCCGCTGATCGCCTTCTCCGAGGGGCTGGAGGCGCCCCAGCGGGCCCTGCGCACCTTCCTTTATGCGCGCATGTACAAGCATTACCGGGTCAACCGGATGCGCTCGAAGGCGAAGCGGGTGCTCGCTGACCTGTTCGATGTTTTCCTCGAGGAGCCCCAGACCCTGCCGCCGCCCTGGAACGGGGTGGCCCAGCCGGCGGAAAAGCCTCTGCGGGCCCGGATCGTCTGCGACTATATCGCCGGAATGACTGACACTTTTGCCCTCGAGGAACACCGCCGGCTGTTCGATTCCCGCACGCTCACTTGAGCCCCGGATCCCCGGTAAGGACGGGCAGAGGCGCCTGTCTTCAACGCTCGTTAAGGAAACGGGCCTACCTGTTAACTCCAAGAATCTGTTCAGGGAGCGAGCAATGGGCCGGAACAGCTCACAAGGGGAAGAATACGCCCCTTTTGACGATGATTATCGCGGCTTTGACGTGCGCGAGGAAGAAACCGCGCGCGGTCCGCTGATCCTTGCGCTCGCCATCGGCGTGCTGCTGATCTTCGGCGCGGTCGTCTGGAACACCTACCGGCAGGGTATCCGGCCTGAGGGCGAAGGCCTGCCCAGCGTTCTGGCCGAGGACGGGCCCATCAAGACGGCCCCCGCAGATGCGGGCGGCGCGACCGTCGCCAATACCGAAATCCGCTTCTTCGACGAGATGGACGCCTCCAGCCGCGACCAGACCACCGAGCTGCCGAAGCCCGTTATGGAGCTGGCCGGGGCAGGCGCCGTCAGCGACGGCGAGCCGACCAACCTGTTGCGCGGCCCGGTCGAGCCTGTGACCGAGCTTGACGGAACCATTGCGCCCCCGCCGCCGCCCTCGGGCGCGCCGCGCGAGGCAGCGCAGCCGACGGACACGGTTGCCGTCGCCGCTGAGCCCGTCGCCGTGCCGGAAGGCCCCCAGGGGCCGAAAGTGCGCTTCGCGTTCGCCAGTGGCGGCGAGTATCTGGTGCAGATTGCCGCGCTGCGCTCCGAGGAAGCTGCCGAGACCGCCTGGAAGCGGGTGACCGCTTCGGCGCCGGAACTTTACTACGGCGCCACGAAAATCATCCAGCGGGCCGACCTCGGCTCGGAGGGTGTATTTTACCGGTTGCGCGTCGGGGCCTTTGCCGACAGATCGGAGGCTTCGGCCTTCTGCGACGCGATCAAGGATGCCGGTGCCAACTGCATCGTGGTGAATGGATAGTGGTCAAAGCCTGCATTCTCAGCATATCCGGGCCGGAGCTGACTCCGGCTGAGGCGGCCCTTTTCCGGGCCGAAAATCCGTGGGGCGTGATCCTGATGGGTCGTTCCTGCGTGAGCCGGATGCAGGTGCGCAAGCTGGTGGCTGATATCTGGACCGCCACGGGCCGCGAGACGCTGATCTTCATCGATCAGGAAGGTGGCCGGGTTGCTCGTCTCAAGGCGCCGGAATGGCCTTTGTTCCCACGCGGGGCCGACTATGCGGCCATCTATGCCCGCGATCCCGAACTCGGCCGCGAGGCCACCTGGCTTGGCCACAGGCTGATCGCGGCTGAACTCGCGAGCCTCTCGATCCACGCCGATTGCGCGCCGGTTGTCGACCTGTCAGTTCCCGGCGCCCATGACATCATTGGAGACCGCGCCTTCGGCACCGATCCCGCCGCAATTGCAGACCTCGCCGCAGCCGCCCTGGCCGGCCTTGCTGCAGGCGGTGTGGCCGGCGTTATCAAACACATTCCCGGCCATGGCCGCGCCTTTGCCGACAGCCATTACGAACTGCCTCGAGTTACCGCTGGCAACAACGAACTCGCGAAGGACTTCGACGCCTTTACCCGCGTCGCGCATGCGCCGATGGCCATGACAGCGCACATTTCCTATGACGCCTACGATCCCGGCAGGGCGGCCACCGTCTCCCGCATCATGATTCAGGACGTCATCCGGGGCCGAATCGGGTTTGATGGCCTCCTGATGACGGATGATCTGGGCATGAAGGCCTTGGGGGGCACACTCACGCAGCGCGCCGATGCCTCGATCGCGGCCGGTTGCGACGTACTGCTGCATTGCTCGGGCTTCCTCAAAGACCCCGCCGAAATCCTCGCCGAGATGACCGAAGTGGCGCAGGCCGCGCCACACCTCGATGGCAAGGCTGAAGACCGCGCCGATGCTGCTGATGCGATCGCGCGCCGGTATGAACCGTTCGAGGCCGCGAAAGGCTGGCGCCGGTTTCACGAACTCTTCCCGCAAGCGGGGACGATGGCGTGAGCGGCGAGACGATCTCGATCGATGCCCTTTCGGCAGATGTCGCTGAAGCGGATGGCGTGAACCTCTTCTCGGTGGACGTGCCCGGCTATGAAGGCCCGCTCCACCTTTTGCTCGAACTCGCTCGCCGCCAAAAGGTGAACCTCTTACAGATTTCCATGTTGCAGCTCGCCGAGCAGTACATGGGCTTTATCGAGGATGCGCGCGCCAAGCGGATTGATCTGGCGGCGGACTATCTGCTGATGGCCTCATGGCTCGCCTTCATGAAGTCGCGCCTGCTGCTGCCGAAACCCGAAGCGTTGAACGAGGATGAGCCGAGCGGCGAGGAAATGGCCGCGCGGCTTGCCTTTCGCCTGAAGCGCCTCGACGCAATGCGTGCAGCAGTGCGCGAACTGGAAGCCGGGCCAGTGCTGAACAACGTCGTGTTCCTGCGCGGCGCGCCGGTGCAGCCGAAGGTCGTCAAGCTCACCGAGTATACCGCCACACTGTATGATCTCACCTCCGCCTTCGGTTTCATCCGTGATCGGAAGGAAAAGGAACGCCCGCACCGTATCGAGAAGCAGCCCGTCATGGCGCTGGAACAGGCGCGCCACACGTTGCGCGGTCTGCGCAAGCAGCTCGAGAATTGGTCAAGCCTCGACGATATCCGCACAGCTCTGTGCGAAAATACGCCAGAACTGCCGGGGCGCTCCGTTACGGCGAGCGTCTTCTCCGCCGCCCTTGAACTGACCCGCGATGGCGAGGTCGACATGCGCCAGGATGCGCACTTCGCCCCCATCTATCTTCGCAACGCGGTGCCCGCCGGGGAGGCCGCCGATGCAACCGTCTGAGATAGTGAAGATGACCCATGACATGGCCGATGAGCGGCGCACTGCAATGAGCCAGCTTTCGGACGCGCAGGCCCGTGCCGAGGCCGACCTGCTGGGCGGGCGCGATGCGCAGCTGGCCGAAGGCGTGCGCCGGGCGGAAGCCGTTCTGTTTGCCGCCGGCGAACCTCTGTCTGCGGAGCAGATCGCCGAAATACTGCCGCACGGCATCGAGGCGGGCGAAGTTTTGATGGCGCTGCGCGCGGTCTATTCCAAGCGCGGCGTGAACCTCGTGGAAGTTGCCGGAAAGTGGCGGTTCCAGACGGCGCAAGACCTGTCCTACCTCTTCGTCGAAGAGCGCCAGGTACAGAAGAAGCTTGGCCAGGCTGCGTTGGAGACGATGGCGATTATCGCCTATGGCCAGCCGGTGACGCGCGCGGAAATCGAAGCCGTGCGCGGCGTAGCGGTGGCAAAGTCGGTGATCGATACGCTGCTGGAAACCGGCTGGGTGCGCGTGCGCGGGCGCCGCAAGACGCCCGGCCTCCCGATTACCTATGGCACCACCGACAAGTTCCTCGAGCATTTCGGTATCGAAAGCCTCGACACGCTGCCCGGCAAGGCGGACCTTGAAGCCGAGGGGCTGCTGACGGACGTGATCCCGTCCGGCTTCCAGATGCCGGATGAAGAGGCGCTGTCAGAAGAAGACATGCTGATCGGCGACCTCGGCAATATCGAGGATGTCGAAGCTTTCGTCACCGACTTCATGGGAGATGAGGCTGTTGCTCCGCCGTCGGAGGAAGCCGCCGCCCCGGTGGCCGAAGCCACAGATTCGCAAGACAACGAAGCCGGGTCGGAGGGCGGCCTCAGCGTTTTCGCCTATACCCGCGCGCCCAGGCCGGAAGAAGACCCCGAAGCTTTCGACCGGGAAGCTATCCAGGCCGCTGTGCGCAAACTGCGCGGCGAGACGCGCATGCCGCAGCAGCCAATGCATACCTGGCGGGAAGACGAGTAGTCATCAGTTTGGAGTCTGGTGCGCATGACTTTTGACGCCCGCGGCCATCGAGAGTGATGCTGCGGCGGTGCAAGATCAAAGTCCAGGCGGTACGAACCTGAACCGCCGCGGCATGTCATAATCAGCGTACAGCTCATCTTCCCGTGTGCCGCCGCCGATATTGTGGATGTACATCGCGCGGCCGGTGAAGGCGTCATGGCCGGAGAAGATGGCGATATGGGGCAGGCGGCCGCCGAGTCGCATCGTGACGAGATCGCCGGGTTGCCAGTCGTCGCGCTCGCCGGGGGCGTCGCGTTCTAGGTTCTGGCGCTGGAAGAAGCGCTCAAGGTTGGGCACGCGGCGATGGTCGATGTTGCGGTCGGCGCGCGTCAGACCCCAGGTTTTCGGATAGCTTGCGAAGGAGGCGTTCATGTCGTCGTGGACGAGCACCTGAAGGTCGACATCGAACGCGTCGCGGTAGGCGCGGATCACGACGTCCGTACACACACCGGTTTCGCGCGGCACGTCGCCGCCCGGATAGGTCAGCGTCACATAGGCGGGATCGTAGCCGGTGGTGACGCCGATCTGCTTGCGGGCGGCCCGTACCAGTTTCTTCGTCCAGGTATTCTCCGCTTCGACCAGCGGCAGGGGCGGCAGCAGCGGCAGCCCGAGGGCGGAGATGAAGAACGACCGGCGTGTCCACATGGAGCGATAGAAGCGCGCCCTTGCGGCAGGATTTTGTCCGAAATCAGAAACCCCTGAACTCGGCGATTTCGTCGACCGGCGCGCGCTCCGCATAAAGGTTGTTCGCCTTGTCGGACTTGTCCGGCTTGCCGACGGCGAGGCCGCACCAGATCATTTCCGTCGGGCCAAGACCGAAATGGACCTTTAGCGTCGGACGCAGGATGCCCCAGCATTCCTGCATGCAGGTGCCCCAACCGCGCTCCTCGGCGAGCAGGGCGAGGGTCTGCAGGTACATGCCGGTGTGGCCCCACTGGCCATAGCCCATACGCTCATCGATGACGATGAACACGGCAAGCGGCGCGCCGAAGAAGCGGAAATTGTTGGCGAACCAGCGCATCCGGCCAGCGCGGTCTTCACGCGGGATTTCGAGTGCCTCATACAGCATCTCGCCGACGCGGCGGCGGCGGGCTTCATGGGGTTCCCAAAGGTCTTTCGGGTAGATCGGCCGGTCGGTCGGCTCGCCGGCCGGGTTGGTGGCCAGCTTCGCCTGTGCAATTTCGATGACCTTGTCCTTCTCGGCGCCGGTGACAACGATCACGCGCCAGGGCTGGGTGTTGCCACCGGAGGGGGCGCGCTGGGCGGCGGTCAGCCAGTCCCGGACCTCGCTGAGCGGCAGCGGATCGGGCAGGAAGCCCCGTGTGGAAATGCGCTGCGCAACGGCCTTGGATACGTCCATGAAAAAACCTCCCGACATCTCTGCCGGGAGGTTTAAGCCGGGAGGAAGGCTGTAACCAGTCCTTACTTCGGGTGAAGCACGACCGGCATCCAAGTGTAGCCGCGCACGAACGCGCCGGACGTGAAAGAGGGTTCGGCCAGCACTTCAATGTGCTCGTAGCGGGCCATCAGCTCTTCCCAGAGGATCTTCAGCTGCAGTTCGGCCAGGCGGTTGCCGACGCAGCGGTGGATGCCGAAACCGAAGGAGAGGTGCTGGCGGGCATTCTTGCGGTCGATGATATAGTCTTCCGGCTTGTCCCAGAAGGTCGTGTCGCGGTTGCCCGAGACGTACCACATGGCGACCTGCTCGCCTTTTTTGATCGTCTTGCCACGGATCGTCACGTCTTCCAGCGCGGTGCGGCGCATGAAGGAGAGCGGCGTCTGCCAGCGGATCGTTTCCGAAACCATATTGGGGATAAGTTCCGGATCGGCCTTCAGCTTCTTGTACTCTTCCGGGTATTTGTTCAGCGCGTAGACCGAGGCGGTCATCGTGTTGCGGCTGGTGTCATTGCCGCCGACGATCAGCAGGATCACGTTGCCGAGCAGTTCCATCGGCGTCATGTTTTTCGTCTTGTCGCCATGCGCGAGCAGGCTGATCAGGTCACCGGTTTCCGGCGCCGCGCCGCGTTCCTGGAAAAAGCCCATGAACGTGGTCAGGCACTGCATCATTTCCTGCTTCCACTGGACTTCACCGCCCGGGCAGATGTCAGGATTGTGCATGTTGGTGGCGATGTCCGACCAGCGGGTCAGCTCGCGGCGGCGTTCCTGAGGATAGCCGAACAGGGTAGCCAGCATCATGCCAGTGAGTTCGATAGAGACGCGGTCAACCCAGTCAAACGGCTCGCCGACTGGCAGGCCGTCGAGCACAGCCTGTGTGCGCGAGCGGATCAGCGGCTCGTATTCCTTCAGCATGTTCGGCGCGACGGCCGGCTGAACGGTCTTGCGCTGCTCGGAGTGACGCGGCTCGTCCATGGCGATGAACATCGGCATCTCGAAATCTTCCAGCGGCGGCCCGAGAGTGATGCCGCCATGCTCCCAGCTGGACGAGAAGCGCTTATGGTCCGTATCGACGGCCATGATGTCTTCGTAAAGGGTGACCGACCAGTAGGGTCCGACGAAGCTGTCCGGCGTGTAGTGGACCGGGTCTTCCTTGCGCAGGCGCTCGAGGCGGTCCCAGAACTTGCCCTGGCGCCACATTTCGGGGTCAACGACGTCGAGTGTCTCCAGCGGCAACTCGGAGGCGGGTCTCACCTCGCCGAAGGTCGGTGTATAGCCCGGGTGCATCGGTTCGCGAGGGGTGACTTTCGGCCGCTCGAGCGCGGGGTGATTCTCGAAGGAGAAGGTGTCGGCTGCCATGAAAGATCCTCCGGACTTTGGCCCGTCTGCGCGGGCAATTGAACGTTCGGGATATTATTTAGCACAGACGGATTCAGAAATCCATGACGCATGCGTCATTTTTGTGTGAACCAACGCATCAAGCCGGCAGGCGCTCGGATCGGGCGGCAATGAGGGCGCTGCGAAGGGCCTTGGCGAAGCTCTGGCGCTCCTCGACGGTGAGGAAGCGGCCGATCACCCAGGCGGTGCGGCCATGCTCGATTCGCAGCCAGCTGGCGGCGGTGGCGGGTTCGTCCAACTCGATGCGCGCGAAGGCGGTCGGCACCTCGGCCAGCTTCTGCCGGCCCTTGGCGTCGGTATGCTGCATCCGTATGTGCCGCGCGGTTACGGTAATCTGTGTCTCCTCCCGAAGTTTCCTGAAGGAAAGGCGGAAGGCGAGCCAGATGGCCAGCATGTCTAGCCCGAAGAAACCGAGGATCGGGGCCGCGCCCATCGACCAGAACATGAGGCCGGTCAGGAAGAAGACGACCGCCACGATAGCCATCCCAATGGCGAAGCCGCGCTCGCTGAGGGAGCGGTTGGGGGTCAGGCGGGCGTCGAGGTAGACGGTTTCGGCCGGCTCGGTCATGGCCTTCGAACTAGCATGCCCTTGCGCCGGAAAAAGGGCGCTCTATGCCTCACGGGATGGTCAAAGCAGCGCACCCGAAATCGAAATTCACCCGGGCGAAGGCGGGCGAGCTGTTCGCGGCGCTCGCCGCCGACCGGCCGGACCCGCGCACGGAGCTGGACTTCGTCAACCCCTTCACGCTGGTCGTCGCGGTCGCCCTCTCGGCGCAGGCGACTGACGTAGGGGTGAACAAGGCGACGAAGAAGCTGTTCGCGGTGGCCGACACGCCGGAGAAGATGCTGGCTTTAGGCGAGGAGGGCGTCGCCTCCTACATCAAGACGATCGGCCTCTGGCGCAACAAGGCGAAGAACGTCATCGCCCTCAGCCGCAAGATCCTCGAGGAATTCGGCGGCGAGGTGCCCCGCACGCGCGACGAGCTGACGACCCTGCCGGGTGTCGGTCGCAAGACGGCGAACGTGGTGATGAACGAGGCCTTCGGCGAGCCGACGATCGCCGTCGACACGCACATCTTCCGCGTCTCCAACCGGACCGGCATCGCGCCGGGAAAAACGCCGGATCATGTCGAGGCGGGGCTGGAACGGATCACGCCGCTGGAGTTCAAGAAAGGCGCACACCACTGGCTGATCCTGCACGGGCGCTATGTGTGCAAGGCACGCACGCCGGAATGCTGGCAGTGCGCCATCAGCCATCTGTGTGCGTACAAGCCGAAGACACCGGATCCGGCGACGGTTGGGAAGTTGGGGCCGAGGCGCGGCTCTAAACGCTGAGCCTTCTGGCGACACCCGCCGCCATCCGTTCACCCAGTTCCGGGCCTTCGATCGGATAGAGATAGGGCTCGATCACTTCAAGTTCCATCAGGAGCAGGCTACCGTCCGGGCCGCGGAGCATGTCGACCCGGCCGTAGAGCGGGGCTTCGTCCAGTGTGCCAATGATGGCGCGGGCGGCAGCGAGATCGTCCTTGGACGGCGTGATCTTCTCTTCGCGTCCGCCATAGGTGGACTGGATGCGATAGTCCCCTGGCTGGGCGCGCTTGACGAGGGCATGGCAGAACTCGCCGTCAATGAAGATGAAGGAGAGTTCCCCTTCGTCCTGGATCATCTTCAGGAAGGGCTGTGCCATCATCGGGTGGCGCATCTCCGGCACCGGCTCGCCGCGCTTCAGGCGGTGCTGGTCCTTGGCGCCGGCGCCAACCTGGCGCTTGAAGACGAGATCGTCCGCGCCGAGCGTGTCGAAGGCGGCCTTGGCGGTGGCTTCATCGGCGACGTCCAGCCACAGCGTCGGGATCAGCCTCGCACCCTTGGTTTCCAGTTCGCGCAGGTAGGTCTTTCGGGCGTTCCAGCGGACCAGGTCTGAACCGTTGAAGAGGCGCGTCTGGCCCTCGATCCGCTCCAGCGCGGCGAGGAACTCGTCCAGGCGGTCCCAGTAGTCCCATGTCGTGCCGATGATGACGGCGGCATAGCCGGCCCAGTCAGTCTTCGCATCGTCCCAGGCGACATCCACGACCCGGAAGCCGCGGGCCTCGAAGGGGCCGCTCAGGGCGTCCATCATGAAGTCGTGCTCGAAGGCATCCGTTCGGCGGATTGGCGAACCCGGCAGGGTCACGCGGCTGGCAAGATAGGCGATTTTCTTCATGGCGGGGGCTGTAATGAGGTCCGGGCCTTGTGTCCACGCCCCCCGTCTGGCAAGGCGCGATCCAGCAGCAGCGAGCAGGGATCAGGGCAGCATGAGCGGCGCGAAATACGATGTTGTGGGCCTCGGCAACGCGATTGTCGACGTGCTGGCGCCCTGCGATGACGCGTTTCTTGCCCGCCACGGGATCGCCAAGGATGCAATGAACCTGATTGAGGAGCCGCGCGCAAAGGAGCTCACGCGCCTCGCCCTGAACCCGGTGATCACCTCCGGCGGATCGGGCGCCAACACGATTGCGGGCCTTGCAAGCTTTGGCGCCTCGGCCGGATATATCGGTAAGATCGCGGACGATGAACTCGGCCACCAGTTCATGCGCGAAATGATGGCGACCGGCGTGCCTTTCCATACGCGCCCGCTGGCCGAAGGTCCGGCGACCGCGCGCTCAATCATTTTCGTCACGGATGACGGCCACCGCAGCATGAATACCTTCCTCGGCGCCTCGGTGCTGTTTTCACGCGACGACGTGGACGCCGAAATGGTCCGTGCCGGGAGCATCCTCTATCTGGAGGGCTACCTGTTCGACAAGGATGAGGCCAAGGCCGCGTTTGTGCATGCTGCCGAGATCGCCAAGGCGGCCGGCCGCAAGGTGGCCGTGACGATGTCCGACAGTTTCTGTGTGGACCGCCACCGGGCGAGTTTCCGCCAGCTGGTTCGCGGTTTTGCCGACATCGTTTTCGCCAACGAAGCGGAGCTGCTCTCGCTCTACGAGACGAGCGATTTCGATGCGGCCCTGAAGGCGCTGCAGGCAGACTGCGCCGTGGCGGCGGTGACGCGTAGCGCGAAGGGGTCGGTTGTCGTAGGAGACGGCGCCCCGATTGCGGTGGCGGCGGAGCCTGTAGCGCGCGTGATCGACACGACGGGTGCGGGCGACCAGTATGCGGCAGGCTTCCTCTACGGCGTCGCGCGCGGTTTGCCGCTCGTCACCTGCGCGAAGCTTGGCCACATCGCGGCGGCCGAAGTGATCGCGCATTATGGTCCCCGCCCGGAGCAATCCTACAAGGCGCTGGCAGAGAAGGCCGGCATTTTCGCTTAGGCGAGCGCCCGCTCCACATAGTCCAGACGGTCGTGCCCGAAGAAGAGGTCGCCGTCGACAAAGAAACTGGGCGCGCCGAAGATGCCGCGCTCGACCGCCTCGTCCGTGTTTGCCTTCAGTTTTTCCTTGTTGGCCGGGTCGCTCGCCATTGCGGCGATCTTTGCCGTGTCGAAGCCGTGCTTCTCGCAGAGCTTCGCGAGGTGCGCGGGATCGCCGAGATTCAGCGGTTCCGGCACGCTCCAGCTTTCGTTGAAACAGGCCTTGGCGAAGCGGCGCATCTCCGCGGTGTCGGCAAAGCCCATGGTGGCCCGCAGGGCGGCCAGCGTGTTCACCGGGAAGGCGGGGTTCATGTAAAAGGGGATGCCGACATGCTCGGCGCAGCGCTGGATGTCACGCGCCATGTATCGGCCCTTGGCGGGCACGGTGCCGGGCGGCTTGTTGCCCGTGGCCTGCATCACGCCGCCGAGGAACATCGGCCGCCAGCGCGCTTCGGCGCCAGTGCGCTTCTCGATAGCCTCGACCAGAGGCACGGCTAACGGCGCCGTTGCACTGGTATAATCGAAGAAGAATTCGAACGTCTTTGGCATGCCGGCCTCCCATAAAGTTTTGTTTTGGAACTTATTACAAACTGCGCTAGAACTGTCACTCATGAAATGGTCCGAACTTTCCGATAACTGGTGCCCGGTCGCGCGAACGCTGTCTGTCGTCGGCGACCGCTGGACGCTGCTGATCCTGCGCGACTGCTATCTCGGCAAATCGAAGTTTGAGGAATTTGCCGAATCGAGCGGCATGACGCGGCATATCCTGGCCGAGCGGCTGAAACGGCTGGTTGAGGAGGGGGTGCTGGAGCGGCGCCTCTATTCGGCAGCGCCCAAGCGCTATGACTATGTGCTGACCGAGAAGGGCGAGGAGCTGCGTCCGGCCCTCAGGATCATGAAGGACTGGGGCAAGAAGCACATGCCGGTGCGGCGGGAAGCGAAAGCTTAGCGGCAAAGACTACGCGTCCGGCGCTTAAACCCAGCATCATCTGGACAGACATCGAAATCCGGCGCTCAATGCCTGGAGATCGGGAGGAGCGCTGCGCGATGAATATGTCAGACTTTTCGAATTTCGATGGCCTCGGTCTTTCGGAGCTCGTGCGCACCCGCCAGGTCACACCCCTTGAACTTCTCGACGCCGCGATTGCGCGGATCGAACGCCACAACCCGTCGCTGAACGCCGTCGTACATACGGCTTTCGACGAAGCGCGCGAGACGGCGAAAGCCCCGCTCGCGCAAGGGCCCTTCACGGGTGTGCCTTTCCTGATCAAGGATCTCGGCCAGCGCGTCAAAGGCTGGCCGCGCACTTCGGCGAGTTTCTATGCCGAAGTCGCCGCCGATGCACAGGACAGTGAACTGGTGCGCCGATACCGCGCCGCCGGGCTTGTTCTCGCCGGAAAGACCAATACGCCGGAGTTCGGAATTCCGGGCGTCACCCAGTCTGCCCGCCTTGGTGCCTGCCGCAACCCTTGGAACCCGGAGCATGTCTCGGGCGGCTCGTCCGGCGGCGCCGCTGCGGCGGTCGCCTCGGGAATGGTGCCGATTGCGCATGCCAGTGACGGGCTTGGTTCGATCCGTATCCCGGCGGCCTGCTGCGGACTCGTCGGTATGAAGCCAACGCGCGACCGCAATCCGAATGGCGGCGAGGATACCGACCGCGCCATTGGCCTGTCGGTTGATCACGTCGTCTCGCGAACGGTCCGGGACAGCGCCGCCATGCTGGATGCCACGGGCTATCCCGAGCCCGCCAGTCCCTATGCCTATCCGTACAAGGAGCGTCCCTATCTGGAAGAGGTGAGCCGTTCACCCGGCAAGCTGAAGATTTTCTGGTCCGGTGCGACCCCGAGCGGGCGTCCGGTCGATCCGGAAGTCCAGTCCGCACTCGAACGCACCGCGGCCTTGCTCGCCCAGCTTGGCCACGACGTGCGCGAGCAGGCGATCGCGCTTGACTGGCGCCAGTTCTACCGGGCCCAGGCCATCGTTTCCGGTTCGAATTTCGCCGCCACCATGGCCCGCCTGGTCCAGGCGATTGGCCGCGAGCCCGCCGGCGATATCGGCCCGCTCGCCCGGCGCGGTTATGACCGGGGCCGCGAGATCACGGGTCAGCAGGCCATGTGGGCCTGGCAGCAGCTGCGCGTCATGAGCCGGCAAGTGATGGCTACATTTGAAGATTGCGACGTTCACCTCACGCCGGTCCTCGGTACGGCTGTCCCGCGGGTCGACTGGCTTGATCCGCTCGCCCTCGAGATCAAGGAATATGACAAGCGCTCCGCAAAGACGTATCCGTTCACGCCGCCTTACAACATCACCGGCCAGCCATCGCTTTCCCTGCCGCTCTGGCAGACGTCGGATGGCCTCCCGCTCGCCATGATGTTCTCCGGCCGGTATGGTGATGAAGCGACGCTCTACCGCCTCGCCGGACAGCTCGAGAAAGAATGTCCGTGGAAGGGCAGACAACCGGTTGTTTGGAATTGAGGGCTGCAGCGTCGCTGGAGCGGCATGATGCGACGTTGCCTCGCCGCGCGGCTGAAGTGGCTGGTGGATAAATGGGTGCTGCAGCGGCGCCTCTGTTCGGCCGCGCCGAAGCGCTATGCGTTGTGCTGACCGAGAAGCGCGAGGCGAAGGCCTGAGGGCGCCGCTGCGATTGAATTTCCGGAAGAAATACTTTCGCCGACCCGGTGACAGCGGCGCGACGGGCGTGATAGCGCGGCGGTCATCCGGCGCCGCTGAAAAGGATTCCCGCCCCATGAAAACACCTCTCCTTCCCCTCGTTCTGGCTGCAGCCCTGACAGCGTGCGGGCCTGCCGCCGAGGCGCCGGCGCCTGCCGCCCCGGCCGAAGTTGCCGAAGAAGCGCCTGTGGTGGAGCCCGAAGCGGCCGGTACGGCGGGCGAACTGGACGTGATGTTCGAGCTTGGCTTCACCGAGTATGCGAGCATGCGGCTTGCCGAGCTGGGCGAGACGGTCACCGTTTCAGGCATGTATTACGGCGAGCCTGTGCCGGAGGTTGAGGCGGCGATGACTGAAGCCGACGGTCCGGTCTACGTGGTCGGCACCTTTGAGACGACGGTGAACCCCGTGAACCAGACCGTCACGGTCTCCGGCGCGGGCATCGACAGCGCAAAGCTCACCAACCTCGTTGCGGGTCCGAAACTCAACGTCAACATCTTCACCGCGCGCACCAAGCATCCGGACAACCTGATCACCTGTACGCTGGTCGACGAGGACGTGGCCGAGCTGCGCGCCAAGCCGCCGGCGTCGCTGTGCGAGATGCTCGACGCTAACTGAACATCCCGCACATCCCTGCCAGCGCGGGGATGAGTGGTGTACGGATGATCACAGAATGAACTTCGACAGGTCGGCATTGCCCGCGAGCGTGCCGACTTTTTCGTCGACATAGGCGGCGGTGATCGTGAACGTCTCGCCGGCCTTTTCCGGGGCGTCGAAACTGATCTCGTCGAGCAGGCGTTCGAGCACGGTCTGAAGGCGGCGGGCGCCGATGTTTTCGACAGATTTGTTGACCGCTTCGGCCAGGTCGGCGAGGCGGTCGATGGCGGCGTCCTCGAACACGAGCTTCACCTTTTCGGCGGCCATCAAGGCTTCGTACTGGCGGATGAGGCTTGCCTCGGGTTCGACCATGATGCGGCGCAGATCGTCGCGTGTCAGTGGATCGAGTTCCACACGGATCGGCAGGCGGCCTTGGAGTTCGGGCAGGAGGTCCGAGGGCTTCGAGACGTGGAAGGCGCCGGAAGCGATGAATAGGATGTGGTCGGTCTTTATGGCGCCGCGCTTGGTGGAGACGGTTGTGCCTTCGATCAGCGGGAGGAGGTCTCGCTGCACGCCTTCGCGGCTGACATCGGCGCCGCCGCGATCCTTGCGGGCGGCGATCTTGTCGATCTCGTCGAGAAAGACGATGCCGTCTTCTTCAACAGCCATCACGGCTTCGCGTACGACCTGTTCCTCGTCAACCAGCTTGTCGGCTTCTTCGGCCAATAGCGGCTTGTAGGCGTCCTTTACGGTCGTCCGTACACGCTTGGTCCGGTTGCCCATCGCCTTTCCGAGCATTTCGGAGAGGTTGATCATGCTCATCGAGCCTTGTTGGCCGGGAATGTCCAGCATCTGCATCGGGTTGTTCCCGGTGTCGGCAAAGTCGAGATCGACTTCCTTGTCGTCCAGCATGCCGGCGCGCAGCTTGGTGCGGAAAACGTCGCGGGTGGAGCGCTGGGCTTCCGCGCCGACGAGGGCGTCGAGCAGGCGCTCCTCGGCCTTGTCCTTGGCGGCCTGGGCGACACCGGCGCGTTTCTGCTCGCGCACCATGCTGATTGCGGCTTCAACGAGGTCGCGGACGATCTGCTCGACATCACGGCCGACATAGCCGACCTCGGTGAATTTCGTCGCTTCGATTTTCAGGAAGGGCGCGTTCGCGAGCCGTGCGAGGCGGCGGGATATTTCGGTCTTGCCGACGCCCGTCGGCCCGATCATCAGGATATTCTTCGGCGTGATCTCGCCGCGCAGGTTTTCCGGCGCCTGCTTGCGGCGCCAGCGGTTGCGCAGGGCGATGGCGACAGCGCGCTTGGCGGCGTTCTGGCCAATGATGTGGCGGTCAAGCTCGGCAACAATTTCGCGGGGCGTCAACTGGGTCATGCGGCAGGTCTCAATATGTCTCGGACTGATATGGGAGCGTGCAGAAACCGGAGTAGTCCACTCGCTGTCTTATGGACGGTTTCTGGACGGATTTTTCAGGCAGGCTCGGGCGGGAAGATCCGGGCGGCGATGCCGGTTTTGGGCACCCAGCCGAGCACCCGGCGCCGGGCCGTGTGCCAGCCGCCGCCCAGCAGGATGATGCCGGTGCCGAGCAGCAGCGTGGTGGCGATGAAGCTGGTCGAGCCCCCGCCGCCGACCGCATCGACCACCTGGCCGAGGGCCAGCCAGAAGCTGAAGAGGCTGGAGACGACGAGCGCGCGGCGGTTCAGGGCGAGCGAGAGGAGGCCGAGGCCGATCAGGCTGGCCAGGAGGATCATTGCTTCCGGCGTGCTGGGCGTGGCGTTGGGCGCTCCCATGATCATGCCCCGCAGGCCGAGGATGATCTGCGGCGCCGCCGCCACGTGCAGCCAGAACGCATTGTCCGACAGCCGCGTGATGCGGCCAGGGTCTTTCTGGTCGAACCAGATGGCGGCGCCGAGGGTGGCGAGGCCGATGAGGATCGACAGGAGGCCGCCGAAGATCAGGCCCGCATCCCCGAAGAAGCCCGCGAAGGTGTAGGCCGCGGCGGCCACGGAGGCGGCCATCAGGAACATGCAGAAGGGCAGGCGGAAGCGGACCCAGGCGAGGGCGGCAGCACAGCCGCAGCCGACGAACGTGCCCATGCCGGTATTGCCAAGCGTATCCCAGGCCTGCGTCAGGCTGGTGATGGTCTTGGCATTGGCGCCTGTGAGGCCGCTGGCGATCATGCCGAAGGAGAGGCCGGAATAGAGCGTGAAAATCGTGATGGCGGCCATCGTGGGCAGCAGCATCCGGCGGCGGCGGCCGAAGTATTCGGCCAGCAGCCACATGACGCCCGCAACCGGCATCAGGATGATGGCGCCAAACGCGCCGGCATTGCCGCCGGTGACCATCGACCAGAAGTTTGGCCCGAAGAAGAGGCCTGTAATGGCGGTGAGGCCCATCGCCAGGATGACGATCCCGATGGTGATGAAGATGTCGTTGAAGTTGTTCAGGAAGCGCAGATTCTCGGTCTGCTCCGGCATGGTGCGGGTGACTGGGTCGGCGCGGGCGGCGAGGAAGGCTTCGAGGCGGCTCGCCTGATCGCGGGTGATGATGCCGGCATCGGCGGCGGCGCGGATGTCGGAGCGGTCAAACATCCAGTACTTCCACCGTAAAGTGCCCGTTGGTGTAGACACAGATATCGGCAGCGATCTGCATGGCCTTGCGGCCGATCACTTCGGCGTCCTGCTCGTAGTCATAGAGGCCCCGGGCAGCGGCAAGGGCGAAATTGCCGCCGGAGCCGATGGCGACGACATTGTGCTCGGGCTCCAGCACATCGCCGGCGCCGGTGATGACGAGGGTGCTGGTCTTGTCGGCGACGATCAGAAGGGCTTCGAGCTTCTGGAGGTAGCGCTCCGTGCGCCAGTCCTTGGCGAGTTCGACGGCCGCGCGCTGCAACTGTCCTGGGAAGCGCTCCAGCTTCTGCTCGAGACGCTCGAACAGGGTGAAGGCGTCCGCCGTAGCACCCGCGAAGCCAGCGAGAATCGAGCCGTCCGCGATGCGGCGCACCTTGCGGGCGTTGCCTTTCATGATGGTCGGTCCCATCGACACCTGGCCATCTGAAATCATCACAAGCTTGCTCGCCTTGCGAACCGCAATGACGGTGGTGCCATGCCAGGGCAGGCCGGAATTTTCTTGCGTTGTCATGGGTTTGAAATTGGCGGAGTTGGCCCTGCGGCGCAAGGGAGCGCAGGTCGATGCGGAAATGTGACAGTTCTGTCACTGAACTGTCACACACCGCTCCTAAGGGAAGATCGAACGGACCAACGGGATCGACATGTTGCAACAGCTCGGCCAACTGCCCATGGGCTGGCTGCTGATCGCCCTGATCGCGGTCTTCGGCTCGGCGGCGTTTTTCATAGGCCGTGTGCGAGCCGAGCGCCTATTGCTGTCCACTACCGGGCGGATGCATTCGCGCCCCAACTATCACGGCTATTACGTTGCGATGTGGTCCGCGGTGCCGGTCATGCTGGTGGCGGCGGGGTATGCGATCTTTGCCGAACAGCTGACGCGCACCCAGCTGACGCGGGAGCTGCCATCGTCATTCTCTGCGTTGTCGGCGGCGGAGCTGCAAAGCTATCTGGAATCAGTGCGCATGGCTGCCGGAACGGCTGCGAGCGCTGGGGCTGACCGCGTGTTTCAGGCGGTGACCAACCGGTATCTCGAACTGCGCGGCCTGGTAAATGCGGGCACGCTGGTGCTGCTGGGTATCCTGGCGTCGGCCGGCATGTTCTGGGCGCAGCGCCGCCTGAAGCCTTCGTTTCGCGCTCGGGCGCTGGTCGAGAACGGCATGGAACTCGTGCTGTTCGTCTGCGCCGGTGTCGCGATCGCGACGACGGCCGGCATCGTGCTCTCGCTGCTGTATGAAAGCCTGCAATTCTTCCAGAAGGTTTCGGCCTGGGACTTTTTGACGGGCACGCGCTGGAACGCCCAGACAGAAGCGGAGTTCGGCGCGCTGCCGCTGTTCTTCGGCACGTTCATGATCGCGCTTATCGCCATGCTGGTGGCCGCGCCGATCGGCCTGTTCTCTGCGATCTTCCTTTCCGAGTATGCCTCGCCCAAGGCGCGCGGCTGGATCAAGCCGATCCTTGAAATTCTCGCGGGCATCCCGACGGTCGTTTATGGCTTCTTTGCGCTGCTGGTGGTGGCGCCCGCTATCCGCACGGCGGCGATCTGGGTGAACGAGACGGCGATCCAGCTTGGCCTTGCAAGCGAGCCGATCCTTGCCGCGCAGCCGACGAGCGCGCTGGCGGCGGGGCTCGTGATGGGCATCATGGTGATCCCGTTCGTCTCGTCGCTGTCCGATGACGTGATCAACGCCGTGCCCCAGACGCTGCGCGATGCGGCCTATGCGCTGGGCGCGACGAAATCCGAAACCGTCAAGCAGGTCGTTGTGCCGGCAGCGCTCCCGGGCATCATCGCAGCGCTCTTGCTGGCCGTGTCGCGCGCCATCGGCGAGACGATGATCGTAGTAATGGCGGCGGGCAAGAGCGCGCGCATCTCGATGGACCCGACCTCGGATCTGACGACCATCACGGTACAGATCGTATCCCTCATGACCGGCGAGACGGGCTTCGATGATCCAAAGACATTGTCAGCCTTTGCGCTCGGCCTTGTGCTCTTCATTGTAACCCTCGCGTTCAACGTCGTCGCCCTGCGCGTCGTCAAGAAATACCGTGAAAAATATGACTGATACGGCGCGCACCTCGACCCCCAGCGCGGCTGCGGCCAAGCACCTGAAGCGCCGCCGCGCGGCGGATGGCAGGTTCCGGTATTACGGGCTGATCGCGATCCTTGCCGCACTCGGCGCGCTGGCGGTCCTGGTGCTGACCATCGGCTCGCAGGCGCTGTCGGCGGCGACCTATCATGTCGTGCGCTATGACGTGACGCTTGATCCCGCCGTGATTGCGCCAGAGGGCGCAAACCGCCCGGCGGACATCGCGCGCAATGTTGACGGCTTCTACGGCCTCGTTCGGGACAACCTGCTGGAGACCTTTCCGGAAGCCGAATCGGACCGCGTGTCGCGGCGCGAGCTTTCCGATTTCGTGACGCGCCTCGCCGTACTGCCGACGGCGAAGATGATTGCAAACAGCCCGGAACTCGTGGGCGGCGACATCGCTATGACGGCGCCGCTGAATGACGATCTTGACCTTTACCTGAAGGGGCAGGGTGTCCGCGAACGGAAGATCAAGGCTGGCCAGATCACCGCTGTGGCGGCGGACGGCCAGGCAGGCTACCGTGTGACTGGCGCCGGAGCGTTTGACGCGCTGATGGCGGGACTGGCGGTCGCCAATGTCGGCCGCGCGAAAGGCGCCGCGCAGGTGGATGTTTTGCTGACTGCCGGCGTATCGACCGGGCGGTTGACCGACATCACATCCGGATCGGCGCGGCTGGAGCTTCTGACCGGCAAAGCTGCGGATTTCTCGAATTCAAGGCCGGCCGCACGTATCATCGTCTCGCCGGAAGCCGAGCGGACGATTTCCGACCGGCAGATTGCCTGGGTTCTGGCCCTTAAAGAAATGGGCCGGGTCGAGCGGGTGCCGCGCTGGACGTTGCTGACCAATTCTGACAGCACGTACCCGGAGCTTGCAGGCGGTCTTGCAGCCATCGTCGGCTCCCTGCTGACCATGCTGGTGACTGCGATGGTGGCGATGCCCATCGGAATCCTCGCGGCGGTCTATCTGGAAGAATTCGCGCCGCGCAACCGCGTGACCGAGTTCTTCGAGGTGAACATCAACAACCTCGCCGCGGTGCCGTCCATCGTGTTTGGTCTGCTCGGAGCGGCGCTCTATATCAATTTTCTCGGCATGCCGCGATCGGCGCCGTTGGTTGGCGGGCTCGTGCTGGCGCTGATGACTTTCCCTGTCGTGATCATCGCTTCGCGTGCGGCGCTGAAGGCGGTGCCGCCTTCGGTGCGCTCTGGCGCGCTGGCTGTGGGCGCTTCGCAGATGCAGACTGTGTTTCATCATGTGGTGCCGCTGGCCGCGCCGGGCATCCTGACGGGGGCTATCCTCGGCATGGCGCGGGCGCTCGGTGAAACAGCGCCGCTGCTGCTGATCGGCATGGTGGCCTTTGTCGGCGACGTGCCGAGCGGTCCGACGGACGAGTCGACGGTGATGCCAGTGCTGATTTTCAGCTGGTCGAACAATGCCGAACGGGCCTGGGAGCCGCTGACATCCGCCATGATTGTTATCCTACTGGCCTTCCTTTTGCTGATGAATGGCCTCGTGGTATTCCTGCGGCGCAAATACGAACGGAGATGGTGATGGATACGGGACAGGGTACGGCCATGATCGATGACAGCCTCACACTCCCGCGCGCCGCCGAAGCTGCGCCGCGGATCGATTGCCGGAACATCAAGGTGTACTACGGACAGGCTCAGGCCATTCACGATGTGTCGATGACCTTCCCGGACCGGGCGGTGACGGCGCTGATCGGTCCGTCGGGCTGCGGCAAATCCACCTTCCTGCGCTGCCTCAACCGGATGAACGACACGATCGAGAATTGCCGCGTCGAGGGCGAAATCCTGATGGACGGCGAGAACATCAACGATGCCGATATCGATCCGGTGCTGCTGCGCTCGCGCGTCGGCATGGTGTTCCAGAAGCCGAATCCGTTCCCCAAATCGATCTATGACAATATCGCCTATGGCCCGCGTATCCACGGCCTCGCCAATGGCCGCGAGGACCTCGACGCCATCGTCGAGAAAAGCCTTCGCCGTGCCGGCCTCTGGGAAGAGGTGAAGGACCGGCTCACGGCGCCCGGCACCAGCCTTTCGGGCGGCCAGCAGCAGCGCCTGTGCATCGCGCGCGCGATTGCCGTGCAGCCGGAAGTGATCCTGATGGATGAGCCGTGCTCGGCGCTTGACCCGATTGCCACCGCGCGCATCGAGGAGCTGATCGACGAGCTGCGCAACCGCTACTGCATCGTCATCGTGACCCACTCCATGCAGCAGGCCGCGCGCGTGTCCCAGCGCACGGCGTTCTTCCACCTCGGTCATGTGGTCGAGCTGGGCGACACCAACCAGATCTTCACCAACCCGCGCGAGAAGCGCACCGAAGACTATATCACCGGCCGGTTCGGCTGAGCGAGGCAAGCATGTCTGACCATATAGTTTCTGCATATTCGGAAGAGCTCGAGCGGTTGTCTGCCGAGATCATGAAGATGGGCGGGATCTCTGAAACCATGATCGTAGATGCGACCCGGGCCCTCTCGGCGAATGACTTGGAACTTGCCAAGGAAGTTGTACTGCGTGACCCGCTTGTGGATGCCATCGAAGCTGATGCTGAGCGCCAGATTGTTTCCCTGATCGCTCGCCGCCAGCCGATGGGCCACGACCTCCGGATGATCCTCTCGGCGATGAAGATTTCAAGCGAATTGGAGCGGATTGCGGATCTTGCTAAAAACATAGCGAAGCGCGCGCAGCGCCTTGATGAAAACGTCAATGATGAAATGCGCAACGCCATTGTCCGGATGTCGAAGCCCGTTTCACGTCAGCTCAACAACGTTCTGAACGCCTACGCCTCTGCAAGCGCTGACAAGGCCAAAGCAGTCTGGGAGTCGGATGACGATATCGACAACCACTACAACTCCGTTTTCCGAGAGATGCTGACGTATCTCGTCGAAGATCCGCGCCGGATTTCGGCTGGAGCGCATATGCTGTTCATGGCGAAGAACCTTGAGCGGATTGGGGATCACTGCACGAATATTGCAGAGTTTGTCTATTATCAGGTTATCGGGGACTACCTGTCTGAACTTGAACGACCGAAACAGGACCAGGTTTAAGCCCGTGACGGGCCGCGCCAATAGAATGGAGCCGACCCCATGAAGCCCTATGTGCTGATCGCAGAAGACGAGAAGGCCGTATCGGAGCTGCTGCTCTACAACCTGCGCAAGGAAGAGTACGACGTCGGTATAGCCGGAGACGGCGAAGAAACGCTGATCATGCTGGACGAGCGCACGCCGGACCTTCTGCTGCTTGACTGGATGCTGCCGAAAGTGAGCGGCATCGAAATCTGCCGACGCGTGCGCACCGGCGGAACAAACCCGAACCTGCCAATCATCATGCTGACTGCGCGCGGCGAGGAGAGCGACCGGATCCGCGGGCTTGATACGGGTGCGGACGATTATGTGACGAAGCCCTTCTCGACGACCGAGCTGATGGCGCGCGTGCGCGCGGTGCTGCGCCGCATCCGGCCGGGCCTGAAGGATGACCGCATCACGGTGGGCGATATCGAGATCGACCGCGTGGCACACCGCGTCGCGCGCAGGGGCATGGACATCCATCTTGGCCCGACGGAGTTCCGCCTGCTGGACTATTTCATGCAGCATCCGGGGCGCGTGTTCTCGCGCGAACAGCTGCTGGATACGGTGTGGGGCTCGGACGTATATGTCGAGGCGCGTACCGTGGACGTTCATGTCGGGCGGTTGCGCAAGGCGCTGCGGCAGGCGGGCGGGGAAGATCCGATCCGCACGGTGCGCTCGGCTGGCTACGCGTTGCGCGAGGATTGACGGGCGCCGCGAACGGCGCCCGTCTTTACTGGATCAGGCAAAGACTTCCGCGAGGAAGGTTTTCAGGTAGGCGAAGCTGCGGCGATCGGTATCGGCATGATATTGCGTCGCGTCGCCCGTGGCGCCGACGGTCGTGAAGGCATGAGTGGCGAGGCCGTGCGCGTGCAGCTGCCAGTCGCTGCCGGCAAACTCCCTGGCGATGGCCAGCACGTCGTCCGGCGTGGCCATCGGGTCATTCCAGCCATGCTCAATCAGGACCTTCGCCTTGATCCTCGGCTGCGGGATGTTCTCGGCCGGGCGGAAGAGGCCGTGGAACGAGCCGACACCGAGTACGTCCATGCCGGCCCGGGCCATGTCGAGCACGCAGAGGCCGCCGAAGCAGAAGCCGATGGCGGCGGTCTTGGTGGCGCCGGTGTGAGCCTTGGCGGCCGCGATACCGCCTGCGAGGCGTTTCTGCAGCTCAGCGCGGTTGCCCACCAGCGGATACATCAGGCCTTCATTCTCGGCCTGCGTGGTGCCGCGCTTGCCCTTGCCATACACGTCGAGGGCGAAGGCGTTGTAGCCGAATTCCTTTGAGATGATCTCGGCCTTCTGTTTCTCGTTGGCGCCGAGGCCGCCCCAGGCGTGACAGATGATGACCAGAGGGGCATTCGTCCTGCCGGCGGCCGGCAGGTACCAGCCCTCGTAGGCCTGTCCGTCGATCTGATAGTCCACTGCGCTCATCGCGGTCTCCTCTGCTTTGGTTGCCGGGCTTCGATAGAGCGCAAAGGGGGCGTAGTTCAAGGCAAACAGCGATTAGTATGCGCTTTCTAGACTTTTTCCCTAAATCGGGCGGCATGAGTTCACCGTCTTCCCGAAAGGAGCCCCCCATGGCGAAGAAAACCACGAAGACCACGAAAACGGCTGCCCGTGCAAAAGCAGCAGCGGTTGGCAAGCAAGTCGAAGCCCAGTCGACCGAGATGGCCTACAAGATCTGGCTGGCCGGCGTTGGCGCGTATGGCAAAGCCTACGACACGGCGCTCGCCGGCGCGAACGTACTGAACAAGCAATCGGCCGAAGTGTTCGAAGACCTCGTCAAACGCGGTTCGGAAATCGAGCATGATGTGCGCGCCAAGCTGGCCGGCGACGAGCGCGTTGCCGGCGCCTCTAAGCAGGTCACGAAAACGCTCGAGACTGTCCGCGAAATGCAGGTCCAGGCCCGCGACCAGTTCGACGCCCGTCTTGAGCGGATGCGCGACCTGCTGGGCGTGAAAGGCTTCGGCGACGTGCGCCAGAAGTTTGCCCGCCAGATCGACAAGCTGGAAGACGAAGTGGCGGCTGTCACCTCGAAAGCCCGCGCGAAAGTTGGCGATGCTGACCTGAAAGCCCGCCTTGCGCGCCTGACGGCCGAGATCGAAACCGTTGCCGGCGAGACCGGTGCGGAAGTCGCCAAGACCGCCAAGAAAGCCGCCCGCAAGACAACGAAAGCCGTGAAAGCCGCTTTCGCCGCTCCGGAAGGCGCTGACGACCTGACCCAGGCCACCGGCATCGGCCCGGCGCTGGCGAAGAAACTGAACGCGGAAGGCCTGACACGTTTTGCGCAGCTGGCCGCGCTGAAGAAGGCGGAACTGGAAGCCCTCGACGCGAAAGTCGGCGGCCGCGGCCGCGTGGCGAAAGCCGAGTGGTCGAAACTGGCGAAAGCCGCCGTCTGATCAAAACGGGAAGAGCGGGCCGGATGGCCCGCTCTAACCCTTCGTATCCTCGAAATGCCGGATCATCTGGCTGAGCGCAGCCGGACCTGTGTCGCCCATGTAGGGCACCATCAGGCACATCACCTGGAACACCGTCTTGTGGATGAGGGCAGGGCCGTCATGGACCTCTTTCGTGAGCGCGTCGCCGGCGAGCCAGAATGTCAGTGTCGTGATGATCTGGTCGACCAGCGGCTCTTTCAGGCGCTTGTCGATGGACAGCATGCCGAGCCGGTCGAGGTCATCAAGTATGCGGACGATCGTCTGGCGCTTGCCGGCCACAAGGCTGCGGAAGCGCACGGCGAGATCGGGATAGCGGGCGAGGAGGCCGGCGAGGTCGCGGTAGAAGAAGCGGAAGTCGTAGATCTCTTCCAGCAGGATGTAGATGTAGACCCAGTTGTCCTCGACCGAGGCGAGTCCGCCTTTCGAGCCACGGAGGATGACGCGCATTTCCTCCTCGAACCGCTCGTACAGGGCCCGGATGATCGCGTCCTTGCCCTTGAAATGGTAGTAAAGGTTGCCGGGGCTGATCTCCAGCGCATTGGCAATATCGACAGACGACAGCCCGCTTTCTCCTTCCTCGTTGAAGAGAAGGAGGCTGACTTCAAGTATCCGGTCGCGTGTTTTCATGGCCAAGGTAGCAGTTTGACAGCTAAATCTGACTGTGGAACGAATTTTGCGAGTAAATTTACCACGGTCTTTTTGCCGGATGGCAAGGGACCGGGATTAGACCGGCCACTGGCGGACAGCTGCCAGGAGAGCCCGGCGGCACTCGGGAGGGACTGAAAATGAGCACACCCAAGGACGAAATCGCCCAGAATGCGGCGCAGAGCACGACGGCCCTTAACCCGTTGCTCGGCGGTATTAACCGTCAGGAGCTGCTGGGCGCGGTGGCGATGATGCTGCGCTCATCGGTGACCAATCCGGTGACGACGGCCAAGGCGGCCCGCAAGATCGTTGCCGAGAATACCGAGATCCTGCTCGGCAAGTCCAAGCGCGAGGCTGACAAGAAGGATCGCCGCTTCAAGGACCCGGCCTGGGAGCACAACCCCTTCTACAAGCGCGGCATGCAGGCCTTCCTGGCCACGCAGGAACACCTCCATGACTGGGTCAGCGACATCAAGATGAGCGAACTGGAGCACGCCCGCGCCAAGTTCGTGATGGGGATGATCACCGATGCGCTGGCGCCGACCAACACGCTGATCGGCAACCCGGCCGCCACCAAACGCGTCGTTGATTCCGGCGGCCTGTCGCTGCTGAAGGGTATGAAGAACCTCTATGACGACCTGACGAAGAATGGCGGCCTGCCATCGCAGGTCGACAAGCGTCCGTTCAAGGTCGGCGAGAACCTTGCGGTGTCGAAAGGATCGGTCGTCTGGAAGAACGAGATGCTGGAGCTGATCCAGTATGCGCCGACCACGGAGAAAGTTTACAAGACGCCGATCCTGATCATTCCGCCACAGATCAACAAGTTCTATGCGATGGACCTGACGCCGATGACGTCGATGGTCCAGTTCCTCCTCGCGATGGAACAGCAGACTTTCGTGATCTCCTGGCGAAACCCGCAGAAGGAGCATCGCGCCTGGGGCCTCTCGGATTATATCGACAGCCTGATCCAGGCGAGCGAAGTCATCCGCAAGATCACCAAGTCGCCGAAGCTCAACGTGTCCGGCGCCTGCTCGGGCGGCATCACCACGGCATCCTTCGCGAGCCTTCTGGCCGCCGCCGGCGACAAACGGATCAACGCCGTGACTTTCATGGTGTGTGTGCTGAATCCGCAGAAGGAAGATAGCGATATCGGCCAGATCGTCTCCGATGGAAGCCTTGAGATTGCACGGAAAATGTCGAAGGCGCGCGGTATCCTGAAGGGCGACGATCTCGCCCGGATGTTTGCCTGGATGCGCCCCAATGACCTGATCTGGAACTATGTCGTCAACAACTACCTGATGGGTGAAGACCCGCCGCCGTATGACGTTCTTTTCTGGAACAACGATACCACCAATCTGCCGGCGCAGCTGCACTCTGACTATCTCGACATCGCGCTGCACCAGCCGTTCGATCATCCGGGTACGGTGGAGGTGGCCGGGCACAAGGCAGATCTGACGAAGGTGACGGCGGACGCGTTTGTCGTCGCCGGCCTCACGGACCACATTACGCCTTGGAAAGCCTGCTACCGCACGCCGGGCCTGCTCGGCTCGAAGAATGTCGAGTTCATCCTCTCGTCCAGCGGCCACCTTCAGTCACTGATCAATCCGCCGGGAAATCCGAAGGCGAAGTATTTCCGCTCCACCAACATGAAACCGACCCCGGACGAATGGGCTGCCAGCGCCGAGGAGCATAATGGTTCCTGGTGGCCGCGCTGGGGAGAATGGTTGAAGGAGCGCGCGGGCCCGCTTAAGGCGGCGCCGGCATCGGTGGGCAATGAAGCCTTCCCGCCGCAGTATGCGGCGCCGGGCCGGTACGTATTCAACGAGTAGACGACCCGAGCAAGGACCGCCCCATGGCCAGCTACACGCGCAAGCCGGAAATTACGATGCAGGACGTGGACGGCATCCTGCTGCGCACGGCGTACTGGGAAGCGCCGGAGGACAATGGCGAACTGCCGCTGCTATTCTTCAACGGCATCGGGGCGAACCTTGAACTGACTCTCGGTCTCGGCGACATGTTCCCCGGCCGCGAGATCATTACCTTCGACGTGCCTGGCGTGGGCCTTAGCCCCGTGACCCAATGGCCCTACCGGCACTGGATGCTGGCGCGCTGGGTGCGCAAACTGATCGACCGCTACGGCATTGACGTGGTGGACGTTATGGGAGTTTCGTGGGGCGGGGCGCTGGCGCAGCAGTTCTCGTTCCAGTACCGCAGCCGCGTGAGCCGGCTGATCCTGTGCGCAACCTCTTCCGGCATGACGATGATCCCCGGCAAACCGGCCTCATTGTCGAAGATGGTGGACACGCGCCGGTATACCGATCCGGAATTCATGCGCGAGAATTTCGCCAAGCTCTACGGGGACGCAGCAGACGAGTCGGCAGGCAGCCATGTCGACGGCCTCCTGCCGCCTGACCCGAAGGGTTACGTCTACCAGCTGCTCGCCTTTGCCGGCTGGTCGAGCCTGCCCTTCATCCGTTTCCTGAAGATGCCGACGCTGGTGATGATGGGGGACAAGGACAGCATCGTGCCGCTGGTCAATGGTCAGATCCTGACCTGGGCGCTTCCGGATGCGCGACTGCATGTGGTGGAAGGCGGCGGACACTTGTTCCTGGTGACCCGCGCGGCCGAGACGGCGCGCGTGATCAACGAATTCCTGAACGGTCCTGATAACGCTTCCGCCCAGGCCGCCTAGTCGTTCATCAGGCGTTCGGCCTGGATGCGTACTGCGCCATAATCGACCTTGCCGGTGCCGAGCACCGGGATCTCGCTAACGCGGAAAACCCGTCTCGGTACGGAAATCTCGGGCACACCATGGCTTTGGGCCCAGTTGAGGATCGGCGTGCGAGCCGCTTCAGGCGCATCGCTGAGCAGGATGACCTGTTCACCTTTCTTCGGATCGGGCAGGGTGACCGCGGCGTGCATATGGTCCGGCCAGACGGCGGCGGCGCAGTTTTCCACGACTGCCAGCGAGACCATCTCCCCGCCGATCTTGGCGAAACGCTTCACGCGGCCGAGGATCTTGATGAAGCCTTCGGCGTCGACATCGACGATGTCGCCGGTATCGTGCCAGCCATCGATCAGTTTCTCGATCATGCCGGGGTTGGAAGGCCGCAGGTAGCCCAGCATGATGTTCGGGCCGCGGATGTGGAAACGTCCACCTTCCGGCATGCCTTCCACGGGAACCAGCCTGTAGTCGATATCGGCCATCAGGCGCCCGACAGTGCCAGGCTTGTTGTGTTCCCACTGGTTGGCCGCGACCACCGGCGAAGCTTCGGTTGCACCGTAACCTTCGAGGATCTCGATATTGAACTTGCGGCGCACATAGTCACGCGTCTCGTCCTTCACCCGCTCGGCGCCGCAGACGGCGAGGCGGATGGAGTCCATGTCGCCGTCGGCGCCGGTGCGCGCGTATTGCGAAATGAACGTATCGGTGGCCAGGAGGATCGTAGCGCCGGTCTCGCGGATCCGGCGCACGATTTCCTTGGGCTGGAGCGGTGAAGGATGGAAGACGACCTTGATGCCGGCGATGAGGGGCAACAGCGCGCCGACCGTGAGGCCGAAACAGTGGAAAGTCGGCAGCGGATTGAATACAATATCCGTATCCGGACTGAGGCCGATATGGGCGCGCACCTGCTCGATGTTCGCCATCACGTTCTCATGGCTGAGCACGACGCCCTTGGGCTCGCCTTCGGTGCCGGAGGTGAAGAGGATGACGCCGGGTTGTTTGTGGCTCAGCGCGGCGCCCACGAAAGTCGGTAGGACCGGGCCAGCGAGGGCGGAGAGCTTATCGCCGATCGAGAGCTTCTCGCGAACGTCTTCCAAGTACACGATCTCGACGGCTTTGGAGAGTTCGGCGACCAGGTCTTCCAGGCCGCCCAGCTCGACAAACTTATGGGCGGTGATCAGCCGCTTGACGTTTGCCGCGCGCATGGCGGACTTGAGGTTCTTGGAGCCTGCCGTGAAGTTCAGCATCGCCGGGACGCGGCCATAGGCCGTCAGTGCGAAGAAGCCGATCACCGAACCTGCGCCGGTCGGAAGCATGACGCCGACCGCTTCGCCGCGCTTGGTGCCCTTCTTCAGGGCTGAGCCCAGGCCGAAGACAGCCCGGATGATTTCCTTGTAGGTGAGGATGCGCTCATCCCCGTCCACAAGGACTGGCTTGCCCGCGCCGAATTCGCGCGACGCGCGGAGCAGGGCGGTGAACAGGTTAACGCGCGTGCGTTCCGGCTTGTACGCCAGTGGAGCCGGCACAAGCGGCTGGAGGGATTGCTGCATCGGGTTCGCCCTGACTCGTTTCTTCCCGTAGTTTTTGTAACATTCTGTCATCTAGCGTCATGCAAGCAAGCGATATTGCAAGTCTGCATATGCAGCCTTCGCATTGAGCGGCTTGCTGAATCGCGCGGCGGGCGCCATTTTGCCGGGAATGGCAAACCTCATCGACCTGAAAAACAACGCGCCCCGGCCCCGTCACCCCGAGAAACAGGGGCGTCCGGATACACCCTTGATGCGAAAACCCGACTGGATTCGCGTCAAGGCGCCGACCTCGGAGGGCTATGCGGCTACCCGGGCGATTGTCAAATCCAAGGGTCTGGTGACCGTTTGCGAGGAAGCTGGCTGCCCCAACATCGGCGAATGCTGGGACAAGAAGCACGCGACGATGATGATTCTCGGCGACGTATGCACGCGCGCCTGTTCGTTCTGCAACGTAGCGACGGGAAAGCCGAAACCGGGCGTTGATGCAGACGAGCCCCGCCGCGTCGGCGAGGCGGTGGCCGAGATGGGCCTCAGCCACGTGGTCATTACGTCAGTGGACCGCGACGACCTGGAAGACGGCGGCGCGATGCATTTCGTGCACACGATCCGCTCGATCCGCGAGCGTGCGCCTGGCTCGACCATCGAAATCCTGACACCGGACTTCCTGCGCAAGGACGGCTGGGAGACCCATGTCATCGATGCGAAGCCGGACGTGTTCAATCACAATCTCGAAACCGTGCCGCGCCTCTACCTCTCGATCCGACCCGGCGCGCGCTATTTCCATTCCCTGCGTCTGCTTCAGAAGGTGAAGGACCGCGATCCGTCGCAGTTCACGAAGTCCGGCCTGATGGTCGGCCTTGGCGAGACAAAGGAAGAAGTGATGCAGGTGATGGACGACATGCGTTCGGCGGGTGTCGACTTCATCACCATCGGTCAGTATCTGCAGCCAACGCGAAAGCACGCCGCGATTGATCGCTTCGTCACGCCGGACGAGTTCAAGGCGTATGAGGAAATCGCGCGGGCGAAGGGCTTCCTGATGGTGTCCGCCAGCCCGCTGACGCGCTCTAGTCATCACGCCGGCGAAGACTTCGCTAAGCTGCGTGCCGCGCGTGAAGCGCAGCTTGCCGCGCGCGCCTGAGGCATGCCGCGTTTCTCGAAAACCCTCCGTGTGCCCTACGGGCCGGCTGAATGTTTCCAACTGGTATCGGACATTGCGCGGTATCCGGACTTCATCCGCTGGATCACCGCGATGCGCGTGACGGGCGCGCGGGAACTGCAACCGAGTGTGAACGAATGCCAGGGTGAGGCGGTGGTCGGCTTCAAGGGCTTCACGGAGCGGTTCACCACGCAGGTGGTAGCAGATGAACCCGCAAAGCGCGTGACAGCCGCGCTTGTACGCGGGCCGTTCCGCAAGCTGTTTGCCGAGTGGCGCATCTTCGAAACCGTCGGCGGCGCGACGGATATCACGCTCGAGATCGACTATGAGTTTCGCAATCCGGTGATTGGCTTCCTCGCGGCAGCCAACCATGACCTTGCGACGGATCGCATTCTCAATGCGTTTCTGGTTGAAGCGCAGCGGCGGTTCGGGAAGAGTGCCGTTCCATAGGGGCAACCCGGATGATCGGCCAGAATGCTGTCGCGCATATCCAGCCGACCGTGAGCGGCCGGAAGCGCAGCTGGGGCGTCCATCACCGTATCCTGCTCCAGTCCTTCGGCATGACGATCCGGAGGGATGAGGCGACGACGTTCTACTGTATCGGCAGGCGCGCCGGCATCGCAATCAGCGAGATCAGCGACACGGGCCGGGGCGTGGCGTTTGATCAGTGGTGCTTTGCGCTGCACCCTTTCTGCTTCCGGCTTCGCTCGGGACAGGACATCCCAAGCCTTCGCGAGGTGTTGGCCGACATGGGGCCTGATTGTCCGGCCGCCGGAGCCCGGCGGTGGGCTCCAGGCTATCCTTTCGTGCGGCGGGAAGACCCGGCCGGGATCCGCCTGGACGCCGTGTTCATTCCGGGCGGGGGATATCCGGCGGTGATCAGGGACAAGACACTCATCCCGTCCATGACCTAGCGCATCTGCACCTGAATAAGTTTCAGCGCGGTCTCCAGTGCTTCCATGCGGATGGCCGAGCGGCCGATGTCGCCGAGTTGCAGCACTTCGTGGACCACGGCGCGGTTCTCCCGCGCGCAGGCGACGTGGACGAGGCCGACCGGTTTCATCTTGGTGCCGCCGCCGGGGCCCGCGACGCCGGTGATGCCGACCGCTATGTTCGCCCGGCTGTTGGCGAGCGCACCTTCTGCCATCATGCGCGCGACCGGTTCGGACACGGCGCCATAGTCTGCCAGCACATCGCCCGGCACGCCGAGCATCTCTTCCTTCGCTTTGTTGGAATAGGTGACGAAGCCGCGCTCAAACACGCTGGACGAGCCGGGAATGTCGGTAAACAGCGCGGCGACGAGGCCGCCGGTGCAGCTTTCGGCGGTCGCGATCTTCAGGCGCGCCTGTTCGGCGTCGTCGAGGATCAGCATGGCGAGATTTCGGAGGCGGTCTGGAAACATGGCGCGAGCCTACAGGGCGCCTAACGGCCCGTGAAGACCGGATCGCGCTTCTCGATGAAGGCGGCGGCGCTTTCCTTGGCGTCTTCGGTCTGCATCAGCTTGCGTATCTCGGTAATCGCCCACCTGCCGGTTTCACGCCAGTCGGGATCGAGCGTGCGGCGCAGGCCTGCCTTCAGCGCGCGGACAGCCTGGGGCGGATTGGCGGCAATCTTCTCGGCGATGCCGAGCGCAGTCGGCAGCAGTTCCTCCTGCGATACGACACGGCCAACAAGGCCGATCTCCTTGGCTTCCCGCGCGGTGATGATGTCGCCGGTGAAAAGCAGTTCGCTCGCCTTTTCGCGCCCGACGATCTGGGCAAGGCGGCCAAGGCCCGGCGCGTCGCAGCAGAGGCCGCGCTTGACGAAGATCTCCCCCCACTTCGCGGTGTCTGCCATAACGCGGATATCGGCCATGATGGACAGCTCCGCGCCCCAGCCGAGCGCGAAGCCGTTGATGGCGGCGATGACCGGAATGTCCGTATGCAGAAGGGCGTCCGCCGCAGGCGTCAGGCCACCCGTGTCCTTCGCCTTCGCAGCCCGCTCCGGCGTGATCGGCGCGCCTTTGGAGAGGATTTTCTTGACGTCGTCGCCCGAGCAGAAGGCGCGCGTGCCGGAGCCGGTAATGACGATGGCCCGCGCGTCCGAGGTGCGGACCGCGTCTTCCAGCGCATCATAAAGGTCATAGTCCAGCGAGTTCATCGCTTCGGGCCGGTTGAGCGTCAGCAGGGTGACGTGCCCGTGTAGCTCTTTGAGCAGGATGTCAGACATGGCGGTTCTCCCCGATAGTTTGCCGTAGGGTCTCACGAAGCGGGCGCCCTGAAAATGCTGCCGCCGGGTCAGCGCCCAATCAGTACAAGGGCATCAGCACCGCTATCGCTTCAGCGGCGATGCCTTCGCGACGGCCGGTGAAGCCGAGGCCTTCGGTGGTTGTGGCCTTCACGCTGACGGCGTCGAGCGGCAGACCGAGGAGTTCGGCAGTACGTGCCCGCATCGCTTCGCGGTGGGGCTTCACCTTCGGCGCTTCGCAGATCACCGTGATGTCGCAGCTGTCGATCCGGTATCCTTTCGATTCTGCGAGAGTCTGAGAATGTTTGAGAAAGATTCCACTATCGGCGTCCTTCCAGCGAGAGTCAGACGGCGGAAAATGATCGCCAATGTCACCCAATGCGACGGCCCCGAGGATGGCATCGGTCAGCGCATGCCATCCGGCATCGGCGTCAGAATGGCCTTTGAGTTTGGCAACGTGCGGAATGGGCACGCCGCAGAGCGTGACGTGATCGCCCGGCTCAAATTCGTGGACATCAAAGCCCTTGCCGACACGGGGTGCGCCCGTTGGCGCAAGGAGGCGGGCGAGCATATCGAAATCCTCGGGATAGGTGATCTTGGTGAGTTTGGCTGAGCCCGTGATGAACTGGACGCGGGCGCCGGCCGCCTCGACTGCGGCAAGGTCATCGACAAGGTCGCCGCCGCTCCGTGTGAGGGCATCGCGAATGGCGCCGAAGCGAAAGGCCTGCGGGGTCTGCACCCTATAGAGGCCAGCGCGGTCAACGGTCGTCAGCACGCCTTCGTCATCGCGCTTCAGGGCATCGGAGACGGGCAGGGCGGGGGCTGCGGCGTCGGCAATGTCCAGCGCCTCGATAAGAGCGGTGATGAGCGCGCCATCAATACCCGGGCGGGCGGCATCGTGGATCAGCACCTTGGTGTCCTTTGGCACCTCCAGAACGGCGAGGCCGCTGAGGACGGACTGGGTACGAGAGGCGCCCGGCTCCGCGCGCACGAACCGCTGGCCCTTGCCGGGTTTGCCCAGCTCGGCGGAGGCGACCACGACGATGTCGGTGACGGCTGGATGGCGGCTGAACACGTCGATCGACCAGTCGATCACGCGGCGGCCGAGCAGCGGCTGCCATTGCTTGGGCGCATCTGCACCCGCCCGGAGACCTTTGCCCCCAGCGACGATAAGAACGGCTACGCGAGTCATGTGGTGCTTCTAAAGCAGCCGTTCCGGTGTGACTATCCTGCCGCAGGAAACTCGCCTTCTGCACGAAAATTGTGCTGCACATCATTTGGGCGCTTGCTCGAGAAGCGGAATTCGTGAAGATAAAGAAATGATTAAATATAAGGCACCTCGGGTTTGGCTGGCGCCGATGTCGGGCGCGACGGACGCTCCGATGCGGCGTCAGGCCGTGCGTTTCGGCGCGCCGGCGGTCGTGTCCGAGATGGTGGCGGGCGAAACGCTGGCGAAGGCCCGGCCGGATGTGGTGCGGCGCACCTGCCGGCATGAGGGCGCCGGGTTCTGGATCGTCCAGCTCGCCGCGCGCCGTCCGGGCGACATGCTGGCGGGCGCCAAGCTGATGGCGGAAGCCGGAGTCGATGTGATCGACATCAACATGGGTTGCCCCTCCAAGGAGGTGACCGGCGGCCAGTCGGGCTCGGCGCTGATGCGCGACCTGGAGCTTGCCGGCGAGATCATCGATGCGGCCATCGAAGGCGCGGGCGCGCGCCCCGTGACGCTGAAGATGCGGCTCGGCTGGGACGATACGCTCCGGAACGCGCCGGCGCTGGCGCAGATTGCCGAGCGCAAAGGCGTGCAGATGCTCACCGTTCACGGGCGCACGCGCTGCCAGTTCTATGCCGGCGCGGCCGACTGGTCGGCGGTGCGCGAAACGGTCGACGCCGTCGCGCTGCCCGTGATCGTAAACGGCGATATCCGCGATGCTGCCTCCGCGCGGGAAGCGCTGCGGCAGTCCGGCGCACACGGCGTGATGATCGGCCGCGCGGCGATGGGGCGGCCTTGGCTGCCGGGTGAGATTGCTGCTGCGCTCGACGGCCGCCGCTGGCGCATGCCGGACATGGCCGCACAGTGCGACAGTCTCGCCGAGCAGGTTGCGGATTCGCTCGCGCTCTACGGCTCCAGCCTCGGCCTACGGATGGCGCGTAAGCATGTCGCGGCGGCGATCGATCATCTCGCGCTGCCGCTGCCTGCGGCCGAGCGCCGCGCGCTGCGATCCGAACTCTGCCGGATTGAAGATCCGGCCGAACTTACCCGCGCCTTGCGTGCGGTCTATCTGGAAAGAATC
The DNA here is from genome assembly GCF_022844445.1 of Hyphomonas sp. Taxonomy (GTDB): domain Bacteria; phylum Pseudomonadota; class Alphaproteobacteria; order Caulobacterales; family Hyphomonadaceae; genus Hyphomonas. Next base: position 37,106 of record NZ_JALHLS010000018.1, read on the forward strand.
CCCGAGGAGCTGGTCTGAAATGCCTACGCTTGACCAAACGCGCCCTGCAAACCTGTCGGAGCTGGCGCCTGTCGCCTTGCTACACATCGATGCGCGGCGGCGGATCTGCAATGTGAATGCGGCGGCAGAAGCGCTGCTGCAACTGTCCCGCCGGGCGCTGGTCGAACGCCCGCTGAGCGAAGTGATCTATCACGACTCTCCCTTGTTCGAGCTGATCGACCGGGCCGCGCGCGAGCCCGCCGAGATCACGGCCCCTTCGACTCCTGTATCGGGACCGTCCGTACCGGTGCGGACGATCTGCGATGTGCGGGTCCGCAGCGTGGACGGTGGTGACTTCATTCTGGTTCTCGGAGAAGCGCCGGCGCGCGATCCGTCCGAAGGTATCGCGGGCGCAGCCGGGTTCGGTCGCATTCTGGGCCATGAAGTAAAGAATCCGCTCGCCGGCATCATCGGTGCTGCCCAATTGCTGGAGCGGCAGGGGCATACCGACCAGGCCGAGTTGCTCGACATCATCAAGGATGAAGCCCGCCGCATTGAACGTTTGGTCAACCGTCTGTCGGCGTTCGAGCTGTTCTCGGCGCCGCGCATGCAGGGCTGCAACGTGCATGCGCTGCTGGACAAGGTGATCGCGTCCGAGCGAGCAGCGATGGGGCCGAAGATCGAGTTCAGGCGGGAGTTCGATCCCTCCCTGCCGGATATCCAGGCGGATCCCGATCATCTTCAGCAGGCTTTTCAGAACATCGTTCGAAACGCCGCCGAGGCGGCCTCTGAAGAGAATGGCCGGGGCGAAGTCACCATCCGCACCGCCTACGCTGCCGGGCTCGCGATGCGCCAGGCCCGGCTAGGCTCCGGCCTGCGCCGCGCGATGCTGATTTCCTTCGAGGATAATGGTCACGGGATACCGCGTGAACGCCAAGCGACCATTTTTGATGTTTTTCAGAGTTCAAAGTCCGGTGGACGTGGACTCGGGCTTTCGGTCGTGAGTGAAGTCGTCACGGCGCATGGCGGTCAGATACGCGTTGACAGCCAGCCGGGCGCAACCCGGTTCACAGTTCTCTTGCCACTCGTGGAGGCCGGCTGACATGGCCGACAAGACCGTTCTGCTCGCCGAAGATGACGCGAGCATTCGCCTGATCGTCAACCAGACACTCGTTTCGGCGGGCTATGAAGTGCGTGCCACCAGTTCGCCCGATGCGCTGCAGCGCTGGGTGCGCAACGGGGAAGGGGATGTCGTCGTCACCGACGTTTATCTCGGCGACACGTCGATCTTCGACCTGCTGCCCTCCATGAAGCTGGCGAGGCCGGACCTGCCCTTCATCGTGATGAGCGGGCAAAACACGATCCTCACCGCCGCCTCGGCCGCCGAACATGGCGCGTTCGACTATTTGCCCAAGCCGTTCGATATCGACGTTCTGTCTAGCCTTGTTCGGCGCGCGCTCAAGTCTTCGCCGAACGTCGAGCGGTTGATCCATCCGGAAGCGCAAAAAGCAGTTCAGGACGCTGGCCTGCCGCTGATCGGGCGCTCTGATGCGATGCAGGAAGTCTACCGCCTGATTGCCAAGGTAATGAACACCGACCTCACAGTATTGATCGAAGGCGAAAGCGGCACCGGCAAGGAACTCGCTGCACGCGCCATCCATCAGCTCGGCCATTCCAAGAATGGCAAGTTCATTGGCCTTGATCTTGCGGCGATGCCCGCTGCGGAGATCAACCGCGAACTGTTCGGCGCAAACGGCACCGACGGCGCTGTGCACATGAAGGGCGGCACGCTGTATCTCGACGAGATCGGCGACCTTCCGGCGGAAGCGCAGGCGCAGCTGGTGAAGCTGCTGCGCGAGCCGGGCGGCGCCCGCCTGATCGCCTCGACGCGGCGCAATCTCGGCAAGCTGGTCGAAGAGGGCAAGTTCCGCGAGGATCTCTATTACCGCCTGAACGTAATGCGGCTCGCCATTCCGCCGCTCCGTCACCGAAAGGAAGACATTCCGGAACTTGCGCGCGCCTTTCTCATCCGCGCACAGCGCCAGGGACTGGCCGCGCGGACCTTCGAGAAATCGGCGCTCGACCTGATGGCAGCGTATGACTGGCCGGGCAACGTGCGCGAACTCGAGAACCTCGTGATCCGTCTTGCGGTGCTCAGTTCAGACACGATCATCACGCTGATGGACGTCGAGCGCGAGATGCGCATGGGGGCTTCCGAACAGGCGGGCGGCCATGCCGGCTTCGAGGCTGAAGTCGAGGCGCTGCTGCACCGGTACGTGATGGGGGATCTCGTGTCAGGCGGCGAGAGCGGCGATTCGATGGTGCACAGCTCGGTGATCGACCGGGTAGAGCGTCCGCTGATCCGGCTCGCCCTATCGGTGACGTCCGGCAACAAGGTTAAGGCCGCCCAATTGCTGGGAATGAACCGGAACACGCTTCGCGCGAAGATTAATGCCCTCGGAATTGCAGAAGACTGATTGACGACCCGCCATTCCGTGTCTTTAGTGCATCAGTGTTGCATTAAGGGCACGTAATGTGTGTCCGGATTGCCACGGGGCCGGGGCCCTAACAGAGCCGGATTGCGTGTCGACAGCTACAAACTCAACGGCCACGAAAGCAAGCTGGGCCCTCTTTGAGGGGCTATTCATCATCGCGGCCCTCGTCGCGGTGTTTGCCACCTTCATTGCCATTTCCGGCGCCGCCCCGAATGACCCGACCGCCGGCGCGACGCCGTGGCTGCTCGGGCTGAACTTCGTCCTGCTCATCGTCCTGGCGGTAATCGTGGTGCGCGAGTACCTCGCCATTCGCGGCGACAGCAATGATGGCGGCGGCAAGCTGGCGCGCCGGTTCGTTTTGCTGTTCGGCTTCTCGGCGCTCATCCCGTCAATGGTCGTGGCGGTGTTCATGGGCGCCTTCATCACGCGCGGGCTGGATCGCTGGATCGGCGAGCGCGTCGACAAGCTGATGGAGCAGAACACCGAAATCTTCCGTACATACGTCGACAGTTTCCAGGCGACGTTCGAGTCCGACATGCGGCTTGCTGCGATGGATGTGGAGAATTTCGCCAAGCAGGTTGATCAGACACTCGCAGAGCCCGGTACGCCGGATGTGGCGGCTTACGCATCTGCGGAGTTTTTTGAGGGACTGCGCTCTGAACTTGCGATCCGCGAGTTCCTCACGATTGCCATTCTCGGCCCCGACGGCGTGGACCTGATCGCCGAAGCGAGCGTGCAGGACGCAATCTTGCTGTCACCTCCGAAGGCAGCCTTCACCGAAGCTGACAGCGGCGCGGTGGCGACCACACTCTACGAAGGCCGAGGAATCGCGACTGCGCTGATCCGGATTTCGGCGCCGGTGGATGGTTACATCTACGCGGTGAAAGTATTTGACCGAAACGCAGCGCGCTCCCTGCGCGAAGCGGAGACGGCGCTCGAGGAGTACAACGCGGCGAAACGCAATAGCGGACGGCTGCAGGCGATTTTCGTGATCGGCTATACGCAAATCGTGGGCCTCGTCCTCCTTCTGGCTGGCCGCCTGGGACTTGAGGCAGCAGGGCGCATCACCGGCCCGATCGGCAGGCTCGCTTCGGCGGCGCACGCCGTGCGCGACGGGGACCTTGGTGTGAGGGTCCCTGTGGCCGGCCCGGTCGATGAAGTGCACGCGCTGAGCAGCTCGTTCAATGCAATGACGGAGCAGCTGTCCGGTCAGCAGTATGCGTTGATCCGTGCCCGCAAGGACGAAGAGGATCGCCGCCGCTTTGTTGAGACGCTGCTCGGCGAAATCGGAGCCGGGGTGATCCGGGTAGATCGTGAAGAACGCATCACGCTGGCCAACCGGTCGGCTTGCGAAATCCTTGGCGTGGATGAAGTTCCTGAAGGCGCCTTGCTGGCCGATGTTGCGCCAAGCTTCAGCAAGATCGTGCGCGATACCTTTGAGCGCAACGCTGCGGTGGATGCGAGCCTCGAGCTGACGCGCAAAGGCGAGCCGCGAAGCGTGCGTCTGAAGTCTGCTCCAGAGGCCTCGGGCGGCTGTGTGCTGACATTTGACGACACGACCAACCTGATCTCGGCGCAGCGCCAGCTCGCCTGGCGCGATGTGGCACGTCGCATCGCCCACGAAATCCGCAACCCTCTGACTCCAATCATGCTGTCGACCGAGCGTCTGCGCCGGCGGTACGCGTCCAAGATCGATGACACGGACGGTGTGTTTGATCGTTGCATCGAAACGATCCTGCGCAAGGTCGAGGACATTGCGCGGATGGTCGAGGAGTTCTCGAGTTTTGCGCGGATGCCGAAGCCGAGCATTGCGCCGTTTGACATGCGCGCGGTGCTTCAGGGTGCAAGTTTTGCGCAGAGCGTTGTCTCGCCAGATATCGAGATCGAGCTTGAAACCGAACTTGCCGAAGCGCCCTTCCTCGGGGATGAGCGCTTGCTGGCGCAGGCTTTCGGGAACCTCCTGAAGAACGCCGCAGAGGCAATTGATGGCCAGCCGATTGAGAATGACGTGTCCGGACATATCCGGATCATCCTGACGCGCGACGGCGCCGGGCTCGAGATTGTCATCGAAGATAACGGGCCGGGCTTTCCTGCCGAAGTACGCAATCGCCTGCTTGAGCCGTATGTCACGACGCGCGAGAAGGGTACGGGCCTTGGCCTTGCCATCGTGAACCGCATCATCGCGGACCATGGCGGCTCGATCTCGCTTCAGAACCGGCCAGACGGCCTGCGCGGCGCGCGCGTGCGCGTGCTGCTGCCGGAGGATGGCGCGCTCACAATGCAGTCGGACGAAACGTCCGGCCGCGACCTAGTTCATGATGGCGGGCATGTGCCCTCATCAATCAGTTTGTAGAGGAACGATCGAATGGCACTCGACATTCTAGTCGTAGACGATGAGCCGGATATCCGGGAACTGATGGCCGGCGTCCTGGGAGACGAAGGCTATTCCGTGCGCACTGCGGACACTGCCGAACGGGCGCTGGAAGAAGTTCGTTCACGGACGCCGCGTCTGGTGATCCTCGATGTCTGGCTGCAGGGGAGCGGCATGGATGGCCTTTCCTTGCTCAAGTATCTGAAATCGATCGATCCGATCCTGCCGGTGATTGTGATCAGCGGCCATGGAAACATCGAGACGGCGATTGCGGCCATCCGGCGCGGCGCGTTTGACTTCATCGAAAAGCCGATCAAGGCGGACCGGCTCATGCTGGTCGTGGAGCGCGCAATCGAATCGGCTGCGCTGCGCTATGAGAACGCGGCGCTGCGCAACCGGGCGGGCGACGAAGAGCGGTGGATCGGCAACAGCCAGGCGGCAGCGACGCTGCGCGCCTCCATCGACAAGGTTGCGCCGACCAATTCGCGGGTTCTGATTTCCGGACCGGCTGGGGTGGGCAAGGAGCTTGCGGCGCGCTTGATTCACAAGAATTCCGGCCGGGTGCAGGGGCCGTTTGTTGTCGTCAACGCAGCGACGATAGCGCCGGACCAGATGGAGATTGCTCTATTCGGGGAAGAGGATTCGCAAGGCCGAACAATCCGCGTGGGACTGTTCGAACGGGCACACACGGGAACGCTGCTGCTGGATGAAGTGGCAGACATGCCGATCGGAACGCAGAACAAGATCCTCCGGGTGCTGACAGAGCAGCGCTTCCAGCGCGTCGGCGGCCGTTCGGATGTCAGCGTCGACGTGCGGGTGATGGCGGCAACCACTAAGGACCTGCGTGCCGAAATCGAGAAGGGCAACTTCCGCGAAGATCTGTTCTATCGCCTGAGCGTGGTTCCGTTGCGTGTGCCTTCGCTTTCGGAGCGACGCGATGACATCACGGAGCTGGCCACTTATTTCTGTGAACGCATTGCAGAAACCTCGGGCCTGATCTGCCGGAACTTCACGCCTGAGGCGCTGGCCGTGCTCCAGTCCATGGAATGGCCCGGGAACATCCGTCAGCTGCGCAACCTCGTTGAGCGCATCCTGATTCTGTCGCCGTCCGATTCGACCCGTCCGATCAGCGTCGACGAGCTGCCGCGCGATCCCGGCCGTTCGGCCTCTCCGGCGGCGCAGTCCGGCTCTGCCGACCTCGTTGGCCTGTCGCTGCGCGATGCGCGTGAGCAGTTCGAGCGGGAGTACCTTACACTGCAGATTACCCGATTTAACGGAAACATATCGCGGACTGCGGAATTCATCGGTATGGAACGCTCTGCCCTCCACCGAAAATTAAAGGCTTTGGGCATAACAACCGGCGTGCGGCACGATAGTTGACCCACGGGCTGAAAGGCTGAACTGATGCACGTTCTGATCTGCGGCGCCGGGCGCGTGGGGCAGGGCATTGCCCGCCGGCTTGCGCGTGAGAAGCACGAAATCACCATCATCGACGAAAACGCGGATCTGGTAGATCAGGTCTCGATCGATCTCGATGTGCGCGGCATCGTCGGCCATGCAGCGCATCCGGATGTACTGAAACGCGCGCGGGCGGCGGACTGCGAGATGATCATCGCGGTGACGCACTTCGACGAGATCAACATGGTGATCTGCCAGATCGCCCACACGATATTCTCAGTTCCATTCAAGATCGCGCGCGTGCGCGACCGCTCCTACCTCGACGCGGCGTGGAAGAACATTTTCTCGCGCGAAGGCCTCCCCATCGACATGGTGATCTCGCCGGAAGCCGAAGTTGGCGACGCTATCCTTCAGCGCTTCCGGACCCCTGGCACCATTATGAGCGCAACGTTTGCCGGCGGGCGACTGAAGTTACTGGGCTTTGAACTCGGCGCCGACAACCCGCTGATAGACCTTCCCGTTGACCAGATGCGAGGCGTGTTTCCGGACCTTTCGGCGCGCGTTATCGGCATCGGCCGCGGCACGGAAATTCGTGCACCGCGCGGGCGTGATGTGCTGAAGCCGGGGGATCGCGCCTACGTCGCCGTGCTGGACGTTCACGCCGAGCGTTTGACCTCGATCTTCAACCGCGACCAGAGCCGGCTCGATCACGTTGTGATCGTCGGCGGCGGGAACGTGGGGCTTCACGTGGCCAAGGTGCTCGAGAAGGAAAGCCATATTCGCGTGCGGTTGATTGAGCGCAGCGCGGAACGGGCCAACAAGGCCGTTGCGCAGGTGAAGCGTTCGATTGTCATCCATGGCGATGGGCTCAATCCCGATATTCTCGCCGAGGGCGGGGTAGACCGCGCCGACTTTGTGATTGCTATCACGGATGACGACAAGACGAATCTCCTGATCAGCAACCTGTCAAAGCGAGCAGGCGCGAAGCGTGCGCTGGCTCTGATCAATGCACCTGAGTTGGCAAGCCTTGCCTCAGACATGCGCGTCGACACGGTGCTGGACCCGCGCGCGCTAACCGTGTCGCAGGTTCTGCTGCGCATGCGGCGGGGACGTATCCTTGGCCTCCAGTCGCTGGAAGACGGCATGGCAGAAGTAGCGGAAGGCATTACGCTGGAGTCGTCCTCGCTGATCGGCAAGGCGCTCGGCTATGACGATCTTCCCGAAGGCGTAACCGCCGCGGCCGTTCTGCGTGGAAACCAGATCCTCATGGCAGATTCCGATGTCATCGTGCGGCCAGAAGACCACCTCGTGATCTTCTATGAGGCGGAGATGGTGCGCAGCGTCGAGAAGTTCTTCCGGGTCAATCCGGACTATTTCTAAGCCATGAACTACGCGTCAGTCGCCAGACTCCTGAGCCTGCTGATGCTGATCGTGGCGGGCGCCGCTATTCTGGGCGCCGGCATTGCGGTGGCGGCCGGCGAAACGGTGCAGGTCATCTCACTTAGTGTGACGGCGCTTGGTATCGCCGTTGCGGCAGCAAGCGTCTTGCTGCTCACACCGGCGCCTCGGCGCGGCGCGCGGCCGTCTGACGGGCTCGCCGTCATGATCCTCTGGTGGATCCTGACGCCGCTCGCGACGGCTTTACCGTTTGTGTTCGGTGTCGCTAACAGTTCTGTCATCACCGCCATCCATGAAGCGACGGCGTGCCTGACCACGACCGGACATTCGATCATCCGTGTCGCGGGCGAAGACTGGCCGGCGAGCCTGATCTACTGGCGCGGAGCGTTACACGTCATTGGCGCCTATGCCGTTGTCGTGGGGGCGGCCGGTGTGTTTGCTGCTGTCAATCTCGGCGGTCCGGGTGTCCACCGGACGGTTCTGTTTACGCTGCCGGATACGAGCTTCTTCGATGCCATGCCGCGCATTCTGATGCCGGTGGGGCTGATGTTCGGTCTCGGTATCATGTTCATCTTCATCATGTTGCTGGTTCTCGGCGTCGCGCCGGGCCGGGCACTCGGCGACGCTGTCAGCGTCATCACGACCGGCCTTGTGCATCCGGACGCGCTGGACCGTGCGCCCGCATCGCTCGGCGTATCCGTTGCACTCGGGATCGGCCTCTTTCTCGGGTCGCTGGGGCTCGTCTTCTGGCTTCCGTTCCGGCGGCGTGCCTGGGCAGGCCTGGTCCAGGATCCGGAGATTGTCCTGTTCGCCGGATTGACCGTCCTCTTTGCCCTCTTCGCTGTGCTGGCCGGCCTCGCCGCCGGTGACGCGCTGGGGTGGTCGATCTCCACAATGTCCACCTCCGGCATCCCGCTCGGCTCACCGGAGGCGGCGAAATCCATTCCGTTGACGGTGTATGTCATGCCCTGCCTGATCGGCGGTTCGGCGCTGGCCGCTGCAGGCGGAATCAAGCTGGCGCGTGTCGTCGTCCTTGGTCAGAGAGCCGGTCAGGAATTCCAGCAACTGGGCTACCGGCGCTCAGTCGTCAGCTTCCGGTTTCGTGACAGGGAACTGGATGAGCGCAGCGTAATTGGCGTCTGGGTCTACTTCGTCGCCTATGTCCTCGCGGTGTTCTTGTTCCTCATCGGTTTCAGTTTCATGGGGCTCGGCTTCGACGACTCAATCCGGCTTTCCATCGGTGCGCTGACGTCTTCAGGAGGACTGATTGCGGGCTCTGATGGAAATCTGGGCCTGGGCAGCGAGATTCTCCTGATTGCTGCCATGCTTTTGGGCAGATTGGAGATTTTGACCCTGCTTCCCGCGCTTTCACTGAGCTTTTGGCGGGGCTGACCCTTGCGCGCCTGCAGCAAAGGACTTAGCTCGGAGATAATAACAAAAACAGTAGCAGGAATACAAAAGCCATGTCGTCGGACAAGAAACAGAACCTGCAGGACACCTTCCTCAACGCCGTTCGCAAATCCCGCACGCCGCTTACCGTCTTCTTGGTGAATGGTGTGAAGTTACAGGGTGTTGTCACCTGGTTTGACAACTTCTGTGTGCTCCTGCGGGGAGACGGGCGGCCGCCGCAACTGGTTTACAAGCACGCGATTTCGACCATCGCGCCCAGCGCGCCAGTCCAGCTCTTCGACGAAGAGATGGACGGAGATTGATCCGTATTGACTGACAAATTCGTAGATCGCTTGCCCGCGCCGGAGATTGCCGGCGTGGTTATCCCGTGGTTCACGCCTGCCGATCGTCCGACGCCAGACCGTCTGAGGGAGACTTCCGGCCTGGTTGAAGCCCTTGGGTGCCAGCTCGGATTCGTCCGGCCAGACCAGGTGCGCAAGGTAAACCCATCCTACCTCCTCTCGGGCGGCATCGTGGACCGGATGGCCGCAGATCTCGAAGCAGAGCACTGCACGCTGGAGGTCATCGACGGCGCTTTGACGCCGGTGCAGCAGCGCAATCTCGAGAAGCGTCTCGGCATGAAGGTCATCGACCGTACCGGTCTCATCCTCGAGATATTCGGACTCCGGGCACGGACGAAAGAGGGCCGGCTGCAGGTCGAACTCGCGCGCATCCTCTATGAGCGTTCGCGCCTCGTCCGGACGTGGACCCACCTTGAGCGTCAGCGCGGCGGCTCCGGCTTCCTGTCCGGTCCCGGCGAAAGCCAGCTCGAGGCGGACCGGCGCATGCTGGACGACAAGATCATCCGCCTGCGGCGCGATCTCGACGAGGTCAAACGCACGCGCGCCGTGCAGCGCGCCGGGCGCCGCCGCACCGGCACGCCGATGATTGCGCTCGTCGGCTACACCAACTCCGGCAAGTCCACACTTTTCAACCGCCTGACCGGGGCGGATGTGTTTGCCAAGGACATGCCCTTCGCGACGCTCGACCCGACCATCCGCAAGCTGCAGCTTCCTTCGCTCGGCGAAGCGGCGCTGATCGACACCGTGGGTTTCATTTCGGACCTGCCGACCCACCTGATCGACAGTTTCCAGGCCACGCTCGAAGAGTCGCTGCAGGCCGATCTCCTCGTACACGTCCGCGACCGGTCAAGCGAAGCGGAAGCCGAGCAGGCCGACGACGTCATGACTGTGCTGACGAGGCTCGAGAAAGAATCCGGCCTGCCGCTGCCGCCGATGATCGAAGCCTGGAACAAGATCGACGCAATGCCCGAAGGGCAGGCAGAGGCCATGATGTCGCTCGCCGCTTTGGAAACCGACACACCCGCGGTCGCGGTCTCCGCGCTGACCGGCGACGGAATTGAAGCGCTGCTGGTACTGATCGAGAGATCATTGCTCGGCGGCCAGCAGGAGATCGAACTCGTCCTGGCGCCGGAGCAGGGGCGCGCCCGCGCCTGGCTTCACCAGAAAGGCGATGTGGTCGAGGAGCGCGCGAAAGACGACGGCGCATCACACCTCGTCGTGCGCCTGTCTGTCGAAAGGCTGGGCCAGTTCCGGTCGGAGTTTCCCGGCCTGCTGAACGCGACCGCCTAGGCGCGTTCGGCGCGCTTCACGCGCTGCCAGTAGGCTTCCTGCTCATCCAGCGAGAGCGACAGGAAGTCGACCGCATCACGCGCGGCTTCGCTTTCCATCGCGCGGAAGCGGCGTTCGAACTTGGCATTCGCTTTGCGCAGCGCCTGTTCCGGATCGACCGACAGGCGCCGCGCCAGGTTGGCAACCACAAACAACAGGTCGCCCACTTCATCTTCCACCGCGTCCGCATCGCCGGAGGCCATGGCTTCCTTCACTTCCGCGATCTCCTCTTCGAGCTTGTCGAAGATCGGCGGCGTTTCGGTCCAGTCAAACCCGGTGCGCGCGGCGCGCTTCTGCAGCTTCTCGGCGCGCAGCAGCGCGGGCAGAGCCCGGGCGACTCCGTCCAGCGCGCTCGGCGCGACATTCGCGGCAGACTTTTTCGCCCGCTCGGCGGCCTTCAGCGTTTCCCAGGCCACCGTTTGTTCGTCTGCGGAGCGTCCGTCGCGGTCCTCACCAAACACGTGCGGGTGGCGGCGGAGCATCTTGTCATTGATCGCGGCGACCACATCGGCGAGCGCGAACGCCCCGGCCTCCTCGGCCATGCGGCTGTGGAACATCACCTGGAACAGCAGGTCGCCCAGCTCGTCGCGCAGTTCGCCCATGTCGCCGCGCTCGATCGCGTCGGCCACCTCATACGCCTCCTCGATCGTGTAGGGGGCGATGGTGGCGAAGTCCTGTTCCAGATCCCATGGGCATCCCGCAACCGGATCGCGAAGGCGCGCCATGATCTGCGCCAGCTCGCGGAACGCGGCTGCCGCTTCGGGCGTTCTGTCTTTTCCGATGGCCATGGAGGGGCTCCCGTTGATGCCTTAGGTCTTGCCTCGGGGCTGCCGGGTGCGCAAGCGGCCGGGGCCCAGCGGGGCGCGGGCGATTGACACGGGCAGCCAGCCGGGAGACGGGAGACCGTTCTGAATGCATGTTTCGCCGGAATTGCTTCCGGCAAGGTGAGGGTATGAAGGACAGTCTGGCTCTGATCGGATTCGAGTGGGCCGGGCCGCAGCTGCGTGCCTGGGCTTTTGATGGCGAAGGCGAAATCCTGTCTTCGGTCCAGTTGCGGGAAGAGCCCGTTGCAGGGCATGCTGACTGGGCGGGGCGGCTGCGCTACCACCTGTCTGAATGGCTGGGCACGGCGCCGGACGTGCCGGTGATCGGCAGCGGCGACGTTTCAGCCTCCCTGTTGAAGTCTGGCGGAATCCAGCTCAATGCGCCGCTCCCGCTGGCCCAGCTGCCCGGCCAGCTGGGCATGGCCGGCAGTATCCACCTTGTTCCGTGGATCGGCCAGCTTGCGCCGCCGGACCTGACATGCGGCGCCGAAGCCATTCTATTTGGCCTCGAGGATGCCAATGGTGCCATCTGTATCGTGGGCCAGCATACCCGCCACTGCGTGGTCGAGCATGGCCGCCTGCTGGAGTTCTCGACCGAGATCACCGCGGAGCTGCGCGACCTGCTCCTGTCCCATGGTACGATGTCCCTGCAGGCGCCGGGCCCGCAGACGTTCGACATGCAGGTGTTCAAGGACTGGATCGAGCGGGCGCTCGACACGGACGACTCCCCGCCGGTATTCTCGGTGGAGGCGGCAATCCGGCGTGGCGCCCTGTTGCCAGCCAACAAGGCGGCGGCGCTCGCCGGACTGATGATTGGCGCGGATGTAGCGGCGCACTATGATCCGGGCGACGAGGTGCTGCTGGTGGCGGATGGACCGCTGCTGGAAGCCTACGGATTTGCCCTTGATGCGCTGGGGGCGGATGTCGAGGAAACCTCCGCGGTCGAGGCCCTGCAGGATGGCCTGTTTGAAATCGCCGATCTTGCGGGACTGCTCGGCGAGGACTAAGGCCCGCAGACTACCTGAGGAAATCCACCCTTCGATGATCATCACGCCTGAATGCGTTGCGCCGACCGGATGCCTCATTGGCCAGTCTCCGCTGTGGAGCCATGCTGAAGGCTTCCTGTGGTGGGTCGATCAAAAGCGCGCCAAGCTGCACCGCTACAATCCCCGCACCGGCAATACCCGCCGGTATGAACTCCCGGTCCGGCCGAGCCGGATTGCGCTGTTCGATGGGCTGTTGCTGATGGCCGCCGACCGGGAAATTGGGTTCTTCGATCCGGCGACCGAGATCTACGAGCGTTTGACTGTGGTCGAAGGGGAGCCGGACACCAACCGTACGAGCGATGGCGGCGTCGCGCCGGATGGCTCGTTCTGGTTCGCCACCGAGGATGATTCCGAGCGTGAACCGGTCGGGAACTACTACCGCTATGGACCGGACAAGGCGATTTCGCCGATCCGCCTGCCATCCGTCCTCCTGTCCCGCACCTTCGAGTTCTCGCCGGATGGGCGCACTTTCTACACCTGTGATGCCGCGGAATGCGAAATCCTGGCTCATGACTTCGACCCTGAAACGGGCGCGGTCAGCGGGCGTCGCAGTTTCGCCTTCACGCATGAACTTGGCGGCATGCCGTTCGGTTCGGCAGTAGACCAGGAGGGCGGGCTATGGACCTGCCTGCACGGCGCCTCCCGGGTCGTCCGCTTCACGCCGGACGGGCAGGTGGATCAGGTGATTGTGCTGGCCGCGCCGCTGCCCACGGGCTGCGCCCTCGGCGGACCGGACCTGCGCACGCTGTTCATCACGACCTCGCGTGCCGGTCTCAGCTTCCCTCAACTCGACTCCCGGCCTCTCTCGGGCAGCCTTTTCGCCATCACGGTAGATGTACCCGGGCTGCCGGCCCGCTCCTTCGGCACCAAGCCCTAGGGGCGCGTGTCCATAAGGTTGCGGGCGATCACCATCCGGTGCACTTCGCTCGGGCCGTCATAGATCCGCATGTTCCGGATGCGCCCGGCCATCAGCTGCAGCGGCATTTCTTTCGTCATGCCCATTGCGCCGAAACACTGCATCGCGTGGTCAAGGATTTCCGTGGCCATCTCCGGCGCGTACACCTTGATCATCGAGATCTCGGTACGCACGTCCTTGCCCTGGTCGAGCTTCCACGCGCAGTCATAGGCCATCAGCCGCGCGGCATGGATCTTCATGGCGGCGTCAGCCACCCACCACTGGATCGACTGGCGCTCGGAGAGCTTCTGCCCGAAGGTTTTCCGCTGCGGGGCGTACTCCCGCATCATGTCCAGCGCGCGCTGCGCCGCGCCGATGCACCAGGCGGCCATCTCCATGCGCCGCGTGCCGAGGCGCACCTGCATCGGCCCGAATCCATCGCCCTCCTTGCCCAGAAGTTTCCAGCCGGGCACCCGGCAATCTTCGAGCGCCACTTCATAGGTGAACTCGCCGCCCAGCATGGGAATGCGCCGGAGCACGTTGAAGCCCGGCGTGCCCTTGTCCACGAGGAAGGCCGACATGCCGCCTTTCGCGCCCTTGGCCTTGTCCGTGATCGCCATGAGGATGGTGAAGTCGGCCTCCGAAGCGCGCGTGATCCAGATCTTGCGGCCGTTGATCACCCAGTCGTCGCCGTCTCGCACAGCGCGGGTGAGCATGCCAGCGGGGTCCGCGCCGGCGCCCGGCTCGGAAATGCCGATCGCCGACACCGTCTCGCCGCGCGCGTAGGGTGCGAGGTAGGCTTCGCGCTGGCGTTCGTTTGCGGCCGTCATCAGCATCCGCAGGTTTGGCGAATCCGGGGGCAGGGTGTAGGTTGCCGCGCTCGAGCCCAGCGCTTCGTTGACGGCGACCAGAGCGACATGCGGCAGCGCCAGGCCGCCGAGCTCCTCCGGTGCGTCTAGGCTCCAGAGCCCCATTTCCTTCGATACCCGGTCGAGACGCGCTTTCTCTTCGGCGGTGAGGTAGGCACCTTGCCCGGCTGCATCGCGCGCCAGCACGGCGCCCTCCAGAGGGATCACTTCCTCACGCACGAACCGTTGCACGAGATCGCGCAGCATCCGGTGATCTTCGTCGAGTTCAAATTGCATGGGCGCCTCGTGCATCCTGTCGGGTATGACCAATCTGTAGGGCGCATCGGCCCCAGTGCAATCTGCGGCGCAATGCCTCCCCGGCGGCAACCCGCTCCACGCGGAAATTTTCCGCCTTCGCGGAACCAGCCAGGACGTGCGCCGTCGCCCCTCGAAGCTTGCCGCAACGCCGGTTGTGCTCCCCCCCCGGCATGCGGGGCCGGCCGGTCTGGCGCCCTTTCCAGACTTGAAAGAGCAGACAGATGCAGAACTCCATCACGCTGCACCGTGACTTGCGCACGGGCCGTCCCATCTGGATGGATCGCCGTCGCGAGGCGCTCGCCAGCTCCCCCTCAGCCGGAACATCAGCTGCGCGGCATGATCAACAGAGCCGGAGATCCCGACAGCGATCTTGTCAGCTTCTACAGGGACTTCTGATCGTCCGGCCTACGTAGTTTCCCGATGGTGTTCTTCGCCCGGTTTTCCCTCAGAGTGACGCAAAAAGTCTAACCGGGGAGAGACACTTGGAAGAGGCAACGCCTGCGCCGGCGCCGACGCGACTGCCGGAGATCAACACCCTGCCGCTTACGGCGCCGTTCGGCTGGCTCGCGGCGGGATGGCGTGACTTCACCGCGATCCCCCTGCTCGCCATTTCGTACGGACTGGTTTTGGCGGCGATCAGCGCCGGCATCTTCTGGGCACTCTATTCGACGGGCTCGGCCAGCTGGTTCTTTGTCCTGCTCGGGGGCTTCCTGCTTGTAGGACCAATGCTCGGCATGGGCCTCTATGCAGCGTCCCGTGCGCTGGCCGAGGGCCGCAAGCCAGGATGGCCGGATGTTTTCTGGGTACGGGACGCGGTGCGCCGGGAACAGCTGATGCTCGGCCTTCTTCTCGTATTCCTGTATTTCCTTTGGACCCGGATCGCGCAGGTCATCTACGCGTTGTCTACCTGGCGCATCCACCATGACCGGGCCTCGTTTCTGGATTTTGTGCTGCTTGAGCCAAATGGACAGATGATGGTGCTGGCAGGTCTGGTGACAGGCGGGTTTGTCGCCTTCTGCAACTATGCCCTCGCGGCCGTTGCGGCGCCGATGCTCCTTGATCGGCGCTACGACGTATTCATGGCGCTGGCGACGAGTGTCCGGTCAGTGAATCGCAACTTCTTCCCTATGCTGCTCTGGGCCTTCCTGATCGTGTTCCTTACCGTGATCGGCATAGGGTTCGCGTTTGCAGGGCTGGCTGTCGTTTTCCCGGTTGTCGGCATGGCCAGCTGGCACGCTTACCGGGCGATCGTTTCCTCTTAGGCGCCAGCAATCCTGATGCCGGCATCGAGCATGACATGGAATTCTCGCACGCTAACCGGCGGCGGACGTTTTCCTTTTTGGTGGAGCGTTTCGATACCTAGCCGAACCGCGCCGACAGACTTCATGGCGCAAGCCTGGGCGATGCTTCGTGGTTCGGGTCCGGGATCCGCTTACGCTGCGCTGCCAGCATTGCATTTTCGTTCTCGACCTATGTCGCGTGCTTGCGCAGCTGGACCGCTTCGCTGGATCGCCTCAGCCGGTGGATCGCGATCATTTCCGTTGCCGGAAGGACTTCACATACCTGGATCGCCATCACTCGGTCCCTTGCTCGGTCCGGAAATCGTAGGCCTGGCGTGCACCGCGGCAACGAAGGCACAGCTGCCGGACGGGCTTGGGCACGCCTTGCTCCTTGCCCATGCGCCAGGATACTGAACGGGTTCTGCAGGTTCATCGCCAACCGGCGGATCGCCGCATCCCTCCGATAGGAGCGAGGCTCTACGTCAAGTCTTTTGGCTCTTGCGGCCAGTGGCGAGCCCGCCCACATCCGCAAGTGTGGCGTCCGAATGCACATTTGCCGTGGACGCCGGGGCTCAAACGGGTTATCCGCCCGCGTTTCAAGAATGAGTGACAAGATGGCCGAAAAGCCGACCAAGGCGCCGAAACCGCCTCAAGAGAAGAAGAAACGGGTTGGCCCGCTGACTTTCTTCGCGCAAGTGCGTGCGGAAGGGAACAAGGTGACCTGGACGACCCGTCAAGAAACGATCCAGGCAACGATTTTCGTGGTCATCATGGCAATCGTGATGGCGATCTTCCTGTTTGCGGCTGATTACCTGATTATGTTGCTCGTGAACTTTATCCGGGGCGCCTGACACGTGGCCTTGACCCCGAAATCCAATTCCGCAGGAGCGCGCCCGGCCCATGCCTGATGCCAAATGGTATATCGTCCACGCCTACTCGAACTTCGAAAAGAAGGTCGCCGGCTCGATTCGCGAGCAGGCAGAGCGCAAGGGGCTGACCCACCTCATCGAGGAAATCGAAGTGCCGACCGAAGAGGTCGTCGAAGTCGCGCGAGGCAAGAAGAAGACGGTCGAGCGCCGGTATTTCCCCGGCTACGTGCTTATGAAAGCGCAGCTGACCGACGACATTTACCACCTCGTAAAGGATACCCCGAAGGTATCGGGCTTCCTGGGTGCTGAAGGGGGCAAGAAGCCGCTTCCCGTGCGCCAGCGCGAAGTTGACCGGATTCTCGGGAAATCGACCGATGTATCGGCCGAGCGTCCGCGTCCCCGCATCAGCTTCGAGATCGGCGAGCAGGTTCAGGTCAACGACGGCCCGTTCCAGGGCTTCGAGGGCGCTGTCGAGGAGATTGACGAAGCCAACGGCCGCCTCAAAGTCACGGTTTCGATCTTTGGCCGCGGAACCCCGGTAGACCTCGAGTTCGACCAGGTCGTCAAAGTCTGAGATTCTCGTCCTGCAGGCAGCGGCCCAGCCTTGAAACCGCCGCGCCCCGCCTGTATGCGAAAACCTTGTTGCCGCCTTAGCTCAGTTGGTTAGAGCGCTGGTTTGTGGAACCAGAGGTCCCCCGTTCAAGCCGGGGAGGCGGTACCATCCTCCCCCCACAAGAACACTGCCAGTGGTCTGGTGTCGCGCCCCGACATTATGGCGTCCAGCGATGTACTTTTTTGGCGGATCTACCTCAGGTATATCTGGGTTGCGGTGAAGTAATAATCTCGCAATCAAGGAAAGAATTTCGGCAAGAGGCCGGCACTTCCAGGAAAAAACGGAAAACCTGGCCCTAAACGGGAACCTTTGGCTGAGCCCGGTGTTGTTGTCATGGCCGTCAATCCCGTTTGAAAACCTTGGTTTGACGGCCTCCAAAACCTGTTGCAAAAGGGTCGCGGTATGCGGACTTTTCCACGCAAAGCGGTGATTTCATCCTGAAATTCGCTCGCAGATTCTGGAAAAACGGATTACCACCCGAATATGCGGTTTTATCCGTATGAACCTAGCGGCCGAAGACAATTCCGTCGATCGGCACACAAAAGGGGATAGATTATGAAGAAAACTCTGATGTGCGCGACCGCCGCGGCCGCCTTTGCGTCTGCCGGTCTTACTGCACACGCTGAGGGCTGGTACGGTCGTACCGACCTCCAATACACGTTCGACGGCAAGCTGGACCATGACCCCCGGGTCGAGGACACCGCTGGTTCGATCGGCGGTGATTCGGATGCGTCCGAACTCGTCGGCCTCGGTTTCGGCCTCGGCTACGCCTTCGACAACGGCCTCCGCCTTGAGGGCGCTCTCGGCCGTCGCACCGGCGACCTCGACGTCTCCACCGCGATCAACGGCACCCTGCCGGGCACCACGGCGAACCCGGCCGGTTACGGCTCGGTCACCGATCTGATGATCAACGGTATCTATGACTTCAATAAGGACGGCGTGATCCGTCCCTACATCGGCGTCGGCCTCGGTGGTGCGCGCGTTGATGCGAAAGTCTCCAACCGCGTCTCCGGCACCTCGCCGAACCTGAACGCCCGCAACGGCTTCAACAGCAAGAGCACGAACCTGGCATACCAAGGCCTTCTCGGCGTTGGCTTTGCTCTGTCCGAGCGCCTGACGATGGACGTCGGTTACAAGTACTTCGCGACCGACAATCTCGGCTTCGATGGCAACCATGGTGGCACCAAGTATGATGCGGAGTATTCCGATCACACGGCGACCCTCGGCCTGCGTTACGCTTTCGGCGTGACCCCGCCGCCGCCGCCGCCGCCCCCTCCGCCGCCGCCGCCGC
>NZ_JALHLS010000019.1 GCF_022844445.1 Hyphomonas sp.
TTTTCTACTACGGTGTGATCTACACGATGTGGCTGAAGCGGGCGACGCCGCAGAACATCGTGATCGGTGGCGGAGCAGGGGCCTTCCCGCCGGTTATCGGCTGGGCCGCCGTCACCGGCAACACGCCGCTCGATGCGTGGATCCTGTTCGCCATCATCTTCTTCTGGACCCCGCCGCATTTCTGGGCGCTGTCGCTGCTTGCCCACAAGGAATACGCCAAGGTTTCGGTGCCGATGCTGCCCGTCACGCACGGCGCCAAGGTCACCCGCTCGCAGATACTCGTCTACACGCTGGTACTTGTGCCGGTCTCGCTGCTGCCCCTGGCCACGGGGCTCGGCGGCTGGATCTATGGCGGCGTGGCCCTCGGCCTTGGCGCAGTGTTTCTGTCCTATGCGCTGCGCCTGTTGCGCTCCAATGCCGGTGACGCCTCGGCGTCCGGCGCCGACATGAAGCTCGCCAAGACGACCTTCGTGTTCTCGATTCTCTACCTCTTCGCCCTGTTCGGCGCCGTGCTCGTGGAGCATGCGGCCGGGCTCCACTTTCCGCTGACGGGACTTTGACATGCCCGAGCTCCCTGATCCCGTTGTTCCGAAGCTCGATGCCGAGGCCCTGAAGGCCCGCAACCGCCGCAACCTTTGGCTCGGCCTGGCGCTCGCCGCGTTTGTGGTTCTGGTGATGGTCACGACCATCATCCGGCTGCACGGCGCCCTTGGCGTATCGGAGAGGATATAATGCCCCTGACCAACCGTTCTGTCGCAACCATTGCCGCGCTCGGCGTAGCGGGCATGCTTGGGCTCGCCTTCGCGGCCGTGCCACTCTATGATGCCTTCTGCAGGATAACCGGCTTCGGCGGCACGACCCGGATCGCGACCGAGGGCCCGGCGGCCATCCTCGAGCAGACCATCGACGTGCGTTTTGACGCCAACGTCGCTGACACGCCGCTGATCTTCCGCGCGCTGCAGGCTTCGCAGACGGTGCAGGTCGGCCAGCACGGTCTTGCCTTCTACGAGGTGACGAACCCCTCCGCGCAGGAAGTCCGCGTCATCGCCAGCTATAACGTGACCCCGCATTATGCGGGACCGTACTTCAACAAGCTGGAATGTTTCTGTTTTTCCGAGCGCGTGATCGCGCCTGGCGAGACACGGAAGCTGCCGGTGGTTTACTTCGTGTCGCCGAATCTGGTGGAAGACCGGCTGGCGGGCAAACTGGAAACCATCACTCTCAGCTACACTTTCTTTGACAGTTCGGCGTATCCAGGCCCCCGCGACCAGTCGGTGGCCCAATCCGACGTGCAGGGTGCGGCGAATTCGGCCACACCCGGCTGAACCAGTTGCAACGTGGCCGGGGCGCACGTTAAACAGCCCCAAAGTTCAGGGATTCCATAAGGGATTTGACACTCATGGCCGGCGGCGAAGTCAAACACGACTACCACCTCGTAAACCCATCGCCGTGGCCGTTGATCGGCTCTATCGCGGTGCTGACGCTCGCGCTCGGCGCGGTCACCTACATGAAGGGCCTGTTCGGCCTGGCGGAAGGCACCTGGTGGCTGATGGCCGTCGGTTTCGCCATGGTCTTCTGGGTCATGTTCGGCTGGTGGGCGACCGTCGTGAAAGAGGGCCGGACCGGCGACCATACCCCGGTTGTCGAAATTGGCCTGCGCTACGGCATGATGCTCTTCATCGCGTCTGAGATCATGTTCTTCGTCGCCTGGTTCTGGGGCTTCTTTGAATTCTCGATCTTCTGGGACGCCCGCGTCGGTCACACCTGGGATGCAGCGAACCCGCTCTACCAGGAGGGTCTGGAGCGCTTCAAACAGTTCCCGCCCGCAGACGTCACCACGTTTGACCCCTTCCACCTGCCACTGATGAACACACTGGTCCTGCTGCTGTCAGGCACCACGGTCACCTGGGCGCACCATGCGCTCCAGCATGGCGACATGAAAGGTGCAAAGCTCGGCCTGTTCCTCACCATCCTGCTGGGCCTGGGGTTCACCGCTCTGCAGGTGCTCGAGTACAGCCATGCCGGCTTTACCTATGACGGCACGCTGTATGGCTCTGCATTCTATATGGCGACCGGCTTCCACGGGGCTCACGTCGTGATCGGCACGATCTTCCTGATCGTCTGCCTCGTCCGCATGTACGCCGGGAACCTGACACCGAAGAAGCACCTCGGTTTCGAATTTGCCGCCTGGTACTGGCATTTCGTGGACGTTGTGTGGCTCTTCCTCTTCGCCTTCGTCTACGTCGTCCCCTACCTGGCGTTCGAGGCGGGCAAGTAAGCTCAGGCAGGCAATCGCTGCTGAATAGAAAGCCCGCCGGTGCAACACGCGTCCGGCGGGCTTTTCACTTTCCGGAAGGACGACCGTGATGACCTTCAAGCCTTATCCGGTGCTGACGCTGCTGACCGCCGTGTCCGTGGTGATCCTGATCATGTTCGGGAACTGGCAGTGGCGCCGCTACGAAGAGAAAATGGCGGTGGCGGGGGCCGCGCCGGAATGGGCGACCGTGTCCGGCACGTTGATGCCGGGTAGTGTGCGGCAAGTCTATTCGCTCGCCGGCGGCAGCGCGGCCTGGCGCGACGTGGTGCTGGTGGAGACGGAAGAGGGCGCTGCCTTCGTCGCGCAGACGCTGCACTACGGCATGGACGCGCCTGCGCCGACGCTGATTTCCGAGCCGCAGTTCTTCTCGGCCCGTGGCATCTGGCACGAGGCGGGCCAGCGCAACACCTTCTCGACGGTCGACGATCCCGAAGCGGGTCTCTTCTATGCCTTCGATCCGGTCGCTCTGGCGGCGTCGCTTCCGGAGGATCTGGCCGGGAAGGTGCTGCCGCGCGTCTTCGAGCCGGAGACGCTGCTGCGCACCGACGGCGCAGCGCCGGAACCGGTAGTCAATCCCTTCGCCCAGCCCGAGCAGAACGAGCGCCTGCCGCCGGAGCGCCATTTTGGCTACGCCCTGACGTGGTGGGGCCTCGCCATCGGCCTGATCGGTGTGTATCTGGCCCTGCATCATCAGCGCGGACGCCTCCGCTTCAGGGGAACCGAGAACCCGTGAAATACATCTCCACCCGCGGCGAAGCGCCGGAAACCGGTTTTGCGGAAGCCTGCCTTGCGGGCCTCGCACCGGATGGCGGCCTTTACGTACCGAAGGAATGGCCGCGCATCGCGCCGGCGCGTCCGGGCGAGCCCTACGCCGAAGTCGCCGCGCGCATCATCTCTGCCTTTGCCGGCGACGCGATCCCGCTGGCGGACGTGCAGAAGATCTGCCGCGACGCCTATGCCGGTTTTTCGCACCACGCCGTCGCGCCGCTGACCCAGTGGGGTCCGGACTCCTGGCTGATGGAGCTGCACCACGGCCCGACGCTGGCGTTCAAGGACGTCGCCATGCAGTTGATCGCGAAACTATACGATTACTTGCTGGGCAAATCCGGCGCGCGGCTGACGGTGGTCTGCGCCACGTCCGGTGATACGGGCGGGGCAGCGGCGGCGGCCTTTGCGGGCGCGAAACAGTCCCGCCTCGTGATCCTGCATCCGCAGGGCCGCGTCTCGCCGGTGCAGCGCCTTTTCATGACGACAACCGGCGCGGGCAACATCCTCAACATCGCCACCACCGGCGACTTTGACGACGCTCAGGCGATTGTGAAGCAGCTGTTCGCCGACAAGGACTTCGCGCGCACGGTCAGCCTGTCGGGCGTCAACTCCATCAACTGGGCCCGCGTTGCCGCGCAGTCTGTCTACTACGCCACCACCCAGGCGCAGCTGCGCGGCTTGCCGATCCGCTATGTCGTGCCGAGCGGTAACATGGGCGACGCGCTGGCGGGATATGTGGCTGCGCGCTGCGGCCTGCTGACGGGCGGGTTTGAGACGGTCTGTGCGGTGAACGAGAACGACGCCCTCGCTCGGCTGTTTAATTCCGGACGGATGACGCGCACCGCTGCCGTCGCGACGCCCAGCCCTGCGATGGACATTTCCGTGCCGTCGAACTTCGAGCGCTTCCTGTTCGAAATGACCGGCCGCGATGCCGATGCCGTGCGCGCGACATATGCCGCCTACGCACAATCTGGCGACACGCCGCTGCCCGAAAGCGCCGCCGCGCGCCTCTCCTGCTCGGGCCTCTCCGCCGCTTCGATCGACAACGCCGAGACGCTGGCGGAGATGGAGCGCTACCGAAAGGAAACCGGCTGGCTGATCTGCCCGCACACGGCGGTGGGCACCGCGCTGGCGCGCCGCCTGCCGAAAAAGGATGTCGCCACTGTCGTCCTGGCCACCGCAGCTGCCTCGAAGTTCCCGGAGACGGTGCTGGAAGCGACTGGCCACGACGCCCCGCTGCCGGTGCGCTCGCAGGCGCTGCGCGACCGCGGTGAGGTCTTCGAAAGCCTCCCAGCCGAACTCGGCGCGGTGCGCACCCGTATCCTCGATTTCGCGCGCTGACCGCTCCCGATGGGCGTGCCGCTGGACACCCTGATCACGACGCCGCGGCTGATCCTCGCGCCGGCGCGCCGTCAGGACTACGCGGACTGGGCCCGCCTGCGCACCGGAAGCCGCGCCTATATCGAGCCCTGGGAGCCGCTCTGGCCCTCTGACGCGCTGTCACGGCGCGACTGGAACCGCCGCCTTTCGGCCTGGAATGCGGCGTGGAAGGCCGGCACCGCCTATGTGTTCTTCACCCGCCGCCAGAGCGACAACGCGCTGCTGGGCGGCCTCTCCTTCACGCAGGTGCGCGCCTGGCCGGCGAACGCTGCAAGCCTTGGTTACTGGCAGGGCGCAGGCTTCGAAGGGCAGGGCTACATGCGCGAGGCTGTCTCGGCGGCGTGCAGCTGGGCCTTCCGCGATCTCGGCCTCTGGCGTGTCGAAGCGGGAATCGTGCCCGAAAACGCGCGCTCCCGGCGCGTTCTCGAAGGCACGGGATTTGCTGAGGAAGGGCTGGCCGCGTCGTACCTGGAGATTGCAGGAACCCGCCGCGAGCACGTCCTTTTCGGTCTCGTCAGGCCGCGCACAGACCGCTAGGTATCCTGCCCATGGCACTTGCAAAACCCGCCCAGGCTCAAGGCAGCTGGATCTGGCGCCCTGAACCGGGCCGTCTCGAGATCGAAGCGCCGTCCGGCACGCCGCTGTCCGATCTGGGCGGCGTCTGGTCGCTGGATGCGCTGGACAAGATGCTGGAGGGGCTGAGCCGAGGCCGTCTTGGCCGTGCGTTCGCGCCGGGCGACGGATCGGTCCTGTGTCCCTTGCGCCTGTCCAGCGGGCAGGACGTCCACCTCGTCGGCATGTTCACCAGTGAAGTCGAAGCCCGTGGCATGCTGCTGACGGGCGAGAAGTTTCCGGAATTCGATCCTTCCGAACTGAAGCCCGGCCCGGATCTGGTGCCGGTCTACCAGCCAATCATCTCCCTGCGCGATGGCCGCGTCGTCGGCTTCGAAGCGCTTGCCCGATGGACCGGTCCCGGCCTCACCGCGCCGCCGAGCCGCTGGGAAGACCAGGCGCTCGCCTCGAACATGCTGATCCGCGCCGCCGAAACGCTGGCGGACCTGCGCCGCGAAGCGAAGCGCGATGATCTCTTCATGCATGTGAACCTGACCGCGCGCGAACTCACCAAGAGCACCATTCCGGCGCTGATCGATGCGCTGACGACGAGTTACGAATTGCCTGAGCGCGCCATCCGCATCGAGCTGACCGAACAGGCCGCCTTGCGCGACGAGACGAAGACGCTCGCGTCCGCGATGGCGCTGAAAGCCGTCGGTGCGGGCCTCGTGCTCGATGATTTCGGCACGGGCCACTCCTCCTTCGCCTGGCTCGCGGACCTGCCGTTCGACAGCCTGAAGATCGACCACGGCCTTACGGCCAAGCTCGGCCAGGCGCGCACCGACACGATCCTCTCGACGATCACATTGCTTGCCAGCCGCCTCGGTATGTCGACCACCGCCGAGGGCGTGGAGAAGCGCGAAGACGCAGGCCGCCTGCGTGCGCTCGGCTTCGACAACGCGCAGGGCTTCGCTTTTTCGAAAGGCATCGAAGCGAAAGCGGCGCTGAATTTCCTGAAGGGCTGAGGCTAAGCCGCCAGATCCCGTTCCATGAACAGCATCATTGGCCGCATGCGTTCCGGATAGTCCACGAACGGGGCGCAATCCGAGAACCCCATCGAATGGTAGAGGCCGATCGCCTCCACCATGTCCCGGGTCGTGTCGAGGCGCATGCGGCGATAGCCATCCTTCGCCGCCGTCTTCAGCAGCGCCTCGCAAAGCTTGCGGCCGAGCCCGCGGCCGTTCGCCGTAGTGCGCACGAACAGGCGCTTCATCTCGCACGTGTCCTCGTCCACATGCTTGTAAGCCACACCGCCGAGGATCTCGTCCGCATCCTCGGCAATCAGCATACGGCCATTCGGCGGCGCGTAGAGCGTCGTCAGCGCCATCAGTTCCGCGTCCAGCCCCTGATGGCTGAATGCCATCTCCACGAGCCAGGAATCGTTGCGATAGCGCTCGCGGCACCACGCGACATATTCGGAGATCAGCCCGCCGAAGGCAGCGATCTCCAGAGGGGAGGTCGCCTCGTGAATGGCAGTCGCCCCCGAATGTCTCATGCGTTGCCCGCCCCGGGTTGCAGTCTCGACAGATCAACGCCCAGCCGCGTCATTGCGTGGCGCCATTTGTGTTCATACGCACCGCCGAACACGAGATCGGAATCCGGCTCGCACACGAGCCAGGCATTTTCCGCCAGTTCGTTTTCCAGCTGCCCGGCGCCCCAGCCGGCATAACCCAGCGCGAACACGGACTGCCGCGGCGCCGCCATCGAGGCGACCATCCCCAGAATGTCGCGCGTCGCGGTCATGCAGATATCGCCGTCGACTTCCATAGTCGCGCCGTCGCAGATCACATCATCCGTATGCAGTACAAATCCGCGCTCGGTCGCCACGGGGCCGCCTTCCAGCACAGTCACGCCGCGCAGCGAGATTTCCATCTTGATGCCCATCTGCTCCATCAGGTCCTGGAGGTCGATACCCTCCACGGGCTTGTTGAGCACGATGCCCATCGCGAATTCCGGTGTATGGGCGCAGAGCAGGATGACGGAACGCTCGAATCGCGTGTCGCCGATGCCCGGAAGGGCGATCAGGAGCTTGCCGGTGAGGTCGGTCTCAAGCTGCATGCCTGCCTCCAGAACCAAGGCTGGGCCAGCGGGCAGCTGATTGCAAGTGAAAACCGGCGCACGGGCAACGCCGCCGCCGCCGGGGTATGGCTTGCGGCCCGGCGGCCCGCGCCCTATGTCCGGCAGTCAAACAAGGAGAATGCCCCATGACCATCAAAGTCGGCGACAAGCTGCCCGAAGCCACCTTCATGGAAATGACAGTCGATGGCCCGAAACCCGTCACCACCGCGCAGGTGTTCGGCGGCAAGACGGTCGCGCTGTTCGCGGTTCCCGGTGCCTACACGCCCACTTGCTCCGCCCGCCACCTGCCGGGTTATGTCGACAAGGCGGCCGAGTTCGAAGCCAAGGGCGTCTCGGAAATCGTCTGCACCTCGGTCAATGACGTTTTCGTCATGGGCGCCTGGGGCAAGTCCTCGCACGCCGAAGACAAAATCCGCATGCTGGCTGATGGCAACGGCGCCTTCGCGCAGGCGATCGGCCTCGAGCTGGATGCTTCCGGTTTCGGCATGGGCAAGCGCTCGCAGCGCTATTCGATGCTGGTTAAGGACGGTGTGGTCGCGGAGCTCAACGTGGAGCAGGGCGGCGAGTTCAAGGTGTCGGCCGCCGACTACCTCCTCGCCCAGCTTTAAGAGCGGCCGTTAACGAACCTTAACCGAATACGACCATGATCGGCCTGCTCGGGGTACGGGCGGGCCGATTTGCATTGCGTATTTATTGAAAAACGGCAAATCCTTCCCCAACTTAGATCCAGTTATCCTGTGGAGGGACACCTATGGACATTATCGTCGCAGCATTTGTGCTGATCTTCATCGTCGGCATTATCGGCCTGTTCGGGGCGCTCAAGTTCGTCCCGCAGGGCTACAACTGGACCATCGAGCGTTTCGGCCGCTACACGAAAACCCTGTCGCCGGGCCCCCACGTCATCAACCCGTTCTTCGACCGCGTCGGGCGCAAGATGAACATGATGGAGACCGTGCTGGACGTGCCCCAGCAGGAAGTGATCACGCGCGACAACGCGATGGTCTCCTGCGATGCCATCGTCTTTATCCAGGTCGTCGATGCGGTCCAGGCCGCCTATGAGGTCAACAACCTCGTCAGCGCCATCACCAACCTCTCTATGACCAACATCCGCACCGTCGTCGGCTCGATGGACCTCGACCAGGTCCTGTCGAACCGCGACGAGATCAACGCGCGCCTCCTCGGAACGATCGACGCCGCAACGCTCCCCTGGGGCGTGAAGGTCACGCGCATCGAGATCAAGGACCTTACCCCGCCGGCGGACATTACCGAAGCAATGGCCCGCCAGATGAAGGCCGAGCGCCTCAAGCGCGCCGAAATCCTCACGGCCGAAGGCGAGAAGCAGTCCGCCATCCTCAAGGCAGAAGGCATGAAGCAGGCGCAGATCCTGCAGGCCGAAGGCCGCAAGGAAGCCGCCTTTCGCGACGCTGAAGCGCGTGAGCGCGAAGCCGAAGCCGAAGCGAAGGCCACCGCCATGGTGTCCGAAGCCATCGCACGCGGCGACGTCAACGCCATCAACTACTTCCTTGGCCAGGCCTATGTCGCAGCGTTCGAGAAACTCGCTACCTCGCCGCAGCAGCGCACGGTAATCATCCCGGCGGAATTCTCCTCTATCCTCGGCACGATCGAAGGCATCCGTGGACTGACGGATTCCGCCAAGGTGGCAAACAATACGCCGCGCCCGCCCGGCGGCGCGGTTCCGCCGACCCGCACCTGATCCACCCACTGCCTGCAGAAGAGGGCACTTCCCATGGAACAACTGCTTACTCAGATCACCTGGTGGCACTGGCTGGTGCTGGCGCTGATCCTGTTCGGTATCGAGATGCTCACCGGCACGTTCGATCTGCTGATGGCCTCCATCGCAGCGGCGCTGACGGCGGGCTTTGCGGCGTTCGCGCCGGAAAGCGCCACTGCCTGGCATGTGCAGGTGCTTGTCTTCACCGTTGCCTCTGTTGCGCTGATCCTCGCCAGCCGCCTGCTGTTTCCCGGCATGCGAAAGGCTTCGCCCGAACATCCAACGCTGAACAAGCGCATGGCCAGCCTCGTCGGCCAGCGCGGCGAGGTTACGCGTGACCTTTCCGGCGGGCAGGGGCAGGTGAAGATCGGGGATACGGTCTGGGGCGCCGAAGCCGCGGACGGTGAAGGCCCTCTGGTCATCGGCAATGCCGTGATCGTGGACTCTACGCGCGGGATCATGGCGGTGGTGCGCAAGGCCTGAGCGGCGCCTACTCCGTACCCGGACGGCCGGCCTGTTTCGGGTCGTGCTTCGGGGCCGGGGCGAGGCGCATCACTTCGGTCTGGAAGCGCTCGTCATCGCCCGCCAGCAGGAAGGGCAGAGCCTTGCAGATCGCGTCGCTCAGCGGCACGAACCAGTCCAGATCCGCCTTGGAGAAGTCGGAAAGAACGTAAGGCATCACCATAGACTTGTCGCCCGGATGGCCAACGCCGACGCGGATGCGGCGGAAGTCCCCGGTCAGATGCGCCATGGCTGAGCGGATGCCGTTATTGCCCGAGTGCCCGCCGCCGCGCTTCACGCGCACACGGCCCGGCGCCAGGTCGATTTCGTCGTGCAATACGGTCACGGCCTGGCCGTCCACCTTGTAAAACGTGCAGGCCTTGGACATCGCCCGGCCGGACTCATTGTAGTAGGTCTGCGGCTTCATCAGCAGAACCTTCACGCGTCCGTTCGGTGTATCGACCGCGCCTTCAGACACATCGGACTCGAACTTTGCGCGCCACGGCCCGAAGCCGTGGACGTTATGAATCCGGTCGAGCAGCAGGAAGCCCGCATTGTGCCGGTTCTTCGCGTATTTCGCGCCCGGGTTTCCCTGTCCGGCAAGGATCAGCATGGCTCGCCTGTCCGTCGTTCATCCGCCCCCGGAATCAAAGAGGCCGCCCGCTTGTGACGGGCGGCCTCCAGATTGTCCAGAAGGATCACTTCTTGCCGGCAGGCTTCGCCGGAGCGGCGCCTTTGGCGGGGGCAGCGCCCTTCGCCGGGGCAGCAGCAGCGCCTGCGGCCGGGGCTTTCGCCTTGGCGGCCGGCACAGCGTCGGCCGAAGCCACTGCTGCGGGCTCTTCTTCAGCCTTGCCGCCGCGGCCGGCGATCGTGGCGATCGTGAAGTCGCGGTCGGTGATGGCCGGGGTCGCGTTGCTCGGAAGCTTGATGTCCGAAATCTTGACGTTATCGCCGACTTCGAGCGCCGAGATGTCGGCTTCGAGGTATTCGGGGATCTTGGCAGCCGGCACGTTCAGTTCGACCGAGTGGCGAACGACGTTCAGCGTACCGCCTTTTTTCAGGCCGGGGCTGGCTTCCTGGCCTTTGAAGTGGACCGGAACCTCGACCTTGATGATCTGGTCAGGCTCGACGCGGCGCAGGTCAACGTGCCAGGGCTGGTCGGAAACCGGGTGCATCTGGATGCCCTGAGGGATGACCAGCTGCTTCTCGCCTTTGTGGATCAGGGTGGCGGTCGTGTTCAGGAACTGGCCTGTTTCGATCGCCTTGATCACTTCGGCTTTCTTGAGGTTGATGGCGACGGGGGCGAGGTCGCCGCCGTAGAGCACGCCGGGCACGAAGCCGAGGCGGCGAGCCTCACGGGCGCCACCGGTGCCCACGCGCTCACGCACGTCGACATTGAACGAAATCTTGTGTTTGGACATTTTGTTTCCTTTCGCCCTGGACCGTGCCTTCCGTAAGGTAAGGTCGGAACCTGACAGGTACGGCCTCGCGCCGCCCTTTCTGAACGGCGGCGTATAGGGGAAGGGCTCCGGGAAGGCAAGCGGCGGCGGGCAGGGGCCTGGCCTAACCCCTAAACGCGTCCGCCGCCTCGCCCATCCAGCGCATCACCGCGTCCTTCTGCTCGAGCGGTGATTTGCCGTTTCGCACGAGGATCAGGTCCAGTTCCGGCACCATGACCGTGTACTGTCCCTCATAGCCGTTGGACGAGAAGCTGCCCGGCCCTGCCATGCCAAGCCACCAGTGGGCGCCGTAGCCATAGGTCTCGGTGGGCGGCACCGGCGTCGGCGTGCGGGCATAGTCTACCCAGCCTTCCGGCAGGATGCGCCGCCCGTCCCATACGCCGCCGCGCAGGTAGAGCAGGCCGAAGCGCGCAAAGTCCCGCTCGGTGCAGAAACAGAAGGACGAGCCGATGAACGTGCCCGCCTTGTCGAACTTCGGGTCGGCAGAGGTCATGCCGATCGGCCCGAACAGTTCGCGGAACATGAAGTCGCGGAAGCCGTCTCCGCTCTGGCCCAGCGCCCGCGCGGCAATGCGCGCAATGATGTTGGTCGTCCCGCTCGCATAGCTCCAGGCCGTGCCGGGCGGATGGATCAGCGGGAAGTTCGCGGCAAAGCCCCCCACGTCTTCCTTGCCGGACCCGAACAGCATCTCGATCACGTCGGAGACGCCGGCGTCCACATAGTCCTCGGCAAACTTGAGGCCGCTCGACATTCGCAACAACTGATCCAGCGTGATGGCGCGCCGCGGATCATCTGCGCCCTGCCAGTCGGGCACATCAGCCGGCGCGTGGATGTCCAGCTTCCCCTCGCGGACCAGAATGCCGATCAGCGCCTGCGTCATGCTCTTGGCCTGCGACCAGGAATGATGCGTGCTGCTCCGGTCAAAGCCCGTCCAGTATCGTTCCGCAACGATCCGCCCACCGTGCACCGCAAGGAAGGCATGCGTCTCGCCGAGGCTCGCCGGCGCCGGATCGCTGAAGGCCAGATCCAGCAGGGGCTGAAGCTTCGCGGCGACCTTGCTGTCCAGCTTTGCTTCCGGCCATTCCCGGGTCGGCCAGGGCACGCCGGCCGGCTGCGCAGGCAGGGTTGGCAGCAAGGTCCTCGCACCGCTCACAGCTTGTATACCTTCCGCGCTGTGCCGCTGAAGAGTGCCGTCTGCGCCGGCTCGGGATAATCCCTGGCGATCTTCTTCAGGCCGTTCCACAGCGTGCGGTAACTGATCGACAGCCGGTCGACCGGGAAATTGCTCTCGAACATGCACCGGTCCGGACCGAACACGTTGATCGCATGGTCATACCAGGCCATCTGCGCCGAGACGAATTCATCCGAGGTCGGAGGTTTCTCCCGTTTGTCCCAGCCATAGCCGTTGTCCGGCATCGCCATGCCGCCGAGCTTCATGTAGACGTTCGGGCAGGCGGCCACGGCGGCAATATCGTCCTTCCATTTCGCGAAAATTTCCTCGCGCCGGCCTTCATAGGGGCCCACGCCCAGCGGCGTCCCGAAATGGTCGAGGATCATCACCGTGCCGGGCACGGCGCGGGCGAGCGCAGCATAGTCCGGAATCTGGTGGTGGTAGATCCAGGTGTCGAAGGTCAGTCCCCGATCACCCAGCCGCGCCACCCCGCGCCGGAAGGCCGGGTCCTCGAACAGGCCCTTCGGCGCACGGCCCGGAATGCGCAGCTCCGCGCCGCTTTCGTCGCGCGATCCTGCATGGCGTATCCCGCGGAACCGGCCTTTCGCCGCTGCCACATGCGCGTCCAGCACGCTGTCCAGTTCGGCGAGGCGCAGGTCCGCATGCCCCACGATGCCGGCAATCTGCGCCTTCTTTGGCTCGGCCGCCGCGCGCTCCGCCACCGAGACCACATACTCGGTCTCGCCCACCGGCTTCATGTGCTCCGGCCCGTCCGTGCGGTAGGTCGATCCGCACTCCATGAACACGGTCTGCACCACATTGTGCCCGTCCTGCGTGTCGGACCACAGCTCGGCGAGGTCATAGGTCAGTGGCGGCTTCGGCCACAGATGGTGGTGCGGATCGACAATTTCCCGGCCGGGATCGATCACATCCTCACGAGCCTGTTTCAGCCATTCGTCATTGTTGAACATAGGCTGTCCTCCCTTTTCTTCTGTTGTGGGCATTCAGAACGTCCTCCTTGCGCCAAGTAAAGGCTTGATCGTGCGGGCGGAGTGCTGCCACATCCCGGACATACAGAGTCCGGGGAGGGACCAGATGGCCGACGCGCCCGAATCGCCAGACCGAAAGGGCTATTGGCCCGAAGTCATCCGCCTGACGCTCACCCTGCTGGCGATCTGGTTCCTCGTCTCCTTCGGGGCCGGCATCCTGCTGCGCGAGTTCCTGGACCAGTTCCATATCGGCGGCGCCCCGCTCGGCTTCTGGTTCGCGCAGAACGGCTCGATCTACGTCTTCGTCGCGCTGATCTTCTACTACTGCGCCGCGATGAACCGCCTCGAGAAGAAATACCGGATCGAGGGCTGAGACATGGATTGGACACTGATCTGGGTCTTAGGCACCTTCGGCCTCTATATCGGCATCGCCCTCTGGGCCCGTGCGGGCTCCACCAATGACTTCTACGTTGCCGGTCACGGCGTCCACCCGGTCGTCAACGGCATGGCAACCGCCGCCGACTGGATGAGCGCGGCCTCCTTCCTCTCGATGGCCGGCCTGATCGCCGGCATGGGCTATGGCGGCTCGGTCTACCTGATGGGCTGGACGGGCGGCTACGTGTTGCTCGCGCTGCTGCTGGCCCCGTTCCTGCGCGAGTTCGGCAAGTTCACCGTGCCGGACTTTGTCGGCGACCGGTACTATTCCAACACCGCGCGCCTCGTCGCCGTCGTCTGCGCGCTGTTCGTCTCCTTCACCTACATCGCGGGCCAGATGTCCGGCGTCGGCATCGCCTTCTCGCGCTTCCTCGGCGTCGACTTCAACACCGGCATCTTCTTCGGCATGGCCATCGTCTTCGTCTATGCCGTGCTGGGCGGCATGAAGGGCGTCACCTACACTCAGGTCGCCCAGTATGTGGTACTCATCTTCGCCTATACGGTGCCCGCCATCTTCATTTCGCTGATGATCACGGACAATCCGATCCCCCAGCTGGGCTTCATCGGCAACATCAAGGGTGAAGACATCTCGATGCTCCAGAAGCTCGACGAGACCGTGAAAGGCCTCGGCTTCGAGAGCTACCTGGCATCAACGAAGACCAGTTTCGACATCTTCTGCATCACCGCCGCGCTGATGTTCGGCACCGCCGGCCTGCCGCATGTAATCATCCGCTTCTTCACTGTGCCGAATGCCGCTGACGCGCGCCTGTCGGCCGGCTGGGCGCTGGTCTTCATAGCGATCCTGTACACCGTCGCGCCCGCTGTCGGCGCCTTCGCGCGCCACAACATCATCGAGTCCGTCAACGAGACGACCTACGTTCCGGCGGCGGACTATGCCGCCGGCAGCCAGCGCGTCAGCGAAGCGGGCGAGTCGCCGAGCCCCGCCTGGTTCGCCAACTGGGAAAGCACCGGCCTTGTCGCCTTCGACGACAAGAACGGCGACGGCCAGATGCAGATCCGCGGGCCCGCAGCGCCGGACGGCCTCGAGAACGAGGTCACGATCAACAACGACATCTACGTGCTCGCCAATCCCGAGATCGCGCAGCTGCCGGAATGGGTCATCGGCCTCGTGGTCGCGGGCGGCCTTGCCGCCGCGCTGTCGACGGCCGCTGGCCTGCTCATGGTCATCTCCTCCGCCATCAGCCACGATCTCTGCCGCCGCACCTTCTTCAAGAACATGAGCGACAAGACCGAACTGCGCGTTGCCCGCGTCGCGGCGGCCGGCGCGGTCATCGCGGCCGGCTTCATGGGCATCTACTCGGCCGACCTCGCCTTCGTCGCACAGGTCGTTGCCTTCGCCTTTGGCCTAGCGGCAGCGTCGCTCTTCCCGGTCATCCTGCTCGGCATCTTCTGGAAGCGCATGAACCGGGAAGGCGCCATCGCCTCGATGCTTACCGGCCTTATCCCCACCTTCGCCTATATCTGGCACTTCAAGCTTGGCGCGGGCAAAACGGCCACGCCTGACCAGTGGTTCCTCGGCGTCTCGCCGGAAGGCATCGGGTTCGTCGTAATGATCCTTTCCATGGCGGTCGGCATCGCGGTTTCCCTTGCGACAAAGCCGCCCCCGCAGGACATCCAGGATCTGGTCGAGGACATCCGGATTCCAGGCAAGCGCCGTTCCCATGGCATTGCGGACTCGGGCATGGCGCCGGTAGACTAGGGGCAGACCCCCGAAACGCCCCAAGCGGAAGCGCGAACCCACCCCATGACCGACACGTCGAAATCCTATCCCGTTCCCGAAGCCTTCGCCGCGCAGGCCAACCTGACGCCGGAGAAGTACAAGGAAATGTACGCCGCCTCGATCGCCGACCCCGTCGCCTTCTGGGGCGAGCAGGGCAAGCGGCTGGACTGGATCAAGCCCTACACCCAGGTGAAGGACGTCTCCTGGGAGACCGGCGACCTGCACGTGCGCTGGTACCATGACGGCGTCCTGAACGTCTCCGCCAACTGCCTCGACCGCCACCTCGAAAAGCGCGGCGACAAGGCCGCGATGATCTGGGAAGGCGACGCCCCCGGCGAGACCTACACCATCACCTACCGGCAGATGCACACCGCCGTCTGCAAGTTCGCCAACGTCCTGAAGAAGCTTGGCGTCAAGAAAGGTGACCGCGTCACCATCTACATGCCGATGATCCTCGAGGCGGCCTACGCCATGCTCGCCTGCGCGCGGATCGGCGCGGTCCACTCGGTCGTCTTCGGCGGGTTCTCGCCGGACGCCCTCGCGGGCCGCATCTCCGATTGCGGCTCCGAAGTCATCATTACTGCCGATGAAGGCCTGCGCGGCGGCAAGACCGTCCCGCTGAAAGCCAACGTCGACCGCGCCTGCGAGATCGTGGGCGGCACGGTGAAGTCGGTCCTCGTCGTCCAGCGCACCGGCGCGGACGTTAACATGGCACAAGGCCGCGACCACTGGCTGCACGAGATCGGCGCCGACATCTCCGCCGACTGCCTGCCCGAGCCGATGAACGCCGAAGACCCGCTCTTCATTCTCTACACGTCCGGCTCCACCGGCAAGCCGAAGGGCGTGCTGCACACCACCGGCGGCTATCTCCTCTGGGCCTCGATGACGCATGAGTACGTCTTTGACCTGAAGGAAAACGACATCTTCTGGTGCTCGGCCGATGTCGGCTGGGTCACGGGCCACACCTATATCGTGTACGGACCATTGGCCAATGGCGCGACCAGCCTGATGTTCGAAGGCGTGCCGACCTATCCGGACGCCAGTCGCTTCTGGAAAGTCTGCGACCATCACAAGGTCACGATCTTCTACACCGCGCCCACCGCCATCCGCGCCCTGATGCGCGAAGGCGAGGGCCCCGTGAAGAAAACCCGGCGCACCTCGATCCGCCTTCTCGGCACGGTCGGCGAGCCGATCAACCCCGAGGCCTGGGAATGGTATTTCCATGTCGTCGGCGAAGGCCGCTGCCCCATCGTCGATACGTGGTGGCAGACCGAGACCGGCGGCACGCTGATCGTTCCGTTGCCGAACACGACCGCGATGAAACCCGGCGCCGGCTCGCATCCCTTCTTCGGTATCAAGCCAGTGCTCGTCGACGGAGAGGGCAGGGAACTGCAGGGCGCCGCCGACGGCAACCTGCTGATCACCGACAGCTGGCCCGGCCAGATGCGTACCGTGTACGGAGATCACCAGCGCTTCATCGACACCTACTTCACCGCCTATCCTGGCCAGTATTTCACCGGCGACGGCTGCCGCCGCGACGAGGATGGCTTCTACTGGATCACCGGCCGCGTGGATGATGTCATCAACGTCTCCGGCCACCGCATGGGCACGGCCGAAGTCGAAAGCGCGCTCGTCAGCCACGATGCTGTCGCCGAGGCCGCCGTGGTCGGCTATCCGCACGATATCAAGGGGCAGGGCATCTACGCCTATGTCACGCTGCGGGCCGGCTGCGAGGCCGACGACGCCCTGCGCAAGAACCTGATCCAGCACGTGCGCCACGAGATCGGCCCGATCGCCTCGCCGGACCTCATCCAGTTCGCCCCCGGCCTGCCGAAAACCCGCTCCGGCAAGATCATGCGCCGCATCCTGCGCAAGATTGCCGAGAACGAGTTCGGCAGCCTTGGCGACACGTCCACGCTGGCTGATCCCGAAGTCGTCAACGACCTGATCGAGAACCGCCAGAACCGCTGATCGGCAAGGCTTTTGCAGCCCGGTTCGGGCAAATCCGGACGGCTTGGTAAAAGCTTTGTTATCGCTATTTCTGGCATAAGGGGCGCCAGATCTGCCCCGGGGAGAACATGAGCGCGCCGACGGTGTCCATCGTCATGCCGGCCTGGAAAGCCGAAGCCTTCATCGCGCATGCGGTGGAGAGCGTGCTGGCGCAGACGCTCACCGATTGGGAACTCATCGTCGTGGATGACTGCTCGCCGGACGCGACCGGCGCCGCTGCGCTCGCGGCGGCCAAGGGCGATCCGCGCGTGCGCGTTGTCCGCGCGCCGGAAAATGGCGGCGTCGCCCGCGCCCGTAATCTGGGCATGCAGCATGCCACCGGCACCTGGATCGCCGTGCTCGATTCCGACGACGCGTACGAGCCAACCCGCCTCGAGGCGCTGGTCGCGGTCGCCGAGCGCGAAAAGCTGGACATCCTCACAGATGACATGATCCTCGTCCCGTTCGACACTATGTACACGGACGGACCAGCCTATCTCGGCGCGGGGTCTGCTGCCCTGATCCCGGTCGATCTGCCCGCCTGGCTGCGCGCCAACCATGTCGATAGCAATGCGCCGCTCTACGGCTACCTGAAACCGATCTTCCGCCGCGCCTTCATTGCCGCGCACAAGGCCGAATACATTGCGGACCTGCGTGTCGCCGAGGACTGCTGGTTCGTCGCCGACCTGCTTGCATATGGCGCGCGCCTCGCGGTCCATCCGCAGCCGCTCTATCGCTACGCCGTGCGTCCCGCCTCGCTGTCGCGTACGCGCAGCACGCAGAACGTCTATTCGCTGCAGCGCCCCGTCTACGATCCTTTCATCGCGCGCCACAGAGGCCGCCTCTCGCCGGCGGACCAACGCGCGCTGCGCGCACACGAAACAGCCCTTCGCGATGCCGAAGCGTACGAGGATTTCATCATCAAGGCGCGCCAGAAAAAATTTTCCGCCGCGCTCGGCGCGCTGGCGGCGCGTCCGCAGTCAGCGCGGTTCCTGTCGCGCCCCGTCGCGGCTCGCCTGAAACGCCTTGCCCAGAAATTCGGCTACAAGCCCGCCCTGCGCGTCGGCTAGGCTGCCGGCAGGTCCACGGTGAACTTCGCGCCGCCTTCGGCCCGGTTCTCTGCCCACACCTTGCCGCGGTGCGTGGCAATGATCTGCTTCACGATCGAAAGCCCAAGCCCGGAATTGTTCCCGAAGGCCGTGCCTTTCGGTCTGTCCGTATAGAAACGGTTGAAGATCGTCTCCAGCTTGTCGGGCGGCACACCGGGGCCGGAATCCTCCACGGTCAGCCGCGCAATCGTGCGCGGGCCTTCATTGGTCTGGTCGAGGCGCACTTCCACGGTTGAGCCGCCTGGCGAGAAGGAGCGCGCATTGTCGATCAGGTTGCGCAGCACCTGTCCGAGCGGCCCCTCACGCCCCCGCACGATCAGCCGCGCGCCCATCGTGGCATCCGTGAAGGCCACATGCACGGCAGACTCGCCTTCACCGATGCCTTCATAGGTGCGCACGACATCGCGCACAAAGCGGGCAATATCGATCTGCTCGCTCGGAAGGCGTGTCATTTCTGCTTCAAGTCGTGAGGCGTTCGAAATATCCGTGATCAGACGGTCAAGCCGCTTCACGTCTGAGGTGATCACCTGCCTGAGCCGCGTCGCCGCGTCAGGGTCTTTCACACGCTCCAGTGTCTCCACCGCCGAGCGGATCGACGTCAGCGGGTTCTTCAGCTCATGCGCCACGTCCGCCGCAAACTGCTCGTTCGCCTCGATCCGCTCCAGCAGAGCCTCGGTCATGCTCTGGATGGAGGTTGCCAGGTCACCGATCTCGTCGGTGCGCTGGGTCAGCAGCGGCACGTCGATCTTGTCGGATGCGCCAGACCGGATGCGGTCCGCCGCCAGCGCCAGACGCCGCAAGGGCCGCGCGATCCCGAGGGTCAGCATCACCGACGTAATGAACGCCATCAGCACCGCCACACCAATGAACGGCACCAGCGCCACCCGCTCTGCGCGAATGATCTCGTCAATGTCGCTCGCCTCGAGCACCAGGACGCCGACGACGGCAGACACGCGCTGCACGGGCATGGAGACCGAGATCACGCGGTTCCCCCGGTCGGAAAAGCGCTGGCTGGCCGACTGGCCCCCAAGGGCCGCAATCTCGAATTCCTCCTCGAGGCTCTGTGTGCGCAGCGCTTCGGAGGTGCGGCGCGGCGAGAAGAAACCGAATACGTTGCCGGCCCATTCCGACAGGTCGCGCCCGGTACGCGACAGGAAGCCCGGCTCCGCCAGCGGGGGGAGGGCGGTCACGTCCACGCGGTCGGAGAGGTAATAGCTGTCGCCAATCAGTTCGCCGTCCGGCGTGAATATGCGCGCGCGCACGCGCTCCGGCAGGTTCAGCCTTTCCAGCGTCTGGCGCGCCGCCTCATGGTTGAGGCCGGGCTCCGGCGTGGTCGCGTCATCGGAAAGCAGGCTCGAGAAAATCTGCGCCTGCGCCTCAAGATCCTGCTGCTTGGAAGCTACGAAGCCCGCGCGCATCTCGTTCAGCACCATTGCCCCGATGATGAGGATGGCGAGGCCCGCGAGGTTCGAGGCAAAGATCAGCCGCGCAATGCGCGAGCCGAGGATGGTGGTGGTGCGCCGCTGAGACGGCCGGCGGCGAGGGGCGCTTGGTTCTGCCATGGCCTTTTCCCCTCCCGTCGCCGGCCTGCCGCGATCAGGCGTCGGCTGCGACGCGCATCGAGATGATGCGATCCGGGTTCTTCGGCGGCTCGCCCTTCGCCAGCGCGTCGATAGCGTCCATGCCTTCGGTCACCTGACCCCACACCGTGTACTGCCGGTTGAGGAAGGAGGCATCGCCGAAGCATATGAAGAACTGGCTGTTGGCGGAGTTCGGCGCCGAGGTGCGCGCCATCGAGCAGGTGCCGCGCACGTGCGGCTCCGGATTGAACTCGGCCTTCAGGTCCGGCTTTTTCGAATTGCCAGTGCCGGTGCCCTTCGGGCAGCCCGTCTGCGCCATGAAGCCGGCGATGACGCGGTGGAAGATGATGCCGTCATAAAACCCCTCGCGCGCGAGTTCCTTGATGCGGGCGACATGGCCGGGGGCGAGATCCGGGCGAAGCGCGATCGTCACTTTGCCTTTCGAGGTCTCCAGCAGCAGCGTGTTTTCGAGGTCAGACATCGGGCAAACTCCTATTACTCTGTCCGTCATGTAAGGATCAGGCCCTTGGCTATTCAATCGCGGGTCTGGCGGCAAGCTTGCCCTGCATGTATTGTTGGGCCTCGGGAGTGGTGGAAGAGGCCGGTTTTGGCAGATATTGTAGGCAATTGTCTGGCCTTTATGCTCGCCTCAGTGGGCGTACTCTACTTGCTCTGGACCGCTGGTGTGACTTTTCCGTTCGCTAACGAACAGTCGCTGGCCCGGTCGCTGATCGGCCGGCGCGGAATCACCCGGGTGCCCTCCCGCGCGGCCTTCCTCTACATCAGCGCGCTGTTCTTTGCCGCCGCCGCGGCCGCCTTCCTGATGGGGGGCTACAGCGAAGCAGTGCCGCATTCGAAGCCTTTCCTCGCGCCGGTCGGCTTGCTGCTGGCCCTGGTTTTCATCGGCCGGGGCGTCGCCGGCGTTCTGCCGGCGTTCGAGCGTGCCGCGCCGGAACAGCCCTACCTCTCGCTCAACCGGCGCCTTTATTCGCCGCTCTGCGTCCTCGCAGGCCTCGGTTTCCTGTTCCTCACGCTGGCTCTGCCGAACTGGTCGGCGCGGCTCAGCCAGCTGTTTGGCTGAGCAGCAGGTCCGGAAACGCCGCCAGCCAGTCCTCGGCGCTCTGTCCGTCGGGTCCGCGTGCCTGCATCATGCCGCGGAAGTTCCAGTGGTTCAGCTCTGTGTCGATCCGCGTTTCCGCCTGCTGAAACGCGCGCGGCACGCCGCCGCCCGTGATAAAGCCCGCCGCCTTCACAAGGTCGGACCGGTCATAGGCCGAAGGCGCCGCATCCACATGCACCACCCGCACGGCCGAGGCCGGCCGATCATCGCGTGCCGTCAGCCGCGTCAGCGGCTTTGCGACCGGATCGGCCCCGACGAGGAAGGCTTGAGCCACCAGTGCCTTCGCCGCGCGCAAAACCGTATCTGCCCCCCAGCTATGCCCGATCAGCGCCAGCGGCTGGCCTTCGCCGGCCAGCTCCACAGCAAGTCGCTGCGCGGCTGTGATCTTCCAGTGAGGGAGGTAATGCACGTCCCGCTTCCCCCGCACCTGCTGCCGGCGTGCTTCGGCATAAGACAGGACAAGGCGGGAGGCTTCGTCTCCCGCCCCGCCGATATACAGCTCTGCCGGGGGCCTACTCGGTGTAGCGATAGCCGACGCCATAAAGCGTTTCGATCGCGTCGAACTCGTCGGTCACTTCGCGGAACTTCTTGCGCAGCCGCTTGATGTGGCTGTCGATGGTCCGGTCGTCGACGTAGATCTGGTCATCGTAAGCGGCGTCCATCAGCTGGTCGCGGCTCTTCACATATCCGGGGCGCGAGGCGAGCGCCTGCAGGATCAGGAACTCGGTCACGGTCAGGCGGACAGTCTTGCCGTCCCAGGTACAGGCGTGGCGATTGGGATCCAGCACTAGCTTGCCGCGCACGATCGGCTTGGAGTCGCCTTCCTCGGGGCCGGCAACGCCGCCGCGGGCGCGGCGGAGTACCGCCTTTACGCGTTCGGCCAGAAGGCGGTTGGAGCAGGGTTTGCGCACGAAATCGTCGGCGCCGATGTTAAAGCCGATTACTTCGTCGATCTCTTCATCCTTGGAGGTGAGGAAGATCACGGGCAGCTCGGAGGTCTGGCGCAGACGGCGCAGCAGCTCCATGCCGTCCATCTTCGGCATCTTCACGTCGAGGATGGCGATGTCCGGCGGGCTTTCGGTGAGGGCGGGCAGCGCGGACTCCCCGTCATGATAGGTTCGCACCTGGTAGCCTTCGGCCTCAAAGAACATCTTGAGCGAGGCCACGATGTTTTCGTCATCGTCCACCAGTGCGAGTGTCGTCATTGCCTTGTCCTTCTCGGCCAGCCGGAAGCTGGATAGTGCTTCAGTCCGCTTGGCAGAAGGTTCAATCACAGCTCGGTCCATTTCAAAAGCCCTCCATTGGTGGAGCTTCAACAAAATCAACGGAGTGCGGCGCGCGTTTGCGCGGATTGGGGCGCTCTCGCGATTCATTGCGGCGAAAAGCGCCGCAT
Organism: Hyphomonas sp.; assembly: GCF_022844445.1. Taxonomy (GTDB): domain Bacteria; phylum Pseudomonadota; class Alphaproteobacteria; order Caulobacterales; family Hyphomonadaceae; genus Hyphomonas. Next base: position 22,377 of record NZ_JALHLS010000019.1, read on the forward strand.
GTGTGAAAGTGCGGGTGGAAGTTGCGTCGGTTCGGCGCCTATGCCTCGGTTTCGGGAGAATTCCGGCACGAATCGCGATTTTCTTTCAAGGCGGACCGTCGCCGGGAAGTGCGCTGCGGGAAGGGTTTTCCGCCCCAGTTTATCCGGCTGCAACAACCGCGGCCAAAAACAACCACCCCCTTGCGAACTTGGCGGGATGAGCGGCGGGGTTTTTGTCCGCTCAAGCGTGAGACGAAGGAGGTGACAGGCCAGAACTCACGCGGGTCCGCCGTTACGGGAAGGTTCCCGTATGGTTGGAAGCTGATGGGATGATGGGCTCCATGACCACCGGGATTATCTGACGCTGATCACCCAATTCACATCCCGGGACCTAAGGGCCCACGTCCATCAGCAGGACCTGAAATCAAGCGAAACCGGAAGGGGCGCGGCCGCGTCCGGGTGTTGTTCGTGTTGGGGTACGCGAACCACTCAGCCGTTGTGCTGGGCAACCAGTTGGATCTTGTATTCCCTCATCGTCTGGACATCCGCTTGGGAAAGCGGAGCTCTTCCGTTTCGATGCCAAGCCCAAAATTCGATCGCGTCTCGGAAAAGCTTCGCAATCCGGTCGTCTAAATTGCCGTCGTCCTTCATGGTACTTACTAGCTCACCGAGTTCGTAATTCCCGAACTTCGAGTACTTTGCTCGCGTCTTGCCATGAACGGCCGGATCGTTGGCCCGTCTCCAGAGTTCATCCCGGATCGAGTACCAGTTCTCCTTCAGCTTAGTGCGCAATTCGTTCAACTGATGATCCGCAGGCAGTGCGTTTACTTCTTCTGCCGCTGCAGCTTCGGTTTGAATATCCGATACCGCTCCCTTCAATTGCCCAAGCGCAGCCATCGTAGATGCCAACTGTTCGTTCATCTCGAGGAGCTTTTCGTTCGTCTTGGCGCCGTGTTCGTTGATCGCTTTCACAGATTGATCCAGCGCGGACTGCAAGTCCTTGACGCGACCTCCAAATAGCCAAGAGCCCATTAGCACGCCTATCCCGCCGCCGACGATAAGCATGGCAGTAGTCACGATTGCCGTTTGACTATCTTCGAATTGCCCAACCGCTTCCCACAATCCCATTGAGGCCCCTTGCCAATTTAAGATTGACGAAGTTCTGTGGCAAGAGACGCTGTCGAGTCAACGTAGAGTTAGACTGTCTTGCGGTATTCGTCTGATCTGTAACGTTCGCTACCCCAACCACCCCGCAAGCCACGGCGCATGTTCGGTCACCAGCGTCGCCGCAAAGCCTGCGCCCGTGATCAGGCCGAACACAAGAATGCCCAGCGCCGTGATCCAGCCGAGGGCGAGGGCGCCGCCGGCCGACATGAACATGCCGTCGCGCTGGAGCAGTCCGACAGCCGCCACGGTGATTGCCAGCGACGGGATCGTGTTGGTAATCGGCAGCATGATGGTAACGGCGGCGAGCGCAATGATCAGCCCGAGGATCCGCTCGCCGGCGCCAAGCGCGATAAAGCGCCAGCGCGGGCGCGACAGGCGCTCGGTCCAGCGCAGGCGCTTGTTGGCAAACTCGGCAATCGAGGACAGCCATTCCGGCTTCAGCTTGGCGCGCATCGCCCAGCCCGGCAGCCAGGGCTCGTTGCGACCGAACACGATCTGCAGGCCCAGAAGGAAGATGGGTATGGCGATGATCTGTGCGCCCGGGAGTCCCGGAACGAGACAGGGGATGGTGAGGATCAGGATCAGCAGGCCAAAGGCGCGGTCGTCCAGCGCATCGACGACCTGGCCCAGCGTCTGCGGCGCCTCGCCCTTGCCGGCGCTGGCAATCGCAACAATGGCATCAATGAAGCCGCCCTGCGGCGCGGCTTCGACGTTTTTGGGCGCGGGGCCATTGGAGTTGGTCAATGTGCTGCTGCCCATGTTTTTGCGGCCTTTGCTTCGACCACCAGCGGGACCGACAGCTTAACTGCCGGGCCGTCCGCCGAGGCCATTGTTTCCTGTGCGACCCGGATCAGCTTCTCGGCTTCCCCTTCAGGGCACTCGAAGACCAGTTCGTCGTGCACCTGTAGCAACATCCGTGCCTTCAGGCCGGAGCCCGCGAGCGCTTCCGGCATGCGGATCATGGCGCGCTTGATAATGTCGGCGGCAGTGCCCTGCAGCGGTGCGTTGATCGCCTGGCGTTCGGCAAAGGCACGGGCCGGGCCCTTGGCCTTCATGTCCGGCAGGTTGATCTTGCGGCCGAAGGCGGTGCGCACAAAGCCTGTCTCGCGGGCATAGTCCTTGGTTTCGTCCATAAACTGACGAATGCCGGGGAAGCGTTTGAAGTATTCCTTGATGTAGGCTGCCGCTTCAGCCTGCGGGATGCCGAGCTGGCGGGCCAGGCCGAAGCCGGAGATGCCATAGATGATGCCAAAGTTGATTGCTTTGGCTTGCCGCCGGACCATAGGGTCCATGCCTTCCACGGGCACACCGAACATTTCGCTCGCCGTCATCGCGTGAATGTCGAGGCCGTCCTTGAACGCCTTTTTCAGCGCCGGAATGTCAGCCATGTGGGCGAGGATGCGCAGCTCGATCTGGGAATAGTCCGCCGAGACGAGCACGTTGCCGTCCTCGGCAATGAAGGCCTCGCGGATCTTGCGGCCTTCTTCCGTCCGTACCGGGATATTCTGCAGGTTCGGGTCGGTGGACGAAAGTCGCCCCGTCTGCGCGCCGGCCATCATGTAGCTGGTGTGCACGCGGCCGGTCTCCTTGCTGATCGCGGCCTGCAACGCCTCGGTATAGGTCGAGCGCAGCTTGGACAGCATGCGCCAGTCCACGATGGTGCGGGGCAGGGCGTGGCCCTGGTCGGCGAGTTCCTCGAGGATGTCGGCATCGGTCTGCCAGGCGCCCGTCTTGGTGCGCTTGCCGCCGGGAATGTTCATCTCGTCGAAGAGGATTTCGCCGAGTTGCTTGGGCGAGCCGATGTTGAACACGCGGCCGGCCTGCTCGTGGGCCTGCGCTTCCAGCCCAGCCATCCGCTGCGCGAAATCAGCGGAGAGGCGCGACAGCATCTGCCGGTCAACCTTTATACCGGCCTGTTCCATCGCGGCGAGCACGGGCACCAGCGGGCGCTCCAGCGTCTCGTAGACGGTCGTCACTTCCTCGGTGCGCAGACGGGGCTTCAGGGTCTGCCAGAGGCGCAGCGTCACGTCGGCGTCCTCGGCGGCGTATTCAGTCGCCTTGTCGAGTGCGACCTGTGCAAACGTCTTCTGAGTCTTGCCGGAGCCGGCGACTTCCTTGAAGGAAATTGGCTTGTGGCCGAGATAGCGCTCGGAGAGTTCGTCCATGCCGTGATTGTGGATTCCGGCATTCAGCGCGAAAGAAATGAGCATCGTGTCGTCAATCGGCGCCGTGCGAATGCCCTGGCGCTTGAAGACGCTGAGGTCGTATTTGATATTCTGTCCGATCTTCAGCACGGCTGGGTCCTCCAGCATCGGCTTCAGAACCTTTATTGCCTCGGCCATTCTGATCTGGCGAGGCGGGTCGGCGCCGAACATGTCGCCTCCGCCGGCCGCCACATCGGGGTCAACATGGGCGAGCGGAATATAGCAGGCCTCCCCGGGCGCGAGCGCCAGCGAGACGCCGACCAGTCCTCCGCCTACGGAGTCAAGTGCATCTGTCTCGGTATCCACCGCCACCCAGCCCTGCGTGATCGCCCGCGCCACCCAGTCCTCGAGCGTCTTCAGGTCCCGGATGCAAATATACGAGGAGCGGTCGATGGCGACAGCGTCTGGAGCCGCGACCTCAAGCACGCCTTCCTTCTCCATCTGCTCGCGCACCCGGCGCGTGATGGTGCGGAATTCCATTTCCTCGAGGAACTCGATCAGCGATCTCGGCTCGGGGTCCTGAACGGCGAGGTCTTCCAACGGAATGACGAGCGGCACGTCGTCCTTGAGCGTCACCAGCTGTTTCGAGATGCGCACCTGATCGGCAAAGTTCACCAGCGTCTCGCGCCGCTTCGGCTGCTTGATCTCGCCGGCGCGCTCCAGCAGCGCCTCGACACTGCCGTACTCGGTCAGCAGCTGCGCGGCTGTCTTGATGCCGATTCCGGGGGCGCCAGGTACGTTGTCCACGCTGTCGCCGGCGAGCGACTGAACGTCGATGACAAGTTCCGGGCCGACACCGAACTTTTCGATCACGTCCTCGCGGCCCATCAGCTTGTTCTTCATCGGGTCCAGCATCAGCACCTTGTCGGAGACAAGTTGCATCAGGTCCTTGTCCGAAGAGACGATGGTGACGCGCGCGCCCTTCGCCTCGGCCTGGCGTGCATAGGTCGCGATCAGGTCATCCGCCTCGAAGCCGATCAGTTCGATAGCGTGAGCGGCGAAGGCTTCGGCGGCGCGGCGCACGAGCGGGAATTGCGGCACCAGTTCCTCCGGGGCCGGCGGGCGCTGGGCCTTGTAGAGGGGGTAGAGTTCGTTGCGGAACGTGTTCCCGGACGCATCGAAGATGCATGCGAAATGCGTTGGCCGCTCTGGGCCCTTCAGTTCCTCCAGCATCTTGAACAGCATGTTGCAGAAGCCCGCGACCGCCCCGATAGGCAGTCCGTCGGACTGACGCGTTAGCGGGGGAAGGGCGTGAAACGCACGGAAAATGTAGGCGCTCGCATCGATCAGGTAGAGATGGCTTTTCTCGGTGACGGCGGCCGTGGCCATGGGCGATTCCTCTGCTTTGGTCCCGTCTAGCGGCTCCGGTCCGGAAAATCATCCTCTGGCCTGCCGCCAGTGCCTCACGGCGCCGGTTCGACGGTGATGATGCGTTCGGCTTCCTGCAGCACACGCGCGCGGGTCCAGGGGAAGGGCACGTAGTGGCCTTCGGCCCAGAGCGGGAAAAGGTCGCGGTAGTGGGCGCTCGCCGGGTCGCCGGACTGGCCGGGCGTGTTGATCGCCACGCTGTTGTCCCAGGCGCCGACATCCATGACCAGCCTTATGGAAGGGCCAGCGGCCACGCCAAAATCGCCGACCCAGCCGAGGGCATTCGGCGTCGAGCTGCTGCCGCCGATCGGTAGCGGGCCAACGCGCTGCTCGGCCTCGCGGCCGGGGATCGACAGCGCGGGTTTGAAGTTTGCGGTGTGAAGACTGCCCCAGCGCCAGGATGCGGGATCAGGCCCCATCAGCGCTTCGGCTTCGGCCCATGCCGCGCCGAGCGATTCCAGCAGGATCCGCGTCCGCACGAGATCCGCGTCGGCGCCGAGGAGCTCTCCGTCTTCCAGCACCGGGATGACCGAGGTGGATGGCGGGCGGCCGAACCGGGCACGCATCGTCTCGGGCACGAGGGCGTTCACGGCGCTGACCGGCAAGTGCCGGCCGGTCCAGATCTCATACAAGGCAGCGGGCGCAGACCCGGCCCCCATATAGCCGTCCCATCCGGCCAGCATTTCCAGCGCCGCCGCTTCGGCGGCATTGCGGCCCTGCAGACCGACGAGAAGCGCAACCGCCCGCCGGGCAAGCGGCGAGGTAATGTCATTCTGCAGCGCCATCGAATCCGTGATGCCGAAGACAGGCTTCGCCCGGATCACTTCGCTCACGCGGGTCATGCGGCTGGGGTCAGCCCATTCGAGGCCGAGCAGGTGAGGGTAGCCTTCCGGCACATTCATCTCGTTGGCGGTCGCGAGCCAGCCTTCAGCGGGATTGAGCGTGGACGGGAGCAACGCGGCGTCCAGCAGTCCCTTCCAGCGATATGTCCTGCCCGCGGGCACAGGCAGCAAGCCATCGCCTGCCGCCCGTTTCGGGACGAAGCCGCCGGGGGCCCAGCCGATGTCGCCATTGCGGCCTGCAAACAAGAGGTTCAGCGGAGGCGCCCCCCAGCGGTCGCGGGCGACGAGGAAGTCATCCCACGTGCGTGCGGTATAGGCCCAGGCGGCATGGAAATAGGCTGACCCGCCGGGTTGGCTCCATGTGGCGCGCAGTGAAAAGCTTCGACCGGTGAGAGGTTCCTCATAGAGGACCGGGCCGTCGGCGCTGAACTTCAACACCACCTCCTGCGGCGCCTCGCCCTTCACATCGACCAGCTCTTTCACTTGCGTGAGGCGCGTACCTTTCGGGTTCACCACCAGGTCCTGCTGGTCGATGGCGAAGATCGTCAGCGCCCAGGCAATATCCTCATTGTGACCGAAGCTGATCCCGGGAAGGGCCGGTTCGCCGGCGCCGGCGATCTTCAAGTCCGGCGTGTCGATGTGCGAAAGGTAACGCAGGTTCGGTATCGATTGCGCGCGGTGCGGATCGTTCGCCATGATCGGCCGGCCGGTAGCGCTGCGCGCCGGTGCGATCACCCAATTGTTCGATCCTTCGAGCGTTTCGCTCTCGCGGCTCGCGAGTACGATCGCGCCATCGGAGAAGCTGACATCGCTTGTGCCGAGCGTGAAATCGTCAAGCACGTTTTCAGGAATGCTGCACGGATCGAGACCCTTGGGGAGGGTCACGGGACGGGGCGGTTCAAGCTTGCGGCGGAGGGGCTCGAGCTTCACGTCGCCGCCGCAGAGCGCAATGGCGCGCGCGACTTCGCTGCGCAGGTTCGAGGCCAGCGCATTCGAGCGGATGCGCACCACATCGTCCGCCTGCCAACGTTCCGGCCGCGAGCCGGTGGCAGCGAATTCGGGGGGAAGGGGCTGGGTGCCGCGCTCTGTCTCGCCAATGAAGGCATTGATCCCGGCGGCAAAGGCTTCGGTCCAGGCTTTCGCGTCCGCGGGATAGCTCGCCCATTCGGCGGCCATGTCGCCGCGGTAGAGAAGAAGGCGCGCCGCGCGGTCCTGTTTCACATAGTCCGGACCAAAGCTTGCAGAGAGGCGGCCCAGTCCGCGCTTGCGCCAGAGGTCGATCTGCCAGAGCCGGTCGCGCGCGACCGCGTAGCCCTGCAGGAAAAATCCGTCGCGCGCGCTGGACGCATAGATGTGCGGAATGCCTGCCCGGTCGATGATGATCTCGCCGGGCGCGGCGAGGCCGGCCGCCTGCCGGGTTTCGGTGAAGACCGACGGCGGCACCTCTTGCGCCGCGGCGCTGCCGGCGATCAGGCTGGCGGCGAGGACGGCTCGAACGACACGTCTGATGTTCATAGGCTGCCCTCGTGTGTTGCCCGCGTAGCGCTGCCGCACCGTCCGTGAAGCCCGCCGCCAAGTCAATTCGGGCGGGCGCCGGTCCCGTCCGCGGATTAAACGAGAGTCATCGAAACCGATTCGACTTTGCGGCGGGCGGAACTGTGGTAGAAATGTGGCATGCAAAGCGACCTGGTTTTCCCAAGAGCCGTGGACCTTGCCCCGCCGGTGCAGAAGCCCGCGCTGAAGGCGCCCTGGCATCTCTTCCTCATCGGCTCCGCCGCAGTGCTCTGGAGTCTGCTCGGAGTGTTCGACTTCCTGGCGACCGCCACGCTGTATCCGCCCTACATGGAACGCTTTCCCGCCGAGGCGCAGGCCTATTGGTCGGCATTGCCCGACTGGCTCTACGGGACCTGGGCGCTGGGCGTGTTTGCGGGCCTCGCCGGCGCGATGCTGCTCGTCAAGCGACGCATCTCGGCGGTACGGGTTCTGGTGTTCTCCGCCGCCTGCACCCTGCTGACCATGGCGGCGAGCTTCTCACTCCCTGCGCCGGCCTATGATGGCAACCGCGTCTCGGCGGTCTGCATCATTGTCGTCTCGCTGCTGATCCTCAACTACGCGGTGCACCAGGCCAAGCGCGGCGTGTTGCGGTAAGCGTTTTCCGGATCAGCTTCCCGGCAGGCAAACCACGCGCGGCGTCTTGCGCTGAAGTGGATTCGGTCTAGCCTCCCGCCCAGAGAAAAGCGGGAGAACGCCATGACCAACGAGATGAACCAGACCTGGGTGTTGCGGAAGCGGCCGGTGGGTGACCTTAAGGAAGGAGATCTCGAACTGGTCGAGAGCGCCCTCTCGCCGCTCAAGGACGGCGAAGTGCGCGCCAAGACGATCTACCTCTCGCTCGATCCGACGAACCGGATCTGGATGAGTGATATGGATGCCTACCTTCCGCCGGTGCAGATCGGCGATGCGATGCGCGGCGGCGGGCTCAGCATCATCACCGAAAGCCGCTTCGATGGCCTTACTCCGGGCGACATCGTCAATACCGGCCTTGCCGGGTGGGCAATCTACAACACGCTGCCGGGCGCCGCGCTGGCCAAGCTGCCGCGCCTGCCGGGCGTGCCGCTGACGGCGTACATGGGCCCGCTGGGTGCGACCGGTATGACGGCCTATTTCGGCCTGATGGACATTGCGAAGCCCAAGGCGGGCGAGACAGTGGTGGTGTCTGCCGCTGCGGGCGCCGTTGGTTCGATGGTCGGGCAGATCGCAAAGATCCAGGGCTGCCGCGTCGTCGGCATTGCCGGCGGCAAGGACAAGTGCCGCTGGCTGACCGAGGTGGCCGGTTTCGATGCTGCCATCGACTACAAGTCCGAGGACGTGGGCGCCGCGCTCGACAAGCATTGCCCGAAGGGCATCGACATCAATTTCGAGAATGTCGGTGGACGGATCATGGACGCTGTGATGGCGCGCCTCAACGATTTTTCCCGTATGCCGCTGTGCGGCCTGATCTCGACCTATAACGACACGACGCCCGCGCCGGGTCCCTACAACTTCGCCAACCTGCTGATGCGCAGGACGCTTGTGAAGGGCTTCATCGTGATCGACTATTTCCCGCGCTTCCCGGAGGGTATCCAGCAGATGGCGATGTGGCTGATGGAGGGAAAGCTGAAGTTCGAGACTGACATTGTGGACGGCTTCGAGAAGGCGCCGTCCAGCCTGTCGCGCCTGTTCGAGGGCAAGAACCTCGGCAAGCTGGTCGTGCGGGTGAGCCCGGAGCCGGCCTGAACACCGGTTCAGCTTGCATTCATGGCCGTCCCCTCCAGGATAAATCCCAACAGAATCGGGAGTTTGGGCTAACATGACGACGGGGATGGGCGCGCGGGTGCGCCTCTGGCTGGCGGGCGCCGGGGCGCTCGCGCTGGCAGGCTGTACAACATCGGACTGGGACGCCGTGGCGATGGGTCTGCAGATGGCGGCCGACGACATGGCAGTCACCATGACCATGGTTCCGGCCTGGGAATGCGGGCTCAACGCGCAGGGCAATGCGGTTTGCGACGACACCGGGGATGGCTACGCGGATCGGTACGGCGACCCGACTTATGAGTTTGTGCATGGGTGGAACTACGGTGTTCCGACCCGCGTGAACGACTATGGCGAGGCCTTCCAATACGATGGCGGCTGTGACTGTTGGGTCCGCGAGCCGTCGCTGGATACCTATCCGCGGTAGCACCTGGCGTTCACTCTTGTGCCTTGCGCGCGCCGCACGGTGCTGATCTTATGTTGGCGGGAACAGGTTCTCGGGAGCCCTGTGATGCGGTTGCAGCCTCTGTTGGTCTTGATGCTTCTGGTAGCCGCCTGTTTCGGCGGGCGCGCAAGTGCGCAGGGCGAGACCGGCGAGGCCGCGTTCAAGGACTGGGCCGTGGGCATTCTGGCGGCAGACTGGCGCGCGGGTGACGGCACGCCGATCGAGGCGTTCGAGAATTCCCGAAAGGCGCTGGCGCAGGGCTTCGCGGATGCCGGCTTCAGCCCGGACAACATCGCCAATATGTCGCTGCGCCCGCGTGAGCTCGGCGGTTTCTCGCTGTCATCCGAAGAAGTGTTTGCGGCCTTCGGCAAGCAGGCGGCCGCTGCGCCGGCAGGGTGCCTCCTGTATTTTACCTCGCACGGCAACACGGACGGTATTGTGCTGGGACGCGAGGGTTTCCTCAGCCCCACGCGGATGAAATCGCTGGTCGGCGAATGGTGCGGCGAGCGGCCGACGGTGGTGGTGGTCTCGGCCTGTTTCTCGGGCGTATTCCTCTCCGAACTCGCTGCGCCGAACCGGATGGTGATGACGGCCGCGCGGCCTGATCGTTCATCCTTCGGATGCAGCCCCGATGCGCAGTATCCTTACTTCGATGGCTGCATTCTGGAATCGCTGCAGGCGGCGGATGACTTTGTTCACCTCGCCAGCATGTCCAAGCGCTGTGTCGCCCGGCGGGAGCGGGCCGAGCATCTCTGGCCGCCGTCCGAGCCGCTCTCGACTGTCGGCAAGGATGTCGAGGACTTCCTGATTTTCCAGAACTTCGAGCGCGCGGCGCCGCCAGGCGGTTAGGTGCCGGTTTCCCTGCGGGCCGTTTCCTCGCCGGCAAGGGGCGTCTTGTCTGCTGCCGCAGCGATCCCGGGCTCTGCTGCGGCCTTCATTGCCGATACGGACTTTTACTTGAAGTGAATACTGTCCACATCTGGCTGCGCCGCGCGCGTCCACTGCCGGGGCGAGGTGATCTCATCTGAAGCTTTTGCCGGGCAGCGAGCGGCGTCAGGCCTTTGCGAGGGCTTTGAAGCCGGCTTCGAGATCGGCCTTGAGGTCGCGCGTGGCTTCCAGGCCAATGTGAAGGCGCAGCAGCGGGCCGGCGCGGGTGTCGGTCCAGCTGCCTTTCATGCGCTCCAGCTGTTGGTCGCAGGGAATGATCAGGCTTTCGAAGCCTCCCCAGGAGAAGCCGAGCGAAAAGAGGGAGAGCGCCGCGAAGAAGCGTTCGAGGCCGCCCTCGGGGACCGGGTTCAGAATGATGCTGAAGAGGCCATTCGAACCCGTGAAGTCGCGCTGCCAGAGCTCGTGGTCGGGACTGCCCGGCAGACCGGGATGCAGCACGTCGGCCACTTCAGGGCGGGCGGCAAGCCAGTGCGCCATGTCGAGGCCGGCGGCTTCGTGCGCCTTCAGGCGCGTATGCAGGCTGCGCAGGCCGCGCAGGGCGAGGTAGGCGTCGTCCGGAGCCAGCGTGATGCCCCAATCCTCGGAGGCGGCGGCGATGCGCGTGTAGAGGCCGCTGCTGCGCGTCATCACGGCGCCGCCGAAGGCATCGGCATGGCCTACCGCATACTTGGTCAGCGCCTGAACGCAAATGTCGACGCCGAGCGCGAGCGGCTGGTGGAGCAGGCCGGCGCCCCAGGTGTTGTCGAGGATCGTCCGTATACCGCGTTGCGAAGCGGCGGCGACGATGGCAGGCGTGTCGGTGATCTCGAACGTGAGCGAGCCCGGCGCCTCGAGGAAGACCGCCTTGGTGTTCGCGCGGAACAGCGTGGCTATCTCGCCGCCGCTGCGCGGATCGAAGCGCTCGGCCTCGATACCCATCGCTTTCAGGCGGCGCTCGCAGAAGCGCGCCGTGGGACCGTAGATGCTGTCGGAGAAGAGAAGGTGGTCTCCGGAAGACACAACACTGGCGATGGCGAGCGCACAGGCCTGCAAGCCGTTACCGGCGAGGCGGGTGTGCGTTGCGCCTTCGAGTTCGCCCATCGCCGCTTCGAGTTCGCGGTGCACGGTCAGGCCCATGCGGCCATAGGTGGGTTTGGCGCCGTAGAGGCCGGCTTCGTCGCGGAACAGGACCGTGGAGGCGCGTTCCACCGGCGGGTTCACGGTGACACGGCCCAGCCGGTCTGCGCGCGTATGGATGAGGCGCGTTTCGGGGGCGGCCTCGTCCTTCTTCATGCCGGCGCTTTCGCAATGGGCCGCAAGGGATCGGACGCCCAGTCCGTCCATGACCCATCATAGACAGCGACATCATAATTGCCGAGGCGGGCGAGCGCGAGCGCCGTGATCGCGGCGGTCACACCCGAGCCACAGGTCGTGACGGTCGGCGCGAGCGGATCCTTGAACAGCTTGCGCAGTTCGCTCGCCGGTTTCATGTGGCCGTCTTCTGTCACCAGCTTGCTGCCCGGCAGGTTGATGCTGCCTGGAATATGCCCTGATGGCAGTCCCGCGCGGGGCTCCGGATCGCGGCCGAAGAAGCGGCCGTCTGGGCGGGCGTCTATAATGGTGGTGCGCGCCGTGCCGAGAAGGTTCTCGAGGCCTTTGGCGTCCATCACGAGGTCGGTACGCACACGCGGTGTGAAGTGGCGCTCGCTGGCGATGGGGGGCATGTCGTCGAGCGGACCGCCGGCCTCGACCCACGCCTTCAGACCGCCGTCGAGGACGTGCACGTCCTTGTGGCCCATGACCCGGAACATCCACCAGGCGCGGGCGCCGGCGAAAAAGTTGTTCTGGTCGTAAATGATGATGCGGTTGCCGTCGCCGAGGCCGAGGCGGCGCACGCGCGAGGAGAACTTTACGGCATCCGGCAGCATGTGCGGCAGGGGGGAGGAGGTATCGGCGATGTCGTCGATGTCGAAGTGGACGGCTTTCGGAATATGCCCGCGCATCCAGGCCTGCCGGCCAGTCTCGGGCGGGTTCGTGAAGGGCGCAAACCAGGTCGCGTCGACGATGCGCACATCGGGGGCTTCGATATTGGCGCGCAGCCAGTCGGCGCTGACGAGGGGATCTCCGGTTTCCATAGGCCTATTTCTCCATCCAGGGCGGCATCGGCAATCCCTTTGAACGCAGGAACTCCGGATTGTAGAGTTTCGACTGGTAGCGATTGCCGTAGTCGCAAAGGATCGTCACGACCGTGTGGCCGGGGCCGAGATCCCGCGCGAGGCGGATGGCGCCGGCGACGTTGACGCCGGCCGAGCCGCCGAGGCAGAGGCCTTCGGTCTCCACGAGGGCGAACAACACGCTCAGGGCTTCATCGTCGTTCACGCGGTAGGCCTTGTCGACTTCGATGCCTTCGAGGTTGGCCGTGATGCGGCCCTGACCGATGCCTTCTGTGATTGAGGTGCCTTCAGCTTTCAACTCGCCGGTCGTGTAATAGGCATAGAGAGCGGCGCCGCCGGGGTCTGCGATGCCGATCTGGATCTTCCTGTTCTTTTCCTTCAGCGCCAGCGAGACCCCGCCCAGCGTACCGCCGGAGCCGACAGCGCAGATGAAGCCGTCGAGCTTGCCGCCAGTCTGCCGCCAGATTTCCTGGCCGGTCGTTGCGAAGTGGGCACGGCGGTTTGCCTGGTTGTCGAACTGGTTGGCCCAGATGGCTCCGTTCGGCTCGCTGGCGGCAAGTTCCTCGGCGAGGCGGCCGGAATAGCGCACATAATTGTTGGGATTGGCGTACGGGACCGCATCCACCTCGATCAGCTCGGCGCCAAGCAGGCGGATGGCGTCCTTCTTCTCCTGGCTCTGGGTGCGCGGCATCACGATGACCACACGGTAGCCCAGCGCCTTGCCGACAAGGGCGAGGCCGATGCCGGTATTGCCGGCAGTGCCTTCGACGATGGTGCCGCCCGGTTTCAGCGAGCCTGCTGCTTCGGCCTCTCGCACGATTCCGAGGGCGGGGCGGTCTTTCACGGATTGGCCAGGGTTCAGGAACTCGCATTTGCCGAGGATTTCACACCCCGTCTCGTCTGATGCGCGGTTCAGGCGCAGCAGCGGCGTATTGCCGATCAGGTCAACGATCGATCGGTGAACGGTCATGCGGGGGTGTTTCCTGTGATGCTCCGGCCGGTGGCCCAGACTTAAGGGGCCGCGGGGCCCGGGGCAACGGGCAGGCAAGGTTTTGATCCGATCCGGGGCCTGCGCCGTAATGGGTCACGAACCTGTGACCGGCGACGGCACAACCATCCGGCAGGCGGGCCGTATATAGAATGTTGACCCGGCATGTGCCGGAAAGCCCACCAGGCCTGCAGTACCGGAGACGATCATGAACGCACAACGCGCCGTTTGTTCCTTCCTCTTCCTCGCCGCGTCCGCACTCGGCGCGGTGGCTGAAACATCGTCCAAGCCCTGGCAGCCGGAGGCGGGCGATGTCATCCGCTTCAACGTGCTGCGCGAAGGCAAGCCGTTCGGCAGCCACGCCGTCACGTTCGCGAACGCCGCTGACGGCGCGCTGGTGGCGACAACCAGGGTATCTCTCAAGGCTGGGCTCGGCCCGGTGACGTTGTTCCGTTACCAGCTGGATGCCACCGAGAAATGGCTGAACGGCAAGCTGGTGGCCGTGACTGGCAAACTGAACGATGACGGCAAGAAGGGGACGGTGTCGGCGACGCGCAAGGGTGACGCTCTCGACGTGGACAGCACGATCTTCAACGGCGTGGCGCCGGCCGGTATCATTCCGGCGAGCCACTGGAACTATGCCCAGACGCAGACCACGAAGCTGATCTCGACCGGCAACGGGGAGATCATCAGCGTGAAAGTCGTTCCCAAAGGCCGGGAAAAAATCAAGGCCGGCAACCAGACCATTGAGGCGAACCGCTACCTACTCGACTCGGCGCTCGATGTGGACCTCTGGTACGACAATGAGGGGCGCTGGGTAAAGCTCGCCTTCGAGGCGCGCGGCCAGCAGATCGAGTACGTGCTCGACGCAATGTACTAGGCGCCGGGGCGGTGGATGGGTGTTCTGAGACTGGTGCTCGGCGACCAGCTGTCGCCGGGCCTTTCCTCGCTTAGCGATGCCAAAGCGGGCGATGTAATCCTCATGGCCGAGGTCGCCGAAGAGGCAACATATGTGCGCCATCACAAGAAGAAGATCGCTTTTCTGTTCGCTGCCATGCGCCACTTTTCGGACGAACTTCGCGCTGGCGGGCATGATGTGCGCTATGTGAAGCTGGACGGCGCAGGCAATGCCGGATCGCTGCGGGGCGAAGTGGCTCGCGCTCTGGAAGATGTGCCTGGGCTTACGCGTGTCGTGGTAACCAAGCCGGGCGAGTGGCGCCTGCTGGCGGACATGGAAACCTGGCGCGACCTGTTTGGCGTGCCGGTCGAGCTGCGAGACGATACGCGCTTCATTGTTCCGCTCACGGAATTCCTCGCCTGGGCGAAAGGGCGCAAGCAGCTGCGGATGGAGTTTTTCTACCGCGAGGTACGCCGCAAGACCGGCCTGCTGATGGACGGACAGGAACCGGCGGGTGGGCAGTGGAACTTCGACCACGACAACCGCAAGCGCTTGCCGAAGTCGCTGACCCCGCCGCCGCGCTTGCTGCCGGCGCCGGATGCCGCGACGCGGGAGGTGATCGCGCTGGTCGCAACACGCTTTCCGGATCATTTCGGCGATCTTGAGCCCTGGGTGTTCGCGACCACGCGCAGCGGTGCGGAGGCCGCGCGGGACCATTTCATTGGAGAAATCCTGCCGGGCTTTGGCGACTGGCAGGACGCGATGGCGCAGGGCGAGCCATGGATGTGGCATTCGCTGCTGTCGATCTACATCAATTGCGGCCTGCTCGACCCGCTGGACGTCTGCCGCCGGGCGGAAGCGGAATGGCGGGCAGGGCGTGCGCCGCTGAACGCGGTGGAGGGCTTCATCCGGCAGATCATCGGATGGCGGGAATATGTGCGCGGCATCTACTGGCTGACGATGCCGGCCTATGCGGACACCAACACGCTGGCGGCGCACCGTCCGCTCCCGGACTTTTACTGGACGGGCGAGACGGATATGCGCTGCATGGCCGATGCGATCGGCCAGACGAAGCGCCATGCCTATGCGCACCATATCCAGCGCCTCATGGTAACGGGCAATTTCGCGCTGATCGCAGGGCTCGATCCGGCGATGGTGAACGAATGGTATCTGCTCGTTTACGCAGATGCCTATGAGTGGGTGGAGCTGCCGAACACGCACGGCATGGCGCTGCATGCCGATGGCGGGCTGATGGCCTCCAAACCCTACGCGGCGAGCGGAAACTACATCAACAAAATGTCTGACTATTGCGGCGATTGCGCGTTCGACGTGAGCGCCAAAACCGGACCGAAAGCGTGCCCGTTCAATTATCTGTACTGGGATTTCATCGCCCGGAACCGGGACGCCCTCTCCGGAAATCCCAGAATGGCGTTGATCTACAAGGCACTCGGCCGGCTGGATCCGGAAGCGCTTTCGGCGATGCAGGCGGACGCAAACGCCTTCCTGGACAGGGCTTGCGCGCCCGCTTCGTAAATGCCGGGTAAAGGCCGCGCGCTCAGTTTCAGGCTTCACCCTTGGCGGGCATTTACGGTGATTTGCTAGAGATATCTCGGAGAGCTCGTCGAAGCGGGCCGGAGCAGATAGATGGAAAATCACACCACCGGCGCGCCTTCAGACTGGTCCCTGGCCCGTCTGCTGAAGGAAGTTCCGGTTCCTGAGAAGTACCGCGCGAGCCTTCGCAAGAAGCAGCTCGATACGGTTGGCAACATGATTGCAGTCATGCTGCTCGCCAACCTTCTCAATGTGGCGGTCGTGCTCCAGTCCTTCCGGAACTCGCATGTCAGCAGCGTTCTGGCGATCTGGGGTTTCTGCATCATCTTCATTTCCGGCCTCGCCGTGCTGCGCCACCTGCGTACGCGCAAGGCGAGTCTCGAGGGCCGGGTTTCAGATCGCCACATCGATGCGATCGCGCGCAGCGCAATGGTGATTGGCCTCTTCTGGGCGGCGGCGCCCCTATTTGTTTTGAGCTCCACTAACGCAGAAGGCCAGATGGTGCTCAGCATCGTTCTGGCCGGCATGATGTTCGGCGGCGCGTTCCTGCTGTCGCGCCTGCCGAGTGCGGCTTATTCCTACCTCGTCCCGATCGGTATCGGTCTCGCCGCTTCGATGGCCATGGAGCCCGGCGCGGTTCACCATTTCATTGCCGTGCTGACGATCGTTTATGTCACCGTGCTGGTCTTTGCGGTGCGCTGGACACATCTCCAGTTTGTCGAACAGCACCTCAACGAAGCGGCCGTGCAGGAACAGACGCAGCTGATCGGGCTGTTGCTGCGCGACTTTGAGGAGAGCACGTCAGACTGGCTATGGCAGACCAATGCGGCCGGTGTCCTCGAAGACATTCCGCTGGTCATCGACACGAGTTCGGACACTTCAAGCTTCATGAAGGCCGGTGTGCAGCTGACATCAGTGTTTGTTGCCAGTGAAGCCCGCCGCGTACTTGAGTCGACGCTCGACCGGAATCTCGGCTTTCGCGACATCGTCCTGCAGGTGGCGGACGGCGCTGAAGAGGAATGCTGGATCTCGCTGACCGGCAAACCGATTTTTGATGGACCGGAGTTTCGGGGCTTCCGCGGCGTGGCGGCCGACATCACGCAGTCCAAGCTGATCGAAGACCGCATGGCCTACATGGCCCACTATGACGGCCTGACGGGACTGCCCAACCGCGTAACCCTGCAGGATCACCTTGAAAGGGTACTCCGCAAGCCGCCGGCGCCGAACACGGTACGCGCGCTGCTCTGGCTGGATCTCGACAACTTCAAATGGGTCAACGACACGCTCGGCCACCCGGCGGGCGACGAACTGCTGCGCCAGGTCTCGGCCCGCCTCAACGCGATGGCCGAGAAGACAGACATCGTGGCACGTCTCGGCGGTGATGAATTTGCGCTGGTGATAGAACGCCCGGCTGGCGGGGCGCTGGAAGCCTTCTTCAATCGCCTGACGGAGCATATGCGCAAGCCGTACGACATCTGGGGCTCGACGGCGCACTGCTCAGCCTCGTTTGGTGTGCGCGTGTTTGATGCTTACACCACCGATCCGCGCGAAGTGCTGAAGCATGCCGACCTGGCGCTCTATGATGCCAAGCGGACCGGCAAGGCGCAGTGGCGCATGTTCACTAATGAGCTGGAAGCCACCGCGCTCGCCCGTGTCCAGATCGAAGCCGAGCTCGAGAGCGCGATCGACAATGATGAACTGCGCGTCTTCTTCCAGCCGCTCGTCGAAGCGGGTTCGCACAAGATCCTCGGCGTGGAATCACTGCTGCGCTGGCAGCATCCGACGCGCGGTTTGGTATTCCCGGACGAGTTCATCGAACTGGCAGAGGACAATGGCCTGATCACGCGCATGGGTGAATGGGTGATCCGCGCGGCGCTGACGGAAGCGGCGCGTCTGCCGGAGAGCGTGAAGGTGGCGATCAACATCTCGCCGCTGCAGATCCATTCGGCGACGCTGATCTCGACAATCGTCAATTCGCTGGCCACCAACAATATCTCGCCAAACCGGTTGGAACTCGAAATCACCGAATCCGTGCTGATGACAGACACGGAATTCACGCTGAAACGCTTGCACCAGATCAAGGACCTGGGTGTCCGTATCTCGCTGGACGACTTCGGGACCGGCTATTCTTCGCTGAGCTACCTGCGCGCGTTCCCGTTCGACAAGATCAAGATCGACAAGAGCTTCGTGAAGGATATCGAGTCGCGTCCGGAAAGCCGCGCTATCGCGATGGCGACACTGAGCCTTGCCAAGTCACTCGGCATGCGCTGCACGGCCGAGGGCGTCGAGACGCTCTACCAGGCGGACTTCCTGCGCGACCATGGCTGCGACGAACTGCAGGGCTTCTTCATCAGCCGTGCGCAACCGCTGGACAACCTCGCCCACATCATCGAGGTGCGTCGCCGTGCCAGCGGTGAGGGCGCCGAAGTGCACCCGATCCAGTCGCCAGCCGTTACAACCGTTGTGCCGTTCACCAGTGAGAAACGCGCCTAAGGCGTTGTGCTTTCCTCGGCGGGGGCTGGTTCCGGTTCTGCAGGCGGTGTGGCCGGGCGCTTGCGTCCGAATAGGCCGCCCAGCGCATCGCGGGCAGCGTTCTCGGCGGCGTCTTCCAGTTCCTTCTCGACACTGCGCGGCGGGGCAGGCTCGGCCGGGGTGACAGGTTCGCCTTCTGCTGGCGGGATGCCGGTTGCGGGGGCTTTTGGCGGCTGCCCGAGGATGCCGCCGATGACGCCGCCCACAGAGTCGCCGCCGCGGCCGGCTACTTCTTCCAGTAGCTTGTCCTTTAGCTGTGCCTGCAGCGCAGCCTGAACACCAGAGAAGTCCGGCGTGACCTTCAACTGGTTCCAGTTGCCGGACAGGCGTACCGGCACCGGGATACCATTCAGCTGCACGACCGCGCCCTGCCCGGAGCCGGTGCGGTCAATAGCGGTGGCGAGGCGCAGGTCGAGTTTCTGGCCGCCGAGGTCGATACTGCCGGTGCCGTCGATACCGAGCGCCGGGCTGATCAGCTTCAGGATGTCGACATTGGCGACGCCGTTCTTGATTTTGAGCACGCTGTCGAACTTGGTGAAGTCGGTCTCTGCCGTCGGTGAGAGCACACTGCGGAAGTCGAGCGAGTTGAGCTTGCCGGTGGTCAGCGCCGTTTGCAACGACTGGGCGGAGCGCACCATTTGCGTGACATTGAGGCCTTTCAGAGCGCCTTCAGCGAGGTTGGTCGACACTTCGCCGTTGAGGCCGCGCACCAGGGCGTCGAGCGAGTCCCCGCGTGTGGTGGCGTCCAGCTTGAAGGCGCCCGTGCCCGCGAGCTTGTCGAAACCTGCCAGCGTACCAAGGAGGTTCGACATGGCCACGCTGTCGCCCTGCATGGCGAACGTGACAGCCGGCATGGTCGAGGCGGCGTCGACTGTCATGCGGCCTTCCCAGTTGCCGCCGAAGGCCTTGAATTTCGACAGATCGGCGGCGAGCTTGCCATCCGTCAGCTTGGCGGTGAGGGCCGCGTCGGTCAGTTTGACACTGCCCAGGCTGATCTGCGTCGTGGTGATCTGGAGGTCGGCATCTGCGGCCTGCAGACCGGCGAGGTCCAGCTTGTCCTTGCTCCAGGGCTCGATCTTGACCGGCTGCACGGCCTGATCGGCCGGGGCGAGGAAGGGCGAAAGGTCAAGATTGCCCATGTTGAGCTTGCCGGTCAGGCGCGGCTTCGGACCGGTAAGGTCGATGCCGGCCGTGCCTTTGGCCGTGATGTTGTCAAGCTTCAGGTCCAGCGCCGAAAGGGCGATGTTGGTGAAAGTGCCGCTGACATCGCTGGTGGCGGCGAAGGTTTGCAGCGTTGCGCCGGGCTCCAGTTCTACTTCCGCGGCGGCGAGCAGCTCGCGCAGCTTTTCACTGGAGGCGTTCAGTCTGCCCTTGAGGGCGCCGGGCTCGGCGAGGCCGAGTTCGCCGGTATAAGTCGCGGTGAGCAGGTCGCCGTCATGCTTGAAGTCGATGGCGCTGAGCTTCAGCGCATCAGCAGGGCCGGCAATTTTACCGGTGAAGGAAACCTTCTCCAGGGCAGGGCCGGCCGGTACATCGACGTTCATCTCACGCGCCAGCTCGCCCGCCTTCGCCGTGTCGAAGCTGAGCTTGCCGTTGACGAGGACGGCCTCGCCGAGCGTGACGCCGCCTGTATAGTTGGCGTTGATCAACGGGCCTTTGATGCGCAGCTTCTCGAAGGCGAGGGCGGGCTCGGTCAGCGCGCCGCTGATCTTGCCTTCGACATCCAGGGCGCCGAGGGGCGCAACGTTCACCGGCAGCTTCAGCGCGGCGAACTTCACCAGTGCGTCGATCTTGGGGGCGTCGAAGGCGAATTCGCCGTCGATGGTCGGCGTGGGGCCGAGGTTGATCTTGCCGGTGAAGCCGGTCTTGGCGAGATCGGAGGACTGGTTGAAACGCTTCACGTTGATCGCGAGGTTTTCCAGCGTACCGGACACGTCGCCCTCAGTGTTGATTTTGCCGAGCTTGGTGATGTCGAACGGGACTTCGACCTTGGCATAGTCGAGAAGCGAGCTGACGGCTTCGGAGCTGGCCGAGAAGGTGCCGTCGAGGGCGGGGACGGCGCCGAGCGTGATGGATCCGTCATAGCGCGCCTTGACGAAGTCCGTGCCGAGGGTCGCCTCAAGCGTGGCGGGCTTGCCCGTGGTCGCGGCGTCCAGCGAATCGAGGTTCGCATGCACGTCGAACCGCTGGCTCTGGAAGAAGCCCTTGGCGTCGAGTTGGAACGGCTGGTCGAGCGCCTTCATGGCAGCCGTGAGATCCAGTTCGCGCAGTTCATACCGTGTGCCCGCCTGGTCATCCTGATAGGTAAGGCTGGCATTCTCGAGGCGCAGGTGCTCCACCGCGCCGTTGAAGCCGCCGCCCTCGCTGGGGGCATCGCCCGACGGAGGGGTCTTCTCCAGGACCCAGTTGGTCGTGCCGTCAGCCTTCTTCTGGAGCGACACCGACGCATCGACAAAGGCGAGTTCGTGCACTTCGACGCGCTGGCCGAACAGGAGCGGCGCCCATTTGACCGCGCCGCGCAATTCGCCGGCCTCGATCATATAGGGGCCGTCGAAGCCGTCCGGGTTGGACACTTTCATGCCGCCGACACTGGCCGCAATGCGAGGGAAAAGGGACAGGCGGACCTCGCCCTCGAGCGTCACCTTGCGCTGCAGGGCTTCGCCCGCCGCACGCTCGATCTGGGCGCGGTAGACGGATTTGGGAATCAGGAACGGCACGCTCAGCGCCACGCCGATCAGGATGATAAAAATTCCACCTGAAATCAGGGCGATACGCTTCATGGTCTGAATCCGTGTTTGGGTCTCGTTATCAGATGAACAGATACTATGTCGGTTGAATGGCAGCTGAAGGAGAAATGGCAGGAAACAGGCCGTTTCCGGGGCACTGCAAGGCGCCCAACAGGACCGCTTGACCCGGCAGGCCGGCGCGATTAGAGAGGCGCTTCGCTCGAAAGGGCGGCCAGAAAAATGCGCGGGTGTAGCTCAGTCGGTTAGAGTGCCGGCCTGTCACGCCGGAGGTCGCGGGTTCGAGCCCCGTCACTCGCGCCATTCCTCCCGGAATGAAAACCTCCCAATTACTTGAAAACATTGAACTCCCGACGCCTCTGGGCGACCGGGCGTTTAGCCCCTGACCTGGATCCCGATGTGCCCGGCCTGGGCCGGTTCCCATCCAGCAAGTAAGAGGCTTGACCGGGCCCCCGGAGGCGGCGTCCGGCGCCTCATTCCTCAGCCCAGGCGTACGCTTGAACAGGGCCAGCTAGGCGCTGCGAAAGTTCGGTGCTAACGCTACGTCACCTTGAGGTGCGCGCCGGCGTGTTGCCGGCCGGCGTAGTGTCCGTAGGCGGAGCATCTTTCGAGCGTCCCGGGTGCCTCATCCGCCACCGGTTGCGTTGTGCCTGAAACGATCAGTAGGCGGAGTAATTTCGAGCCTTCGGGGGGCGTGTCCTGGGCCGGGCCCGGGTAGCCGGAAGGCGCAAAAGTTGCGTTTTATGGCGGTTTTTGGGTCTATCGGGAATTTCCGACCGGCCGGGGCGAGCCTCTTGCGCAATGTTCAAAGCAAAGATATGCGATCTCCTTCTGCAAGGAATCATCTGCAAGACTGAAACCTGGCAGGCGAAAACACCCCTGTTTAGGCTGCGTTCTGCATTCACTGTCTTAGAAAGGATAATGAAATGGCCGTAAAATCCAAAGTTGTGAAGAAGGCCCCGGTCGCGAAAGCTCCGGCGAAAAAGGTCTCCGCCAAGAAAGCCGTTGTGGCCCGGAAAGCCGCTTCGGACGTCATGACCCTGAAGCACATCGCTGCGGAAATCTCCGAAGCGCACGAAATGCCGAAGAAGCAGGCTGAAACGATCGTCAGCGACTTCATCGACCGCATGGGCGGCCACCTGAAGAAGGGCAAGAAGCTGCGCATTTCCGGCCTCGGCATCCTGCAGGTTCGCGCGCGTCCGGCACGCAAGGGTCGCAACCCGGCCACCGGCGAAGCCATCAAGATCAAGGCTTCGAAGAAAGTCGCGTTCCGTCCGTCCAAGGACCTTAAAGACCGCGTTCTCTAAGCTTCGGCCCAATTCGACTACCAGACGCCCGGCCAGCACTTCGCTCGGCCGGGCGTTTTCGTTTCAGTGTCTCAGACCACCGTGCCGGTCAGCTTGCCGATCAGCGTGGTGATGGCCATAGCAAGGGCGCCCCAGAACGTGACGCGCAGGATCGCGGTGCCGAGCTTGGCGCCCCCGGTGCGCGCGCCGGCGGCGCCGAGCAGCGCCAGGAAGGCCAGCGCCGAAAGTGATACTGCGGGCAGAAGCGAGGTGAGCGGCACGATGGCAGCAACCATGAGGGGAAGCGCAGCGCCGACTGCAAAGGTTGCGGCAGACGTGAAGGCGGCCTGCACGGGCCTTGCGGTAAGCGATTCGGAAATGCCGAGTTCGTCGCGCAAATGCGCCCTCAACGGATCCTTCTCCGTCAACTGCGTCGCAACCTGGAGCGCGAGGGCGGGCTCAAGGCCGCGTGCCCGGTAGATGCCGGTCAGCTCCTTGAGCTCGGCTTCCGGGTCATCGTGCAGTTCGCGCTTTTCCCTTTCGGTATCGGCCTTTTCGGTATCGGCCTGCGAACTGACGGAGACATATTCGCCCGCAGCCATCGACATCGCGCCGCCAACCAGCGCGGCAATGCCCGCTGTCAGAACAGCGCCGCGCGAGGCTTCGGCAGCGGCGACGCCGAGGATCAGGCTGGCAGTCGAGACGATGCCATCATTCGCGCCGAGGACTGCGGCGCGCAGCCAGCCGATCCGGTCAACGGCATGACGTTCGGTATGAAGGCGAAGACGACTCATGAGGTTGTGTCCTGTGTTGAAGAGGGATCAATGGTCTTCGCGGTCCCGGTCACGGTCGTGATCGTCATAGCCTTCACGGTGGTCACCGTCCAATGCGGCGGGAGACGGCAGGGACCAGAGGCCCGCGCTCACAACGCCGCCGAGAAGCAGGGCGACCAGGAGCGCCGGCAGGCCAGCCTGTCGCGCATCTGTTCCGGGTTCGCCTTCGGCGCGCGACTTGCGACCAGTGATCATGGCAGGCACCAGCGCGTCCTTTGCCAGCAAGCTTTCCGCCACAACGCCCAGCAGATGGAGCGCGACGAGGCCTTGCAGGACACGAAACGCGAGTTCGTGCAGGTCCGACATTTCGAAACCGATGACCTCAGCGAAAGGACCGGCGAGGCCCTCGCCGCTGCTGAAGAGGCCGGTAAGAATGCAGACCGAGACGGCGATGAGCAGCAGAAACACGGCAACGGCGCCGACCGGATTGTGGCCCAGATGACGTTCCGGCTTGCCGGCGGCAACTTGCCTGAGATGCGCGATGAGCTTGCCGGGCGAGGGGAAAAATGCGCCGAACCGTGCATGTTCGCCGCCGGCAAATCCCCAGACGATCCGGAAGACAATCAGCCCAGCGAGCATCATGCCGCTAGCCCGGTGTATGTTGGCAAGATCTCCCTCGCCGCCGGAGAACCAGCAGGCGAGCAGCAGGAGGAACAGGCTCCAATGGAAGACGCGCGTCGCGATATCCCAGACGCGGAGCTGGCGGCGAGCGGAGGTTGGCGGTGCAGAAGTTGTCATGGCGGCCTCGGGTCAAGGGAATACGGGTGAGCCTGCAACTCCGTTTTCGTCAGTTGCGCCGATGATCCAATAGGTATTGCGCCTGACAGTTCGCTGATGGAGGTTGCCGCGCTTGAAGTTGGCAGGCAGATCGCGTTTCGTTCGCGCTAGTCGCGGTTGGAAAGGCGCTGCCGAACAAAGTTTACCGACCTGGTAGCGGCGGCCTTCCTGCTTGCCGAGTAAGCGACGCCAGGGCTGCACTTACGCAGGGTGACCCCTTCCAAGCCAGGCGGAGCCTGTGTCATCCTTGCGCCATCAGGATCAACAGGCGCGGACGGCCATTGCGGCACCGTCCGCCGAACGGGAGACAGACAGATGGTAAAGACACGGATCACGGAAATGTTCGGCGTCGAGACGCCGATCGTGATGGGCGGCATGACCGGCGTCGGATATGGCGAACTGGTCGCGGCGGTGGCAAATGCCGGCGCGCTCGGTTTCATCACGGCCCACATGTTCAAGACCGGCAAGGACCTGCTCGACGAGATCGAGAAGACCAAGAAGCTGACCAACAAGCCGTTCGGTGTGAACCTGACGCTGCTGCCGTCGATCAACCCCATTCCGTATGATGAGTATCGCGAGGCAATCATCGCGTCCGGCATCAAGATCGTCGAAACCGCCGGCCGCGCGCCGACCGATCACCTGCCGCGCTTCAAGGAGCATGGTGTTAAGGTGATCCACAAATGCACCTCGGTGCGCCACTCCGTATCCGCCGTCGCAAAGGGCGTCGACGTGATCTCCATCGACGGCTTTGAATGCGCAGGTCATCCGGGTGAGGACGATGTCGGCCTTATCGTTCTTCTGCCTGCCACGGTGGACGCAGTGAACGTGCCGGTGATCGCCTCCGGCGGTATGGCGGACGGACGCAGCCTTGCCGCGGCGCTGGCGCTCGGCGCCGACGGCGTCAACATGGGCACGCGCTTCTGCGCCACCGTCGAGGCGCAGATCCATGAGAACGTGAAGAAGAAGATCGTTGAGAACAACGAACTCGACACGGTCCTCGTCGGCCGCACGTTGCGCAACACGGCGCGGGTCGCGAAGAACAACGTGTCGACGCAGGTGGCCGAAATCCAGCGTGATCCGACGAAGACCTTCGCAGACGTGAAAGAGCTGATGGCCGGCGTGCGCGGGCGTGAGAACGTCCTGCGTGACGGCCACATGGATGATGGCATCTGGACGACCGGCCAGAGCCAGGCGCTGATCCACGACATTCCGACCTGCGACCAGCTCGTCAAGAACATCATGAAACAGTTCGAAGAGGTCCGCAGCCGCGTCGCCAAAATGTAAGCGCGGCGCGCCTGCGCCCTGCTTCCCCGAAACGGTCCAGCCTCACCGCCGGGCCGTTTTCTTTTGCGGGCATCCGAAGAAGGCGGGGAGGGCGGCGCGGCCTAGTTTCCAGGCTCCTCGAGTGGCTTCCGGAACTGAGCGCCGAGAAATCGCCGGCGGCGTCATTTCCCCGTTGACCTTCACGCCCGCCAACCCTATTACCCGCGCTCTCTACCCCGTGCCCAGATGGCGGAATTGGTAGACGCACTGCTTTCAGGTAGCAGCGCTGCAAGGCGTGGAGGTTCGAGTCCTCTTCTGGGCACCAGGCACCTTTTTGTGTGCATCTCAGCACGTCCGCAGACGTCCAAAAAAATCAACAAAACCAAGAGTTTAACCAATTTCTGGCTCCGCTAGGGTCCGCTCACATCTGCCTGCGTCCGGAAGTAAGTATGGTACAGCCTCTGGTAGCATGGTACCATATCGGCAGATCGAAGCCTGTCCGTACCATACCATGCCGCTTACAGACTTGAAAATTCGGAGCATTAAGCCGGATGGCAAGCCCCGCCGGTATACTGACGGCGGCAACTTATTCGTCGAGGTTCGCCCCAATGGTTCGAAGCTGTGGCGCTTTGCCTACAAGTTCGATGGCAAGCAGAAACTCATGGCCCTCGGCACCTATCCAGAAATCTCGCTGGCAAGGGCCCGAGAGAAGCGCGCAGAAGCCCGCGCGCTTTTGATCGAGGGTATCGACCCGATGCAGCAAGCCAAAGTCGACAAGCTGGAGCGTCAGGCGCTCACTGAGCATACCTTCTCCGCCATTGCCGGCGAGCTTCTCGAAAAGAACCGAAAAGAGGGGCTCGCCGCCGCGACGCTGTCGAAGAAGACCTGGCTCGTCGGGATCGCCAATGTCGATCTCGGGGGAATGCCGGTCACGCAGATCAAACCGACGCACGTTCTAGTTCCGCTTCGTAAAGTGGAGTCGGAAGGCAATTATGAGACAGCTCGCCGTCTGCGCGCCGTGATCAGCCAGGTCTTCCGCTACGCCGTCGCAACAGCCCGCGCCGAGAATGATCCGACGGCGGGCCTGCGCGGCGCACTGATCGCGCCTAAGGTCACTCACCGGCCTGCGATTGTTGAGCGGGAGAAGTTTGGGGGACTGATCCGATCGATCTGGGCCTATGATGGGGCGATCGAGACCAAGGCCGGGTTGCAGCTGATGGCGCTGCTCTATCCCCGTCCGGGCGAACTGCGCCTCTCCACATGGGGCGAGTTCGATCTCAAGAAGCGCACATGGACGATTCCGGCGGCGCGCACCAAGATGCGCCGGGAACACAAGAAGCCGCTCTCTGGCGCCGCGTTAGATATCCTGACGCGCCTTCACGTCGTCACAGGACGTGAGCCGTACGTGTTTATCTCGCAGCTTTCACGCGGCAAGCCGATCAGCGAGAACACGCTCAACGGATCCTTGCGCCGTCTGGGATACGCCAAGGAAGAAATGACCTCCCACGGGTTCCGCGCCAGCGCCTCAAGCCTGCTCAACGAATGCGGCTGACCTGAGACCCAATTGGTCCCGCATTTGAATGGAGAGTCTGTCGTTACGGAGACAGACGATGCGGAAGAGTAAATTTACCGAGGAACAGATCATCGCGATCCTGGCTGAGCAGGAG
>NZ_JALHLS010000020.1 GCF_022844445.1 Hyphomonas sp.
TGCTTCCAATGTGCTTCCAAATCGAAAACTGAGCTAAGTCCCAAAAAGAAAAACCCCCGAAAACCTTTCGGTTTTCAGGGGCTTATTTGGGTGCGGGAAGGCGCACCCGTCAAAAAAGTACGGAAATAATTCCTTTTATTACAACAGCATAGCAAGCATCCGGCCAAGGACGCGGTCACCTGCGATTGGCTTTGTGGATGTGGATGAGGTTTCTGAGGTTTTCGACACCGAACTAAGACAATGACGCCCGCAGCGCGCCGGTCGCTCGTGCATGTTGGGGGCCTCGCTCCCGACGCGCTCGCCACACCTCAAACCATGGGCATCGGGGGCATCACCCCCGCCATGAAACTGAAACTTGCCGCTTGAAGTCCAGAAATCCGGCCGCTTAAAAATGGGATGATTACCCTCTCTCTGCGCCTGCGCAACGAATGCCGCGGCGGCCGGCCCTTATTGGCCCTTCAGAAGAACTGGGAAGGGTATGCCGGGTGAACCGGACCTCACAGCATATGAAGGAGTACTGGGGGCTTTGAGTGTGACATCGTATCAGGACCATCACAGCCCAGCCATAAGGTTATCGCCGCTGGCTTTTCCTTCGACATAAGGGAAGATGGCCCACAACCAGAAGTGCTCTTGTGGCATGGACCGAAAGGACGCGTCCGGCCCGAAATTTATAAAGTTTAAATTAAGCCCCTGGTTACCCGCAGAACTGACCAAATGCGAATTGCACAGCTCAACGATCACTTCGTCAATCTGAGGATTTTCAGAGCATATGCTCAACCGCAAAGCTTCGCAGAGGCGGCTTACATTCGAAGCCCCCAAATCGCTCAAGAACACTTTCGACACCATTTTTTCACCAAGAACAGGCCTCAGGACACCTAAAGTCTTTTTGTGCTTCGTATCGCCAGCAATACCTATGAAGCCAGCGGCCCAGTCCGCAATGAAATGCAGAGGGCGGCCAAATTCGTTCATCCTCTGTGCTCGGTATTCCCCGTCTCTTATTGTTTTGGCGATTATGGAGAGGATGTTCTTCGATCGAAGGGAGCGGCCGCGACCCCATGAACGCAACCATCCCCTGACTAGTGGAAAGGCCGATGCTTTATCATACGATTCCACGGTCCCATCTTCAGCCCCATTATTTACATATGAACTTAGCCCGAACCTTTGGAAATAGGCTCCTCTAAGTCTGTTAAGCGTTGGCTCGTACATCGTCCTTGTGGCGAGATGAATAGAAATGGAGGCATCTTCAGACAAGAAATTTGTGTATACGAACACAACGAAACAAACATTGTGGTAGATTGCTTCGTCAAGTCGACTGTCTCTAAAGGTCTTGAGGCTGAGTTCTGCAATGTCTAGCGGCTCCTCGGATTCGCACTTCAAACTGACAATGTCGATTTGCAAATCCTGTCCGAGCGCTTCGCTTAGGATCCGAAGATCACCTTCTAAGCTGGCTTGGCTCAGTGCGTTAGATTTTCTGATTGTTAGTTGGCGTTCAACAAAGAGCGCATTCATTTTGTCGGCGGCTGCATCCGCCTCTTCGATACTATTGAACGACGCGATCGCGGCAGTGGAGCACAGTTTTTCACTACCGCTCTCATCGAAAAATATCTCGAAGTGCTTTTGGACGCGATCTTTGGGGCGGGACGCTTCCAATCGCTTGGCTTCAGTCTGTACATAGGCCAACTGCAACCGCCGCTGGAGCATTGGCATTGCCCGATCCATAGCGCTGCCGAGCGCCGTTATTGCAATTTCTATCGAGGCCGGATTGCCCAGCGGGTTGGGTTTCTGAAAGCCGGTGAAGATGTTGCGATAAGGCTTGAGCTGCTCGCGAATGCGCGCCTGTGATGTGGATGAAAACAGGATGATCGGCGTCAACGGGAGGGCAAGCGCGAGCAGCCGCGGAAGCAGCAGCAAGGACTGGTCGTCCCAATGCTCTGCTTCGGGTGCGCCCCGACTCAACCAGTCTTTAAGGCCGTCGATCTCGGACTGCTTTATCGCGTCCCACGCCAAAGTTTTGAATTCGGTAAACCGCTCTGCGAGTTTGAGAAGCGTCTTGGTATCATTCAGAAAAGCCGCCCGCTTCGCACGAGGGTAGAGCCTGAAATCAAGAAAAATGATCTCGGGATGCCCATTCTTTTTTACAGAGACATTTTGGATGAAGTCGCGCTTATCGAAGACTGCCCGCTCGGACAGAAAAGATAGAAGCTTACCTGGTGTGGACTCCTCGCTTATGCTCGGATTGAGCTTGCTCAAGAAGGCAAAAAGGAAACTCCCCCACCCGGTAGCGTGCATGTCATCATAGAGGGTGACGAAGACCTTCTTGTTGAAGGGGTATTCTTTTTTGCTCTCGTTTGGCCATATTTCCCACCCAGTGCGCTCCGATGTCGCCTTTTGGCACCAAGCGACCTTCTGCAGGAAAGCAAGCGCGGTTGGAGACGCAGCCTTGTCGCTCGAACCCGAACGCTCGGATGCATCTTGCGCCAGACCGTCAGGCGCCGCAGCGAGCAGCATGCGCGCGCCGACGATGTTGTTGATATCGTGATGCTCATCACTCTCTTTCAGCGAAGCCGCCCAGAGCCGCCAGAGCATTCGGAGTGCACGATATTCTCTGTCTGCGATGCGGCGCGCAGTCCAGTCCATCGCCAGTGACCACTGATCTACGGACCGGACGAGTAGCCCGCCGGGGCTCGCATCGGGCAATACCAGCACAGGACGATGGAGGTAGCTGGCTCCATCGGGTCGAATCACCGTCGCGGCGAGCACGACCCAGGGCATGTCGGCGAGCAGCTGGCGCCGCACCTGCCAGGACCACCCCCCGCCCCAGTCATCGATCCTCGCATCGATGATTGCTATGGCAGGAATGTTCTGTGCTGACTCAGCGCGCCTCAACGACCATGCAAGCGCCCAATCAAGCGGTGTGACATGTGGCTCAAGCAAGCGATCGTCGGGGTCGGAGGACACCCCGGAGGCCCCGCGCTCCCATACGATGACCACTGGCCCGTCTCCTGGGTCGAACGCGTCAGACCACAACAGATCGAAGTCCGACGCGTAGTGACACACGCGGACAGCTTCACCAAGCGCCGTACGAATTCCATCGACGTAAGTCACTGTTTTCCAACCCCCATTTGTGAGCTCTACCTGTTTAGGGGCCAAGCCTTGTTCTGACTTACGTAGCCTCTAACACGGTCCCACGTCTGTGCAGTATTGCGGTCGCCAAACAAATATTGGCCCAACTCAATCTGTTGCAATCTGACGTTACCCAAGCGCTCGCGCAATACTGAAAATATCTTCTCGTTGACTGGGCGAAGCATGTACTTCGGAAGATCCTTGTAAAATTCGTAGCGTTCAGGTCCTTGTTCCATACTGTCAAGCTTCGCGAAGAGCCCATCGACAACAAGGCGTGCCTCAAGTTCGATCGTGGTTTGGGGTTCATTCCTTTCGTCGATCGCGTTGTTCGAGACTGGCTTCGGGTAAGGGATGACTTCAAAGTCGATATCTTCCGGCATCAGGATTTCGTTTTGTGTCCACATCAGCGCACTGGTCAGCACGTTCCTGAACTCGCGGATGTTCCCGGGCCAGTCGTGGGCGGACAGCTTCGCTAGCGTTTCTGGCCGCAATTGCGGGCTCACTGGCATCGGCGCCGATGAATTGAACTCCTCGACTATCTGGGAAAAGAGTGCGGGGATGTCCTGCAACCGATGACGAAGCGGCGGCAGCGAAAGTTCGAATTCCGCAAGACGATCTTTCAGATCGCGTCTGAACCCGCCGGTGGCGAACTGCTCGTTTAGGTCATGCTGGGTGCCCGACACTATCCTTGCATCGCTAGGCTTCGCACCTTGATTGCTTGAATCCTGCTCAGTTTGTTGATCGAGGCAAGCAATCAAGGCCGCCTGCGCTTCGATGGTGAGGTCGCCGACTTCATCGATGAACAATGTGCCGTTGCGGGCTGTATTAAGCAGGCCGGAGCCGGCAACGCTGACACTACGCATAGCACCCGCAGGATGACCGAAAAGTGAGGCCAGCATGAGATCCTTAGGCAACGCGGCGATGCGGGCAACAACGAACTCGCCGGATCGACCACTCGCTCTGTGTATCGCCCGAGCAGCAATTTCCTTTCCTGTCCCGGTTTCTCCTCGCAGCAATATGCTCTTATGCGACGGCGCTGCGAGACTGAGCCGGCGGGCAAATTCTAACATTGCTTCGGTTTGTCCAACTGGGAAACCGAGTTGGTGGGTGTAATCGTCGGCTTTGCGCCCAAACTCGGCGATGGCGCGATCAAGCCTCCGAGCGAATTCCGGCGCCCAGTTTTCGGATTCGAGA
The DNA here is from genome assembly GCF_022844445.1 of Hyphomonas sp. Lineage (GTDB taxonomy): Bacteria > Pseudomonadota > Alphaproteobacteria > Caulobacterales > Hyphomonadaceae > Hyphomonas. The sequence continues at coordinate 4,318 of NZ_JALHLS010000020.1, forward strand.
TCAGGCTTGCTGACGATTGCCAAAGGCCTCAGCTCGAATGTCTCTGCCGGGATCTCGTTATTCGCCGGTCGGGTTGAAAATATCAGAACCGGGATATGGGGGAAGCGCTGCCTGAGCACAGTATGGAAGGCGCCTCCTGTGGTGCGCCTTGCACCGACCTCGTCGTCGTCGAAATGAAGGTCGAGGAGTATGAGGTCGGGGTCGAACTCCTCGACCTTCCTCTCGGCCCCTTCCGTCTTTGTCACCTGCTCGATCTCAAAGCCGAAGGGCGCGAGATAGGGTTCCATTTGTGCCGAGACCGGCACATCGTCGACAACCAGTATCTTCTTGCCCATATTTCTAACCCGTTGGTTCCGAAAGCTTTGCTTCGAGGCCTATCATAGTCTCGTATAGTTCTGCGCAGGCAGACTCCAGCCTTCGTGAAATCAATGCTAATTCCCTCAGCTCGTTGACCTCCGGATGGCGTGGAGCATTAAGCAATCGCGCTTTGCGTTCCTCGAGCGCTGCGCTGGCACAATTTAGATCCTCTAGCTGCTTGTGCAGGAGTTCCGCACGCATTTCTTCCGCTTGTTCCTGCCCAAGTTGGTGCAACGCAAGGGACAAGTTTTTGATAGAAAAGCTCTGCCTGTCGGAAAGGCACTCGGCAGGCCTGAGAATACGATCGGTCAGGACCAGACGGCCCCGTTCTACATCCGAGAAGATCCGCGCCGTCCCTGACTGCCCCTGCTTTACACGCTCGAACCAGTGAAGGACCTTTCCGATGTGGCCGAGCAATTCAGCGGCGCTCCGGCGAGGGATGGGGGTGAAACGCCCCATCAGGACACGCGCCGCAGCGGCGCGCAGGTCGTCCACAGAGCTAGGCATCTTGAGATAGGCCATGCCCGGCCAGTCTAAAATCCAGGCTGCTTCTGCATAAGATTGCACCAATTGTTCAAACTGGCCCGGGTCGTGTAGCCCGAAGAGTACGATCCCCGGAACTGGCGTTCCCGCCCCTGACCTCGAATTCACCTCATTGATGCCAGCCAAGAGGCCAGAAAATCGCTCGAACTTGCCATGCGCGTCGAAATCCACCGCAAGCAGAACGATCGAGCGCCAGTCGACTTCCGGCGCGGCGTGCCTTGCAGCGGCGCTTAGCGCTTCGAGCGTTCCAGAGACCATAGGAGCTTAATCCTGGGATCGTGACAGCCTTGCGACTTCATTTGAAATGGCTGCTTGAATTCCACCGGCCGCACCTCCTTGGCCTAGGAGGAAATCGCCCAATTCTGTGGTGCGGATTTCGGCTTCCCAAGCCCCCAGAACGGCCTCCGGGTTAAGGATTCTTGTCTGCTCAAGCATCGCGACATTATTGATGATCATCCATTCCGCGTCGGCGAATATCCCACTTTTCAGACTTTCAATTGCACTGGCTATCTCGTGGGCGTGGCTATTGCGATGCAGTATTATCTTGAGTTTCTCATAGATTTCGGCACCTGGAACATGGCTGAATATCTTTGCTCGCCTTTGGTTCGGCCATTGCCGGATTACCGTATACTGTTCATCACTTGGCGGCTTGCTACCATGCTCGACCCACAGAACCGGATGGGCGCCGTCGAAGTGCGTCGGCATTAGTTCTCTGGTGATCGTGTCCCTCATGACGATGAGTGAGCCCCTTTCGAAATCGTTTTCGAGCCGTCGTCCGTCGGCATCGAAAGCGGAGATTTGTAGATTAAGCCAAGCACCGCCAAGGGGATCATTGGGTCTGGCAAAAATTACAAGCGGGTTGGCCATGATCTAATCCTTTATCGAGCTAATCAAATTCGGGACGCGATGCGCTCCACAAGGTGCGCATGAGCCCGAGCTTACTCGGTCGCCTTACCAGATATTCGAGGAATGCGGAAACAGGCAGATAGCGAAGCACCTCGCCCTCTGCGTCCTTTTCTTGACGCGCGACCGAGCGACCGAAAGTTGCAACCCCGCGTCCCGTTACGACTGCAACAACGCAGTCTTCGAAACAGGGATTTCCCCGGATCAGTTGATGAACGGCTGCCGCAGCATCCTCCAATTTTTCATCCTTGGACAGTTGTTCCAGAATGGTCAGGTGGACGATTAGAAAATCCTGATTTTTGCTCAACCCTTCTAGCCAGTCCTTGCACGACTTCATGGTCGGATGGTCGAGGTTACAAACAGCTTTTTCAGGCACTTGCACACGCATTCCTTCCCAGTATTTTTTTAGCGCAAGCGACCGGAATTCTGTAGCTGCTTGCGCCTGAACCCGCTCATCAAGCACGACCACGCGAGGAATGCTGGCGGCTAGCAACTCCCAACCCTGTCCGCGCTTCAAAGCTTCAATCACGTGGGTCGCAGGAAGGCCCGAAAAACAACCTTCCCAGCCAATAAATCCTACGTGGTGACTCCCCTCCCCTACGATTTCATTGTGCCTGTTCAAAGCGGCCATTAGATTATCGAGGTAGGACTGCCCTACATGATCTACCCAGAAAGCCGCCTGCAGACCTGTCTGGTGGTTCAGCCAAGTCGGAAGCCTGCCTTTTTGTGCACATGACAGTGGATCCGGCCAGTTATTCCGTGCATCCTGCCCAAGCGCGACTTCCCCATTCGGCAATTCGCCAGCAGCGATTGCGAAACCTGCAAGCCGGCGTTCTGGAGGCAAGGCAGCGAGCAAATTTGCATAGGCCCTATGGAGGGGTTCCAGCAGCGCAAATGTATCCGTGTCGTCGTCGTCGGGGGCATCAAAGTGTACAGCTGACTTCGGCAGACAGCGGATCGGCAGATAATGCTTGTACCGTTTGACCCATCTGACCACCCTTTCGTTATTGTCGTCATACACGACAAAGCCGTAGCCACTCAGGTTCCGCAGGTCTGCCTTAAAGGATTGTCTATTCGGCTCTTCATCGGGTTCCGAGGGAAGTCTGAGCTCGGTGAAACCTGAGTTCGAGCCCTGCAGCCATCCGGACTTCTCCTCATCTCCGGCACTTATCGTCGCACACAACTTCGCTTTCGGCACATGCAGCACATAGGAAAGACAATATTTCCCTTCTGCGAACTCGTAGGGTTCCGCCTGCAGCACAGGATATTGCTTCAGGCTCGTGCGTATCGCATCACTGCCGCCTAGATGGAATTGGTTTTCGAGGTCGGACAGGGACACCTGCCGCAGATATTGCGCACAGATCTGGATCTCACGCAGCCCCCAGTACTCCGGCTTGGGTGCGCCGTCTTGATCGAGAAACGGCTCATGCTGAATGATCCAATTGATACGATCGGGGAGCGCCTTGAATGCCAGCTTGGTCTTTTCTTCAGTCGTCAAGCTTGCCCAGATTTTTGCCAGTTCCGCCCTTGATCGGCGCGTCCAGACTTCGTCGCCTTCCGGAGTATGCCCGCCTTGCCGAGTACCATCTTTGCGCAAGAGAGACCGGGTGTCGACGATCCGCAACTCGATCAGGTCGGCATCTGGACGGTCAGTCGGAATAACGTCGATGTTCACCATGTCTGCCTGCTCGCTATTATGACGGGCACTGTTGCGGATGATGTTCTCGAGGATGACATAAAGCGCGTGGACCCCGACCTCGCCGCCGGGGCACGAGAAGACGAAGTCGCCGACATAGCCATCGGCTAGATGGCCCTGCTCATCCAAGCGAGAGAGCCTTACCGTGGCTTTCATTTGGTCCTTGCCGGTAATGTATTCGAGAAGCGGGGGGAAACGTCCCGCTGCGTTCCCGAATATCTGGATTTGCTGGTCGTAGTTGAGTCGACCGAGCTGCTGCTTCAATGACAGCGGCTGAGCCCAGTAGGCCTTATCGGTTGTAGAGACCTCAGCCAGGAAATCCATGCGGCGCTGCAGGTAGGACAGGAAGTCGGCGCGCGGGTCGAGACGCTCAGTATCTATAGCGGTTTCCTTGTGCGATGCATAGCGAGCCAGCACGTGCGATCCGATATTATGCGACATGTTGCGACCCATGATCGCTGATACTGCATTGCGGAGTGCGGCGCGACGGGCTCGCACTTTGGGGATCAGCGCACGCATCAGATCAAGCTGTTGGCGCTGGTAGCTCTCGACCAGGAAATCCCGCGAATTCTGCTGCCCCTCCCGGGGTATCCGGCACGCTTTGGGGAACTTGAACCGGATGGATACATCCTGATACATGCCGCGTTCCTCGCCGGTGAGTTCAGGCAGATAGTAATCTGACCACAGATCAAAGCTTGGCCGCGAGCCACCTCCCTCCCGCTGACGCTCGCAGGTCCACCACATGAAGGAGTCACCATACTCGTCGACAGCGATGCTGCCACTCGGCTTATCGGATTCGCCAAGGGGGCCCCCATCCATGCTTTCGTCCAGTTTCCAAGGAACTCGAACGCGAAGATAGGACTCTGCCGGTTTGTTTCGCTCCGGCGTTGGCGCGGAATCGCGAAAATACCGATAACAGGGAACACCCGCACGATAAACGACCGCCTCTTCCCAGTCCTGAATTTCAGCCAGAACTTTGAGAAAATGGCTCAGGAGATCATGGGGCGGAGATACAGGCGTCGACAGCGCACGACGGAGCGAAATAGTTGCCAGTTCGTGGGCGAAGCTTTCGCACCTGCTTAGTATCTTGTCTTTGTAGACATCCTCCCAGCGACTGTGCCCGACAACACCGAACATTTCTTGTTCGTTGGGAGGTTTGACAAAAATCAGAAGAACTGCGTGCAAGCAGCCAAAGCCAGACCTGCCAATCCATACATCATAAATTGGAACGAGTAATAGATGGTTGAGTTCTTCAAGCCTTTCGGAAAGTCTAAGTTCATTTCCGTCTACGGAGATCATCCAAGACATCAGGGCATTTTCGAGAAACGACTCGGATAGAATACTTGCAAGTTCTACGCGGCAGGGCCTGTAACCGTATTTTTCCTTGCCCACAGGTCTACGTTCTGAAATCGTTTCTGACTCTTTGCCGTTCCAGAGCAGGAATTTCCAATCATCTCCCAAGTCTCGGGCGCACTTCCATCCCGTGAGGTCAATTCTGCTGTTTTGCAATTGTCCGAAGATCGCATGCTCAACCACTTCGGGGTGGCTGTGTCCAAACTTTTCTAGAGCCATGTAAAAGCATCCTTCAAGAGAATGCTTCCTAGGGTGCGAATAAGAGGAATATATCGAGGCAAACGAATAAAATAAGTCTTCACTACGCGGTTGATTAGACTTCAATTCATTCCTGTAAGTTACGAAGCAACCAGTTCTTCTAAAGTTTTGCAACTCTCTTGAGAATATATCTAACGCTTCGGTGCAATGGGGCGAGTCATCGAACAGAGATACGAACTCTTCTGGAAGATCAAAGTTTTCATCGTCTGGAAGATTAAAGTTTTCATCTTCCTCAAAAAACTTATGCAGTCTCGATATGATATCGACTATACGGTCGATGCTATAGTCTTGAGCGCCCTGAGAGTTAAGGTGCGGATCCGCTAAGGCAACCCAATTGAACGTCCGACTTTGCTTGTCGAACATTGCAGGAACCAACCAGGATTCCTTACTTCCTTGGGCGAACGGACTACTCAAAGGATCGCCGCCGTTGCGCCAGAAATTGCGGTAAACATCGTTGAACTGGAATACCGTGTCGTCTAGCAGACGCCAGTTTCCCTGAGGCTGCATAAGCTTCTTGGCAAAACTTTCCGCGTCAAATTTTGCTTTGCTCGACGCTTCGTTAGCCTCAAGTCCGGTTTCGTCCAATACCCATCCCCCCGAGAAATCTTGCCTTACCTTTTGCACTAGGATTCCCCAGTGCCCGCGCAAAGACAACGATTAAAACCAACATCGAAGCGGGCGCCAACGAAATCCACCAGGCAGATCCGCTGTAACTGATACCGTCGAAGATCATTTTGCCGAGGCCTGGCTCAGGTGGCTGCAACCCCAGCCCGAGAAATGACAGTCCGGCTTCGAGGGCGACGATATCGGGCAGATAAGACAGCGAAAAGAGGACAGCCGGGGAAATGCATTTCGGAAGGACCTTGCGAAAAAGGATATTCGCTTCTGACAGACCTGCAACGCGGTCGGCCGCCACCCAGTCAAGTGGCATAATCTTGATCACCTCGCCTCGCACCTGTCGCGCCGAGTTCGTCCACATCACGAGTGTCAGCAGCACATAGGCTTTCAATAGCCCGCCGCCCCAGATGGCAAGAACGCCAGCAACAAAGACCAAGAAGGGGATCGCCGACAGAACATCCGCGATCCACATGATCAATCGATCGGGCCACCGCTGGTAATAATAGCCAGCGACCGCGCCGGCGATTACCCCGATAAGCAGCGCAGAAATTAGCGATACCACAGATACGGTGACAGTGGTGGCTGTGCCCCAGAGGACTCTGCTTAGAATATCGCGTCCGAGTTCGTCAGTGCCCAGCAAGTGCTCGGGCGAAGGCGGCTGCAGTCGCGCTTCCGTGATCACGAGCAGGGGATCGAAGGGTGCGAATAGTGGCAGCGCCAGGCTCACCGCTGACAGCACGAACAAGGCAACCAGCTGCCGTATCGCCGATGATCGTTCAGACAAGGCGATGCTCCGCTATGCGCGGATCGATGGCAGGGTACGCCAGCTCTATCAGCAGATGGATCAGCACCGTAAACGCGGTCGCCACGATCACGATTCCTTGCAGCATCGGCAGATCGCGGTTGAGCACCGCCTTAAGGAGCAATGCCCCGAGCCCCGGCACCGAAAACATGATTTCGATGATGAAACTGCCAGTAAGCAGGAGCGGCAGTAGGGTCGTATAGCTCGAAAGCATCGTGATGAGTGAATTGGGAAACAGGTAACGCCAAAGGATCCCCCGCTCGTCAATCCCGCGCGCTCTGGCCGCAAGCACATAAGGCTGCTTTGCGAGCCGATCAAACTCGCGCTCCGCGATTTTTCCCAGAATGCCCATCGGATAGAACGCAAGGACGATCGCTGGAGGCAACATGAACCCCCAGCCTTCCAATGCCCAGAGTGTTCCCGGATAATATGAAAACGGATAATCTGCGAATACCCAGCGAAGCGCAAGAATGGCGATGAACATCGTCGGCAGCGCAGTGAACGCGTTGTTAAGAGCGCTGAAGATCGACGGTGTCCTGCCGTTACGCGAAAACGTGACCTGGGCCAAAAGATATAGCGCTGCAAAAGATGAGGCGAGAGTGGTCAGCGCTGCGGACAGCAAAAATTTCGTCCCGACTTCCTGAGATACTAACCGTCCGTCGATGAAGGATCGACCGAGGTCGCCCGACAGCACGCTCGTTACATAGGTTACGAACTGTTCGACCAGCGGTCGATCAAGACCGAGCTGCTGTCGGAGCGCGGTGACTTGCGCGTCGCTTGCGTTAGCTCCCAGCGCGATGCGAGCCGGGTCCGTAGGAACAAGCTGGAACAAGAGGAAGGAAAACAGAACTGTCGCCGCCATCAGCGAAGCTGCATATACGCTTCGCTGAAGGGCATGTCGCACAAGGCTAGCCCCTATGGGCCAACGGAACTCTCGGTCGCTGTGAAGTCGGCCTATCACTCTCCGGATTCAAGCGCGGCAAAATCGAAGTGACCATGCGCGTTCACCGTGACAGCTTTGCGATCCTTGCGCATCAGCAGCAGGGAATCCAGTTGAAAAAGGAATGCCGCGGGCGCTTCATTCACGACCATTTCCTCGATCTGCGCCGACTTGGCGCGAGAGTCGATCGGCTCCAGGTTTCGCAGGCCTGCCAGCTCCGCATCGATCGCCGGATTGGCATACTGCCAGAAATTGGGGACAGGCCGCTTCTTAGAATCGAACATGTTCAGGAGCACCAGTTCGGGCGTTGAGAACACGTAGTCGAAATACATGCTAAAGGCCGGCGCCTCACCTTGGACCATGCGGGTGATGGCTGTGTTGAAATCGACCTTGGTAAGCGCGATGTTAATCCCTACGCCTTTCAATTGGGATTGAACGAGTTGTCCAATCTGCTCACTGCTAGCCTGGTCGTGAACGAGTAGTTCGATCGCTCTGCCATCGTAGCTCGAAAGCGCCAGCTCGCTCTTCGCCTCGGCCGGATCAAACAGCGAATCGGACGATATAAGGGGTTTGTAGTCCTTCATGATCAGCGGCACGGTGCCGCCGCTGATCCGGGCATTGCCGTAAAACAGGGTGTCGATGATCGCCTCACGGTCTATACCGAGCGACATCGCTCGCCGCAGATGAACGTCGTCGAGGGTGCTGACATTGAAGCCGATCATGTGCGAATTGAAGGTTGCGTACTTGATCAGGTTAAGGTCCGCTGCGAGGCTGTCTTTTAGGCCGCCGCCGGGAGCGAGTGTTGCTGGAAACAGGTTTGGCGGCAAAAACATCAGGTCGACCGAACCGTTGCGTATCGCATCGAGACGGGCCTGATCGTTCTTGATCACCCGGAATGAAATGTTGCTGACGTCGCCCGAACCGCCCTCGCCCCAATAGTCGGTATTGCGGCTGAGGAGGACAGCAGACTCAGAATTGGATTCCAGCTGAAAGGGGCCCGTACCGACCACCTGCGACAGCCCCCATGCGTCCCGGTTTGCAGGATCGAGAGCCTCTTTGGGGAAAATCGCAATCCATGCGGTGGAGAGGCGATGCAGGAAAAACGGTTCGGGTTGGGTCAATTCCAGTTCGAAGGTCATTGGACCGGTCTGGCGAATTCCCGAAACTGTGTTGGCCTTGCCTGAGTTATAATCCGAGCAGCCGGCAAGAATGTCCGTAAGGAGGAAAGCAGGATACGCGTCCGCGCCGCAAAACGCTGTGTAACTGGCAACCGCGTCCTCAGCGGTCACTTCACGGCTCTGCTCGGATCCTCCGAACATCGGAGATTGGTGGAAGCGCACACCCTCGCGAATGGTGAAGCGCCACGTCCTGTTGTCCTCGGAGCTCCACTCAGCGGCAAGTCTAGGGGCAATATTGCCCTCGTCATCGAGCGCAAGAAGTCCTTCGAAAATCTGCCAGGACACGATGAAAGTTTTGGGGTTCTTGATCGTAAGTGGGTTAAGCCGTTCGACATCGGAATCGAGCGCCACTTTTAGATCTTCTTCTTTCGTTGCGTTGCCGCCTCCGTTGCCGCCGATGAGCCGGAAGACCATAAAGACAGCCACAGCCAACACGACCGCCAACGCGGCCCATTTAAATCCGCGCATGGAAGTTTAACCCCTTGACTGTAGATTATTGATTCCAAAACCCGGCCCCGCGTTCAGGCGCGGCGGTCCCAATCGGTCTTGTTTCGACTGAGAGGGCTGGGCGTCGCCGCGTCCAGGTGCACGCTCTGCATCCCACGACGCGCGCGAATCCACGACGAACGGCTTGCCGCGCCCGACCGATCCGCTGTTTGCTGCTGCCATCACACCATACTCCTCAAAAGCGAAGCTTCCTTGCGAAGCTCCGATCGGTAAAATTCGAAAGCTCGCCGTTCAGACACATCCCGAACGAGCTGGCCAGGCGCCTCGCTCAGCAGATTGCCCAGCACCATTTCGGCTGGCGGCTTGCCATAGGCCATGGCCTTGGGAACGATCACATCGCCGTTGGTATTGACGACAAGTTCACGGATCCCTGTCAATGACAATGGCGAGTACCGCATGAACAGAGGATTAGCAGCGTCCCCTTGACCGCAAAATTCGCCAAGATCCCAGTAAATTTCGTCTCTGCCGACCTTGAAGCTGTGCCACAGGTCCGGGAGTTCCGAGGCGATTTCCTCGGCATAATCGACAGAGAACAACAGCACTTCGACCCAAGCATCGTCGAGTTCGGCAACGACCTGCTGCAATTCCTTTAAAAACAAGCGCAACTGCCCCTTCGACAAGCGAAGGTCCGCGGCAGGCCCGACGCCGTCCGCCAGGGTGACCGGGGTGATGAAGAAGTTCTTGAATCCAAGAGCATTGACCTGCCGGATCATCGAGCAGACCGAACGGTAGTTCAGCGTCGTCAGGCACGTGAGGATATTCACGCGGGGCGCAAAGCCATGGTCCTTAAGGTACAGCGCGCCTCGCAACCCCTCTTTGAAACTGCCGCGCTTGCCGCGCTGGCGATCGTGATCCTCTTCGAGTCCATCGAGCGATACATCGATCCAGTCGGCCTTTACGTCAAAGAGGTCGGGCAGATGCGGAAGCATCGAAATGCCGTTGTCGATCATGCCGATCAGCGCGCTGGGAAAGCTGGCGCGGACCGAACGCATGACTTTCACGCCCTCGGCGTTGATCGACCGCCCGCCGTAAACGAACGTCTCGATTCCGGTCTCGTCAGCCAGCGACTCCAGAAGCACAATCCACTCATCCGCCCCGAGGCTGCGATTATGTTTAGCAAAGCTCGGGGGATAGATGCAGTGCGCGCACTGAAACGCACAAGCCCCGGTAAAGATCAGTTCACCTTGGGTCGGCCAAAAACCGCGATAGATATCGGCCAAGAGAAGCCCCGCGTCCCTCTCGGACGCGCGCACCGCATCACGCCAGTGCGCGATTGCGGATCCTTCCTCAGTACGAGGGGCAGCAGGTAGGGGTAGAGTAGACATTCAGCCTGAATAAAACGGCCGTCAGCAATTGGGAAGCCGTCAGGAAGTGAGCCGCGGCCACCATCATGTAATTGGTGCCTCACATGCCGGCCGGCAGCGGATATTGAGCGGCGACCAGCTGCCGGGTGTAGTCCGTGCGCGGGTTTGAGCACACCGCCTCCGCGGGGCCACCCTCCACGAACTGGCCGTCCTTCAGAACGATGATCTCATCTGCGAAACTTCGCGCCAAGCGAAGGTCGTGGGTAATGAAGACAATGGTCAGGTCGAGATCGCGCCGCAAGTCAGACATCAGGCCGATCACTTCGCCCTGAATATGAGGATCCAGCGCGGAGACGCTTTCGTCGCATATGAGAACTTCCGGTTCGGCGCAAAGGGCCCGCGCAATCGCCACGCGCTGACGTTCTCCGCCTGAAAGATCCATTGGCCTGGCGTCGATTGCAGCGTCAGGGAGTCCTACCTTATTGAGTAACGCGATCGCGCGTTCGTAACGATCCGAAATAGAGATGCCGATGTTGTTCACTTGCATCGTTTCCGTAAGCAGCATGCGGACAGGGCGTTCCGGGTCGAGCGACGTGGCCGGATCCTGAAAGATCATCTGGATCGTCTTGGCGCGGACGCTTTTGCCCGAGCGCTTGCCGATTACTGAAAATTCACCCGACGTGGGCGATATCAGGCCTACTAAAAGGCGACCGAGAGTGGTCTTGCCCGACCCCGACTCGCCGACAATGGCCGTGATCGACCCAAGGGCAATAGACAGCGATATCGGAGCCAGAGCCGCGACATCGGATCTTCCAAAAGTCTTGGACAACCCCGACGTCTGTATCACCGAAGGGGCATCGACCGGTTGGACGCGGGAGCCGACTGCCCGCGGCGCGGAAAACGTAAGCCTCCTCGTTTCGGGCTTGGCCGAGCGGATATCGAAGGCGCTGGGATCGAATACATCGGCGATGCGTCCCTCGTCCATCACGTAAACCTTGTCGGCGAAGGCGAAGGCGAGGCCGATGTCATGCGTGACCATCAAGATGGTCAGTCCGGTCTCGACCCGTTGTCGATCAAGCAGTTCCATGATCTCGCGCTGCACGATCGCATCGAGCGAACTCGTCGGCTCGTCGGCGAGCAGCAGCTTGGGCGAAGAGGCAAGCGCCAGGGCAATCGTGGCGCGCTGGTTCTGCCCGCCCGAAAGTTGGTGGGGGTAAGCGGAGGCGATCCTGTCCGGGTCGGTAAATCGCATCTTCGCCAACAGTTCCCTTGTTCTCCGACTGCGTTCGCCGCTCGGCAGCCGCCCCTCGAACCGCTCGAAGACCTCCGCGATGTGCTCCCCAATGGTCATGAGCGGATTGAGATGGGCTGCGGGGTCCTGGAAAATCATCGCCATCACCGCGCTGGTCGATGAACGATCCCGAACGCTATCGGCGAGATTGATATCCTGTCCGGCAAAATGGATACGACCGTGCACGCGGAACGTGTCTTTGGGCAACACGCCCGAGATCGCCCGCAAAGTGAGGCTCTTGCCGCTTCCGGATTGGCCGACGACCATTGTAAAGGTGCCGCGCTTTACCGAGATCGAGATCCCATCAACTAAATCAGGCTGATCGCCGTGCAAGGCAATCCCCAATGCATCTGTAACGAGAAGCGACAATCGAAAATCCTGTCTCAATGTGGCTAGCTATCAGTTTGGCTGCTAGCTGACATATCGTTGTGAAGGGAATGCAGCCATTTCCGTACGATGATCCCAGTACCGATGATCTCTTTTATACCTCATGTCTTACGAGAGTTAGCGAGAGCCTTTGTTAGAAAGTCCATACTGATTTGGTTTGATCGGCTGGTTCAGAGACGGTTGCGAGACTTGCAATTGCTACTTAGCAGTTGGTCCTGACAGCAGCTGCTGGGAGGCTATTTTCGCTCGGCCGTCGTCTGGCAGGAGACGCACATTATGGCGGCCGGCAGGAGATTGAGGCGCTCGGCACCAATCGCTTGCGAGCAAGCGTCGCACTGACCATAGGTTCCCTCATCGATTTTCCGGAGCGCCCGGTAAATCCGCCAGATCACCACACTCTTCTTGAAAGCGCCGTATTCAGGCATGCGAGCGGGGATCTTGAAGGCGTACTCTTTCAGCCTCGATCTCAGTCGCTGCTCCTGGAGCTGATCATTTTCCAAACACCACTCCTTCTAGCCAAGGGGTTATGGGTTACAGGACTTACGGCATCGCTCGGCGGACTGCGTTGGAAGTCATAGGATACATGCTTTTCTTGCAATCAAATGAGCCAACCAGCCCGAATGCAAACTTTTAGTTGCTCCAACGGTTAGCCGCACTGTCCAACATCGTCAACGAAAAGCTGAATACGCACATCTAAAGCGAGAAATCAAAACCTCCCCAAGTTTGCTTGATGCGATTTCTTTTTACAGAAGCCGGCCGGTTGCGCTTTAATCACAGGCGTACGCGGTACCAATCGATGTTGGTTTTACGTTAATGGCAAACATCAACCGCTTTTTTCAAGGCGAACAACTTTCTATTTAAGACAACAGGCCACCTCTTCCCAGCTCTGGAAACAGACCAGCTGTTCTGCCTATACCCCCTGCCAGCACATGCGACATACCGCGATAGTGGGAGGATTATTCTACAGCTTCGAAAGTCACGGTCGTTCGCAAGCACCTGCCAGATACCGGCTCTCCGCTCGTCGCGCGCCCGGATATTTGGACACCGTTCATGATCTGGACGGCTGCCTTGCCAAAGTTCCCTGCATCCAGAGCCCTGCAGTCAAGTTTGAACTTCGTGTCGACCGCACATTGCAGACGGGCCTGAACATCGGTGCTCCACCGTTCGTTCTTGAGCCATCTGTCTGTTGCGCGCCGCTTTCGCGTATCCGTCAGCCCCTTCTCGATCAGAATATCCGCATCACGCAGGCAAGTGGACGCGTAGTCGCGAATTGAGGTCTCATCATTCTGCGGCGGGGTTGCGGAACCCGTGAAGTATGGAGAGACGCCCTGCGAGGCTTGAACGGAGCCCTCCGCTACCAAGGGCTCAACGACCTGGTCTGCGTTCGGCATCTCGGCTGCAGCGGCAAGCCCTGTCCGGACGAAAACGTTCAGGACCGATCCTTTGTCGACCTGACGCTCTGCATCGGGCAAGGACATGATTGGGTCTGCGGAAGCGGCCATCGTCTCGATGACAAAGCTTCCTTCTGGGAGATTGCCCGACGCCATCTGCCGAATTTGAGCCAGGCGGCGTTCGCGGCTCGAGGCAACATTTGATCCAGATGTTTGATTGAGCGAAAGTGTAACCACGGTCCCGGGGTAGGCACGGAGCAAAGCGCCTAGGCGTTGCCAAAAGGCCGGGGCTTCAATGCTCCACTCGGGCTGAATCCAGAGTTCGAGATCGCCCGTGCTGTCAGGGCTTCCCAGAAGGTTGTAAATCCGGTGTTCCGGCCCGAAACGCAGCATCCGCAAAGTTTCTCCTTTCAGCGGAGCCACGAGATCTTTGCTGCTGCTTTTCTGTCGCTCGAACCGCGCTGAAACCGCAGCTGAAGTAGCCGCATCCGTGTAGCTGAATCGGTAAACCTCCTGGTCTTCGAGTCGCAGCAGGGTTTCCGTGCTTGCGGAATATGCGCGCTCTATACAATCAGTACCGGATCCGCAGCCTGATCTTGCGGTGAGGTGCTGGCTCCGATCTTCCGGAAGCTCATTGTCAATGCCTCCGCGGTAGGACCGCCTGTCCTTGAGCGCCTGGTACCTTGCAGCATGCTCGCGGTCGATCCGGGCCAGTGCTTCATTCAGACAGATAGCCACCTCGGCTTCCGTCGCAACGCGCGCGCATTCAAAACCCGCCTCGAAGGTCTGGCCGGCGAGTTGATAGGCGACGAATGTCAGCCCCTCCTGGTTCACAAATCCTTCTACTGGCGCCGAGATCTTTAACCAGGTTTCACCTGGGCCTGTCCGCAACTCGGAGGACACGATCTCACTTGCCGGCTCCAGGGCGGCTATGGACGGTCCGGTTTCAGACGGCGCCGGATAGACTGGAACCCCTACAAGGCCGACCTTGTACACCTGAGGCACAGTCGGTACGCCCGCGAGCGTCGGCGGCGGAGCGGAAGCGGGCTGATAATCCCCTATCCTGTTCCAGGCGGCGTAACCAAAAAATCCGAGCAGACTGATCACGATCAGACCGAAGAAGGCTGAAAGCGGGTTCCCGGAACGGGCGGGTGCGTTCGTCGGACGCGCCGGGGGCTGCGCCGAAACCACCGCAGACCGGGGCGGCATCCGCGGTGATGGCGGCGGACTTCCCGTTCCACCCCGTTCGCGGCGCAACTGCGCACGCAGCTCATCCAGCATATGTCTGTTACTCATGACCCCTCAGCATATCCCGCGAAGGTGTCGGCGCAGCATATCTGAAGGGATCATCCGCACGAGCGGCATCGCCGCAATGATCACAATCGGGGTTACGAGGCACGGAAACCCAAACGCTCTGATAGGCATACTGCCCGGATGCATTGGCCATCCAGAAGGGAAAAGACCAGAAATCCGGCGACATCGAAAAGAGTACGGCAGACTTCTCCTGCACGACAGCAGACAGCATGAACTGCGCTGCCTGAGAGTCGCGCCTCCCATTGATCAGCGCGATAAGTCCGACTGCAATCTTTACAGCGGCCGTGGTCACATGATGTATATCAGATCCGAGCGCGATTTCGCCCGACAGTCGGCGGGTGCCGTAATCCACCTTGCGCAGGACCTCCGCATCCCCGCCGACGTTCCGAACGCCGCCGGTTGCACAGGTGAAGCATCCCGTCGCGTGCGGAATTGAAAAGACAACTTCGCCGCCCTTCGCGCCGCGGTATAGGCCAATGAACAGAGCCGCCGTATCGGCCGCGACAGCGCACCTGTTGATCAGGGTCTGAGCTCTAGGGTCATCGGTGGCGGCGACCACCAGCGTCGCATCCTTGAACATAGCTCGCAGATTTTCTGGTCCGATCTGGTCGTGGGCCGCCTGAAACATTGACACATCAAGACCGGGATCAATCTCGCGAAGTCGTCGCTCGAGCGCAAAAGCCTTGCTCTGACCAACATCCTGATCCGCATACACTGTCCGGCTCAGATTGCCCGGTTCTACGGTGTCCGGATCAACCCCGACAATCCGCCGAACACCTGCGCGTGCGAGCTGTTCCGCCAGAAATGAGCCTACCGAGCCGAGCCCGAAGATCACGACCGAAGATCCTGAAAGCGCCTCAATAGTAGCTGGATCAACGCGCTCGGAGAGCGCAGATTTCAGACTTCTCTTGATTTGGTGCCCGGTCAGGACGCGCCGCCAACCCATCCTGTGTGCAACGTCGCGATCTGCCGTCAGTGGCCGGTCCGGCGAATCCCCGTAGAGGGCCTGGAAAGGCGCAGGGCCGGCAATGACATTCGAAAGCGCGGCATCGACCGATCCGACGATGTCGGCTGGATTCCACTCCATTCGGGCATAGAACCCGTCAGAACCGTCGCCCCAGCAGACGGTAAATACGGGCGGCACTTCCGGAAAGCCGTCCATGACCGTGAAATATATGTCAGCACCCGGAGGACACCTGAGCTTTATAGCGGGTCGATCTGTCGTTCCGAGGGTGACACGAACTTCACTTACGGCCGTGCCAGCAAGCTTGCGGGACGCAAGCTTTACAGCGTCCAACAGGTCGCGAAGCGCGTGCTGATAGGCCATGCAAAAAATCCTTGTTACTGGTTTACGTTCCAGGGAAACGGAAAGCCTTGCAGCGCAACGGTAATGCCGGTCGCCCAGAGGACTGACTTGGCATAGGCCTCGCCCAGCGTCTTGCGGCCTGAATTGTACGAGGTTCCGAAACAGATCCGCCCGTCAGAATAGATGTGACCGGTATGGGGGGACATCCAGCGCGCTTCCAGTTCCGGCTGCAGCAGCAAAACCTGATAATAGGATCCGTCATAGAATGCGAACATGTCGAAAGGCTCGCCATACTCATTGATGAACGCGTACCGCCACCCGGTCACACCGGACAGTGTTACCTCCACGGTCCCAGGAGGCATGTGCGTGATCGCGTAATCCCTGTCCCGGCTCAGATTCGGGTAAGCAAACGTGTCTGTCTGCACCGTGGTGACCGGCTGATTTGCGGCCTGGTCTCCAGTGATCAGACGACCGTCGCGTGTCGCGACAATCTTCTGGGCCGGATTGGACGACGCGCCGGCACGGTTAGATTGTTCCCGGTGGATCAGATCGCGCAGCGCATCGAGGCTAGGGGCGCGTGTATTGGTTGGATCAGACATCTTGTTTTCCCGTCTCCGTTTGCTGAATGGCTGCCTTGATTGAGTCCAGAAGACCTGACCAGATTTGACTGCGATCTCCTTCGTGAAGGAATGGCCAGTTGAAATGGACCTGATGCGTTGGCTGTCCGGACGCGGTCGATACAAGCGCGATAGGTGCAACCATCGGATAGCCAGAGGAAATGAGCAGGGTCAGGGAGCTATCTCCGAACTCGATTGCCTCGCTGAGAAAGGACGTTGCCCCGAGTGCGACAGGCGGACCTGTTCTGTGCCGGACCGACCCGCCAGGACACGTTTCAAGCTGGTCTGTCAGCGCGGCGATATCCTCGCCAACCGACATTATGTCGATTTGAGCCGGCTCGAGACGCACCGGTTGGCCACTGCGCGGCCGCGGAAACCAACCCAGATCCGCTTTGAGCATTGAGCCTGCTTCCTCGCTTGGACCGCCGGGCTGGCTGCGATAAGCGACATAGCTCGTCATTCGCGACGAGGCTCCAAGCGTCGTTTCGTTTTTTGCTCCGTCGTCTGCGGCACGGTCTTTGGTCACGATTGGCGCGAGGAACGCCGGCAGATGGGGATTATGATGCAGGTTGGATCTGAAAGCTTCATGATCAGGTCCAGACGGTCGGTCAGCCCCGCCGGGATGAGAGTGCACCACCCCGACGAAATGAACGCCTTTCTCTCGTTCGATTTTTTGGACCTCAGAAATGAGCCATGCGGACGGCGTGTAGGTCGAACTGGTGGTCACCGCATCTGCATCATAAAGAAAGTCCACGACCCAGTTTGTCCAGGGAAAGGAGAACAGAGCTCCGCCGCGTTCCGGCTGGTGAGCCGCAATGTTCACCCGAATGTCTTCGAGCACTCGGTCGGTGATAACAAACTGTGTCATGAAGGAATTATGCCGTATTGTACGGGCATTCCAATTCCATTTCAGGGTAGCGTCCAATCACGTGGTGTAATTCGTGCATGCCGTCTCAGCTGCGGTGATGGTTTCAATTCGAGTTCGGGATGCTCAATCCGGAGATAGCCTTCGAGGGTCGTCGAGGCTTTTGCAGGCTGCTTCCGCGCCGGGCTCAGAAAAGAACCAACGGATGATCTGTGACGACAGTGCCGCGTTTGCTACTGCGCCCGTTCTCCGACACCGGGCAACCCGCCGTAATGGAACTCCGGAAGGATAAAACTTGCGATTGTCATCTTGTTCTCCTTTAGCCGAACCAGCTGTCATTCACTCAGTTGGAATTCGACTTCAAACTGGACGGTTTCGCGGTCGACGGTGCGCCCTCCCCTTATGGCTGGAGCATACGTCGATCGTTTTCCGATCCGCTCTGCCTCACGTTTGAAGACTGAGTCGCTACACGAAGCCGTAACATCGGCCGGCTCACCGGAATCAAGAACAGTGACCGTCACGGTACATGCGCCCTCCAGCCCCCTTGCGGCGGCGCGGGAGGGAAATTCTGCCTTCGCTTGGTCGATTATCTTTGCGTCCGCGTCCTGCAACTGAGCGGCGCCTGGCGCGGCTGAATGTGACACGGCCGTTTCCGAGCGGTTGTCCGCTGCGGGACCTGCTATGCTGTCAGAATTCTCCGATGAAGGTCCTGTGGAGGCGCGGAAGGAAAAGCTCGACGAAGCAGCTTTCGCGCCTAGGCTGGTCACGCCGTTTGCAACCGTCCCGGCAAACGAGGTCTGCGCTCCAGTGAAGTAAACAGTCACTTCACCGCCTTCCGGTTCCAGCACACCCTTGTGCACCGCAGACCGGCAAACCGAGGAATCAGACCGATAGATACCGGCTCCCCAGACACCGCCTGAATAGCTTGAGAGGGGTCCGCACCCACAGGTCAGATCCAACCGCCGCTCGCCCCAGGTTTCGGGACAAGCAACCCGCGCCGAGACGGCGCCAGAAGCTGGACCTGACATTGAAACAAGTTCAGGCTCAGAGACAGATGCCTGACGGAAAGCGAAGCTTGTGTTCCAGGCGCCGTAGCTTTGGCTTTCAATACCGTTTCGGACTGATCCCGCGAATGATGTTTGCGGACCGGTTGCTTTGACTTCGACGTTTCCGCCACTCCGTCCGACGACACCGGCATGAACAGCTGCCATACAGAGGCTGGAATCTCCCGTGTAAGTGCCGGTGCCCCAAACGCGATTGGAACGTCCCTGATTTTCGCCGCACCAGCACAGCAGCGGCTGCGTGAGGTCGCCGGCCTTGGATGGGCAAACCGATGGAAAAGCACTTTGCAGCGGATCAACGCCGAAAGGTATCGTTTCGCCGGCCTGAAAACCAACCACCTGCTGATCTCGAGCGAAGACATAGCTCTCGGAAGGCTTGTCCGCCCCTCTGGAGGTGATGCCGTAGCGAACAGACGGAAGGAACAGGGAACTCTGACCGGCCGGGTGAATTTCGACGATACCTCCCGAGTTCGAAATCGCTCCGGCATGAAGTCCCGCTCGGCAGACGACGCTGCTGGGTGCATACAGGCCAGTGCCCACAACGTTTCCGACTAAAAGGCTTTCGGCTGGACAATGGCATTGGTATGGTACTTTGAGGTCCCTCACGTAAATCGGGCAGTTTGCCGGCATGAACTCGGGTAGAATGCGCGCTGCGACGGGAGCGAGTTGATCCGGATTGAAAATGAAAGCAGAGGAGCCAGCATACCCGGCCTCGGACATGATGCCATTCCTTGACGTGCCGAAAAACGAAGACTGGAAACTGATGCCGGTCGCTGTGACTTCACCGCCTGAAGGCGGAATGACTCCGGCATGCACCGCCGCTCGGCAGAAGTTCGAACTGGAGGCGTAGATGTTTGTTCCGCGCACGACACCTCCGCTGATAAGGGTCATGGTGCAGGAGCAGGTAATCCGTCCCCTGACTTCAGCGCCGGTTGGCGGACAAAGTGCCGCTCCGTCAGCTGCGCGGTCCTCTGGTGCGGATTGCCGTGTCTGAGCAGATTGTGGCGGACTGCGGGCGTTTTCTGCGGCGGAAATCGCGGGACGATCAATCGTGCTGCCATAGGTCCAGGAAAGCACCAGCACACAGGCCGCGAACGCGAACACGTGCACGAGGGGTGTGAAGAATGCAACAAAGCGGTCGAAATCCATCTGCTGCTCCAGTTTCCTTAAGGCCGGGGCGTGCCGATGAAGTCGAGCAGCCGGCCGAGCCATCTGAACGGGAACACGGCCATCCTTCCCAAAGCAGTCACAAACTGCGCGATGATGGTGCCGACCGCCGTGCTCGCGACACTCTTTCCGAACAGAGCCGTCAGCAGCGCTTGCAGGACCCAGAGGCCGAGAATCGCCGTGCCGCCAATTTTGATCCAGAGCGGAACGTCGTCGATCAGGTCAGGCGCGACCCGCAGGATCATCGGGTCTACAGAAAGTCCGATCATGGCTCCGGCGATCACGATCATCAGCAGTTGAAGCCCTTTGCGGCGCCAGCCCAGCATGATGAGAAATCCGGCGACAATGATTCCGAAGATCGCGATTTCAGAAACAACGTTCATGCTCAGCTCCGTTCAAGGCCTGCGTAAAAAACTGAAAGCGCTGTAACTAGGGCGGCGGACACTAACATGCAGGCGAGCGCGGCGATCTCAGGCCGCATGCGCCAGCCGAGGAAGTGGATCCGCGCAAGGTCCGAGTCGACGCCGCGGCTTCCCTCCCGAATGATACCGTGAAGCAGACCAGCTGACGCGGCGATCAGTACAATCACCATAACGGTGAGATAAGGATGGCCGAACAGGTAGGTCAGGTATGCAAACGCCATGCCCGGGATAAAGACGACAAGCGCTACGACAAACACGAACCCGATCAGATAATGCATGCATAACTCCGTGTAAACTGCGCGATCGTCCAACTTAGCAACCGACAGCTCATGGCCGAACTCTTCTCACCTTAAGACTGATATAAAGGACCCCGATCGGGCCGATGGTGGCCGCTGCGAGAAGCGCTGTGAGCACTCCGCTTGGGAGGGACATCGCGTTCCAGCCGATATTTGTGCAGCCTGCAGCCGAGTCGCAGTACAGGTTTGCAAAGACAGAGAAGACTGTCGAAGTGATCAACGCAGTCGTCGCATATGCGGCCCCGGCAGAAACACAGGATGCGAAACGGCGCCAGACAAGATTGGTGACTTGTTCAGCTTCCGCGCTAGCAGCCGGCTCAGCGTCTGCCGCAAGAAGGGCGGCTGCGGGGCTTGAGACGGCTTCGGCAACAAGATTTCGAAACCAGTCTGCGCAAAGCGCATTCGATGAAAACGACCTCATGCTGCGTTCCATGCGGCCAGCCGACTGAACGGACAGGATCGCAGTAGCGTGGATCCGGCTGAGCGCCGCTGGTGTCACCTCAGGCAAGTGCGCCAGGACTTCAGGATCCATCTGGGAGCGGATGCGGGTTCTGGCTTCGTGGTAGCCAGCAGAGATTTCGTCTGACCGCGCCCGAATGTTCCGGTAAAAGGACTGATCAGCGCGTGGCAGCTGTGCAGCGATGTCGATAATTCGCTGGCCGAAGACCTCTTGCAGCCATGGAGCGCGCGCGCCTCCGTCGGTGAGAGCATCACCGGCAGCAGCCATGAACGCTTGAGGTGTGAGGGACTGGCCCCGGAACACCAAAGGCAGATCAGGGGCGAGGGCACAGATCATGCTGAAATGCACGACGTGTTGTGAAACACCCGATTGCGCATCGAGCCGTCTTAGTTCGGATGCCAGATCGGTATCGCCCAGCTGATTCATGAGCCAGCTGAGAATTTCAGGAAATACAAGTCCTCTGGCTGTGATCGCATTGTCCCACTCTTCTGACATCAGCCTGCCAAGGTCGGCCGGGGTAAAGCAATTCTGCCCCAAGAACCGGAGCGGACGCACATGCCCGCCTTGCTCGGGCGCGCGCTCGAGGCTGGAATGCGCCGGGTTGTCCAGCCAGGTTTCAACGTCTCCAACGGAAAAACGGTCTTGATATCTGCGTCTGAGCAAACCTCTGAGAAGGATCCTCCAATTCGAATCAGAAACCCGGTCGGGCAGGTCACCCGCCCCCTCTCCGAAAAGGTATGCGCTGATTGCCTGAGGCGGCATGCCGGCAAACGGGTGGTCGCCCAGCAGCATTTCGAGGATAATCATGCCGACAGACCAGAGATCGGTCTTCTGTCTTGCGGGCGATCCGAAGCTTGCCTCGGGCGCAGAATAGAGCGCCGTTCCAGATACGGACGTTATCTTGACCGTATTGCGCACTGCGGAAGAGATCCCGAAGTCCGAAAGTCGGGCGCGCACCAGCTGACCGTCCGGCAACAGAATATTACCGGGCTTGATGTCCCGGTGAATGATTCCGGCCTCATCGATCAGTTTGACAGCCTGAACGAGGCGGCGCAGCAGAGACCGAACTTCGTCCGACGAAAAGGGCGCATTTCTGATGTGCAACAGGTCCTGAAGGCTGCCGCCGCCGACGAATTCCATTTCTTCGTAGCGGGTTGCAAGTTGGCCGCCCTGAGCAGGACGAAAGCGGGTAAGACCGACAACCGCAAATTCCGGATTGATCCGGCCAAGCGATTCGAGCACTTCCGGATCGGGGGCATCGGCGGAATGATAGATTTTCAGGACACGATCAGCGCCGTCCCGGCGCCGTCTGACGCGGTAGATTGCAGCCTGACCTGCAGACGTCAGTGGGCGGACGTCTTCATACTCATCATTAAGAAATGCCGGAAACCGCCAGTCCGGCTGGACATCGCTTGCAGCCTCGCCCGCGTGATGCCCTGTTCGCGTCGGCGGGACGTCCCGGTCATCCGTCATGGCTTGCTCCCCTTTCGTGGACTGATATCTGCACGAGCGAGATATTGTCTTTGCCGCCGCGGCGCAGACAAAGGTCGAGCATCTCCGCAACTGCGCCGATCCCCGGCTCGGCCAGATGCTCGCTTATTTCATCGGCCGACAAGTGCAGGAACAAACCGTCGGAGCAGACAAGGTATACGGTTCCAGGAGAGATCTGTTCACGGCCCCACCAGGCAGCCGCGTGTCCTCGATTGGCACTATCGCCGATCCAGCTTGTCAGTATGTTACTGCCCGCCGAGGCCACGTGATCAAGGCTCAGCTGCCGCAGAAAGCCGTCTCTGAGGCTGTAGATCCGGCTGTCCCCGAGGTTAAACCAGGTGCAATATCCCGAACGGACGTGCACGCCGGCAATCGTTGTCCCGAATCCTTTCAGATGCGGTTCAATCAGGCTTCGCCGGTGCATGGCTGCGCCCGCCTCTGACACCACTACCGATATATCGGGTTCGACGCCGGCTTCCGAAAGGGTCCGGCCGGCAGCTTCCGAAGCAGTCTCGCTCGCCTCGCGGCCCCCAGGCCCGCCGCCGATCCCGTCGCAGACAATCGCCGTCAGCGCCGTCTCGGGCGAAATACGAATTTCTGCGGGTTCGCGCATGTCATCGCGTCCGATATGACCATTTACCCATATGGAATCCTGATTGTCCTTGCGTGCAAAGCCGGTATGCGTCCGCCAACAGACCTTGAGATCACAGGTCATCCAGCATCCTCCTTACACCGCACGTGTGCTGTAAGTTCTCCCGCAAAGCTGACCAGAGTCCCATGCCCCAGGACAGCCTCGTCTCCTGCGACGATCGCCACTCCGTCGACAAATGTCGGGTGGGTCTGACCGACTTGCTTCAGCCACAGGAAACCGCGTTCTTGACGGATGGAGCAATGCCTCCGGCTTATGCCCCCATACTCGCTCAGTTTTGCGGCGATCGGAGAGTAAGACGGAAACCGCCCGATCCTAAGTTCGCCAAAAACAGGTTCTTCTCCCCAGGGAAACACAACCCAGGCATCCGGATGAGACGTCCCCTCGGCCTGCTGCGGCACGGATCTGTGATAACCGTCGCTTACGACGAGCCGACACAACGGGCACCGACCGACTTCCGGTGTGACATAATCAGAATGGACTTCGCAGTATATCAGTTCCGCCATGTCACCGCTCCGAACTCGACACCTTGTTGCCGGAGCAATTCTTCCAGGGCTTCGAGCGTGCCCGGCCGTGGAACACCGATCAGCGATACTGTCGTGCTCTCGATGCTGATCTGCATACTGCGCGGCCAGGCTGCCACATCGCAGTACTTGAGTGCGCCGGTGTCCGAAAGCGGGACGAGAATCTGGTTTGCTGATCCTCTGAGCGCGTCACCTTCCCCTCGTTCGCGGACATAGGGTTCGGCGATCACGGCGTCGGCTTTGGATAGGATGTCCGGAAAGAACCGCCTCACCCGTTTAAGCGGCATTCCGGAATAGATCAGAATATCGAACCGCGGCAGGCGGCGCGTTTCCTCGCGCAGGAAATCGACAATAGCAGCGAGGGCTTCGGGTTGCTCAAACGGTTCTCCGCCGGAAATCGTGATGCCGTCCGGAGCCCGCCCGAGAAGACCAGCCAGCTGGAGCTGCAGAGCTTTCAGGGACGTCGGAGTTACTTCCGTTCGGCTCCATGTATCCACCGAAACGCAGCCAGCACAGCCAATGGAACAACCTTGAAACCACAGGCCGATCCGCTGCCCCGGGCCCAACGCCGTTACCGGAAAGTGAAGTCTCGATACAAACACGTTCATTCGACGATCAGGCGCAGACCTGCCCCCTGGCCCTCGAACCGGTGGGCCGTAATCCGTCCGCCGGGCTGAAACTGTGCTGCGAACAGCGCCCGCCCAAGTGGGTTGATCAGCATTGTCTCAAGCCTGTTTCCTATCCCGCGTCCGCCGTCTTCGAGCGAGCTGAGACAGTCTTCGGTGACGGTCCGGATCACCTCGTCGGAATAGGAAAGGCTCAGGCCATGCTCGTCCTGCACGCGCCGTGCTATGTTCCTCAGCATGGTTTCGAGAATCCGGCCAGCAACCCCCCGCTCGATGAAGTTGAACACGACGATATTGTCACCAATCCTGTTGAGGAGCTCGGGACGCTGCAGCTCAGCCTTGAAGAAGTCTGAGATGGATTCGCGAATTATCCGCTTCAGATCAGTGTACGGAACGCCCCATGTGACGAGCGGTTGTTGCGTTTCGTCTCGGCTGCGCGTTCCTAGATTGGATGTAAAGATGATCACGGTCTCAGAAAAGAAGACCGTCCGCCCTTGCCCGTCCGTGAGACGGCCGTCCTCCAGAATCTGAAGAAACTTGTCAAAGACCGATCTGTGTGCCTTTTCAATTTCATCAAAGAGCAGCACACTGAATGGTCTCTCCCGAACCCGGTCAACCAGTTCACCTCCCTGTTCGAAGCCGACATATCCCGGAGGCGCACCGAGAAGCCGAGCCTGGGCGTGCTGGTCTGAGAACTCGCTCATGTCGAAGCGATGATACGCGGATTCATCACCGAACAGGACTTCCGTGATTGCCTTGGCGGTCTCCGTCTTGCCCACGCCGGTGGGCCCCGCGAAGAAAAGTACGCCTCTTGGCCTGCCGCCTCTTCGGTTCCCCTGAGCACCGGACAGCGCCGTTGCCGAACGAATAAGAATATCGACGGACTTGTTGATGGCTTCCGTCTGTCCGATGACTCTTTCGGAGATGGTTTCGGTCGCTGCAGCGATCCTTCGGTGGACCTCAGACTGGCGCCACGGGTCATCATAGATCCCGAACCTGTAGCCCCTGATTGCGTCGTGCAGCTGTGAGGGCTGATAGTCGTGGTGGAGGAAGAGATCCATGATCTGCTCGAGATTTCGAAGTCTCATACCCTCCGTCTCCTGAACGAAGTCGTCGACGAAAACATCGAGCATGTCAGGCGAGATCGTCTGCCTGAAGCAGACCGCTGCCTGATGGCGGATAAAGATGCGGCGCTCATCCTGGCCGGGATACCCGGCACTGACAAATCTTACATTATCCGTCTGTCTGCCAAACCAGGTCGGAACATCGCCCGTCTGACCAGCCAGCCAGAATACTGGATTGAAGCCGAGACTGCCGGAAGCTCTTGGCAACCGGCGCGCTCGGTGCGCGATCATATCGCACCGCGCAAAAAAACGCTCAGACGCGTCATGATCAATCTGGATATGCCCGCAGAACTCAACGATGAATGCGATTTCGTCCCGTGCGCGCGAAGCGGCTTCGAGACATTGGGCAAACGCATCGAGCCCCATCGGCTGGAACGTGCCATCCGGTCTGATCGACAGTCCCGGCAACCTGTCAGGTAGAGAGTTCAGATCTCCCCTGACAAGGCGTAGCCCGGAAAACACATCATAGACGAGAACCCACCGGATGCCCCGGCGGGTCACGATATCAGCAACAAGCGATTCGACGGTGTGTCTCGTCGGCCCGTCACCTGTGTCCACGAGATAGCAGTCGTGGATGTTTCCCGAGATGACGAAGTGAGGCTGCACATCAATAGCCTGGGCGATTTCCCGCGCCCAGCGCGGCATCTGGCGGGTCATTCACTGTCTCCGGGCCGTAGCTGCATCGCGCGTCGTTGGGGTCGCCCCTCGCGCCGGCGGCTAGCGGACACTGCGCGCAGCCCGGCAGCAGGCCCGTCTTGCGTCGCGAGGTGGCTGAGGGTTCCGGTAAGATGCTTCTGCTTCGACATGGCGATCGCGGTCCGGTAGTCGGAGCACCATTTTTCTTCGGCCTGAACATCGTTACCGGTGTCGGAATGCGGGCCGTCTACTCTTACCAGTTCGGTTCTGAGCGTCTGATCGCCGGTCAGAGATATCTCGACCGCATGTGACGGCTGGCCCGGCAGCGAGATCAAACCGGGCGTGCTGTCGCCCAGAGTTTCGAACGCATCACCGACGTCGTAGCCAAGTGCGGCGAGCGATTCGGAAAGAACACCCAACGCATACTGAACATCCGCATGCTTGCGTGCGGCGTCGATTACAGCCTCCGCATTTTTCCGAAGCTGCGGGGTCAGACTTTCCGAAGCCCAGAGCTCATCGCGGATCATCTGCGCCCGATCGAGAAAGAGACTGCCTGCAGGGTCACAGAACGGTTCGAGCTCAGCGCAGAGGCTGCGGATATCTTCGCGCTCGGTCTCCTTGTGCTTATGAAACTTGCGGCTCTCGTCAACCCGCGCACGCAAAGACGCGAGTGTCAGCTCTGCTGCCTGCTTGCCCGCGGCTGTGTCGACGTGTCCCGACGCAAGAGTGGTGAGCTGGCCCAGAATGGTCGGCGCGAGCGGAAAATCCAGACGACTGATCAGACGTTCTGCCGCTCCGGCGACTTCTGACACCCAGGCAGGCTGCGCAACTGTGCGGGCGACGCGCTGGCGCATGACCTGAAGGACACTTTGCTCGGCTTCGACGCGCAGCATGACCGCGCGAATCCCGGCAGAAGCCTCCACAATTTCCCGGTGTCGCGTGTCGGCCATGCTGGTAGAAGTTGCGTCCGGGAGATCGTCGGCGACACCAAATCTGAATTCTGCTTCAAAGAGCCCCGTTGCCTGAATGATAGCGCGGGATTCGGTCACCAGCTGATTGTAGCTCTGACGCGCCGCTCTGTACTTTGCCAGGCTTGCCTTGCGCTCGGCTTCGAGCAGCAGGGCATTACGCGCTCGGCTGACGCTTAGAGAGTATCCCTTACCTGCACTCATACGTTTCTCCCCCAAAGCACATTATCAATCGACCGTTTCAGCCGCCGTCAAAGAGATTCCACCCAATGATGAAAACTTTCCCGATCACTATTCCCTAGAACTAAGTTACCGACCGGATTTTCCGCCCCGAATGCCGGTTTATGAGCGACAGCGCCCCTTCGAGATCGCGGGCCGTGCCGACGCGGACCCGCCGGTCGTTAAGCAGGCCGACATTCACCTGACAGGCCTCGAACAGCCCAGCCCGCTCGGCAACCTCATAAAGGTTGGCCCCTCCGCCTTCCACCACCACCGTCCACTTCGTCATGTCTATCTCCATTATTCAAAAAGGCATTCTGGTTGAGCCGCGGGGCCGCGCGGCCGGGACCTGTTCATCTGCGCCGGCCTCTGGCGCAATCTATCGTCGGGCGGGGTCAGGTGAGCCCAGACCGTTGAGCACCGTTGCGCCAGACAGCGTCAGCGCGTCACGCCAGAAGGCCGTCAAAGCTTCTGTCTGGAGATAAGCGTGGCTGGCGCTTGGCAGAAGGACAATGTCCACGCGTGTGCCGTCGAGCCCGCGCCTGATCGCCAGGAATCCCGGAGCGGCTTCGAGCTTGGCCGCATTGTTCGACCCCGCATAGACGGAGCCAAGCGCACTGTTTTGTAGGAGGTCGGAAATGATCACCAACCGCAGGGGTGCATCCCGACGAACCGACAACGCCGCTTCTGCCGCCGCTTCCAGAATAGGGGACGTTTCTGCCGAAGCACCGGCCTTTAGTCTCTCCGCGAGGGTGTCCATGGGGCCGGCGAAGGCTTGGTCGTAGCGCATTCGGTCAAGTACCTCATTCTCATAGATGGGATTAGCGTCTGTGCCGTCTGAGGGCTTGCACATGTCAAATACGGGGACCGACACCTGCCCTGGCTGATCGGAAAGCACATGCACGCTTATTCGTCCGCCCACGGCAAGACTGGCGGAAACTTCGCGTATGGTCTCGGCAAAAATTTTCCGCTGAATCGGAGAATAGGGATCGGTGTGATCTACTAGAACGGCAACATGTTCCGCGGGCGCGGTTCCAACGGCACAGAGCGTAGTTTCATCATACTCGGTATGGTCTGCGAGCAGGTGGCTGGCAGCCTGGATTCCGAGAACGGCCGCGCCCAGCAGGAAAGCGCCGAAAAGGGCGAGCTGAGCCTGCTTTTCCTTGCGGGCTTTGAGGGGACGGATTGCCATGATGTTTAACCTTCCACAGATACAGGGGCTTCAAGTTCCAGGGCGAGCCGATCCCCTTCTTCGCGGGCGCGCACGATACCCTGCTCCACGATTTCAAGCTGCTCGAGCGCCGCTGATCGGATGGCCTGTCGTGCATGCTCAGCGGCCCCTTTCAGCCGCTCGGCTTCCAGCCTCAGGGCGTCCATCCGGGTTTCGAAATCAAAGACAAGCAATGCGGGCAATCCGTCACCGGGGCGCGGGCTGATGAAGAAACTGGCGGGCGCGGGCTCATCCCTAACAGCGCCGTTGGCCTCGCGGTAATCGGTCAGGCCGCGGTCCATGACGTTGACGAGTTCAGCGACAGCCTGTTCGGCCTGCTGATTGTCCACCACGGCCTTGCCGACAAGCACGATTGCCTGATCAAGTTTCGCGACGACGCTGTTGATGCGCTGATCGACCTCTGCAAGGGCCTGGGCGCTGATAACGGAGGAGCCAGCGCGGAACTGCTGCTTGGAGAGCTCGTACTCTTCCTCCGCCTCTGCAGCAGCCTTCGTTACGTCATGGTGTCCCAGGTATTGGTCTTTGTACAGAATGTACCCTTCGATAGAAAAGAGGATCAGTGAAGCACAACCCAGGAGAAACAGGACAGGTCCCTGATCTGACAACATGCTTTGAACAGGGTCCTCCGAGATAAGCCGCAGGGTTTCTTCAAAGCTGTTTCCCAGCGGGTTGAGGCGGATCGCCTCGCGGTAGACGGCGACCCAGGCATTGTAGGCAAATCCGATGCCTGTTCCGGCGACAACGACCGTCCAGCCGAGAATACGTTTGCTGAACTTCACGTGGGTCGTGTGACGCAGGCCGAATGCACCGATCACGACAAATCCGATCAGCAGGTTCACAAAGGCAAACATCAGCGCAAGACTCGCGCCGCCAACCCATGCTGTCGGGGACGCGGAAGCGAAAAGCTGACTGTTGATCACCGTTTCGACGAAGAGAACGGCGAGCACGAGTGCGAGCACTTTCCGCCAGTCTGATGATCTGGCGTCTCGGTGCAGACGGTTCTCGTGGCGGAACGCGCGCAGGTGTCTGGCGCTAGCGCGCATCCGCGTTCTCGCCAGCACAACTTCGTCCGATTCCTGACGGCTGTGCCGGGCGAGTTCATAGCTGGCTTTGCCGATAAGCCCCGCATAGTCCTGCTCTTCCTCGGTGGGCCGGTGAGCGAGAAGCGCTTCTGCAGTTTCAGCATGGCGCGCCGTCTGCCACTGAACGATCTTTTCGATCTCGCCGCGGATATGCGAAATGATGTCGACCTGAGTTTTCGACATTTCGGTTGCGTCTGCGGCCGGATGGTTACGCAACCCGTCCTCCCGCCCTGCATCGCTGACCCGGAGCTTCTTCCAGAGGTAGTCTTCCGCGACCGAGAGCGTGCTGCGGAAGTCAGGAACAATATGTCGAACAACGGTCATTTGGGTACTCCTCGAAATCGGGTTTTTAGACGTCGCGCTAAGGTTTCACCGAAGAGCCAGCCGGGATCTTCTGGTCTATGTTGCAGTTCAAAAAAACGCCGCCCTTTACGTCAGAAAGCGCAACAGACAGCGCTCATTTCACGCCGGTCGGACAGGCACAGGAGGGCGACTTTCGGCAAGTTGCCTGCAGACGCGCTGCTCATCCTGCAGCGCCCGGACGACATCGCCCTTGGCACGCCCGCTGCGGCGGGACGCCTCGCAGGCGACGCGAGCGGCTTGATCAGAGCTGCGAGCGGCGGGCAGTGCCGGTACCGTCGTAACCGTACAAGCTGTGCTGTCGGGTACGCCTGAGTTCAGCAGCCGCGCGGCGCAGACAAAATTCGGCAGCTTCTGGAGGAAGCCCACATCTGGACCCGGATCGAAGAATGGCGCAACGGCACGCGCATCATCCGGCCCCATCCGGAAAGCGAGCAGGGATGACGCGTTGGACAACATCGTCTGTCGCAGCTCCGATGGCAGCTGAGCAAGGTTCTGGTTTGCGAGCGTCAGGCTCAGACCATATTTGCGACCTTCGGCCAGCATATGGCCTGTCGTCTCGGTCATGAAGTTCTGAAATTCATCGACGTAGACATTAAAGCCTCTACGCTCGGCGGGAGCGAGATCGGCGCGGCCCAGCGCTGCAGAGAAGAGCTGACTGAGGATGACCATGCCCAGGAACTTCACGTCGAGTTCAGGCACACTGCCCTTTGGCAGCCGAACGAGAACGATCCGCCCACTGTCCATCAGCGACCTGAAGTCTACGGTCGATTTCTGCTGGCACAGCAGGTTGCGCAGGAGCGGATTGAGGGTGATCCGGTTCAGCTTGCAGGTGATGTAGGGCGCGATATTGGCCCAGGTCGCGTCGCCCTGGGCTTTCATCGAAAGCGCCATGACGTCCGATACTGCGGGATTAGTGCAGGACTTACGCAGCGCCAGATTGAACTTGTCGTCCGAGAAGACCCTTACGAGGTCGAGCAAGGTCGGCTGACTGATCAGATCGCTCGAGAACAACAGTTTGAGGCCGATGGTGAAATATTGCTCGAACATCGGGCCGAGCGCTTCAGGGATATCCCCGTAGAGCCGGTGGAAGATCGCCAGAAGTTCGCTGACCGCCTTACTCGAAGCTTCGTCCGGGTCGCTGGCTCCACGATCCAGATAATTGATGCTAAATGGATAATCTCGGTTGGCTGCGTCCAGGAGGACGAGATCGGGCAGACGGGCTTCGGGAATGTCGCAGAGGACTTCATCGACAAGGTCGCCGTGCGGGTCGAGGAGGAAGACTCCCTTGCCACCTTCAATATCCTGCCGGATCAACTGGCGCATTAAAGTGGATTTACCGGTTCCTGTGCCGCCAAGGATGTAGAGATGGCGGGCACGGTCGGTTGCAGACATACGCACGTCCGTGTCGCCACAGGTGCCGATCAGCGCGCCGTCGGGGCTGCCGGATTTGCGCGCGGCTGCCCAGATCGCCGGTAGCCCGGCAGCGGCCAGAACTGCGGCGGCGGGGAGATCGGGCAGAAACGGGCTCGACTCGTGCAGGCAGTCTTCGAGGGACAGGATGCCCGGCGAGGGCACGTCCTCGCCGCGTATCAAGTCCGTTTCCGTATTGCCCCAGACACTACTGCTGACCCGGCGGACGAGCGCTGCCGGAAGCTCTCCGGCTGAAGCGATCGAGAGTTCAAGCCGGTAACCCGCGGGCCGTCGGCGCCATGCCTTGAGCAGCGACCTGCAATAATAGGACCGCAAGGGCTCGAGCCGGACGGCGCCAAGATCCATGTCACCTGCCGCATCAACTGGGAAGTCGACCAGATGATCGAGCACTTCCTGAATGCGCTCGAGTTCTCCGGGAGCGAGCTCAGCGCGAGCCAGCCTGATTGAGACGTCGACGGCCTGCGGAGAGCACAAGAGCTCGGCCAGCGGCATAGCTATCGGCCTTACTGCCCAGGCAGGCAAGCGGACGAGCTTGCGGTCAAGCGTCCATACGCCATCGTCTCTGCGCGCTCTGGTATCGCGGCACGGCAGACTGAGACCACGAGGCCGGACGCGCAAGATATCGGGCAACGGAGGATTCTCTTCGGCGGCGCCCAGCTCGTAAAGACAGCCTGACCGTTCTGCCGACAGCGCAAATCGCAATTCTTCGGAAATCTGCGCCGCTGCTGCTTCCAGCGAAACTGTTGCCGCAACCGGTTGGGACAGCCTCACGGAGAACGTGAAGGGCGAGCGGGTCGCGGGCCGGATCTTCCAGATGAGTTCAACTGCCCCGCCCACCGGGAGCGACTGAAGAACAGGGCGCAGCACATGGACACGGTCGCGCTCGCGGAATGAGCCGGGATTTGCGGCTTTGGCGGAAGCCGCCAGACCCAGCACCTTCGGTGTTTCGTAGGTAAGCTGCGTCTCGGGGTTTTTGGTCACGCAAGTATTGTTCATGACGGCTCCTCAATCTCCAGCGGGGTAGGCGGGTGCATTCACACGTCTATGCTGGCAGCTCAAGAAACCCGCATGATAGCGTCCCATCACATGGTGTAATTTGTGCATGCCATCTCGGCTGCGGTGATGGTTTCAGTTGCCCACGACGGGCAGACTGGGAACGGAGTCGATGATCCTAGCGAGACTTTCCAGCGAAATGGAAAGCCGGGTGAGACCCCATTCGTCATTCTGCTTGACCTGCTCCCAGCAAACTGGACCGTTCAAAAGTGGAAAAATCCGGTTTAGGCTCATTGGCTCGACGGAGAACGGAATATGAAGAAGTCGAAGTGCAGCGAAGCGCAGATCGCCTTTGTTTTGCGCCAGGCGGAGGATGGCACTGCGGTGGCGGAGGTTTGCCGGAAGGCGGGTATCAGCGAGGCGACGTTTTACGTCTGGAAGAAGAAGTACGCTGGGCTTATGCCGTCGGAGATGAAGCGGCTGCGCCAGCTCGAAGAAGAGAATGCGAAGCTGAAGCGCATCGTGGCCGACCTGTCGCTCGACAAGGCGATGCTTCAGGATGTGCTCTCAAAAAAAATCTGACGCCTGATCAGCGGCGCGGTCTAGTCGATCGTTTGCGCAGCGTCTGGCAGTGCTCGATACGAAGAGCCTGCCAGACGCTGCGCGCCGAACGCTCGACTTACCACTACAAGCGGCGCCGGCCTGATCAGGCGGCTCTCAAACAGCGCATCAAGGAGATCTGCGAAACGCGGGTGCGCTACGGCTACCGGCGTGTCCACGTGCTGCTTCAGCGCGAAGGCTGGGATGTAAACGTGAAGCGCGTGCATCGCCTGTACAATGAACTGGGCCTGCAATTACGCAACAAAACGCCCAAAAGGCGGGTCAAGGCAAAACTGAGAGATGACCGCAAAGAGGCGACACAGGCGAATGAAACCTGGGCGATGGATTTCGTCCATGACCAACTCGCCACCGGCAACAAGCTCCGCATCCTCACCATCGTGGATATCTTCAGCCGATACTCACCAGCGGTTGTTCCCAGGTTCAGTTTCAAGGCCGGCGACGTCGTCACCGAACTGGAACGGGTATGCAAATCACTCGGCTATCCGAAGACCATCCGCGTCGACCAGGGCAGCGAATTCATCTCCCGCGAACTCGATCAGTGGGCGTACTATCATAGCGTTGTCCTCGACTTCTCGAGACCAGGGAAATCGACTGACAACGCCTTCATCGAGTCGTTCAACGGGAAATTCAGGGCGGAGTGCTTCAATGCACACTAGTTCATGACGCTCGCCGACGCCTCGACAAAATGCGAGGACTGGCGCAGAGACTATAACGAGCATCGCCCGCACAGTGCCATTGGCAACAAAGTGCCGGCCATGTTGCAAAATCTGGTCACGCCAACCGGCCCGGCATGACCAGAGAAGATCGGATTTTCCAGATCAGGGCGGTCCAAAGTTTGGGAGCGGTTCAGTCCGAGCTCGGACTAACTCAAAAGCCGGACCACTTTTCGGGAGCAGACCAGCGCAATCACCCTTTGCAATGATCTTTCAAGTAGAGGGTTCGGGCGAGGCCAGGGCATCGGTAAGTGATGACATCAATCATTTTTCTTGATCTTGTAACCAAGCTTGCTGACGACATTTTCTGTTGACGCCAACTGAACCTTTCGTGCTTCAAGTTCTCTGATCGCAATCGCAATGATAGACGCCGGATGCCCTGCGAGTTCAATTCGTTGCCAATCAAGATAGCGTTTAATGCCGTCTCGCCTTTGGTCAATTTCCCTTCTGAGTCGATTATCTTCGCCCTCAGATTCTGTGTGAAGGAGAGTGAAGACGATCGAACTCCCGGTGATCTTACCTCGTGGAGGGTTGCTGTCGTAGGAGCTTTCATAGGTGCTTGGCCGCAGCAGCAGCAAACTTGTGTCTCCTTTTATGGGAAGCGATACTTCTACCGCGGGCCGTGTGCTGCGACTGGAGCCACCCCGCACCATCCCAGAATCACCAACGTGATATCCACTTTGAAAGTCAACCTGTACTTCTGTTGCAAAAACCTCGATTTCATTTTCAGCAATTGTCGGAACTGTCAAAGTATTCTTCAGTGCCAATTCCAGAGCAAGTTCTTCAGTCGGTGCACCTAGTTGATCCTTTGAATACTTTGCTGCCTGCAGGCATACGCGCTGCTCTAAAACATTTACCACGTCGCTAAGGCGCTCTCTTGCAAAAAGCAGTTCCTCTGGCTCATACCGACTAAAGCTCATTTGAAGTCCCCTCTTGGTTGCTTAACTTGACCGGTACCTCGATCATTGCGGAGTGAATAAACTGAACGGCGACGGTTTGGCTGTATGCCAATTTCTTTAAAGGAGCAAAAGCAAGGCCCTATCTATGACTTTATGTGCAAAAGCTCTTCGATTGGATGCTGCTCATGATGTCAATCCGCTGCGCGTTCCCCTTGTCCGAACGCCGGGTCCGTCTGGTGAGCTTGCCTCAATCGGCGCCGTCATACCGAGTTGCCCCGCGAGCCCTCCCCCGCGCCGCACCTTTCGGGCCACCTGTTCGATAAAATACGCAAACCGCCTCTGTCCGAGCGCGTGGGCCGTTTCGCGCTCGCCCTCCGGTATCGGATCGGTCCGTGTCAGCCAGTAAAGGACGAACTGTCCGAGCGTCTCGAGGCTGAGCGCAACGTCGCGCTCGATTTCCCCTTGCCGCACTTCAAAAGCGTCGAGGCGCTCGAGCAGGCGTTCTTCGAGCCGTAACCGGATCGCCGGCTGGAAGTATTCCTCAAGGGCCTTCTCGATGACGGCATTCTTGGTCACGCCGGGCCGGCGGGTTTCGGCTTCGAGGCGTACAAGCAGCTCCGGGCGAAGTCGCAGGTTCAGACGTGGCTTGCCCATACTCAGAACCCTGGCATCCGGTCCGTGTCGCCCTGATCAAGACCGGCGACCCGTCGCACACTTCCGAGATGGGCGGCTTCCTCCGGGCCGGCCGACTCGTCCAGGTCCAGCGCCAGTTCAACGCCCTTCTCTTCCCGCATGCTGACGTCCGGCAGCTCGAGCTCCGGCTGCAGGCCGAGCCCCCCATTGCCCTCGCCGCCGGCGCCGCCGCCGCCTCCCGGCCGAATGCCGGTGCCAGCAACAACGCTCCCCCAGTCCTGGCATCGGTCGCCCGGTCTCCGCGCGACGGGCGCCGGGGCCAGTACCCGGCCGGTGAAATTCCCGTCTTCGAAATACCGCAGCTTCTTTGCGCGTATCGGCGGGGCGCCGGACACCATGACGATTTCATCCGTGGCCGGCAGCTGCATGATTTCCCCGGGTGTCAGCAATGCCCGCTGGGTTTCCTGGCGCGAGACCATCATGTGGGAGAGCCAGGGCGACAGCCGGTGGCCTGTATAGTTCTTCTGCGAGCGCAGTTCGGTCTTGGTGCCGAGGGCTTCAGAGATCCGCTTGGCGGTGCGCTCATCGTTAGTGGCGAACGCAACGCGGACATGGCAGTTATCGAGAATGGCGTTGTTCGGCCCATAGGCTTTCTCGATCTGGTTCAGAGACTGGGCGACGAGAAAGGCCCGGATGCCATAGCCTGCCATGAACGCGAGCGCGGTCTCGAAGAAATCGAGCCGCCCGAGCGCTGGAAACTCGTCCAGCATCAGGAGGAGCTTGCGCCGGGACGGGTCAGGTTCTTTTTCTGTCAGCCGGCGCGCGATCTGGTTCAGGACAAGCCGCATCAGGGGCTTGGTGCGCGAGACATCCGATGGCGGACAGGCGAGATAGAGTGACACGGGCCGTTCTCCCATCACAAGGTCATCGACAGACCAGTCACTGACGGAGGTGACTTCAGCTACGACGGGATCGCGGTAGAGGCTGAGGAAGCTCAGCGCGGTCGAGAGCACGCCGGAGCGTTCGTTCTCTGACTTGTTCTGGAGTTCGCGAGCCGCCTGCGCCACAACCGGGTGCGCGCCGTCACCGAGATGCGGCGTCGTCATCATCAGCCGGAGCGTGGCTGCAAAGGTGCGATCCGGATCCGACAGGAACCTAGCACACCCCGCCAAAGTCTTGTCCTCTTCCGCGTAGAGGACATGCAGGATCACGCCGACCAGTAGGGCGTGGCCGGTTTTCTCCCAATGGCTGCGCCGTTCGAGTGAGCCTTCAGGATCAACCAGGATATCGGCGATGTTCTGGGCGTCGCGTACTTCGCAAGGCCCGCGCCGGACGTCGAGCAGCGGATTGTAGCGGGGGCTGCGCACGTCGGTCGGATCGAACCGGATGCAATCTGAGAAGGTCGAGCGCCATCCCGATGTCAGCGTCCAGTTCTCGCCCTTGATGTCATGGATGACGGCGCTGCCGGTCCAGGAGAGGAGCGTCGGCACGACAAGGCCTACACCTTTGCCTGAGCGGGTTGGTGCAAACGCCATGACGTGTTCGGGGCCAGCATGGCGAAGGTAGGCGCCGCGATAGCATCCTAGGAACACGCCGTCCTTCCCAAGCAGCTTGTGACGGCTCAGATCCTTTTGCGTCGCCCAGCGCGCCGAGCCGTAGGTCGTCACGAACCGGGCATCCCGGCTGCGGATCACCGAGCCGGCAATGGCCACAAGGATGCCGAAGAGGCCGCCACTCGCCGCGATTAGGCCGGCCCTCGCAAAAACGTCCGGCGCGTAGGCTTCATAAGCGTACCACCACTGGAACAATCGCCAGGGCAGATAGACCGGCCGGTCAGCGACCACCAGCCAGGGCGCGCCGAGTGCCGGCTGGTGGCCGAGGGCATCAGCTGTCCACTGAGTGGCGAACCAGTGCGTCAAAACAATCACGATCAGCACAATGCCGACCTGTCCGAGCAGTATCTTTCCGGGATTCATTCGCGTTGACTCCAGCCTCAGGAACGAGGCCTCCATCATCGCTTAGCCGAAGCGGACCTGCCTAGTTGGCCGCGTTGCAAGCGCATGCAGGCTGAGACAAAGCAAAACAAAGCCTGCTGGAAATCAGGGCTCAGTAACACCCACGATCAGTCGCCGGCCATTGCCCGAAGCACCTTTGCCATCTTGTCCAGTGCAACACGTGAGGACGTGCGATCAATAACTGAATGGCATCTACGCCGTGCCCGCGTCAGCGCCGTATCGTCATCGCCGGTTTCATCGCCGCCCTCAAACAGCGCATCGACAGGCATAACGAAATACCGGGCAAGTTCGTACAGCATGCCGGCAGACACCCGGTTCGCCCCGGTCTCATACTTCTGCAGCTGTTGGTGACTGATCCCCAGAGCCCCGGCCAAATCGACGAGCGTGATCCCGGCCTCAACGCGCAGGCGGCGCACATTGGCACCCACCACGAGGTCAGCGGCAGCTGCTTTCCGGTCAGATCTCATCTTTGTCCGCTTCGCCACTGATCACCTCAGCTCAAAAAAACTGATGCAACACTACCGCTGCAAGCCCCCAGATAAACAGCCTCCGGGGTCGACGGCGCGGTTCAGGCTGAACAGTTTTGGGAATTCATTGCGAACTGCTTCGCATCGATTTTATACACCGACGAACATTATGTCAGAAGAAGTTCTCTTACAGACATGGTGCGGATCATTCCTAGCGATTGAAATCCGAGTTCGTAGGGGCTCCTGTTGGCATACCCTGCTGAATGGCATTCAATAAGTCTTCAACGAGATTTATCCATCTATCGGTGCGGTTCGGAAAAACCGCACCGATGTCGATCGAAACGTACGGCGAGAAATCAGGATTGTGATCCAGTGCTTCCTCGACACTGAGATAGCCACGAACGTTGATGATGTTTTGCATTTCTGCTGACGTGAGAAGCCAATCGTCATGATCGTATCCAAGGGGGCAATCGAACTCTCGCGCGAGTGCCAGTACATTGGCAACGAAAAGTGGTTTGAAAGTCCCAGTTTCCACAGAACGGAGAGTCATCTGCCCATAATCATGTATGCTAAGGATCTTGAGTTCTTTACCTTCAAGCATTGAGCGGACAACAATCCCGGAATTAATTTGTTCTGCCGAGTCCGTGCATCTTTTCTTTTCAAAATCAATTCGAAGTCCATGGTTCTTGAGGTGATCAACGAACCTAAGAATTTCTCTGAGCAATCCCGGATAGCTTTGTTCGATGAGCTCCTCAAATGGCGTGTTTTT
This sequence comes from Hyphomonas sp., assembly GCF_022844445.1. GTDB lineage: Bacteria > Pseudomonadota > Alphaproteobacteria > Caulobacterales > Hyphomonadaceae > Hyphomonas. The sequence goes on from NZ_JALHLS010000020.1 coordinate 42,808, forward strand.
AAATTTCAGTCGTTCAATGTAGCCCCCGTCAGTGTACTGTTTCTCATACTCAGGCTTCTGCCGCCTGATCTCGAGGCTTAACTCCAGGGCGTCCGCCTGCATTAGTCGCTTCACAAAACGCTTGCCGTGCAGCTCGATGATCTTCGATAGGATTTCTGGATCTAATTTCCAGAATGCTGGAGCGAGCCGTTCCAGCCCACGCACAAGGCGCCGGAGTTCTTCTGACGATCGATCAGCCATGCTGACCGTATTGGCCCAATTGACCTGGTCGAGCACTTTGCGAAGTTTTTCGGTAAGATGCTCTTCTGCCATCGAGTGCCCCTTGGCTGAATTTGTCACTCCATCTCAATATTCACCCGCCTTCAAGTGCTAGGAGAGATCCGGCGTCACTCCCCTGAAGAGTGGGAAGAAGAACGCTTCCGGACATTCTTCTGCGAGCTCTCTTATAGTTACTTGACCAGCAATAACTTTAGAGATGGTTGGATCGACAATGTAGTGGTTACCATAAAACCACGAAGCTGTTTTGCCGGAGATACGAAGTGCTTCTTCAGTGGTGCTCCAACCCGCCAAAGGCGTAGCGACCTCTATAAGCCAATACGGCTTTAAACTTTTGCTTAGCATCGTTTGCAAGAGCAAGTATTGTCCGTGGACGAGCGCGTTGGGAGTGACCGTTTCAAGCAAGATATCTCGCAGGATCGCCGGCAAGTCTTCGGCCAGCGCGTCGAGCACCGCGACAGCGGGAGAGTCTTTGACAATCAGATGGCCGATGTTTGACTGCGTCAGCGACTTTTTTGATCCACCGAGGCTCATTTTTGACCTCCCTTTTCTTGTTGTGCATTCACTCTCTGTACTTGCGGGGGAGCCGACAGACCCGGTTCCGACGGGTAATTGGCCTAATCGATATTCAACTGCAGTTTGAGCTGGCTGGAAGACTGATCAAGCAAGCCGTTGAGGAAACTTCTGAATACGCTTGGATTTTCTGCTTTTGCAACGGCCCATAAGCTTGGGGAAAGTTCTCCTGATTTGAGAATAAGATCTACCTCCCGAGCCCGCGCCCGATGCCGATTATCCAGCTGACGCCGCGCGCCGTCGGTGTGACCGTCATCTCCCTCCCCCGGTGACGCTCCATCTCCGGCCTCCATGGAACTAGCGCAAACTCCTGGCTGTTCCCGATCAGCGCAAGGCGTCCCTGCCCGAGGTCGATCGCCTTCTCGAACCGGCCCTCAAACCTTTCGCCCTGTGTGAGCTCTACAGAACCGCGCCCGGTTGCCGCTGCGAGTGTCCCGGATGTCCGGCTCAGTTCCATCGCTCTCAGGCGAATTCTAAGCGCCTCATCAACCTCGCTCACCCCATCTCCAAGCCAGCCCTCTTGCCGAAGGAAATCGAGCCGCGCCCTCCGCACTGTAGCGAGGTTATCTCCCGACAATTCGGCCGCATTTGAATCAAGCCAGGTGAGACCTGCATGCCGGACCTGATCCTTCAGAGGCAGCCATGACCTGACCTGGAGCTCAATGCGGCCGGTCCGGCTTGCGTCATATCGCATAGCCTTGTCGGCAAAGTTTTCCGGAATCGACCACGTACCGTCAGGGCTGCGCCCTGCAATACCTTCGCGCCTCAAGGCCTCCAGCCGCCTGACATGCCCCTGCCTCCAGGCCCGCGTCGAACCGAGTTCTGCATCCTCATGAAGCGCCTCGGAATAAATCCCGCCAGAGCGCTTCGCGATGCGCACAATCGAAGCGTCGATCTCCCTCAGCGTCGCACGCCGGGCGCCCAACTCGACGACAGCGCCGTCCGGCGGAATCGACCCCGGTTCTCTCATCCCGATATCCACCATCCATCGGCCGCCGTGGAAGTCTTCGACGACGAGACTTCGGCGGTCTAGCAGTTCATCCTCCGGCAATGAGGTCAGGACTGTCCCGACAAGGCGCTCCCGCCCGTGTGCGCCGGGATCGAACTGGCGCAGGTTTTCATCCGGCACATGGGCCTGGCCTTTTGCTGCCAGGGCCCGCAGCACATCGCCGCGGTGGCCCATGGCTTTCAGGGCTGCGTCCCAGCCGGGTGTCAATCGCCAAGCATCCCTGCCCGCCGGCGATGCAAATTTCAGAAATTCGAGATGGCGCAGCCTTGCCCTGCGGAGGGACTGCTCAAAACGCCCCGCCGGACCGTCCGCGTTGGGGACGCGGACCAGACCCTCCGACACGTCCGCAAGAATCGACCGGTCGAGGCCGGTAAAGCGCTCCTTCGTGACTTCGCTTTGCCTTGCCTCGGCAATCTCGAGATCACGCCTCGGCCCGAGGCGTTCGGTGACAATATCCTGCGCGCGGGTCGCAAGCCCCTCGCGGATATAGGCAGGCGCGATGACGAGGTCATTTCCGTCCGCGTCCTTGCCGCGGATCACGATGTGGGTGTGCGGATGGCCGGTATTGTGGTGATCGACGGCGAGCCAGTCGAGGCGGGTTCCAAGATCGGCTTCCATATGCGCCATCAGGGCGCGGGTCGTCTCCTTGAGATCCCCGAGCTGGCCAGCGTCCTCTGCCGACACGATGATACGGAACTGATGCCGGTCATCTTCGCAGCGCCCGGCGAACCCGTCTGCATCCGGCACGGCGCCCTCCCGGCCATAGAGCTCGCCACCTGAACCGTCCCGCTCCACACCGTCGCGCTGGATGTAGCCGAGATGCGCTTTCAGGGCGCCGGTCCCTCCGCCTTTCGGCGCCCGGGAAATATGAGTCTTCACGATCACCCGCCGCAGCCGGAAATCCGCGAGGCGCCGCCCCCTCATCTCGAGGGCGCGGGCGCTGGCGCCGCCGCGTCCGAGACCGGCGCCGGTGAACCGCGTCTTCCCGGGGGGGCGTCCAAGGCGGGCAGCGGCCTTCTTCAGCTGCTGCGCAAACCTAAGGTCGCCGCCGCGTCCCCGGTCCCTGATCCGTCCGAGCCGGGGCGTAAATTCATCGGTCATCGGCAGATTCCCTTATGGAGATATGGCGCCAGCCGGACCTGCAGCAAACACTGGCGATCCTGAAAAACCCGGCGTCTCGAACCGGTGCAAACGGCACCGAAAAATCGTTGTGCAGACAGGGCGAAAGGCAAGGCCTGGCGCCAGCTCTTTTAACTTGCCCTACCGGGTCCGCCTTCCTGATCCATGCACGCGCTTGCACTGCTTTGCCCTAGTTTGCAGATTACCCGTGAACGGATGAAATCATCACCGGTACCGCAACCCCGAGAATGTCCGCTTCGCGGACCGCTCCGAAATAGCGCCCATCTAGAGACGACGGGTGCGGCGAGAGAAGGAACAGCTCGCCATTCCTCAGCCTGACGCACCCGTTCCAGGCCGGTAGATCGCGACCTTCTTGATCCGATATGAGTGCTATCGCGACGAGCTCATCATTGATGAAAACATCCACTCCATCCCGGCAAATTTCATCTCCCGGCATCCCTGAAACCTGCTTCAGAAGTGGCCAGTCTTGACCGACATATCCACGCGCCTCAGCCCATTGCGCTGGCTCGCTCCTGGCTGAGAGAACGACCCATCTGCCCTTGGTGAATGGCTCGTCTCTCAGCCAGTACAGCCCCTCAGGCGCGCTCGCTGTCCGGTTCCAGAGGACCTTCGCCGGAGGATCAAACACGAGGCCAAATAACGCCGCTGATCCGCCCAGAACCAGAGCGAGCGCGTATCCGGATTTCATCGGGATTTCCCCGCCCGGCTGGATGTCGATGAGAATTCCCGGCGCCCGGACCAGTCGATCAGGCTCGCCCGCGTGTAGAAAACGCGGGTTCCGTGCTTGCGATAATTCGGGCCTTTTCCTTCACATCGGTAGTGATCGAGTGTCGAGCGTGTGAGCCTCAGGAAAGCAGCGGCTTCCTGCACGTTCAGGAGGACGTGTTCATCATTTGCGTCGGGGTTCGTCGGCATCATTTCGGACATCACGGGTTTCCTTTCTTCAGTTCGTTCGTGATGGGATGATGTTGCCAGCGGCTGCGCTGGATTGGAGGGGGAAAATCGCGCACGCGCATTTTCCCCCTCCCTTCAGAGCCGCGGCCTGAACACAGAAAAGCCGCCCCGGAGGTCTCTCCGGAGCGGCTCTTCGAGGCTGAATTCCTCGGCTTAGTCGCGAGGGTTCCAGAGGATCACGTGGCGGCCCTTCTTGCCTTTGACCGGGGCGAGGTTCGCGAAGATCTTCCGTGGACCGATCTGCGGATCTGCGAGCGTGATCGAGAGGTATTCCCGGCCCGAAGCTTTCGCCTTGCGCATCCAGCCGCCGCCGATTTCGGTCGAGGTTTCTCCGGCGAAGATGCGGTAGTCCGGCTGGCCTTCTCCGGCTTTTTCCGCGTTCTTCTCGATGCGGATCGCAGCTGACAGGTTCATCATTGCGAGGGTGCCTTCGAAGCCGGCTTTGGTTTCGGTGACATATCCGAGTGCGTTTGCCATGGGGGTCTCCTTTTCGTTTCCTTGGCTGTCTTCCGGGAACCCCTTGTTCCCGTCGACGCCGGACCGAAAGGACGGCCTGCGCCGGGTCTGAACCCGTCAGGGGCGAAACGAAGTGGAGCACCTGACCGGCGATGAATTTTGGTGCGCGAGGAATGCGCCGCAGGCGCAGGGGAAAATTCTTCGCCGGTCAGGTTTCAGGCCCGGCGCAGGTCGTCCAGGTCCAACGGCAAGAGACGGAAACAAGGGGTCCGCGAGAGGCAGGTTCCGGGAACGAATGAGGC
>NZ_JALHLS010000021.1 GCF_022844445.1 Hyphomonas sp.
GGCCGGCTCCGGCTGCAGGCGCGGCGGCACGGCGGTGCGGGCGAGCTCCACCGCCAGCGCCGGCGCCAGGCCTTCGCCGAAGCTGCGGATAACGCCGCGGACAGTGTCGAGGAAGCCGGCCTCCTCCTCCACGATCTGCGCATAGCGCGCCGCGATGGGCCCCACGAGACCGTAGGCGAGAAAGACGCCGAGGAAGGTGCCGAGCAGCGCGGCGCCGATCATCGCACCGAGGATGGCAGGTTCCTGGTCGATGGCACCCATGGTGCGGATGATGCCGAGCACCGCAGCGACGATGCCGAGCGCGGGGAGCGCGTCGGCCAGCGTATTCAGCGCGCCGACGGCCTTGAGGCGCCGGTCGAGCTGCGCGTTGATGGCCTGCTCCATGCGCTGGTCGGCACGGGCTGGATCTGAGAGATCGAGCGCCATCAGGCGGAAGGCGTCACAGATCAGCGTGCGGGCGGCGGTGTCCTCGAGGATGCGCGGGGCAGCCTGGAAGATGGCGGACTCTTCCGGCTTCTCGATGTCAGCCTCGATGGCGACGAAGCCGCCGCGCTTGGCATTGCGCATCAGCGCGCCGAGCAGCGTGAAGAGGTCGCCATAGTCAGCCTTCGTCCAGCGCGCACCCCGGAAGGCACGGCCGAAGCCGGAAAACGCCTCGCGCGCCACATCCGGCGAGTTGCCGATCAGCACCGTGCCGAACGCTGCGCCGCCGATCAGCGCCAGTTCGAAAGGCAGAGCTTCCATGGTCGCCGGGCCGCCAGTGACGACCAGACCGCCGCCGACCAGCAGCAACACGATGACAAGGCCGGCAATCTGCAGCACGAAACATTTCTCCCAGTATCGCGATGTGTATCCTGACAGCCGCATCTTAAGGCGGCGTTTCACCGCGCTCCGTCGTCCCGTCTGGACTTTTGGTGCGGCTGGCGGGAAGAAACCTGATGGCTGGTGAAACTGAACGCCTTCCCGATCAACCAAGACCGGATAGGCGCAATGCCTTTATCCTACTCTTCTTTGCGTTGATGGCGATCGGCGCGGGTAACACGATGCTGCTGGCCGCGGTGCTGCCGCAGTTGACCCGCGAGATGGCGATGCCCGACTGGATGGCGGGCGCGGTGTTCTCGCTGTCGGCCCTGCTCTGGTCGATCACCTCGCCCTTCTGGGGCAAGCGTTCGAACATCTGGGGCCGGCGCCGCGTTGCGGCCATCGGGCTCGGCGGATACGCCCTCTCGATGTTTCTGCTCTGGCTGACCGGCACCCTGGCGCTGGCCGGCATCATGACCAATGTCGTCGCGGTGTTCATCTGCCTGTGCCTCGCGCGCAGCCTGTTCGGCCTGCTCGGCTCGGCGGCGAACCCCGCAGCCCAAGCCTATGTGGCCGACCGCACAAGCAAGGCGGAGCGTCAAAGCGAGATTGCCTTCCTATCCTCCGGCTTCAGCGTCGGCACGGTGATCGGCCCGGCCTTTGCCGCGGCGCTGGCGGCGGTCGCCGGCATCCTCTCCCCTGCCCTGTTCACGGCGGCGCTGGCTGGCCTCATGGCAGCGCTAATCTGGTTTCGCCTGCCGGAAACCCGCGCGCCGGTGGCCGACGCTGTGCGCATCGAAGCGGAAGCCGCCGGCAAACATCTCTGGCGCACCGAGCGCGTGCTGCCTTTCCTGATCTATGCCGTCTGCCTGTCGCTGGTCACAGGCGTGCTGACACAGGTTTTCGTGTTCGCCGTTATGGACAAGATGGAGGTCACCGGGCGCGAGGCGGCAGCCTATACCGGCCCCGCCTTCACCGTGGGCGCGGTGGCCGTGCTGCTGGCCCAGCTTGTGCTGATCCCGCGCCTTCAACTGCGCAACAAGACGCTGATGTGGTTCGGCTGCGTGCCGCTGCTCTTTGGCGCGGTCCTGATGATCTTCGCCAACAATTACGCGATGCTGATCCTCTCGCAATTCATGATCGGCCTTGGCCAGGGGCTTGCGCGACCGGGCTTTTCCAGCGGCGCCTCGCTTGCCGTGCCGCCGCAGCTGCAGGGCAATGTGGCGGGCCTCGTCATCTCGGCGAACGGGATGGGCTATATCGTGACGCCGCTGTTCGGATTGTTCGTGTACGAATATGTCAATCCGCACCTGCCCTTCGTGCTCTGCGCGCTGATGCTGCTCGCGATGTTCTTCTATGCACGGTTTGGCATGAAGGACGGGCTGGGGGAGATCCGCGAGGACGAGGAGTAGTCCTCTATCCGCCTCGGATGTCTGCTTCTGGCCCTAAACTGCCGGTCGTTGTTGTGGTCGCGAATGTCATCTCTTGGAGAAATTGGAATGATTGCGGCCCGCTCATCGGCCCCGGGTACTCAATCTTCAAGCCGGTTTCCTTCAAGTCGGATTGCTCCTCTCTAAGGAATTCGGGCGGAAAACGAACACAGGATCCCGCCCCGCTTTGACCCGGTCACTTCGGCAGGGAGGATCACGGCGGCTCTCGCATCAGACTTGGAAAAAAGGGCGCGCTGTGCCAGGTTCGATGACCACTTCTTATGCGCCTGGAGCAGGTTAACTGAACTGAACAGGCGCAACTGCACTTAGTCGATGGAGAGACGGGTTGCCGATTGCAAAACGAATCCGGATTGGGCTGATGGCGCTTGCGACGATGGCATGCGCCGTCCAATCATTGGCACATGCGCAGCCGGCGAAGGCGCGTACGACGACAAATGCGGAAGGTGTCGAGGTTCCCACCGAAGCTTTTGCGCAGGAACTTTCATGCATCTATGAGTCGGCGGGATGGGACGCCACCATGAACTTCGCCGAAGGTGCTGATGCCGGTGAGGACACTCAAACGCTTCGTGACCGCATCGCGGAAAACATCGCAGAGTGTGCGAAACAGCACAATTGGGATGCTGAAACTCAGACTCTCGCTTTCAACACGTTTTCGTATGCTGCGATGCTGGAGTACAACATTGAGCTGGCTGGCAGCGCGCAAATCGACAGTGCCGTGATTGGTGAGATATGGGACGGCCTATCGGATGAGGACAAGGCTGCGCTGATTGCAGCCGATGCCGGGAAGAATACGGCGCTTCTGGCCCGCGCGGCAGCGGCCATTCGTTCAAAGACGCCAAACCTTTCCGATGAGAGCTTGGACTACGCGCTAAATGCGCTGGCGTTGGCGACCGGTTATGCCAGCCTTCGCCACCAATGGAGCCAGAAACCGGCGGGCAACTGAACGGGCGTTCCATCGCAGCCTTTGTCGTCAATCTGGCGCTACGCAAGAAGTGAGTGGCAGATCGTCGTGCTGCCCGAGACGTCTATCCTCGGCGAACTCCCGCCTGGCGCTGCAGGCGCGGCTGAACGACTGGACTGAAGAGACCCTGCCGGATGCCGGAGCCGACTATCGAAGCCGACCTGGCCCTAAACAGCCGGTCGCAACGCAACGAGACTGTGGCCCCAGAATCAAAGATCAGGTCACGCTCAGACAATCCGGGCGGCGTTCGATCTAAAGCGACACGCCGAAACGTGCTACGTTCTTACGCCTGTAGTGGCTCGTGTAGCCGTCGTCGGGTAGACTCAGCGATTGATCCAGGAACCGGCAATAGAGGACTAACGATGGCTGTGACGGGTGGATGTCTGTGTGGCGGGGTCCGGTTCACGTATGATGGGGCGATCGGACCGGCAGGTTACTGTCACTGCGCCGACTGTCGTCGCTGTACCGGAGGTGCTTACACGCTGTCAGTCCGATTATTGACTTCCGGGTTTGAAGTGCATTGCGGCAGCCTTGGGAGCTTTACAAAGACGGGTGAGAGCGGAATGCCGCTGACGCGGCACTTTTGTTCCTCTTGTGGCTCCCCGATCTATACGTCGTCTGAGCATCGGCCGGAGTTCATCCACGTTAAGGCTGGCGTCATGGACGACCCCTCAGTTGTCCAACCTGCTCATGAGACGTGGACAAGCTCGCGCGTTGCCTGGGCAGAAATACCCAGCGGCATCACGAGTTATGAAAGAGGACGCATATGAGTGTTTCTGACAACGATCGCCGGCGTCCGGGCTGGTCACAATGCGGCGGCCGAATGACGTGATCGGATCGACCCTTCCGGTCGCGTGCAACAGCGATCGGAGCCAACTTGGCCCAAGCCAGACGCTACTTGATTGCTGATTTGTATTCCTCTTCCAGCGCGGCAGTTATGCTCGAAGCAAATTCAGGCCGGTTCTCGGACAATGCCGCGATGATAAATGGCTCGCCGGGAAGATACCCTGACGACATGCTCAGTTTCGCCCCGGCGACTGTTCGCAACGTCCACCCCATCCCCTTCAGTCGGCGGACTGAGGCAATTTCTTTCCAAAGAACTGACTGACGGCGAAACACGCCAACGAATTCCAAGCCATCGGAATCCCATCGCCAAGTGTGGAGGCCGCAGATCACGAGAGGGGTGCTAACAAGCCCCAGAAGGCCGAAAAGGGCCGCAGCAATCTCAAACCTCGTGGCCTGATTTCCCGCCACTTCAGGGCCAGCGAGAATCAGCCCTGATATTACGGCGACGAAGACAGACAGGCCAAGTGGCACGCCCCAGAGAACTGGTGACGCACCGCTTTCGCCAGCAGTGGCATCGCCCGTGACGCTACTTCTGCCCGGCCAAACTTTAGCGACAACAAACGGCCCAGCAGTTAAGCCGCCAACCAGTGCGAGAAGTATGATCAGAAAGTCCATTGCTCAGCCCTATCATAACCAGCGCGAATGACGCCTCACGCCCAAGAATGGCCCGGTAACCGCCTTGCAGTCCGATGGCCGAACTTGAGCGACTCTGCCGCTGGCGGGCAGTGCCGGTCGGCGGGAACTGGCCGAGGCTGCGTAAACGCGCGCGGGTTCGATTTTGCTGCGCATAAAAATTCCCCATCAGCGCGGTATGAGGAATAGCTCGAACTGATCGCAGACATTCCGCTTTTTCGAAGACAGAATTTTCCAACCGCGCGCATCAGTTCGGCGTTTTACACAGCCCCGGCCCATTGCTGACGTAAACAGGCAGCTCCCCGATGGATGTTTTCGACGAAGTCGAGCTGTTGCAACAGATAGGTCGCCCATGATCAGACTTGAGCGAGTCGTCCGGTTGGCCATGACAATCTGGGGGCCTCTACCAAACTGATCCGTTCTGGAAAAACGTCGCGTCGACCTGACGGGCGGAGCCGTCGATGAGGCCAGCCGTCCCGGCAGGTCATGAACAGAAACTCGCGCCCCGGGGCTTTCTCTCGACCCGCATGTAAGGATCGGGGCCGCAGCGGCGTCTAAGTTCATAAACGGAGTAAAAGCTTTGGGCGATGAGCGGTTCCAAACTCTGGTAAGGGAGCACGTCGGTGTTTTGCACCGTATCGCCCGCGCTTTCGCGGTTGGCGCGGATCAGCACGACCTGTTGCAGGAATTGCTGTTGGCGCTGTGGCGCGCCGCGCCCTCGTTTCGTGGCGATAGCACCGAGAAGACATTCATCTTTCGCGTCGCGCACAACCGTGCGCTGAGCTGGCGCCGAAGCGAAGTCCGCCGCCGTCATCGCCAGAGCGAGTACGAGCGGCTGCAGGTCGAGGAATTGGCGAGTGAGGATCCGCTGATCGAACAGCTCTATGCGGCGATACACACACTGGAGAGCGTCGACCGCTCGCTGATGCTGCTCTCGCTCGAGGGCCAGTCTTACGCTGAGATCGCCGCCCTTCACGGCATCAGTGAAACCAATGTCGGCGCGCGGCTCACACGCGCTCGCAGGAAACTCACGCAACTCATGGAGAACGACAATGGATTATGAAGCTTTGCGAGACGCCTGGGCCTCGAACGCCAGCAATCCGAGTGCTGCGGCCAGCGCTTATGTCGTCGCTGAAGCGCAAGCGACTTTGGCCAAGCGCCGCGCGCATTTGCGGCGGCTCTTGGTGTTCGCGGGGGTGATGCTGACAGTTCCGCTGGCGCTGATGGGGCTTGATATCGTCACTGGCCAGGCCGATCCGATCGACCTGGCGCGCGAGTGGGGGCTTATCCCGTTCGCATTGATTCCGTTCGTGGCGCTCGGCCTGATCGCCACTCGCGCTGCGCCGCAAGGCGCCCCGGCTGGCACACTACTCGAAACCTTTCGCGCGCTCCGCGCCGACAACACCGCGGCTCGGCTGCGCATCTTCATTATTGGCGGCGCCATGATCGCCTTCGCACCGTTGCTCTACGTGTTGCTCAATCAGCTCGTCGCTACTGGCAAGATGGCGCCGCACGAGATGCAGTCAGCGGCGTTCGTGTTGGGCGGCGCGCTGGGGGTCAGCGCGCTCTGGATGATTGTGAAGCTCGTGACCCGGCTCGCGCCCGAACGCCGTCACATCGACGCACTGATCGCGCAATACGAGGCGGACTGAATGTCGTGTGCCTGCGAATGTCCGTAGGCGGCGATATAGCTGCCAATCCGAGCCACTAAAAAATCGCCGTCAGTTCATTCCTGCCCCGCTGGCGCCGAGGGCTTGCAGCGAGTCCAGCACGCGTTGGGTTGGATAGCCGTCAGCGACCTGGCCGAGGGTTTTCTGGAAGGCCTGGATGGCGAGCTTGGTGCGCCGGCCAGCGATGCCGTCCACGGCGCCGGCATCGAAGCCGCGATCGTTGAGGCCCTGTTGCAGCGCGCGGATGTCGGCGACCGAGAGCGGCGCAAGGTGCGTCGGCCAGGGCGTCAGCGGCCCGGTCTTGCCCATGATCGCGTCGCCCGAAAGGCCGACCGCAAAGGCATAGGAGTCGGCGCGGTTATAAGTCTTGAACACGTTGAAGTTCTTGAACAGCAGGTATTTCGGCCCTTCATGTCCCGCTGGCAACCAGAGTTCGCCGAACTCGGCGCCGCCAGTCTCGAACGCGCCGCCGGTGATCGGCGTCAGGCCGGCTGCGACCCAGGCCTCCATCCGGCGCTCGCTGCCATCGGCGAGGCTGTAGTCGAACTCGGCCGGCAGGCGCACTTCCAGCCCCCAGGGCTGGCCCTTCACGTAGCCCGAACGGGCGAGATAATTGGCGGCGGAGGCCAGCGCGTCGGCCTCGCTTTTCCAGACATCGCGCTTGCCGTCGCCGTCAAAGTCCACGGCGTGGGCGATGTAGGTGGTGGGCATGAACTGGGTGTGGCCCATCGCGCCCGCCCAGCCGGAGCCAAGCTGGTCGCGCCGTGCGTAGCCGTTCTCGACGATCTCCATCAGCGCGTAGATCTCCGCCTCGGCAAAGGCCCGGCGGCGGCCCTCAACCGCCATGTTGGCGAGCGCGTTGGCGGCGTCGTCCTTGCCAGTGAAGCTGCCGAAGCTGGTTTCCATGCCCCAGATAGCTAGGAGAACCTGCCGGTCGACGCCGTACTTCGCCTCGATGGCAGCGAGCGTCGGGCTGAGGGCGGTCAGCTTGGTCTTGCCGCTGGTAATCCGGGTCTGGCCCATGGGAACCTTCAGATAGTCCCAGATCGGCTTGGCAAACTCGGCCTGAGAGCTGGGGGCCGTGGCGGCCTGAACCTCGCTTCCAAGCCAGAGCGGAAGGGGGCGGATGCCCTCTAACAAAGATTTCACCAGTGCACGGTCATGGCCGGCCGCCATGGCGCGCGCGGCGAAATCATCGCGCCAAGCGTCCATTGCGGCATGGCCGGAGGAGGTGAACCGGATCGGCCCGGTTTCGGCCAAAGGTGGCTGTTCCACACCAGGTTTGGGCGAAGGCGTGCTGGGCGGGCCATTGGCGCAGGAGGCCAGAAGGCCGCACACGGCCGCCGTCAGCATCCACTTTGAACGGGCCCAACCTGTAATAACCATGGCGGCAATCCCTGTTTCCAGCTGCGGGCTGCAGCACTCGTCCTTGACTCGGCTATCCGGATTCATTACGCGCTCCGCTTTCCCAATTCCTAATCGCACCAGGCCAGACCCATGAAAGTCCGTTCGTCCCTCAAATCGCTGAAGTCGCGCCACCGCGACTGCAAGATTGTTCGCCGCAAAGGCCGGGTCTACGTCATCAATAAGACTGACCCCCGCTTCAAAGCAAAGCAAGGCTGAGCTTCAAATGAACAGGCTTTGAGGCGCCAGAATGGCAGCCAGGATTGCCCTGTTCGACCTCGGCGGCGTGATCCTGGATTGGTCGCCGGCCCGTCTCTATCGCCAGATCTTCGCTGATTCCGCCGAATGCGACCGGTTTCTCGAGACTGTGTGCACGATGGACTGGCATACCCGCCATGATGCCGGGATCAGTTTCGCGGACAATGCCGCCGAACTGGTGCTTAAATTTCCGCAATACGAAACCCAGATCCGCGCCTGGCAAGGCCGGTTCATGGAAATGTTCGACGGCTGCATAGCCGGCAGCGAGCGCCTTGTCGAAAACCTCGCCGGAAGCGGCCGGCCGCTCTATGCCCTCTCCAACATGCCCGCCGAAATCTGGCCGGAGGTACGCGCCGCCTTTCCGGTGCTCTCCCGCTTCCGGCAGGTCGTGGTCTCGGGGGAGATCAAGCTGGTGAAGCCGGACCCGAAAATCTTTCACTACACCCTCTCGCGCATGGGCGGCGCTTCCCCGGACGAAGTGCTTTTCATTGACGACTTGCCGCGCAATGTGGCGACCGCCGATGCGCTCGGCTTCCGTACGCACCTCTTCCGGGGCGCCGCGGGCCTTGAGCGCGCGCTGATCCTCGAAGGCCTGCTCTAGCCTTCTGAGCGCAGTCATTGCCGCGCCCCTGCCCTCGCGCCATATTGCCCTTCATGTTCAAACCTCTGCTCGCGGCCCTTCTCATCGTCTTCGCGCCCGTGGCCCATGCCGCGCCGACTGAAGAGATGTTCGCCAAGCTGAAGGCCGCTACCGAGGAGGCTGAAGCCGCCGACGTTGCCGCCGACATCTGGGCGACCTGGCTGGAATCTGGCTCGCCCACGGTGGACCTACTGATGCAGAGAACCATGGAAGCCTTCGAGGCTGAGGATACCGACACCGCGCACGAACTGCTCGACCGCGTGATCCTGCTGAAGCCGGACTATGCCGAGGCGTACCACCGCCGCGCCGGCCTGTTCCTTGCCGAGGAAAACTATCCGGAAGCGTTCCGCGATCTCAATGAGGCGCTGAAACTTGAACCGCGCCATTTCGGCGCGTGGCTTGGCATGGGCGTGATGCTGGAAAATCTCGGCGGCGCGAAGGAAGCCCTGACGAGCTACCGCGAGGCGCTCGCGATCTATCCCCTGATGCCGCAGGCCCGCTCAGCGGCAGACCGGCTCGCCAAGGCCGCCGAAGGCCAGGAGCTTTGAAACGCATGCTCACCGTGATGTTGGCGACGGTCTCCGCGCTGGGCCTTGGCGCGTGCCTGACCAGCATGGCCTATACCTCCAAGGTGGAGCGCGCCTATCCCGCCGAAGGCGAGATGCTGGAGGTCGGCGGTCGCCGCGTGCATGTTATCCGCCAGGGCGCGTCGGGGCCGGTCGTGCTGATGATCCACGGCGCCAGCGCCAATGCGCGCGAATTTGACTGGACGCTCGCCCCGCGCCTCTCCGGCGACATGCGCGTGCTGATGGCCGACCGGCCGGGGCATGGCTATTCCCAGCGTTTTGACGACGCTGAAACGCTCGGCGCGCAGGCCCGCCAGATGGCCGGCGTGCTGGACCAGCTGGCGCCTGGCGAAAAGGCCGTGATCGTCGGCCACTCGTTCGGCGGCGCGGTGGCCTTGCGCCTCGCGCTCGACCGGCCGGACATCGTCTCAGGCCTCGTGCTGCTCGCGCCGGTCACGCATGACTGGGGCGATGGCGGCACCGCCTGGTACAACTCACTCGCCGCCCCGCCGGTGATCGGCCCTGTGTTCAGCCAGCTCCTGCCGCTCGCCGGACCTGCGCAGGTGAAAGGCGGCATCGAGTCTGTGTTCAGGCCCGCCCCGGCCCCGGACGGCTATTATGAGAACTCCGCCCTCGGACTGCTCTTCCGCCCGTCAAACTTCCGTGCCAACGCGCGCGACGTGATGGCCCTCAAGGAGGAACTGGCCGTGCAGTCCGCACGCTACCCCGGGCTGACCATGCCGATCGTCGGCTTCTCCGGCAGCCAGGACACGGTCGTGTCTCCGAAACTGCATATCGGGCGGCTCAGGAAGCAGGCCGCCGTGGAACTCGTGATTTTGCCGGACCAAGGTCACATGCCGCACCACGGCGAAGGTGACGCTGTGGCTGACGCGATCCGGCGTCTGGCGCTCGTGCGCGAGACCCGCTAAGAGCCTCCCCTTCGCCAGATTCACCCCCGCAAAGGATACGCCATGGCCGACGATGCCGAGATCACCAAGATCGATGAAACCACCCGGGAAAAACTCCGCCAGACAGTCGCCAAGATCGAGCGCCTTGAAGAGGAAAAGAAGGAAGTGGCCGAGCAGATCAAGGAAGTCTACGGCGAGGCGAAAGCCATCGGCTTCGATACCAAGGCCTTGCGCCAGGTGATCCGCCTGCGGAAGATCGAGAAGGCTGAGCGCGATGAGCAGGAGATGATCCTGGAAACCTACCTGATCGCGCTTGGCGAGCTCTGAGATTGCCTGTGGCACGCAAATCGCCTTAGGTATTCTGTATGGCCAGGGAGGTTGATGAGCGGAAAAAGCGCGCCGCGCTGCGTAAGCTGCGTCGGGCGGCGGAACTTGCCGCGCAGGGCCTTGGCCCGCCCCTGTCCGATTGGGAAGCCGCCTTCCTGGAAGAGGTTGAAGGACGTATCGAGAAGTTCGGCTCGGCCTTTGCCGACCCCATGAAGGGCGCCGATGGCGAAGCCCTTTCCGGCCTCCAGCAGGCCAAGCTACGCGAGATCGACAAGAAGGCGCGCGGAAAGGGGGGAAAGGGCCTGAAAGCCCGCAAACCCATGGGCGCAAAGCATCGCGGGCACCGGCCGGACCGGGACGCCGATATCGCGGCGGCCAGGGCCCCCGAGCCTGCGCCGGAGCCGCCAGCGCGCACCCGCCCTGCCCTCGTTCCCGTGAACGGCCTCGCCGGCACCGGAAACGTCACGCCGCTGCGGCGTGCCAAGCCCCGTCTCACTGTAATTGAAGGCGGTGGCCAAAAACCGGGAAACTAATTGCGCGCGCCGAGCGTATAGGGATCATGACAGAGATCTCCGCTCCGGCTTTCCCTCGCTGCGTCCTGATTACCGGGGCGTCCACAGGCATCGGCCATGCCGCTGCCCATCACCTCTCCGCCGAAGGTTTCACGGTGTTTGCCGGGGTGCGCTCCGAATCCGACGGCTTCAGGCTGAAGGACGGCGCCGCCGGGGACCTGCGCCCGATCATCCTTGATGTCACCCGCCCCGAACAGGTCGAGGCGGCTGTCGCCACGATCTCGAAGGCGCTCGGCAAGCGCCGTCTCACCGGGCTCGTCAACAATGCCGGCATCGCCAAGATGGGACCATTGGCCCTCCAGCCACTGAAGGATTTCGAGGCGCACTTTGCCGTCAACGTCTTCGGCATGCTGCGCGTGACGCAGGCCTTCGTGCCCCTCCTCGGCAGCGATCCCGCCCGCGAAGGCCCGCCCGGCCGCATTGTCACCATCACCTCCGTGGGCGGGCGCATCGCCTCGCCTTTCCTCGGCGCCTACACGGCGACCAAGCATGCCAACGAGGCGATGACCGACACGCTGCGCCGCGAACTCGCCCTCTACGGCATCGACGCCATCGCCATCGGCCCCGGCTCCGTGAAGACACCCATCTGGGACAAGGCTGAGAAGGACAATTCAGAAGGCCCTTATGACGGCACCGACTATGCCGCGCCGCTGAAGCTCTTCGAGAACGCGATGCTGAACGGCGGACGCACCGGCCTTCCCGCGAAACAGATCGCCGAAGTCATCGAGACCGCGCTCTGCGCCCGCAAGCCGAAGGCGCGTTATGCGCCTGTGCCGCAGAAGCTGACGAACTTCACGATCCCCACCCGCCTGCCCAAACGCGTGCTGGACGGGATTTTCATTTCCCGGTTCGGCCTGAAGCGGCGCCCCTGAAAGAGGGCACTCCGATCTAATTTCCTGAAATAATAGAATATTTTTTGCCCTGTTTTTGATCAGGTCTGTCCGGTGCAAACTTGCGGCATGACAAAGACCAATCCGCCGAAGAAGCCCGCCCGAAAGAAAGAGCCCAAGACCGTCCGGCTCGAGTTCGATTTCTCCGGCATCCCTGCCGGCAGTCTGATGTTCGTGGCAACGCCCGACATCATTGAGGACTACATACGCCGGATTCCGAGAGGCGAGACGCGAAGCATCCTCGCGATGCGGCGCGAGATCGCCCGCCGGCGCAAGTGCGATGCAACCTGTCCTGTCTCCACCGCCATTTTCGTTCGCATGGTGGCTGAACGTGCTCTTAAGGATATCGCCGCGGGCATTCCAGTCTCCGAGGTCGCGCCATTTTGGCGGATCATTTCCTCAACCGACAAGATTGCGAAACGCCTGTCAGCTGATTCGGCCTGGATCGACACACAGCGCACGCTGGAATCTCGAGCTTAGTTCTGCCCTTGACGCCCGTCGCGGAAAGGCGCCGCATGTCGCCGCGAAACAGGAGGAATACATGGCAGATCTCAAGGGTAAAGTAGCCGTCATTACCGGCGCCGCGAGCGGTATTGGCCTCGCAGGCGTCGAGGTCTTCATTGCAGCCGGTGCCAAGGTTATCGCGGGCGACATTCAGGACGAGAAGGGCCGCGCCCTCGAGACGCGCTTCGGCAAGGACAAGCTGCGCTTCGTCCACTGCGACGTGACCGACATGGACCAGCTGAAAGCCGTCATGGATGCGGCGCCGGCCGCCTTCGGCTCGCTCGATATCGTCTGGAACAATGCCGGCCATGGCGGCACCAACACCTCGGTCGAGGAGCTTGACCTCGACGGTTACGACCAGACCATGAACCTTCTGCTGAAACAGGTTTTCGCCGGTACCAAGTTCGCCATCCCGCACATGAAAGCGAAGGGCGGCTCGATCATCAACACGTCCTCGATCAGCGCAGTGACCGCCGGCTATGCGCCGATCACCTACTCGGTCGCCAAGAAGGGCGTCGCACACTTCTCGAAACTCGCCGCTGCCGAGCTCTCCAAATACAGGATCCGCGTCAACGCCATCCTGCCGGGCTTCATCGCCACTTCGATCTTTGGTGCCTCGCTCGGCCTGCCCCGCGAAGCAGCCGACCAGATGGCTGAGATGCTGGCCCAGGCCGGGGGCAAGATGCAGCCGATCGGCCGCGTCGGGCGCGGCACCGACATCGCCGAGATGGCCGCCTTCCTCGCCTCGGACGCCGCAGGTTTCATCACGGGCGCGGAATTCCTGGTCGATGGCGGCATGTGCGTCGGCCCGCGCCACAGCTGGGACGAGACCGCCGCCAGCCCGCTCCTCGACTCGCTTGGCATCACGCCGGAACAGGCCGAGCAGATGCGCCTCGCCCAGGCCGCGGCCGCTCAGTCCTGAGAGGCTGCGGCCTGCTGCGGCACCGTCTCGACGGCGCTCAGCAGCTCTTCCAGTGTCGCAGCTTCCTGAAAGAGGTTGCCCCGGTCGTCACTCAGGGCGTAGCCTGTTTCAGTCCGGGTCAGGGGAAAGCGCCGCCAGTGTGTCAGTGTACGGAATATCCAGACGGTCTCCGGATGCTCGCCCGCTGCCGCCCAGCCGGTCCACATATGGCTCACCGGCAGGCTGCGCCAGAGCCGGTCGATCTCGTCGATCTCCCCGGGTGAAAAACTCGGCATGAGCTCTGGCCCCTCCCCTGCGCCGCAGCGCCGTCCCCTGTCCGGCAATCTTCAGGGTGCGCTCTGGATGATTGTTTCCGGCGCAGGCTACACGCTCCACCTCGCCCTCGCCAAGGAAATCACGGCAGATATCCACCCGGTCTTCCTCGCCTTCTGGCGCAGCTTCTTTGCCTTCCTGCTGGCCTCGCCTTTCATCGTGTTCGGCGCCGTGAAGCTGCACACGGCGCGCTTCGGCGCCCTCGTCACGCGCAGCCTGATCGGCTCGGCGGGCTTCGTCTTCGGCCTCATCGCCATCTGGCCGGTCTTCGGCCTGCCGCTGGCGGAATTCAACGCCCTCAGCTTCACGCGGCCCCTGTTCGTCACTCTGCTCGCGGTCCTCCTTCTGCACGAGAAGGTCGGCATTCACCGCACGACAGCGGTGATCGTCGGCTTTTGCGGCGTCCTTGTCATGACCGCCGTGCCCGCCCTGCTCGGCACCGGCGGCGGCACGCACTTCAATGTCGGCAGCCTCTTCGCGATCCTGTCCTCACTCTGTTTCGCCTTCACCATCGTGCTGGTGAAATCGCTGACCGGCGTGCACTCACCCCTTGCCCTGCTGATCTGGGCGAACCTGCTTTCGTCCATCTTCATACTGCCGGCCGCCCTCGCCGTCTGGGCCTCGCCCAGCCTCGCGGAATGGGGCCTGATCCTCTCGATGGCGTTCTTCGGCGTCGTCGCCCAGTTCTGCTTCATCAAGGGCATGTCGATCGGAGATGCCTCGTTCCTCTCGCCGATGGACTACCTGCGCCTGCCGATGGGCGCGACCGCCGACTGGGTCATGATCCGTGCCTTGCCCGGCCCCTTCGTCTGGGCCGGCGCCGGCATCATCGTGTTCTCCACGCTCTACATCACCTGGCGCGAGCACGTGACGAACCAGAAGAAACCCATCCTCCCGCCGAAGCTATTCTGATGCCGAAATCCGCGACCCCTGCGAAACGCTGGCGCGGCTTTCTCGCCGCCACGATCAGCCTGTTTGCGGCCGGGTGCATCAAAGCCGGACCGCCGTCCCAATGCGATGCGCTGGAGTACACGGCGCTCTCCGGTCAGCAGATCAGCGCGATCGAGATTTATGATGGCAACAGCGAACGCCGGTCGCCAGAACCGCGCGTCACACTCCGTGACCCTGCACAGATCTCGGCGCTGCAATCCTTTCTGCTTGCGCGCACAGACGGCTGGTTCATCCCGGCCGGCGAAACGCACGATCCGCAGACACGCAAGCCCAACTCGGTGATTACGGCCGTTTTCAAGGACGGCGACGCCGCCATCGCACAGTTCGGCTACAGCCCGGCCGTTCTCGAAACCTCCGGCTGCGACTTTGAAGTGATCCTTATTCTGTCGCCCGCAGACAATGAGAGGACCGTCGAACTTCTCGGCGAAGCGCTCCCGCCGGCCGCGACCGGCGATTGAGCGCGGCGCCCGTCAATAGGCCCGCTGGGACCGCTGCCAGTCCGCGATATACTGATCGCGCCGCTGCTCCAGCCAGTTGTCGGACGACTCGTTGATCGCATCCACCGTCGCGTTCCCGCCCAGCCTGATGGCCGTCTCCCACTTGCCAGGATAATAGCCCGCGCCGGGGTCCTTGTTGGCATTGTTCAGGCGCCGGATGCGCGCGGCCTCTTCCGCCTCGGCCAGCATCTTCGATTGCGCCATCTGCCGCTGCCACTCTTCTTGGACAGCGTTTGAAATGGTCGCCTCCGGCACGCCCTTGGTCCGGGCAAGGTCGGCGAGACCCGGCTGCCGGCTGGGTCCGCAGGCAATCAGAAATTCTTCGACTTCGGGCGCCGGGCTGGTAGAATCCACGCGGTAGTCGCACAGCCGGCCCTGCTCGCGCGCCTGCGCCCAGAGCCGCTTGTGATACTCGGCGCGGGCGGCTTCCTGCTTGGCCCACTCGGCTGCAAGAATCTGGTTGCGCGCGGCCGCTTCACCATTCTGCACCTCCCAGGCACTGTTCAGCGACAGCTGGAAGTCGGCGTTCGCCGCGCCGACCGGAATGTCCGTATCCGCACGAAACCAGCGCCAGAGACCATCCGCAACCGACTTCGCGCCAACCATGCCGCCATGATCAATCGAGCGTCCGATATCGCTATAGCGCGGCGCCGTCGCGGCCGCGATCAGCGCTTCGGAGGGCGTGCCCAGATGCAGTGTGAACTCGAACCCGTTTCCCGCCGGAAACACCACGCCCCACATCACCGTGTTTTCCCTGAAGGTGTGCCGCGCGGGACTGTATTCGCGGTGATAAGCGGGAAACATGCCGATCGCGCCATCCGGCAGCGTCGCCGGCTGGCCGTCCCGGCGCACGGGGATGAGCAAAGGCCCGAAGAATTTCTGCGCCGGATCCCAATCGAGCGAGGGGCCCTCGATGAACAGGTCCTGCGAGAGTTCGGCATGGCAGCCCTGAAGCTCTACGCCGTCAGCCTGCCGCGCGGCCAGTGTCGACCAGATCGCCGGCGTGCCGAGCACCGGCGCCACGGGACGGCCCTCGAGATCAAGGATGCCGGCGCGCACAATGCCTTCCGGGTCTTTCCAGCGCGTCAGCAGCACGTCGCCCATCCGGTGCGCCGAGATGACCACACCGGCGCCGCCCATGAACTCGAGCTTCCTGGTCTTTCCGTCCGGCAGGAACAGGACCAGGTGGTGCTTGCCTTCCCCCTTGGCTCCGAGGCCGAAGAAAAACTCTCCGACCACGGCGGAAACCGGACGGTCCGCTGCGTTCACCGGCGGCTTGTCGCACGCGCGATCGGCACGCATCACCGAGACCCATTTGAAGTCGAACTTGTCTTTCCCTTCCCCTTTTCCGGCCATGTAGGTCCGGTGCTTGAGGTTCTTCGGATAGGCCTCGTCACCATGATCGATCACGACGGCGCCTTTCGTCGAGAAGGGCAGGACTTGGGCGTAGTCCAGCGGCACCAGCACCTTGCCATTGGCATCAGTCATTCCGTAAAGCGCGATCCACTGGTTGTTGCGCGTCTCCGGATTGCGGCAGTCATATGTCTGGCGCACGATCTTCACGATTCCCGGCGGCCCTCCTGGAGACGGCACGACCAGCGTATCTTCCACCGTGATGCCGGATTTCTCTTTCTTGCAGCTCTTCAGGTATTTCGGCAGGCCCTGCGCCTCCGCCTGAAGCGCGGCGAGGCCGCAAAGGTTGGCGAGCAGGATGGCCGCAGCCGCTACCAGAAAGCGCATGACAAGTTCCCCTTCAGCAGACAATTCTGGTCGCAGGCGCTGACTCGCGTCAAGCGCAAGCGAGCCCATTGTGAACACCAAACAAATCGTTTAACGTTCACAAAACGGAGCATCCCAAATGGCCAAAGTCCTCGTCACTGGCGCGACCGGCTTCATCGCCGGCCATGTCATCCACCAGCTTGTCGAAGCCGGCCACGAAGTCACCGGTACGGCCCGTTCTGCCTCCAAGGCCAACGCGCTCAACAAGACGCTCAGCGCCTATGCCGGCAAACCCATCCGCGTCGACATCCGCGCCGCTGACCTGTCCTCCGACGAGGGCTGGATGGAAGCCTGTCAGGGCATGGACTTCGTCCAGCACATCGCCTCCCCCATCCCGACGAACCTGCCTAGGGACCATGACGAGCTGATCACGCCCGCCCGCGACGGCGCCCTGCGCGTGCTCAAGGCCGCGAAGGCCGCCGGCGTGAAGCGCGTCGTGATGACCTCCTCGATGGCCGCCATCGCCTATGGCTGGGGCGACAAGCGCCCGACACTGCTGACCGAGGAACACTGGTCGAACTCCGGCAACCTCGCCGACAATACCGCCTATACCCGCTCCAAGACGATCGCCGAGCGCGCCGCCTGGGAATACGTAAACGGCGAGGGCAAGGGGCTCGAACTCACCACCATCAATCCCGCCGCGGTGCTTGGCCCGGTCATGAGCGGGGACTTCTCCGCCTCGGTCGAAATCCTCACTCAGCTCCTTTCAGGTAAACTCCCCGGCACGCCCCGCGTCGGCTTCGGCATCGTTGACGTGCGCGATGTCGCTTCGGCTCATGTGCTCGCAATGACGAACCCCGCGGCCGCCGGCGAGCGCTTCCTCGTCTGCGACAGGTTCATGTGGTTCTCGGAGGTCGCCAACACCCTGCGCGGCCAGGTGCCCGCCGCCTACGAGAAAAAGCTGCCGAAAGGCGAACTGCCCGGCTGGGTGCTGAAACTGATGGCGAACATCAACCCCGCCGTGAAGCAGGTGATCCCGGAACTGAACCGCGAACGCAATGTCTCGAACGAGAAGGCAAAGCGTATCCTCGGCTGGCAGCCCCGCACCGCCGAAGAGGCTATCATTTCCGGCGCCAAGAGCCTGATCGCGCACAAGGCGGTGTGACAGGGAGCACAGTCAGCGGGCGCCGGTTAGTCCGCATACGCGTCCAGGGACCTCAGCGCGCCTTGAATTTGCCGGAAGGCGACGGCAAGGTTGGGGGGGTATCGGCGCGAGGCCGAAGCACCTGAACCGGGGAGAGCCAATGTTGCGCAAATACCAGGCTGCTGTAGCCGCGATCCTGCTTTCTGGCTGCACGCCTCCTGCGCCCGCCGCGCCGGAAAGCGAGGTACCGCCCGCTACCGAGACTATTTCGGTTGCCCCGGCCGAAGTGCCTGCGCCGCGGGAAAGCATCGCAGAGATGCACGGCGCGACATGCACCTGGGGCGAGGTCGTGTCGTCCGGGGTTTCCATCTGGAGCTATACCTGCCCCAACCTTCGCCTCGCCGCCGATGAAACCTTGCCCGGCTTCCAGCGCGAGGAAACCGGCGCGGATGGCACCGTAACGCGCACACCGGTGATCCAGTTCTTTGCCAAACCGGCTGAAGCGCCGATTGGCGCTGTGATCGAAGCCGTGCGCGCAGCCTCGCCCGGTTCCGAATTGTGTGAGATCGAGCCTGGCGCGCAGGGCGATCATGTGCTGATGCCGACCGGCGAGGCGGCCGCGGCCTACAGCAAGTTCATCAGCGGAGAGGCTGAAGAGCCCAGCTTGCCCTGCGGGCCGCTCGGGCCGTCCGAGGCAGGTAGCAGGACGTTCCGTGTTCTGGCAGATGTGCCGGACAAGGTCATCATGATCGACTGGGGCACTGAACCGCCGGTTTATGACCCCGACACGCTGAGCGCCGCGAACTAGCCTGAAGGCTCAGATCGCCCGCCAGCCTTGCAGATTGCGACTTCTGCCTTTTGCAGCGACGCGTGTCGCCTGCGGGTGGGCCATGGCCGCCCTCAGAAATCGTACGCAATACCCTTGCGTTCCCAGTCCCCGTAGCGCGTCGGCTCGATCCCCTTCGGGCCGCCGCTTTCGTCTGCGGGCAGGGCCGCCTCGGCCTTCTTGCGCGCATCCGCCTCTTCCAGCGCCCGCCGGGCGGCTTGCGGCAACGCGGCCCGGCGCGCCGCTTCGTCTTCGGGGATCACAGCTTTGTCATCGGACATTTCACTCTTCCCGTTCCATTTACGATTTCCCATATAGGCTGCGTCCTGCAGATTGTCCGCCGGGCATGTTATGATTTCGCACAGTCAGGAGACCGCCTCGCCCATGGGCACCGCAAAGACTTTCATCCTCCTTTCCATGATGACCGCGCTGTTTGTCGGCATCGGCTTCATGGTCGGCGGCACGACCGGCATGATCATCGCCTTCGTGCTGGCGGCCGGCATGAACGTGGTTGCCTGGTGGAACTCCGACAAGATCGTCCTGAAGATGCAGGGCGCCCAGGAAGTGCCGCTCGACACATCGAGCCCCATGCTGCGCGCCTTCCGCCAGGATGTCGCGCGCCTTGCCGAACGCGCCGGCCTGCCGGAGCCCAAAGTCTACATCATCGACACGCCCCAGCCGAACGCGTTCGCCACCGGCCGGGACCCCGACAACGCTGCCGTCGCCGCGACCACGGGCCTGCTCAACATGCTGACGCGCGAGGAAGTCGCCGGCGTCATGGCGCATGAGCTTGCCCACGTGCAGAACCGCGACACGCTGACCATGACCGTCACGGCGACCCTCGCCGGCGCCATCGGCATGCTCGCGAACTTCGCCATGTTCTTCGGCCCTCGCGATTCCGAAGGCCGCGCCAACCCGATTGCCGGCATCGCCATCATGATCCTCGCCCCCCTCGCCGCCGGCCTCGTGCAGATGGCGATCAGCCGCTCGCGCGAATATGTGGCCGACAAGCGCGGTGCAGAAATCTGCGGCAACCCGCTCTGGCTCGCTTCGGCGCTGGAGAAGATCGAGCGCGGCGCCCGCGCCCAGATCAATCCGTATGCTGAGCGCTCGCCCGCGATGGCGCACATGTACATCTCGAACCCGCTGAACGGCCGCGGTCCGGACAATTTCTTCTCGACCCACCCGTCCACCGCCAACCGGGTGGAGGCCCTTCACCGTCTTGCTGGCGAAATGGGTGTCTCCTCCGTACGTGCAACAGAAGCGGCCCCGCGCCGTGCGGTTGGACCATGGGGCTGATCCTGACTGGTCCTGACCAAACCGGCCTTTCCGGGTGAGCGGCGCCGAATCCCGGCTGGCCGCCGCTGAACTCCTGCATCTGACGATCGACAAGCGGCGCACGCTCGACGAGGCGATGACACTGTCGGACACGTATAATGCGCTCGAAGGCTCCGACCGCGGCTTCGCCCGCGCCATCGCCTCGTCCGCGCTGCGCCATCTCGGCTGGATCGACCAGACTGTACAGCCGTTCCTGTCGCGCCCTCTCTCGGCCACCGGCATCGAGATCCGCGCCCTGATCCGCGCCGGCGCCGCACAGGTGTGGTTCCTGGATGTCGCGCCGCACGCCGCCGTCAACGCGACGGTCGATGCCGCCCGCCTGACACGCGGCGCCCGCTCTGGCGGCAGCTTCCTCAACGCCGCCCTGCGCCGCGTCTCCGAAGCCGTCCCGCCCGGCGAGACCTTGCCCGCCGAAGAGATCTGGCCCGCCTGGCTGCGCGCCCGCTTTGTGGGTAGTCTGGGTACGGACGGCGCCCGCGCCCTCGCCGAGGCCCAGCGCGCCGAACCCGCCCTCCACCTGACCGCTGTGCAGGATCCCGCCGCCCTCGCCGCCCTGATCGGCGGAACGCTTCTGCCGTCCGGCTCGGTCGAGGCGCCCGCCGGCGCCGTGGAAGAATTCCCGGGCTTTGCGGACGGCCAGTTCTGGGTGCAGGATCAGGCCGCCGCCCTGCCCGCGAGACTCCTCGCCGCCAAACCCGGCGAGCGGGTACTCGACCTTTGCGCCGCGCCCGGCGGCAAGACGCTGCAGCTTGCCGCCACCGGCGCGTCTGTCACCGCGGTTGACCGCTCCGCCCCCCGCCTTGAGCGCCTGCGCGAAAATCTCGCCCGTACCGGCCTCGCAGCTGAGGTCATCGTCGCCGATGGCGAGGCCTTCGCGGCAGAGGCCCCGTTCGACAGGATCCTTCTGGACGCCCCCTGCTCTGCCCTCGGGACGCTGCGCCGCCACCCGGAAGGCGCCTGGATCAAGACCGAGGCCGATGTCGCCCGCTTCCCCGGCGTGCAGGCCCGCCTGCTGGAGGCCGCCGCCCGCCAGCTCGCGCCCGGCGGCACGCTCATCTACTGCGTCTGCTCGCCTCTCGCCGCCGAAGGCCGGGAAGTGGTGGGTGCCGCGCTAAGCCGCGGGACGCTCGTCCGGGTGCCCGTTTCGGCTGCCGAATGCCCCGGTTTTGAGGATTGTGTCACGCCCGAAGGTGATGTCCTGACCCTGCCCGGCCCCTCGCGCAACTGTGATGCCTTCTATATCGCACGGCTCGCCCCAGCCCCAAAGTGAACGCAATTCCATAAGAAAATTCATGTCCTATTCAGGCGGTAAGCGGCTATATGGCGCCATCGCAGGTATGCAATGCGAAAGGAAGAATTCGAATGATGATGCAGCTTTCTGCTCACTCGGCCACGCGTAAAGCGCTTGCTGGCGCCTTGGCTGCCCTCACCCTGGCTGTCTCCGGCTGTGCCAACTCCTATGGCGTCGGCACGGCGAGCACCCGCTCGCTCGGACAGGCGTCGACCGTTTACACCGGCGTTGTCACCTCGGCCCGTGAAGTCACCATCAAGCCGGATCGCTCGCTGATCGGCACCGCCACCGGCGCCGTCCTCGGCGGCCTCGCCGGTTCGGAACTCGGCGGCGGCGACAAGGCCCAGACGGCCGGCGCCATCGGCGGCGCGGTGCTCGGCGGTGTTGCCGGTAACGCAGCCGGCAAGGCTGTCGGCACCCAGCGCGGCTATGCCTACATCGTTCGCTTCGACAATGGCGAAGTGAAAGAGATCATCCAGGGCGCAGACCTCTACATCCAGCCGGGCACCCCGGTCAGCGCCATCGCCGGCGCGGATGGCTGGAAGCTGATCCCCCGGTAAACCCGGTCCCGGTATCTACCGGAACCTGTAGAATCGGACAGCCGGCTGCCTTGTGTGGCCGGCTGTTCCCTTTTAGGGATGGGCCATGTCCCCCGTCCTGATTTCCCCTTCGATCCTGTCGGCAGACTTCGCCAAGCTGGGCGAGGAAATCCGCGCCATCGACGCCGCCGGCGCCGACATGATCCATGTCGACGTGATGGACGGCCACTTCGTCCCGAACCTCACCTTCGGCCCGCCGATTATCGAGAAGCTGCGCCCGCATACGAAGAAGCCGTTCGATGTGCACCTGATGATTGCGCCGGTGGATCCCTTCATCGCCGCCTTCGCCAAGGCCGGCGCCGACATCCTCACGGTGCACCCCGAGGCCGGCCCGCACCTGCACCGCACCCTGCAGGCCATCCGCGCCGCCGGCATGCGCCCGGGCGTCGCGCTGAACCCCGGCACACCCGCCAGCGTGATCGAGCCTGTGATCGATGATATCGACCTCGTGCTCGTCATGTCGGTGAACCCCGGCTTCGGCGGCCAGAGCTTCATCACCAGCCAGCTGAAGAAGACCGAACAGCTGCGCCGCATGATCGATGCCACGGGGCGCGACATCATCCTCGAGATCGACGGCGGCCTGAATGCCGAGACCGCGCCGAAAGCGATCTCGGCCGGCGTCACCGCCATCGTCGCTGGCTCCGCCGTCTTCCAGGGCGGCCCTTCTGCCTATGCCGAGAACATCCGGGGCTTGCGTCCCAAAGTCCGGGTTTGATCGGGCAGTCATCTTGGACGGCAAGGACTTGTCAGACAGTAACGACGACTTCCAGGCAGACCGGACCCGGACGAGCAGCGATGACGCCGCTCTCTGGCGCCGCTTCCGCGGAGTGGCCGGCGAGGACGCCAAAGTCTCCACGCTCCAGAAACTGAAACTCACCGGCCACGGCCCGGACACGTTCAGCCTCCACCTCGAGAACCTCTCGCCTCCGGATGACCGGCGCGGCGAAGCCCTGATGGCCGGCATCTGGCGCATCGGCCAGCAGCGCATTGCGCTGGAGCCCGGCCAGGCGCCCTGGGCGACCGAGATGCCGTCGCGCCATTTCGCCGACCGCATCCATCGCTTCGCCTGGGTTTCCGACCTGATGGCCCAGAGTGAGGACGGGCGCGCCCGCGCCATTGCGCTTACCGATGACTGGGTGGCCAGGTTCGGCAAGTTCCACGGCTTCGCCTGGCGCCTCGAGCCGACCGCCAGCCGCTGCTGGAACTGGCTGCGCTGCGGTCCCGCGCTGCTCGAAGCCGGCACGCTCGAGGCGCGCACCGCGCGCGTCGACGCGCTCGCCCGCCAGCTGCGCTACATCCATGAGACCATCGCCTCGGTGCACGATCCGAAATCGCGCTGGCTCGGCGCCGCCGTGCTTGTCGCCAATGCACTCTGCCTGCGCGCCGGCTCCGGCCTCGGCGACGCGCTCGAGCGCCTCGAGTCCGAATGTACCGCGCAGATCCTGCCCGATGGCGGCCACGTCACGCGCAGCCCCTCGCACGTCCTGTCCTCTCTGGTCCACTTGCAGACGCTTGCCGGCGCCCTCGAGCGCGCGGGCCGTCCCGTGCCGGACTGGCTGGACAAGTGGATCCCGCGCATGGGCGCCATGCTCGCCTTCTTCCAGACCGGCGACGGCGCCCTCAACACCTTCCATGACGGCGACGAATCCCGCCCAGAAGCGGTGAACGCCGCCCTCGCCCGCCTGCCCGCGCCGCCCCGCAAGTTCATGTTCGCGCCGAAATCCGGCTTCCAGAAAGTCGAGAAAGGCGGCCTTCGCCTGGTGCTCGATTGCGGCGAGGCGCCGCCCCGCCCCTTCGGCGACAACGCCCGCGCCGGCGCCCTCGGCTTCGAACTCTCCGACGGCCCCGCGCGTATCGTCACCTCCTGCGGCTACTCCGCCGAGGTCAACGTCGACTGGCAGGCCGCCGTCCGGCGCACCTCCGCCCATTCCACCCTCGTCCTGGGCGGGCGCGATTCCGCCAGCTTCATTGTCAATGACGAGACCCGCCTGCGCGCCCTGATTGGCCCGGAAGGCATAGCCGCCAAGCGCCTCGAGGAAGCCGCCGAGATCTGGCTCGACGCCCAGCATGCCGGCTACAAGGCCGCCTACGGCCTCCTGCACCGTCGCCGCATCTTCATCTCCGGCGAAGGCGACCGGCTGACCGGCGAGGACTCCCTCGTCCGCCCCGTCGCCCAGGCTTTCAACGAGGAGAAGAAGTTCATCCCCTATGAGATCCGCTTCCACCTCCACCCCACCGTCACCGCGATGATGGGCAAGGACGCGATCCGCCTTTTCTGCGACACCGGCGCCGTCTGGCGCTTCCGCACCAGCCACGAAGGCGCGCGTCTCGAGAAGACCGTCTACCTCGCCCGCGGCATCGTCGAGCAGCCCGAGCAGATCGTCCTCGCCGGCTTCGCAGACCCCAACGGCGACGGCAGCCAGCCCCCCAACGCCATCCGCTGGGCCTTCGTCCGCGAGTCTTGACGCATGCCCCCTCCGTGGTAGGCCCCGCGCGAGCCAGCCCGCGAGGAGATTCCCGATGACCGCCCCCCTCAAACTCCGCCGCGCCCTGATCTCCGTCTCCGACAAGACCGGCCTCATCGAGCAGGCCGCGCGCCTGCGCAGCCACGGCGCCGACCTCATCTCCACCGGCGGCACCTCGAAAGCCCTGAAAGACGCCGGCCTTCCCGTCAGCGATGTCTCCGACCTGACGGGCTTTCCCGAAATGATGGACGGCCGCGTCAAGACGCTCCACCCGGCCGTCCATGGCGGCCTCCTCTTCCTGCGCGACAATCCCGCCCACGTCGCCGACGCCCGCGCGCACGGCATCGCCCCGATCGACCTGATCTACGTCAACCTCTACCCCTTCGAAGCCACCGTCGCCTCCGGCGCAGACTTCGAAACCTGCATCGAGAACATCGACATCGGCGGCCCCGCCATGCTGCGCGCGGCGGCAAAAAACTACGCCTTCGTCGCCTGCTGCACCGACACCTCCGACGTGGACGCCGTCCTCGCTGAACTCGACGCCAATGGCGAGATCAGCCACACGACCCTGCGCCGCCTCGCCGCCAAGACCTACGCGCGCACCGCCGCCTACGACGCCGCCATCTCCCAGTGGTTCGCCCGCCAGAACGGCGAGACCGCGCCGGACTGGGCCGCATTCGGCGGCCGTCTCCAGCAATCGCTGCGGTACGGCGAGAACCCGCACCAGAAAGCCGCCTTCTACGTCACCGGCGAGAAGCGCCCGGGCGTCGCCACCGCGCGCCAGCTTCAGGGCAAGGAACTCTCCTACAACAATATCAACGACACCGACGCCGCCTATGAGCTGATCGGCGAGCTCGGCAAGGAGACGCCCGCCGTCGCCATCATCAAGCACGCCAACCCCTGCGGCGTCGCTCTGGGGGCTGACATCATCGAAGCCTGCACCAAGGCGCTCGCGTGCGATCCCACCTCCGCCTTCGGCGGCATTGTCGCCCTCAACCGCCCACTGGACGAAGCCACAGCAAAAGTTATTACCGACATCTTCACCGAAGTCGTCATCGCGCCCGGCGCCAGCCCCGCCGCCGAGGCGATCTTCGCGAAGAAGAAAAACCTCCGCCTGCTGATCACGGACGGCCTGCCCGATCCGGCTGCCAGCGGCCATTTCGCCAAGACCGTCGCCGGCGGCTTCCTCCTGCAGGACCGCGACGCCGGCCGCATCACGCGCGCCGACCTGAAAGTCGTCACGAAGCGCGCGCCCACCGAGCAGGAACTTGAAGACCTCCTCTTCGCCTGGCGCGTCGCCAAGCACGTGAAGTCCAACACCATCGTCTACGCGAAAGACGGCGTCACCGCCGGCATCGGCGCAGGTCAGATGAGCCGCATCGACAGCGCCCGCATCGCCGCCCGCAAGGCGGAAGACGCAGCAGAAACCGCTGGCTGGGCCGAGCCGAAAACGCGCGGCTGCGTTGCCGCGTCCGATGCTTTCTTTCCGTTCGCGGACGGTCTCCTCCAGGCCGCCTCCGCCGGCGCCACCGCTGTCATCCAGCCCGGCGGGTCAGTGCGCGACGACGAAGTCATCGCTGCGGCCGACGAAGCCGGCCTCGCGATGGTCTTCACGGGGATGAGGCATTTCAGGCATTAGAGCGCCGCTTGCTCCTGGGCCAGGCCGACACTCAGCCCCTCCGCACGTCTCTTGCGCGCCCCATCTTCAGAGATGCGCTTCCAGAGTGATCCCACTTGCCGCCTCTTCCGCCGACGCCCGCGAAGGCGGCGATCTCGCGAGGCGCTTGCCGGAACCAAGCCCCGCCTTCGCGGGAAATGGCGCAACCCGGAGAAGACCAGACAAGGAACCTACCCCCTACCCACCCGGGCGAGTTCATCCGTCAGCCGGCTGACGATCTCCTGGCGGGTCTTCCAGCTGAGCCATGCCTTGTCCATGCGGGAGAGCCAGTGCGAATTCACCGCCGACTGTTCAAGCCCCAGCTCGCGCGGGCGCTTCATCACGCGCGCGCCCAGAACGCCTGCCGCATGCGCCATCTCTTCGGGGCTGGCGAAGTAAAGTTCGTGGCCGCGATGCTCCAGCGTCCACAGCGGATACCCCTTCCCCGGCTCGGCCACCGGAAAGGGCGGATCAAACCGCGTGGCACTATGCGCGGCCCCGTCCAGCGGCCGGTGCACGAAGCGGCTCAGCGGCGTACGCGGCGACGCGGCGACATGCTCCAGCCGCAGGCGCACGGGGGCCTCAGTCCAGAGGCGGCCAGCCCCACGGCGCAGGCGGGGCGGCAACCGGTTTCGTGGTGTCGAATTCTACCCGCAGGAAGCGCTGCGGGCGTTTCAACTCATAGGCAAAGAGGTTCGCAGACGGATCAACTTCAACGGCCCAGACATTGGTCTTCGAAACCGGGATATTCTCGCGGTCAAAAAGATCCTTCGTCGCCTGATCGGCCGGAAACTCCTGGCGCAGCGCATCAGCGGGCGTAGAGGCAAAGCCGCCATACTGCGTCAGCGCATCTTCGCTGCCATCCTCGTGGCGATGGTCATGGCGCAGTTCCCAGTCATTGCCGACCTGCATCAGCACCCAGGTGCGCGAGCGGTCCTCGCCCACGTGCAGCGGGATCGTGATGTAGCCGGGATCGCAGCTGCGCACATGCATCACAACACGCTGGGCACGCCAGTCATCATCCTGCGCGTCAGTGGTGACGATGCGCCCCTCGAAGGCCTTCCCGCACAGCGGCGCAAGCGCGGTCTCGAAAGCGGACGGGGCTGGCTCCGCCGGCGTCACGCAGGCAGCAGCAAGAAGGGCGAAGGCGGGCGCGAGGGCGTGTCTGAAAAGCATGAAGCCCAGCCTAGAGCGGCGTTCCGAAAAGTGGAAGCCGGTTTTCGGCAGAACGCCGCGACCAACAAAATTGAAAACACCGCCCCGATTTATCGGGACGGTGTTTTGCCGGGCTTCAAAGGAAAGAAGAAAGGGGCTGACCTCAGGCCGGGTTCGGCGAGGGATCAATCCCGGGGCGCTTGCGCTTGCCGATGATCGGCACTGCCGACGACGGACCGGCATCGTCCTCGGACGAGT
Source organism: Hyphomonas sp. (assembly GCF_022844445.1). Classification (GTDB taxonomy): domain Bacteria; phylum Pseudomonadota; class Alphaproteobacteria; order Caulobacterales; family Hyphomonadaceae; genus Hyphomonas. The sequence continues at coordinate 27,566 of NZ_JALHLS010000021.1, forward strand.
CCGGACGCGACGGGGGCGTCCCTTTGATGAGGGCGGCAATCTCGTCGCCGGAAAGCGTTTCGTACTCGAGCAGTCCGAGTGCAACGGCTTCCCACTCAGCACGCGCTTCAGTCATCACGCGGCGGGCGTCTTCCTTGCCTTGTTCGATCAGCTTGCGGACTTCTTCCTCGATCTTGCGTGAGGTCTCTTCCGAGATGTGCGAAGACTGCATCAGCTGCTGGCCGAGGAACACATCGCCCTGGTCCGAGCCGTAATCGACCGGGCCGATGATGTCCGAATAGCCCCAGCGCGTGACCATCGCGCGGGCAAGGCGCGTGGCTTGCTGGATGTCGGAGGCGGCGCCGGCGGTGACATTGTCGAGGCCGAATTTCAGCTCCTCGGCAACCCGGCCGCCCATGATGATGGCGAGACGCGAGGTCATCTCGACCTTGGACATCGACAGCTTGTCGTCTTCCGGCAGCTGCATGACCATGCCGAGCGCGCGGCCGCGCGGGATGATCGTCGCCTTGTGCACCGGATCGGCCGACGGGACTTTCATCGCGACGATGGCGTGGCCGGCCTCGTGCCAGGCAGTGAGGATCTTTTCCTTTTCCGACATGACCATCGAGCGGCGCTCGGGGCCCATGAGGACCTTGTCCTTGGCGTCTTCGAACTCGGCCATCGCGACAACGCGCTTGCCGCGGCGGGCAGCGAGGAGGGCAGCCTCGTTGACGAGGTTGGCGAGGTCGGCGCCGGAGAAGCCGGGCGTGCCGCGGGCGATCGTCTTGGAGTCGACATCCTTGGCGAGCGGAACGTTGCGCATGTGGACGCGCAGGATTTTCTCGCGGCCAATGATGTCCGGATTGCCGACGGTGACCTGACGGTCAAACCGGCCGGGACGCAGCAGCGCAGGGTCAAGCACGTCCGGACGGTTGGTCGCGGCCATGATGATGATGCCTTCGTTGGCTTCAAAGCCGTCCATCTCGACGAGGAGCTGGTTCAGCGTCTGCTCGCGCTCGTCATTGCCGCCGCCGAGGCCAGCGCCGCGCGAGCGGCCGACCGCGTCGATTTCGTCGATGAAGATGATGCAGGGCGCGGAGCGTTTGGCCTGCTCGAACATGTCGCGCACACGGGATGCGCCAACGCCGACGAACATTTCGACGAAGTCCGAACCGGAGATGGTGAAGAACGGCACGCCGGCCTCGCCTGCGACAGCGCGGGCGAGCAGCGTCTTACCGGTACCGGGCGGGCCGACGAGCAGCGCGCCTTTCGGGATCTTGCCGCCGAGGCGCTGGAACTTGGACGGGTCCTGCAGGAACTCGACGATTTCCTGCAGCTCTTCCTTGGCCTCATCGACGCCGGCGACGTCATCGAACGTGACGCGGCCATGCTTCTCGGTGAGGAGGCGGGCGCGGGATTTGCCGAAGCTCATCGCGCCGCGTGTGCCGCCGCCCTGCATCTGGCGCATCATGAAGAAGACGAAGGCCACGATCAGCACGATCGGCAGCAGCGAGAGCAGCACCGAGGCGACGTTGTTGCGGCCGACATCGGCCTCGACCTTGAAGGGGACGTTGTTGTCGCGGAGGATCTGCTCGGTCGTCATGTCGAGCTGGCGGATCTCGGAGATCATCTTTTCGCCATCGGTCGTGGTGACCATCAGCTTGGTGTCGCCAAGGGTCGCATCGGCCAGCTTGCCCTGTTCGGCCATCGTATAGATTTCCGAAAGCCGGACCGGCTTGGCACGGGCGACTTCGGGGTTGCCCCCCATCATCACGGCCATCCCGATCACCAGAAGCGCCAGAGCGCCCCAAACGGCAAGGTTACGAACATTCATGGCAGGTCTCGCACGGTGGAAACTGGGTTGTCAGTGAAGATAGGCGTCAAACCCTGCAAAAACGACTCCTTTCATGTGCAAGACGTCAAATCTTGCGCAGAATTGATAAAAAGCCGCGCCGTGGCAGTAATACGTGCCGCCAGGACCCCCGGATCAGCGGGGCAAATGCCGCTGGCCGGCTCGGCGGAAAGCCGAAGGCCCGTGCGCCTCGGCCGCAGGCGGACCCCGCCCAGGGTGGCGCCCCGGAAGCCGGACGGCGCAGCGATCCGGGCGGCAAGGCCCGCCAGGTTTTCTGATCGGGGCGGCGTTTCACGCCCCGCCACGCATTGGAGCAGGACACCGAGCCCTCGGGCGGCGCGTTCCGGCGGAAGGCCGGCGAGGCCGGCGGTAGCCGATCCGTCGGCCACGACGCCGACGCCCAACAGCCAGTGGGCGAGGAAGGCATCCTCTACGGCGCGCAGGCGGGCGAAGCCCTGCTGGCAGATAAGCGTGCGTGCGTGCAACCCGTCCGCCCCGGCGAGCAGGCGGCGGACCCGGATACGCTCGTAGGCGGGATTGGCGTTGGAGGGATCGTCGATCCAGACTGCCCCTTCCCGCTCGAGGGCGGCGCGCAGGGTGTCCCGCGTCTCGCCAAGCAGGGGCCGCGCGATCCAGATGCCTTCGCCTTCCGGCCAGACGGGTGACAGGGAGAGCCGGCGCATGCCGGCGAGGCCGTACCAGCCGGAGCCCTGCCGGGCGCGCATCAGCACGGTTTCGGCCTGGTCCGTGGCGGTGTGCCCGGTCAGAAGGAGCTGGCCCCCTTCTGCGCGCAGGGCCGAGGCGAGCAGCGCGTGCCGGGCGCGGCGCGCGGCCGATTGCCGGGCGAGGGGCGCTTCCCAGGCCAGCGTCTGATGCGCGAGGCCGAGCGATTGGCAGAGCGCGGCCACCTGCTGCGCCTCAGCGGCGGCTTCCGGGCGCAGCCGGTGATCGACCGTCAGGACACGGAGGGTCTGGCCGCGCGCGCCGGCCCAGCGGCTTGCGAGGTGCAGGAGCGCGCGGGAATCGCTCCCGCCGGACACAGCCACGCCGATGGGGCCTGTGCGCAGGTCTTCCGGAACGGCGCCGAGCGCCGCGTCAAACCGTGCCTGGAGATCTAGCTGTCGCACCCGGACCGGGTCCGCTCGACGGCGGCGAGGTCGCGCACCACTTTCGAGGCGTTGGGGTAGCGCTTCGGCAGCGTGTCGAGCGCGGTGCAGGCCTTGTCAGCCTCGTTCAGGAACCGCATGGCGCGGGCAAGGCGGACGAGCGCATCCGGGGCGCGCACATCATCCGGGTACGACCGGATCATGGTGGTGTAAGCCGCGCCGCTTTCCGCATAGGCCTGCTGCTGGTGGAGCGCTTCGCCGAGCCAGAAGTGCGCCTCGCCGGCCTGCTTGTCCTTGCCGAACTGGTCGATAAAGGAGCGGAACGCCTCTTCGGCGCCGGCATAGTCGAGACGGATCAGGCGCGACTTGGCCTCGGCGAAGAGCGGGCCGGCTTCGCCGGGAAGCTGGCTGGCCGGCAGGGTGCCGAGCGAGCCTTCCGGCAGGCCGCTGGCGGCGGCGGCGGCCGGGGCCAGCCGGACCGGGCCCGAGCTGTCGGCAGCGCGGCCGTTGGACGGCGGCACGCTCATCGCGAAATCCTGCGGGGCAGGCTGGGTGGCGGAATAGGCGTCGACCACCGGCTCCGGCTCGATGCCGAGGATGACCTGCATGCCGGCGATGGCGCGGGACTGGCGGTCGAGCGTCTGGCGCATCGCCTGCGCCTCGCGGGCGAGGGTTTCGTTATCGGTGAGGAGTTCCTCGTTCGCCTCGCGGGCGCGGCCGAGATCGAACTCGAGCGATTCGACGCGGCCGTTGAGGGCGCTGACCTGATCTTCCAGCCGGTTCATCTGGACGAGCGTATCGGCCGCCTGCTGGCGGGCCTGGTCGACCTGCACGGAGAGGTCACCGGTGGTGACGCCTTTGGTGATCGGGGCGCCGCGGGTCGGCGTGGTGACGGTCTGGGCGACGGAGGGCACGATCAGCAGGGCACCGACGGCAACACTGGTGAGGGCAGCTTTCAACATGGCGGGAAACCTCCGTCGATACGCAAACTGGATGGGAGCACGGCAGTAAAAGGAACAGCCGGGGCCAAATTATGGCGCCCGGCTGTTTTGGACCATCTGCTATTGCAGCTCAGGCGTGAGCTTAGCTGGTGGCGCCCGAAACGATCTGGGTCCAGCCGTTGCGGTTCAGAGCCCAGGACTGGTCGTTCGAGCCGGCCGCGACCGGACGCTCTTTGCCGTAGGACACGGTGTCGACGCGCGAGGCGTTGACGCCGAGGCTGACGAGGTACTCTTTCACCGCATTCGCGCGACGCTCACCGAGGGCGAGGTTGTATTCGCGCGTGCCGCGCTCATCGGCGTTGCCGGCGACGAGGATGCGGACGTTCGGGTAAGAGGCGAGCCAGGCGGCCTGACGCTTCAGGATGTCCTGATCTTCGGTGTCGAGACGGTACTGGTCGAGGTCGAAATAGACGCGCTCGCCAACGTTGACGCGGAAATCTTCGAGCGAGCCCGGGGCGATCGAGGATTCGACGACCGGCGTCGTCTCGACGATTTTGACTTCTTCTTGGACCGGGGTGGCATTCTCGACCACCGGGGTGGTGTCTTCAACGGGCTTCGGTTGCGAGGCGCAGGCGCCCGTGGCCAGAAGTGCGGCGGCAGCAGTGACTTTCAGGAAGGTTTGCATGTTGTCGGGGCTCCTCAGGAATGGACGATGCAGTGGCTTGTTAGGAGAAAGAAATTTCCGACCCCTGAACAAGCAAGTAATAATTCCATAATCGGGCTGAATTGGGACAGCAAATACTTCCGAACCCAAATCCGGCCAAATCATGACTTCCGGGCCGGGTTAGCAGGCTGCGCACCGGCAGCCTGCTTAAATTGTGGTAATGTGCCGTCATTGCAGCAGGGGCGACCAGGCTGGGTCAGAGGCATCGGTCTGGGTGACCATTCTGCGCTCATTCCGGCCAGACAGGTCCACAGAGAAGAGCTGGGGGCTCGCGCCGGGACGGGCTTCGCGGAAATAGACGATCACCCGGCCGTTGGGCGACCAGTCCGGACCTTCGTCCAGATAGGCCTCGGTCAGCAGGCGTTCGCCTTTGCCGTCGGTGCCGATGACGCCGATGTAGAACTTGCCGCCCTCCTGCTTGGTGAAGGCGATCAGGTCGCCGCGCGGGGACCAGACGGGCGTGGAATAGCGGCCCTTGCCGAAGGTGATGCGGCAGGCGGTGTCGCTGCCGCCGCCCGGGCAGGTGCGCTTCGAGCGGTCGGTGTTCATGATGTAGAGCTGCGGCGTACCGCCCCGGTCGGAGTTGAACACGACCGACTTGCCGTCCGGCGACATCGACGGCGAGGTGTCGATCGACGGATGGTCGGTCAGGCGCTCGGACTCGCGGGTGCGCAGGTTCATCAGGTAGATGTCGGTATTGCCGCGCTGGGCCTGGCTGAGCAGGACCGACTGGCCGTCACGGGTAAAGCGCGGCGAGAAGGTCATGCCGGGGAAGTTGCCAAGCAGTTCCTGACGGCCGGTCTCGATATTGAAGAGATAGACGCGCGGCTTGCCGCCTTCATACGACATGTAGGTGATTTCCTGCGCCGAAGGGGAGAAGCGCGGGGTGAGCACCGTCGAGCGGCCGGAGGTGAGATACTGCTGATTGGCGCCGTCGGAATCCATGATGGCGAGGCGTTTCACGCGCTCGGTCTTGGGGCCGGTCTCGGCGATGTAGACGATCCGGGTGTCGAAGTACGGGTCTTCACCGGTGAGGCGGGTATAGATCGAGTCGGCGATCTTGTGCGCGATGCGGCGCCAGTTCTCCGGCGTGGTGGTGAGACGGCGGCCGGGCTCGCCGTTGATGCGCATCAACTCCCCGCCATAGATGTCCCAGAGACGGAAGGAGACGGCGACCTTGCCATCGGGGAGTTCCTCGAAGGTGCCGACGACGAGGCCTTCGGTGCGGATGATCTTCCAGTCGGCGAAGCGGGGCTCAGCGTTTATGCTGAGGTCGCGCTGGATGAAGGAGGCCGGGTTCTGCAGGTCGAACAGGCCGGTGGAGGCGAGGTCGGCGCGGACCACCTCGACGATCTGCTTGGCGAGGTCCGAGTTGGCGCCGGTGACCTGGAAGTCGGGGATGGCGATAGGCGTCGGCTGGAAGTTGCCCTCATCGACGCGCACGCGCAGCTGCGCAGAGGCGGGGGCGGTAAGGCCGAGCACCAACAGCGCAGCGACGAGGATATGCCTGATATAATGCGTCATTCCATCAAACTCCTTGATAGTCTTTAGAGCTCTGTTCTCCGGCGGGCTGAACAGCGCGAACGTATTTCTAGAAAGCTACTTCAGCTGCCTCTCATATCAGCGCCGAAGACGACATCAATTTCCTGCCACTGGCTGTAGTTTTCAGGCGGAAGCTCAAGCCGCCGCTCCGCAAAGAACTTGCGAGCCGCGCCCAGCGCCCGGTCTACAGCGACGCCCTTGCGTCCAACTGGCCGGCGCGAAGGATCCACCAGTTCCGGCGAACCTTCCAGCGTCCCATCTTGATTGAGTTTGAGTCGGACTGTCACTTCGATCTGGTCTTCCTTCGGGAGGTCCGTGACATCCGGCCAAAAACTGCGAAATTCCTTGCGGACATAGGCCTGCATGGAGGCGGTATTGGCAGATCGGTCACCGCTGCCAGTGCGGTCACGGTCGGCATTGCCGAGCGCAGGGCGGTCGTCCGCTTTCTGCGGTTCGGCGCGAGGGCGCTCTTGGCGCTTGTCCTTCAACACGGGATCGAGTGAATCCAGCAAGTCATCGAGCTCGTCCTTCTTCGGCTCTTTCTTCGGCGGCGCTTTCTTGATCAGCGGTTCGGGCTTCTTCGGCTCCGGCTTCTTCGGCTCGGGCTTTTTCGGCTCGGGTGTCTTCTCGCGCGGATCGGGCACGGCCTCTTCCGGCTCTGGCTCGGCGGCCTCGGGCTCGGGTTCCGGCGGGGGCGCTTCGACTTCGGGTTCGGCTTCGGGCGGCGGCGCATCTTGCTGAGGATCGGGCGCCTTGCGCAGGTCCGAAACGTTGGAGACGAGGCCGACATCCTCGAAGTCGATCGGCAGGTCGGCGGAAGTTGCGCACTCGGGCAGTTGCATCACGATCTCGATCGAACGGATGCCGGGATTCTCGCGGCGCAGGCGCTCGATGGCCTTGTCGCATTCGGAGTCCGGCGCCGGCCACGACATCATCGCCATGGCCAGCACACTGGCATGCACGAGGGTCGACAGGGCGAAGCCGCGGATCATCGGTGCGGAAGGCTCCTACTTCTTCTGCTCGGTGATAAAGGACATGCGCGTGTAACCGGCCCGGCGCACTTCGGCGGTGACTTCCATGACGCGGCCATAAGGCACATCCTGGTCGGCATAGAGGTAGACCTGCTTGTCATAGCCCTCGCCGACGATGGCGGTGAGCTGGGCGGCGAGGTCGTCGGTCTGGATTTCCGTCTGCTGGACGAGGACGGTGCCGTCAGCGCGCACCCAGAGGGTCAGAGGCGCGTCATTCGCCTCGGACTTCAGGGGCGCCGATGTCGTGCGCGGCAGGTTCACTTCCTCGCCGCGGATCAGCAGCGGGGCAGTGACCATGAAAACGATGAGCAGCACCAGCATCACGTCGACGAAGGGGGTGACGTTGATCTCTGCATTGAGGGCGCGCCGGCCGCGCCGCCCGCCATTACCGCCGGAACCGAGGTTAGCGCCCATGACGGCCCTAGTCCCGCGTCGCGTCGGAAGCCCGGCGCGACAGGCGCACGAGGACGTCCTGGGAGAAGCTGTCGAGCTGGTCAGCCAGCTTGGTCAGGTCGGCGGTGAACTTGTTGTAGAAGATGACGGCCGGGATGGCCGCGATCAGGCCGAGGCCGGTAGCGAAGAGGGCTTCGGCGATCGGGCCCGCGACGGTGCCGAGGCTGGTATCCTGCGCTTCGGCGATTTTCAGGAAGGCGTTCATGATGCCCCAGACGGTGCCGAACAAGCCGATGAAAGGCGAGGCTGAACCGATGGTGGCCAGGATCGAGAGGCCGCCGCTGGCGCGGCCGATCTCGCGGTCGATGGCCGCGCGCATGGAGCGCTCAGCGCGCATCACGATGGCCGAGGCCTCGGCGGGGGTCGCCAGCGCGCGGCCGGCATCCTGCCATTCGCGGGCGGCGGAGACGAAGACGCGGGAGGCGGGATCCTTGCCGCCCTGCCCCGGGCGCAGGTCAAACTCGCCGGCGCGGCCGTTCCAGAAGGCATCCTCGAAAGCGAGGGCCGATTTCTTGAGGCCGCCAAGCGAAAAGAGCTTCTCGCCGATCACGACCCACGACCAGACCGAGGCCAGCAAGAGGACGACCAGGACGATCTTCACGACAATGTCTGCTTCGCCCAGCAAGGCGATCAGCGAGAAGTCGCTGCTGCTGGCAACGTTGCCGATGGATTCGTTTTCCATGAACGAGGTGTCTCCCAAACTTCATCCGGGCGCGTCGCGCCCGCGTGTGCGGCGGTACAAGGATTCGGCCCGGAGCAATGCGCGGGGACCACAGGTCTTCCGCCCTTCTTTCCAGCCCGAATCCGGCAGAAACACGGCGCGGGCCGGGTTTTGCGCAGTCACATAAGGGTTATCGGCCAAGGGTTAAGGCTTCGTGGCAAATTGTTAACCAAGCAGCCGTCGAAACGGGCACCTGCCGGAGGTCTCAGGCCGTCCAGCGATACGCTTCGAGGTGCTCTGCGATTTCCTTGATCGGGCGGCGCAGGCGCCCGTCGGCATGGATCATCACCGCGGTGATCTCGGCTTCGGCGAGGAGCTCGCCTGCCCGGAGGCAGGCCTGGGAGAAGCGGATGCGGGGGCCATCCATGCCGAGATAGCGCGTGCGGATATGCAGGAGGTCATCGACCTTGGCAGGCCGGCGATAGGTGACGTTGACGTTGGTCAGCGTAAAGGCGGCGGGGTCGTCGCGGGCGAGCAGCGACTGGTGCGAGATACCGGCATCGCGCAGGTGGTCTGACCGGCCGCGCTCGAAGAAGCGCAGGTAATTGGCATGGTAGACCATGCCGGTGAAGTCGGTGTCTTCGTAGTAGACGCGCACGGCCAGCCAGTGCTGGCGGTCGGCGTCAAAATTGGCAGCGTCGAGGGGCGGCAGGCTCATGGGGCGGACGTATCAGACTTGCGCGCCAGCATGAAGGCATGGCCGAGCGTGTCGACGAGGGCGAGAGCCTCAGCGAGATCCGCATAGGTCTGGTGCAGGGTCTCTTCGTTCCAGGCGCCGGTAATCAGGTCGACGAGGTTGAAGCGGTTGGCTTCGCTGGCGAAATCGAAGACGAGATGGCCGGCGCGGGCGACGGCGCGGAACGGGCTGCCATGGGCGAGGGCGATGACGCGCTCGATGACGGCGGGGTTGAAGATGGCGCGGGCCTCGACCTGGTCGGAGGATCTGAGTTTGTAAAGTGAATCGAACGCCTTGGGTCCAAGGTCCACATCCTGCATGGGCGCACCATTCGGATCCTGAGGCCAGCTGGTCTTGCGGGCGCGCAGGTGGGTGACGCCGTGCAGTGGCATCGGGGCGGCCAGGACAATGATCAGATGGCGGATATCCGGGGCGTCGCTGACGGTTTCGACCCATTCAAACATTGCGAAATCGAGGCCTGCGCGGCGGCCTTCGAAGCCGTCCTCGATCTGTCGCATGCCCGAGGCCTGCGCGTGATACTTCGCCTTCTGCGCCGGGGTGCCGACGACATAGGTGTTGGCCTCCACCATCAGGCCGCTGCTGCGGACGATGGCGACAGCCTCGTCCATCCCGCCGGCGGCGTTGAGGCTTACGGTCGCCTCGCGCAATATCGCGGGCGCCCAGCTCTGCTGCGACAGCCATTCGAGGCCCTTCGGCGCGCCGCCCGGGGCGGGCACGTATTTGAGGCCGAGCGGCGCGGTGATGCGGTTCATCGCTTCGGCCTTGAGAGCGAGGCGGGCCTGCGCCTCGACAAATAGCTTTGCCAGCCGGCCGCGCATCAGGAAGAGGCCGGCGGCCATGTAGCCGATGAAGAGGACCGGAAAGAGCAGGAACTGGAGGAATTCCCAGAAGCCGGTATCCGGCAGGAAAAGGTCCAGCGTGAAGAAGGTGACGCCGAACAGCATGAAAGGCGCCATCATGAAGCGCCCGATGATCCGTTTCTGGCGATCTGGATTGATCGGGTCGCGGGAGATGCGCGCGAGCACGGGGCGGACCTCGCGGGCGGCGAATGCCTCGGCGCCGGCAAAGCCTTCCTGGCTTTCGATTCTGTCCCAGCCCTTGGTCATGAAGCCGCACTAGCAGAGCCAGCCCGGGTCGTCATCCTCATGGGGCCGCCCGCCTGCGGTCTCGGCCTGCGGTGATGGGCCGGATCGCGGATGGGCGGTGTCTGTGCGAGGGTTTGCGCATGCCGCTTTCCCCTGCTCTGATTGCAGTCGTGCGCGGCCTGCGGGGGCGATGCCCTCAGTGCGGGCGGGGCAAGCTGTTTGCGGGTTACCTGAAGCAGGCACCGGCGTGCAGCGCGTGCGGGGCTGCGACCGGGGAGATTGCAGCCGAGGACGGGCCGCCCTGGCTGACCGTGCTGATGCTCGGGCCGCTGCTGGCGGCGCTTACCTTCGTGTCGGCGCGCCAGGAGGCCTGGCCGCTCTGGATGCGGCTCGGCGGGCTGGGCACGTTTGCGACCCTCGCGGTACTGATGATGTTGCCGCGCGTGAAGGGCGGCCTGATCGGCGTGCTATGGGGGATGCGCCCGCCTGCCTAATGTGCCGCTGCGCGCTGCGGAATCAGCGAACGCTTCAGGATGGCGAGGGAATCGGCGAGCGGCCGGCGGTTCTCGACAAAATCGGCGCGCCAGGGGCGCCGGTAGGGACGGATGCCGTGGGCTGCGCGGATCTCATCCGGCGTCAGGTGCCAGAGCGCTTCCCATTCAATTGTGATGACCGGCGGCGTCTCGCGCCCATGAACCCAGGCGCTGGTCATCGTGTCCATGAGGATCGGATAGGCAAAGGCGGGCGCAAGGGCGCCCACCGCCGCCGAAACCGACAGGAACTGCGCCGAATAGGAATGTCCGAACTGCGCCATCTGGAAGGCCGAGATGGCCAGTTCGTGCAGCGAGGTCGTCTCGTAGCCGGCCGTGATGTGCCAGAGGTCATGCGCCTGCAGGATCCGGGTGTTGAGATAATCGAGCGGCTTGCTGAGGCGGGCCAGGCCGATCGACTCCCGGTCAAGAACTTCAAGATCGAACTTGTTGTCGACGATCAGATCATGAAAGGCGCGGCCAAGCGAGCCGGGCGGGCAGGCGGCGAGCTCCTCAAGGCGTACATGTTCCGGGAGCGGACGGTCTACGATCTCCGGGACGCCCGGCCAGAGATAGGACATGTCTGCGAGCCGGGCCTCGAACGCCGCAGGCATCATGCCGCCGAGGGCGGCTGTTCTCTGGGTGACGGCCAGCGCGTCCAGCTTGCCGGCCGCGAGGTCTTCGGCGACGGACCACCAGGCCTCGAACAGGTCCGGCGGGCTTTCACCCGGCGGGAGCGCAAGAGTGCCAAGGGGGGCAGCCTTGACCGGCCTCCCCCGCCAGCCGAGCGTGAGGGCGTCGTAGATCTTACCCGTCCGGTCGGGTTCGAGGAAGGCCGTTCGGGCGAGCAGGCCGGCCATCGCGGCGCGGGCGGCGGGATCGGATTTGCCTTTGGCTGCGGCCAACTCCGCCGCAAGGGTGCGGACGCTGCCGGCATCAAGCGGGCCGCCGAAATGGATCAGAGCGCGGTGCTTCAGGTCTGCAGGCGTCATACTGGTGTCTCCTGAGCCGAAACTAGACCAGCCACCGCCTGGATCAAGCCGGTTTCGGGATGCCTTCGGGCAGGCGCTCAGCCCTCGTCTCCGAACAGCGGCGCCTGCAATCCACCGGGCGCGGCAATGCCAAGGCGCTCGTAAGCCAGCGGCGCCGCGACACGGCCGCGCGGGGTGCGGGCGACGTAGCCTTTCTGCATCAGGTACGGCTCGATCACGTCTTCGACGGCGTCGCGCGCTTCGGAGAGGGCGGCGGCGAGCGTGTCGGCGCCGACCGGGCCGCCGGCATAGGTTTTCACGAGCGCGTGGAGGTAGCGCCGGTCGAGCGCATCGAGGCCGTCCGTGTCAATCTCGAGGCGTTTCAGGGCGCGGTCGGCGGCGGGCTTGTCGATGGGCTGGCCTTCAGCGTCGGCAAAATCGCGGACGCGGCGCAGGAGGCGCAGCGCGATGCGCGGCGTGCCGCGCGCGCGGGCAGCGATCTCGACGGCGCCTTCCTCCGTAATCGGAGCACCCAGTTTCCGGGCGGCGGCCATGACGATGCGGGCAAGCTCTTCCGGCTCGTAGAAATCGAGGCGGATCGGGATGCCGAACCGGTCGCGCAGGGGCGTGGCAAGGAGGCCTGCGCGGGTGGTGGCGCCGACAAGGGTGAAGGGTGAAAGATCAAGCCGCACGGAGCGGGCGGCGGGGCCCTCCCCGATCACGATGTCGAGTGCGTAATCCTCCATCGCGGGATAGAGGATTTCCTCGACGATGGCCGGCAGGCGGTGGATCTCGTCGATGAAAAGGACGTCGTTCGGTTCAAGGTTCGTCAGGATCGCGGCGAGGTCGCCGGGCTTGGCGATGACCGGGCCGGAGGTGGCACGGAAACCCACACCCATCTCTCGGGCGAGGATCTGCGCGAGGGTCGTCTTGCCGAGGCCGGGCGGGCCGAAGAGCAGCACATGGTCGAGCGCCTCGGCGCGGCCGCGGGCGGCGTCGACATAGACTTTCAGGTTCGACTTCGCCTTGCGCTGGCCGACATAGTCCTCGAACGTCTGGGGACGCAGCGCCCGGTCGAGCGCATCGGGCGCCTGGGCGTTGGCATCCGCGAGGGATTCCTTGCGGCTCACCGCGCCAGCTCCTTCAGAGCGCCCTTGACGAGGGCGCTGACATTATCGGCGGCGCCGTCCTTGGCGGCGGCCGCAACAGCCTTGGCGGCTTCGGACTGTGTGTAGCCAAGATTCGTCAGCGCGCTGATGGCTTCGGCACGCGGGCCGGTGGAGGCGGCGACCGGGGCGGAGGCGAGACCGGCGACGGCGGCGGTTTCAAACTTGCCGAACCGGCCCATCGGCGGCGCCTTGCCGGCGAGTTCGGTGACGATGCGCTCGCCGAGCTTCTTGCCGATGCCCTTGGCGCGCGTGAAGGCGCCGGAGTCGGCGAGCGCGATGGCGTCCATGATCTCGGACGGGGCGAGGCCGTCGAGAATGGCGAGGGCGGACTTGCCGGCAACGCCCGGCACATCCTGCAGCCGCACGAACCAGGCTCGCTCTTCGTCAGTGGCAAAGGCAAAGAGCGTGATCGAGCTTTCAGTGACGCGCGTTTCGACATGCACGGTGACGCGGTCGCCCGCGTGCAGGCGCGCGAGGAGGCGTGTGCCGGCGAGGGCGACATAGCCGACGCCGTTCACGTCGATCAGCACATGATCGAGCCCGAGGGCGGCGACCTCGCCGGTGAGGCGGCCGATGATCATGCCGCGCCTTTCTTCCGGAGAAGCATCGGCAGATGGTGCGCGGTACAGATGGCGCAGGCGAGCGCGTCGGCGGCGTCGAGTTTCATCTCCCCTGCTCTTGGAAGAAGCCGCTGGACCATGAACTTCACCTGGTCCTTGTCGGCGGTGCCGGTGCCGACGACGGAGAGCTTGATCTGGCGCGGGGCGAATTCGGAGACCGGCACACCGGCCATGGCGAGGGCAGCCATGGCGGCGCCGCGGGCCTGTCCGAGCTTCAGCGCGGCGCGGGGGTTGGCGTTGACGAGGGTTTCCTCGACACCTGCGGCATCCGGCGCGTGGTGGCGGGCGAGTTCGCCGACCGCTTCGAAGATGTGGGCGAGGCGTTCAGCCATCGAGATATCGACGGGCGCCTCGATGACGCCGTGACCGACATGGGTGAGCCGCATGCCGGTCTGCTCGATCAGGCCCCAGCCGGTGTGGCGCAGGCCGGGGTCAATGCCGAGGATGCGAATCGTAGCGCTCATGCGCGCTACCCTAGCAGCGCGAAGGGTTAAAGACAGCTTGAAGTTTCACTCTTTGTTCGCGGGCTCCACCGGCAGCATCACTTCGTAGCGGCGCAGGAAGAACGGCACGAAGGGCGCGTCATAGCCGGCCCATTCGGGCTCTCCGGTCACCGTATAGCCGCCCGCGTCCGCGAAGGCGCGCAGCGCCGCCTCGGCCTTTGCGCGCTTCTTTTCGGAATCGCTGCCAGTGTAGCGGTAAGCGGCAAGGGTGCGACCGGGCATCGGGACAAGGCGGATCTCCGGACTGGCGGGTGCGGGCAGGGTGTCCATCGTCCATTCGTCCGGCATGATGAAGCGGACAACATAGCTGCCGGCAGCGGCCGTTTCCGCCGCCGTGACCGGCGCGGTCATTGCGATCTTCTGCCCCTTCGGCGCGGCAGTGACCGGACTGGTCATGGCGATCTTCTGGCGGGGGGCGTTGCCGCCGAAGATGTAGTTGGCCAGCGGCCGGAAGCCGGCGCTGGCGGCTTCTGCAACAGACGGTGCTTCAACCGTCACTTCGGCGACGATCATGGGCGCATAGGCGCGGATTTCGGCGGCGCCGTCGCCGGCGATGACAGTGAAGGCGGGCATCGGCGCGGTCTCCTCGGCATGGGCGCAGGCTGCCAGCGTCAGGGCCAAGGCCGGCAGAACGAGACGTTTCAGGACGGTGGCGATCATGGGGAAACCTTCGACTCTGTTTGCAGAGGCTGCACTGATCTCGATCAGCACAGACAGAAAGGGCCGCGACCCTTTTGGAGGATCGCGGCCCCGGATTTCAGCCCGTGAGGCTTATTCCTTCGGCAGAAGAACCGTGTCGATGACGTGGATCACGCCGTTCGAGGCGGCAATGTCTGCGGCGGTGATTTTTGCGCCGTTGACGGTTGCGCCTTCAGGGGCCGCAATCACCGAGACGGTGGCGGTGTTGACGGTGGCAACGTCGGTTGCCGTCGCCGGCAGGTCAGCAGCCATCACCTGGCCGGGGACGACGTGGTAGGTGAGGATCGCGGCCAGTTTATCCTTGTTTTCAGGCAGGAGCAGCGAGTCGAGCGTGCCGGCCGGGAGCGCGGCAAAGGCTTCGTTGGTCGGCGCGAAGACCGTGAACGGGCCGGGGCCCGAGAGGGTTTCGGCCAGACCGGCGGCCTGGACGGCGGCGACGAGGGTCGAGAAGTCAGGGTTGGCGGCGGCGACGTCAACGATGGTTGACGGCAAAACGACCTCTTCTTCGATTACCGGCTCGGCGACGACTTCTTCGACAACCGCAGGCTCGGTCGTGACGGTTTCGGCGGGGGCACAGGCGGCAAGCGCGAAGGCGCTGACAGCCGCAACAGCGAACAGTTGGAACTTCATGGGGGGACGTCCTTTTGGTGACAGGCAGGTTTCTTATGGAGGGCGCGCTTTTCATCGCGCCCGCCAAGACTTGGAACGAATGCTCCACCCGGCCAGTGGTTCCAATGACATTTTTTAAAGGCATTTTTGGGGCAAGCTGATGCGCGTGTGCTGAACGGTCAGATCATCCACTTCAGCGTGCGGCGCTTTGGGCGTCAGCCGGCATCGGCATCGTGCTCGGCGGACGGCACATCGATCATTCCAGCGAAGCGGATCGATGCCAGCTGAGCGCGGGGCGCGCGGCGTCTTCGGGCTCCCCGTTCAGGCGGATCGTCAGATCGTCAGATCGACGGATGGCTCGGTCAGGCGCGGATTGGCGGCTGTCTTGAGTATCTGGAATGCACCGCGCGCCGCGGCCTGCAGCGCACAGGGGCCCGGGTCAGCGCCGCCGAAACCGAATCCGGCGAGGCTGGCGCGAAAGTCTGTGACCGGATAACCGGCGAGCAGGCCGCGTTCTGCACCGGCCGGCAAGACGGTGAGATCGGCTTTGCTGCGGAACGAGAGCATGCCGCCCGGAACTTCCGACAGCTTTTCGAGGCGCACACCCCTGCCCGCGATCAGTTCGCGGAGGCGCCGGAGCTGAACAATTCGACCGCCAGCTCGAACGGAAAGTAGTCAGCAGGCAGACCAGTGATCAGCGGCGCGCCTCAACTCATCCATCTCAGGAGGCGGGGCTGGATGGGGTTGGTGAACTCGCGGCCTTCGGTGCGGGCGCTGGTCCATTCGCGCTTGAGCTGCTGGTACCATTTGGCCTGCACGTCGATGTCATCGATCCAGAGCATTGCCTTCTGGTGCGCCATGCCCTGGTTTTGCAGGTCCACCATCTCGCCGTCCTGGGCAAGGAATTTCGCGCCCATGCGTCTGGCGACGGGCACCGCGAGGTGGAGCAGCGGGGCGCCGGTCCACCAGGTGAACTGGGTGATGCGGGTTTTCTTCGGCGCCTCGGGCGTCAGGCAGGTGAGCGTGAGGAGGCGCGCGGTGTCGTTGGAGATGATTTCCCAGCGGTAGCCCGGCAGCTGGAAGCAGATCTCGGTCTGCACATTGCCCCCGAACACCCAGCGGTAGAGTTTCGAGTTTGACGAAGGGGCGTGGCGGTCGATGGCCCAGCCGCGCTCGATGGGGCCAAAAGGCTTTTCCTTTAGCTTCAGGCCGGCAGAGGGCGGGCGCCACCACCACTGGTTATGCACGAAGGGCACGTGGGCAGGGTCCATCAGGCCGACGACGGCATCGTCCATGTGGGCATTGAAGATGTCTTCGATGACGAAGCCCGGTTTGTCCGGGAGCGGACCAAAGGACGGGGGCGGCACGGCAGGCGGCGCGAAGCTGCGCGGATCGTGCGCGACATAGAGATAGACGGCGCCGTTCGCCTCATGGACGGGAAAGCGGCGGACTTTGACCTTGGTCGGGTCGTAGGGGCTGTCCTGCGTCAGGCTCGGCATCAGTCGGCAGCCGCCATCCGTGCCGAACCGCCAGCCGTGATAGGGGCATTGCAGCGTCCATTCCCCTTTCGTCTCGATCTGCCGGCCGGCCGACAGCGGCACGAGACGGTGGGGGCAGATGTCGCGCAGGGCGAAGGCTTCGCCGGCGGGGGTGCGGCCGACGACGACGGGCTCGCCGAGGATCATCAACCGTTCCTGCGTGCCGGGCTTCAGACGGACTGACGGCGCGGCGAGATACCAGCTGTCCGTGAGGTAGCCCTCATCGGTGATGCCGGCTTTTGCAGGAACGGGCTGGGTATCAGGCAAGGCGGGACTTACTCCGTGACCGTGACAGTCAGCTCGAACGTGTCCATCGGCTCTTCGTCGGATTCCCAGGGGCGGCCCTCGGTCAGGGTGAACTTGCCGGTGCCGGGGGCGGTCGCGGTGAAATCGAAGGAGAGATAGTGGTTGCCGCCCGTGAAGCCGGGCAGGCTCTGGTGGGCCGGATCGGTGGCACGGCCACCTTCACCTGCCGGGGTCATGAAGGCGGGCGTTTCTCCCAGATTCCATACATAACCAGCCGTTGGGATCGATTCGAGTTCGATGCGGAGGATTTCGCCGACTTTCAGCGCGACTTCGCCGCCCTTCTTGTCATAACCGGCATAGACCACACCGGCTTCGGCGGCAGCCTGGGCTTCGGCGGCGGCCTTGGCCGCTTCCTCGGCGGTCGGCATGATCGGGGGTTGCCATTCGGTGGGCTCCACGGCGGTCTCCTCTGCTGCGGCGGGATCGGCGACGGGCGCGGGCGCGTCCGCAGCCGTCTTGGGGCTGTGGCAGCAGGCGCCGAGCGCCAGGGCGGCTATTGCGGTAAGCAAAAGTCTCATGGAAAGTCCTCCTCGATCCAACGCCCGCACCTTTACGCCGCGCCGCCCGGCGGCGCCAGTGGGCCCGCCCGCCGACAGCTACTTCCCGCGCCGCACCTACGCCGCTATATGCCGCCCATGACCCCACGCGACAAAATCCGCAATTTCTCGATCATTGCCCATATCGACCATGGCAAATCGACCCTCGCCGACCGGTGATCCAGGCCTGCGGCGGGCTTTCCGACCGTGAAATGAGCGAGCAGGTGCTCGATTCCATGGATATCG
>NZ_JALHLS010000022.1 GCF_022844445.1 Hyphomonas sp.
TTGACTTGGGCTTCGCGGGGCACCTATATCCGGGCCCGGATGGCGGGGTAGCTCAGCTGGTTAGAGCAGCGGAATCATAATCCGCGTGTCGGGGGTTCGAGTCCCTCCCTCGCTACCACCATTCCCCCCGACGCGACGTTGGGGAATCCGTAGTCGCCCAGCAGGGCGTTCAGCCGGCCGACGATCTCGATCGCCACATCACCTTTCACATTGCCCGGCCGGACCGTCACGGTCTCGACCAGATCCCGCAGCGCCTGCGATGCTTCCGGATCGCCGGCGACGGCCGCGCGGCCGATGGCGTTCTGCAGACGCTTCACCAGCGCCTCGTAATGCACCAGCGCGGCAGGATGCAGCGCAATGACCTTCTCCGGTTCCGGCTGTCGTTCGAGTTCGATCTGCAGCTGCGCGCGCTCGGCCGTGATCTCGTTTGTGCGCGCAATCAGCTCCGGCACGTCTCCCGTCGTCTTCGCCATCACGTCGACCAGGCGCAGCTGCTCGCGGCCGAGCTCGGCCAGTTTGCGTTCGATGTTCGCGCGTTGGGACATCCGGCGCGTCGCGAGCCGTTTCCGCTCCGCGTGGTATTCGGAGATGAAGGCCGACAGGATCTGCGGATCGTCCATCTCGGCGCGCAGGGTCTCCAGCACCTTCCTCTCGATCCGGTCGATGTAGAAGACATGCGGATCCGGGCACGAACCGGATTCCCGATGTGCCGAACATTCAACGCGGTTGCGGCCGGTCTTGTCCGCGCCCTTGGCGCTCATTCCCGCGCCACACGGGCAGCGCAGAAGGCCGGACAACAGGTGGCGCGGCCTGCGGGCGTGCGATGGGTGCGAACGGCCGTCAGCGGCCTTCCTGAGCGATGCGGCGGAGAAGACGTCCGGCGCGACGATTGCAAGGTGCGGTACTTCGGTAATGACGTGCTCGGCGGCGGCGTTCGGGCGCGAGATGCGCTTTCCGTTCGCCGGATTGCGGCGCATGGCGACCTTGTTCCAGATCCGGCGGCCGGCATAGAGATCGTTACGCAGGATGCCATAGCCGCGCGATGCGCATCCGTTCAAGGTCGAGGCGTTCCAGCGATCGCCGCGCGGCGGCCGAACGCCGTCGCGGTTGAGCGCCGCGGCGATCTCGCGTGGCGACAGGCCGCTGTTGTAATCGTCGAAGATCCGGCGAACGACGGCAGCTTCGTCCTCATCGATCGTGATCTCGCCGGGTTGACCCGGTACCGGGCGATAGCCGTACAGACGCCCGCCGGCACTGCGTCCGGAACGCACCACGGACTTGAGGCCCCGGCGCGTCTTCTTCGCGCCCTCCTCGCGCTGCATCTGCGCGACCAGGCCGAACAGGCCGACCGTCGTGGTGTCGATTGTGCCGGAGTTGAGCGCGCGGATTTCGATGCCGCGAAAATCCAGCCGCTTGTGAATGCCCGCGAGATCCTCGATGTCGCGCGACAGGCGATCAGCATGCTCGACCAGCACGATGTCGAAGCGCAGGGTCTGCAGCTCGCAGGCGGCGAGCATGCCCATGAGGCCGTCACGGCCGAAGATCGAGGCACCGGACCTTGCGGAATCGGAATAGACCTCGACCACCGTGAAACCCTCGCGCGCGGCATAGTCGCGGCACAGGGCTATCTGGTCATCGACCGAACGTTCGTTCTGGAGGTCTGTCGAGAAGCGGGCGTAGATCGCGGCGCGGCGGCTCATAGACTACTTTTTCCCCCGTTTCCCTCTCGTGATCTTCACGGGCCAGCTGCCGCGCTGCCGCCCTGACCAGGGCCAGAATGGCCGGGTCGGGACTCCGGGGCAAGGGGCGCGGCTGGCGGGGCATCGTCAGGCCTCCCACCGGATGAGCTTGCCCCGGAAGATCGTCAGGCCGGGATGCTCGGCTTCCCAGAAGGCCCGCATGTCGGCGAGATCCTCGAAGCCATCCTTGCGGGCGAAGTCCTCCAGCATCCCCCGCTCGGCCAGGACAATGAACTTGTCGAGGCGGATGATGACCGGCGGCTTCCAGTTGATCTCGATGTCGCAGACCAGTGTGCACGTCGCCCGGCGCAGCAGGCGGCAGTGCCGTGTCCGCATGCCCTGGTACAGCTGAAGCTCCTCGCCCTTGCGCGCGTGGCGCTTCCTGTCGAGCCGGATCGTCTGCAGCTTCGTGCGCTGCTCGATCGGATCTGCAAACCGCTGCTTGAAGCTGTAGGCCACCATCAGGGCGATACCTCGCGGAAGGCGCGAACATCGACACCGGGGCTGCGCTCGATGCGGCCCGTCGTGACCGTCACCTGCACGGCCAGCCCTGCCTCGCACCCTCGCTGGATTGCGGCGTTCAGCGCGCGCTGGCAAGTCAGGATCTCGCGCAACAGTCGCGCATCCGTCTGCCTTGTATGGGCGGGCTTCTCGCTCACGGTCGCCAGTCCTTGTCGCGCCAGAGGGCGGCACGATCGAGCGCCTCCTCGGCGCTGCCGGCGATCCATTTCACCGTGCAAGCAATCATGAGATTGTCTTCGAGGCCGAAGTTCTCGACCTGCATGCCCTCGGCGTAGATCTCTTCGCCGACCGGCTTCAGCCGCATCGCCCAAGGGCGGCGGTGGCCGTGATATTGATCCGACACGCGCTGCGCGTAACTACGGAAGTCGCTGCTGTAGGCGAAGACGGGCTTGCCGATGGCGAAGGCGACGCCGATCTCGAACGCAGTACCGGCGTCCATCCCCGGCCCGCGGAACGGCTCTATGTTGGCCAGCACGGCATCGGCCTTCTGCAGCATGCGGAGATTGAGGCTACAGATCCTGTGCGCCATCTGACGCGGCGACAGCTCGGCCTCCGGCGGCTCCTGGTCGAGCGGCCAGAGCGGCGTGAACCCCGCGTTCAGGCAGGTGGCCTTGAGCGCCTGGCCGAATTCTTCGGCGTTCTGCCGGAAAACGTCCGGCCCGGCGAGATAGAGGCTTGGGCGTGTGACCGCGGCGATCATTGGACATACCTGCTGTCGATCGCGGCGAAGTCGCCGGGGGCGTTGCCGGTGTCGATGAGGTCGGCGGCAAATCGCGCGTTCACTGCCTCGTCGTGCGTTTGCGGGCTGACGGCGCGGATCCACGCATGTACCGGCACGCCGTCGTCTGTCGCGCCGATCCAGAGGCGGCAAGCGGCTCCTCCGACATCGGAGAACTGATTTGTCGCGGTAAGGATGATCTTCATGCGAGTCCCTTGTCCTTGGCGAGCCATTCGGGAACCGACACGACAAGCACTTCGCGCCGGCGGTGGTCATAGTTGCCGGTGTGTTCGATCTCGATCTTCGATTTCGGAAGCCAGACCTCGCGGGTGCCGTCGTCGGTGACGAGAACCGCAGCCGGCGTTTCGTGGATGAAGACCACGGTGTAATCGGCGATGTCGGATCTCATGCGAGGCCCTTCCGGCAGGCGAGCCAATCGGGCACCGAGATCCGCGCGACCTGAAAGCCCAGCTCGCGCTCCTCGGTGCGCTCGACCTCGATGTCGGAGAGGAAGAACGCGAACATGCGCTTGCCGTCGTCGCTGACGCGGATGACGGACGGGTTCTCGTCGACGACGAGCACGCGATATGTGTCGGGTGCGACCATCATGTGCGTACCTCCGGAAGGGCATTATGTTCGACGCCGTCGAGCAGGCGACCGGCGGCTTTCTTGCCGAGGCGATAGACGTCCGGCTCATCTTCGCGATGCATCTCCTCGCTCGCGCGAGGCGTTATGCGTTCAAAGTGCCAGCCGGGGCTTGTCCAGTTCTCGTCGTAGTAGGAGGCGGCGTCCTGAGTTCGGGTCGGCGCCGAGTCCGCACACTCGCCGGGTGCCCACTCGCCCCACTGCTTGAAGAAGAACGGCGTTCCGGCGGCGGCGCACTGGTCGCGCAGCGAGCGGGCCCAATCCGGATGCATGGGACGGGCGCTGCGACCGCTCTCGCCGCCGCAGACAATCCAGTCGAGGCGAGCGCCGTTGTTATAGGGCAGCCCGCTCTCAAAGAAGCGGCCTTCCAGCGCATCAAGATGAATGCCAGCGCGCGCAGATCCCGGCTTCTTCGTAACGAGGCACAGCTTTTCGAGACTCACCGGCCGGAGCAGCGGCTCGGCGGAGATCCAGCGAACGGCCGCCGGCGTGTCGAGCAGAACCGGGATGCGCTCGTCGGCGCGCTTCTGATCCTCGACCGAGACGCCGAGCCATACATTCGGCAGCGGCCAGGGCGGCGTCTGTTTGGAAATGGATGACTTGTAGGCCGAGCCCTTGCCGTTCCAGAAGGTCATGCTGATCAGGTTTCCGTCCTGCCACGGACGCTCGGCGTTGCGGCTGGCGATGTAGGCACGCATGCGCGCAGCGCGCTTCGTCAGGATCTGGAAGGTGTGCTGGGGGCACAGCGCCATGACGGCGAAGACCTTGTCGATCCATTCGTCCGGCACGTCCTCATGGAACAGGTCCGACATCGAATTGACGAAGATCCGGCGGCCGTGCCGCTTCTGGAGCGGGAAGGACAGCTTACGCTCGGCGAAGCGGATCTGGCCGCTCCAGACCGGACCGTTCTTCGACGGTACCGTCAGCCTGTCGGCCAGCTTGCCGGCCAGCTGCGCGCCGAGCGTAAGCGCGTCGGTGCGCGGCGCCTGCTTCATGGCGTAGCAGTTCGTGCAGCCCGGCGATTCAAGGCTGCAGCCGACGAAGGGATTCCATGTGTCGTCGGTCCACTCGATCTTCGAGCCGTCAGCCATTGCGCTGATCCTCGATCAGCATCTCCACGCAGGCCTCGGCGCCGGGGCGCGAGAGGGCGCGAGCGCTGTCGATGATGGTCGGGCTGCCGCGCCTGGCGACCTCATACTGAAAATTGAATTCGCCCTTGCAGCGGATCTCCGCCGTGAAGCCGTCCGGCGTCGTGAGCGTGCGGACAATGTCGGACTTGCCGTCGCCGTTCTGCCAATCGAATTTCGGCTGGTGTTCCGGCTGTGCCGCCGTGCGGTCGAGCCGCAGCGAGGCGGCCGTCACAGCACGCGCCCTTCGATATGCTCGTGCGGGTAATCCGACACGCGGGCTGCAGCACGCAGCGCGAACTTCAAACGCCAACGGTCAAACCTGTCGAGCAAGCGATGGAACAGCGTCATGGCTGCGGGCTCCGGTTGAGAAAGGGGTGCGGCCCGCGTCTCCAAGTTTTGAGACGGCAACGCGGGCCGCTGCGGGAATGTTTGAGGATCTCGCGGAGGACATGCTGGCGTCTTTCACGAGGGCATTCCCGACAGGGATGGGAGATAGGCGCAGAACGCGCCGTACAGACTCTCGGCTGCCATCGCCGGCGGCACATAGCGATAGACCTTGCGGAAGGGCTGCGCGGCCTCGACGGCGGGATGCCATGCGCGCTTGCTGCGGTTGAGAAAGTCGCGGCGCTCGGTGGCGAGCGCGGCAAGGTCGAGGCGCTTGATGACGGCCCTCTGTTCCGGCGTCGGCATCGGCAGCCCGGCGGCGCGATGGATGACCAGATCGTGGCGGCGCTTGGCCTCGTCGATCGTGGCACGGACGATGTCGGACGCGGTCAGTCCGTACATCTGCTCGGCGATCTTGCAGAAGGCTTCGAGCTGGGGCGTGCCGATGTCGCCCACCCTGCCCGCCTCATGGCAGTCGTGCAGCAGGATCCACGGCCGGATCTCGACCGGGGCGTTCTCACAGCAAATGATGGTGTGCTGCGCCACCGAGATCGGGATCTGCGCGCAGCCGGTGTAACGGTTGAGCGTCGCCAGCGTTTCGGCGATCTCGCGGAAGTCGACCTGCTCGACGGTCGGCTCGACCAGTTCGAGCGCGTTGCCGCGCAGGGATTGCGCCCAGGTCAATGCGTGCCCTCCAGTCCGAGAAAGCGGCCGAAAGCTGTAAGTACGGAGTCGACGAAGAAGCCGATCACGGCCGTTGCTCCATCTTGCCGCACTTGGTGCATTCGTACGATGTGCCGGGCACAAGCGCCTGAAACAGTGTCGGTCGCCACGTGTGCTTACACAGCGCCTGTCTAATTGATTGGCGGAGCCGTGCGAGCGCGGTCATTCATGCCCCCACGACCTTGCGATCCGGCAGAACTCGGCGAAGCCGGGCTCGCCGGGCCTTCCAGACAGCTTCGAAATGGGGGTTCCGAGAGGACGATCACCACGCGCTTCGCGCGCCGTCATGATCGGGACATCGCCCTCCATTGGCTCGTATGCGTCCCGATCGACCGGTAGATCACAGGCATCGCAGTAGTAACCGCCGACGATGCCGACAGACGGATCGTCCTCTTGGTAACTGTCGCCGATATCTTCGTCGCACTTCGGGCAGTTCACGACCGGCCCTCCGCTTTGTCGGCACGCTCGTGCGTCACGGTGCTGTTCCCGGGCAGCGATCTGTGGCCATAACGGAAGCCGCCGCGGCCGGTGGTCACCTTCTCCCAGCCGCTGCCGTCCTCGTCGTCGAGGAAGAACGTCTGGCCTTGGTAGGTCACTTCGACTGCGCGGCGCTCGAAGCCGATCAGGTCGGCACACCACCACGTCGAAGGGACCGGCCCGCCGACCTCTACGAAAACCTTGCGTGCTTTGGTGGGCTCGCCGTTCCAGAAGGTTTCCGGCCCCGGCGTATTTGCGGTCTTGCTCATGCGAGGAAGTCCATGTCGGGATCGAGGAGCGTGTCTTCGCCGAGAAGCGCGCGGGCGCGCGCCAGTTCGAGCTCGGCCAGGACGTCGGCCGGATCGCCGTGCTCGACGGCGTTCAGGAAGTTGCGAAGGGGCGAAGGCGCCGAGGCGGCGCGGGCGTAGCGGTCGGCAAGACGGCCGGCACGCTCCCCTTCCGAAGTTACGTGATAGGCCACAGCCATGTCTCAACCCTCCGCCGCGTAACTTCGCTATTAGCGGAGAACGGTGGTTAAGAAAATATCCGCTATCTGCGGAGTTGTGGATAAGCCGCGCGGAAGCGGCCCGGCGGGTGGGCTTCAATCATTTGCGGATATTGAGAATTTCAGCGTTTCAGGGTGCTGATGATAACCGCGGCGCGCTGACGGTCGGCCTCGTCCAGTTCGCTCAACATTGACCAGACGTCCTCGGACTTGCCCTCGGCCGGCGCCGGTTTACGGGTCAACAGATCCACGACCGAGCAATTCAGAGCCTCGGCAGCGGTCTCCAGCATGTCCTGGTTATAGCGCCGGATGCCTCTTTCGAGGTCCGACAGGTAGGTCTCGCTGATGTCCATCGCCTCGGCCAGCTGCGCCTGCGTTAGGTCGCGATGGATCCGCCATTCCTTCAGGAAGGTGCGTCGGTATTTTTGAGAAGACTTCGCCATTGGCGAAGAATTTTCCACAGCCCACATACTCTACACCACCAACAGGAAGCGGAGCCGCATCTTGACTTCCAACTTCGCTAATAGCGGAGTTGCTGCGCGATGGAAAGACTGATTCGGCTCCGCAAATGGATTGACGGCCAGGACGGCATGACCGCCGCGAAGCTGTCGCGCGAGCTGGGCTGCTCCGAAACCCATATGTCCGACGTCATCGCCGGCAAGCGGCGCGCCAGCGCCGACCTTGCCGGAGGCCTGCAGGCGAAGACCGGCATCGACGCGCGCTACTTTCTCAGGATCCCCATTATCGACGATGCCGACGCCGACCGGGTGCGCGCGGCATGACGGTCCATCTGCTCGACCAGATCCTGCATCTGCCGCACGATGCGGCGCAGCCGGTCCGGTGTAAGGACAAGGCGCGCCTCGACCGTGCGTTCCTCGGCGGGCGGCGCGGTCGCAAACTCGCTCGCGGCTTCGACCACACAGCGCTCACTGAAAAAGGTGAGACGTACGAAATCGCCGCGCGGCTCTGCGAGCCCGAGGCCGGTGACGAACGTGTCGCCAACGGGAACCGGCTCGACCAGAGGCGGGGCGCACTCACGAAGTGCGCTGCCCATCTCGATCCCCCTGCGCGCAAGGATGCATGCCGCGCGCATCTGGAATTCATGGTTGCAATCGCGGCCTTGAAATCAAAGGCAAAAGTTTGTGCACGCTCGAAGGGCGCGGCGACTTTCTCCAAACATGGTGAACGCGGGAGGCTTGCATGAAGCTCGACGGCGTACAGACACTCATGGGCGTCGTGTCGCTCGGCGCGCTGGCGCTGTTCCTCGCGGTGACCATCGCCTGGCCCCTGCTCTGCCTGCTCTGGAACGTCATCGTTTCGGCGTGGCGCACCTTCGATGCATCGGAGGAAAGCGATGCGGCTGCGTTCATGCGCGTGGTGCAGCTGCGCAGCTGGGACGGCATCCGTTTTCCGGAGGGAACTGAATTCAGTTCGGACGGCCGCTACGCGATCGTTCCCGGCGGGTCATTGCCCGACACCGAACCGCGCGAACCTCCCTCGCTTTACCTGCCGCTGCGGCAGGCGGCGGATCATCTCATATCTCCAGATCAAGTTTTTGCTGCCGAAACAGGTGAGGACACCCGTCGCGAAATAGCGCGCATGTTCGGGGTCAAGCTGGATCACCTTCGTTCCGGGGGTGCGTGACGCAATGCGGCGGGGGCGCGACGACTTCGGAAAATTCCTGCGCGAGAACTCGCGCTTTCGATTTGGCGATGCGGCGGATGTACCCGCGCGCCAGCCCGGCCGGGCTACCCTCCACGGCCGGGTCGCGGAGGGTATCCCCGTGCCCTCCGCACCCCTTCTCGATCACATCGCCGACGGCTGCGTCTCTCGCCTGCGCGAGAGCTTCGCACTGATGCACGGGAGGTCGACGTGATGGCGCTGCCCGTCCGCATCGTCTCGGTTTCGCACGCGCCCGGCTGCGTGACGCTCGGCATGAAGCTGGCGGACGGCACCGAGATCACAGCCGCGTTCGTGCCGGCCATCGCAAAGGATGTCGCGGTCGACCTCATCGTGCATGCGCGCGACGCGAAGGCCGACCTTGTGTCGCTCGCGGATCCGGAGGCCACGCGCTGATGGGCAAGAAATCATTCTGGGACCGCTTTCGCGGCTCCGTATTGGAGGGAGGTCAAGACATGGCCCGCAAGAAAGAAGCTGTTGCCGACACCTCCACCGAGGCCGTTCTCGACGAGGGCGGCGACGAGGATGCGCCGGCGCCGAAGAAAGCCAAGGGCAAGGCCGCGAAGGGCAAGACGCCGAAGAAGGAAAAGGCGAAGACCGAGCACGAGCTGCGCGAGGAGCGGATCAAGGCGCTGGCGGAGGCGATACCGTTCGACGCGGACAGCATCAAGGCAGCCTACATGGCCGCCGTCGACCTTCTGCACGATGCCATCATGGCCGGAGACGCCGACGCAGAGGCCTCGGCAGACGAACGACTCGTTGCCGCGCGGCGGCGTGCATCCGGCTGCGAGGGCTTCGGCACATACGCCTACGAAGCCGAGGAGACGCTGGAGGCACAGTGCGCCGCTGCGCCAGGCGACATCCCCAAGTGGGGCCAGCACGGCATCTTCCCGGTCGAGCATGCCGGCCTCTCCGTCATCGTCAAGGTCGAACCCGGCGGGCATTACCAGAACCGGATGAGCTTCGCCTACTACGCGACGCGCTTCGACCAGGTCTTCACCGCGCGGCACGGCTATTCCTATCTGCATGATGCCGGCAATGGCGATGACGCAGAGCGCCCTGTGGTGGGCCACACCATCGACGCCTGGGCGCGCAAGCTGATCGAACAGGACGTGGCGAGCGACGACGAGGAGGAGAACGACCGCTGCTATCCGTCCACCGTGTATGTGCTGGATGCCGGCTTCACCCCCTCGGAAGACAACGATGACGATGACGAGCCCTATTTGCGCCCGCTGCAGCGCGGCGTGGTCGCCACCGATGTCACGCTTCCCGACGGCCGCGACCTTGCCGCGCGCGCGTTCCGGCTCGCCGAGGCCTGGGACGCCGCGCGCGACCGCCGGGGCGGCAAACCAAAAGCGGACAGCGCTTTTCCCGACCCCAAGCATGCCAGCTATGGCCGCCCGGCGGCCGGCTTGATCATCGCCATCAGCGATGCCGGCGACCTCGTGCCCGTTGCGGACTTCCCGACCGAGGGGCGTTATTTCGTAACGGACGAAATCGAACTCGACCGTCAGCGCACCGAGCTGACGTCGTATGGACATGTTACGAAAACGAAGGACTGGCCGGTGCTTCGCTATGTGGCAGATGCCGCGAACCCCGGCGTGCGCAAGGATGCACCGATCGAGGGCGAGCCGTGGACGGCGGAGAACACCGGCGCCGAGGATCCCGAGTCGCCCGGCCTGCCCTTCCACCCTTACGCCAACCTGTTCCCCGTGCTCGACGGCAAGGACTTCGACGAGCTGGCCAAGGACATCAAGAAGAACGGCCTGCAGGAAAGCGTGGTGCTGCTGGACGGTGCGATCCTCGACGGCCGCAACCGCTATCGCGCGCTGCTGAAAAACAGGATGGTTTCGCCGGACATCAATCCGGGCGACCGGCCAGATTTGTTCGTGGAATTCGAGGGCGAGGATGCGCTCGCCTGGGTGCTGTCGAAGAACCTCCGCCGGCGCCATCTCAGCGAAGGCCAGCGCGCCATCGTCGCGGCGAAGATCGCCAATCTCAAACAGGGGCAGCGGGTCAAACCTGCAAATTTGCAGGTTTCAGGCGATGCGCCGGCGCCGGTGACGCGCCAGGCGGCGGCGGAAAGCCTGCAGGTCTCGGAACGTTCGGTGGCGTCGGCCGCGAAGGTGCTGGCCCAAGGCGCGCCGGAGCTGGCTGAGGCCGTCGAACAGGGCCGCGTGTCCGTCTCGACCGCCGAGGCCCTGACGAGTCTGCCGAAAGCCGAACAGGCCCAGATCGTCGCGCGGGGCGAAAAGGAGATCCTCGACAAGGCGAAAGAGATCCGTGCCGAGCGGAATGCGGCTAAGCGCGAAACCCGTCTGGAGCGGATACGAGAGATCTCGAAGGGCAACGGCCCGCTGCCGAACAAGCGCTATCCCATCATTTACGGCGACCCTGCCTGGCTGCATGAAACATGGACCGAGAACGGCAAGGATCGCTCTTCGGAAAATCACTACCCCTGTATGGACCTTGCCGACATTCAAGCCCTGCAGCTCGACAGGATCGCCGGCGACGATGCGCTGCTCCTGCTCTGGACGACGGTGCCACATCTCGCCAAGGCGCTGAACTGCCTGCCGGGCTGGGGCTTCGAATACAAATCGCATCTCGCCTGGATCAAGGACAAGATCGGCACCGGCTACTGGTTCAGGAACCAGCACGAGATTCTGATCGTCGCCACGCGCGGCGACTTCCCGGCACCGTTGATGGGTACGCAGCTTTCCAGCGTTCTGCAGTCGCCGGTGCGAGAACACTCGCGCAAGCCCGACGAGATCCGCACGTGGATCGAACAGACGTGGCCCGACCTGCCGCGCATCGAGCTGTTCTGCCGTGAGCCGCGCGAAGGCTGGGATGTCTGGGGCAACCAGGCACAGCCGATCGAGGGCGAAGCCGGCGAGGATGATGAGGACCGGGTGCTGGCGGCGGTCAATGTCGGCGGCGGCACCGTGCGCATGCTGGCCGACGAGGAATAGCCGCCTCATGTCCAGCCGCGCCGAGATCCTCAAAGCCACGTTCGACCTGCAGGGCGACGGCGCGCGCATGGAGCGCACGCGCGGCTATCAGGAGCAGCTGCGGACGGGCGCCGAGGGCGCGCTGGCGACCGACGATCGGATGGCCCTGATGGAGGCCTTCGCCCGCCTCCTGGGCTTTGCGCTGCGCGGGCTGCCCGTGGTGCAGCGGCGCACGTTGCTGAACTATCTGCGGCACCGCGCCGAGCTTCTTTCCGACGAGCCGCGCGATGACTGACACTCCCGTCCTTACGCTCGACGAGGCGGCGCGACGGCTGGGCCGGGCCCGCCAGGCGCACGATCGTGCCCCGCACGACGAAAAGAAATATCAGGCGCTGCTGGAAGCCGAGATCGAATGGCAGAAGGCCGATGCGCGCCGGATCCGGCAGGAACTGGCCGTCGAGAAGAACGGCCGCAGCGCGCTGCGGCGGCAGCTTGACGACGCGACCGCGGCCGTCGCGCGCCTGCGCGAGGCCAAGACCGAATCCCTGCGCGCCGCGAAGGCAGCGGCGAAACCGAAGCGTAAGCGTGTACGCACCGAAACCCCGCTCTTTGACGGAGGGCTGTGACTATGGATGCAAGCGTCGTGGCCAAGGACCAGCTGCTCTCGATCGTGGAACGCATCGAGCGACTGGAGGAAGAGAAGAAGGCCATCGCCGACGATATCAAGGAGGTCTACGCCGAGGCGAAAGCCAACGGCTTCGACACCAAGGTGCTGCGCAAGGTGGTGTCCATACGCAAACAGGATCAGGCCCAGCGTGAGGAGGAAGAGGCCATTCTGGACCTCTACCTGACCGCGCTGGGCATGGTGAAGTGACGAGTTTCTGTCGCAAAACTTGCTGAAGGAGGGCTGATATGGACTTCGATCACATCCTGAACTGGAGCCTGCAGCGCGGCTCTCACGATTTTCCTGGCCGTGACGGCGGCACCTGCATCAACGAGGCGGCAATCGTGGCCGCCGGCCTCGAATATCGCGAGGTAAAAAGCGCCGACGATTGTCCGCCGTGCTTCTCCAAGCCGCTGGCGGCCTTCCTCATCGTGATCAACGACGCGATGCCAAGCGCGGAACGGCAAAAGCTGTTGCCCTTTGTCATGAAGCTGTCCGGCTCGGCCGACGCGCCCGAAGTGGAAGCCCGCCGCGCGGACTATCTCTCGGTGCAGATCGTCAAGCGCGTGTTGAGTACTTACCTTGACGCGGCAGGTCTGTCCTCCGCCGCCAAACGCTGCCGGAAAGTGATTGAGATCACGGATGCACTCCGGGTGGTCACATCAGTCGGCAACAAGCGCCCCTCCACGGGCGTTGCCGCTCGCGATGCCCAGAACGCCGCGAGCTACCTGAAGTTCGCGTTGAGCGATGGTCAGGATGTGACCGTGGAACAGAAGACGAAGTGGGCGGCCTACGGCGCGATTGCGTTCGCCGACCGCAAGACGGCCAAAATGTTCGGACTGGATCGCCCTCCTGCGCTGTGGAGTGAAATTCTCGCCATCACGCACGAAGCCTTCCTTATTGGCAATCAGGCCTCGCCGGAAGAAACCGAGCAGATCCGGCATCGCCTGGACGCGGTGCGCGAGAGCCGTGCGCGGCCCGGTGTCCATGCCTGATAACGCCCCCATCCTTGTCGATGCGCTCCGGCTACACGACGGCAAATCGTGGTGCCACATGGTCTGCTCGGATCTTGCGACGCTCGACGCCTTCGCGGCCGAGATCGGCGTGACGAGCTATCGCCAGATGCCGCCGAAGGTGAAGTTTCCGCATTACGACCTGACGCCGGCGGCGCGCGATCGCGCGATCGCGGCCGGGGCCGTCGAATCCGATCGGGGCGATGTCATCGCCGCGGCGCACCACGCGCGGCGTAGCTACGAGCTGGCGCGGGCGCAGAAGGCGCTGCCGCTGGGCGGGAGGCGCTGATGATCTCAGGTGGTGAAATCGGTGTCTGCAGGATCTGCGCCGCCGTATTCCCTGGTTTTCGCGATGACCGCGAAGGCATCCTTGGCAATTTCAGTTACTTCAGATCGCTCAAAGCGGACCAAGTGGGCCTCCACGGTGGGTTGCCCCCAAGTGACCGGCGCGGGCCTCGTGCGTGCATCAAAGCGGGCAATTCGGCTACGCAGCACAAGGTAAGGGTAAAGAATATCTCCCGGCGCACGGCTCGAAATTTCGTCGCGCACCTTGTCTGGAAGGATGCGGAAATCCTCCCGGAGAAGCATGGCATTATCGCGGCTGAGGGTGGCACAGCGGGCCAAAACCAAAAGGGCATATTCCGAAACCGCGATTGCCCCTGCCGCCTCGGCTGCGCTCTGTTCCGTTGCAGCATCTTCCCGCTGCCGCTGCGCGATGATCCACACCGTCGCGGCCGCTCCGATCGCAATGATCCCCGTGGTGAGCGTCGCCAGCGCACCAAGCGCGCCGGCGCGGATCTCCGGCACCGGATCGTCCAGCAGCGCGACGGCATATCCGAGCAGGACGATCAGCAAAGCCGTGCCTATGACGGCGAAGTAGGACGCGGCGGAACGTGGGGACATCAGAGCCTCTCGATCGGCTTGTGCTCGCCCGGTAAGGCGTCGGCGGGCCTCTGTCAAACGGGGGCGTTGCATTGAGCACACAGGCCATGAAATGGGCGTGGGATGTGATGCCGGGCTCGGCGACGGGCCGGCTGGTGCTGCTGGCCCTGGCCGAGCACTCGGATCCGGCCGGCGTGTCCTTCCCCTCGATCAAGCGCATCGCGCAGTTCGCCATGACCAGCGAAGGCACGGTGAAGCGGCGGCTGAAGGAATTCGAGGCGGCGGGCGTCGTCGCCGTGTTCGAGCGCACGGACCCGCGCAGCGGACGCACGACCTCGAACGAATATCGGCTCGCGCTGACAAAGGACCCGACCGAGTTTGTAATTACCGATGGCGCGCCAAACAGGGTCTCGAGCGACGCGGATTCCGACGATGAATCCGCGTCGGGCGCGCCGAGGGAGGGGTCCACGGTGGACCCCTCCCCACCGTTGGGAGGGAGTCACCCAGGTGAGTCCGGGGAGGGAGTCACCCAGGTGAATCCCCTTGAACCGTCAGATAGAACAATTACCCCCTTACCCCCCGAAAGCGAGCCCGACGGCGAGACCCCGGCTGCGCCCTTCTCGGCCTTCACGGCCTTGTGGCCGGTACCGCTCGGCAAGGATGCCACCGCCTGCGAACTGCTGTGGGATGCGTTGCTGCCGATCGAACAGATGCGCGTTGTCGGCGCCGTGCCGCAATGGGCCAAGGCCTGCGCCAAGCGCGGAGGCCCGAGGCTCGGCAGGGCTTCGCAGTTCCTGAAATCGCGACTGTTCGACGATCCGAAGCTGCGCCCTCCACCGCCCGACACGCGGGTCTGGGTCGAGGCGGACACGCCCCAGCATCGGGCTTGGTCGATCTTCCGCTACTGCCTCACGCAGATCGGCCTACTGACCTACAGCGGCGCGCGCGGCGGCAAGGGCTGGCACGCGCCGTCGGAATGGCCGCCGATGCAGCCTCCGGGCACCCTGGCCTTGCCGTATTTCCGCGAGGGCGCGTGTCCGGACGGCTGGACCAAGGTTCGCAAGGGAACGCCGAACTGGTGGGCATGGCAGCACTGGCTGCGCGACGCGCCGAAACCGATAGGCTGGAACTTCGACGGTTCACCGCTCGACCGCACGCTGGACGGCTGGTGCTTCCCGGCACCCTGGCCGCCGCGGAAGGACGGCACCTTTGCCGAACCGACCGAGGCCGAGCGCACTGCGGAACAGGTCGAGGATGCGGACCGCGAGTTCCTGGAACGTGGAGGTAGCTTGTGAAGAAGCGGATGGACATCGAACGCGCGCTGCAATGGGCGTTCCGAGAGGAATTGCCGAAGGTGGCCGCGTCGCCGGGCGCACGGATCCGGGACTTCCGGCCGTCCGAGAATGTCGGCTCGATGTGGGACGCGGCCGAGCGCGTGGACAATATGTACGGCGTGACGCCGGATCTCTATGCAAGCGGAGACCCTCATCCGGACGCGCTGACGATCGGCGATGCGGTGCGATGGCTCGACGCCTGCCCCGTCGTGCTGCCGGCGGACTGGAACCCGGTGACGGATCTCGGCCTCGATGCCGACGAGACCCGCGAGGCTGTGCATCACGGCATCGGCCAGGCCACGTTCATCGGCGAGGATGGCGAGCGGCGGCTGAAGCGCGGGCTGCTCAACATCGTGCGCATGGGCGCCGTGCTGTTCACCCGGCCGATCTGGGAGGCCGAGCCGGTGACGCGCGAGATCGTGCGCGGGCAGAACGGCAAGGAGCTTTGGTTCCGGAAGGTGCGGATCCCCTACACCACGGCCGATGGCGGCACGGCCTATAACGAGGTCGAGACGAACGGCATCGATCCGAAGACGCGCAAGCCTCACCTCGACGCCTATCGCAAGGTGCGGCTGGAGCCGGACCCGGCGCCCGTGGTGGCCGAGCGTGCGGAATATGAGTGCTGGGCGCACGCGCTGAACGCGCTGATGGAAGAGATGCCGCCGCTGATGACGTCGATCGAGGTCGAGGCGTCGTCCATACCCGTGCGGCCTTGGGAGACCGGCGATTCGCGCACGATTCGTGTGCTGCCGGATTTGCGGCCTGTGCAGAACATTCCGGGCAGGCCCGACAACATGACCCGGCCGGGCGGCGAGACAGACCGCCGAAACCTTATGCGGTACATGCATTTGAGTGCTGCCGGGGATGCGATGCGGCGCGGCCTCTCCACACGCCCGAAAGCCCGCGCTTGACGTTGCGCCTGGAATTTGGAGGTATGTCGATCAAGAGCACTGCGCTCTGATGGAACCCGGCCCCGCGCCGGGTTTCGTCGTTTCGGGCCTCGCCCATACATCGTGCGCAGCGATCTTCCAACGGAGACGATCATGTGACGCCTGTCCCCCCGACCCGTGGCCTGAGCGCCACGGGCGGCCAGGACGGGAGGCTTCCTTATCGAATTGAGGTCCGCCCCGGCCTCTGGTGTGCAGACCAAGCCAGCGCACGAGAACGTGGCTATCGACACGCCGCTGCATACGGGCGTCTCGGTGGGGCAACTATCACTGTGAGGTGCGATGCCGAGGCGGCCCAAGCAATTCCGCCCAGCAGGCCTGCCGGCGCAGCCCTCACATGCCGAGCGGGATGCACTGCGGGGAAGCGCAAGGGCGAGAGGCTACACATCGGGCTGGGACGTACGCTCCCTGCTCTTCCGTCAGCGGCACCCGCTCTGCCTCGGCTGCGAGGCCCTCGGCATCATTACATGCACCGAGGTGACGGATCACATCGAGCCCCACAAGGGCAACATGGCCAAGTTCTGGGATGAGGATGGCAATTGGCAGCCCGCATGCGGCTGGTGTCACAACGTTCTGAAGAAGCGCCTCGAGCACATGTGGTCGCGGCGTGAGATCGAGGCCAAGGACATGCGATTGGACAGCGAGGTCGCTGTGCGTGTCGCGCGCGAGCTGCGCGCGCTGAATTAAGGCCCACCGGGGGTGGGTCAAAAGTTCAGGGGATGGGGGGCCCGGACCGCTGGGGGAGGTTCGCGTTTACGCCCGCGAAATTGGCGAAAACTTTTTTTTCAGAGGCGGTCATCATGGCGCGAGGACGAAAACCTGACGCGCCCGGCCTTCAGGCCGCGAAGGGAAACCCCGGCAAGCGGAAAGCGAAGAAATCGTCGCCGCCGCAGCTGCAGCCGATCGTCGTGGAAGGTGTGAAGCCGCCCAAGTGGCTGAAGAAGAGCCGGGCCGCCACGGAAGTCTGGAACACGCTCGCGCCGTTGCTTCGTCAGCTGAACGCGCTGACCCAGCTCGATGCATTCCCGCTCGCTCGATACTGCCGGTATGTCGTCGACTGGATCGCCGCCGACGAAGCGGTGCGAAAGGAAGGCACCTGGTACGACACGAAGTCGACCACGGGCGAAGAGACCAAGAAGCGCCATCCGGCGTTTCATGCGCGGCAGGATCTCGACAAGACCCTTCGAGAGATCGAAGGGGCGTTCGGCATGCGCCCCGACATGCGATTCAAGATGCTGCGGGATCAGTCGCTGGCGACCGGCTTGCCGCTGTTCGGCAATAACCTGCCGGCCGGCGGCGAAAGCGCCCCGCCCCGCTCCGAAGGCGAACCTGTCGACCAGGCGCCCGAGGATGAAGACATGATCGGCGTGCTGAACCGTATGGACTCGGCGGGCCCCGACACGCTGCCGAACTGACATGCCCGATTATGTCGCCGAAACGGCGGTGACGGCGGCGGCACTGCGAGCTGGAGCGCCGGGCGGACTCTTTCCGTTGCCGTCGTGGATTCCTGCGGACGATCCGCAATACGAGTGGGCGCGCATCGCCTGGCATCGCGCCGCGGCGGAACCCGGTGCGTGGTTCGATGCGAAGAAGGCAGAGCAGATCGTACGGCTTTGGCCGCGCGTTTTTCGCCTAACCGAGGACCGCTTCGCCGGCAAACCGTTCAATCTGATCCTCTGGCAGGAGGTGATTGTCCGCCTGCTCGTCGGCTGGAAGCGGCCGGAAGAGGTTATCGACGAGGAGAGCGGCAAGCCCCGTATCGAGCATGTACGCCTATTCCGGCGGCTCATGCTCTGGATCCCGCGCAAGAACGGCAAGAGCGAGTTTCTGGCAGCACTGGCGATACTGTTCTTCGTGCTCGAAGGCGTCATCGGCGGCCAGGGCTTCGCGTTCGCGCGCGACGAAAAGCAGGGCAAGATCGTCTTTGAGAAGATCAAGGCGATGCTCGCTCAGTCGCCGAAGCTCGCCAAGGGTGTCCAGTCCTTCAAGAAGTCGATCTGGATCCCGAAGATCCGGGCGCTGTTCGAGCTTCTCAGTGGCAAGGCCGAAGGAAAACACGGACGCTCGCCCACCGTCATCGTGGGCGACGAGATGCACGAGTGGACGAGCACCGATCTGGCCACGAACCTGCGCCAGGGCACCGGCGCCAGGCTGCAACCGATCGAACTTTACGCCTCGACAGCCGGATTGAAGTCAAATCTCGTTGGCTACGGGCTCTGGGAAGAAAGCGTCGGCATTCTTGACGGGCGTATTGAGGATCCGACGACGCTCGTCGTCATCTTCGCGGCCGATCCTGAAGCTGATCCGTTCAATGAGGCTACCTGGGCGGCGCCAAATCCGTCCCTCGGCCTTTCGCCGACAATATCGTTCCTGCGCCGTGAAGCGCGCATCGCAAAGGACAACCCGCGCGCTGAAGCTCACTTTCGGCGCTACCACCTCAACCAATGGGTCGAGGCGTCCGTACGCTGGCTTAACATCCGGAAGTGGGATGCTTGCGCCGGCGAGAAAGACGGCTGGAAGACCATCCGTGAGAGAATGGCGGGCCGCCGCGGGTTTGGCGCGATCGACGTTTCGTCCATTCTGGACATTACCGCGAAACTCATCGTGTTCCCGCCGGAGGACGACGACCCGCTCTGGCATCTGTATGCGCAATTCTGGGTGCCGGAAGACACGATGGCCGTTCGCGTCAAGAACGACCGAGTGCCCTACGACCGGTTTTTCGAGTCCGGCGCGCTGCTGACGACGCCAGGAGATGTGGTCGACCAGAACGTCATCATGAACGCGCTGCTCGACGACGCGCGCTACTTTGATCTCGCCGGCGTCGCGTACGATCCGTGGAACACGACGAAGCTGATCACGGATCTGCAAGAGGAAGGCTTCGACCCGGACCTCCTCCACGAGTATCGCCAAGGCATCCGGACGTTCGCGGGTCCAAGCAAGGATTTTGAGCGCCTGGTCTATGCCGGCACGCTCGACCACGGCAGCCACCCGGTGCTGCGCTGGATGGCCCAGAACGCTGCAGTGAGGTTCGACGAGAACATGAACTACATGCCGGCCAAGAAGAAGTCCGCCGAGAAGATCGACGGGATTGTCGCGGCCGTTATGGGTGTTGGACTTGCGGTCGCCGTCGAGGTTGAGCCGCCTTCCGTCTATGAGGAGCGCGGCATCATGGAGATCGAAGTCTGATGCCGTTCGCCTCGCGCCTCGACGCGCTTCGCGCGGCAATTCTCGGTAGCACGGCTTCCGAGAGTATGGACGCCATGAAAGCGGCTGTGTACGGCCCGTCGTCGTATCTTAACGATGACCGCGGCTGGCTGCTGCGCATGATCGGTGGGAAGACCAAGGCTGGGCCGGAGGTAAACGAGTTCACGGCGCCGTATCTGCCTGTCGTATATGCGTGCTGGAACCGGATCGCGAATCCGATCGCGCGGTTTCCGATCTCTATCCGCCGGCCGAAGAAGGGTGGCGGATCCAGAGAGGTCCGAAACCATCCGATGAGCCGCAGCCTCGCGCTGCGGCCGAATCCGTTCATGGGGTCGCGCACGCTGCGAAAGACTGTCCAGGCCCACGCCCTCGGCTGGGGTAATGGCTATATCGAGATCGAGCGCAATGGGCGCGGCCAGGCCGTCGCCCTCTGGCCTTTGCTGCCCGACAAAACCAAGCCGAAGAAAGATGTCGGAT
The DNA here is from genome assembly GCF_022844445.1 of Hyphomonas sp. Taxonomy (GTDB): domain Bacteria; phylum Pseudomonadota; class Alphaproteobacteria; order Caulobacterales; family Hyphomonadaceae; genus Hyphomonas. Next base: position 19,993 of record NZ_JALHLS010000022.1, read on the forward strand.
CCGACGCTCCATATTTCGAGACGGTCATCGGGGGGCAGACTTTCAAGCTGCCGCACGACAACGTGCTTCACATCATGGACCTGAGCCATGATGGCTATGTCGGCCTGTCGCCCGTTCGCCTCGCACAACAAGCGATCGGTACCGGACTTGCGATGGAGGAATTCGGGGCGAAGTTCTTCGCCAACGAGGCGAAGAGCGGCGGTTTCCTTCTTCACCCGGGCAAGCTGTCCGGCGGAGCCAAGGAAAACATCGGCAAGGCGAAAGACAAGCGCTCCGATCCGGGCGCGGACGTTGAACGCCAAGGCGGACTGGACAACGCACACCGCATCAAGGTGCTCGAAGAGGGAATGAAATTCATTCCCACCACGATTCCTCCCGAAGACGCGCAGTTTCTTGGCACCCGCGAGTTCAACATCGCCGAGATCGCCCGTATTTACGATGTTCCGCTTATTCTTCTGCAGAGCCACGAGAAGTCGACGAGCTGGGGCACCGGTGTTGAGCAGTTGATGATCGGCTTCGTGCGCCAGACCATCGAGCCCTGGGTCGCGGCGTGGGAACAGGAGCTGAACTGGAAGCTCTTCAATGAAGAGGAGCGCGCGAAGGGTTACTTCGTGAAGTTCAACATGAATGCCTTGCTCCGCGGCGACATGCAGGCGCGCGCCATGTTCTACAAGGAGCTGTTCAGCTTGGCCGGGCTTACGCCCAACAACATTCTCGCTCTCGAAGACATGGATCCGATCGGGCCCGAGGGCGATCAGCGGTTCGTATCGAACAACGTACAGCCGCTTTCACGGGCGCTCAATCCGCCGGATCCAGCGACTGCCCCAACCGTACAGAACGCACCTGCCGACGCAGGCGACGACGAGGAGGACGAATGAGGTACTCCCACATCCTGACAGCCATCTGCGATGAGCGCTGGGCCATGCACGAGGCCAAGCTCCAGGCCATTCTCGACTTCCTCGAGGCCCAGGCGCGCGGCGAAAAGCTGGAGGCGTCGGACATCGAGGCGCGCATCGGCAAGCAGGAAGAGCGCGCCGTGGCCCGCAAAGAAGGCACCGTGGCGATCATTCCGATCCGCGGCGTCATCGCTAATCGCATGTCGATGGTAGGCAACAGCAGCGTGCGCGAATCCACGAGTTCCGAGGCCCTCTCCTCGCTGTTCCAGGCATCGCTTCGTGACGATCAGATCAAAGCCATCGTCTTCGATATCGACTCGCCTGGCGGCGCGGTCAGCGGCACGGACGAGCTCTCCGCCATGATCTTCAATGCGCGGGGCACCAAACCAATCGTTGCGCATGTCAACGCGACCGCCGCAAGTGCGGCATACTGGATTGCATCGGCAGCCGACGAGGTTGTCGTTACTCCCTCCGGCTCGGTGGGCAGTATCGGCGTGTTCGGCGTCCATGAGGACATCAGCGCCAAGCTGGAAAAGGATGGCGTCCGGAAGACCATCATCAAGGCTGGCAAATTCAAGGCTTCCGGCAATCCCTACGGCCCTCTCGATGAGGAAACCGCCGCTCGCATGCAGGCGCGCGTCGACCAGGGCTATGACATGTTTGTCCGCGCGGTGGCGCGCAACCGCGGCAAGCCTCTGACGGCCGTACGCGACGGATTTGGCGAGGGCGATATGGTTCTCGCCGAACAGGCCCTGTCGGAAGGCATGGTCGACCGCATCGCAACGCTCGATGAGACGCTGCAGCGTTTCGGCGTGTCGCTGTACGGTCGCCCGATCGAGAAGCGCCGCGCCACCGCCTTCGAACGCGAGCGTCGCGCTCTCGCGGACTTCTGACCACACACAATTCACCGAATCCGCCATCGGCGGTTAGGCCCCGTTCATGCGCCGGCATGGGCGGGGTTTTGCATTCCAGCCCGGCAGCGAGCGGAGATCCGCCAAAATGAAAACCATCCGACCGATGTACGCCCTGCTCGCTGCGGCAGTGGCCGTCGCTCTTATCTGCAGCGCAGCAGTATTGTTCGATCCCACTCCCGCCTTCGCGTGGGCAGCGGATCACCATCAGTACCTGGCCGAGCCACTGGCCGCTCTTTTCGCCCGGCGTGTCACACTTGTCGGCGAGATGAAGGCCCTGCTGGACAAGGCCGAGGAGGAAAACCGCGACCTGACGGCCGAGGAACAGGCGGCCTATGATGGCCTCAAGGCCGAGAAGGTGACACTCGACAAACGCATCGAGCGGGCGCAGGAAGTCGCGGCCGCCGAAGAGCAGATGAATGCCGTGCAGCCAGCGGCTGCGCGTCGTGGCGGGCCGATGCCGATCCCACCCGGTCCGAGTGCTCGCCGCGAGTTCGAGAACTTCGGCGAGTTCATGTCCTCGGTTCGGTTCAACCACAACGACCCGCGTCTTACCTTCGTGGAGGGCGTTGGCTCGGCCGAGGTGGAAGGCTCCGAGATTCATGCGGAAATGCGTATGGACAACAATCCGTCCGGCGGGTTCATGGTGCCGCATCAGTTCCGGTCGAACATCATGCAAGTCCAGCCGCAGGAGGCTCTTGTCCGCCCCCGGGCCAGCGTTATCGAGGCGGGCACCCCGCCGGATGCCGGCGTCACGATGCCGGCCCTTGACCAGACCGGCACGGCGCCGGGTAACATGTTCGGTGGCGTCGAGGTGCAGTGGATTGGCGAAGGCGAAGACAAACCCGAGACCGACGCTAAACTGCGCGAGGTCACGTTGACGCCTCACGAAGTGGCCGGCTTTGTCACCATCACGGACAAGCTGCTGAGAAATTGGCAGGCGTCTGCTGCGTTCATCGAGCAGTTGCTTCGCGGCGGCATTGCCCAGGCAGAGGACTACGCCTTCCTTCGCGGGAACGGCGTGCACAAGCCTCTCGGCGTCATCGAGTCTGACGCGGCTTACAAGGTCAATCGCACGACGGCGAACCAGGTCAAGTACGCGGACCTCGTAAACATGGTCGCCCGACTGCTGATGCGCGGTGGATCTCCGGTCTGGTCGGCGCCGCAGTCGGTGCTGCCGCAGATCGCCACCATGAAGGATGAGAACAACAATCTTATCTGGGTGGAAAATGCTCGTGATGGCTTTGCGGGGACCCTGCTCGGCTATCCGCTGCGCTGGAACAACCGCGCCCCGGCGCTCGGATCCAAGGGCGACTTGGTGCTGGGTGAATACTCGAACTATCTCATCAAGGATGGTTCGGGCCCGTTTGTCGCCGCCTCCGAACATGTTCTGTTCAAGTCCAATAAGACGATCATCAAGATCTTCTACAATGTCGACGGCGCGCCGTGGCTTACCGCGCCGATCAAGGAAGAAAACGGCTACGAAGTTTCGCCGTTCGTGGTGCTCGACGTACCGGCCTAACGCTCCGGCGCATACGCCCGCCTAGTTCGCGGCCCGGCTTCCACGCCGGGCCGCTTGTGTTTTCGCCCTTCGATCCCCCCAACGTGAGGAGCTCGCCGCAATGCGCGACTTCGCCAATTCCATCCATCTCGCGCGGGCGATCAGCCCGGCGGCTGCAGTTACCGACAACACGCCCTATGTCTCCCAGATCATCGACCTGCTGGGCTACGAAGGCCTCGTCTTCGCAATTCTGCTCGGCGCCCTCGTCGATGCGGACGCCACTTTCACCGTCTTGGTGGAGCACGGCGACGAGTCGAACCTTTCGGACGCCGCTGCGGTGCCGGACCAGTTCCTGACCGGCACCGAGGCTCTGGCGGCCTTCACGTTCGCCGCCGACGACAAGACCCGGAAGATCGGCTACGTGGGCTCGAAGCGCTACGTGCGGCTGACGATCACCCCAGCGAATAACAGCGGCAACGTCTTCCTCGCGGTTGCCGCGCTGCTGCTTGGCCCGCGCTACTCGCCCACCCCGAACCCGCCGGTCGCCTAAAGTCGACCTCCACCTCCCCGTAATTACGCGCCCGGCGCTGCGTTAACGCGCCGGGACGCGAGAACATCGAGGACATCATGTCGGACAAGAACTTCATCGTGCTGGCCGAGTGCGTCGACTCTCGGGTTCGGCCCGAAAGGCGATACGTCAAAGGCGACACTTTCGACCCGCCTCCGGGCGTCGAGCAGGCGGAACGCCTGCACAAGGCCGGTTGCCTGAGCGAGGATGCTGTCAAGGCCGCCGGGACACCTGCCGCATCGAAGGCGCGCAAGGCTGCCGGTGTCGAGGAGAAGACCGCCGAGGATATCGCGGCCGAGCGCGCGGCGGCTGAGAAGGTTGCGGCTGAAAAGCTTGCCGCGGATCTGGCCGCGAAACGCAAGGCCGCCGGAAAGTTGGCCGATGAGGCCAGCAAAAAGAAGCCGGAGGAATTGCGGGTGGAAGCCGCCGAATTTCTCGGCGCCGATAACATTCCGGACAAGCCGGATGATGTCGTCGCTGCGCTTAAGAAGTTCGCTGCTGAAGGCAAGTAGACGCCATGACCACTGTCCTCATCGGAGCACCGGCAGCGGCCGTCACGGCCGCTGAAGCCAAGGCCACGCAGGTCTTCCCGACCTCCGATGGGGACACCTATGTCGATCTGCTGCTCGCCGTCGCGCAGCAGAGCGTGGACGGGCCGAATGGGTGGCTCGGCCGCGCGATCGGCACGCAGACGCTCGAACTGCAGGCTCGCTGCGGCTTTTGGAGCATCGCGGAATGCGACGGCAGCATTCGCCTGGCCTACGCACCGGCGACGACCATCACCAGCATCAAATATCGCGACGAAGAGAACGTCGAACACACGATCGACGGCGAGAGCTACGAGTTGATCGACGGCTACGTTGTCCGCGCGGAAGGCTACAGTTGGCCTACGGCAAAGTCCGTCAAGATCCGCTATGTCGCCGGGCAGGCTGCCGCCGATGTGCCGAAGGCCATCAAGCACGGGCTGATCCTGATGGCGGCCGAACTGAAGACCGCCGGCGGCATCTCCGGCGCCATCCGGCGCGAAGTGGTCGAGGGCGTCGGCACGTTCGATTATGCCCTTCCCGACATCGCGGCCGAGACGCTCCGCAAGACGGGCGAGCGGTTGCTAGCTCCCTTCCGCGTGTACGGCCTATGACACCTGAAGCGGCCAAGGCGGCGTTGCGGCGGCAGCTGGAACCCCACGGCATCACCGTCACGATTACGCGTGGAGGCTCACAGGAAACCAGCGGTCTCGCGAAGGTCACGCGCGTCAAAGGCGACGAGCTGGTGAATGATATCGAGCAGACATCCCACGAGATCGTGCTGCTCAACGAGGATCTCGCCTTTGCCCCGGCCAGGGACGACATCGTCGAGTTTGGCGAACACATGCTGGCGATCGAGGAAGTCGACAACCAGACCCGCGCGATTGCCGGGGTTGTCGTCGGCTACAACATCACCGCAAAGGGACGATGACCGCGCGCGTCCGCACACGGATGGACGTCCTGGAACGGGACATCGTCGCGTTCGTTGGCGAAGATCTGGCCCCGGCCGCCCAGGCAGAGATCCGGGCGCGCGTCGCGCGTGAACATCTCGCCGACGCTCAGTCCATCAATCGCATCGTGACCGGACGCGTTCCCGAGCACGATACCTTTGTCGATGGCCGAGCTGGCGCGCCACTCGAAAGCGTTAAACCGAACGGCGTTGTCGTGTTCGAGTTCGAGCTGGTCGCCGATGTGCTTCTCTGGATCCATACCGCGCTCAAGAAGCATTCGCCTCGCTTCAAGGGCGACTATCAGACCTCGCATCAGCTCTTCGCTGACGACGTCGAGGTTGCGGACATCGAGAACCCGCCGTCCGCGCGCGAATATGTGTTTCTGAACGAACAGCCCTACGCGCGAAAGATCGAGCGCGGCCAGAGCAAACAGGCTCCGGAGGGTGTCTACGAGGGCATCGCGGCGCTGGCAAAGCAACGCTTCGGCAATGTCACCAGCATCGGCTTTGGGTTTCGCGAGTTTCCGGGCGGGGCGCTGCTGAAGTGGGCGGCGATGCGAAAGCCATCGCGCACCGGCTACAGCCGCCGCGCGCGGCAGGCCGCTCTTCGCCGAGACACACGGCAGCCGGCTATAATCGTCCGTACAAGCAAATAGGGAACGACGCATGGCAAGCATGGCTGTTGTCAATGCGGTCGAGGCCTATTTGAAGGCCGAGCATCCCGATGTCGCGTTTCGCGGCTTGAAGGATGAAGGCGACGCCCCGCCCGCGGATGGCGGCACTTTTGTCGCCATCCAGTACACCGTTCCCGACGCCGAACAGGCCAGCATCGGCGCGCCGGGAAGCAATGTCTTCCGCCACACCGGCGCCATTCGCCTGGTCGTTTCGGTTGGAAAAAAGACGGTGAATCCTCGCGAGGCCGCGGTGACACTGTGCGATGCGCTGGCCGTTACCATGCGCAGCAAAAGCATTTCTGGTGTCATTACGCACGCGCCCACTTCGCCGGTATTCGACGACCGGAGCGATGACGGCCTCTACCACGTCTTTTCGTTCTCGACACCCTATCAGCACGACGTACTCGGTTAACCCGCTTCACGGAGCTTTCACATGACCATTGGATCCAGCAGCCGCTCCCGCGTCGCGTATATCGCGGAAGCTTCGTATGGCGTGACGCCGGCCGAGCCGGTGTTTCAGGAGATGCGCGTCACGAGTGGTGGGCTCCGCTCCACCAAGGCGACGGCCGTATCCAACGAGATCCGGGCAGACCGCAACGTATCGAACATCGCCCTGGTCGGCCTCGACGTGACGGGCGGCTATCCGATCGAGCTTTCCTACGCATCCTTCGACGACTTCCTCGCGGCGGCGCTCTGCGGCAGCTGGGATACGAACGTGCTCAAGAACGGCGTGTTGGCGCCGAGCTTCACGATCGAGGAGACGGTCGAGCTTGGCGCGACCGACAGCTTCAGCCGGTTCCTGGGTTGCATGGTGAACACCCTGTCGCTCGCGATGGAAGCGCGCGGGTTGGTTACCGGCAATATCGGCATAATGGGCCACTCGGAAACGCTGGGCACGGCGATCCTTGAGTCCGCTACCTATACGCCTCCGAACGACAACCCGATCCTGACCGCCTCGGCACATGCTGCCTCGCTGGCGGTCGCCGGGTTGAATCCAGTGCCGATCATCCGTGCTCTCAATGTGGAGGTGAACAACGGCCTTCGCGTGCGCCCAGCCATCGGCACGCTTTACACGCAGGAATTCGGCCAGGGTCGCTGCGTCGTGACCGGAACAGTGACGGCGTACTTCACCAGCAATGCGCTTTACCAGAAGGTGATGGACCATGCGCACGGCGCGATCTCGCTGACGCTCGGCGCGGATACGGGCGAGAAGTACACTTTGTCCATCCCCCGCGCGCGCTTTCTCGACGGCGCGCGCCCGATCGGCGGCAACGACGACGACGTGATGGCCGAGATCCCGTGGCAGGCCGAATTCGACGCCGGCGAAGCCTGCTCGATCAAGATCACGCGCGCCGTCGCCTGATGGTGGACAACGGAATCACCGTCCACGCCGCCTTCACGGGCTACCCCGATGGGACAACGGCGCGGACCTTTCGGGCTGGCGAGCGCCCGGAAGATCTGTCGGCAGAGTACGCCGAACTGCTCGTCAGGAAGGGCCACGCGCAGCGCGACGCGGTCCGCGAAAAGCAACCAAGGAAAAAGGAAACGACGCGATGAAACTTTCTGAGTTGAGATCGAACACCCATGCGCGCGAGAACGGCCGCTGGATGACGGACCTGCCGAACATGGGCGATCTGAAGATCTTCACGCGAGGTCTCCGCAACGCCGCAGCGGCGAAGCTAACCGCGAGGTTCTTCGAGTCCCTGCCCCGCAAGGAAAAGCGCGGCACCCTGTCGATCGAAAGCCGCGAGCGGCTTAACACCGAGATACTCGTCGAGACTTGCGTCATGCCGGATCCCGATACCGGCAAGGCGTGGAACCTCACGGACGACGCCGGCGCCGATATCCCCTTCAGCAAGGAAAAGCTGCGCGAGCTGCTGACGGATCCGGATTACATCGACTTCCGCGACGCCTGCCTGGTTGCTGCCACGACAGTGGCGGACAACGAGGACGAAGAGGACAAGGCCGACCTAAAAAACTGAAAGACGCCCTGCTCTGGGATTTGGAGTGGGGCGATCACATCGAGTTCCTCGAGGACGTTGAGGAGATGACCGGGTCAGCTCGGGCGCTCGAAACAAGACCGGATCTTCCACCGGATCTTGGGCGCTATCTCGCCGCCTTTCACGATCTATCCGGCGACCGGCAGCTGGGCTTCGGCGCCGCCGGCTCAATCACTTTCTCGACCATCGACCAATATGCTCGCCGCTTTCACATCGAAGACGGCGAGTTTGAATTCTTCCATGCCGCTATCCGGCATCTCGACGGTGTGTTCCTCGAACACATCCGCAAGACAACGCCGAAATCACAGCAGCCGCGGAGCTAACCCTTGGCAACTCTCGAATCCATTCGCCGTGTACGTATTCAGTACACGTCCGACGGCGCGGAGAAGGCCGAGGCGGACGCGCGCGGTGTGGCCGTGGCGCAGGAGGAGCTCGGCCGATCAAGCGAGGTCGTCTCGATCGCAACCGAGCGGGCGGCGCGTCGTCAGCTGTCCGCCGCCGCCGCGTATGAGCGGCAAAAGGTGGCGCTGGATTCGACCCTACGGGCGCAGCAGACCTATGAGCGCCAGATGCGCGTGATCGAACGCGCGCAGGAGCAAGCTACGATCTCGGCCGACGAGGCCGCAGCCTCGATCCTGCGCGTCCGTGAGGCTTACCAAGCCGCCGGCTCGCCGCGCGGATCCTTTGACCAGACGGACATCAACCGGCTGCTGGGCGTGCAGGCGCAAGTCCACGGCGCGGCGGCACAGTCGGCCGCTGTGTTCGAGGAAGCGGCGCGGGAGACCGCGCAGTATCAGGCGCGTGCATCGGCCCTGCGGGCGCAACTGGATCCGTTATCGGCCGCGCAGGACCGGCTCAACGCGGAGATGGCGGAATACTCGGCGCTGGCTGCCCGTGGCATTATTTCGACCGGCGAACTCGCGGGCGCGCACGCGATGGCCATTACGCGGTTCAACCAGACCCGCGACGCCATTGACGGCGTTCAGAAGAAGACCGGCCTTGCGACCCACCAGTGGGGAAACCTGGCCTATCAGGTGAACGACGTCGTTACAATGCTCGCTATGGGCGCGCCGCCGATGATGGTTCTGACCAGCCAGGGCGGCCAATTGTACCAGATCCTTTCCACCGCACCGGGCGGCGTCGGAGGTGCGCTGGGCGAGATCGCTACACGCGCGGCAGGCCTCGCCGCGAGGTTTGCGCCGTTCATCGCGATCATTGGCGTGGCGGGCGCTGCCGTGGGCGCCCTGACAGCATCGATCAACGAGACATCGAAGGTCACCGTCAGCTTCATGGACGTCGCCCTCGGCGTATTCCGCGTGATCGGCGACGGCATCTACAGCTTTATCAGGCCGGCGCTGGACTGGCTGGCACCGTACTGGGAGGCGACGTGGGACTGGATCAAGAAGGACGCGGCGTCCTCCTTCAACATGATCGTCCGCGGGCTCAACGGCATGTGGGAGGTCTTCAAGGCGTTTCTCGCCTCGCTGCCACCGGCCTTTCGTCTCGCCGCGGAGAACGCCGCCAATTTTCTCGTCGCCGGCATCGAGGCGGGGGTCAACAAGTCGATAGAGCTGCTCAACAAGCTGCCGGGCGTTGCCCTCAATGCCGTCAGTCTGGGCCGTGTCGATATCGGCGGCGGAGATGCACAGAAGCAGCTCGACGGCATTCTCAGCGGATTGCAGGATCGTCTCGGCCAGATCAATCAGACCGACTATGCCAGTCAGTTCATGGGAGCGATCGGCAACGCGGCACGCGATCGCGCGACGGACCGGGCGATGGGCAACGATGCGTACAAGGACATCGTTGGCCAGGCGAAGGAGCGTGTGGCCTCGCTGGAGGCGGAAGCGGCGGCGCTCGACATGACGAACGGCAAGGCGGAGGCCTACCGTTTCACCCAGGAACTGATCGCGGCCGCGAAGGCGCAGGACATCGAACTGCTGCCGGCGCAGCTGGAGCAGCTTCACGAGCTCGGCGAAGCCTACGCGAACGCCCAGCTGAAGCTCGACGGCATGCGGCTCACGATGGAGAACCGCGGGCCGTTCGAAACACTGCAGCAGGATCTGGCGAACCTGAAGGAGATGGTCGACGCCGGCGCGATCTCCTGGGAGACCTACGCCGACGCACAGCGCCGCGCGACGGCCGAGGCCCATGCCACGGTCGCCGGCTATGCCTCCGATGTCATGGGCATCATGGGGCAGCTGTTCGAGGACAACAAAGCGGTCGCAATCGCGAACGCCATCGTGTCGACCTATGAGGGCGTGGCCAAATCGCTCGCAAAATATCCGATGCCCTGGGCCGCCGTCATGGCCGCCGCGCACCTCGCCCTCGGCATGAAGCAGGTGATGGCAATCAAGTCGACGAACAAGACCTCGAAGTCGGCCAGTGGCGGGGGTGGCGGTGGCGGTGCGTCACCGTCGGCAGGCGCCGCGTCCGGCGGAAGCCAAGAGGCCGTGCAGCGGCAGGCTATCAGCATCGCGCTCTATGGCGACACGGTGAAGGCGGAGTCCATCGAAGAAATGGTCAAGAAGATCAACCAAAATACGGTCGATGGCGGAACGCCGCTCATCACCATTCAACGCATGGCGAGCTAACGATGTCCATCTACATCGCAGACGCTCTTGTCATCCAGCGCGGCCATTCTCCCCTTCTCGGACTCAACGCCCCGGTCTTCGGCTGGAAGTCCGTCATTACGGCGGTCGACGCCGAACAGGAAGATGCCGACTATCCCGCGTCGAACCTCCTCAACGATCTCACCAATGCGAAGTGGATGAGCGACAGCACGTCTGCACAGAGTTTGACGTTCGATCTCGTCACCGAGGAGCCGGTGGACTATATCGCGATCGCCCGGCACAACTTCGGATCCGGGAAGATCGAGATCTCGGTCAAGAGGCCAGATCCAGAGAACGAAGGTGAGTTTCTACCGCTCTATGGCCCGCTTCTCCCGTCACACGACGGAGTAATTCTGATCCGGGTCGACCCGATTTATCTATCCCAGGTTGTCATCGACCTCGCGCCCGACGCCGAGACGCCCGTGGCTCCGTCCGCTGCGGTTATCTATATCGGCAAGTTGCTTGAGGTGTTGCGTGGCTTGCCTCCGCCGCACACGCCGATCACACGCGGCTTTCGGACGGACATACAGACGAATCGCTCAATGAAGGGCGACTTTCTGGGCAGCGTCATGACGGACGAAGGGCTCGGTACGTCGATCTTCATCGACCATTTGAACGGCGCGTGGTTTCTGGCCGAGATGATGCCGTTCATCCGGCATGCGAAGGACCGCAACCCCTTCTTTTGGGCTTGGTCGCCGCAGCAGCACCCAGACGATGTTGCCTTCTGCTGGTGCGTGAGCGACCCGGACGTGCCGATCACTGAGGTGACCGAACTCGTTAATGTGAGCCTATCGATCGAGGGCGTGCCTCAGTGAGTCTGATCAAGGCGCTTGACTTCATCGAAGCCGACATTCCTTTTTGCGTCCATACGTTTGGGGTTTCGCCGTGCACCGCCACGCTGGTCGGAGAAAATCCGACCGGAACGATCAAGTGCTTCAATTCTCCGCGCACATGCCAGGACCAAGCGAATTACGAGGATCAGCCCGTTACATGGCGGTTCTCGAAACAAGGGCTGCAATATGTCCGGGCCGGCATAGAAGCCTTCGCACTGATTGAGGACATCAGTTTTACCCCGCAGGAGATATCGCTGGGCGAGAACCTCGGCCGGCGAGCCTCGCTCGAAGTCGTGTTCCGGGATCAGCCGTGGACCGACACTGGCCCCGGCTTCGACAAATACCGGCTTGAGCGCGGCTACGATCCGGTGAAGCAAGGATCCTTCTGGGGGAAATTTCGGGCACGGCAGTATTCGCTTCGCGGCCGCGAGCTGCGCTGGTATCGCGGCCAGGAAGGCCAGACCCTCGAAGAGATGGAGAAGCGGACTTTCGTCGTCGACGAAATGGACGGGCCGGACTTTGCTGGACGCTTCCGCATCGTCGCGAAGGATGCGCTGAAGCTCGCGGACGGCGACCGCGCGATGGCGCCGATGCTTTCGCCCGGATTCCTGACATCGGATCTCGCTGTCGACGACGAAGAGTTCACGATCTCCCCAGTAGGCGCCGGCGCGTCCTACCCGATTTCCGGCGAGATCGCGATCGGCGGCAAGGAGATTTGCCTGTACACGAGGACGGGCGATGTGTTCGACATCACGCGCGCGCAGCGCAATACACCAGCGACGGCGCTGAAGGCGCAGGATCGCGTTCAGCTTTGCTTGGTCTACACCGCAGAGACCGCCGCCCGGATCCTGTTCGACCTGTTCGTGAATTATGCGAGCATTTCCGCGACCTACATTCCCCTCGACAGCTGGGATGCGGAGGTCGCGGCCAATCTGAGCACCGTCTATTCGCGCTGCATCGCCGAGCCGACGCCGGTCCGCGAGCTGGCGTCACAAGTCGTTCAGGCCGCCGGCCTCAAGGTGTGGTGGGACGATCTCGCGCCGATGATCCGGCTTCAGGTGATCAAGGCGATCCCGACCGACGCCGCGCTGCTCACGCCCGACAACATCAGCGTGAAGGATCGGCCGCAGGTTTCGGAGCAGCATGACACGCGCGTGTCGGATGTCTGGACCTACTTCGCACAGAACAACCCGCTGAAGAAGGTGAGCGACGAGGATAACTACGCCTCGGTCGCATCCGTCATCGACGGCCAGGCGCAGATCGATTACTGGACCCCGGCGATCAAGAAAATTTATGTGCCGTGGATCGCGACCGGCGGCCGGATCCCTGCGCAACGCGTCGGGAACATCATTCTCGGCCGATACCGCGACCCACTGCGCAAGATGAAATGCGCGTTGCCGCGCGGCGGGCTGATCGTCCCGGTGCTGGGGCGCGGCTATCAGATCATGGGCGAGCCGTTTCAGGACGCGACGGGTGCGCCAGTTGCGGTGCCCGGTGAACTGACCCGTCTTCTGCCGCGCGACGCCGATTATGCGCTCGATCTGCAGGAGATGCTTTTCCGCGAGTACGGGGATTTTGACCCCGACGAGCGCAGCATCTTCATCGAAGCGGATACCTACAACCTGAATTTCCGCGAGGCGTATCAGGCGCTCTACGGCGATCCAGACATCACGAAACCGGCGACGATGATCATCGAGCCGAACGTCATCGTCGGATCGACAAGCACGTCAATTCCGGCGCTCGACATCGGCTTATGGCCGGTCGATATGGATTTGACGCTTATTATTCGCGGGCGGGTGCAGGGACTAGGCGGCGACGGTGCGTCCCATCTGGGGGCAAGCGCCGCGCCAAACCAGTACCAGCCGCCGACCGCCGGCGGCACATCCCTCTATGCGCGTTTCCCGGTCGATGTTGACATGGCGGACGGCGCAATTTGGGCCCCCGGCGGCGGTTCAGGCGGTGTCTATGCCGGTGGCGGCAAGTATCACGGCGGCGGCGGTGGCCAAGGCTCCCGCGGCGGCAGAGGCGGTTCAGGGGTAAACGGTGGAAGCGACGGTCATGATGGGTCTCGTGATGCTCCTGGCCAATCCGGACACCCAAGTTTCTTCGGCGGCGGAACAGCCCAGCCCGGCGATACAACGAGAACAGATAACGATTTTTATATTGGCGCCGCCGCAGGCATTGCGGTCGATGGCTGGTCCTATCTGACCGTTATCGAGGCCGGCGACGTAGTCGGCACTACGTTCAACTGACGTACGTATTCACGAACAATCGAGGCAAGGCATGGCAACGCTCGGGCGGTGGCAGCGGACGATTACGGACATTCTCAATGAGATCATGCCGGATGCGTTCGTCGAGGTCCGCCGCGAAGATAACCTGACGCGGCTTGCGAACATCTATTCGGACCGCCAAGGCCTCAACGGGATGGACAACCCGTTCCAGGTCGGAGCGGACGCGCTGGCCGGATTCCACGCTCGGGGAGGGGCTTACCGCATCAAAGCGTGGAAGGTGATCGAGGGCGAGACCTACGAAGTCGAGTGGAAATACGAGCCAATAGGCACGGCGGCCGAGCTCGACTTCCTCGACGGCATCACCGGCGGAACGTTGATGTTGTTCGATCCAGAGACGGAAGATGCCGATCCGGACGAAGGCGGATTGCGGTTCTCCGCATCGCTCGTGGACATCGATGATACTGGCTGGCTGTATCTCAGCAATGTGAATGTCGAAGGCGATCCCATCGGCCCGACGATTGATAGCTGGGACGACATCGGAGCCCTGAATTGCAAGGGCTATCTGCGAATTCAGATCGATGGCAACCCGCTGGTTTGGCGCGAGCTGATCATCACTGGTGACGTCGAGGCGGTTGGAACCCGCCGTAAGGTGCCGGTCGTTCTCATCGACAAGGGCGGCGATCTTTTCGGTGGCGAACAGCTCGCGCTTCATTTCTCGCCCGCCGGGCCTGGCCAAGCCGATCAGGTCAGCTATTCCGGGCATGCCGCCTTTCCTGGCGCGGAGGATGTAGAGGCTGCGCTCGATCAGGCCGGAGACAAGTTGCAGTACGTCACGGTCTCGGCGGCCACTGATCTGGACTTTATCCGAAACCGGGTAGCTGACCTCGATGCTGTAGTTGTACTGCGCGGAGCGTGGGACGCGTCGTCCGGGATCTTTCCGTCGACCGGCGGCGGCGGAACGGCCGGAGCTGTTATCGCTGGCGACAGTTGGATCGTTGAGGTTGCTGGAACCGTCGGCGGCGTTGCGTTCTCTGTCGACGACCGCCTCATCGCGCTGGCCGACGCACCCTCAACCACCGTGTACGCGGCTAACTGGCTGAAGGCGGATTACAGCGACCTGCTGACCGGCGTCACGCTCGGCGCCGCCCTTGCGGCATGTGCAGCGAAAACCACGCCAGTCGATGCGGATGTCGTCGGCCTCGGGGACAGCGCGGATTCCGGGATCCTGAAGAAGCTGACTTGGGCGAATATCAAGGCGACCCTGAAGACGTATTTCGATCCAATCTATGCAGACGCGCCGACCGTGCGGACGCTGCTCGGCTTCCCGAACGTAACAACCGACAGCCGGCTTGTGCGGCACGACGGAACAACCGGGGGTCAGCAGAGCTCTTCGGTCACGGTGAACGACAGCGGCGACACGTCGGGCGTTCGCAATTTCACCATGTCCGGCGCGCTCGCGCTCACAGGTGATATTTCGCCCACGGCCCTTTCGGCGAACACCAACGATTACAATCCGACGGGGCTCTCTACGGCTGCTCGTATCCGGCAGGACGCAACGACGAACATCGAGCTGACGGGTCTCGCCGGGGGCACCGATGGCCGCCAGATCGTGTTCCACAACATCAGCATCAGCAACATCACGCTGAAGGACGAAAGCGCCTCCTCGATCGCAGCAAACCGTCTAGCCCTCAACGCCGATTTGCTGATTCAGCCGGACCAGAGCGTGATCCTTGAATACGACGCCACCAGCGCGCGGTGGCGAGCAATTGGCGGCGGCGGCGGAAGCGGCGGTGGATTTGTTGCGGCGGTAAAGGCCGATCAGCTCGCGGCCTCGTCAAATCTTGTTGGCGTTACGCCGGCCGTTCAGCAATTCCATCCCAGTGCGGCGAAGGCATGGGCGAAAGTCCTCGGCGCGGGATCGCCGACCTTGGCGGCGGGCTACAACATCAGCAGCGTCGGGGATCAGGCATCAGGCATCGTCAGGCTGAACTTCGCTGTCCCGTTCACATCGGAAGACTACTCGGCTGTTCATGGCGTGATCGGAGCGGTGAGACACTGGACCATCATGGATCACGGCGACTTCACGGCGAACTATGCGCAGGTGCGGATTTCCGCTGGATCCGGAACGGTTCCTACCGATCCTGAGGACGGTTACACCTTCGCAGCCTTCGGAGAACAGTGATGGACCATTGCATTGTATATACGGACGGCGGCGGCGCACTGTCTGTATTGCATCCCGCCGACAACGCGCGCCTGATCGAGGTCGATGGACAGATCATGCCCGCGTTCGCCAAGTTCACCCATCCGTCCAGCATGGCAAAGGCCGTGGCAGACGGAGGTGCGAAGTACGCCGAAACCGAACAAGAATTCCTGGCGCGCATCGCCAAGAAGGATGTGCCGGCCGGCGCTGTTGACGTCGTCTTCGTGCGCTGTGCCGACCTGCCCGCAGATCGAGAATTTCGAGACGCATGGACATTGAGGAGCCGGGCGGTGGCGATAGACCTCGCCAAGGCGAAGAATATCGTCGTGGAACGGCTTCGTCAGGTTCGCGCTCCGCTGCTTCAAGATCTGGACGTTGCCTTCTTGCGTGCGTCCGAGGAGGCTAATCGTGAGAAAATGGAAGCCGTGACCCAGCGTAAGCAATATCTGCGTAGTGTCACAAAGGACGTTCGTTTGAACGCGAAAGGCGCGAAGGCTCTTTCCGAGGCGTTCGCAGCCATTTGTTCGGAGATGGCGTCGATCTGATCACGCCTCACGGCGGAACGGCAGGGCTTTGCGCGTTTTGCTCAGAAGGCCCACGGTCATGAGCGGCTTGAGGCCTGTGGCTTCAACCACCATGTCGCGAAGTTTGGCGCGGCTTGCTCCGAAGAGATCAAGAGCGTTCGTGCCATCCACGTCGTGACCACTGCCGTGTTCGAGGTAGAGAATTCCGCCGGGAGCAAGGCTCTCCGCCCAGGCGCGAAAGGCCCGCTCCGGCTCCATCGCATGGTCCCATGAGTTCGTATAGACGACGTTCCACTTGCCGCGCCAATCGTCCCGTATGTCGTGGAAGTCCCACTGGATCGTGTTCGGGAACTGCGACGCGGTTTCGGCAATATCTGTGCCGAGAACTTCGGCGTTCGGAAACTGCTCGGCAAACCAGCGCAGCTCGGCGCCGTTGCGGGAACCGTGACAGAGGACCGAATGGACCCCACCTGACACACGTCGGCGGGCATGCCTTGCGATCTGCCGGATCATGCGCCCGTTCGTAAATACGTGCTGCAGCTTCAGGCGATTTCCCTCGCTTTGCACGCGGCGGTACGCCTCATAATCGGGCCTGCCGTCGCGTTCATATCGCGCAATTCGGACGCCGTTCTGCTCAGAGACGACAAGCTGCGCGCCGGCAGCCGCCGCTCTGGCGGCCTCTTCGATCTCGGCGCCCTTACGGGTCCAATAATCGGAGTCCTTGTGCTTATTGAGCGCCCACATCGGCCTATCTCCCTGACCTTCTGGGGCACCCTACCGGGCGGTTGAATCGCCGGTCAAGAACAACGTGCGCTCGTAGAATCTTCGCCGCCGGGCAATCCGAGGTTCCGGATCCGGCTCTTCCTTTGTCCTGAATCCTTTGGGGGACTTCCATGCAGAACCGCATCGTCGCGGCGCTGGCGCTTGCCTGTGCCGTTTCCTTCGCCGCACTGCCCGCCGGGGCGCATCCGCTCGTGCCCGGCCTCGCCGCGCCCGCCAAGGCCAGCAAGGCGCGCAGCGCCCCTCCCCGTGGCGGCGATGTCGTCGCACTGGCCGAGCGGTATATCGGCACCAACCCCACGAAGATGCGGCGCCTCTGGTGCGCGAACTTCATCGGCCTGATGGAGAAGAAGGTCGGCCGCAAAGGCACCGGCTCCAACCTCGCACGATCGTACGACAGGTACGGCCGCAAGATCGCGCGCAGCGAAGTCCGGCGCGGCGACATCGCCGTCATGCGGCGCGGCAAGCGCGGCGGGCATGTCGGCTATTTCGTCGAATGGGCGCCCAACGGCAAGGCGGTCCTGATCTCCGGCAACAGCCGCGGCGGCAAGGTCGCCAAGGGCCAGTACAGCGT
This sequence comes from Hyphomonas sp., assembly GCF_022844445.1. Classification (GTDB taxonomy): domain Bacteria; phylum Pseudomonadota; class Alphaproteobacteria; order Caulobacterales; family Hyphomonadaceae; genus Hyphomonas. The sequence continues at coordinate 37,767 of NZ_JALHLS010000022.1, forward strand.
CGGCCGCATCTATGCCTGGCGCCGTCCAGGCTGAACTTCCGTCCCTACATTCTGGAGAGTGAGATGACCTTCGTCTTCATCAAGCCGAAGCGCAAAGTGACGCGCGTCTTCTGGCATTGCACCGCCACCGACCACGCCCATCACGACAACATCGCGGCCATCCGCGAGATGCACCGGCAGCGCGGCTGGTCGGACATCGGCTATCACATCATGGGCCACAAGGACGGCTCCGGATCCTACGGCCGTAACCTGGAGCTGACGCCTGCCGCGCAGGCCGGGCACAATGCCGCCGCGATCGCCGTCACGCTGCATGGATTGGAGAAGGCGAAGTTCACGACCGCGCAGTACAACTTCGCGCGTGATCTGCGCGAGCAGATCGACCGGGCCTACACCAACGGCGTGACGCATCACGGCCATTGCGAGGTGGCGGCGAAGGCCTGCCCGGTGTTCGACTATCGCAACGTTCTGCAGCTCGATGCGCGCGGGCGTCCGGCCCCGACCATGACGCCGACCGTGCCCAAGTTCGTGGCCGGCGGATTCGCCGCGGCCGACTCCGACGACTTCGCCCTGCCCGGCCGTCTGCTCAAGGTGTCGAAGAGCTACGATGACGCGGTCGACGATCTGCAGCGGATTCTCGCGCGTCACGGCTATGACCCAGGCACGATCGACGGATGGTTCGGCGAGCAGACCGAGAAGGCCGTCATGGCCTTCCAGCGCGATCATGGCCTCGTCGCGGACGGCAAGGTCGGCGCCCTGACGCGCGAGATGCTGATCGCGGATCCGCACCTGAAGGCCGCGTAATGACGCAGACACGTGCCCTCGCCCTGCTCTGTTTCCTCGGCGCCGCCGCGCTCGTCGCCGAGGCTTTGCGGTGCACAATTTTCGGAGGCTGATTTGTCCATTTTCAAACGCAAGACCATATCGCTCGCCGAGCACGAGCGCATTGTCCGCATGAACGACGCCGATGCGAGCGACCAGATCACCTCCCTGTACCAGCAGGTCGGCGAATTGAAGTCTCAGGTGGCGGCCATGCAAAAGCCGACGACGGATGAAGGCCTGAATGAGATTTCCGCCGCCGTGGCGCTGCACGTCGACAATCTCTTCGTGCGTGCCTGGGATTCACCCGCGAAGCGCACCCGCGCTGTCCAGATTACCGTGCGCGAGGCCATTCGCGAAAGTTTGACCGGAAGCACTCACTGGAATCCGCCTTCGGTCTGAAGACCGCCGCGCGGCGGTTCCGCGCATTTGTCCCTACACTCCGGAGAACAAGATGCTTCGCAAACTTGCGTGCGCGGCTGCGGCCGTGCTGTGCCTGACTGTAGCCGCCGCCGCCGCCGTGACGGCGGACGCCGAAGACCTTCGCGTCGTCAGCTGGGAGGGCGGCGCGACCGCCATCGTCAAGACGCAGGATCGTGTCGGCGATGCCTTCCGCCTCGCCCAGGCTGAAGGCCCACTGGTCGAGCCCGTGCCTGTCGAGGCCGAGAGCACGATCCCGAATCCCGACGAGATCCGCAGCTGGGGAGATCTCGTGACCTGGCTCGGCGGCTATATCGAGGAAATCGTTCTGGTGTTCATTGCATTCGGCATACGACTCCTGCCGGGCCAGCTCTACGCCATTCTGGTGACCGCGCGCTGGGAGCAGATCGCGGCGAACGCCATCCGGTTCGGTATCAACCGGGTCGCTGGCACCCTCGCGGACAAGCCGATCGTGGATTCCGCACAGGGCCAGAGCGTCCTCAACCAGGCGCTGGTCTTCGCCCTGCAGTACGGACCGGGCTTCCTGATCAAATGGGTCGGCGGTCCGAAGGCTGTGGCCGAGAAGCTGGCGGCGCGTCTCAACCTCGACGCCGATGTCGATGTCGATCCGGCCCAGGCGGTTCGCGCGGCGCGCACTATCGGCGTGATCTGAATGGGGTTCCTCGGAACCCTTTTCGCGGGTCCGATCGCGGGGGCATTTGCCTCCGCGTTCGGGCGCGTGCTGCGCGACATGTTCGGCGACTGGCTGCTCGCGCGCAAAGCCCAGCAGCTCGGCCGCGCCGAGACCCTCGCCGCCGGCGCCAAGGTGGCGGCCGAGGCCGAGCAGCGCATGAAGGACGCCGCGGCGCACGCGCCGCAGTCGATGGCCGAAGCGATCGAGGCCCTTCGTCACGAGGGCGAGATATGACCATACCGCCCGAACTGATCGGTGCGCTGCTGCTCGCTGGGTCCGCGCTCCTCGACGCCCGAAAGGAAGCCGCACCGCTGCCGCCCCCGACACCGGCGGTGCAGGTCGTCTGCCCGCGCGAGACGGAATGGAGCCGCAGCTTCCGCGACGAACTCGCCCGCGAGGTCGAAACCATCCCGCATCTGCCGTCCGTACAGCGGCAGTTCCTCGAACACATCAAACTGCGCGCCGAGGCGCGGGCATGCCGGAAGGGCGCGAACTAATGCAGGAATCGGCGAACACCGCGATCTGGATCTCGGGCATCGGCGTCGTCATCGCCGGCACGGTGGCAATAGGAAAGGCGTTCATCTCCGTTGGTCAGCTGACCTCGCGCGTTGCCCAGCTGGAGCGCGATCGCGACGCAGAGAACGAACGGCGCGAGAAGACGCAGAAGGAGGTCGACGCGATGCTGGGCGTGCTGCGCAGCCAGATCCTGCTGTTCGGCGAAACGATCAGCGAGGCGAAGCTCTATGCCGCCAAGCACTATGTCGAGATGGAAGACTTCCGGAGCCTGACGGGCAAGCTGGACACCATTTTCAAAAACCTGAGCAAGGTGTCGCAGGATCTCGCGCTGCAGGGCGCGCTGATCAGATCCGTCGAGGCGGCCGTGAACGATCTGAAGCGCGGCCGATGACGCGCTGCATGTTCTGGCCGTGCTGCGTGCTGCTGTCGCTCGCGGCGCTTTTCGTGACGGTCCTGGCCATGCCGTGAGCCGGTGACAGGGGGCGGGCTGGAAACCCGCCTACGGGGCCAAGCTTGGCGGCCGAGACCCCGCACGACGACATCTAGGATAACGCCGCCCCGTCGCCGCTCGCGCGAGCACCGGCAGGGTGGACCGATATCCTTAAGGCATTCTCAAATGGACATTGAGGTCCGGCGCGTGTCGCCGGCGCATCCCGTCGCGCCCTATATCGGCGGGAAGAAGCAGCTGGCCGAAGCCATCATCCAGCGCATCGAGCGGATCCCGCACGACGCCTATATCGAGCCCTTCATCGGCATGGGCGGCGTGTTCCTGCGCCGGCGGATGGCGCCGAAGACCGAGGTCATCAACGACCTGTCGTCCGATGTCGCCACGCTGTTCCGCGTGCTGCAGCGTCATTACGTGGCGTTTCTGGAGATGCTGAAATTCCAGCTGACCTCCCGCCAGGAGTTCGAGCGCCTGGCCGCGACGGATCCGGTCACGCTGACGGATCTCGAACGCGCCGCGCGCTTCCTCTATCTGCAGCGCACGGCGTTCGGCGGAAAGGTGGCGGGCCGCAATTTCGGCATGACGCCGACCGGCCCCGGCCGGTTCGATGTGACGAAGCTCGGTCCCCTTCTTGAGGCGGTTCACGAACGTCTCGCCGGCGTCGTCATCGAGCACCTGCCGTTCGACGAGCTGATCCGTCGCTATGACCGGCCCGGCACGCTGTTCTATCTCGATCCGCCCTATTGGGGCTGCGAGCGCGACTATGGTCCGGCGATGTTCCGGCGCTCGGACTTCAATCACATGGCCGCGCTGCTGGCCTCGATCGAGGGCACGTTCCTGCTGTCGCTGAACGACTGCCCCGGCGTGCGGGAATGCTTCGCCGCCTTCGCGTTCGAGGAGCTGGACGTGACCTACACGGTCGGCGGCGGCGACGACGCCCAAGAGGCGAAGGAAGTGCTGATCCATCCGCGCGGCCAGGCGCGGCAGGATCCGGCGCCCGATCTTTTCGGCTGAGTTCCCCGGCGGCGTCTCCGCGGCGCCGGGCGAAGGCGGGTCTCCGGCCCGTCTGTTTGGTGCGTAGGTGGCGACTCTTTTGTTGCTGCTGCCTCGATCGGCAGACCTGCAAATTTGCAGGTCTGCCGCTCTGGCGTTTCCTCCCTTGCCTTGCCCCGCCCCGGCTTCCCGCCGGCGGCGGGGCCTTTTTGCGTTCGGGCTTCCCTTGCCGGGCCGCCCCGATTTGTTCTAGCTATGTTCTCATGGCCGATATCGAGACCCTGGGGCAGCTGTGGCAGGAGGGCTGGCGGATTTCCGCCAAATGCCCCGACCGGCGGCGCGACGGGCTGAAGACGCGGCGCCATCAATGCGGCTGGAAGGCCGAGCTGGATCTGCGCACGCTCCTGGTGACGCGCGGGCCGGGCTTTCCGCTCGACCGCCTGTCCGCCGTAGTGATGTGCCCAAGGTGCAAGCGGCGCGATATCGTGCTGAGTTATTCGGCACCGGCCGAGCCCGTGACGCGGCTCATGACGGGGTAGTTTCCGTGTGCAATCTCTACAGCCAGACCAAGGGCCAGAAGGCCATCCGCGATCTCGCCCGCGCGATGCACGACCGGACCGGCAACCTGCCGCCCCTGCCCGGCATCTTTCCCGACTATCCCGCCCCGATCGTCGTCAATGAGCCGGACGGCCGCGCCCTCGTCATGGCCCGCTGGGGCATGCCGTCGCCGCCGGCTTTCATCAAGAACCGGGATCCCGGCGTGACGAACATCCGCAACACCTCGTCGCCGCACTGGCGGCGCTGGCTGAAGCCCGAAAGCCGCTGCCTGGTGCCCTTCACATCGTTCTCGGAATTCAACAAGGCCGAGGGCGGCGATATCTGGTTTGCGTTTTCCGACGAGCGGCCGCTCGCGTTCTTCGCCGGCATCTGGACACCGCAATGGAGCAGCGTGCGCAAGGTCAAGATCGGCAAAGAGACGACGGACCTGTTCGGCTTCCTGACGACGGAGCCCAATGCCGTCGTCGGACCGATTCATCCGAAAGCGATGCCGGTGATCCTCACAAGCGAGGAAGAGCGCGACGTCTGGATGCGCGCCCCGTGGGATGAGGCCAAGGCCCTGCAGCGGCCGTTGCCAGATGACGCGCTGACGATCGTCGCGCGTGGTGCAAAGCAGGATGCGCCGGTGCTAGTGTAGGGACTGCCGATCCCAATCCGGCTCGAACGGTTCTTCGGGGTCGATTTCGAGCGTGTCGGCGTCGAAGCCTTCGGCATGGAGCGCCTCCAAGGCGTCGTTCAGTTCGCCGTCGTCGATGACCGCAAGGGCGCGGTCCTCAAACTGTTCCGGGGTCATTGAGCCTTCCGGATCGATCTTCGCGCGCATCAGGGCCTGCAGCCGCCGGACGGCCAGATAAACCCGTTCCATCGCTTCGGCTGGTGTCATCGGCTGTACTCCTTGCACAAGGTCTTTCGCCAGACCTGGCTTGGCCCCGAACGATAGCGGCTGGCCCGTTTCTTCGAGACGACGCCTTCAAGGCCCGCGCGGCAGGCGTGCTCGTAAAGCAGCTGGCCGTCATCGCCGGAGACGGCCTCGCTGAAGGCGATCCCCGGCATTGCGGCGACAATCTCGCCCAGCCGGGCGCGGCGTTCCTCGCACGGCCGCTCGCGCAGATCCTCGCCGTCCAGCGCCAGGAGATCGAATGCCATGAGCGTGGCGCGCGCCTTGCCGGCGCGCGATCGCAGCGCATGGAAATTGCAGTTCTCGCCCTCGATGCAGGCGCCCTCGCCATCGATGACGAAGTCGTGCGGGATCCGCGCCAGGCCCGCCGCGATGCCGGTGAACTCGGACGCGCGCTCGTTTCCCGGCCGCGTCCAGATCTTCACCTGGTCGCCTTGCTTCCGGCAGATGAGGCGATACCCGTCATATTTCAGTTCGTGAATCCAGTCCGGCCCGGCAGGCACCTTGGCGGTGAGGGTCGGCTTGCAGGGCTCTATGAAGCCCTCGGGGAACCGGCGGCCGCCGCGCGGCGCCGGCGTGTTACGCCACAGCATGCGAGTCGAGTCCGCTGGACGGCGATTCGTTCCGTCAGGGTGCAGTGGCGGCTATCGGCTGAGGGGGCGGCACTTCAAACTGGAACGTGGCCGAGGGCGGAAAACCGATTTCGACCGTAAAGCCGGAAATGCGGAGGTAAGGATTGCCATTCAACCACTTGGCAGTCTCGCTGGCTATCTTCATGGCATTTCGAATGCTGTAGTCGACATGCAGATCCGCAGAAGCTTGCGCACTGCGTCCATTCTTTTCTTCCGGTCCGCTGCCCGTGGCCGGGCCGCGTCCTTCGCCAACGGTTCCCGGCTCAGCATGGGCTTTGCCCTCGACGAGGAACCCTGCCCCGGCCTCAGAGCCCAAAAGCTCCCGCTGGATCTGTTCGAGCCGCCGTCCGACCTCGGCATAAGTCTCTTCCTGGCTCACGGGTGGTTGAGCCATGACATGCGTCGGCGCGAGCACAAAGATGAGGGAAACGATCGTCTTCATCCGGCGATCTTCCGGGGCGACGGCCCGGATTGCAAGTGAGCGGCTTCAGGCGACCAGCCGGAAGCGGATTACCTGTCGGGGTATAAGGCTGTAGCGCCCCCTCGCTACCATCAATTTCAATGACTTAGCGGAAGGCGATCTGCGGCTGCAGCAAGAGCGACAGCGCTGAAGCCTGCCGATCGGGCGCCGGGTCGTGGCGTCGGCTATTCCTCACGGAACGCGCGGCTCACCTGATCTGCGAACGGCTTGATAAGATAGGACGCCGCGGTCCGCTGCTCGGTCTCGATATAGACCTCAACCGGCATGCCTGGAATGAGCCTCCGGTCGCCGAGCATTTTCAGATCTTCGACCCGAACCTGAACATCTGCGA
>NZ_JALHLS010000023.1 GCF_022844445.1 Hyphomonas sp.
GCCAGGGTCGACACCCCCGTCATGGAACTGCCCGGCGATGGCGACCGCTGGACCAGCCCCCACGACCAGCCCCTGGCCGACAGCCCGTTTACGGACCTTGGCCCGCACACGTTCGACTTTGCAGAGCGAAGCTTCGACAGTCAGGATTGGGAACTGGGATGAGCCGCAAAGCCGCAACACCGCTGCTGGCCGATTCATTCGGCAGATGCAAAGAGATCCCGTCAAGAAATGAACCCTGACGCGGCGCGCAGCGCCCGCCTTGCGCGCTGTCCTGAGGGTCTGTAATCCCAGAAGCGGCATCAGCCCCGGAGGGCGCTGAAAGAAGCAGGAAAACCTATATGAGCAATCCGACCTGGTGGGCCCACGAGACGGCTGTCATCGATGACGGCGTGGAGATCGGCCCCCGCACCAAGATCTGGCACTTTGTCCACCTGCTTGGCCAGACCAGGGTCGGCGCGGACTGCTCGCTGGGGCAGAACGTCATGGTCGGCCCGAAAGTGACCGTCGGCAACGGCTGCAAGATCCAGAACAACGTGGCGCTGTATGAAGGCGTGACTTTGGAGGATGACGTGTTCTGCGGCCCGTCCTGCGTGTTCACCAATGTGCTGACGCCGCGCGCGTTTGTGAGCCGAAAGAATGAGTTCGGCAAGACACTGGTGCGCCGCGGCGCCACCATCGGCGCCAATGCCACCATCGTCTGCGGCGCCCCGGACGGGGCGACCGAACTCGGCGAGTATTGCTTCATCGCGGCGGGCGCTGTCGTGACCAAGGACGTACCCGCCTATGCACTGATGGCGGGCGTGCCGGCCAAGCGGATCGGCTGGGTGTCGAAGGCCGGCGAAGTGCTGGGCGCAGACCTGACCTGCCCGCGCGAGGGCGACCGCTATGTCCTCGAGGACGGCCGGCTGCGGCCCGCCTGACGCGCCATGTGCGGCATAGCAGGCATCGTCTCGCTCGACGGAAGCGCAGGGCCCTTCAAAACCCAGACGGCAACGTCGGCACAATTGAACTACAAGGCCTAAAAGCTCTATCAAGTGAAGCTGTCGGCCAAACCAAACTCAACCGGCTCTCGGAGTGAACAAAATGGCTTCTGCGAAAATTGTAGGAGAAGTATCCAAGCTCACTGAAAAGCTTCACGTCGATATAGGCGAGCGAGCTGTTTGGCTTGGCGATCGCATGTTCGAGTACCGTCAGGACACTGAAGTGTTGCTGCAGTCTGTGCAGAACAACCTCGTTGAGTGCCAAATGGGAAGCCGAGAACTTTCAGCCTCGCAAGCCTTGCGCTTGGAGAAGGCTATTGGCGAAGCCCTTGGCGGCCAAAGCTCTGCATCAAGAATAAATGGCTATGTTGGCGATTTGGATACCGATGAAGATGGCTACCCCTTGGTGCCGCCCGGGGCCGTTGGATTAAGCTTTACGCACCCTGAAAGCGAGAATCTGTTCGTAGAGCGGCGCGATCTCGCTTCAGTCAAGTACGGAAAGATTGCTGTTTTCGGAATCCAAAAATCTGGGAACACGTGGGTGCACGGCTTGTTGGCCGATACTTTTTCTTTGCCCTACCTTTTTAGCCATACGGAAGTAAAAACTGTCGGCGTGCTGAGCAGCCATATCTCGTGTGGCCCGAGAGTGCTGAGAAGAAATGATATTGTTCACCCGGTTTGCCTCGTCCGCGACTTGAGAAGCATCGTCGTTTCTTTCTACCACTATATGCAATCCGCCAGCTATCAGAATGATATTCCGTATGCCGATTATTCAGACTTTGAAACGTTCTATTACGATTGGTTCCTTTCGAGAGTTGCCCCCTCCTTGGATCTGGAATCGTACACAGAGAACTTCGCAAAGCATGGCGTCCCGATTTTGCGCTATGAACGGTTGGTCAATGACACCAAGGGCGAAATGCTGCGGCTGTTCAAACGCTGGAGTTTGGCCTTTGACGAAAGCGCGTTGGATGCAGCGATCGAGAAAAACAGCTTCAGTAACCTGAAAGCCAAAGGCAAACAAATGGGCGACGTATTCATAGAAACGTCGCATTTCCGCAAAGGCGGAAAATCTAACTTTCGCGAAGAACTACCCGAACGAATCCTCAGAGACATCAACACTCGCTTCGAGAAAGTTCTCCTTCGCTGGGGTTACGATGTCTAGCATCTTGAAGAAGGTTTGTAGCGCTTGAAGACCGACCAAAGTGACCCGAGTCTGCCCGCAGTTCGTCTGGAAGACGTCACCAAGATTTACGATCTGTACAACTCTCCAGGAGAGATGCTTTTCTACACTTTGGGTATACAGAAGATACTGAAACCAAAGCGAGAGGTGCCTCGTTTTACGGCTCTGAGGAACATCTCGTTCACAATTGGCAAGGGCGAGCGAGTCGGTCTGATTGGGAGAAACGGGGCCGGGAAAACCACAACTCTGCGCTTAATAACTGGCAACTATCCACCGACAACAGGCACGGTGGAAGTGCAGGGAACTGTTCAAGCTTTGATGCAGCTTGGTCTTGGTTTTCATCCAGAGTTCACCGGCTACGAAAACATCAAAGCGGCCCTAAACTATAACGGCCTGCTTGGCCCCCAGCTTGACGAGGCGATCGCTGACGTTGTCGACTTCTGCGAGCTTGGAGCGTTCCTGAACCAGCCCCTCAAAACGTACTCACTGGGCATGCAGTCCAGAGTGCAGTTCGCTGCAGCTACTGCAATTCATCCAGACATTCTCATCGTGGACGAGGTCCTGGGAGCTGGTGATGCGTACTTTTCCGCTAAAAGCGCACTCCGCATGGAGCGTTTGGCGAAAAGCGGATGTACATTGATACTCGTCTCGCATTCCTGGCAGATGATCCAGCAGTACTGCGAACGTGCAATCTGGCTTGAAGCTGGCAGGGTCAGAATGGACGGGCCAGCGTTCGAAGTCTTGGCAGGCTATGAGTCCCATATCGCAGGGGCCACAGCCAAGTTTCACTCCAAAGGCGATGAAATGCCGGTCTCCCAATCTGCGCCATGGGAGATGACCCAGTCTCAGTTTTCAAATGTCTCCCAGGATAGTTCAGCGAACGGGATCAACCCTGACTCACCCGAGCCTGAGGCGAGCGATCGGACTGCCCCCGACTATGCTTCGGTGGACTGGATTGCAGATCAATTGAGAACCAAGGAAAACATCAAGGGTGATCAGGAAACGGCTTTGAAACTGTCTGATGGGCGGACGGTTTTTCGCGTTGCTGGCGTCAATGGGCTTAGATTTTGTGATTTCAGAGTTCTCGTTGACAGCGCACAAAAGAACGTCGTCCGCACCGGAGGGTCTATAGCAATTGAAATGGAGCTTGTTGCTCAGCGATCAGACCATTTTGCCTGCTCTTACTGGATACATTTTTTTGGGCTCGACGGCATGCGACTGGCCCGCGTCCGAAGCCCAATTGATAAATTTGAACTGAACGAAGGCGAAAAACGGAGAGTCTCAGTCCGGCTGGACCCTGTGCTGCTAGGCACCAGGGACTATCTTCTTTCCTTCAGTGTATTTGACAACAAGACTACAGAGTCTTCGGCGGACACACTCCATCAGCGCTTTGATATGTTGCCTCGATGCTACCAACTAAAAGTGCTCGGGTCTAACGATTCAGATGCGCCCATCCTTCACCATAACGGCGGCTGGCACTTTGGAGGCTCAGAACACATAACTCCTGCGGTGATCAAAGATTATATCTAGTTTGGTAGCCCGGTGGTTTCTGACGCACTTGGCGGCGTATCCGTGCAGCAGGTTAGGCGTGATCGCGAGGATTCCATCCCCGCTCAGCTTCGCCCCGTCTCAATCTGCCCGGCCTCGCGCCGCCAGCGCGTTTTCGAGGTGTCGCCGTTTTCAAGCTCGCGACAGACGCCGATGCCCCTAATCTGCGACGCAGTCCGCAAGCGATGCTTTCGCGCCCTGGCGCATAGGCGCTGTCAGCAACAGTCGCGCGACGCTGGCGATCGCCCGCGCCCGCTGATCCTCTTCAGGGGGGTACATGGCCTCGCCAAATCCCCTCTCCCTCAAGACGACGCTGCACACCGGCTCCCAGATCTCGGGTTGGAAGGCCGCCAGACTGGCCATTCGGCCGTAAAGCGAGGCATATCGGCCCGCTGGTGGCCCGCTGCCGTCCATGTAGATGGGTACTGGACTTTTGTTATGGACGAGTTTGTGGAACGCGTTTGTAATCTTCTGCAGATCTTGCAGCCTCACGCCGCCCACTCCGTCAGCGGCCATGGCCGTAAGGAAATCGATCGTCACCGAAGCGTGGTTTAGGTCGTCCGGCTGATGATAAGAAAACCGGCTGGTGTCGGCGACGGCCCAACCCCTGCCAGGCGCGTACCGCATCTTCGGCCAGTAGGGCCAGGTCAGGGTGTTGGGCGCGGCGGCGTCAACGAACTCCAGCTGAATAAAGTTTGAAAGCCGCGTGGCGCGTTCGGCATAGGCATCTTCGCCCGTAGCCTTGTACATATAAAGATACGCCAGCCCCGCCATCGCCTGGTAGTTGAGCGGCACCGGCTTGCCGGGCATATCCGGGGCGATGAAATCTGCATCGTGAGACGTGACGAAGTAACCGATATGCACGCCCTGAGCAGTCTCGGCGCGCCAATTCTCCGTGGCGTGGAAGGCGAGCGTTTCGTGCGCGGCAAGCACATACGTTCGTGCGATCGCGTCGAACGCGCGCTCGCCCTGACGTAGCCCCTGCAGGCAGGGCCTTTGCGCAGTCAGCGCTGCAAAACGCGCGAGCGGCGCTACAAGTCTTGCGTCATCGATCAGGAATGAGATGGGCCGGCTTCCCTGCGCATTGAACACCGTCGTCGACCACTGGGCTGCTGATCGCCCCCGATAATCGCGGAGCCCCGCCTTATCGTCGCGCGCGGCAAGGACGCGATCGCCAAGCGTCACGAAGCGATCAAGATAGGCCGTATCCCCAGTGGCTTCGTAGATGTCGAGCAGAGCTGGCATGATGAAGCCAGCGAACCCGCCCGGTTTGCCCTGCTGGGTCATGGCTTCTGTAGTCGTGGACTCCAAGCGCGCTTGCAGGTTGGCATGCAGGACAGCTTGTGTGGGATCGAGGGCGCGAGGAGCGCACAGGTCTTTTACCGACGGCCCTGGCGCTGATGGGGCCGATGGCGCGCAGGCGGCCGTCGCCGCAAGTACAAGTGCGACGCACAGCGCGCCAAATCGCCCATTCATGTCTTTCATGTCCAATAAGTCTTGTCCGTGTTTCGAAAGCTCTATAGGCCCAAAAACCAACGGAGTAAAAAAATGCGTGTGTGGGGTGTCTTGCTTCTCGCCATGCTGGCTGGGTGCGTCAGTCCCGACCCGGCAGTCGACCTCAGTTTCGAACTTAAAGGGACGGTGGGCACGGTTTTCGAGATCGAGGTCGACGGCGCCAGATGCGCGGCTGGCTACGTGAACGCCATCCAGAGCCGGACCTACAGCAATCAGGGCGAACTTGAATTCTGGTGCCGCGAAAGTCGAGGCGCGCCCCTTTCCTTTACTAGCATCGGCAAGCCGTCTCCTTTGCAATTCACAAGTTCGATCGCCAGTCTCAACGGCAGGCTTTTCGAATTCATCAGCCGGTCCGTCTATGACAATGGCCGCTGGCGTCCGCTTACGCCTAGCGAGCTGCCGGTCCCGGACGACGCCTTGCCGATATCGATCGTGAGCGCCGGCGGCAAGCACATCGTCTTCACGATCTATGGCGGGCGCTGCGAAGGCATCTCCGTCTACTCGGAAAGCGGCTATCACGGAACCTATCGCGAGGACGACTGGGGACAATGGTCCGCCATGTGGACCGACGGGCGGACCATCGCGATGAACGTTGGCTACAATTTACTGTCGGGGCCGCTTCCGCCGCCCACTTCGAATACCTGCGCGCCATTGCGCCTGAAAACTGTTCCCACAGAGAGAAAAAATTGGATCTATGCTGCGCGTTCGGTTGGCGGCCCTTTGCTCTACGGCGGTTCAGAAGCCTCGCACGATAGCTGCGCGCCCCTCCTCATCACCGACCTCGATCTGATGACGACGCGCGAGATCACCATTAAAGACTGCAAACCGGGCTACGTGACTGAAGTCTACTCCCTCACGCGCTGGCGCGATGAGATCCTGATCGGCAACTTTCCCGAGGGAGCGCTCTACGCGTTGACCCCGGGTTCCGACGCCACGCGCAAGACGGCGTTCGGCGCGGCGCGGCCCGATGACCTTCTCGATCCTCAGTGGAATGGCCCCTACCGCGAGAGCCAGGCCGTGGTGGTTTCGGGGGGGCGCGTCTTCATCGGCATGTATCCCTGGGCCGAACTCTTCATACACGAGGGCGAGGCGCCCGCTACGGTGCTTCGCCTTATCGAGCGCCCGGAGAAGACCGGCGGCGAGTTTGCGCCTTATGCCTCGCACCTTGCCGCTGCGGTCACGAGCCTTCAGGATCCGTACGCAGACCGCGCATGGGCGCAGCGCATCCCGACAATCGTGGTGCTGTCCGGCCTCGTCTGCGCATCAACGGGAAATAGAACCGGCGAGGACCTCGACCGGTGGCAAGGTCTGGTCGATGAAGGCGATGTGCGCCATTACGGTGAGGTGTTCTGTGCGCCTGTGCCGGGACATGTCATGACAGGGCCGGTTCCAGATGGGACATTGGTCCGGTTTCGTGTCGACAAGGAGCGCCTGTCGATCGTCGTCGACGGCAAAACCGTTGCGAGCGCCGCGCACGGATTGTCCGGCTCAGCGTTGCACCGACTGAGCCGGGCCCGCCCGCGCGTCGGGACCGGCGATTACGGTCCATTTGAAGGCATCTTGCGTCGTCTTCCATGAGGCGCCGTGCGGGTGCGGGCCAGACGTGTCCCGCCTGGCCGATCGGGGCATCGCCGGCCCCAAGGAACGGATTGAGGCTCCTGTCCTTCACCCCGCGCATGATGGGCACACGCTAAGCAGACTTGATTGCGCGGCGACAATCAACGAGCGTCAATCAAATCGCTTGCCAAAAAAATCGCCAATGACAATCATCAATTACCGGTCGCCTCGTCTCATCCTGATTGACGCGCCGCTCTCATCCTGATTGTCGCCGCGCAGCAATTCGATCCAACCATCTATCGCTGCAAATCTCGCCGCCCCGCGCAAGCCATTCTCGAAGCTAAGATCAACGAGATCTGCCAGACGCGGGTGCGTTACGCCTACCGGCGTGTGCATGTCCTTTTCAAAATCGTAGTGCTGGCCGGTATGGACCAGCCGTTCGGTAAAACGGCCATCTGCGGCGAAAGCGCGGCTCATAGCCGCCGCCTTCACAAAGTGCGGCCGCGCACCGGCAATGGTCGTGATTTTGAAACCCGTCATACTGATGTCTTTACACACCACCGGGCGGCGTACCGAGTCCTTGCCTTCAACCATATGCTATTTCTGCCTCAGAGGGGCTGCGATCAGATTCCCTCGCGGATTACCCTTCGGTAAGATACCGGCCGCGAGGTTGTAGGCGCAGCCAGAGCGATGATACGCTCACCCATAGATGGCAGGCCCCACCAGTGTCGGCTGTATTCGCAAGGATGGATTTTTCATGGCGGTAATCATTGGCCGGAATACTGGCGACACGCATATCGGTACGGCCGTGGACGACCAGATCGAAGCGCGCGGCGGCGATGATGTCGTTTACGGCTCGGACGGCGATGACACGCTTTACGGCGAAGACGGCGATGACTGGCTGTATGGCGAGAATGGCGATGACTGGTTGTTTGGCGGCGCAGGCATCGACCGGATGTTCACTGGGCCTGGCTTCGGCAGCGAGAGGGCGTATGGCGGCTTCGGCAACGATCTGATTTTCGGCGGGGGGGCCGTGGATCTTCTTCTTGGCGAAGAGGATGACGACCGCATCTGGGGCGGCGGCGGTGACGACGAGTTGTTTGGCGGTGCCGGCGACGACGAGATGCAGGGTGAGGAAGACAATGACCGGCTGTATGGCGGACTCGGTATCGACCTGATGTTCGGCCAGGCTGGCAATGACATGCTGAACGGCGAGGAGGACAACGACCGGATGTGGGGCGGTTTCGGCGCCGACCTGATGTTCGGGGGTGAAGGCAATGACGAGATGCAGGGCGAGCAGGACAATGATCGCCTGTTCGGCGGCAATGGCAACGACCTGATCTTCGGCCAGGCCGGCAATGACGAACTCCATGGCGAAGACGGCAACGACCGCATGTGGGGCGACACCGGTCGCGATCTGATGTTCGGCGGCGACGGCGACGACGAGATGCATGGCGAATCTGCACTCGACGGACAGCCGGACCGTATGTGGGGTGGCGCGGGCAACGATATCATGTTCGCTGGCTGGCGCAGCGAGCTTTACGGCGAAGATGGAAATGACCGCCTTTTCTCCACCGGCAATAGCCCGATCAACGGTGTCACGCGCCTTGATGGCGGCGCCGGCGATGACGAGCTGCAAGGCGCGGTGGGCAACGACCTGTTGATCGGTGGGACGGGCGATGACTATCTCGTCGGACGCGAGGATCAGGACGCACTTCTGGGCGGCGAAGGCAATGACTACCTTCTGGCACTGGACGGGGGCCACTTCCTGTTTGGTGAAGACGGCAACGACTTGCTCGTCGGCGGGCAGACGCTGGATGGCGGCGCGGGCGACGATGTGCTGCGAGCCGGAGCCGGATCAAACCAGACCCTGACCGGCGGCGCGGGACGCGACCGATTCGTATATCTTTCTGTCGGCGATGCTGGCACCGGGCCGAATGGCGTCGAGCACATTACCGATTTGGAAGTCGGGGCGAACGGCGACTGGCTGGACTTCCGGTTCATTCTGGACTCTCTCGGCTACACTGGCGCTGATCCGTTTGCGGACGGCTGGTTGCGTACGGTCCAGTCTGGCGCTGACACGATCGTCCAGGTCGACAGCACAGGCGGCGGCAATGAATGGTTTGACTTCATCGTGCTCGACGACATCACAGCCGGAAGTATCCTGCCGGACAACTGGCTAGTGATCTGACGCAAGCCGAACAGCCGCGGTGTCAGGCGCCTGCGTTTTCCGCCTCCCGCGCAGCGGCCGGCTCAATCCCATACGCCCGCAGCATCACGGCGGCTTCGCTTTGCCAGCTCAGCGCCTGCGCGGCTTTCATCGAGGCGTGCTTAAAGGCGTTGATCTTCTCTCGGGTCAGGCTGTTGATCTGCTGAGCAATCGACTCCGGTGTGATTTTCGGCACGAGGATGCCAAGATCATGCTCCTTAACGAGGCGCGCCATTTCCGGGAGATCGGCTACACAGAGCGCGAGGCGCGCCTGGACATATTCGAAAAACTTGTTCGGCAGTGTGAAGCGCTTCTGGCGGGAAATATCAGGCTGCACGAAAAAGCCTATGTCGGCTTCATTGGCGCGCGGCACCATTTCGTTGAACGCGACCGGCGGATCGATCCGCACACGGCCAGCTACACCATGCTGGTCGGCAAGGGCGTTGAGTGATGCGATATAATCGTCCGGGCCAGGGCCGCGGATCACGAAGTGATACTCCGGGTTCCACAGCTTTACGCTCTCGATGGTCTGCTCGAGACCGCGCATCGGCGAAACGATGCCGTGATAGAGAACCTCGATCTTCTCACCGACCGGGCGATACGGGAGATCGTGGTAGAATGCCGTTGACCGCACAACCGTCGGGCGCTTCGGCAGCTGGTAGGTTGTCTGAAGCGCATCCGCAATGCCATCGCAAACCGTCGTGACGACGGATGCGCCGGGCAGGAAGCGCTTCTCCATCGCGTGAACCCAAGGCCGCTCGCGTTTGATCCACTTGGGATCGTGCATGTATTGCTCGAAGGAAAACTCGTGACAGTCGACCGAATAGACGCCGCCGGAAAGCGCCGCGAGTTTCGCGGCGATCGGCGCCGTGAAGTAATCGTGCGCGATGGCGAGATCGCACCGGACATTCTCGATTGTCGCGATGTGCTCGAAAATGCCGTCATAGCCGGCCTGACTCCAGTAATAGTCTTCGGCGAACTGGCCCGAATAGGGCGAAAAGCGCCGCTTCCAGTCAAGCTTGAGGTTCTCCACCAGCCGGCGCGCTTCGTAGACGTGCTCGACTTCAATGTAGCGCCAATGCGGCGGCGGCGCCTGGCGCCCCCGGAAGCCGGCGACTACGACCGTCCAGCCGGCATCCGCCAGGGCTTTGGACTGGCGCAGGACGCGCGGCTCATCAGTAACCGGCGTCAGCGAAATGATGCAGACTGTCTTGCCCATCACACTGGTTCCTTCATCTCAGGCGAGGATGGTGCAGGCTCCACCCGCCCTCCAGCATACATTTTCTGGGCAAACCGTTTGAACCTGGCAAACTGCTCCGGGGACATTGTGCTTCTAGCGAAGTTACCCACGGGCCGGATGAGTGGAATGGTGAGCTTCATCGCGTTGCGCAGCAAGGAAGAGCCGGTATTTGCAGTCGTCCGCTTCGCAAAACGGCCGAACGAGGTCACCGCCTCCATCGGATTGATGTGAATCCGGCGCATGCGCTGCAGGGCGCGCACATGCAGGGACCGCATGCTGATGAGCCTTGAGTTCAGGCGCGCAACGGTCATGCGCGTCCATTCTCCGGAATGATACTGGGATGCGGTGATATATTTCTTATACGTCTCTGTTCCCGGAAGGTTTCGTTCCGACGACGGATAATCCCAGAACGTCTTGCGCTCGGCGTTCATGATCTCGTCGAACTCGGCATCACTCAACCCAAGCTTCTTGGCGACAAACACGCGGTCTTCCCGCTCCATCTCTTCCGAGAGCGCGGGCTTCTGGATCTCTGCCAGCGCCTCGTCGCGCGTGATGCGCCCGTTCGCCACGAGGCAGGAGAGGTGCGAGCGGCGTTTGTCGAATCCGAACTTCTTCGGAAGGATGTAGCCCTGATAGAAGCGCGTATAGATCGACTCGTAGTGCTTGCCGCCATACGGCGTCCACTTCAGTTCCCGTTTCATGATTTCCATCGCTTCCATCTTGTTGAAGTCGATGTAGTTCAGGAGCGGAAAACGCTGGATGCGTTGTATGTGCGGAAAACGCACCATGTAGTCGTAATAGTCATAGTGCGGATAGGTTTTCAATTCGGCACCGCCGAACGTATCGTTCAGGTGCTTGATATACCCGAAATCTGAATGTCCATGACTCCATGTCGCCGGGACCATGATCTCCGTCACGATGTTCGACCCGTCCATGATCCAGCGGATGTCATGGTCGGCAGCGAGCTTGTAAAGCGTCGCGATGATCGCATGGTCGGTCGGGATCTCTGAATCCGGCGTCGATGCGCGCAGGAAGGCCACTTGCAGGCGACGGAACTCTTCCCAGTCGAGAACCTCGGTGTGCAGATCAATCCCGAGGATGGTCACAATGTTCTCGATGTTGCGCACCGAGATTTCGGAGTTCCAGCCATTGTCGAGGTGCACAGCCAGCGGACGCAGGCCGAGCTGTTTCGTCACGTAGGCGACATAAGTCGAATCCACGCCGCCGGAGAGGCCGAGGATGCAATCATACTTCTTGCCCGCGCCATCCCGCTTGATCTGCGCAACCGCTTTTGCGAGCTGCTGCTTGCCCTTGATGCCGGGATAGACTTCGGCAGCCAGCCGGCGCTCATAGTCGTGACAGTGATTGCAGACACCGTTCTCGTCGAAAACGATTTCCGGATCCGAAGTATCCATGATGCAGCGCGTGCAAACACGGTAACCGGTCGTCGGCGCGAAGATACGCTTGCCGCTCCGGCGAACCCATCTGTCTTCTTCTTGTGACATTGCCGTCCCGCCCGTCAGATTAGTGGCCGAAGGCCGTCCTGAGTTTTGCTTCCTCAGGGAATGTGATGAGGACCGCACGGTGCGGCCCCTGGAAAACAAAGATGCTGCCTGCAGCAGCGGCCGAGGCGCCGCCCTGGCGGATCGCCTCGACAACATGGTCTAGGTTGCCTGCCCCGCCACAGGCGATTACCGGGACGTCAACAGCAGACGCGACCTGTTTGATCAAGGGGATATCGTAACCCTTGAACGTGCCATCGCGGTCAATTGAATTGACGATGATCTCGCCGGCGCCAGCAGCAGCAACCTTTTTTGCGAAATCGGTGATACTGCCTGACACGGACTTCGTACCGGCATGGGTCATCAGCTGCGGCTTGCCAATCCAGTTCTTCTTGACGTCCATGCAGACCACCACGGACTGGGCGCCGTGGACGCGCGATGCTTCAGCAATGAAACTCGTATCTTCGGCTGCACGGGTGCAAAGAACCACTTTTTCGACACCCAGACGGATGATCTGCGCGAAATCCTCCTGGGTATGCACCCCGCCGCCATAGGCGACCGGCATGAAGGCCTCGCTGGCAATCTCTTCGATCAACTGGAAGTTTGGCCGGCGGCCTTCGTTGGTCGCGGTGATGTCCAGAAGGACCAGTTCGTCGCAGCCCTTGTCATTGAAGATCTTCACCGCGATCCGGGGGTCGCCGACATACTTGTGGTCCTTGAACTGGACCGACTTGTACAGGAGATCGCCCTTCAGCAGGAGCACAGGGATCACGCGCGGACGATGAATCCGTGCGGTACGGGCAGAGCCCGCGGGCTTGGCATCGGCATCAAGCATATTTCAGTTCGGCCTTTGATTCGGACGGCACCCAGGCCGCAAAGTTGCGGAGCACCTGCATCCCGAATTTGTGGCTCTTTTCAGGATGGCATTGCATCCCGGCGATGTTTCCGCGCGCAAACCCTGCCGTGAAATCGGAACCGGCATAGTGCGAACTGATCAGGACGTCCGACGGATCGGCGCATTCGACCCGGTAAGTATGGACGAAATAGAAGCGGGGATCGTCCGGAAGGTCAGCCACGAGGGGGTGGCGCCGCTCGGGATCCACGAAATTCCAGCCGATATGCGGTAGCCGCGCATTTGCATCGACAGGTTTCTCTCCCTTGCGGAAGTGGACAGTCTCCGCATCGATCCAGCCCATTCCGATGGCCGAGCCTTCCTCGCTGGATTTGGTCATCAGCTGCATCCCGAGGCAGATGCCCAGGATCGGGACCTTGGCACCGAGAACGCGCTCCTCGAGCACTTCGCGAAACCCGAGCCGGTCAATGTTGGCCATCCCTTGATCAAAAGCGCCCACGCCCGGCAGGATCAGCCGGTCGGCCTTGGCAATAGCGGCAGGATCGTTCGATATCTGCGCTTCGTGCCCAAGGCGCTTGAACATATTCCGGATCGAGCCGAGGTTGCCCATCTCGTAGTTCAGGATCACGATCAATTTAGTCGTTCCTCTTGCTGTTCCGACCCAAAGCCAATCAGCCGGGTAGGGCCTGATACCTCCAGCGGCAAGCTCTTGGCCATCCTGCGCCAGCATTTCAATGTTTTCATCAGCGGCAGCTGGATCCCGGTCCGGCCGCAACGACGCCTCAATCACCAGTAGCTCCAAACCAAACTGCGGCCAATCCAGAACTTCAGCCCAAGGGTTTCATGGCCTGCCAACCTCCGAAGTTTGCCTACTCGACAACGGCACTGCCAAACTTGAATCCTCGCCCTGTTTCGCCTAGCCCTCCGGCGAACCGAAACGGGATCCCAGAT
This sequence comes from Hyphomonas sp., assembly GCF_022844445.1. Classification (GTDB taxonomy): domain Bacteria; phylum Pseudomonadota; class Alphaproteobacteria; order Caulobacterales; family Hyphomonadaceae; genus Hyphomonas. Next base: position 13,536 of record NZ_JALHLS010000023.1, read on the forward strand.
TGACCGAAGACCGCGCCGCCGGCCCTGCCCCCTTTCGTGCCCATCTGCGCCGCAGCTCGGCGGTCGGCGCGCGAACGGCCTGGCTCATTGCCTTCGCAGCCGCCACGGACGAACCGCGGCTCTTGCGCAAAATCGAGACGCTGCTGCAGGCGGGCTGGCGGGTCGTCGTCTGCGGCTATGAGGGCCGCAGCCCGATGCCGCCCGAATGGAATTTCGTGTCGCTCGCCAACCAATCCGCCATCGGCCGCTGGACCGCACGCCGGATGGAGTGGCAGCGCCGGATCGGCACACATCTCGCCCGGCTTGACCCGCCTTCGGACGCGCTGAAGGGCCTGGCCTCGCATCTTGTCTATTCCGGCCTGCCGAACTGGCACCGCGACCACCGGGAAATCCTTCGCATCGCCGCAGAAAACCCGGACCTGAAGCCGGACCTGGTGATCGCCCACAACCACTATACCTGCCCGCCCGCCTGGGACCTGTCGAAACGGTACAGCGCTCCGTTCCTGATCGACTCGCAGGAATACATGCTGGGCGTGCTGCTGGATTCCCCGCAATGGGTGCGCGAGCAGCGGCCCTTCATAAAGGTGACGCAGGACGCCTACTTCGCCCGCGCCGACCAGGTCTTTACCGTCTCGCAGGGCATTGCTGACCAGATCACCGCCGAGCAGCCCCTCAAACGGCCCGCGAAAGTCATGCGGAGCACACCGCAGCACGCGCGCCACCCCTTCCGGCCGGTCTCTGGCACCCGAAAGCTGCTCTATCACGGGCTGATCGACCCGGCGCGGGACCTCGACATTGCCGTGCGCGCGGCCGCGCTCTGGACTTCCGATACGAAGCTGACCATCCGCGGCCCATCCGAGGGAGACACGGCCAGCCAGCTTGCCGCCCTTGCCGCCGAACTCGGGGTCTCTCACAAGGTGACCTTCGAGCCAGCTGTCCCGTTTGTGGAGATGCTGGCGCGGGCAAACGAGGCGGATATCGGCTACTTCGTCTACCGTGACGGCTCGCCCCAGCGCCGCTTCGTTCTGCCCAACAAGTTCTTCGAGTACCAGATGGCGGGCCTTGCCCTGATGATCAGCGATCTGCCCGAGATGGCGGCGCTCGCCCGCAGGTATGACACCGGCGTCGTAGTAAGCGACCTCACCCCCGAAGCCATCGCCAAGGCCATCGACAGCCTGACAGACGAGCAGATCAACACCTACAAGGCCAATGCCCTCAAAGCAGCGGAGACCTTGTGCTGGGAACAGGAACAGGCTGTCTTGCTTGAAACCATCGATGAAGTATGCCGCCCCGCATGACCCATCCCACCACAGCCTGGATGCCTGACGCCGCGGTGCGCGACTATCGCATGTGCTCGCGCTGCGTGATGGACACGACTGATCCCGACATCACGTTCGATGCGGACGGCGTGTGCAGCAACTGCCACGGTTTCGAGAAGAACCTTAAACCCTACTGGAAGCCAAATGCCGAGGGCGCCGCCGAGCTGGACGCTCTGCTCGAGCGCATCCGCCGGGAGGGAGAGGGGAAACCCTATGACTGCATCATCGGCCTTTCCGGCGGGGTCGATTCCTCTTTCCTCGCCACCAAACTAAAGGAATGGAGGCTGCGCCCGCTCGTCGTCCATGTCGATGCCGGCTGGAACTCGGAACTCGCGGTCAACAATATAGAACAGATCCTGTCCAGGGTCGGCCTCCACCTCGATACGGTGGTAATCGACTGGAACGAGATGCGCGACCTGCAGCGGGCCTTCCTTAAGTCCCACGTCGCCAACCAGGACATCCCGCAGGACCATGCCTTCAGCGCGGCCCTTGTCGGCAAGGCGCTCGAACACGGCATTACCTATGTCATCAGCGGCACCAATTTCGCCACCGAAGGCGTCCTGCCCCAGAGCTGGGGCTATGACGCGATGGACGCCGCCCATATCCGCGACATCCACCGCCAGTTCGGCGAAGTGAAGCTGAAGCGGTTCCCGATCCTCGGCTTCCGCGACTATTACGAGACCATGTTGCAGAAGCTGCAGTTCGTCGCGCCGCTGAACTTCATGCCCTATGACAAGGCCAGCGCCATCGCCCATCTCGAGCAGAACTATGGCTGGCGCTATTATGGTGGCAAGCACTACGAGTCGATCTGGACCCGCTGGTATCAGGCCCATTATCTCCCGGAAAAGTTTGGCTACGACAAACGCAAGGCGCACCTCTCCAGCCTGATCGTTGCCGGCTCCCTGAGCCGGGATGAGGCCCTGAAGGAACTGGAAAAGCCGCTCTACACGGACAATGAACTGGCCGAAGACACCGCTTTCGTCGCCAAGAAGCTCGGTTTCACCGTCGAGGAACTTAAAGCCCTCATCCATGCCCCGCCCCGACACTACGCCGAGTTCGCCACCCATGCCGGCGAACTGGAGCGCTACCAGGCCCAGCTGGCGCGTAACGCTGTCCTGAAAGCCCGCCTGAACCTGCGCACCCTGCCCGGACGTATTGCGCGTAAGCTGACTGCCGTGTTAGCGAGCCCGAAGGGGTAGGACTGCCACTTTCGGCTGGCAGTCTCCATTGGCCGGGCAAAGGGGGCTGCGCCGGGCCAGAGCAAGGAATTACGACCATATGTTTCGTTCGCTGATCGCGGTTGGTGCGCCATTTCAAGCAATTCTGAAGCACCATTCGATTTTGGCCCGCACCACTTGGGTCGACATTAAAGCGGCTTATGCTGGTTCCGTGCTCGGGATTGTCTGGGTGATAATGGGCCCGCTGCTGATGTTGTCAGTCTATGCTCTTACCTACGCTGTGATCTTCAAGGTACGAATTCCAGCGCTTTCGACCACGGAGTATGTACTCTACGTCTTCTGCGGGATCGTCCCGTTCCTCGCCTTCGCACAGTCGCTTTCGGCCGGTACACTGTCATTGTCGTCGAACCGCGCCGTGATGCTGAACACTGTGTTCCCTGCTGAGATGATCCCGCTGCGTAGCGTGCTGGTCGGTAGCGCCAGCATGGTCACCGGCACGATGATCCTCTTGTTCAGCGACTTCATGTGGAGCAAGCCCAGCCCGCTCTTCCTGCTGATCCCGGTCGTCATGGTGTTCCAGATCATGTTCTCGGTCGGCGTCTGCTGGATGCTTTCGCTTGTCGCCCTGCTGGTGCGCGATCTGGCGCAGCTGATCTACTTCATAACTATGATGCTGCTGATCATAACCCCGATCGCGTACACGCCCGACATGATACCTGACGGAATGAAGACTTTAATGTTGTTCAATCCGCTTTACTACTTCGTGACCTGCTTTCAGTACATTATAATTCTGGATCGAGTTCCACCTGTCGACACACTGGTTATTGGCGCAAGTGTTTCTCTCGCCTTCTTCATCATAGGCTATTCGGTGTTCCACCGAAGCAAGCAGGTCTTTTATGACTTTGCCTGAAGCGAAGGTAGTTTTAGCTACGCCGCTAACGGAAAACTCGGGTGGCTCCGACACAGTTCCAAATGCTTCCGTCTGACACCTATCCTTTGCCGTTCGGCGCGGAAGCCTGATAATCAGCGGCCAACCGAGAGCACGGCCAAAACACGAGCAAATCAAATATGTCAACGTGATCCGGCGTACGACAATCTCGGATCACGCAGCAGACCATATTCCAAGTTTCAATGCTGAACTCTTCCACAAGGCTCAGATCGAGCCTCGATTTCACCAGAAGATCAGGGCATAGCAACGCCTCCGCTTCCGGCAGCAGGCCTTCATGACCGAACCCCTTCGCCAGGCCTACCTGCTCGCCGCGTCTGCGATTGCCGATGATCCGCGCGTGCGCCGGATGGGCGACGGCCTCGCCGCGCGGGGCATCCGCGTCACCGCCATTGGCCTCGAGGGTGGGCGCTCGGGTAATCCGGAATGGCAGGTGATTGAATCGCCCCTGCCGAAGCCGCCGGTCGTTATACCGCGCCCCGGCCCCCTCGGCCTGATCGAGCGCGGCACAGCCTGGCTCCTGTCGCTGCCGCTGTGGATTGCGGGCGCCATTCTCTCCGCTGCCGGATCGGCCCGAGGCGCCGTCCTGTTGCAGATACGACACCGGGCAGTGGTTGCGGCGCGGCCGTTCTCGGGCCTTGTGCGCGCCGTGAGCCGCCGCTTCAGCGAAGCCGCCCTGCCCGCAGAAGAGCGCCTGATGCACCGCTTCTGGCGAATGAAGCCGGACGCTGCGGCCATTCGCGAGGCTGTCTTGAAACTGGAAGGGCCGGCCCTGTGGATCGCGAATGACTGGCCGATGCTGCCCATCGCCGCCGAAGCCGCCGCCACCAAGGGCGGCATTGTCGTCTATGACAGCCACGAACTCGCGCTGGAGGAGTTCGCCGAACGCCCCGAGTGGCGCAAGTTCGTGCGCCCGGTCGTGGCCCATGTTGAGGCAAAATACATCCGCGAGGCCCGCGTGATCAGCTCGGTCTCGCCCGGGATCACCGCGCATCTGGGCGCAACCTACCGCGTCCCGGCCACCCATCTCACGCTGCGCAACGCGCCCGGCTACCAGGCCACGGACCAGCGCCCCGCCAGCGACCCGGTTCGCCTGCTCTATCACGGCCTGGTCTCGCCCGGCCGCGGCCTCGAAGCGCTGATCGAAAGCGCCGCGAGCTGGGCGCCCGGCTATACGCTGACCATACGCGGGCCTGCCTCACCGCCGGACTACAGGGAGCAGCTGGCCGCCCTCGCCGGCCGCCTCGGGGTCACCGGCCGCGTCAGCTTTGAAGGTCCGGTGCCGATGACCAGCCTCGTCGCAGCCGCGCGCCCGTTCGACATCGGCCTGATGGCCCTGCCCGGCCACTCGGCGCACAACCGCTTCGCCCTGCCCAACAAGCTGTTCGAATACATGATGGCCGGCCTCGCGCTGGCGGTTACCGACCTCGAGGAGATGATTGCCCTGCTGGAGGACACCGGCGCAGGTTTCAGCCTCGGCGACGGCTCGGCGAGCGCGATCACCGCCTCGCTGAATGCCCTGACGCGCGAGGACGTCGACCGTATGCGCGCCGCAGCACTGGAAGGCGCGAAACGCTACAACTGGGACACGGAGGCGGCACCTGTGATCGATGCCTACCTCGCCGCCTGGCAATTGCACTATAGGTGACGCGATGTGTGGTTTGTTCCTCTCGGTCGGCTTCGAGCCCTCGCGCAAATACATTGACGCCGTCTCCCATCGCGGGCCCGACGGTGATGGCTGGCGCGTGTTCGACAGCCCGGCCGGCCCCGTCGCCCTCGGCCACCGCCGCCTGAGCATCATCGACCTCGACCCGCGCGCCGCCCAGCCGATGACCCGCGAGACCGGCCGTTTCTGGATGGTCTACAACGGAGAGATCTACAACTACATCGAACTGCGCCGCGAACTGCAGTCCGCCGGCGTGCGCTTCCGCACCGAATCGGACGGCGAAGTCCTGCTGGAGGCGGTCATCCAATGGGGCCCGGCGGCGCTGGACAGGATGGTCGGCATGTTCGCCTTCGCCATCTGGGATGATACGGAAAAGACCCTGCTGATCGCACGCGACCGGGTCGGCATCAAACCAGTCGTCATGCATGCCTCTAACGAGGGCATCGCCTTCGCCTCCGAGATCAAGCAGCTTCTTCCGCTGCCAACCTTCAGCCGGCGGATGAACCTGCAGCGCGCGCATGATTTCCTCTCTTCCGGCGTGACCGATCATATGCCGGACACCATGTTTGCCGACGCGACCAACCTCGGCCCCGGCCGGTTCGTGCGCCTCGACCTGAAGTCCTGGCGCCCCGGCCAGCCGCTGCCGGTAGAGACCTACTGGCTGCCGCCCCGGCCCAGCAATGAGAGGTTCAGCGAAGGCGACGCCGCCGACCGTTTCCGCGAGCTTTTCCTCGACTCCATTCGCCTCCACATGCGCTCGGATGTAAAGGTGGGCTCCTGCCTGTCCGGCGGTCTCGACAGCTCGTCCATCGTCTGCGCGCAGGCGAAATCCTGGCCGAGGGGTACGGAGCCGCTGAACGCCGTCAGCGCGGTGTTCCCCGGCTCGCCGGTCGATGAGTCCGCCTTCATACGGGATGTCGTGGCCGCCTCCGGCGTGCGTTCGATCACCACAACCGTCAGTCCCGCCACATTGGCCGAAGACACGGACGCTGTGCTGCGCGCGCAGGACGAGCCTTATGGCTCCACCAGCATCCATGCGCAGTACCATGTGTTCCGCACGGCGCGCGAGAATGGTATCAAGGTGATGCTGGATGGTCAGGGTGCTGACGAGATCCTCGGCGGGTATCATGGCTGTTTCTTCTATCACTATCGCCGCCTGATCCGGCACCTGGAAGTCGCCGAACTGATCCGGACCATGAAGGAACGCAAGGCCTGGCACGGCGTCTCCTATCGCAAGCAGCTCTGGCCGTTTGCCGGGCGCCTGCCGGCGCCGCTGCGTCCCCTGCTGCGCCCGAAGGACGGCGCGCCGCCGCCGCTGCCGATCCTCGACACCGCGTTGATGAACCAGATTTCACCGCCGGGCCGCGACGCCCTCAGCAACGCGCTGGCCTATGAAGGCCTGCCCACGCCGCGCACGCTCGGCGACTATTGCGTGATCCTGACGCGCGCGACCAACCTGCCGATGCTACTACGATACGAGGATCGCAACTCGATGGCCCACGGCATCGAGGCCCGTGTGCCTTTCCTGGATCATCGCCTGATTGAGTTCTGCCTGGAACTCGGCGACCAGCACAAGATCACCGGCGCGGACACCAAGCGCGTGCTACGCAGGGCGATGGCTGGCCTCCTTCCGGAAAGCGTGCTTCACCGGCGCGACAAGCTCGGCTTTGCCACACCGGAGGAGACCTGGTTCCGCGGCCCCCTGCGCCCGCAAATCGAGGCCGGCGTCGAAGCGACGCTGAAACGCTATCCGGCTCTGTTCAATGCTCCGGCCGTTCGTCAGCACACGGCAGACATGCTGTCCGGTGCCCGCCCGTTCGACTTTTCCGTCTGGCGCATCCATGTCTTTGGACAATGGGGCGAAAAGTTCGGGATGACTTACTGACGCGAAGCGCTCACATCAGACCTCCGGCTCAGCGGCTCAAGCCGCCGTACAGAAACCCCTCAAAGCTGCGCAGCGTAAAATCTTCGAAGGCCTGTTGTGCTTTGAGCGAAAGCCAGCGCCGGATATCCCACTCTCTGATTGATGCGGAAGCTTTTGCAAGCGTACAGCATCGGAGGGGCTCGAAGCGCTTCAACTCGGCACAGTTTCCGCAAAGGCGGGGCGGAGGCTAGGTTGGAATTCGGTTACCCCGTCGAGGAGCGGACGAAGTCCGATGAAGGGAAACTGTGGAAGGGGTAGCTCACTCTCCAGCGGACCGTGCGTCTCTTTAAGCGGGAATGGCGCTCTTGACGACACCTCGCCGCTGTCCTTTACACCGCGTCACTCAGCAGCCCGGCGTACCCTAGATGACAAACCCTTCCGCTACCCCCCGTGTCGCGCAGATCGGCGCCGGTCACTGGGGCAAGAACCTTGCGCGCAACTTCGCCCAGCTCGGCGCCCTTGCCGCCGTCTGCGATCCCCACCCGGACACCGCCAAGCGCGAAGCCGACGCCAATGGCGTGCCGGGGCGCACCGTGGACGAAGTGCTGGCGGACCCATCGATCGACGGCGTCTCGATTGCCGCCCCGGCTGAACTGCACGCCGAACTGGCGCTGAAGGCCTTTGCCGCCGGCAAGCACGTGTTCGTTGAAAAGCCGCTCGCCCTCACACTCGAAGATAGCCGCGCCATGTGCGAGGCGGCCGCGCGGGCCGGCAAAGCCCTGATGGTCGGCCACCTGCTGCAGTACCACCCGGCTTTCATCCGCTTGCTGGAACTCGTCCGGGAAGGCGCCATCGGCAGCGTGCGATACGCCTATTCCAACCGGCTCAGCCTCGGGAAACTGCGGATCGAGGAGAACGCGCTGTGGAGCTTCGCGCCGCATGACCTGTCGATGCTGCTGGCGATCATGGGCGAGCGCCCGGCCACCGTGACCGGCGGCGGCAGCAGCTGGGTCACGCCCGGCCTCGAAGACGAATACCGCCTCGACATGACCTTCTCGGGCGGACGCCGTGCCCACGTTTTCGCTGCCTGGCTGCACCCCTTCAAGGAACACCGCCTCGTCGTGGTCGGTGAAACCGGCATGCTGGTCTTCGAGGACTCCGCAGCCAAGGCCGAGGACAAGCTGAAGCTTTACCGCCATTCCGTCACCTGGAAGGGCAAGGTGCCTGAAGCGGTGAAGGCCGAGGCTGAAACCATCGCCTTCCCGGCCGATGAGCCGCTGAAGCAGGAATGCCGCCATTTCCTCGATTGCTGCGCCGGCAAGCTCAAACCGCGCACCGACGGCCAGGAGGCCGTGCAGGTCGTTGAGACCCTGCTGCGCGCCGAAGGCCGCCTCGCCCCCGCTGGCGGTTGACGCCGCCGCAATCCTGCCCAACTTCATAGCCAGAGCGTCCCGCCATGCTGACCACTTCGACCACTCCCGACTCCATGGCGGCGGACTACGTTCGCCGCGCTCATGCCCGCGACCTGACCATCGGGATCATGGGCCTCGGGTATGTCGGCCTGCCGCTCGCCGAAGCCTTCCTGGCCGCCGGTTTCCGCGTCCTCGGTTTCGACATCGACCAGCGCAAGGTTGACCTGCTCACGGCCGGCAAGACCTATATCCAGCACATCCCGGACGACCGGATCGTGGCCATGAACGCCACCGGCCGTCTTGAGGTCACCAGCGACGAGTCGCGCCTTTCGGCGGGCGACGCGCTCCTGATGTGCGTACCGACGCCGCTGAACGCCCACCGCGAGCCGGACATTTCCTATGTCAGCGACACGACGGAAATGATCGCGCGGCACCTGCGTCCCGGCCAGCTCATCATCCTGGAGTCGACCACCTATCCGGGCACCAGCGACGAAGTCGTGAAGGTCATCCTCGAGAAGACCGGCCTGCGCGCGGGCGCGGACTTCGCCATCGCCTACTCGCCTGAGCGTGAAGATCCCGGCAATATCGACTTCTCGACCTCGTCGATCCCGAAAGTCGTCGGCGCCAACACGACGCCTGAGCGCGACATGGCCGTGGCCGTGTACGAAGCGATCACCAAGGTCGTGCCGGTCTCCGACATGAAGACCGCCGAAGCGGTGAAGCTGACCGAGAACATCTTCCGGCTGATCAATATCGCGCTCGTGAACGAGCTGAAGACCGTCTACCAGGGCATGGGCATCGATGTCTGGGAAGTGATCGACGCGGCCAAGACCAAGCCCTTCGGGTTCATGGCCTTCTATCCGGGCCCCGGCCTCGGCGGCCACTGCATTCCGATCGACCCGTTCTATCTGACCTGGAAGGCCCGCGCGGTGGGCGAGACCACACGCTTCATCGAACTGGCCGGTGATGTCGTCACCCAATTGCCGAAACAGGTGATCGAACACCTCGCCGAAGCGATGAGCTCGCACCTCCAGAAATCTATCGCCGGCAGCCGGATCCTGGTCGTCGGCCTTGCCTACAAGAAAAACGTCGACGACATGCGCGAGAGCCCCTCGCTGCACCTCATCCACATGCTCCGCGAGCGGAAAGCCACCGTCGACTACCACGATCCGCACATCGCCAAGGTTCCGGTCACGCGTGACCACCCGGAATTCGCCGGCATGGAATCGGTGCCGCTGACGCCGAAGGCTCTGAAACACTATGACTGCGTGCTGATCTCCACCGACCACGATGCGGTCGATTACGAGGCGCTGGTTAGGAACTCGAAGCTCGTCATCGACACCCGCAATGCGACCCAGCACATCCCGCAGGACCTGAAGGCAAAGGTCGTGAAGGCCTGAGGATGGCGTGAAGCGGCTTTTGCTCCTTACACGGCATTATCCGCCCGCCGTCTCCGGAGGCATCCGGCGGCCCTATCTACTGGCCAACGCGTTGCGGGCTCTCGGCGTCGATGTACGGGTGATCGCGCCGTCGCTGCCGGAAGGCGAACCCGGCCTGGCCGTACCGCATCCGAACCGCGATCCGTCAGGCGATACCGGCCCTGCACGTCCCTCGCTGCGCGGCCTTGCCCGCGATCTCCTTCTCTGGCCGGACCCGGACATCCGCTGGTGCCAGCGCGCCGCCGATGCCGGCATCGCGGAGGGCTGGAAGCCGGACTGGGTGCTCTCCACCAGCCCGCCGGAATCCATCCACGTCGCCGGCGAACGCCTCGCCCGCACCCTTGGCGCCCGCTGGGCCGCCGACTTCCGTGACCTGTGGCTTGAAGCTCCGCACCGCGCCGAGCGCCGCCGCCTGCACCGTCAGATCGGTGAACGCCTCGTCGCCCGCCGCCTCCTTCCCAGGGCTGACCTCGTCCTCGCCGTCGATTCCGTCGTCGCCGCGGAAGCCCGCCGCCTCGGCGCCCGCGATCCCCAGGTGCTCGAACACTTCACCAGCGATGATCCAGCCCAGCCCTTCAGCTATGAAGGCAGCGGCCTGAACATCCTGCACGCCGGCTCCATCGCCTTCTCCGATCCTGAAGCCCGCATCGAGGACCTGCTCGCCCCCTTCGAGGCCACCAGCACTATGCGCAATGACCTCATGCTCAACTTCGCCGGCCGCCTCACGGGCGCCGAGCAGGCCCGCATCGCAGCGAGCCCTGCCGTCCGCTCTATCCGCCAGTTCGGGCCCGTGCCGTATGAAACGGCCCGCGCCATGATGGCGGGCGCCGACGCGCTTGCCTTCGTGGCCTCTGCCAAGATGCATGTGCCGCCCAGCAAGATCGCCGACTATCTCGCCTTCGACTGTCCGCTGGTCGCCTGCGGCGCAGGTCCCTGGCGCGCCGATCCGCGGGTGCCCGCCGAACCTGCCGCCGATGTGCTGAAACGCCTCACCCGCGGCGCAGGCCGCAATACGACCGCCCGCCCCAGCACCAGCCGCACGGCCGCCGCGCGCTTTCTGGACTTGTGCAACCAATTGTAATGAGGCGTGAGTTGCTGGCCCGCAGGGGCTGGTCTACTCAGCGCACGCTAACCCGACCAAGAGGACCCAGGAATATGGCCATCGCGTTCATCGACCTTCAGGCGCAGCGCAAGCGGATCGAGCCGCAGATCAACGCCGCCGTGCAGAAAGTAATCGAGAGCGGCGCCTACATCATGGGCCCCGAAGTGAAGCAGTTCGAGGCAGACCTCGCCGCCTTCTCCGGCGCAAAACATGCACTCGGCTGCGCCAACGGCACCGATGCCATCGCCCTGCCCCTGATGGCCTGGGGCGTCGGCGCGGGCGACGCGGTGTTCTGCCCGAGCTTTACCTTCTGCGCCACCGGCGAAGTTGTACCGTGGGTCGGCGCCACGCCGGTCTTCGTTGATGTCGAGCCCGACACCTACAACATCAACCCGGATCATCTCGTCGCCCAGATCGAACGTATACTGAAGGACGGCAAGCTGAAGCCGCGCGTCATCGTCGGCGTCTGCCTTTTCGGCCAGGCCGCGAACTATCCGCGCCTGCGCGAGATTGCCAACAAGTATGGCATGAAGCTGATTGCCGACAGCGCGCAGGGCTTTGGCACGACGATTAACGGCAAGCACCCGTCCGACTGGGCCGACTGCGTCACCACCAGCTTCTTCCCCGCCAAGCCGCTCGGCTGTTACGGCGACGGAGGCGGCATCGTCACCAATGACACCGCGCTGGCCGAGATCATCGACAGCCTGCGCGTCCACGGCAAGGCCGTGGCCTCGGACCTCAAGGGCAAGACCTTCGACCACGACCCGAAATACCTGAACATGCGCGTCGGCATGAACTCGCGCCTCGACACGATCCAGGCGGCCGTGCTGATCGAGAAGCTGAAGATCTATGCCGACGAAATCGTGCTGCGCAACAAGGTCGCTGCGCGCTACAATGAACTGCTGAAGCCGCACGTCGCCGCCGTGCCCTTCGTGAAGCCTGGCTTCGTCTCCACCTGGGCACAATACACGATCGAGCACGACAACCGTGACGGCCTCGCCGCGCACCTGAAGACACAGGACATCCCGACCGCCGTCTACTATCCGGTGCCGATGCACATGAACCAGGCTTACCGCGAGTGGGCGCCGAAGCCCGGTGAACTCGCCGTCACCGAAGCGAAAGCCGAACGCGTGATCTCCCTGCCGATGCACCCCTATCTGGACATCGCCACGCAAGACCGCATCATCGAAGGCGTGCGCACCTTCAACGGATGAAGATCAGCGCCGCGCCCTCAGGGGCGGCGCTCTTCCAATAAGCCGAGCAGGTATTCGCGGTAATTGTTGGTGTAGCCGGTCGCGAGACGCTCCAGCGTCTCGTCATTGATGAAGCCGCGCCGCCAGGCCACTTCCTCGAGGCAACCGATCTTCAGCCCCTGCCGGCGCTCGACGGTCTGCACGAAGTGCGAGGCATCGAGCAGGCTGTCGAACGTGCCCGCGTCCAGCCAGGCAAAGCCGCGCGGCAGGCACACGGCGTTCAGCTGGCCCTTCGCCATGTAGGCGGCGTTGATGTCGGTAATCTCGATCTCGCCGCGCGGCGACGGTTTCACGGCGCGGGCAATGTCCACTACCTGCGAGTCGTAAAAGTAGAGGCCCGTGACCGCCCAGTTGCTCTTCGGGTTCTTCGGCTTCTCTTCGATGGAGATCGCTTTGCCGGCTGCATCAAGCTCCACCACGCCGAAGCGTTCCGGATCGCGCACCGAATAGGCAAACACGCTCGCACCCGATGTTGCCTTGGCGGCATTCATCACGAGGCCCGAAAGCCCCGCGCCATAGAAAATGTTGTCACCGAGCGCGAGCGCCGCCGACGAGCCGCCCAGAAAGTCTGCACCCAGAATAAACGCATCGGCCAGCCCGCGCGGCTCGTCCTGCACGGCGTAGGAAATCTCGATGCCCCACTGGCGCCCGTTGCCCAGCAGCGCCTCGAACTGCCCCAGCGATTCCGGTGTCACAATCACGAGGATTTCGCGGATGCCGGCCAGCATCAGCACGGACAGAGGATAGAAGATCAGCGGCTTGTCGTAGATCGGCAGCAGCTGTTTCGATACGCCTCGCGTCACCGGCTCAAGCCGGGTGCCGCGTCCGCCTGCGAGGATGATGCCCTTCATCGGTGCCCTGTCATGTGAGAGTTATTGCGAAGCGCCTTCGCCGATCCGTTCGCCGGCATACACTTTCTCGCGCAGCGGTCGCCACCAGCCTTCATGGGCGAGATACCAGTCCACCGTCTCGGCCATCCCTGTGTCGAAGTTGACCGACGGCGACCAGCCCAGATCCCGCCGGATCTTGCTGCTGTCGATGGCATAGCGGAAATCGTGTCCCGGCCGGTCCTTCACGAAGCGCACGAGGCGCGCATGCGGGGCCGCTTTCGGGAAGCGCTCGTCCAGCAGCCTGCAGATGGCGCCGGCGATATCGCGGTTGGTCCGCTCCTCGCTGCCGCCCACCGTATAGGTCTCGCCGGCCGGCGCGCCGTCCGCCATGCAGACCAGCGCGCGGGCATGGTCATGCACGTAGAGCCAGTCGCGCACGTTCATGCCGTCGCCGTATAGGCTGATCGGTTTGCCGTGGAGCGCATTCAGCACGGATAGCGGGATCAGCTTCTCCGGGAACTGGCGCGGCCCGTAATTGTTGGAGCAGTTGGAGATCACCACCGGCAGGCCATAGGTGCGGTGCCAGGCGCGCACGAGGTGATCGGACCCTGCCTTGCTCGCCGAATAGGGCGAGGACGGATCATACGCCGTCGTCTCGCAGAACTTGCCGTCCGGCCCCAGCGAGCCGAACACTTCATCGGTCGAGACATGCACGAACCGGAAACGGGCTTTTGCCTCGCCCTCCAGCGCGCCCCACCAGGCGCGCGCCGCTTCCAGCATCACCATCGTGCCAACAATATTCGTCTGGATGAAGGGGGCGGCGGAATCAATCGACCGGTCAACATGGGTCTCGGCAGCGAGGTGGAAGATCGCGTCCGGCGCTGTCTCGCGCACCGCCTTTTCCACCGCCTGTCGGTCGGAAATGTCCGCCTCGACCAGCCGGAAGCCGGGATGCACCTTCAGCGCGGCCAGCGAGGCCGGGTTGGCCGCATAGGTCAGCTTGTCGATAACGGTTATCCGCGTATCCGGGCGCGCCGCCAGTTCCTGGCAAAGGGCCGATCCGATGAAGCCTGCGCCGCCTGTGACGAGGTAATTCATTTGCCGCTCCACACGCCGCCACAACCGGCGGTTTGCCGCCTGCGCGCCTGCTTAGCACGCCCGGATCAGGCGGCAACCGCCGGATGCTGCGCCGGACGGGCATTTCTGGCGCCTCCGCGTTGCCATGGGCAAGCAGGCATGATAACCCGCCGGGCAACATATAAAGGATCGTTGATATGACCGTTCAGGACAAGGTTCAGGACTATTACGTCAAGGACATTTCGCTCGCCGAATTCGGCCGCAAGGAAATTGCGATCGCCGAGACCGAAATGCCGGGCCTGATGGCCGCGCGGGCCGAATTCGGCCCCTCGCAGCCGCTGAAAGGCGCCCGCATCTGCGGCTCGCTGCACATGACCATCCAGACCGCTGTCCTGATCCAGACGCTGGAAGCCCTCGGCGCCCAGGTGCGCTGGGTCTCCTGCAACATTTACTCGACACAGGACCACGCCGCCGCAGCGATCGCTGCCGCCGGCACCGCCGTCTTCGCCTACAAGGGCGAAACGCTCGAAGAATACTGGGACTATACCGACCGCATGTTCCAGTGGCCGGATGGGAACGGCCCGAACCTCATCCTTGATGATGGCGGCGACGCCACGATGTATCTGATCGTTGGCGAGAAGGCCGAGGCGAACCCGAAGATCCTCGACAATCCCGGTTCTGAAGAAGAGAAATACTTCTTCGCCCAGATCCGCAAACGCATGAAGGCCTCGCCCGGCTGGTTCAAGAAAACCAAGGCCGGCGTGCGCGGCGTCTCGGAAGAGACGACCACGGGCGTCAACCGCCTCTACCAGCTCGAGAAACGCGGCGAGCTGCCCTTCCCGGCCATCAACGTCAACGACTCGGTCACCAAATCGAAGTTCGACAACAAGTACGGATGCAAGGAATCTCTCGTCGACGCGATCCGCCGCGGCACCGATGTCATGATGGCCGGCAAGAAGGCCTTCGTCGCCGGCTACGGCGATGTCGGTAAAGGTTCGGCTGCCTCGCTCTCCGGCTCGGGCGCCCGCGTGGCCGTCTCCGAGATCGACCCGATCTGCGCCCTGCAGGCCGCAATGGACGGCTATGAGGTCCTGACACTCGACGAAGCTGCGCCGAAGTTCGACATCTTTGTCACTGCGACCGGCAACAAGGATATCCTTACGCTCGACCATATGCGGGCAATGAAGGACATGGCTATCGTCTGCAACATCGGCCACTTCGACAACGAGATCCAGGTCGAGGCGCTGCGCAATTATCAGTGGACGAACATCAAGCCGCAGGTCGACATGATCACCTTCCCGGATGGCAAGCGCCTGCTGCTGCTCTCCGAAGGCCGCCTCGTGAACCTTGGCAACGCCACCGGCCACCCGAGCTTCGTGATGTCGGCCTCGTTCACCAACCAGACACTCGCGCAGATCGAACTCCACGTGCGCGGCGGCCAGTACGAGAACAAGGTCTACACCCTGCCCAAACACCTCGACGAGAAAGTCGCCCGCCTCCACCTTGAGAAACTCGGCGTGAAACTGACTGAGCTGTCGAAGGAACAGGCCGACTATATCGGCGTCGGCACCAACGGCCCGTTCAAGCCCGAACACTACCGCTACTGATCCGGGGACGGACTTGCCGCAGCCCTACATCCTGACGCTCAGCTGCCCGGACCGGGTGGGCCTTGTGGCCCGCCTCGCCCGGGTGATGGAAGTGCATGGCTGCTTCATCGTCACCTCGCGCACCTTTGGCGATCCGGACACGCACCGCTTCTTCGCCCGCCTCGTGTTCAACACGCCCGGCAATGGCGAAGCCCTCGCGGGCCTCGAGCGGGACATGGCCACCCTTGGCAAGGAGATCGACGCCGACTGGCAGATCAGCCCCGAAGGCGAACGCCTTCGCACGCTGCTGCTCGTCTCGAAATCCGATCACTGCGCCAACACACTGCTTTACGCAGCGCGGCGGCGCGAGTTGCCCATCGACGTCACCGGCATCGTGTCGAACCATGACACGCTGAAGTCCGCCTTCGCGCACTGGAACCTGCCCTGGTTCCACGTCCCTGTTACCGCCGCCACCAAGCCGGCAGCCGAGCAGCGCCTCTACGAGATCATCGACGAGACGAAGTCCGATCTCGTCGTCCTCGCCCGCTACATGCAGGTACTCAGCGAAGAGGCCTGCACGCGCCTTTCGGGCCGCGTCATCAACATCCACCATTCGTTCCTGCCCGGCTTCAAGGGCGCCCAGCCCTATCACCAGGCGCATGCGCGCGGCGTGAAGGTCATCGGCGCCTCGGCCCACTACGTCACCGCCGATCTCGATGAAGGCCCGATCATCTCGCAGGCCACCGAGGCGATCGACCACACTTTCTCGCCCGAGGACATGGTCGAAACCGGTCGCCACCTTGAAGGCATTGCCCTGCTGCGCGCCGTCAAGGCGCATGCCGAACACCGCATCTTTCTGAATTCCGGCAAGACCGTCGTCTTTGCCCGCTAACCATCAGCCTCCAGAGGAAATCCTCCATGCCCCTCAAGTCCCACGAGTTCACCAGCGAGAGCGTCGCCGAAGGCCATCCCGACAAGGTCGCCGACCAGATTTCCGATGCGGTCGTGGACCTCTTCCTCTCGCGCGACCCGTCCGCGAAGGTGGCTGTGGAAACTCTGTGCACGACGAACCTCGTCGTCCTCGCCGGCGAAGTGCGCACCAAGAACGGCGCTGTCATCACGCATGACGAGATGAACGCCGCTGCCCGCGCCGTCGTCAAGAAGATCGGATATGAGCAGGAAGGCTTCCACTGGGAAAAAATGACCGTGCAGAACTACGTGCACGGACAGTCGGCTGAAATCGCCCAAGGCGTCGAGGAAGGCGAGGGCCTCTTCAAGGAAGAAGGCGCCGGCGACCAGGGCATCATGTTCGGCTACGCCACCAACGAGACGCCGGAGCTGATGCCGGCCACGCTCGTCTATTCCCACCAGATCCTCGAGCGCCTCGCCGAAATGCGCCATTCCGGCAATCACCCAGAGCTCGAGCCGGATGCCAAGAGCCAGGTTACCCTGCGCTATGAAGGCTCGCGCCCCGTCGGCGTCAACGCGGTCGTCGTCTCCCACCAGCACAAGAAGGGCGTCAGCCAGGATGCGCTGCGCGAGATCATCCGCCCCGTGATCAAGTCTGTGCTGCCAGAAGGCTGGTTCCCGCCGGAAGACAAGTTCTACGTGAACCCTACCGGCAGTTTCTACATCGGCGGCCCGGACGGCGACTCCGGCCTCACCGGGCGCAAGATCATCGTCGACACCTATGGCGGCGCAGCCCCGCATGGCGGCGGCGCTTTCTCCGGCAAGGACCCGTCCAAGGTCGACCGCTCGGCCGCCTATGCCACGCGCTACCTTGCCAAGAACGTCGTCGCCTCCGGCCTCGCTGACCGCTGCACGATCCAGGTCTCCTACGCCATCGGCGTCGCCCAGCCCCTGTCTATCTATGTCGACACTCACGGCACCGGCAAGGCGGACGAAGCCCGCATCGCCGCCGCCCTGCGCGAGCTGTTCGATCTCTCCCCGAAGGGCATCCGCACCCACCTCAAACTCAGCGCGCCGATCTACTCCCCGACCGCCGCTTACGGCCATTTCGGCCGCAAACCAGGCACCGACGGCACGTTCAGTTGGGAAAAGACCGACCTCGGCGACGCCCTCAAACGCCTCGTGAACTGAGCCGCCAGCCGGGCGGAACATTTTCTGTGAACCCGAATTTACCGTAACATTTCGCGGGAGGCCTGCAGTCATCAGGCGTTCACCCCGGCGGCGTTAACACCAAACCGTTGCGCGGCCTTGCAGATCGGCAAATTCGGGCGATAGTTCACGCCAGACTGCGCCGTCTTTTGGGGGCCGGCGCGACAACCGGAGCATTTTCATGCCTTTTGACTCTCGCCTGGATACGGATGCGGCTGGCTTCCGTCTGGATGCAGCCCTTGACTGGTCGGCAGGCGGACAGTTCCGGGCCAGCGGCGCCTTCCAGCCTTCCGTCATGTCGCTTGAAGGCATCGAACGGCTCGCGACGTTCGGTTACCGCGCCCACGCGCTGACCTGCTGCCCGTGCGGTGAGGACCATTCGGGCGAACTGCTCGCGCACAAGATTTCAATTGCAGCCATTGCCGGCACTGCGGCTTCCGGAGCCTCGGTTGGTGGCACGCAGTACGCGCCTCCGGGCTCGCCTGAAGCGCAGACCCTTAACTTAGCCGGGGAGGTCGATGGCACCATTGCAACGACCGTAACCCTTGCGGTGGGCGACATCGTCAACAGCCAGATTGAAGTGAGCGGAGACCAGGACTGGTTCCGGATCAATCTTCAGGCCGGCGTCACGTATGAGTTCAGGCTGGATGCCACCGGGGGGACCGGACTGGGTGACCCATTCCTTGAGATCATGAACGCCAGCGGCACGCAGCTGAAGACGAATGATGATGGCGGAACCGGCTTCAACTCCCTGCTGCGCTTCACACCGACGGCTTCGGGTACCTATTACATCAACGCGCACGGCTGGATCGACACGAACGGCGGCACGTCGACGGGCAGTTATGCACTGACGACGCAGGTGCTCCCGCCCATCCCGACCTGGACCATCGACCAGATCGGACAATACCTGGCGAATGAGGATGGTGTCGGCGTCGGCCCGCGCTGGCAAAGTTCGACGATCACCTACAATATCGAGGACCTGAACGCCAACGAACGCATCATGGCCGAACGCGCGCTTCAGATGTGGGCCGCGGCCTCTTCGCTCAGTTTCGTGCGTACGACCAGCGCCTCTGCCGGCATAACCTTTGTGAACGCCGTGGCAGACGACCCCAATGCGTCACAAGGCACAACCGATCCTGTCGCCTACGCCCGCACCAGCACTTCCGGCAACTCGATCCTTTCGAGCCGTATCGTCATAAGCTCGAACTGGACCACACTCGATGCGAACGCGCAGGCGGGCTGGTTCGACAACTATGCGCAGCAGACCTACATCCACGAAGTCGGGCACGCCCTCGGCCTCAGCCATCCCGGGCCTTATGACGGCACCGCAGACTACGGCACCGACAACCTCTTCACCAACGACAACTGGGCCTACACGGTCATGTCCTACTTCGACCAGCTCGAAGTAGGACACGGCAACTACCGTTTCGTCCTGGGTCTTCAGCAGGCCGACATCGCGGCCATCCAGCTGCTCTACGGCACCAATCCTGCCGGTACGTTCTCCGGCAACACGACATTTGGGTTCAACTCTTCCGCTCCCGGAACAAACATCGACTGGTCTCAGTTCGTCGTCGTCCTGCCGGAAGGCACCTATCGCCGCCCGCCGGCGATGACGCTTTATGATACAAGCGGCGTCGACACGATAAACCTCTCCGGATTTTCCCAGCCGCAGATCGTGGACCTGCGGCCCGGCACCTTTTCCAGCCTCGGCGATCGTCCGGATCCGTCCATTCCGCACTACGTCAACGTGGTCGCGATTGCCGCCAACACGATCATCGAGAATGTGATCGGCGGCTCGGGCAGAGACACGATTACCGGCAATACCGCAAACAACACGATCACATTTGGCGCTGGCGCCGATACGTTTGTATACGGACCGAACGGCGGTGCGGACACGATCACGGACTTCTCCGTGTCCCAGGACCGTCTTGACCTGACGGCCTTTTCTTCCTCTGCCGCGCTGGC
>NZ_JALHLS010000024.1 GCF_022844445.1 Hyphomonas sp.
GTCCGGCCCGCTGGCAAGGATATGGGACAGGCAGGCCTGGCGCGCATACTTTGCCGAAAAGCTGTTCGCTTGCGCCGCGTCATCTGCATAGGCGCGCGCCCGCGCCTGCCAGCCGGTCCGCCGGAGCACTGTCTCGGCGACACTCAGCATGTAGCGCGCCTCAGCGGTCTGCGCAGCCGGGAGCGTTCCGGCGACCGGCGACAGCGCGTCAATCACGCCTGGAAAATCGGATCTGCCGAACTGCAGCCGGCCGATCTCGTAGCGGACCGATGCAGCTTGGAGGCCGGAAGCAGACGCCTTCTGAAGGACAGAGAGGGCTTCCTCCGCCTTGCCGATACGTTCCAGGAGCCGTGCAAGGGACAAGGTGGCTGTTTCATGGCCGGCGCTTTGCCCGGAAGCCAGCGCGGTACGATAGACGGCTTCGGCCTCCTCGCTGCGGCCCGCCTGCTCGTAGGCTTCGCCGAGGATCATCTGGCGATCATAAGTCGGCGACAGCGAAGTGGACTTCACAAGCACCCGGATGGCCGCATCGATCAGGCGTTCCTGCTCCAATTGATCGACGGGGCGCTTGGTACCGGCAAGGCTCATGTAGCTGACGCCGAGCTGCTCCAGGTCTTTGGCGTGCGCGTCATCCGGCGTTGCGGCACTGATCTTCTGGGCGGCATCGAACGCATCCCTTGCTGCGTCGAAATGCTCGCCAGCCTTCCCCGGCTCAAGGCCGGCGAGCGCAAGATAGACGGCGCCCAGGCCGCGATAGGCGGGGAGACTGACGGATGCCGAGCGCAAGGCGTCCCGGTAGCTCGACACAGCGGACACGCCGAGGGCAGCAGATTGGGACGGCGGCGCGTTGGCTGCGGCCGAGGCCGCCATGGACCCGCGAAGCTGCTCACCGCGGTTGTACGCGATCTTCGCCAGCGTGTTGGTTGCACCCGCCGCAAGAGACGGGCACGACCGGATGATCTGCCGCAGATCGGTTACGGCCGCGTATTCGTGCTCTGTGCCCCGCAGCTGGCTGATCTGCGCGCTAAGATCGAGGCCCTGACAGGCGAACACCGCAATCGGGTCATCCGGGCGGGCAGCGAGCGCGGCGAGGTCCTGTGTCGCGAGCGCGCCGGTAGCGGCGCCAAGACATTGATCCGGTTCGGCGCAGGCCGGGCTGCCTGACATCGCAGTGCCGGTCAGGGCGCGCGCCTGTGCAAGCCTGCGGCGCAGGATGAAGCGCTCGTCAACGTCCGCAATCGAGGAGGCATTGTCCTTGCGGACGAGCGCATCTTCCTGGTTTATGAATGACTTCTCGACGAGGTTCAGGGCAAACTGGTAGCAAGCGCTGGTCGTCTCGCAGGCAAGCGATGTCGTGCCTCGTTCGCCGAGAAGGTTGAAGCCGGCGGCGGCGTTAAAATAGGCGGTCGCCCGCTCCACGCCGCTCCGGTTGGGATCTGCGGCCGCCTGCGGGCCTGAACAGACGATCGCCATACGCTCCGCATACGGATCGGTCGCGAGGACGTTGCGGCTGAAACAGTCTTTCGGACTTGTCCAGGCTGGAATGCCTGCATCCGGCGCGGCGGGCGCCGTCGCGCATCCTGAGGCAGCGGCCACAAGGGTGAAGGCGGCAGCCATCCGCACGCTGATGCAGGACTGTTTCAGATCCAGAAACATGAGGTCTTCCGTTTCGGGTTGCGGAGTATAACGCGAAACTGGTGGCAGTTGCGTGCTTCTCCTATCCGCAAGTCTACCTAGTCCGGCGCGGGTTGTTGTTCCGGCGCGGCTGACTCGCAAGGTGGATCCCCCCGCCGCACCTTCCGATGCCGCACTGGCAGAGCAGGCAGCCTTTCAGGCAGGTTTCCCGTCTTTCCAAACAGGCGGCCATCGGGTTCGGGTCTGGATGTCTGAAAAGGACTGCCTGGTGACCGGGAGAGTCTGAGGTGGCCGGTGTGCCCAGGCCTGCTGGCGGGGCCCCAAGGCCCCTGCGCCATCGACAGAAGCCTGCAGCCGAACCCCGCCGGCATAAGTCAAACTACGTATGGCGTGCGCCGGGCCTTACCCTGACCTTTGCCTTCAAGCCTCAATGACATTGCGAACGTTCCGTGGGCGGGCGGCTGCCAGTTGCGCGGGATCTGACGCTTGAAGTGGGCTGACAAAAACAAATCGAACGACAGGCTTCTTAGTCAGTTGAAAGGAAAGAGTTGAGATGTCCTACCGCCGTATTCATTTTCTCATCAGCGCGCACGGATCGCCGACATCGCTCGCGGCGATCGATTTCGCCTGCGGGTTTGCGCAGGGCATCGGCGCTGCGCTTGACGTGAGCCTGCCGCAAGTCGACGTCAAGGCGCCGCAAAACTGGATCGCCGGGAAGATGATGGCCGGTATCGCCAAGGACATCGAAGACACAATCTCGGCAAAGCGCACCGAACTGAAAGAATACCTGAAACAGAAATGCGAAGCGGCAGGCGTAGGTCTCAGCATATCGTCGGTGACGATTGATTGGCCAGGCGGGGCTCCCTCACTGGCGACCCTCGGGCGAACGAGCGATCTTTGCCTGCTTGGCCTGACGCGAAGCCCGGTTGCTGACATCGCCGAAGTTGAGCCATGGCTGTTTTCAACCGGCCGGCCTTGCCTGCTTTATCCCGACACCAGGACCGAGGCCTATTCAATGGACACGGCGGTGATCGCCTGGGACATGAGCCGATCGGCTGCACGTGCGGTTGGAGATGCCTTGCCCTTGCTGAAGGGCGCAAAGTCGGTCCAGGTGCTCGTCGGGCGGGGGGAAAAGGCGATTGAATCCAGTCGGCCGGCGGCGTCCCTGGTCAGCTATCTTTCCGCCCACGGTATAAGCGCGGCGGTCGACGAGTTTGACGTTTCAGGACAAAAGATCGGCGACGCGCTTCTGGCACGTGCCACCCACCACAAGGCGGACCTGCTTGTCATGGGGGCCTTTGGTCATTCGCGATTGCGCGAGTTTGTACTCGGGGGCGCCACGCGGCGTATCCTCGACGCTTCATCCATACCGCTCCTTATGTCGCACTGATCAGGTTCTGCTGAACGATTCCCCGGTATCGCAGCGTGCCGAGATACTTGAAGTCAGTGGTCTCCGTCGGGGCCGTTGAGACAGGGTGAGGTGACGCGATGTGCTTTTCGGAACCTGCAAGTTTTGCCGTCGCTGCTGCGTGTGCGCTCGCCGGTACCTACGCGGTATTCAAGAGCCCTTCGCCGAACTACCTGCCGCTGGCTGGCGTCCCTCTGGTTTTCGCCGTCCAGCAGGCAAGTGAAGGACTTGTCTGGCGGGCCCTGGACCAAGGCGTCGGCCTCCCCGCCTCTGGCTGGCCAGCCACGCTGTTTGTCTTTATTGCAACGGTGGTCTGGCCGGTCTTGGTGCCTTTGTCGGTCCTGCTTGCGCAGGAGGATGGACCTCGCAAGAGGATTATCGCGGCGCTGGCTGCGACCGGGTGCCTCGTGAGCCTTGTATACATTGCGCGGCTGGTGAACGCTGATGTGACGGCCAGCGTTGCGGGCGCATCTGTTCAGTACACGTCTCAAATCAAGCCGGGCGTTTCCCTGCCGCTTTGGCTGCTGTCAGAAGCGCAAGGCGGGACGGATTGGATCCTCGTCCCCTATGCCTTGGCGACCATTGGCGCGCTCGCCTGTTCGGCCCTCCCCGCCCTTCGCTTGTTTGCGGGCCTGGTGGCGGCCGTCCTGGTCGTCCTTTTGGCTGCGGACCAGGACACGCTCGTGTCAGTCTGGTGCTTTTTCGCGGCATCGGGCAGCCTTCTCCTCATCCCGGCAATCCTGTCAGCAAGTTCCGGGTTCAGGAAAGAGCCAGCGCAACCGGCGCTCGGCTCCGGGCGCTTGCCCGCCGACAGAAGCGGACCTTAGGTCCGCCGCAGTCTGGCCGGCACTCTGGGGTGCTACCGTGAAGCTAGGGATATGCAGCTCAGTGTGGTTCGGCAGTCTGGGGCCGCCGCCGGGAACCTGCGTGCAGGAAGCGTGAAAGCGGTTCCGCGCCGTCAGCGCAGTGTTGAAGGCGTAAAGCGGATGCAATTTGCGGCGCAGATCTTTCCAGGCGAGCGCGGGCTCTGGCAATCACACTCAGGCCCGCTGCCGGGTCAGCTCTTCAGGGCGTCCTCGATGGCGGATTCGATCAGCGGGATATTCGCGCCTTCGATATGCTGGTCACCGATGAAGAAGCCGGGGGTGCCGCCGACCGCGAGGTTCTGGCCGAGAACCTTCGTGTCGGAAAGCTGCTGCTGGACGGCTATCGATTTCATGTCGGCGCGCATCTTGGCAACGTTGATACCGGCGGCCCTGGCGACCGCATCAATGTTGGCCTCGGTCAGATCGTCGTTCGATTTGATGCCCATCAGGCCGACGTGCATCTCGAGGTACTTGCCCTGCTTGCCCGCTGCAAGCGCGGCAAGGGCCGCGGTTTCGCTGATGCCGCCGAAGATAGGAAGTTCCTTGAAGACGACGCGGACTTCCCCGTCATACTTTTCCGGCAATGCGCGAACCCAGTCGACCGAGCGTTTGCAGAAGCCGCAGCGGTAGTCGAAGAACTCGACGACTGTGACCTTGGCGTCAGCCGGGCCGATCGAATAGTCGCCGGCATGGGCATACAGCTTGTCGGCATTGGCGTTGATGGCGGCCTGGGCGGCAGCGGCCTGGGCGACCTTCTGCTTCTGGTCGAGGGCGACGAGCGCTTCCTCGATGATCTCCGGGTTCTCCAGGATGTATTCCCGGACGACCTTTTCGATCTCGGACTTGCTGGCGGTGGTCCCGGCATCTGCGCAGGCAGGCAGGAGGGCAAGGCTGGCTGCAGCCAGCGCAAGCAGCGGCTTTCGGAGGATGGGCGTCATTCGGCGTCGGTCCTGTGGATGAAACTGGCCGGACTATAGGCAAGCGGGCGCATGCGTCCACCCTCACTCACACAGGCGTTACCGGCGGTCCCTGGCCGAAAAGTCGCCGAACGGCATGGCGCGGTCCGCCGTTTCAAGCGAGAGGCGAGAGCCTCGGCCATAGCGCTCGTAGAAGACGCGGTTGTCCGGGTTGCTGGGATCGGTGATCAGCACGATGTCATCGGCCCGGCGGAAGTTCGTCGAGCCCTTGTCGAGCGTCTGGGACGCGCGTCTGGCGAAGGCATTGGCGCGGACAATGTCTCCCACCCAGTAAGCAGACTCGGCGGTTGCGAGCTGCGCTTCGGCGCGCCGGTCCTGGTTCTCATAGGTGATGGCGAGCTGGGCCCAGGCGAAGGCGTTGTCGGGCTCCGCGATCAGTGCGTCGCGCAAGGCGGCCTCAGCGGTTGCGGAATCACCCTCGCCCTTGCGGGCGTTGAGCGAGCGGGCATAGTTGATCAGCAGCAGTGGCTGGCCGGGCTTCAGCTCCAGCGAGCGTGCATGCGGCTCTACCGACTCGGCGGCCCGGCCGCTTTCGAAAAGGATCTGTCCTTTGAGTTCCCAGAAGTAGGGGTTCTCCGGATCTTCCGCGATAAGGGTTTCGATGTCGCCGAGGGCCGTCTGGATGTCGGAAGCGCGGTAGGCCGAGATGGCGCGCGCATACCTTGCGGCGGCCGTCTTATCGCTGGCCGGATAGTCACGGCGCACCTTCAGCGGCGAATCAAGAAAGCCCACCAGCTTGGCCCGCATCATCTCGTACTGCTTCTGCTCGCGCTCCGTGGGCGGAACATCCATGAGGCCGGTTGCAACGGCCAGCGTCCGTGCCGTCCGGATACGGTCTGACGCCAGGGGGTGGGAACGGAAATAAGGGTAGCGCTTCGCGTCCGACAACACTTCCTGGTAGCGGAAATTCTCGAAGAACTCGACAATCCCCGCCGGAGACTGGCCAAGCGCGGCCAGGTATTTCACGGCGGCGGCGTCGGCGGCGGATTCTTCGGCGCGTGTATGCACATAAAAGTTGAGGGCGGCGAACTGGCCGGAGCTGCCGATCAGCGCGGCGCCGGCGCCGGCTTCACCGGCAGCGATGGCGAGAATGCCGAGGCCGATCGAGACGAGGGCGGGACGCATCGCGACTTCGCCGGCGCGCAGGCGGGCGACTGTGTGGCCGCAGGCGATGTGGCAGGTTTCGTGGCCGATCACGCCCTTGATCTGGCCAGGTGTTTCCGCCTCGATGATCAAACCCGTATGCAGGTGAATCCGTTGCCCGTTGGCGACGAAGGCGTTCAGTGAGGGGTCGTTGATGATGAAAAGCTGGACATCGTTCGGAACGAGGCCGGCGACCTCGAGGATCGGGTCCGTCCACTCGCGCAACGTCTCCTCGATCTCGGCGTCGCGGATCAGGCCCTGAGCCGACGCACCGAGGGCCAGCACCGCCGAGGCAGCGACCGCAGCGACCGCACGGATCAGTTTTGCAGCCATCCGGTTACTCTCCACAAACCGTCCGGACACCGTCCAGCACGTCAACCGCTCCAACCTAGGCCCTTAGCGGCCCGAAAGCGAGGCTCGGCGGCACCCGTTACTGAATTGTCAGGTTTCGCCTGACGCGAATGTGAACGCAGCGCCTGGGGCCAGCGTGACGCCGGTTTCTTCGCCCACAACCGGACCGGGGCCGAGAGGAAGAAGGGCTTCCAGTTCAAGGCCCTGGCCTACGAGGGTCAGGCGGACGAGCGGGCCGGTTAGCCGCCGCCGGGCGACCATCAGGCGTACCGGCCCGGACGCATCGAGCCGGAGCGCTTCGGGGCGAAAGCCGACCAGAGCGCCGGCGGCGGACACGAGGTTTTGCCAGGCGATCGGCAGCAGCGCGCGCGGGATGACATTGACAGGGCCGAGCGCCTGCGCGGCGGCGAGCGTGGTGGGGCGGGTATAGATATCTTCCGGCGTGCCGGACTGAAGCAGTCGCCCTCCGGACAGGATGGCGATGCGGTCTGCGCTTTCCAGTGCTTCGGCGGGATCATGCGTGACCATCAGGGCCGGGATACCGGCGGCGCGCACGGCGGCGAGGGCGGCGCTGCGCACACTGCCGCTTAGAGCGGGGTCAAGGCCCGAGAAGGGCTCGTCCATCAGGATGGCATCCGGCTGGGGGGCGAGAGCGCGTGCGATAGCGACGCGCTGCTGTTCGCCGCCGGAAAGCTCGTGCGGAAAGGCGCTGGCGCGGTGGGTGAGGCCAAGCAAGCCGATCCAGTGCTCGATGCGGGCGGCGGCCTCGGCGCGGGAGAGGTGATTGAGGCCGAAGGCGACGTTCCGCTCCGCGGTCAGGTGCGGGAACAGCGCGAAGTCCTGAAAGATCAGCCCGATGCGGCGCCGTTCCGGCGGGAGGGTTCGTCCGGGGGCTGACAATATCTGCTCGCCGAGGCGGATCTCCCCGGCCTCGACGGGTTCAAGTCCGGCGAGCAGACGCAGGAGCGTCGACTTGCCTGCGCCGGAGCCGCCGAGGAGCGCGGTAATCTCACCGGGCGCCAGCGACAGCGACACGTCTTCGACCACCGCGCGGGACCCGTAACGGCGTGTGACCCCGAGGGCTTCGAGGATGCGGGTCATGCGGCGCCTCCGGGACGAGCCCTTGAGATCTGCCACGATAGCAGAATGACGGGAAGCAGGCCCGCGAGTGTGATCAGCAGGGCCGGAAGGGCGGCGGCCGCAAGGCGTTCGTCACTGGCATAGGCATGGGCGCGTACGGCGAGCGTATCCCAGTTGAACGGTCGCAGCATCAGCGTAGCCGGCAGTTCCTTCAAGGCCTCCACGAACAGGACCAGGGCCGCCGCTGCGGCGCCGGACATGGCAACTGGCAGATCCACCCTGAGGGTGCGGCGCAGGGGGGAGGCGCCGAGACTTTGCGCGGCCTGGCCGATGGAGGCGGGCGCCCTGGCGAGGGCGGCGGCCATCGGTTCGGTGCCGGCGGCGGTGAAGCGCACGGCATAGACCCAGGCGAGCGCGGCAAGGGCAAGTGCGCCGGACAGCGTGACCGGGAGCGCGCTGATCACCGCGAGGGCGCCAAGCGCCAGTACAGCGCCAGGAATGGCGTAGCCGGAAGAGGCCGCTATGCGGGCAAAGGTGGCGACCGGCCCCTTTCCGCGGATCGACAAGGCGATTATCAGTGCAAGGACGAAGGCGAGCGCCGCGCCGGCACCGGCGAGCAGTATCGAATTGATGAGGGCGTCGGAAATGGGCGCGTTGCGCGCACCGCTTTCGAGGCTACGCCAGACCAGGCGGCCGACCGGGAGTAGGAAGGCCAGCGCAAAAAGCGCACTGCACAGTGCGCTGGCGCCCCATGCAGCGGGGCCGGTAAGCGTGACGCGCGATATCTGGCGCCAGCGAATGGAGCTTTGCTGGGTGCCCGCACGGCCGCGCGCGCGCCGTTCCAGCAGGACAAAGGTGAGGATCAGCGCCAGAAGCACGAAGGCAAGCCGCGCAGCTGCGGCAGGCTCGCCGAAACTCTTCCAGGCGCGCACGATGCCGAAGGTCAGTGTTGGCACGCCAAGAAATTCGGCTGCACCATAGTCGGCGGCAGCTTCCATCAGCGCGAGGGCGAGGCCGGCGGCGATGGCCGGGCGTGCCGCGGGCAGGGCGACAGACCAGAAAGTGCGCCCGGCGCCTGCGCCAAGACTGCGGGCCGCTTCCATCGTACAGACGGACTGCGATATGAAGGCGGCGCGGGCGGTGAGGTAGACATAAGGAAAAAGTGTGCAGGCGAGCACGAAGGACAGGCCGGGCAGGGAGCTGATGTCCGGGAACCAATAATCGCGCGCCGACCAGCCGGTCGCTTCGCGCAAGGCGGTCTGGAGCGGGCCCGCGACGCCCGCGAGGTCACTCCAGGCATAGGCGAGCACGTAGCCGGGCGCCGCGAGCGGAAGCACCAGCAGCCATTCAAACAGGCCGCGCCCCGGAAAGCGGAACATGGTGACGAGCCACGCCGTCGGCACACCCATCAGCAGGCAGAGCATACCTGTGAGCGCGAGTACCGACAGCGTGCCGCCGAGATAGCGCAGCAGCAGCGTCTCTCGGATATGCGTCCAGGCCGCGCCGCCGCCATTGACGAGCCCGGTGACCAGGACGACCGCCACCGGCAGGGCGATCACGAGTCCGGCCAGGAGGACCGGCAGCTGGCGAAAGACCGGCGCGGAAAAGGCGGATGCCCTCAGTTCCATCCGGCCCGGTCGAAGATCGCCTGCGCTTCGGCCTGGTTGGCGCCGAGCTCGGTCAGCGGGAAGTCGCTCTGCTTGAAGCCCGGCAGCAATTCGAGGCCTTCGGGATAGGCGACACCCGCCACTACCGGGAAATCCTTCGTCTCGGACGTCAGCATCACCTGGCCTTCGGGAGAGGCAAGGAATTCGATGAACTGTACCGCCAGTTCCGCCGACTTCGACGTGGACGCCACCGCCGCGCCGCTGATGTTCACATGCGTGCCGTTGCCATCCTGGTCCGGGAAGGAGAGGGAGGTCTTGG
Source organism: Hyphomonas sp. (assembly GCF_022844445.1). Classification (GTDB taxonomy): domain Bacteria; phylum Pseudomonadota; class Alphaproteobacteria; order Caulobacterales; family Hyphomonadaceae; genus Hyphomonas. The sequence continues at coordinate 9,387 of NZ_JALHLS010000024.1, forward strand.
CGGCGGCAAGGCGATCTTCGGTGCTGCCGGTCGCAAGGCGCACCCAGTAGTAGTGATTGACGATGGCGGCGGCGCACTGGCCGGCGGCGACCGCCTGAATCTGCGCGGTGTCGCCGCCTTCCGGCGGGCGGGCGAAGTTGCCGGCGACGCCTTTGGCCCAGGCTTCGGCCGCTTCGCTCCCATTGCGGCTGATGAACTCGCTGAGGAGGGAGAGATTGTAGATGTTCGTGCTGGAGCGCACGCAGAGCTCGCCTTTCAGGCGCTCATCGGCGAGGTCGGCGTAGGTGTCGACTTCCTGGGTTGGCAGCATCTGCGGGTCATAGACGACGATGCGTGCGCGCTTCGAAAGGCCGAACCAATGACCGTCTTTCTCGCGCAGCTGCGCCGGGATCGCGGCTTCGAGCTTGTCGGAGCGCACGGCCTGGGTGAAGCCTTCGGTCTGAAAGCGGTAAAGTGCGCCAGCATCCGAGACGATGATGACGTCGGCCGGGCTGTCAGCGCCTTCGGCCTTCATGGTCTCGAGCAGTTCCGGAGCGCCGGCTTCGCGCACGTTGACCTTGATGCCGGAGAGTTCCTCGAACTTCGCATACATCGCCTTGTCGGAATCGTAGTGGCGGGCGGAGTAGATATTGAGCGCGGCAGCCGGAGGCGCCGCTTCACTGGCCACAGGCGCCGGCGCGCCCTCGGCAGGCGGCTGGGTCGCAGGCTGGCCGCAGGCGGCTAGGACGGTCATCGACAGGATCGCGAGCGGAAATCTGGGCATCTGTGGCTCCTTAATTTGCCGCTGATCCCAACCACATATGAGAATGAATCGCAACCAACGTCAGACGCGACCTTTTATACCCCTTTAAGGCAAATTGGATGTTTACCATCAGGCGGACCTTGACCCGTTTCTTGCATAACCTGCTCACCCGGTAAGCGGGCTGTCCCAACCCTGCGATGTTGCAGGTGCGAAATAGCTTCTGATAGACCGGAAACTCTGTTAATCTTTTGTTTACGGATGGGGCGGGCGCGATGACGGATTTTGTTCTGGATGTCGAGTTGAACAGCGAGGACGAGGACGTCCGGCTGTCGGCGGCGATCGATTCTTTCCTGTCCCTGCACGATACCGGCGCGCGCGGCGAGGCGTTCGACCTCGACCTGATGGTGCGCACCGTGTTCGGCCCCGGCGGCGAGCGCCTGAAGCAGATCATCTTCCAGCAGCATGACCTCGCCGACGCGTTCAACACGTTCTGGTCGGCGTTTCGCGGCCTCAACTGAATTGCCTGCCATGTGTTGAATGTGCCGACCGGGGCTCCTAAACCCCGGCGGAAGGCTTATTCGGCATGGCATTGTTCTCCTCCCTTCCGCGTATTGCGATCCTCGGCGCCGGGATAATCGGGCTGACGGCAGCCTATGAGTTGGCCGTGCGCCGGGGTGTGCGCGTGACCATCTACGATGTGCGGCCGCCGGGGCGCGGGGCGAGCTGGGCGGCAGCGGGAATGCTGGCGCCGGCCTTTGAGGCGGCAGACGCGCCGGGCGTGCATCCGCGCCTGTTCGAGCTTTGCCTGGCGAGCGGGGCGTTGTGGCCTGGCTTTGCGCAGGAGCTGGCGGCGCGGGCGGGCAGGCCAGTGGGGTTTGACCGGACACCGTCGCTGGCCGCGGCGCTGGATGAGGATGAACTCGGGCGGCTGTCGCGGATCGCGGCGACGCTGCGCCGGGCGGGCCTTGCGCATACGGAACTGTCAGCGGCGCAGCTGCGCAGACGGGAGCCGGCACTGAACGCGGACGTGCTGGGCGGGCTGGAGCTTGAGACGGACGTCCGCGTGCACAACCGGGAGACCGTGTCGGCGCTGCTGGCAGTGCTCGGCGCGCATCCGAAGGTTCGCTTCGTGGATGGCCCGGCGCCGCTCAAATCGGCGGGCGGACGCGTGAGGCTTGAGGGGCATGACGCCATCCTCGCGGCTGCAGGCTGGGAGACGGCGATCATCAAGGTGGAGGAGGACGGGCAGCGCTTCAGCCTGGTTAACTGGGATACGGCGCTGGACGATATCGACTGTCATGGCGGGCAGATGCTGGCGGTGCGGGCGGATGAGGGCGCGCCTGAGCGGGTGGTGCGCTCGGGCAGGGTGTACCTCGTGCCGCGGAGCGAGCAGGTGGTGATCGGGGCGACGGTAGAGCCGGACCGGGTGATCGATGCGCCCGAGGCGGACGTCATCGAGGCGCTGCGCCTTGAGGGCGTGCGGCTGTGTCCCGGGCTCGCGGCAGCGTCGGTGGTGGAGAGCTGGGCAGGGGTGCGGCCGGGCACGCCCGACCACGCCCCGTTTCTGGGCGAGACGATCACGCCGGGCCTGTTCGTCGCGGCCGGGCATTACCGCAACGGCATCCTGCTGGCGCCGGTGACGGCGAAGATGCTGGCAGACGAAATGCTGGGCGAGGCGCCGGACGGGCTTGCCGCCGCGTTCTCGACGCGCCGGGCCTTCGCCGCGACCCCCTGACGCTGGACGAGGCTCAGAGCCCGCCTTAAGTCTCGCGGCCAAAGGGAGATGAAGGCATGCACACCATCCGTCCTATGACCGAGGACCAGCAGGCGATCCGCGACGCTGTGGCGAAAACGCTGGAGCCGTTCGACGACGCCTATTGGCTGAAGACGGACGAGACAGGCGAGTGGCCGGAAGAGTTCTGCGCGGCGATGGCCAGGGGCGGCTGGATGGGAATCGCCTTCCCGGAGGAGTATGGCGGCGCAGGGCTCGGCCTGACGGAAGCGGCGATCATGATGCAGACAGTCACGCGCACCGGCGCGGGCTTCTCCGGCGCCTCGGCGATCCACCTCAACATCTTCGGGCCGAAGCCACTCGAGAAGTTCGGCAACCCCGAACTGAAGCGCGAGAACCTACCGAAGATCATCTCCGGCGAGGAGAAGATGTGCTTTGCCGTGACCGAGCCGAACTCGGGCCTCGACACGTCCAGCCTCGAGACGAAGGCGGAGCGGACGAACAATGGTTATGTCATCAATGGCCGGAAGATCTGGACGACAGGTGCTCAGCGTGCGGACAAGATTCTGATCATCGCGCGCACGACGCCGAAGGATCAATGCTCCAAACCGCATCTCGGCCTGTCGCTCTTCTACACCGATCTCAACCGCAACAAGATCGAGGCGAAGCCGATCCCGAAGATGGGCCGCAAGGCTGTGGAGTGCAACGCGCTCTTCATTGACGGGCTGGAAGTGCCGAAGGAACACCTGATCGGTGAAGAGGGCGCGGGATTCAAATACCTGCTGCAGGGTCTCAACCCGGAGCGCGTGCTGTTTGCGGCGGAAAGCGTCGGCCTTGGCTTTGCCGCGCTCGAGCGCGCGACGCGCTATGCCAACGAGCGGGTCGTGTTCGGCCGTCCGATCGGACAGAATCAGGGCATCCAGCATCCGCTGGCGAAGTGCTGGGCCGAGCTCTCGGCAGCGGAACTGCTCGCCTACAAGGCCGCCGCGCTTTACGACGCGGGTGAAGACTGCGGCGCTGAAGCGAACGCCGCAAAGTATCTTGGTACCGAGGCCGGTTTCACTGCGTGCGAGACGGCCGTGCTAACACACGGCGGCATGGGCTATGCGCGGGAGTATCATGTCGAGCGGATGATGCGCGAAGCCATGCTCGCCCGTATTGCGCCCGTCAGCCGCGAGATGATTCTGAACTTTATCGCTGAGCGCGTGCTCGGCCTGCCGAAGAGTTATTGAGCTGAAAGCCGGCTGCGGCGAAGCCAAGACCAAGTAGCAGGCCAGCGAAAGTGACAGCCAGTGTCAGAGAACTCAGTATACCGATCAAAGCAGAAGCAAGCGCTGCAAGCCAGAGCAGGGCTGCCGGCTGCAGGAGCCGATGCTTCAGCAGGGCGCCTGCAAGCAGTGCCAATCCGACAAGCAGGCCGGCGGCGCCTGCTTCATAGAAGTTGATGCCAAACCTGTTCGGGTCTGGGCCGACAATACTTGCAAGGCTGGTCGCCGCGAGAACAAATCCCGCAAACCCGGTCCAGCCGAGGAGGCGCGAGACGCTGGCGTAGAGGGTCATCAGGCCGAACAGCATCAGGATGTCCACACTACCGTAGAGCAATTCGAGGCCCGGCGAGTCCGGCGTGTAGGGCACGAAGGTGGAAATCACCCGCAAGCTTCCGCCGAGGATAGCCGCCGCGGCGCCGAAGCCCGTAAGCATTTGTTTGCTGATAGGCATCGCGGGCCCTTTCTCCGAAGATCAACGACCTGTGCGACCTCAACCTAGGTTGAGATCAAGCGAAATCTTCGTCCGGCTGTCCTATATGTTGTCCCCGCCCTTCATCAGCTGGAAGAACTCTTCCTTGCTGTTGGTGCGCGGATAGGGCGTTGCTGGAACCGGCACGCCGAGAAAGGCGCAGAGCGGCTCCCAGCCATCGCTGGCCTGATGGACGAGCAGGCGGCTTGCCGGGATTGCGGCTCTGACAGCTGCTTCCTGCGCATGGAACGCCGCGATGACGCCGTCCTTGTCCGTGCGCCCGCCAAGGCTGCGGTCGATGACGACTTTGGACACCATGGTCAGCCACGGCACGGCCGGCGGCGGCCAGCGGTCCTTTGCCATCAGGGTGGGGAGAATGGTTTCGGAGAAACTGGAATACCAGCTTTCAGCCGAACGCGTTGACAGGATAATCTTTGCGTCCGGATAGGCAGCAGACACTTCGCGCCAGAAGGCGGCAGCCGGCCAGTCGACTGCGGATTTGTAACCCTTGAAGATCGCGGCAAAATCCGGCTGGCCGTCAGCTGCTGCCTGCCAGAGCGGAACCTGGACCGGGCCGTTCTCCAGCACTTCCTTCATGTGATGGCATGGACCGAACCCGAGCTCTTCAAGCGCAAGCTTGAGCGAGAGTGTGCCGGTACGCCCGAAACCGGCGCTGATAGCCTGGAGTGTCATGCACAGTCCTCCCCCGCGCGATCTGGGCGCGTCTGAGAGAAGCAGTTAAAGCAAAGCCTGCCGCCTGACTACTTGTTCCCAAAGAACCGGAAGGCCGCAAAGAGGCCTGCCAGGGCCGAGCCGAGGCCGCCCAGAAGGACAAAGAGCGGGTTCGCCTGGTCAGCAAAGGCGATGGCCCGGTTAAGGCCGGAGACTTTCACCGTCACCGTGTCACGGTAGGTGCGCAGCGGTGTCACGGCATCGGTGTCAATGGCGAAGACCTCGAAGGTAAGGTCATGCTCGCCGGCGCTGAGCGCGGTGACCGACCAGCGCCAGGTATTCTCCGTGAGCGGAGAAAGCGACTGGACCGGCGGCGAAGTGGCGACGATGTCGAAGTTCGCGCCGGAGAGGCGAACTTCCACGCGCTCGGAGACTTTCGCTTCGCCTTCCTCGATCAGGCCCTTGCCGGGCAGGGCGTCGGCGGCGGTCGTGTCGCCCGTGGCGTCGATGGCGAAGGTCACGTCGAAGGCGCGCTTGTATTCGGCCGACAGCGGCGTCTCGTGGGCGACAGGCACAGTCTGCAGACGTTCCTCGAAGGAGGGCTGGGCCGGGGCCGACATTGCCGAGATCTCCGGCAATGCGCCGTCGCCGGCGCTCTCTGGCGGCGCCGAGCGCGCCATCGGGGCCGGTTCCATTTGGGTCTGGAAGTTGAACTGGCTTTCTTCTTCGGACAGGGCCGGGCCGGCTTCTGCAACCGCGTCCGGAACAGCGCCTTCGGCCGCGCTCTCGGCCGACATTTCCGGTTCGGGTTCGACTGAGGCGACATCGAAGGCCGGCTCTTCCGGCGCCGCTTCAACCGCGGCCGTTTCAACCGCACCCGGCGCTGCCGCCGCCGATGCCGTTTCTTTCGGTGTGTACTGTTCCATCAGCGCCGCGCCGCCGAAGCCGGCAACGACGAGTCCAAAAAGCACCAGCAGAACGGACAGGATGCGCAGCATGGTTGGTCTCCCCGGGAGTGAGGTATCAGTCTAGCAGACGTTCATGCGGTCGGAAAACCGCCGCGGCTCGCCTCATAGAAGGCAATTGCGGCAGCATTTGACACGTTGAGGCTTTCCATCTCCGCCGCGATCGGGATGCGGGCCAGTTCCGCGCAGGCCTTGGCGACAGCCGGGCGCAGGCCGGGGCCCTCGGCGCCGAGCACAACGGCGATCTTAGCCGCGCCCTTCACGGCAAGGTCCAGCGACCGGGTGCTCTCGCCGGCGAGGCCCACGGTGTGGAAGCCGGCTTCTGCGAGCTGTTCGAGCGCGCGGGCGATATTGACCGTGCGCACTTCGGCGATCGTCTCGATGGCGCCGGCCGCGCTCTTGGCCACGACACCGGTGATCGGCGGGGCATTGCGCGTCTGCAGCACCAGCCCGCTGAAGCCGAACGCCGCAGCGGAGCGGAAGATGGCCCCCAGATTGTGCGGATCGGACACCTGGTCCAGCACAGCGATGCGGGTCGCGCCCTCGGCGATAAGGTCTTCCAGAGCGACCGGCTCAAGCGGCTCGGCCTTGATGGCAATCCCCTGGTGCACAGCGCCGGGTGGCAGGCGCTGGTCCATCTCCTTGCCGGTGATGATCTGCGGCGTGAGGCGGCCTCTGGGCAGGCGTTCGGCGGCGTTCTCGGTGGCGAGGAACTGAAGGAACTGGCGATCGGGATTGGCCAGAGCGGCCTGGACAGCATGGGTGCCCCACAGCCAGACAGGTCCGCCCTCCTTTTCGCGCTCAGGCTTGTCACGGCCCGCGCTTTCCCGCTCCGGCCGGCCGAAATGACCCGATTGGGGCCGGTTCCCGGGCGGTCCGGGCGGCCTGTTGCCGGGCCGTTTTGTATGGTTGCGTGCCATGAGGTTCATCCTTATAAGGCCGCTTCCGGCGTGGATCGGGGGTGCTAGAACGTGCCCTTTTGAAGCGCCGGCGCGGCGGCGTCAAACGGCGTTGGCGCGGGTCCCGTGGAGGGATGGGAGAGTGGTTAAATCCACCAGACTGTAAATCTGGCCGCCTAGCGTACGCTGGTTCGAATCCAGCTCCCTCCACCACCCCGCCAATGCCGCCGCTCTCGCGGCCCTGACGGGCGGGTATAGCATAATGGTAATGCACCAGCCTTCCAAGCTGTGTATGTCGGTTCGATTCCGTCTACCCGCTCCAGTCAATGCCGGAAATCCGACGTCCGGGAAAATATGGCCACGTGGCAATCGGCGGGCTTCCCTCGCAGCGCCCGGGGCGCATAGTGTGGCCCAAAATCCGCTGGCAATGACCGGCGGGCCACCAGGAGGACGCGATCCATGCCAGCCGGCGCCATGACACCCGAGACGGTTTCCAACTACATCGCAAAGGCAGGCCGCGAGGCCTGGCAGGTTCCGGATGTGCCGGCGAACACGCCGCATCGCCCGATCCGCAAGGTCGGCGTCATCGGGGCTGGCACCATGGGCGGCGGAATCTCGATGAACTTCGCGAGCGCCGGCATTCCCGTCGTGATCCTCGAGCAGAAGCAGGAGGCGCTGGATCGCGGCCTCGGCGTCGTGCGCACCAACTACCAGCGCAGCGCCGACAATGGCCGCTTTCCGCAGTCGGAAGTCGCCGAGCGGATGGACCGATTGTCCGGCACGCTCGATATGTCGGCTTTCGCTGATTGCGACCTGATCATCGAGGCTGTGTTCGAGGACATGGACCTGAAGAAGCGCATCTTCGCCGACCTTGACCGGATTGCGAAGCCGGGCGCGATCCTTGCCACCAATACGTCGGCGCTCGACATCGACGAGATCGCCAGCGCAACGCGCCGGCCTCAGGACGTGATCGGACTGCACTTCTTCTCGCCCGCCAATGTGATGAAACTGCTCGAGATCGTGCGCGCCGACCATACAGCCGATGACGTGATCGCCACATGCATGGCGCTCGCCAGGACGATCAACAAGATCGCGGTGCTTGTCGGCGTGTGTCCAGGTTTTGTCGGCAACCGCATCCTGTTCGCCCGCCAGGCGCAGGCGCAGAAGCTCGTGAACAGCGGCGTGATGCCATGGGATGTGGATGCGGCGCTGAACCAGTTCGGGTTCCGGATGGGTCCGTACCAGATGTCCGATCTGGCTGGCCTCGATATCGGCTGGAAGCCTGGTGCGAAGACCGCCAACCCGATCCGTGACGCGCTCTGCGAACTCGGGCGGCGGGGGCAGAAGACGAATGCCGGATACTATGATTATGGCGCGGACCGCAAACCGGTGCCGTCGCCGGTAACGGCGAAGGTGATTGCGGACGTGACCGGCGCGGCGGCGGCCGCGCCGCCGAGCGCGGACGAAATCATCTCGGCCTGCATCCATCCGATGATCAATGAGGGCCTGAAAATCCTCGAGGAGAAGAAAGCGCAGCGCGCCTCTGACATCGATATCGTCTGGCTAAACGGTTATGGCTGGCCGGCCGATAAAGGCGGGCCGATGCTGTATGGCGACATGGTCGGCGCCGAGGCGGTGCTGGTGACGATGGAGCGTCTGGGCAAGGAAGACGCCCGCTTTGCGCCGAGCGAGACGCTGAAACGTCTCGCAAAGGATGGCAGCCGCTTCATCGACGTGCAGCCCGGCTAGATGAGCGCCGATGGCCCGGGCCACAAAGCCGTTTGACGGCGATTACGATTACCTCGTCGTGGGCGCCGGATCGGCGGGCTGCGTCGTGGCGAACCGGCTGTCGGCGGATCCGTCGCGGCGCGTTCTGCTGCTGGAGGCGGGCGGGGCGGACAACTGGATCTGGTTTCATATTCCGGTCGGCTACCTCTTCGCGATCGGTAATCCGCGTGCGGACTGGATGTTCAAGACGACTCCCCAGCCGGGACTGAACGGGCGGGCACTCGCCTATCCGCGGGGTAAGGTGCTGGGCGGCTCGTCTGCGATCAACGCGATGATCACGATGCGGGGACAGGCAGAGGATTATGACGGCTGGCGAGATCTGGGTCTACCGGGCTGGGGCTGGTCGGATGTGCTGCCGGTCTTCCGCGAGATCGAGAATCATTTCCTCGGCGACAGCGACGTGCACGGCGCGGCAGGCGAATGGCGCGTCGAGCCACCGCGCGTGCGCTGGGACATCCTCGACGCCGTGCGTGATGCTGCCGAACAGATCGGTATTCCGAAGACGCCCGATTTCAACACCGGGAGCAATGAAGGTTCCGGCTACTTCCATGTGAACCAGAAAGCCGGACGACGGTGGTCGGCCGCAACGGCCTTCCTCAAGCCCGTGATGAAGCGACAGAACCTGCGCGTCGAAACGGGTGTGCTGGTCGAATCGCTGCTGATCGAGAACCGCCGTGTGAAAGGGCTCGTGTTCCGGCAGAACGGGCAACGCTTTTCCGTTTCCGCCAACGCGGAAATCATTCTCTGCGCCGGCGCCATCGGCACCCCTGCGATCCTGCAACGCTCGGGCATCGGTCCGGCTGCAGTGCTTGAGGGCTCGGGTGTCACGCCGGTCGTGGATCTGCCGGGTGTTGGCGGCAACCTTCAGGACCACCTTCAGCAGCGAGCGATCTACAAAGTTTCTGGCGCCGAGACGCTGAACCAGATCTATTACTCCGTGTACGGCAAAATGAAGATGGGAATCGACTATGCCCTGCGCCGGCGTGGGCCGCTGACCATGGCGCCGTCTCAGCTCGGCATCTTCGCACGCTCCGATGCGCAGCGGGCGCGGCCGGACATCCAGTTCCATGTCCAGCCGTTATCGCTTGACCGGTTCGGCGAGCCGCTACACCGCTTTCCTGCGATTACGGTCGCCGCCTGCAATCTGCGTCCGACCTCGCGCGGCCATGTCAGGATAGCTTCGCCTGATCCCGATGCCGCGCCCGTCATCGATCCCAATTATCTCGCTACGGAAGAAGACCGCCACATGGCGCGCGAAGCAATAAGTCTCACCCGCCGTCTGATGCAGCAACCAGCGCTCAGCCGCTTTGCGCCGGTCGAGCACGTTCCGGGCGAGGCGGCTGCAGGCAAGGACCTGGCGGGCGTGGCCGGAGATATCGGCACCACGATCTTCCACCCCGTAGGCACCGCGAAGATGGGCCGCGCCGATGACCCTGCCGCCGTGGTCGACGCTGCGTTGAAGGTGCACGGCGTGGAGGGTCTGCGCGTCATCGACGCCTCGGTCATGCCGCAGATCACCTCAGGAAACACCAATACGCCGACCATCATGATCGCGGCCAAGGGCGCGGCGATGATCCGGAGCTGATCCTGCGCCGGTCAGAGTTTCCAGACGCGTGAGCGACGGAGCGTGACGCTTTCGAGGTCGGCAGTCGTCTCGATGTCGTATTCCGCAATGGGCGCTGAGCCGCCGAGCGGCGCGTAGGCTCGCCCGGGGTCGCCGGCATAGACGTCCACATCCTGCGCGGCCGCGCGGCCGAGCCAGTCGAGGAACCGCTCGGCCATCTGCTTCTGGTAAAAGATGTCGCCGGCGAGGATGACGTCCACCTCAGGAGGCGGTCCCTGCAAAAGATCGCCGCCCCTCCAGCTGATCGTCACGCCGTTGGCCTCGGCATTCAGGAGGGTGGCGGCCTCGCACATGAGGTCAATGTCATTCGCCAGCACTTCGGCCGCGCCCGACGTTGCGGCCGCAATGGCAATCATCCCGCTGCCGGCCGCAATATCGAGCACGCGTTTGCCTCTCACAAGTTCAGGCCGATCCAGAATCAACCGCGCCACCGCTTGCCCGCCCGCCCAGGGAAAGGCCCAGAAGGGTGGATCGAGCCCTTCTCGTGCCAGGTCTGCTTCGGTGGCCGACCAGATCGGGGTGATTTCATCGGCTTGCCAGATCAGCAGCTCTTGCCGGATTCCGCCGCGGCCGTCGCAGAGGCCTGCAACAGGCAAAAGCCGCGTATTGGCCCGTATGAAGGCTTTCATGTCGTCGAGTGTGCGCGGCGGTATCAGTTCAAAGTTCCTTTTGGGAGAGATTGTGCTGCTCTAGTCTGCCGGGCAGCCACTTGGCCACAGGAACCGGGCGGCAAAAGGCACCGGCCCGCAAGACGGTTGCACTCGGGCCGTGTTCGGGGTTGTGTGGCGGCGTTGTCAACGGCGATCAGGATTCTGCATGCTCGCACCGATCCTAGAAAGTTCGGCATTCCAGATCGGCTTTGTGCTGGTCCTCGTTGTGATCGTCTTCTTCGGCTTCATCCGGGAGAAAGTCCCGGCAGATGTCGTGGCCTTGCTCGCGATGGGCGCGCTGATGCTGACCGGCATCCTGACGGTCAGCGATACATTGTCCGTTTTCTCGAACGCCGCGCCAATCACTGTGGGGGCGATGTTCATCCTGTCTGCCGCGCTTGAGCGCACCGGCGTCATCGACTGGGTAGGGCGAAAGGTTGCCAGCATTGCGCAGAAAGGGTCACCCACACTGGCCGTCATCTTGCTGATGGCGTCGGTCGTGGTCCTTTCCGCCTTCATCAACAATACGCCTGTGGTGATCATCCTTATTCCGGTCGCCATACGGCTCGGCCGGGCCATCGGTATTTCTCCCTCCAAGCTCCTCATACCGCTTTCTTTCGCCGCGATCTTCGGGGGTACGACCACGCTGATCGGGACTTCCACCAACATTCTCGTCGACGGTGTCGCGCAGCGCGAAGGCATGGCGCCGTTTGGCATGTTCGAGATCACGCTTGCGGGCCTGATGTTTGCCGGCGTGGGCATTCTTTACACCGCAATCCTCGGTCCCTTTCTTCTGCCCAACCGCGAATCCCTGACATCGCTCCTTCCGGACCAGAAGGAACGTCGCTTCGTTGCTCAGATCCTGATCCCCCTCGACTCAGACCTCATCGGCAAGAAGATCTCCGAAACGGGGTTCACGGTCGAAAAGGGGTTCACCGTGATAGATGTGTTCCGTGAGGGGCTATCACTTCGCAATAATCTGAAGGCCATTGTCCTGCAGGCGGGCGACCGGATGGTGCTGCGCTCGCCGGTCTCCGAGATGTTGACCCTCAAGGAAGCCGGTAACATCGCCCTCGGCGCGCAGGCAAACTCCTCAACGTCCTTCGAGCCGGTGCAGACCACAGAGACCGTGGTGATGGAAGGCGTGATCGGCCCGCAATCCCGTCTCATCGGCCGCCGACTTGCCGGGCTGGGCCTCGCGCGCCTCTATGGTGTCTATGTACTTGCCATCCACCGCCGCGGCGAGAACATGGCCAAGCAGATCGACGAGCTGCGTTTCGAAGTCGGCGACACTGTTCTGATTGAAGGTCCGCCTGCGGGCATGCGGCAGATGTTCGAGGACGGCGTCCTCAACAATCTCACTGAAAGCACCGAGCGCGCAATCCGCCGCGATAAGGCACCCATCGCGATAGGCGCCGTTCTGCTGGTGATGGCTCTCGCAGCCATTGAGCTGATGCCGATTGCCGGCCTTGCACTGATTGCGGCGACCGCTGTGGTCGCCTTCGGCTGCCTTGACCACCAGGAAGCCTATCAGTCGATCCAGTGGGACATCCTGATGCTGATCTTCGGCATGCTGGCTCTCGGCATCGGGCTGGAGAAGACCGGCGCGGCGGACCTGATCGTCGGGTTTCTGGGCACGATCTCAAGCGGTTTCGGCCCGCTGGTCCTGCTCATCATCGTCTACGCCTTCACCTCGATGGTCACCGAGGTGATGAGCAACAACGCGGCCGCTATCCTGATCACCCCGCTGGCCATCGGCCTCGCCCAGGAAATCGGCATCGATCCGCGCCCGTTTGTTGTCGCCGTCATGTTTGCCGCCAGCGCCAGCTTTGCGACGCCCATCGGCTACCAGACCAACACGCTGGTCTACAGGGCCGGCGGCTACAAGTTCATGGACTTTGTCCGCTTCGGTTCGCCTCTGAACTGGATCTTCGTGGTTGTCGCCGCGTTTGTGATTCCGGTCTTCTGGCCCCTCGTGCCGGTCGCGCCTTGAGGGGTTGCCGGATTTTCAGGCAGCCCTTGTGGCGCTTTGCCTGAGTATGGGGCAGGGTTTCGCCGACTGTGCCTCGCAGGCGAAGCCCGTTGAGCGCCGATGAATCCCGCGTAAGGTGGCCCGCATGGGAGAAACTCCGACTTTTTTCAATGAGATGGACGGCGGCGGGGAACGCCCTCGTCCGCCGTATGCGCGGTACGGCGACTGGTTCGCCGGCGAGCCGACCGAGCGCCTGCGCCGCAAGGCGCGGGAGGCGGAGACGTTCTTCCGGCGCACCGGCATCACTTTCAACGTCTATGGCGCAGCTGATGCCGACGAGAGGCTGATCCCGTTTGACATCGTCCCCCGCATCATCTCGGCCAAGGAATGGTCGAAGCTGACGCGCGGGATCGAGCAACGGGTGCGGGCGATCAACGCGTTTCTGAGCGACATCTATCACCGCCAGGAAATCCTGCGGGCGGGGCGGGTGCCGGTCGAGTTGATCGAGAACAACGACGCTTTCCTGCCCAAGATGCTCGGCGTCTCGCCGCCGGGCGGCGTCTATACCCACATTGTGGGCGTCGACCTCGTCCGCACCAGCGAGAACGAATTCTTCGTGCTGGAAGACAATGCCCGCACGCCTTCCGGCGTCTCCTACATGCTGGAGAACCGGGAAACGATGCTGCAGATGTTCCCGGAGCTGTTCACGAAAATCCGTGTGCGGCCGGTTTCGGATTATCCGAAGATGCTGCGCCGCTCGCTGTCGGCCTGCGCGCCGCCGGCCTGCAAGGGGCGCCCGGTCGTCGCCGTGCTGACGCCGGGCATCCATAACTCGGCCTACTATGAGCATGCCTTCCTTGCCGACCAGATGGGCGCCGAACTCGTCGAAGGCCATGACCTGCGTGTCGTGGACGGGCGTATCGCGATGCGCACCACGCTTGGCTATACGCCCATCGACGTGCTCTACCGCCGCGTCGATGACGACTATCTCGACCCGCTGAACTTCCGCGCGGATTCATTCCTCGGCGTGCCCGGGATCTTCGATGTCTACCGCTCCGGCGGCATCACCATCGCCAATGCGCCCGGTACCGGCATCGCCGACGACAAGGCGATCTATTCCTACATGCCTGACATCGTGCAGTTCTATACCGGCGAAAAGCCGATTCTGAAAAACGTGCCCACCTGGCGCTGTTCGGAAGCCTCCTCGCTCGCCTACGTGCTCGACCATCTCGCCGAACTGGTGGTCAAGGAAGTGCATGGCTCCGGCGGTTACGGCATGCTGGTCGGCCCGGCTGCCTCGAAGAAGGAACTCGAAGCCTTTCGCGCCAAGCTGGTCGCCAAGCCTGCGAACTATATCGCGCAGCCCACGCTCGCCCTCTCCACCGTGCCGATCCTCACGCGTGCCGGCCTTGCGCCGCGCCATGTGGACCTGCGCCCCTTCGTGCTGATGTCGCCGGACGGCATCGAGATCACGCCCGGCGGGTTGACCCGCGTGGCGCTCAAGAAGGGCTCGCTCGTCGTCAACTCGAGCCAGGGCGGCGGCACCAAAGACACCTGGGTATTGGAGGACTAGGCGCGATGCTGGGCAAGACCGCAGGCGGCCTCTTCTGGATGTACCGTTACCTTGAGCGGGCCGAGAACACCGCGCGTCTGGCCGATGCGGGATTCCGCATTGCGCTGACGCGCTCCGATCATGCCGACGACGAGTGGGCCTCGATCATCGACACCGCCTCGGCCCGCGCCGCCTTCCTCGAAGCGGGCGGCAAGTTTGACGGGCCAAGCGTCATCAATTTCCTGCTGCGCGATCCGGCTAATCCGTCGAGTGTCATTTCGGTCATTGAAGCTGCGCGCAACAATGCCCGTCTGGTGCGCACCGCGCTGACGCGCGAAGTCTGGGAAGCCGTGAACGAAACCTGGATCACGCTGAAGTCGGAGCTCGCGCGTCCCGTGCGCGAGACCGACCTGCCGGACGTGCTGACGCGCATCCGCAACCAGAGCGCCCTCGTGCGCGGCGCCACCGTCGGCACGATGCTTCGCAACGATATCTACAACTTTGCCCGCATCGGCACCTTCATCGAGCGTGCTGACAATATCGCTCGCATCCTTGATGTGAAGTATTACGTGCTGCTCCCGTCGGTGCAACTCGTTGGCTCGACGCTGGACAATGTACAGTGGGAAACCATCCTGCGCGCCGCTTCGGCCGAGCGATCCTTCCGCTGGCTGTATGGCGGAGAGACGCGTCCGCTGACGATCGCCGACTTCCTGATCCTCGACCGGCGCATGCCGCGCTCTCTGCTTTACTGCATACGCAAGATTGCAGGCAACCTTGGTCATCTGTGCTCGGACTATTCGGTCCGTCGCCCCAGCCTCGACCATGTACTGGCATTGCGCGATGAACTGGAAGACCTCACCATAGACCAGATCATGGAACGCGGTCTCCACGAATTCCTCACCCGCTTCATCCAGTCCAACAACGCCCTCGCCGGTCACGTCGAGGAAGACTTCCGATTCAACAGATGAGGGAAGATCGATGCGTCTGAAAATCCATCACAGTGCGCACTACAGCTACACAGCGCCCGTCTCGTATGGCCTCTTCCAGCTGCGCCAGACGCCGAAATCGCGCATCGGTCAGCAGGTGCTGAGCTGGAAGCATCACATAGAAGGCGGCCGCATCGAGGCCGAGTATGAAGACCACAACGCCAACTGGGTGCAGTTGATCAGCCTCGATGCCGGCGCAGAGAAGCTGGTCATCTCCACTGAAGGCGAAGTGGACGTCGAAGACCGCGCGGGGGTCATCGGCATGCATCGGGGCTTCACGCCGCTCTGGTTGTTCAAGCGCTCGACGCTGCTGACGCGGCCGGGCCCGCTGCTGCGCCGACTGGTAAAGTCTGCTCCGGATGCTTCTGGCGGCGATCTTCCTCGCCTGCATGCGATCGCCGGCCTTGTGCGCGATGCCATCCAGTACGAGCCGGGCTGGACCGATGCCGATACGCGCGCCGAAGATGCCCTCGAAAGGGGCCACGGGGTCTGTCAGGACCACGCCCACGTATTCATCGCTGCGGCCCGCCTGCTGGGCTATCCGGCCCGGTATGCCGGCGGCTACCTGATGATGAACGACCGTATCCAGCAGGACGCCGGCCATGCCTGGGCCGAGGCCTATGTCGAGGGTCTGGGCTGGGTCGGCTTCGATGTTTCCAACGCCATCTCGCCCGACAGCCGCTATGTTCGCGTGGCGACAGGACTTGACTACCGGGAGGCCGCGCCCGTTTCTGGCATGCGGTTCGGCGCCGCGAGCGAATCGCTCGATGTGTCGATACAGGTGCAACAACAATAAGAAATTCGCCCCACGGTTACTCACTCAAATGACTTACTGCGTCGGTCTCAAGCTCAATCGCGGCCTGGTTTTCATGTCCGATACGCGCACCAATGCGGGCGTCGACAACGTGTCCCGCTTCCGCAAGCTGTTCACCTGGCAGGTCCCGGGCGAGCGAACGCTGGTGATGATGACCGCCGGCAATCTCGCCACGACGCAGTCTGTCGTCAGCCTGCTGGAGGAGCGCACCAAGGCCCCTTCCGAGCGGCGGCCATCGATTCTGGAAATGCCGACCATGTTCCAGATCGCCCGGTATGTCGGTGAGACGCTGCGCGAGGTCATCCAGTCCAATTCGCCCACGGGCCAGAAAGCCGATTCCGCTTTCAATTCGACCATCATCCTCGGCGGGCAGGTCAAGGGCATGGAACCGCGACTTTTCATGATCTACCCTGAGGGCAATTTCATCGAGGCGAGCGACGACACGCCCTACTTCCAGATTGGGGAAACGAAATACGGCCGCCCCATCCTCGTGCGGGCCTATAATCCCGCCATGAGCTTCGAGGACGCGGCCAAGTTGCTGATGGTATCCTTCGATTCAACCATCAAGGCCAACCTCTCGGTCGGCCTGCCGCTGGACCTGCAGGTGGTCGAGAAGGATGCGCTGCGGCTCGGCCTGTCCAAGCGGATCGAGGGGGAAGATCCCTATTATCAGAGCATCTCCAGAGGCTGGGGCGAAGCGCTCAAGAAAGCGTTCGATTCCCTGCCGGGCTTCTCCTTCTGACCCTCCGGGCGGGCCATGCCCTGAATGGCGAATTCCGCGCCGCAGTTCACGCCCAGCGTGAAAATCCGGGGCAGGACCTTCGAAGATTGGGCGGATTTCAGGTTGCACCTTGCGCGCGGCGCCGGTTCCGCTAGTTTCGCCACCATAACGGGGAGTGGCGCAGTAAGCGCCCGCAACGGAAACATATCAGGAAATCCGCATGATCTTTGACCGGGTTAAATCACTCGACGCCATCCTTGCGACGGCCGAAAAGAAATCGCTCACACGCACGCTGGGCGCCTTCCAGCTAACGATGCTCGGCATAGGCGCAATCATCGGAACGGGTATCTTCGTTCTGACCGCAGAGGCTGCCAACAAGGCCGGGCCTGCCATGATGATCAGCTTCGTGATTGCAGCCGTTGTCTGTGCTCTTGCGGCGCTTTGCTATGCCGAGCTTGCCTCGATGGTGCCGGTTTCCGGCTCTGCCTATACCTACAGCTATGCAACTTTTGGCGAGATCATCGCCTGGATCGTCGGCTGGGCACTGGTGCTGGAATATGCCATTGCCGCGTCCGCCGTGTCGGTCGGATGGTCAGGTTACATGGTCAAGCTGGCGGAGGAGATATTCAACGTCTCCATTCCGAACACGTTCGTCAAAGGTCCGTTTGACGACGACCCGGGCCTCATAAACATCCCTGCGATGCTGATCGGCCTGGTCTGTATGGCGCTGCTGATTGTCGGCACCAAGGAAAGCGCGCGTTTCAACGCCGTACTGGTGGCCATCAAGGTGTCGGCGCTGCTGCTGTTCCTCGTGTTCGCACTTCCTGCGATCAATGCCGCCAATTTCGAACCTTTCAGTCCCAACGGCTTCTTTGCCAGGGAAGTGATGGACCCCATCTCCAACAACATGGTCACGGTGGGGGTCGCGGCAGCGGCAGCGTCGATCTTCTTCGCCTATGTCGGCTTTGACGCGGTTTCAACCGCGGCTGAGGAAACAATCAATCCGCAACGCAACATTCCCATCGGGCTCATTGGTTCGCTGGGTATCTGCACCGTCTTCTATCTGCTGGTCGCGGCTGGTGCGATTGGCTCGATCGGGGCACAGCCTGGCGGCGAGTTGTCGCAATCAGATGATGCGCTGGCATTCGTGCTGCGTGAAATCGGCCATGGCTGGGCAGGCGACCTGGTCGCGATCGCGGCCGGCATTGCGCTTCCCTCGGTTATCCTGATGATGATGTTCGGCCAGACCCGCATCTTCTTCGTCATGGCGCGAGATGGCCTGCTTCCCGATGTGTTTTCGAAGCTGCATCCGAAATACGGCACGCCGCATATCGTGACCATGTGCACGGGCGTTTTCGTTGCGCTGTTCGCCGCGCTGTTTCCGGTGGGCAAGCTGGCAGACATCTCCAACTCGGGAACACTCTTCGCGTTCTTCACTGTGGCGGTTGGCGTGATGATCCTTCGTCGTACGGACCCATCCCGGCCCCGTCCGTTCCGCACGCCGCTCTTCTGGCTGATCTGCCCGCTGGCTGCGGCAGGATGCGTCTTCCTGTTCTTCCAGCTGTCCGGGTACACCGAACTGATGTTCCTTGGCTGGACGGTCATCGGGCTTGCGGTCTACTTCCTCTACAGCCGCGGCCGCAGCCATGTTGGACGCAGCCTCGGAAGTGCGTGAGGCCGACGCTCTTGCAGGGGCGACCTTGGCGGCGCCCGTCAGAAGGCTGAAGGTCAGGGTTTGAACCTATCCGGATCAAGGAAGGCCGGAGCGCTCACGCG
>NZ_JALHLS010000025.1 GCF_022844445.1 Hyphomonas sp.
TCACGGCCATAAATGGCAGCTATACCGCCATCGTCGGACTGCCTCTTTACGAGACGCGCATGCTGCTGGAAGGCCTTGGATTCCGGCGCTAAGTCGGTCTCACCGGCACCCACCGTGACCGGCGCATCCGCGTCGACAGACCTGGAAACCCTGGCCCAGACCGAAACCCTCCCGGACGAATCTGCTCTGTCGGCAGACGGTGGCACTTACCAGACCGCCGTCGAGATCGCCGCTTCTCGACCCTCGCTGAACTCGTTGGCCTTGCCGGACACCAAGACGCCCTCAACGCAAAAGGTCCGTATACGATCTTTGCGCCGACCCACGAGGCGTTCGCTGCGCTGCCTGAAAGCACATTGGACCACCTCAAGACACAAGAAGGCAAGGCCGAGCTGACCGAAATCCTGAAGTTCCATGTGGCGGACAGTACGGTTCTCGCCGGTGAGGTGGCGCTGGCCGGCCGGAAAAATGAAGGCCCTCGGTGACGCCGCGCTGAACGTGGCGGTCGGCAGTGACGGCATGCTCAACGTTGAGGCCAGCGCTGCGGTCGGCGATCGTGAGTATGCCAGTAGCAGCTTGGTCTATGCCATCGCCCCGGTGAACCAGCCGGAGGTCGAAGCCCCGACGGTTGGCGACGATCCGGAAGGCTGATCTGATGACGGATCAAAAGCGAAGAGCCGGCTCTCGCGAGCCGGCCCTTTTTTATGTCCGAAACATCAGGCCCGTTCGAAGGCTGAGACCGCGAAGACGCAGAGCGCGGCGCCTGCAGCAATTGCCAGCCACATCGGGTTGTTTGCGGCCGCCGTGCTGAGCTGGTTGACAGCGGCAGTGCTCAGTTCGCTCGGCGCGGTGGCCAGCACTTCGGTCACCGTCTTGTCGACGCCGGCCCATTCGGCAAACAGCTGCGGCAGCTGCATTGCGGCGATGGCAGCGCCGGCCAGACCGAGGCTTCCGACAATCGCCCGGCGCATCATCTTCTGGCGGCTTACCCCCTGCATGACCTGGCGGGTGAACGGCTCGGCAGGCAATGCACTGTCCTCGACCCGGAAGAGGTCGGACAGATCCTTGTAGGCATCCTGTTCACGCATGACTTTCACTCCATCACGCCACATTGGCATTTTCAAGACGGGTCCGGAGCAGGGCGACGCCCCGCTGGACGTGTGACTTTACGGTTCCCAGAGGCCAGCCGGTCACATCGGCCGCTTCCTGGTGGGTCAGCCCGGTCGAAACGCAAAGCACGACACACACGCGCTGGGCTTCGCTCAGACTTTCGAGGGCGCGGGTGAGGTCCATCCGCATCTCGTGCTGGTCCGCCGACCGGTCGAAGGGGATGATTTCCGCCGTCTCGTCGAACTCGATTTCCATTTTCTGCCGGCGACGCCATTGAAGGAACTCGCGGAAGCAGATGGTGCAGATCCAGGCGCTGAAGGTCCCGCCGGCATAGCTGGATATCTTCTGCCAGGCCGTCAGAAAGGTGACTTGGGCGATGTCGTCGCCTGTCGCTTCGGAGCCTGCGAGGCGCCGGGCCATGCCGCGGACCTTGCCCTGGTGGCGGCGCACGAGCTCAGCGAAAGCCGATTCGCTGCCTCGTGCGGCCGCATGGGCCAGATCGGGGTCACTGCGCATGTCCCGCCCTCCGGAGGCGACCAGCCAGAGATCAGGCCTCTGACTTGCCACGGCCAAATGCCCACAGGCCAATATACGCGATGCCGAGGAAGATCGGGAAGGCGGCAATGCCGAGCATGGGGGTAATGGCTTCGGCTTCTTCGAGACCGATCACGCCGCCGAGGACCGCAAAGGCTGCTCCGAAGGCCAGGAATAGCACGCCGCGGCGCAGGTCGGCGCGGACCGGGTCGGTGACCAGCGACATATTCTGCAACAGCTCCGGCGACAGGGTCTGGCCCTTGTCGATGGCGTGGCGCAGCGTCTCGTGAATGGTGAGACGCTTGCGGCCATTGTAGAAGCTGACCAGCCAGACAACGCCGAGAATACAGCCAAAAAACACGGTGGGGACGACAATTTCCGGACCCATTTTGATCTCCAGTTCCATTGTTTGCCAGCACAATTGCCGGCGTTCTTGCCCGTAAGATGCGGCCGGGGAGCCTCCGGGATGCAGCGGGGAGGAATTATTTTGCAGGCCAGGGCTCAGACGGGGGCGGCGAAGGCCATCGCAGACCGGCGCTTGCTCTGCGCTGCCCCGGCGATTAGGTGCGGGCCATGGTGAAGATCACCCCCAAGAAGAAGCGGAAACGCCGGGTCCATGTGGCCGCCGACCTGACCACAGCGTCCGGCCGGGCCCGGGCACGGCGCGAGCTGATCTGGGGCGATCACGGCTTCCTGCGGGCCCGGTTCAGCAACCTGCACCGGATTTCCCCTGAAATGTGGCGCTCCAACCAGCCCTCACCCCGGCAGGTACTGGCCCATGCCAAGGAACGGGGTATCCGCACAATCCTGAACCTGCGCGGCCCCAGCACCCAGGGTTATTACCTGCTGGAGAAAGAAGCTTGCGCCGAGGCGGGGATCGAACTCGTTGATTTTCAGGTGTTTTCCCGCGATCCGCCGACCCGGGAAGCGATTTTCGCCGCCAAGGACCTGTTCGGCCGGATCGAATACCCCGCCCTGATGCACTGCAAGTCCGGCGCGGACCGGGCAGGCATCATGTCGGTGCTCTACAAGCTGCTGCGCGAGCGGACCTCGTTTGAAAGGGCGGCCGAGCAGCTTTCCGGCAAATACCTGCACATCCGGCACGGCAAGACGGGCGTGCTGGATGCCTTCCTGGAGGCCTACGCGGCCTACAATGCGGGCCGTCCCGACGGCCAGTGGAAGCCCTTCCTGGACTGGGTGGCAGAGGATTATGACCGCCCGGCCATCAAGGAGGCGTTCACCCGGAAGCTGGGCCGGGGCATCCAGCTCGACGCTCTCCTGCGCCGGGAATAGCGCTTTTCAGCCGCCTGAAATCATGCCAGCACTCCGCATTGAAGCGGTCAGGAGGGCATGACATGCGGGTATTTGTGTTGGCAGCAGCGTCGTTGGCCGTGCTGGCCGGTTGTGGCGCGCTGGGCGGAAAGTCCGACAAGCAGGCCCTCGTGGACACGTGTGTCGAGAAGGGCGAAGGCGAGGCAACCTGTACGTGCGTCGCCGATGCCCTTGAAAAGAACCTCTCCCCTGAATTGTTCAAGAAGGTCGCCCAGGCGGCGGGACGGGACAAGCAGGACATGGTCGAATACATGAGCGGGCTGCCGGTCGAGGATCTGCTTGCCTTCTCGGCGGTTACCAACGACCTTGAAGTCTGCGGCAACGCCGCAGCGACGGGAGGATAAGAGAACTGGAGGCCGGGCCTTGGCCCGAAGCCTGCAGTTAGACACCGACAGCGTGACGCTCACCGGCGCACGGCCTAGAACAGGACGGAACCAGGAAGGGGATCCTCATGAAATTCATCATCATCAACAGCTTCCGCATCATGGTGTATGTCGCCTACATCGCCATCATCGTGAGCGGCATTGCCCTTGGCATCTACCAGAAGGGTGGCTTCACCAATGAACTGATCGGCCTCACCGGTACGATGTCGCAGGTCGCCGACTTCGCGATCTTCAGCTTCGGCGGCTGGGTCGCGGCCAGCATTATCTGCGGCCTGATCGTCACGCTGATGGACATCCGCGACGACATCAACGACCGCCTGCCGGACGCGCGCCGGGACATCTAGGCGCAGCTCACGTGCCCGCCTGACAGGAACAAGACACGGGCCGCCGGGCAACAAACCCGGCGGCTTTTTTGCTGGAGGAACCACCCAATGACCGCCTTGTCTGCTGCTGCCCTTTATATCGGGATCAACATCCTGCTCCTGTTCTTCCTGTCTTTCCGCGTCGTCGGCCGGCGCCAGTCGGCAAAGGTCTCGCTCGGCACGGGCGGTGACGCGGATCTCGAAATCCGCACCCGCGCCCATGGCAATGCCGCCGAGTACATTCCGATCACCATGCTCGGCCTGTTCGTGATGACGCAGTTCCCGGCGCCAGTCTGGGCCATTCACGGCGTCGGTGCAGTGTTCACCGCTGGCCGCTTGCTGCACGCCTACGGCCTGTCGGCGACGGTCATGCCGGCGCGGGCGCTCGGCATGGTGCTGACCTGGCTGGGGATGCTGGCGGCGGGCGTCGGCGTGATCTGGCTGGCGGTCGCCTGACGCGGGGCGCACCGGGCCTGTTGCGCAGAGGGCCGGTGCGGTCCATCTAGCGGACATGACTGGATTGACTGTTCCCCCGGCAGACCTGCTTGCCGGACTTCTTGAGAATTGCCTGAAGGCCGGCGCCAGCGCGGCAGACGCCCGCATCGGCGTGGCCGACGGCGTCAGCGTCTCCGTTCGTGAGGGCAAGCTGGAAAGCATCGAGCGCGAGGAAAGCGCAAGCGTGGCGCTGCGCTGCTTCTTTGGCAAACGACAAGCACATGTCTCGGGCGCAGACCTCTCACCCGTAGGACTTAAAGCGCTGACCGAACGCTGCGTGGCGATGGCCCGCGCGGTGCCGGAGGACAAGTATTGCGGCCTGCCGGAGCAACGTGAACTCGCGCGCGGCAACGTCGACATGGACCTTTCCGGCGAACCTGAGATCTCGGCCGAAGTTCTGGAGCGCGAAGCGCTGGCTGCTGAAGCGGCGGCGCTGGCCGTGCCCGGCATCAAGACGGTCGCAGGCTGCGGCGCTTCTTGGAACCGGTCCGAGCGCTGGGTGGCGGCCACTAACGGTTTTCGGTCATGGAAGTCAGGCACCTCTACCGGCCTCGGCCTTTCGGCGGTCGCCGAGAAGGACGGCCAGATGGAGCGCGACTATGACAGCTGGTCAGTCCGCTTCACCAAGGATCGTCCGGCTGCGGAGGAAATCGGAAAGACTGCTGGCGAGCGCACGATCGCGCGCCTTGGCGCCCGAAAGATCGAGACTCAGAAGGCGGCCGTGATCTTTGACCGCCGCGTCGCCGACAGCCTGATCGGCGCCTTTCTTGGCGCGATCTCCGGTCCGTCCGTCGCGCGCGGTGTCAGCTTCCTGAAGGACAGGATGGGCCAGCAGGTGTTCGACAAGGGCATCTACCTGACCGACGACCCCCACCGCGTCCTGGGCCTCGGCAGCCGTGCGCATGACGGTGAAGGCCTCCCCGTCGAGGAAGCACACCTGATCGAGGATGGCCGCCTGACGCGCTGGCTGCTCAATATCTCCACCGCCCGCCAGCTTGGCCTCGCGCCGAACGGCTTCGCAGGCCTGGCCTTCGGCGACCCGCCGGGTGTCTCCACCTCGAACGTCTACCTGCGCGCCGGCACGCAATCGCCGGGCGCGCTGGCAAAGTCTGCCGGCAAGGGTCTTCTGATCACGGATATGTTCGGCCCCTCGATCAACCCGAATACGGGCGATTACTCCGTGGGCGTCGCCGGCTTCTGGTTCGAGGATGGCGAGATCGCCTATCCGGTCTCGGAAGTCACCGTCGCCGGGGACCTGCCGTCGATGTTCGCGCGGCTCATCCCGGCCTCTGATCTTGAACTGCGCAGCACGCGCGATGCGCCCTCAATTCTGATCGAGGATATGAACCTTGCAGGCAGCTGAACGCACGCTGGAGGAAGACCTGACGCTGCTTTGCCGGCTGGCTCAGGAAGCGGGCGACTTGGCGATGTCCTACGTTCGTAAGGGCGGGGCAGAGGCCTGGAACAAGACGGGCGGCAGCCCGGTGACCGAAGCCGACCTTGCCGTTAACCGCCTGTGCGCGGCAACACTGAAGCGGGCCCGGCCGGAATACGGCTGGCTGTCGGAAGAGACGCTGGACGACCCCGCCGCGCGGCAGAAATCCCGCGTCTGGGTGGTCGACCCTATCGACGGCACGCGCGCCTATATGGACGGCACGCCGGACTGGTGCATCGGCCTCGCCATGGTGGAAGACGGCGAAGCGGTGGCCGGCGTGATCTATGCGCCTGAACTCGGCCAGTTCTACGATGCCCGCCGCGGCGCCGGGGCCCGGCGCAATGGCGAGGCGATCCAAGTGTCGACCTGCCAGCAGGAAGCGGGCAGCCGCCTCATCACCAATGAGGGCCTGGTTACTCATCCCGGCTGGCGCGAGCCCTGGCCGGACGTGCATCTCGCCCGGCCTAAGCCCAATGCGACCCTGCTGCGCCTCGCCCTGGTGGCCGCCGGGGACTGGGACGCGGTGCTGGTTCTGGCCGAAAAGGCGGACTGGGATCTCGCCGCCGGCTCTGTGCTCGTCTCCGAGGCGGGCGGCCAGGTGACAACCCATGCGGGCGAGCGCCTGGTGTTCAATCAGGCGATTCCCGCCCAGCGCAGTGTCCTGGCCTCTGGAAAGGGGCTTCATCCTTTGTTAGTGCGCCGGGCAGGATATGTGCGCATTCCGAACCCGCAGGCGCGGGCCGAAACGAAGAAGGCGCCAGAGATTACGGAGCCCCGCAAAATGGCTGGCAAGGAAAAGACCGGTAAACAACTCCTTCACATCGTTTTCGGCGGCGAGCTGAAGGATGTGACGGGCGTGGAGTTCGAGGACCTGTCCAAATTGGATTTCGTCGGCGCCTTCCCGAACTATCAGGAAGCCTATGACGCGTGGAAGGCCGCAGCCCACCGCACCGTAGACCATGCCGAGACGCGCTATTTCATTCTCCATGCCCACCGGCTGCTCGACCCGGCGACGGGAGACACCCATCACGTCTGAGCCCGCCCCGGCGCGCGCCCGGCGGTCGCTCTGGCGGCTGTTCAAGGCGCATTTCTGGCCGCACAAGGCGTGGTTCATTGGCGGAACGGTGCTGGCGCTGCTGACGGCCCTGTGGGGCATCGGCTATGTTGCCGTGCTCGATTTCGTCGGCAATTCGCTGCAGCGGCAGATGACCGGCGAGGACGACGGCGCGCCATCCGGCTGGATCTGGACCGGCATCATCGCCATCATCGGGCTGACCCTTGCACGGTCGCTGTCGATGTACGGGATGACGCTGCTCAACAATACCGGCGTTCAGCGCGGCCTCGTCGGTGTACAGACAGTCCAGTATGATGCGCTCACGGACGGTGACTATGCGCGCATCGCGGCAGATTCCTCGGGCAGCTTTGTCTCGCGCTTCATCAGCGACATCATCTCGATCCGAGAAGCCGCGCTGCGCTTTGCCAACAACTTCACCAAGAGCCTCGCAACCGTCCTCGGCGTGCTCGCCTGGCTGTTCTGGAAAGACTGGCAACTCGCGCTCATCATCGTCGTGGTCTATCCGCTCGCGCTCGGCCCGGTCGTCTCGCTCGGCAACTCCGTGCGCAAGCGCGCCAAGCGTGCAGCGGAGCAGACCGGCGAGATCACATCGCTCCTCTCCGAAGGATTCCAGTCCGCCCGCGTGGTGAAAGCTTACGGCCTCGAGGACTGGCAGAAGGTGCGCGCCAGGAACGGTTTTGCAGAACGCTCGCGCCTGTTCCTGAAAGTCCTTTCAAAGCGGGCCGGGGTCGATCCCGTGCTGGAAGTCTTCGGCGGCCTTGCGCTCGCGGCGCTGCTCGGCTTTGTCGCCTGGCGGATCTCGCAGGGCGAGAACACGCTAGGCGATCTTCTTGGCGTCATCGGCGCGGTCGCCGTCGCGGCGCCGGAAGTGCGCGCGCTCGGCTCGATCAGCGCCGTTGCGCAGGAAGGCGCTGCTGCCGCAGACCGCGTCTACGATATCGTCGATGCGCCTTGCGCCGTCGCCGACAAGCCCGGCGCGCTGAAGCTAGACGGCGCCGCCGGCGCCGTTGAGTTCCGCGATGTACGTTTTACCTATCCCGACGGCACCGAAGCGCTGAAGGGCCTCTCCTTCACCACGCGCCCCGGCGAGACGGTCGCCTTCGTCGGTGCCTCGGGCGCGGGCAAGTCAACGGTCTTCAACCTGCTCATGCGCCTCTATGACGCGACGTCCGGCGAGGTCCTCATCGACCAGCTGAATGTGCGCGATGTTTCCGGCCGCAGCCTGCGCAGCAACATGGCGCTTGTCTCGCAGGACGCTGCGCTGTTCGACGACACGGTCGCGGGCAACATCGCCCTCGGACGTCCCGGCGCGCCGCGCGGGCAGGTCGAGGCGGCGGCGAAGTCTGCCAATGCGCATGATTTTATCCAGACGTTGCCCGGTGGCTATGACGCGCCGGCCGGCGAGATGGGCCGAAACCTTTCCGGCGGCCAGCGCCAGCGCATTGCGCTCGCCCGCGCCATCCTGCGCAACGCGCCGATCCTGCTGCTGGACGAGGCGACCTCTGCGCTCGACGCCGAAAGCGAGGCGAAGGTGCAGGACGCGCTCAGTCAGTTTGCTCGTGCACGGACGGTCCTGATCATCGCGCACCGCCTCTCCACCGTCCGTTCCGCCGACCGCATCATCGTCATGGAAGACGGCCGCGCCGTCGAGGAAGGCACGCACGAGAGCCTGATGGCCCAGGGCGGCGTCTATAAGCGTCTGGTGGAACTGCAGCTTAGCTGATCCGGGCGTCGGGATCTGGCCCGTTTTCCCCGTTTGTAAAACGTCGCATGACTTTCTGAGACGGCGGCCAAATGGGCAGTAACGGAAAATGCGATCCGATATCAGAGCTGCCATTCGGCGCGCCGCTTAGAAATGGCCTAAACTGCAGCCTCTTCGTCAAGTGTCGGGGTATCGTTCGTATCGTCCGCTTCCGGACGGTCGTCCGGCGATAGCGGCGGTTCACCCGTCAGGCAAAACAGATCCTGATTGCCGGAATCAAGCTCACCCTGCCAATATGACTGGATCAGGCCGAAGCGGGGAAAATGCCAGACAATGCCGGCCGGACACTCCGCGGAGAATGCGATCAGGGCCTCATGAACGGCGCGAAAGTCGATCGCCTGCTTGAACGTGATCTTCTGGAAGACAAATTGAAGCCTGAGGTCGTCGTCGTGTGACAGGGTTTCCCGGATGTGCTCGGCCTTGGCCTCGCCGTCCAGCCCCGACTCGACGGCGTCCGCTTCGGCTGCGCGCACCGCTTCGGCGAACCGGGCGACAAATCCCGATTTCTTGAGCCACGATGCGGGCGCCACCAGACTTGTCTTGCCAGCCTCCGAAACCTGCAAGATGCGCAGGGTGCGCGCGAAAGGCTTCAGGTGATCCAGTCGCCTTGTGATCTGCGCTGCGTCAGTCGAAGATGCCGCGGCCGCTTCCGGGATCAAATTTAAGAACGGCACCTCGACAACAAACATGTCGTGTTTGAGGCGCGCGCTGAGATCCCACAAGCGCGATTTCAGTCTTTCGAAGTCGGAATAAGGCTGAATGTACGCGTCCGAATAGTTCACGGGGCGATCCGCGCGATCTGCAAAAAAACGCGGCAGGCTGGTAACGTCTGCCACCTTGCGGCCGGAAAAAGATGACCAGGTTTGGGCCGTTGTCTTTTGCGCGACGTGAAAGTGCATCACATCCGTCGCATCCGGAAAAGCAAAGTCCTGCCCCCGCAGATAGGCATCCGTGCGCTCGCTGAACCATTCGTTGAGCGAGTTGATGTTTCCCGAAATTTCAACGCCGAGCGGCATGCCCGACTCTGCATCTGGGAAGTATGTCTCGGCATATTCTTCGAGCAGCACGTCCAGGTCATCCGAAAAGCGGTGCGTCGGATAGACGAACACATGGTCACCGAAGAACCGCAGGACCGCATGGCCCGTGCGCGACTGGGCGCGAACGGACTCGAGGATGTCCGCCGGCAGTGCCTTGCACTTGTCGACGGGAAGATCGTGGGCAATCAGGGCCAGCGTTTGGCCGCACGCCGAGAGCTGGCGCGGCGGGCGTGCCTGGCGCACGACACGGTTCTTGTCGGTGCGGTGCAGGAAAAACGCGTCCGTGACCTCGCGTTTGTCAGCGCCGCGAAACAACCGCTTGAGATCCGAAACAAGCCTGCGTGGATGAACCTTCAGGATCGCCAGTGGTCTGTCATCAATGCCGATCACGCGGTGATGATTGCGGATCAGGATGGCGCCGTTCGAAAACATGGCAGGCTGAAAAACTTCCCCGCCCAGCACACTGTAGTCGAAATTGAACGCCACGACCGACCAGGCCGCGTCGAATGTTTTCCCTGTGACGGCGAGGCGGGCTTCGGAGAATTTCTGGATCACGGCATTCGCGAGCGGAAAGAGCCCCGGAATGGTAAGCTTAAAATCGCTATCGGCCGCTTCAGCCTCGATAAGGCGCCCCAGGAAGTCTGGCGGATCCAAAGCGTCAAGAAATTCCAGGCTGGCATCCGAAGACTCGCATGCTGCCTGTAATGCTTCCAAGAACTCCGAACTCATCCTCGCTCGATGCCCGCCTTTTGCCCACCCTGCCGGTCAAGCGCCAGGGCTAGTGCCGCCGCGGGGCTTTCACGGCTTTCGTTTAGAGCGGCGGTAGCGAAGCGGGAAGCGGAGATAGCAGTCTGGCCGGGCCAGAGCAGGGCCAGTCCCATCAGGTCGGTGAGAACGGTGATCGATGCGGTCCGGCGATCTGTGGGATGGTGACAGGGAGGGCTTACGACAAAACGGATTTCGCCGCCAATGACCTGCCGCAGACAAGGTTCCCAGTCTACGACACGTAACGTGCCTTGGGCGATGATCAGATTTTTGGGTCCTATGTCGCCGTGCACAAGTTTGCTCGCATGCGCAGCATCGATCAGGGACGCCAACTGATCTCTTTGCTCAGGCGCGAATTTGCGTAACGAGACCCCGCCCAAGAGCCGTTGTGAGATGCGCGTTAGAGTGCCAGCTTTGAATTCGAACCGGACCTCGGGTCCAAATCTGCTGGTAAACCTCTCAATGCTGTTGCACCGGCGCTCCAGCTCGCCGCGCGGACTGATCAAATCGTCCAGTTGATACGTTTTCTGGAGAACGGATTGTCCCATCGTCAGAGCCGAAACGACCAAAGGATTTGAATTGAAGGCGACCGGGAATGCACGCCGGTCAATAGCAAAAAGCCGGGCATTGTCCATCAAGAGGCGCGGAGACGTGCGACGACGACTTCGTTTGGGCGAAAGCGTGCGGGCCGGCCATTCAGAGACCACCGTACGCTGCCGAGTGCCGCTTGCTGGAGGCGATATCGTTTCAGCGCCGCTTATTTGGCCGGTCGGCTTCGTCGCCATAATGGGAACGGACTAATTCTAACGGCCACCAGAGCATCGACTTGTGCTTTTCCAGTCGCTAGCCGCATGTCCTTTCTCGGCGGGCCCCTGCCACTCGCCAGACAAATGGACTTCAATCCCCCGTAAAATCCGGATCACGCTTCTCGAAGAACGCCTTCACGCCTTCTCTGAAATCGTCCGTCTGCTGCATGAGGGCGAATGCTTCGAGATCGCGGTGGGCGGTTGCTTTGGCGAGTGCCAATGCGGCGACGTTGACGTCCTGCTTCACCATCTTCAGCGCCGTGGGCGGTAGTTTCGCCGCCGCTTCCGCCACTTCGCGCGCCTTGGTCAGCGCGCTGCCCGGTGCCGTGACGTGATCGACCAGGCCCCAGCTGAGCGCCGTCTCGGCGCTGACCTTCTCGCAAAGACCCGCAATGCGTTTGGCGCGCGCCGGACCGACGAGGGCCACGAAGCGCGGGATCGATCCCCAGCTCATGTTCATGCCGCGCTCGACTTCCGGCACGTAGATCTTCGACATGCTGGAGGCGACGCGCAGGTCGCACGAAACAGCCAGCGCCGCTCCGCCGCCGACACACCATCCTTCGATGGCGCAGATCGTCAGCGCGTCCACCGCTTCCCACGCCTCGCACATTGCCGGCCCGGTGCGCAGCTGCACCCGGCGCTCCGACAGGCCGAGCCGCCGCACATCTGCGCCTTCCGGATCGCGCAGGTCGGCGCCCATAGTGAAGTTTTCCGCACGCCCGGTGAGGATCACCGCCGAGATGCCGGCATCGCCCGCAAACTGCCGGGCCGCCTCGGTCAGTTCACGCATTAGTTTCTGACTGAGCGCGTTCGCCTTGGCGCCGGTGTCGAAGCTGACGGTCGCAACGCGCGCATTTGTTTCTATACGGATGAGGTCCATGCCGATTAAGCCGGGTCTGCCGGCCGTTCCTGCGGGAGCAGGGAGGCGGCATGGCGAATGAATTTCGCCAGCTTCTCGGCGCTTTCGGCGCCCTGAACGGCGACGCGCCGGTTGGCGATATAGGTCGGCACGCCGGAGATGCCCATCTGGCGGAAGCCTTCGGCCTCTGCCCGCACGGCCTCGGTATCCGCGCCGGTGGCCAGAAGGTCCGCCACAATGTCCGTATCCAAAGCAATCGACCGGGCAATGTCGACCAGAACGCCGTGGTCGCCCACGTCGCGCGCTTCGTTGAAGTAGGCGCGGAAGAGCGCTTCCTTCGCGGCGCTGCCTTTGCCCTGTCCCTGCGCCCAGCGCACGAGGCGGTGGGCGTCAAAGCTGTTTGGCCGATGCGTCACGGCATCGAAGCGGTAGGGAATGTTTTCGGCATTGCCATAATCGATCAGCGCCTGCCGCATCGCCGCCATACGCTCCCTGCCCTCGGGGGAAGAGACGCGGCTCGACATGTAGGCCTTGTAGTCGACGCCGCCAGCGGGGATTGTCGGGTCCAGCTCATAGGGGCGGAACAGCAGCTGCACGTCCACTTCGGGCGCCAGCGCCCGAGCTTCCTCGATCCTGCGCAGCCCCAGCCAGCACCAGGGGCAGACGATATCCGATACCATTTCGATCACGACGGTCATGGGGGCAGTATAGTTCAGCCCTCGGCGTCCGTCACCGTTCGGAGTATGTTTCCGCCGCGTCCGGGTCCAGCCCGCGCAGTTCCATCGCCGCCCGGATTTCCCGTACCATCCGGACATCGGATTTCGGTGGGTCTCGCCGCCGGATTTCCAGCCCGAAAGGCAATGACATGCTTTCCGAGCGCGCAGCCGGGGCCGCCGCCGGTTCGGGAAGGATGGCTTTCGCCGCTCGTTCGGGGATCATCGCCGCAATCAGGAACCCAGCCGCCACCAACGCGCCCGCCTGCACGTTCGATTTGAACATCGCGAGCGCCGCGCCTTCGCCGCGCGATTGGAGCGTCATCGCCTGCCAAAGTCCGTGCAGAAGAAAGACCAGCGCCGTCAGCGCCCCTATCCGGCCTGCGCCGTTTGCCATCGCGGCCATCGCGATCAGCGCAGCGGCGCCGACATGGAAGCAGAACGAGATCAGCACGGCCCGCTTGCCGAAAAGGCGCGCCGTGGAGCGCACGCCGATCAGTGCGTCGTCTTCCCGGTCCTGCAGGGCGTAGATCGTGTCATAGGCCACGGTCCAGAGAACGAGGCCGAAGTAGAGAAGGTACACCGGCCCGGTGATAACGCCGGCAGTCGCGGCGCCGACAAGGACACCCCAGTTGAATGTAAGCCCAAGCCAGGCCTGCGGCCACCAGGTGACCCGCTTGGCGAAGGGGTAGACCGCCACCAGCGGGAGCGCGAGCAGGGCGGTGATCTTTGCGTCGCCCGGCAGCGCAAGCCAGACGGCGAAGCCGAGGGCGAGCTGCACGCCGAGGAAGACATAGGCCTGTTTCACGGTCACCGCGCCGGATGGGATTGGCCGTTTGGCCGTGCGCGCGACCTTCGCGTCGAAGTCCCGGTCGGTGATGTCGTTCCAGGTGCACCCCGCGCCGCGCATTACCGCGGCACCCAGCAGGAACAGCGCGGCCCAGCCGAGGTCGGTGAAATAGAGGCCGCCGGAGATGCGCTGGAAGGTGAGGCCAATCAGGCAGGGCAGGAACAGCAGCCAGATGCCGACCGGCCGGTCGAGCCGCGCCAGCATTGCGTAGGGCCGCCACGCAGCCGGAAGGCTCTGCAGCCAGCCGGGCAAGGCTGTGTCCGCCGGAAAGCTGAAGCTTCCCGTGTTGTCGGTGGGAGGCGGCGTTGTCATCACGGTGGGATATAAACGATTTGCCATGTGCTCGCACGGGTTGTGGTTCTAAAACCACAAGGCGTGATGCAAAAACCACACCTGACAGGCGACGCCGAAACGGCCTATACCGCCCGTCATGCCGACGACGCCGCGACTCTTTGTTTCTGCAGATCTTTCTGCCGGGCGGCCCGTGCCGCTGGATGAGGAGCAGTCGAACTACCTCCTGCGCGTGCTCCGCCTGACCCCTGGCGGCGAGGTCCGTCTGTTCAACGGACGGCAGGGGGAATGGGACGCGGTGATCTCAGCCGCTCACGGCAAGAAGGCCGACGTCTCGCCGACGACGCAGCGCCGCCCCCAGCCGCCCCCAGCCTCGCCCGCACTGACGCTCCTGTTTGCCCCGGTGAAAAAGGATGAGACCGACCTGATCGTCGAGAAGGCCACTGAACTCGGCGCCGTTCGCATCCAGCCTGTCCTCACCCATCGCACCCAGACGCGCACCGTGCGGCTCGACCGGTTCCGCAAAATTGCCCTCGAAGCCGCCGAGCAGACCGAGCGGCTGGACCTGCCGGCGATTGCCGAAGTCGGCTCGCTCGACGCGGCGCTGGCAGGCCTACCGGCCGGCACAGCCCTGATCTTCTGTGACGAGGCGGGCGACGAGCCGGGCGCCCCCTGGGGCGGCGAGACGGGCCGGGCAGGGCCCATCCGTACTGTGCTGGAGAGCCTGCACGGCCGGGACGCCGCCCTCCTGATAGGCCCGGAAGGCGGCTTCACCCCCGAAGAACGCGCCTGGCTGCGCGGCCGGACGGGCACGTTTGCCGTCAGCCTCGGTCCACGGATACTGCGGGCAGAGACGGCAGCGGTGGCCGCAATGGCCGTCTGGCAGGCCGTCTGCGGCGACTGGGGCTGAGGCCGGGGCACAGGCATTTTTGATCGGACCATTGGCGTTGCCACTTTTCGGGCTTATCTCCACGCCGGAAACATTCCAAACCCCGGAGGCCCGACGGTGACCACGCCTACAAGCGACATCGACGAAGCCTCGCCCCGGATCGGCGGGAAAACCGAACTCGTCGAATACATGGAAGCCGGCTCCAAGCCCAAGGCGGACTGGCGCATCGGCACCGAGCACGAGAAGTTCGGTTTCCTCTGGGACGGCCTGAAGCCGCTGCCGTATGCGGGCAAGGCCTCAGTTCTGACGATGCTGGAAGGCCTGCGCGACCGGTTCGGCTGGGAATCCATCATCGAAGGCGGCCACCTGATCGGCCTCAAGAAGGACGGCGCCAGCGTCAGCCTGGAGCCGGGCGGTCAGTTCGAGCTGTCCGGCGCGCCGCTGGATTCGATCCATGACACCTGCACCGAAGTCGGCCGCCATCTCAGCGAAGTGCGCGAACTTGCCGAACCGCTCGGCATCGGCTTCCTCGGTCTTGGCGCGAGTCCGATCTGGAGCCTTGCCGACACGCCCGTGATGCCCAAGGGCCGCTACAAGATCATGACG
The DNA here is from genome assembly GCF_022844445.1 of Hyphomonas sp. GTDB lineage: Bacteria > Pseudomonadota > Alphaproteobacteria > Caulobacterales > Hyphomonadaceae > Hyphomonas. The sequence continues at coordinate 15,302 of NZ_JALHLS010000025.1, forward strand.
GCCTATATGGACAAGGTCGGCCGCCTTGGACGCCAGATGATGTTCCGCACCTGCACGGTGCAGGCCAATCTCGATTTTGGCTCGGAAGCCGACATGGTGCAGAAACTGCGCGTGTCGCTGGCCCTGCAGCCGCTGGGCACTGCGCTGTTCGCCAACTCACCTTTCATTGATGGACGGCCAAACGGGTTCCTGTCCTACCGCTCTCAGATCTGGACCGATACAGACCCCGACCGCTCAGGCATGCTGCCCTTCGCCTTCGATGACGGGTTCGGCTTCGAGCAATACGTGGACTACGCTCTCGACGTGCCGATGTATTTCGTACGCCGGGGCGGTCAGTACCTCGACGTCAGCGGCCTGAGCTTCCGAGATTTCATGGACGGCAAGCTGGCGATCCTCCCGGGCGAGCGCCCGGCGATGGACGATTTTGCCGATCACCTCTCGACGATCTTCCCGGAAGTGCGCCTGAAGCGCTTCCTGGAAATGCGCGGCTCGGACGCGGGTCCGTGGGACCGGCTGTGCGCCTTTTCGGCTTTCTGGACCGGTATCCTGTATTCTCAGGCCTCGCTCGATGCGGCCTGGGATCTCGTAAAGCACTGGACGGCGCCGGAGCGCGAGGTGATGCGCCAGGGCGTGCGTACGCTCGGGCTCAAGACGCCGATTCCAGGCGGCCGCTCGATGCAGGATCTCGCCAAGGACGTGCTGGCGATCAGCCGTGCCGGTCTGCGCGACCGGGGCCGCATCTCGGCCGCCGGCGACGACGAGTCCGGCTTCCTTTCCGGCCTCGACGAGATCGCCGTCTCGGGCCTGACGCCCGCCGAGCGTCTGCTGCAGCGCTATTACGGCCCCTGGAGCCGCGATGTGCGCAAGGTGTTCGCCGAAGAGGCGTACTGAGGCGTTTTCCCCGGTCAGAGCCGTCTGAAAGCCTGCCCCGAACCTACGGACAGTTTTCGCGCCTGAGGCGCATTCCGGCCAACGGCAGAAACCGCCTTGAGCCAGCCTCTGGGGCATGGTCAAACCTCTGACACAATCCGGACGCCTGCGGCGAGCCGTGACACTAACAGCGCGCTGGGGAGCCGTTCATGCTGGTTATCGTTCTAGGCATCATCATAACGCTCGCCACCTGTATTCCGGTGTTCAGGCAGATGCGGAAACATCCCAAGGGTCTGCACATCCTGTTCTTCGCCGAAATGTGGGAACGCTTCTCCTTCTACGGCATGCGCGGCCTTCTGATCTTCTATCTGACCCAGCACTTCCTGTTCGATGACCGCACGGCGCAGGGCCAGTATGGCTCCTACACCGCGCTTGTGTACCTTCTGCCGCTGCTCGGCGGCTTCCTCGCAGACAAGTATCTCGGCAACCGCAAGGCCATTGCGTTCGGCGCGCTGCTGTTGGTCGCCGGCCACCTGACGATGGGCCTGCACGGGCCGCAGGCGACGCAGACCATGGTGGTCAACGGGGCCGAGTATAACCTGGCCGTCGAAGGACGGGGCGGGTCGCGCCAGGTATTCATCGAGACCGGCACGCAACGCTGCCTGTTCGGAGGCACCGAGGCGCATGAAGGCTGCCGCGCCAATGTGAACGATGAGGGCGGTATTACCTTCACCGGCCTTGAAGAGGGCAGCCCGCTGCCGACTGTTATTCCGAATGTCATGGAGACGCTATCGGAGCCGGTTCGGGATCCTCTGTATACGAACATTCTGTTCCTTGCCCTGGCCCTGATCGTGATGGGTGTCGGCTACCTGAAGGCCAATATCTCTTCGATCGTCGGACAGCTTTACGAAGACAACGATCCGCGGCGCGACGCTGGCTTCACGCTCTACTACTACGGCATCAACCTCGGTGCCTTCTGGGCGGCCATCCTGTGCGGCTATCTCGGCCAGACTGTCGGCTGGTGGGCAGGTTTCGGCCTTGCAGCCGTTGGCATGGCGGTCGGCTGGCTCGTCTTCACGCGTCAACGCCTCGCATTCTGGAGCGCCGGCGAGCGCCAGCTGCCGGATCATGTCGGCGCCCCGCCGAACCCGGAGCTGCTGGCGAAAAAAATTGGTCCGGTGTCGTTCGAATGGCTGCTTTACCTGCTCGCCATTCCCGGTGTCGCTGCCGTGTGGTTCCTGCTGCAGACGCCGCAGTTCACATTCCTGACGCTGATGAGCGGCCTCGTGCTGTTCGGCGGTTACCTGGTTTACTACATGGTGACGAAGTGCAACCTTCGCGAAATCCAGGAACTGGTCCTCGCACTGTTCCTGATCTTCATGTCGGTGGTGTTCTGGTCGCTGTTCGAGCAGGGCGGCTCGTCGCTGAACCAGTTTGCCGAGCGCAACACGCAGCTGCCGAATGATGGCCTCATGACCGTGACGGCTGCGCAAACGCAGAGCTTCAACTCTGGTTTCATCCTGCTGTTTGCGCCGGTCTTCGCGGCGCTCTGGGCCTGGCTTGGCGCGCGCAAGGCTGACCCCAATACGGCGCTGAAGTTTGCGCTGGCGCTGGTGCAGGTCGGCCTTGGCTTCTGGGTGCTCGTCTGGGGCGTTCAGTTCGCGGATGAAAGCTATCGCGTTCCGCTGGTCTTCCTGGTGCTCGCCTATCTCCTGCACACGACCGGCGAGCTCTGCCTGTCGCCCGTCGGCCTCTCGATGATCACCAAGCTGTCGCCCGCGGCCGTGGTCAGCTTCATGATGGCCGGCTGGTTCCTGTCCTCCGCCTTCGCGCAATACGTGGCGGGCATCATCGCCCAGTTCACCGCGAGCGATACGGTGGCCGGGCAGGTGCTCGATCCCGGCAAAGCGCTCGCCACCTATTCGGACGTGTTCTGGAGCCTCGGCATCGTCGCGATTGTTCTGGGCATCCTGCTGGGTGCGGCCAGTTTCCTGCTGAAGTATCTCGGCCACGGAAAAGCCGGCCGCCTCGCCAGCAAGTCGGCGCTTGAAGCCGAGGCAGCGGCTATTGCAGCAGCCAAGTGAGGGCGCAGGACTCCAAAACGAAAGGGCGGCCTCGCAGGCCGCCCTTTTTTACATCACCAGATCGGCTCTAGCCCGCGCCGCCGACCGTCAGTGAACCAACTTTCAGTGTCGGCTGGCCAACGCCTACCGGCACTGATTGCCCCGCCTTGCCGCAGACGCCGACGCCGTCATCCATCGCGAAATCGTTGCCGATCATCGTGACGTCCGACAGCGCCGTCGGTCCGTGGCCGATCAGCGTGGCGTTCTTCACGGGCGCTACGATCTTGCCGTTCTCGACAAGGTAGGCCTCGGTGCACTGGAACACGAAGTTGCCAGAGGTGATGTCCACTTGTCCGCCGCCGAAATCGACCGCCCAGAGGCCGCGCTTGATTGAGGCGACGATTTCCTTCGGGTCCTTGTCGCCGCCGAGCATCACGGTGTTGGTCATGCGCGGCATCGTCTGCGACTCGTAGCTTTCGCGCCGGCCATTGCCGGTAGGTTGCATACCCATCAGGCGGGCGTTCATCCGGTCCTGCATATAGCCTTTGAGGATGCCGTCCTCGATCAGCACGGTGCGCTGGGTCGGCGTGCCTTCGTCGTCAAAGGAGAGCGAGCCGCGCCGCGCCTCGATGGAGCCGTCATCGATGATGGTGACGCCCTTGGCGGCGACCTGCTCGCCGATGCGTCCGGCATAGACGCTGGTGCCCTTGCGGTTGAAATCGCCCTCTAGTCCGTGCCCGACCGCTTCATGCAGCAGCACGGCGGGCCAGCCCGGGCCGAGCACCACTTCCATTTCGCCGGCGGGGGCGGGGATCGACTTGAGGTTCACGTCCGCCTTCTCGATGGCGCGGCGCACCATGTTCTGCCAGCGGGAGGGCGCGATCCACTCATCATAGGCCGCGCGGCCGCCGGCGCCGGAGCCAGCCGACTCGCGCCGCCCGTTTTCCTCAAGCGTGACGGAGACATTGAGGCGCACCAGCGGGCGGATGTCGTGGAAGTGTGCGCCGTCGGGGCGCAGGATGTCGACTTCCTTGTGGCTGCCCGACAGCGAGACGGAGACCTGCACCACGCGCGGGTCGGCCGCGCGGGCGAAGGCGTCGATCTCGGCGAGGAGGCTCGTTTTGTCCGTGAAGCCCGGGTTCAGTGTCGGGTCGATCGGGGCGTAGAGGCGGCGGTTGGTCGGCTGCGGCCCGGCGGCGAGTTTGCCATTGTAGCCGCGCTTGGCCTGCGCGGCGGTATCGGCGGCGCGGCGAATGGCACCGAGGGTCAGCTGCGAGGCATAGCCCGCGCCCTGCGACTCGCCGGCCACAACCCGAAGGCCGAAGCCCTGGTCGGTGTCGTAGGCCGCGGATTTCAGCCGGCCATCATCGAAGACGAAGCTTTCTGAGCGCGAGCGTTCGACATAGAGGTCGCCATCATCGGCGCCGCGCGCGGCATCTGCCAGCACATCGGCGGCGGCTTTGAGGTCGAAAGGAAGGGGTGTTTCGGTCATGCCTTGCAACATGTGGCGCGCCGGCGCCGGCTGCAAGGCGCTTCGGTCAGGTTCAGGCGGCCGTCCGGCGAACGCGCGGGGCGATATGTGGCAGGGAGCGGCGTCCGGATACGCGTATTCCGCCAGCGGCCAGACCGATCAGGATCATGCCGCCGAATAGGAACGTCAGCACCTTGAACCCATCTGCAATCTGGTCTGCCCAGCCGAGATAGCCGGCTGCGCCCCCCAGAGCCACCATCAGGGTTACGAGCAATGCCATCCGCATCTTGTCTCTCCTGCGCCAATCACAGTTGAGAAACGCATGATGTCCGGACGGGTTGCCCGCCGAATCAAAAAAACCCGGAAGAGAGGTTAATTAGTGGTGACGGTGAAGCGCGCCAGCTGCCGGTCGGTCGCTGCAAACTCCGGATTGAGCTCTTTCGACTTCACGAAGTCAAAGTAGGCGCCCTGGACATCTCCGGTATGCTCCTTGGCAATCGCCCGGTTGTAGTAGGCGGCATAGAGATCCTCGGAGTTCAGTTCGATCGCCTTTTCCAGCGACACGAGGGCGGAGTTGTAGTCCTTCTTGAAGATGAAGGCGGCGCCTTCGTTCAGCCAGGTCGCCCCGCTGCCGGGTTTGATCCGCTTGGCCGAGGCATAGTCCTGCAGGGCGGCATCGTACTCGCCCTGACGCATTCGCAGCACGCCCCGATTCGTGTAGGTTGCCGCTTTGTTGGAGATGTTCAGGGCCTCCAGTTCCAGCGCCCTTGTACAGGTTTCTTCGGCGTCCTGGGTCCGGCCGAGGTTGAATTTGACGGCTTCGTAGCAATCACGCGCGATCCCCCCGCCGATCACGGTGACCTGGGCGGAGGCAGCCGGGGCGGCAATGGCGATGGCAGCGGCAATCAGGATGGTACGGAACATGGCAGGCTCCCTTGGATTTTATGACCCCACAACTAGCACGAAATCCCCTGTGCGGCGATGCGCTGCGACAATTTTGAGCGTGGAAAGGACTGGGGTTAAGGCCGAGGCTGGTATAGGAAGTGGCCGAATCCGATCCGAACAGAGGTTTTCCATCGTGCGACACCTGACTGCCGCCCTGTCCGCCAGCCTGTTTGCCGCGCCTGCTTTCGCGGCCGTGCCTGTAGACGGCGCCATTGATTTCCAGCCTGCCGCCACCCGCATTGCGGAGCGCGTGCACGAGTTCCACGTGGTTCTCCTCTGGATCATCACCCTGATCACTGCCCTGGTGACCGTGCTGCTGGTCTGGGTCATGGTCCGCTACAGCCAGCGCGCCAACAAGACGCCCCGTAAGTTCAGCCACAACACCACGGTGGAAGTGATCTGGACCGTCGTGCCGGCGCTGATCCTGGTTGGCATTGCCAGCCTGTCCTTCCCGAACCTCTACTACCAGAACGTTACGCCGAACCTCGGCGAGATCGCGGCCACCTCGAAGAAGCTGCTGGCCGAGAACAAGACCGCCCAGCACCTCGCTTATACCAAGAACCATTTCCCGGACGCTGCCGAGAAGGGGTTCGTCAACGTCAAGATCCAGGGCAACCAGTGGAACTGGACCTATACCTACCCGGATATCGTCGATGAGAGCGGCGCTGCGCTCGAGTTCGTCTCGAACGGCGTTCACAAGGGCCGCGCCAGCGATCCGACCGATGCGGGCCCGCGCCTGCTCGCGACCGACTACCCGATGGTGGTGCCGGCGGGTCGTTATATCCGCTACTACACTGCCGCTTCTGACGTCATTCACGCCTTCGCTGTACCGGCCTTTGCCGTGAAGACTGACGCCGTGCCCGGCCGCCTGAACGAAGGCTGGTTCCTCGTCGATAAGGAAGGCGTCTACTATGGTCAGTGTTCCGAGCTTTGCGGCATCGACCACGCCTATATGCCGATTGAAGTGCGCGTTGTTTCGCAGGCCGCGTTCGACCGCTGGGCCGAGCTGATGAAGGCGGGTGACTATGACGCCGCAGCCGCTTCGGTTCGCCAGGTCGCTTCGCTCGACTCCGAAACCAAATTTGCCTCCTCCAACTGATTTCACGAAGAAGAGTACGACCGATGCCTATGGATGAAATCGCCCTCGATCACGGCCACGACCATGATCACAAGCCTGGCTTCTTCACGCGCTGGTTCTTCTCGACCAACCACAAGGATATCGGGACGCTCTACCTCGTCTTCGCGATCATTGCCGGTATCGTCGGCTACGGGCTGTCCGGCCTGATCCGCTGGGAACTGGCCCAGCCGGGCATTGGTCCGATGCTGTGGATCCAGACCACCTTCTTCGGCCTTGAGGGCGACGCGGCGGTGACGGCTGCGAAACACTTCTACAACGTCGTGATCAGCTATCACGGCCTCGTCATGATCTTCTTCATGGTCATGCCTGCGCTGATCGGCGGCTTTGGCAACTGGTTCGTTCCGCTGATGATCGGCGCGCCGGACATGGCCTTCCCGCGCATGAACAACATCTCGTTCTGGCTGACGGTTGTGGCCTTCATTCTCGCCTGCATCTCGATGATCGTCCCGGGCGGCCCGGGCGGCAACGGCTTCGGTGGCGGCTGGACGATCTACCCGCCGCTCTCTTCGGCTGCCGGTCACCCCGGTCCGGCCATGGACCTGCTGATCCTGTCGCTGCACGCCGCTGGTATCGCGTCGATCCTCGGTGCCATCAACTTCATCGTCACCATCCTCAACATGCGCGCGCCCGGCATGACGCTGCACAAGATGCCGCTGTTCGCCTGGTCGATGCTTGTCACGGCCGTGCTGCTCCTGCTGGCGCTGCCGGTGCTTGCCGGCGCCATCACGATGCTGCTCACCGACCGTAACTTCGGCTCGCAGTTCTTCATTCCGAACGGCGGCGGCGACCCGGTGATGTTCCAGCACCTGTTCTGGTTCTTCGGTCACCCGGAAGTGTACATCATGATCCTGCCGGCGTTCGGCATCGTCAGCCACATCGTGTCGACGTTCTCCAAGAAGCCGATCTTCGGCTATCTCGGCATGGCCTACGCCATGGTGTCGATCGGCGTCATCGGCTTCGTCGTGTGGGCGCACCACATGTACACCGTCGGCATGAACGTCGACCTGAAGGCCTACTTTGTGGCCGCCACGATGGTCATCGCAGTCCCGACCGGCATCAAGATCTTCTCCTGGATCGCGACGATGTGGGGCGGCTCGATCGACTTCAAACTGCCAATGCTCTGGGCCATCGGCTTCATCTTCCTGTTCACCGTGGGCGGTGTCACGGGCGTCGTGCTCGCCAATGCCGGCGTCGACCATGCCCTCCATGACACCTATTACGTGGTTGCGCACTTCCACTACGTGCTGTCGCTGGGCGCCGTGTTTGGCCTCTTCGCGGGCTGGTACTACTGGTTCGAAAAGATGTTCGGCGTGAAGTACAACAGCTTCCTCGGCGGTGTGCACTTCTGGCTGATGTTCATCGGCTCGAACGTCCTCTTCTTCCCGCAGCACTTCCTTGGCCTGCAGGGCATGCCGCGCCGCTACATCGACTACAACGAGGGCTTTGCCACCTGGCACTACATCTCGTCGATCGGCTACGCGATTACGCTCGTCGGCACGATCATCTTCTTCATCTCGATCGCCGAAGCCGCCATCCGCCGCCGCAAGGCGACCAGCGGCAATCCCTGGGGCGAAGGTGCGACCACGCTCGAGTGGACGCTGCCGTCGCCGCCGCCGTTCCACCAGTATAACGAACTGCCGGTGGTCAACACCAAGGGTGGCCACTGACCTGACCTCGGCCCGCCGCTCCGGGCCAGATAAGACCTGACATCGGGGCGGCCCTCACGCGCAAGGCGTGCGGGCCGTTTCGTCTGAAACCGCTTGGGAAACCGCCTGATGACCGACGCCATTGCCACGCCGCAGAAGCGCCACGCGACCGCGATGGACTATGTGAACCTGATGAAACCCCGCATCATGATGCTGGTGGTGTTCACCGGGTTTGCCGGCCTTGTCGCCGCCACCGGCATGACCGGCATCACCATGCACCCGGCGATGGCCGCCATCGCTACGCTGGCCGTGGCGCTCGGCTCCGGCGCCGCGGGCGCCATCAACATGTGGTACGATTCCGATATCGACGCCGTGATGAGCCGCACTTCCACGCGGCCGATCCCGTCGGGCGCGGTGCCGCGCGAGGAAGCCC
>NZ_JALHLS010000026.1 GCF_022844445.1 Hyphomonas sp.
AAGATGTCGGTCACGCGCGCCCCAGGATCGATCAGATTGACTGCTAGCTCACCGAGACGGGTCGGTCGAGGTCGCGGGCGTTCGGCGGCAGGCGCATATGACCGGAATCGGCGATCTCCAGCCTGGCGGCGAGGACGCAGCCGGATGACTGGACTGAGGCGACCCTGCCGGATGCCAATCCCTACGATGGGAGCCGATCTGGCCCTTTTGAGCCGGCCGCTCATCCATCACGGGCGCCTCGCTGCCTAGGGGTTCAGGTCGATCAGGTCATCTCGCAGGAACTCTCAGGCTCCGGGCGACCATTGACTCTCACGCGCTGGCGACGACCAAAACTGTTTCAACGTGAACCGAAAGCCGATACGCTCGGCGATGGCGCCAGCAAAGTATCATGTCCCAGATGTGACGCGACCGGGTTGACAGATTTGGTGAGCCACGCTGGAGGGGCGATGAAAGTAAACTGGCTTGTCAATCATGTTCTGATGCTCAGCATACTGCTATTAAGCGGGGCGGCTGTTTATGCGTTCTGTTTCGTAGTGTTGTCGTGGCCATCGGATCGGTGCCTGGGAACTGCAGCCAACCTAATGGCATGGCTACACGCCCTATGGCTCGTTGCAGTAGCGATCGAACTAGATGTGTTCGGCATGAAAGCACGCGCTCAGATCGTCTGGGCTATAGCGTTTACTGGTTTTAGCGGGAGTTTTGTTTTTTGGGGATTCTTCGCCCCACTGATGAAACCAGAGGCGGCAAATGAAATTGCAGGCGGCGCAGTAGCAGTTGTCGCTTCATTCTATTTCACTTTGGCGGCTGTTACTGCAGATAAAGTATCAAGTTCGCTTGCTGGTCGACTTGCAGCTTTTTGGGTACTTCTCAACTGGCCGGTATTCCTGTTCTCCTTGTCTCATGCCATTCTCCGCGCTGCAGAACGATCCAGGAAGCAGTAAATCGAAGTGTCCTGCTCCTGAACATTCAATCGGCAGATCAGCGAAGATTGAAAGCACGCCGCGGCCCAACCGTGGACGGAATGTCCAATTCCGGCGATCTCTCGCCTGACGGCGGTGAGGCAGTCGAATGACTGAACTGAGGTGACCCCGCCGGACGCCGAACCTGATGATCAGAACCGATCTGGCCCATTTGCGCAGTTCGATGGGGTTTCGGAAGCTGCACAACCGCTCGACGCAGGCTGTGAAGCTAGTCAGGCCGTACTGAACGTCGGCGTGTGTGATCAATAGGCAAGGTGCGCAGTCGGTGGACTAATATCTCGCAAACGCCCGGATTCACTTCCGCGCCGGTGTGAACCGCAGCGGCGCGTGGTAGCGATGGCCGAACCAGATGCGCATGGCGAGGGCTATGCCCATGGTCGCGAGCTGCATCGCGACCTGGATATCCTCGGTCGCGGCTGGCTGTACTAAGGCCTGCCAGGTGAAGGCGAGAAATGTTCCGTGCACGGCATTGAACAGGAAGCAGACCCCGTTCAGGTGCCAACACAACCACCAGTTCGAAATCGGCGCCTGTTTCAGTCGGGCGAACTGGAGCATGGCGCCGCCATAGACCAGTCCAATGATTGAGAAGACCATCAGCAGGACTTGTCCCGTCGCCAGCCCTGTCAGGAGCACAGCGCCGCCCATCAGGAAAGCGGCCGAACCCAACGCGCGGAACCAGAGCCCGCGAAACCGCTCAAGATCGTTCTTTAAACCGATCGCGGCGAAGGCGGTCGCGACCACGGTGACGACGCACAGCGACAGGTAGGAGAATTGGACGACTTCCGGCGCGGCGAAGGCCCTCGAAGACAGGAAGAAGATGGCGCCCACGGTCGCTAACACAGCCAGCAGCGTCGCGAAGAACAACTTGCCCGAGAGCCGGTGCCCCGGGCTGCCCTTGCGGCGCAGCAGCGTCGACCAAAATAGCAAAATCGCCGCGGTTCCGATGGCGTAATGTGCGAGATGGGCAGGCTCGAGAGACATTGGCTTCAATCCCCTGTTCATTTAACGTGTGTAAAGTGCCTCATCATTTAACGGGTGTAAAGTGAAGAAGCCGCCTCCGATCTCCGAAGCAACCAAGGCCGCAATCCTCGACGCGGCCTGGCGCCTGATTGCGCAGGACGGGCTGGACAATGCCAGTCAGGCCAGGATCGCCGAGGCGGCAGGCGTGTCCCGGCAGACGATCTTCTACGCCTTCGGCAGCCGTGCCGGGCTATTGACTGCGATGCTGCAGCATATGGATGCGCAGTCGCCGGAAGTCGGCCGCCTCCAGGCGCTAGCGGTGTCGCCGCGGACCGATGCCGCGCTCGCGGCCGAGTATCTTGATGCCTGGCTGGATTACCTGCCGCGCATCTACCCGGTCGCCATCCTGCTGAATGCAGCAGCGCTGACTGACGGGGACGCACGTGCCGCCATCGACGACCGGTTGGTCGGCGCGCTGCTGTCGGGGTTCACGCGGTTCTTCACGCGGCTGGCCGATACTGGGCGCCTTCGCGCGGGCGTGGACCCCGCACAGGCGGCGCTCGAAATCTGGGCCGCCGTCCATCCGTCCGCTTGGCGGCTGCTGGTGGTCGAGCGAGGCTGGACTGCCGAACAATTCCGGCAATCACGGCAAACGGCCATGCAGGCGATGCTCGCCTGACCGCCTAGAAGCACCCGAAAGCCGCGTGCGAGTGGGTTCACGGCTGGTCGTTGGCGACTGGCTCGCCAGCGAGCGTAGCCATCTTGCTGCGACCCCGGATAACTGCTCCACCTTTTGCTGGAACGCGTTGACTAGGACGATATCGAGTCAGCTCCCAAGCAGCCGTTCGTTCTGAAGCTGCGGATGACCGTTCTCGGCGATCTCCGGCCGGGTGGCGGCCTGGCATCCCGATGACCGGACTGAAGCGACCCTGCCTGTCGCCGGAAAATGAAAATCGGAGCTATCGTAGCCTGTTCTGGTTGCCGGTTATCGAGCGGTCTTTCCAAGCTGCTGCAGCAACAAATCGGCATTGGCGCCGCGCAACTGCCATGACATGCATCGCACGCCGCCGCCCATATGACATATGCCATCTGATCTCACGGGCACGACTTCACGCTGCGTCGCAGCTTGGACTTGCTGAAGCGCGATAGCATCTTCGGGGATGCCGAATTGCGGCAAATAAATTCGGTCCGGCGTTACAAGCGCATTGGTATAGAGCCCGCAGGCGGACCCAAAGCGTTCGTCGTAGATGGCAGAGCCATCATAGGGCGTGACAATCTCGTGGATAACGACGCCCGGCAGACCGCGTTCGAGATCGGCACGCAAGGCGCGCGCGTACGCCAGGTCTTCCGGGTAGGAATTGATGATGAGCGTGTTCGTATCCACAAAAGCGACGACGCCATCGGCATGTTCAAGGCCGCCCTGTTCGTCGGCTTCGATAAAGGCAGTGTTGACGAGACCCAGCTCGCGCAGCTTTGCCCGAGCCTGATCCTCGCTCAGCCGGTTGTCGCGCAGGAACTTGCGGCTCAAGACGGCATTGCCGGCATAGTCATCGACGAGGTTTCCTCCGTCGTTGAGGAGGGCGCTGGGCTTGAACGAGAGGCCCGCAGCGCGCGCAAGCGATACCAAAGCTGCCTGCACGTGGTCCGCATCGCGTTGACCGCGCGTACCAGTCCCTTGGCCAGCGGCCGTGTAGCGGAAGAGGATCGGGTCTGCGGCATTCGACAGGCCAAAATCACGCGCCCAGATGTCGTCCATCGGCGCGAGTGCGACTCGGTTTTCGCCAAGCGCCTCAACATAAAGTGGATACGACACGGCATCGGCCAGGACCAGAACACGGTCATGCAATGCAACCTGCTGCGCATAGGTCACGTGAAAATCGAAAATGTCCTGTGCAGCGTCGGCGTAGTAGGGATCGCCGTCGCGAGGCGCTGCCAGCACGATGAGCTCGCCTTGTCCCGGCGCGTCTGACGGCGAAGACGTGGCAATTGGAAAACCCATGTCTCTTCCGCATCCCGCAAGCAACATGACGGCCGTCAGTGCTGCAATCATTCCCCTCGACAGCATGCAGATGATCGCCCTTTTGCCGGTTCACGCAACCCTACCGACTTCCAGTCTTTTCTATCTCTTACTTTTCACACTCCCGATCAATGATGACGGTTAGGACTGGCCGCTATCGGCGAAGTCCGGCCTAGTTTCCGTGAGCCGGTCGAACGACAGGACTGAGGTGACCCTGCCGGTCGCTGACGATGGCCTTCGGAGCTGACCTGGCCCTAAATTGCCGATCGGGACCAGTCCTGCGGCGGAAGCCTGGATCAGCGACTTTTCGGCGCTAAGGAAACAAATCTGACTGCAGGGCCCCAGGCCAAATAGTCTCCGGGTTTTCCGGCGTGGTTCACTTTTCAAAAAGCGTCTAAAGTCGGAGATCTGCCGGCTGCCGCTGGTAATATGACAGGACAACAGAACTCAGGCGCCCCTGCCAGATGCCAGTCTCTACGATTGGAGCTGACTTGGCCCGAATTTGTCTTTCACATTTGAAGATGATGACCACAGCCTTGCGGACGAGACGCACATTGATGCTCAAAACAAAGGGAATAGACGCCCGAAAAGCGACGACGCGTCCCGCCATGCAATGCTAGGCAGCACCTCATGCTGTTCGACCTGCCTGATCAAGAGACCCTATACGCCGCGCTGCTCGCCCGCGACAGTCGCTTCGACGGACAAGCCTTTGTATGCGTATCGTCCACTGGCGTGTTCTGTAGACTGACCTGTCCCGCCCGCAAGCCGAGGGTGGAGAACTGCATTTTTTTCGCCACCATCGGAGAATGCATCTCAGCAGGTTATCGAGCCTGCAAGCGGTGTCATCCGCTTCAGCCGGCCGCCACGGCCGATCCGAATATTGTTGCCCTTCTAAAGGCCCTGGACGAACGTTCGGACCTGCGATGGTCTGAGGCCCACGTGGAAGAACTTGGCTTTGACCTCTCCACTGTACGGCGCAGCTTCAAACAGCAGTTCGGCATGACTTTCCTCGAAATGGCCCGACAGCGCCGCTTGCGCGAAGGGTTCGAGACGCTGGCGCGCGGCGGGAAAGTCATCACCGCGCAGCACGAGGCAAGCTTCGAGTCGGCAAGTGCCTTCCGGGCAGCCTTCGCCCGTCTTCTTGGTCGCGCTCCGGCCGACCTGCGGACAGACGGCCGGTTACGGGCGACATGGATACCGACGCCGCTCGGCGACATGCTCGCTGTGAGCAGCCCGAGTCACCTCCACTTACTCGAATTCGTTGATCGAAAGGGACTCCCCGCAGAACTTGCGCGATTGATGGCGGCGGCAAAACAGGAGATCGGCCTCGGCACTCTGCCGCCTTCGGAGCAGGCAGCGGCTGAACTTGCTGATTACTTTGCCGCCCGGTCAGACCGCTTTACGACGCCGCTGGCTTTCGCGGCCAGCGCCTTCACACAGCAGGTCTGGGACGCGCTGCGCGCGATACCGGTCGGTGAAACACGCAGCTATTCGGACATCGCCCGTCAGATAGGTCGCCCGGCAGCTGTTCGGGCCGTCGCGCGCGCCAACGGTGCGAACCAGATCGCGGTCATGGTCCCCTGTCATCGTGTCATCGGAGCCGACGGCACCTTGACAGGCTACGGCGGCGGTCTCTGGCGCAAGCAGCGCCTGATCGAAATCGAACGCCAGCTTAGACAAGCCAAAAAGGAAACCGCCACATGACCCCTCACTCTGACAAGGCAGAGCTGTTCCGCAGCATGCACATGCCCCACAAGCCGCTTATCCTCTGCAATGTCTGGGATGCCGGAAGCGCCAAAGCTGTCCAGCAGGCCGGGGCCAGGGCCATTGCGACAAGTAGCTGGTCAGTTGCTGCCGCTCAGGGTTACGGGGATGGGGAAGAGCTTCCGATCGACACCGCGCTCTCAGTGACAGACCGGATCGTGCGGAGCGTGGATTTGCCGGTTACGGTGGATTTCGAGGGCGGATACGCAGCAGATCCGAGCGCAGTCGGTCAGAATGTTCGCCGCCTTCTCGCGCTTGGCGTGGTCGGTCTGAATTTCGAAGATCAGAAGGTGAATGGGCCCGGCCTATACACTGTCCCGGAGCAGGTCGCGCGGCTGAGCGCCATCCGCATCGCGGCAGAGGCCTTGGGTGTTCGGGTATTCATCAACGCCCGCACGGATGTCTTCCTGAAAGCGGCGCCCGAAGCTGACCACGCCGGTTTGCTCGATGAAGCTGTTGCGCGCGCGGCTGCGTATGCGCAGGCGGGTGCAGACGGCGTATTCGTGCCTGGACTGAAGGATACGTCTTTGATCACCCGCTTCTGCGCGCGGGTCCCACTTCCCGTTAACGTCATGACTGCCCGCTCACAAGATATCGGCGCCCTCGCGGTCACTGGCGTATCCCGTATCAGCTTGGGACCTAACCTTTATATCGATCTGATCGCGGCGTTGGAACACGAAGCACGAGCCTGCATCACAGGGTGACAACCGCGCATCAGCATGAAGCTCTCGTCGGAAACCCATTCGGAGACGTTCATGGACCTCTTCGTCGAAATCATCGCTTATCGCCTGAAGTCTGGATCGGGTTCAGACTTTCACAGGACCATGTTGAACGAGAGCCTCCCCCTGCATCGAAGCGCTGGCATCCGCGTCCTCGAATCGAGGCAAAGTGCTGATGATCCGGACGGCTATTGCCTTGTTCGCGCGTTTGAGAGTCTGGCACGGCTGCGAAAAGATCAGGACGAATTCTACGCGAGCGCGGCCTGGCGTGAAGGTCCTCGTCAGCGCATCATCGATTGTATCGAAACGACGGTCAGCGTTGTGTTGGAAATGACAGAGTTTCAGGTTTCGGCATGGGGTGAATACAAACGTTCCTGATGCCACGCGTCGCAATCTTGGGGGACCAAACGGCGAACTGCGACCTCGCTGCGGTCAACTGCGTCAGCGAGGGATCAGGCACGACTTCAGCCATCGCGCGGCCGGACGGCGCGCTGCAGTGCTCCATATGGCAAGGAAGGCCTGCTGGTGGCGCACATTGATTTGAGCCTGGCAACGTGGCTGCCTGCGGCCCGCTGCAAAGTATCACCGTCCTGAGGGCTTCATTGTAAGTAGCGCCGTTCTCCGACCTCCAGCCTGGCGCCGGGGTCCGGGCGAAAGCCAGGACTGAGGTAACCCTGCCAGTTGCTGAAATTGATCATCGGAGACGACCTGGCCCGGAGCCGAGATCGACAACTGTTATGGTGTCAGCCAGCTTCGCGAGCTTTCCTGAGTTTGCGCTTGTTTCTCTGCTTTGTCGGCCTCTGCATATCGAAGCAGGCCTTCAGTGCACCAAGGTCCAGATTGCCAACAAACTGGCGGCCATCACCCAATCGACTGCGGCGCAGAACGGAATGTACCAACGCGGCATCTCTGTATCGATAAGGCTGTGATGCAGAACGTCCCATAATCCGTGTAAAGCGAGAGCTATCACAATGGCCGATGGATGGCCATTTATGCCAAGCAATCCGGCGGCTGAAAATGTGATCGCCGTTGTCAGTTCAATGAGCAGAATACGAATACGCCCATCCTTGAATGCGTATCCAACATAGATGCCCGCGATGAGCACCAATGTGATTGCAGCCAATTGGTGCGAGAGTTCGGGCGGAAGAAAAAAGTGCACGGGCAGTGGTAAGATGCCCAGCACGATCCCGGATTGGACAGGCAGACGAGACAAGACGTGCGATTTGTCAGACATAACGAAAATTCTTAAGCTGTTTGGCATTGGTAAAAAAGTGCGAACTCTAGCCTGGCCCTGATGATATGATTGAACGACAGGATTGAGGCGACCTGACCTGCACAAGCATCCCCGGTCCATAGATAAATAGAAATGGGCAGAACCCGCCACTTTAAGAGCCGAGGAAATGTCCGTTTTCGGCGATCTCCAGCCGGGTGGCGACTTGGCTCACTAATGACTGGACTGAGGTGACCCTGTCGGTCAGGGAATTGCCGATCGGCGCCAGCTTGGCCCTTAATTGCCAGTCGTGATCGTCTCAGCGAACTTCGGATATGATGAAAATCGGATGTTTTTAGACCGCGAACCAAGCGCAAGATTCTAGTTCTCAAGCCGACTGTTTTCAGTGAGGATTACCCTATGCCGCAGGAATCAGATGTGGTCCGTTCTTTCTTTGGTAGTTCGGCATCGTCGCTATTTGTGTCTGTACTTTTAGTGGGCTGTGGTCATCCACCCTCATTGTTGGTGAATGACTTCAGAAATTCTGTGTACTTGGAAATGCAGGGTTCTACGCAGTGTCTGAGGACATTCGGTGAGGTGAAGGCTGGAGAGGAGCTGAGACTTAAATGCCGACTGTCTGAATTAACGGAGGTCACTTACAGGCGCGACAGTGGCGAGTTTTGTGATGTGGATATGACGATGTTCTCATCGAAGATCATACAGTTTGTCCCCAACTCCCTCGAAGGAAAGTTTGCCGACAAGGCATACTTGTCATCGTTGGACTGCGTATCGGAGTAGATGTTCTAGAATTTGCAATAGTTGGCGTTCATGCCATGTCGGCGGGCGCACTTCAGCAACGGAAACAAATGGCTCCCGCGTTTCAGCCAGAACCTGAAGCCTGAAGGCTGTCGGATAGATGCCACGCTTGCGCACCGTGCTGTGACCCCCGATGTTGATCCAGTTCGATCCAGAACCGGAGTGTTGAGTGACCAAAGCCCCGATTGGTCCCGCATTCAATTCGAGAACGCCAGCAATCCGTCATTCGGCGGCCGACCGTCGATGACCGTTTCCGGCGATCTCCCGCCTGGTTTGAACTTGGTATCCCGATGACTGGATTGAGGTCACCTTGCCGTCCGGCTGAATTGCCGATCAGAGCCGACCTGGCCCTAAACCGCCGCTTGCTACATGACGAGACTGGTATGAAAACCATCGGGCAGATCACAGAAATCGGCGTGGTATCCCAATGACCTGGCTACCCTGATCATCGGTTAGTCATTCGGCAGACTGGTTTGCGGATTTTCGCGCCCGAGGACGCGCACGATCAATACGCCACTGGCCTCGACCCGAAAATAGATAGAATGCGCGACATACACCGAGCGGCGATAGCCAGCGCGGATATGATCGACCTCTTGCCATAGCTGCGGAGTATTCGCGATCTGCGCCAGGCGTGCGATCAGCCCGTCATAATATTCGTCCGCCACATTCACGCCGAAGCGATCAATGCCCCACTCGTACAAGCGTTCGAGGTCCGCATCCGCCGCCTGGGTTAAATAATAGCGGCCATCAACCATTCTGGGGCTTCCGCTTCTTCACCGCTGCGCGAATCTCTTCGGGGCCGCGCGCGCTGAGGCCGCTTCTCTCGCCTTCGATGAGCGCCGCGCGAATAGCCTCGATCTCGGAAGTCTCCTGCTGCGCCTTGCGGATCAGGTCGCGCAACACCTCGCTGTCGTTCGTGTAAGCGCCGCTGTCGATCTGCGCCTTGATCCAGTCATTCTGCGTATCGGTGAGGGTAATGGTCTTTCGGACTGTGGTCATGGCTCGGCTCCTTCGGGCGCAAACATCATACTATTGGTGCTCTATAGCACGTTTTGGAGCATTCCAGGCAACAATTTTTGGTCGGGTTTGACCACTTGGTCCATTCCGCTCGCCGCCTTGGATCGGAGACATCGCTCGGTTCGCTCGAACAGCTGGCGGTTGCGGGATAACTTACGCATTGCTGAGCGCGAGCGCTCGTGCGGCGGCGCTGTATCAACGACTTCTATCGGCGATCTCCCGTCGAGTGGCGGATTGGCTTCCCAATGACTGGACTGAGGTGACCCTGCCGCGATCCGGCAATGACCATGGGAGCCGACCTGGCCCTTAGATGCCGCCCGGCTTTGAAGCACTGAATGTCCGTTTCACCTTTACAATCGCTCCAGCGAACTCGTTGGCCTGTCTGAGTTGCCCGTTACCTTGGCAACGCGTTATGCTTTTCTGATGAAACAACCGACCATCATTGTTACCTCTGGATTGCCAGGCTCGGGAAAGAGCACCATTGCTGAAGGCATCGGTCGCTTGCTGCGAGTGCCTGTTCTCTCTATCGACCCGGCTGAGGCCGCCATGTGGGCCGCTGGGTTGCCAAAGGAAAACACCGGGATTGCGGCATACAGAGTCGTTGAGGCGATCGCTGCTGAGAACCTCAAACTTGGCCTCACCATCATTGTCGACGCGGTCAATCCGGTAGAAGAAGCTCGTCAAATGTGGCGCGATCTTGCCGACCGGTTTCAGGTGCCGGTCTGTTTCATTGAGTGTCTTTGCAGTGATGATCAAATCCACAAAACGAGGCTTGAGAAGCGTGTTCGAAACATCGCCGGAATGCCTGAAATCACATGGGAGCAAGTACAGGAGCGCAAGGCCGACTATGAAGAGTGGCTTGACGTTCGACTGAGGCTGGACACGGCAGCTGACGCTCCTGACGTCCTCATCGCTCGGGCGATGGACTATCTCCAAGCGGTTTGAGCCAACTGTCCTAGCCGGCGGGAAAAACTGCCGTCCCGATGCCTAAGACTGGTCGACCATTGTCGGCAAAGTCCAGCCTTCACCCGGTGAGGATCTCGAATGACACGATCGGATTTACCAGGCCGGTCTGCGATGCTCGCGATTGGAGCTGACCTGGCCTGGAGCATGGATTTCATGCATGAGGAACTTTCGAATGGGAGCAAGATCCGTTTGCTGACGGTTGTCGCCATCTGCACACGGGAAGCGCTCGCAATCGAGGTGGGGGGCCGCCTTCGCAGTGAGGATGTTGCACGCGTCTGGATCACCGATCCCAAGCGCTTCATCGGAGCCGGGACCAACTCAAATACTGGACCACTTCTCGGGAGGCAGACCATCGGCCTTAGATTCAAAGGCGCCAAGCTGGTCCATACATCTGTCCTGAAGAAGCACGCACTTCTTCAAACAGCGCGCCGATGGCGTCGACGCTTTCTGCCAGCGCTTCAGGCGTTGATCCGATGTTCGACAAGATCGAACGCAGACGAAGGCCAAAATTGGCCGGTGCGATCCTGAACTGCTCAATCTCGGAAATCGACGTCTTGTCATTGACAAGATAGACGCGGTTCAGCGCGAACAGTGCAAGCACCATGGCCTGTGCAAAGCGTGTCAGGCATCCCGATACTCCATGAACGTCGCCATTGGCAGCAAACTTGGGTGCGAACGCCGTCAAGCCGAACTCAACGCTCCATAACCGGCTCTGAACAACTGCTTTGGCCAATGCTTCTGGCATCAATGACACCTTGGCTTTCAGTAACGACAGCGTGGATCGAGGATCGTAAAGCGGCACGGCAATTGCGGCTTCTCCCAGCAGAGTGGGCCCGAAGAAGCCGAATGGCGGCTGTTGTTCGAAATCGATCTCGAACCGTCCGTCGAGCGCATCCTTGAGCGTGATCTCAACTTTTTCGATAGAGCGGTAGAGCAGATCGACTCTCTGTCCTTCGATGGTTAGCCATGCGCCACCATCGACCCAGCGGCCCCAATCGCCGAAACCCGATACAACAGGGTTCGGTGTGTCATTCATGCGCGAAGCTATTTGGCGAACTTGCTGTATGGAGAAGGGGGCTTCCTGCAGATAGTAGAGACCGATATCGATGTCCGATTCGGGGCGGGCGCGCCCCCGCGCATGTGATCCGCCCAGGACGATCGCCTCTACGCCCAGCAGCTCTCTCAGCTCGTCTACAACCCTCTTCAGGATCGCCGCTTGGAAGGATGTAAGCTGTTGCATCGTGCAAGTATGTCGAGGTGCCGGCGGGAGCGCAATGTCCGCTCAAGGCCACGAGAGCTCCCATCTTGTCTTTCGGCGACCGGCAGGCTCAATCCGCTCGTGTCATTCGAGCGCCTCACAGCAAACAGACCGCACTTCGCCGATAAGAGCCTTGAGGCATAGCGGTCGAATTCGGACGTGATCACCAAAGCCGCTCTCCCGGCCGGCGGGGAAGCGCGCTATCTTCACTCCATGCTCGACCCACAAACATGCGAAGCGGCGATGCAGCGGCGAGACCAGGCGTTTGACGGCCGGTTCTTCGTCGCGGTGAAGACCACCCGCATCTATTGCCGGCCGGTCTGCAAAGCCCGCATGCCAAAGCGCGAGAATGTCCGTTTCTATCCGACCGCTGCCGCCGCCGAACAAGCGGGATTTCGCCCGTGCCTCCGGTGTCGCCCTGAGACCGCTCCGTTCTGCCCGGCTTGGAAGGGAAGCGGTGCCACTGTCGAGCGCGCGCTGAGGCTCATCGAAGAGGGGGTACTGGATCGCGAAAGCCTCCAAGCCCTCGCCGATCGCCTGGGCGTCAGTGCGCGTCATGTGTCGCGCTTATTCCAGCAACACCTCGATGCCTCGCCGCGACAGGTGGCGAAGACGCTTCGCGTTCAGCGCGCCAAACGCCTATTGCACGAGACAGATCTACCCATCGCACAGATTGCAATACGCGCCGGCTTTTCGAGCAGCCGGCGGATGACCGCCGCTTTTGCAGACCTCTATCGCCGGTCGCCATCCGAGCTGCGCGGAAAATCGCGGGGCCTTCGCCGGCAAGGCGACGATTGTCTGCCTGCAACGAGATCTCGCCCGCCGCCCTGAGCCGCGGTTCAACATCAAGAACAATCACCTTCCGCAAACCAGCCCGCCCGGCCATGCCCAATGGAGAAACCATGCCTGAAATCGAAACCGAGTTCCTGTTTGAAGCGCGTGTGAAGCTTGCGGAACCGCAGAACATCGGCCCTACTCCCGAAGGGTTCCGCATGACCGTGCCTGTGGCCGGCGGGCGGTTCGAGGGGCCGCGGCTTTCGGGAGAGATCGTGCCCTTCTCTGGCGCCGACTGGGCGCGCATCAGGCCCGACGGCTCGGGCGCACTCGACGTCCGGATGACGCTCAAGACCGATGATGGCGCGCTGATATATGTCCACTGGCATGGGATCATGCGTTTTGCGCCCGAAGATCAGGCGTACGCCATGGATTTTGCCAAGGACGATGATCCACTAGGGGCGTCGCGGTATTATTTCCGCGCCAGTCCGCGCTTTGAAGTCGGCGATCTGAGATATGCGTGGCTTAACACGCTGGTCTGCATAACCAAGTCCCGCACGGGCGACGGTGGCGTCATCCACCGCGTGTTCGCTGTGAATTAAGATGAATGGCGTGTTTGGGCCAGTCGATTCCGACGGTCATCGCCAGCGACCGGCCGGGTCACCCCGATCGTGTCATTCGGCTGCCTCGCCGGAACCTGGCTGTAGTTCGCCGCAAACAATGATTGACGCGCTGCGTTTGGCACGAAAATCTTGAGGCAGGTCAGCGGTTACGCCTGCGCGCCGAACTTCGACGATGTTTTTGCAACGGTTTCACCGCAACACCCCATGCAAGCGGGCTCGTTGAACAATCCGTCGAAAAATGAAAAATCTCCCGCCAATTTCGAAATAGGCGAGCATTTCTGAGAGGCTCCAATAAGGAGATGGAACACAAATCTTGGATGCGTCCAGTGCGAGTCTGGGAATTCAAGGGAGACAGGTAAATGCTTGAGACTCTGTTCCGCGGAATTGCGATTGGCGCCCTGTTGCTAGCTGGCATTGCCATGGCACGGGGACAACCGCGATCTGCCGTCGGCCTGACCGGTGGGTTGTTCTGCGCAGCAACAATTGGCTTTATCCTGCACACCGGCACCGGAATTCCGCAAGACTTGGGCGTTGTTCGCCATCTTGCATGGTTACTCTCAGCAGGCGGCACTTCGTATTTTTGGCTCTTTGGGCTGAGCATGTTTTCAGACGCCAGGCTCAACGTCGCGCACGCTTTGCCTATTGTTGTGATGACAGCGATCATTGTCGCCGGGGGGATTTTGCCCGGAGACGCGGCGATTGGATCTGCGGTTGCGCACAACATTCTGGAGCTGGCACTCGTCGGACACGTCATGTTTGTTATCTGGAACCATAAAGACGACGATCTTGCTGATGCACGCCGTCGCATCCGAACACCGATGATGATCGCCGTTGGTTGCTTTTGCGCGGTGCTGTCGGGATTCGACATCGCCTGGTCGCTTGGGATTCGCGATTCATGGATCAAACTTTCTCAAGCTGGGGCCCTTGCGGTGATGGCGCTGGTCGGAGGTTGGGCATTCGTTCGCGCGCGCGGAGAGATATTTCTCGGCTCCAGCGCACAATATGCCGGCCACTTAAACCGCTCGGTCGATACTATCGAGCTTTCGCCGGCCGAATTGGTGATTGCTGAAAAGCTCGCGGGGCAGGGCGATCCCGACCCTATTTGGAGACGTCAGGGACTTACGGTAGGTGCCGCGGCGGATGCACTTGGACTACCCGAGTATAGGCTTCGCCAGTTGATCAACAGGAAGCTCGGGTTTCGCAACTTCTCCGATTTTCTGAATGCGCAGCGAATTGCGGCTGCCAAAGAGGAATTGCGCGACCCCAAAAAACCAGCCGTCAGGATTTCCACCATTGCATTTGATCTTGGATACGCATCACTCGGCCCGTTCAACCGAGCTTTCAAGGAGGCAACGGGAATGTCGCCTAGAGCTTGGCGCGAACGGGAGAGAACGGCCCCGGCAGATGCTTCTGAAATTGCTGAGCACTAGCCGCCTGCGCCGAAAACTAGTCGCCGAATCTGAAATCGATCAGTGTTTCTTCGCGATAGGGTAGCGCACAGAGCGCCTTCGCGTGTTTGGTCGTCTCAAATGTGTGATCCGGTAATCGGAAATACCCATCTGGGCATCGCTTAGATCAGAGACTGGCTTAGGAACAAAGACTTTGGAAGAGCCGGGTACGGAGCTCAGGAGCTATCGAGACGCCGATTGGCCGGATCTCTGCCGCATACATGATGCGGCTCGACTTCACGAATTGCGCTTCAGCGTAGGGGTAGCAGCGTTCAGGACGCTGGAGCAGACTGCTCGTCCAGAGGGCCTCTTCGACGGAGCGCTGATCGTGCTCGAGGAGCAGGGGAAGGTCAGAGGTTTCGTCGCCTTTACGCGCGAAGAGCTGACCTGGTTGTACGTTGACCCTGCCCACTATCGTAGAGGGTATGGGCGTCAGCTATTGCAGCATGCGATCAAACACTCCGGATCGATCTTGAAGACCCAAGTCTTGGAGGGTAACGCGCCCGCGCTTGCTTTGTACGTTTCCGCGGGCTTCCAGGTGACCGAGCGAAAGTCTGGCAGCTTGGTAGGCGTCGACTCCTTTCCGGCAGTCGGTCTGTTGCTCGAGTTACGCCAGTCGCCCGCCCAATCGAACATTGAGGAATCCACGTGAAGTCAAAGAATGTACTCGTTGCTTCGCTTGCCGCCGTTGCGGTTTTTGCTGGAGGCGGCTGCGCTATTACGAGCGGCCTAAACCCACCGCGAATCGACGTTCCGGCCCAGACCGACGTCGTGATCTCCGGTGTCACGGTCTTAAATCCGGGCGTTTCGCGCACCGAGAACCAGACTATTGTAGTTAAAGGGGGGCAAATCGCCGAAGTCCGGGCCCGCACGCAGAGCGATCCGCCGCCAATTTGCGACGGGTGCATCGCCATGCCTGGCCTAATCGATGCGCACGTGCATTCGCCCCCACGCCTCGCATTCGGAAATCAGGAACTTTATGCGCTCCTGTATGTTTCCTATGGCGTAACGTCAGTGAGGGACGTCGGCGCCACTGAGAAAAGTGTTCGCGCACTCGTCGCAAGGTCTAATGCAGAACGACTTGTAGGCCCCCATATGTACTGGTGCGGACAAGTTCTTGAGTCCCCTCCGCTCAGCTTTGGCGCGGCAAGATCAGTCGTGACAAAGGAAGAAGGACGCGCCGCCGTTCTTGAGCTCTTCCGGGAAGGAGTAGACTGCATCAAGATCTACAACAATCTGGCAGCAGAAGCATATCTTGGAATCCGCGAAGCCGCCGCCGAAGTCGGGCTTCCTGTCATCGGGCACGTCCCCCACCTTGTTGGCATTGCCAACACGCAAGACTTTGAAGCACAGCATATGACTGGCCTTCCATACTTTGCCAAAGGTGAGGCCCCAAAGAACAGCGATTTCCGGGACGCGGACTGGCTTTCGATGACGGCGCAGGACATAGACACTGCCCTGATTGCTGCACGTGAACGCAGGTTTTCTTTTCTGCCGACGCTTGCGAACGGGCGCCTTCGTCTCATCGCCTCCGATCCAGAAAGATTCCCCCCCACGCCTGGATCGAGTCACATGCCGGAAATATGGTTTGAAGCATGGGATTCACAGACCACGATCGCAGCCCATCCCACCGGCGACGGAATAGCCTTGCGAGAGGCGCGCTTACCGCTCCTTTCATATGTGACAGGAAGAGCTCGCGAACTTGGAATCGATGTGCTGGCCGGGACGGATAGTCTGATGCCGTATGTCGTTCCAGGCGAATCGCTTCATCTTGAAATCAGTGAACTGGCCAAGGCATTTGGAGACAATGAGGCGGCACTAGCAGCGGCGACGACGACCAATGGGCGCCATATCGATTCCGGCGTCATTGGCGTGATCGCGCCAGGTGCAAGGGCCGACATTCTCCTGCTTCCTTCAGACCCGGTTGCTGATCTTTCAGCGCTCAAGGACTGGACCATCCTGTTCGTCAATGGGCGCCGTCATGATCGCGCCGCGATAGATGAAGCAGTCCAAAGATATGATCGGCATTTTCACTCATCATTCTACACCGCTACAATGCGCTGGGCGTCCCGTTTTGCATCATCCGGCAAGGGAAGGCAGATCGAATAGCAAGGGTAGATGCTCTCTCAGAGGAGCATCCGATGCGAGGAACGTTAGTGCACGGAGTGAGTGCCATCGTGTATTCTGTCTCGCTCCATATCCGTCATAGGTCTGTCGGCAAGTTCTTCGGCGCCTGCGGGCCCAGGTCTGAGAGGAAGATCGTCTGGCTCTGTTTTGATCTAAATGATCGTGGCTGGAAGCGGGAAATGAGGTGCCGATGCTACACACACGCAGATCGATAATCGTGGGCGGACTTGCATTGGCCGGTTGCACCGCACCGCCTCGGCGGGCGTTGGTGGAAAGACTGGAAGGTGATTGGTTTGGTGCAATCTTTCCTAACGGCCACCGCTTGCCTCTGAGGCTTGCTATCGCAAACGACAGCGCCACCCTGTACAGCCTCGGCCAAGGCAACAGTCCCATCTCGTCGACAACTCTGCATCATCGAGGCCGCTGGATTCGCATTGAATTTGGGACCTTGAATGCAACGATTGAAGGCGACATCAACAACGAATGGATCGTCGGAGAGTTTCGCCAGGGCAATACGTTACCGATAGGTTTCTCACGATCGCCAATCGACCCACCGAGCGACCTACCGCTCAATCTCGAGCATGTTGATGCGTTAAGGATGCGCGTTGGCGCGCCAGCTCTGGCTGTCGCCTCTTCGCATGTTGACGGGCGAAATCTGTCACTGGCCCGCGGCATTCGGATGCTTGGCCACGCCGCGCCCGTGGAGTTGAACGACAAGTGGCATATCGGCTCGATCGCAAAATCCATGACTGCGATTCTGGTGGCCCGCCTCGTGGACGCAGGCGCCACCCGCTGGGATCAAACCATCGGATCGGTAATGGGCGATCAACTTGGAGACATTCGAACCGAGTATCTGAGCATTTCGATCCGGCAGTTGCTGCAACATCGGAGTGGCCTTCCAAAAGATCTCCCCGCGCGCGCCACGCGTCGCTTTCCGGCCGTCGAACCGGATCCGCGCGCCAGCCGGTTAGAGTTCGTCAATTTGGCGCTGAACCTTGAACCTGTTGGTGCGCCGGGACGCAGCTTCAGTTATTCGAACTGCGGCTATGTAATCGTTGGTGCGATGTTGGAGCGGCTGTGCGGGGAGCCCTGGGAACAGCTCGTGCGCCAATATGTCTTCGCGCCGCTCGGCATGGGCAGTGCGGGATTTGGCGCGCCGGGGGGGCGGGGCCTCATTGACCAGCCTGTCGGACATGAGGACGCCGGCATTGACGAAGCGCCTCTGGCCCGTCCACCCGGCACGCGCTTCGCTGACAACGCAGCAGTCTGGGGCCCGGCAGGCACCATTCACGCGTCCCTCGGAGACGTGTTGCGTTACCTTGGCGCGCACCGAGATCGTGACGCTTTTCTTTCACCAGACTCATGGTCGGTTTTGCTTGCGCCGGACGATGACCGTGTCGTCGCGATGGGATGGGCAAAGCGAGGGAGCGGGTACTGGCATAGCGGCTCAAATGCACTTTGGTACTGCGAGGCAATGTTTGACCCTGTTCGAGGGGTTGCCTGTATTGCCGCAGCTAACGACGGCCGCATCGCACGCGTCCAGAGTGCTGTGAATGCCGCGCTTGTTGCTGGCGCCGGAACCTTGGCGTTGTGAGTTGTACGAAGGGTGAAGATAATCACTGTCCGGACTGTTTGCGGAACGCCAGTGGCCTTAACAAACCTGAAAGGATCAGGCTGGCCTCGATTGTGATCGCCCGTTGGCAGTAAAGTCACATCAGTCCAGCCATAGGGACAACAGATCGCTACCCGGCAGGAGATCGCCGGCAGCGGATGTTTGCTAACCTCATCCCGGCCGCCCAGGTAGAGGTGCTTCGGGACGCAGCGGCGCATGTGTCCAGATCCATGTTGACCTGCTACTGAGATTTTCCTCCAGATGGAGTTAGAGTCCGGCCTGAACCGCGCCTGCAAACCCGCAGGGCATTTAACTGGGGTCCCTGCAGTCAGCGTCGTTTCCTAGCGCTGAAAAGTCATTGATCTAGGATTCTGCCGGATGGTCCTGACCGGCTGCTTAGGACCAAGTCGGCACCCACCGTCAGATTCCCCGACCGGCAGTGTCGATCCAATTGTGCCGTCCGGATCCCTCACCCCTGCCAGACTGGAGTTCGCCGATTCAAGCCATTCGCAGTCATGCTGACACCCGCAACGCCAACCGCCACCAAAGACGCGGATCAACTGGTTCGGTTTCGACTGCCAGCATAAGGTTGCGGTTATTCGACAACAGATTCAGAATCACAGCGGTTGTTCGAAAAGAATGAAGGACATGAGGGGCGCAGGTCACACTCGCTGGCCGTATATTCTCAAGTTGCGCCAACTCATTCGGCTAGGAAGACCGTCTTGGTATTGCCTTCAGCCATGGCGTCGGCGGCCTCCGAAAAGGGGCGTGTGGCATCGACAATGCCGTGCGCGTGCAGATCGTGACACAGGCCGCAATCGATGATGTCTTTGATGCCCGTCCGCGCATGCACGCGGCTCACCGTATAGGTGATCCCCTTCATGTACATCTGCCGAAGCGGAACTTCTGCGACGGTGCCTGAGCCGGCGGACACGCCGGTGCAGATGCCGCACGGCGCCGTCGACTTCAATACAAACGACAACGCGTCCGGTATCCCCGCCGCGTCGACCGTGATGGCAAATTGCTCCGTGACCGACATATCCCGGGCATAAACGGTCTCAATCGTGTCCGCGCCCATCGACTGCGCAACCGCCAGGCGGCGGGCATCAAAATCACGGTAGACAACCCGCCCTGCGCCGAGCGCGAGCGCCGCCTTGACCGCGTAGAGACCGACACTTTGCGCAAGCCCGCCAACTACAAGAACGTCTGTGCCGGGATATTCCAGAAGCGGCGCGGCGACTGTGCGATAGCCGTCGACTGCATTGTCTGACATGGCTGCGGCGCTGACCAGAGAGAGCCCTTCGGGCAGCTTCACAAGCATGGCGTCGGCGAAGGGCACGAGGATGCAGTCGCTGAGCCCGCCGCCCCAATCAGTTCCGGAACTTGGTGCCAGTCCGTAAGCCGAATAGGGCGGCACCGACAGGCAGGCATTGGTCAGGCCGCGCTGGCACATCCGGCACGTGCCGCAGCTGATCTGAAACGGGACGATGACGCGGTCACCGGGAACGACCGTCACGACATCTTCACCGACATCGATCACCTCTCCAGCGATTTCGTGTCCGAAAGCGAACGGTCCAGGCATAGGGAACACGCCAGTCGCGATGTAGAGATCAAGATCGCAGCGTGTCACCGCGAGCGGGCGCACCAGCGCTTGCGCGCCGTTCTGGAGCACCGGTGCGCGAACATCATGCCATTCGAACACGCCGGGTTTGATGAAAGTCAGCTGTCTCACGCGCTATTCGCCTACTGGTTGATGAATATAGAAGGCGCCGCATAGAAATCGAGATCGGCGTCATCTTTGTATGTGTCGCGAATGCGCTGGTGCCAGGCGTCATTGTAGAAGCCTTGCGCTGCCGCTGCGTTGTCCCAGAGATAAATGCCGCCGATCTGTTTGCCGTCAGCAATCGTGTAGAGTTTGAAATCGAGCCCAGGTATCGCCGCATAATCCGGTATCGTTTTTTCCATCCGCCCGGCGATCATCCCCCGCGGCGCATACCAGGGCGCGCAAACCTTCACGATGGCGACCACGCCGTCTTCGCCTGACGAACCCGGGCTGGCGCCTGGCGTTTCGGCTACAACGTCGAATTCAGTAAGGGTCGCGTCCTGTCCATAAGTGGACCGGATGCGCGCGTGCCAGGCCTCGTCGAAGAACGCCTCAGCTGCGTCTTGGTCGTCCCACAGATAAACGCCGCCAAATTGCCTCTCGGTGAGTAAAAAATACTTCCGTTGAAGGCCGTTGACCGACTCATAGGTCGGCAGCGACTTCGAGAATGCGGCTTTCATCACGCCATCGGAAGCGCCTGCCGGGCGATCAATCTCGACCAGCACCGCAACCGGGGAGTTCGCCGGTACTGAGGAGCAGGCCGCCAGGCCAAGCGAGGCGGCAGCAAAAATCGGGAATTTCGCGATGAGGTTCATGCTCAGCTCCGGATTCGAACGCTCTCCAATTGCCCGACAATAGCCGGCCGGGCTATTACAAAAACCGGAAACCTATTTGCATTTTTTTGGAAAGACAGACTTTGGACTGGAACAACCTCAAGGCGTTTGAAGCGGTTGCGCGTGCCGGATCGCTGACACTGGCGGCGCAGCGGTCAGACATGTCGATCGCAACGCTGTCGCGGCGGCTGGAGCAGTTGGAGACCAGCCTTGGCCTCCGCCTCGTTATTCGCACACCGGCAGGCATGGAGCTCACATCTCATGGAAGGGCCGTCTTTGAAGGCATGCATGACGTTCACGACGCGATCGACGCTCTGCTTCGCTTGTCGCGCTCGCTCAAGTCAGGCGACGCCGTTCTGCCGGTCCGGATTTCGGCGACCGAGACCGTGATAACGACCATCCTTGCGCCGGCCATGAGCGCGTTGAGGGCGAGACCCGGCGGAGCGAGTATCGACTTTATCGTTTCAAACGACAACGCAGACCTGACCCGGCGCGAGGCCGAGCTCGCCATTCGCCTCGCCGCGCCCGCACAGGATACACTTGTGGCCAAACGTCTCGGAATGGTTGCAACTTCGCTCTTCGCATCGCCCGCTTATATGTCCGCACACAAACCCTCTGCCTCGACCCTGCAGGCGCAGACCTTTATCCTCTACGATGATCAGTTCGGCGATATCCCTGAAACGGTCTGGGCAGCACGGCATGGCTTCGCCGAGCGCGCGGTGATGTTCTCGAGCAGTACGCTCGCCATGCTTGAGGCGGTGAAGGGCGGCATTGGAATTGGGCTTCTTCCGGAATACCTGGCCAACCGGCACGGGCTGGTCCACATCGATTTTCCAACGCCGCCGGCCCGCGTGTTGTGGCTGGTGTTCCATAAGGATGTGCAGGCGCAGCCGCAGATCAAAGCCGTGCGCAACTGGATCTCCGAAAGCTTCCGGCAGGCGCTGTCGGCATAACGCTGAGCTTTTGGCGCCGGCGAGTTCGGCCTATGTGACGTAGCCCCCTGATCCGGGCCGTTTATTTGGAGACTCCGTTCGCCTTTCTTTCTGGTTGTGTGGTGGTGGTCAAGGCATGCGGAAGCGCGACGTTCGGCGTCCAGCGTCAGCTTTCAGATGGTCGGCAGACATCTGAAGGCGCGAGCCGTGACGGCAGGAAGGGGCCAAGTCGGTTCCGATCATCGTTTTCGACAAACGGCAGGTCACTTCAAATTTGTCATAGGTATGCCAGGCCATTGCTCGGGCAGGAGATTGCCCAAAGCGGAAAAATGAAATGAATGCCAGTCAAGGCTAAGAAAAGCGGCGACGCAACAAATCAGCCTACCGGCTTCTCATACACCGAGATGTGCATTTTGCTTTTCGACGTGAACTCCGTTCGATCCCA
>NZ_JALHLS010000027.1 GCF_022844445.1 Hyphomonas sp.
GGAATGAAGCTCCAGTCCATCCAGGCCCTGCGCGGCATCGCGGCACTGCTGGTGGTCATTTACCACGCGCGGGCGCTGGAGATTGCCGGCATCGCGCGTGGCGGAAGCTCTGAACCTGCCTTGATCGGCGGACTGTTCGCCAGCGGGTTTGCAGGGGTCGACTTGTTTTTCGTCGTCTCCGGCTTCGTGATGGTTTGGGTCACGCGGGACGTGCTGCCGGGCCGGACAACGAGCGCCGACTTCCTCTTCGCGCGGGTCACGCGCATCTACCCGGTCTGGTGGGCGGCGGCCACGCTGGGCCTGATTTACATGGTCCTCAGCGGGGGCGTCGCACTGTTCAATTCCAGCGGCGCGGCAATCACCCCGGACACGCCGGAATACCAGTACCTGTGGAAGTCCTACCTTCTTGTTCCTCAGGCGGAGTATCCGGTACTGTTGATCGGCTGGACCCTGATCCATGAAGTCTACTTCTACCTTGTCTTTGCGCTCCTGCTGTTCCTGCCGCGCGGCGCTTTGCCCTACGCGCTGCTGATCTGGGGTATCGCTATTGTCGGCGCCTCGCTGGCGGGACTGCCCACGCCGATCGCGAAGGATCTGCTCACGCTCGCGGTGCATCCCATGACGATGGAGTTTATCTTTGGCGCGACCGTCGGGCTGGTCGTGACCAGCGGGTTGTTCTGGCGCCCGGGCATCGTCCTGATGGTTGCGACGCTCTGGCTCGTTGCCGCGCTCGGACTGCAGGGAGAACCAACGCCCTACACGTTGCAGTGGGGCCGGGTTCTGGAGATCGGCCTGCCCTGCGCGCTCCTGATTTACGCCGTAGCCGCCCTCGATGTTCAGGGCCGCCTGGCATGGCTGGTCCCGGCTCTGGTCGGGGCCGTTCTCTCGATATTCGTGTTTCAGCTGTTTGAACTTGTGCCCGCCTCGCCACTGGATTTGCGTCAGGGCGCTGTGATCCTTTCGACCCTGGTGGGCGGGATCGGCATCCTGGTCACGCTCTGGATCGGCTGGCTGCTTGGTCAGGCGCGCCCCGGATGGCTCCTCCAGGCAGCGCCCCTATGGCGGGGGCTTCTCGGCGCAACCACACGGGCCGGCGACTGGTCCTATTCCATTTACCTGTTTCATCTCTTCGCCCTCGGCATCATCCAGCGGCTGATGCTGCGAATTGAAGAGGAGGGCAGCCTGGCCACCTACCTGCGTCTCGGCACAACCGGAATCGGCGATAACCTCGTCTTCCTGATCGGCGGCCTGGTGGCGGCGCTTCTGGCGGGCTGGCTCGGCTACGTCACGATCGAGAGGCCGTCTGTATTTGTGTTCAATGCGCTCCGGCGGAAACTGTTCCGCCGGAGCCTTTGAACGCGGTTACTCTGCAGCGATCTGTTCCGGCAACGGCGCGGTCCATTTCAGCACCGGCTTGCGCGCGGCGCGCGTCTCGTCGAGCCGCTTGGCCGGCGCGAGGTAAGGCGCCCCCTTCAGCGTCTCGTCGCCCTGCGCCGCGCGGCGAGCAATCGACTCCAGCGCGTCACAGAACCGGTCAAGCTCGGCCTTGGACTCGGTCTCCGTCGGCTCAATGAGCATGGCGCCATGCACCACCAGCGGGAAATACATCGTCATCGGATGATACCCCTCGTCGATCAGCGCCTTGGCAATGTCGATCGTCTCGATGCCATCTGCCGTGAACGCATCCGAGAACAGCGCCTCGTGCATACAGAAGCCTTCGAAGGCAGGTGTCATCACATGTTTGAGGCGCGCCTGAATATAGTTGGCATTCAGCACGGCGTCCTCGGCCACCTGCTTCAGCCCGTCCGCGCCGTGGCTCAGCATATAAGTCAGCGCACGGACGAACATGCCCATCTGGCCATGGAAGGCAACCATCCGGCCGAACGAATCCTTCGCGGCGCCTTCGGTCTGCTCGACGAGGCGGAAAAAGCTGTCCTCGTCTTTGATCACAAACGGCACCGGCGCGAAGGGCGCCAGCGCCTCCGAGAACACCGTCGGGCCCGAGCCCGGGCCACCGCCGCCATGCGGCGTTGAGAAGGTCTTGTGCAGGTTGATGTGCATCGCATCGACGCCAAGGTCGCCCGGGCGGACGCGGCCGACGATGGCGTTGAAATTGGCGCCGTCGCAGTAGAAATAGCCACCTGCCGCATGGATCAGGTCGGCAATGTCCTTGATGTCAGTTTCGAACAGGCCGCAAGTATTGGGATTCGTCAGCATGATGCCGGCGATGTCATCCGTACGAGCCAGCTTGGACTTCAGGTCCGCCATGTCGACACGCCCGCGCTTGTCGGCCTTGATCTCGTCGACAATGAAGCCGCACTGCACGGCCGTTGCCGGATTTGTTCCGTGGGCGGATTCCGGCACGAGAACGCGCTTGCGGCTCTCGCCTTCGCCGCGGGCGATCAGAGCCTGGCGGATCGCCAGCATCCCGCACAGTTCGCCATGCGCGCCCGCCTTCGGGCTCATCGCCACCGACGGCATACCCGTCAGCGTCTTCAGCCATGTGGCAAGCTCGTCGATCAGCTCCAGCGCGCCCTGGACGGTCGCCTGCGGCTGCAGCGGATGGATGTCCGCAAAGCCTGGCAGGCGCGCCATCTTCTCGTTTAAGCGCGGATTGTGCTTCATCGTGCAGCTGCCCAGCGGGAAGAGGCCGAGGTCAATAGCGTAGTTTTTCTGCGAAAGGCGCATGTAGTGGCGCACGGCCTGCGGCTCGGACAGCCCAGCGAGGCCGGTATCTGCCTTACGTTTGACGCCGCCAAGGCGGTCCTTCAGGCCCCTCGGCGTCGGCAGGTCGACGCCGGTCGTCTCGGGCGTGCCGATTTCGAACAGCAGGTCTTCACGCTGGAGAAGCCCTCGCGATCCGGAAACCGTATCGATGACGGGGGTAGAAACAGCAGCCGGCGCAGTGGGGCGGCCTTGGGTGTTCATGCTCATCAGATGATCTCCTTCAGCGCCGCTGCATATGCCGCAATATCGTCCGGTGTCGTACATTCCGTAGCCGCGACGAGGATGACGTCACCCAAGTGATCGCGCGGGTACAGGCGCGAGGCGCGCACGCCGCCAACAACACCGGCTTCGTCGAGCATCGCCAGAACCGCCTCGGCATCGACCGGTGTGCGGATTGCAAACTCGTTGAAGAAACGCGGCGTCAGCACCTCGACGCCCTTCATCGCGCCGAGCGTGTCGGCAAGTTCGCAGGCTGCCTCGTGGTTCAGTTCGGCGAGCTGTTTCAATCCCTTGCCGCCCAGAAGTGTCATGTGCGCCGTGAAGGCCAGCGCGCAAAGTCCCGAGTTCGTACAGATATTCGATGTCGCTTTGTCGCGGCGGATATGCTGCTCGCGCGTCGACAAGGTCAGCACGAAGCCGCGATGGCCGTCCGCGTCTACCGTCTCGCCGCAGAGGCGACCCGGCATCTGGCGGACCAGCTTCTCGCGGCAGGCAAAGAGGCCGACATACGGTCCGCCGAAGTTGAGGCCATTGCCGATGGACTGGCCCTCGCCGGCCGCGATGTCCGCGCCCATTTCACCCGGCGGCATGACAAGACCAAGGCTCACCGCTTCGGTGAACACAGAGACCAGAAGCGCACCTTTCTCGTGCGCGGATTTTGCGACGCTTGTCAGGTCGGTCACCGTACCGAAAACGTTCGGGCTCTGGCCGATGACGCAGGCGGTTTCGCCGTCCACGGATTTTCCCAGTTCACCTTCGCCATCAATCGCCACCGGCAGCTGCATGACCGTCAGGCCCTGCGCCTCGCAGAGGAGGCGGGTTGCCGCGGCATAGTGCGGATGCAGGCCGCCCGAAAGGATCACCTTCCTGCGCTTTGTCACGCGGGCCGCCATCACGGCGGCTTCGGCGCAGGCGGTGGAGCCGTCATACATCGAGGCATTGGCGACATCCATCGCGGTCAGCGCCGACACCTGGGTCTGGAACTCGAACAGCGTCTG
The DNA here is from genome assembly GCF_022844445.1 of Hyphomonas sp. Taxonomy (GTDB): domain Bacteria; phylum Pseudomonadota; class Alphaproteobacteria; order Caulobacterales; family Hyphomonadaceae; genus Hyphomonas. The sequence goes on from NZ_JALHLS010000027.1 coordinate 3,945, forward strand.
CAGCGTGCCCTGCGCGATCTCCGGCTGGTAGGGCGTGTAGGTCGTCAGGAATTCCGAGCGCTGAATGATCATGTCAACCGAGGCCGGGACATGGTGCTTGTAGGCGCCTGCGCCAACGAAAAACGGGCCCGACGAGGCCGAGCGATTCTTCGCTGCCAGTTTCATCATGTGGCGCTCGACGGCGAGCTCTCCCTGATGGTCCGGCAGACCGGCGATCTTGGCCTTCAACCGGGCGGACTTCGGAACATCCGTATAGAAATCTTCTGCAGACTTTGCGCCAATGGTGGCGAGCATGCTCGCCCGGTCTTCGGGTGTAAGGGGGAGATAACGCATGTGGGTTCAGAGCCCTTCGCAATAGGCCGAATAGGCGGCCTCATCCATCAGCCCGGACAGCTCTCCGGAATCGGTGAGCTTTACGCGCACGAACCAGGCGTCGCCCTCGGCGGCGTCATTCACCTTCTCGGGCGCCTCGGACAGCGCCGAATTCACTTCGAGCACGGAACCCGACACCGGCGCATAAACATCCGACGCCGCCTTGACGCTTTCGACGACCGCAAAGTCATCCCCGCGCGCAAACTTCGCGCCCGTCTCCGGCAGTTCGACATAGACGACATCGCCGAGTTGGCCGGCAGCGTAGGACGTGATGCCGACCGTGCCGGTGTCGCCCTCAACGCGGATCCATTCATGGTCCTTGGTATAATAGATGGTCATCAGGTTTCTCCTTGAACGGACTAGCGTTTGTAACGGGTGGGAATGAAAGGAAGGCTTGCGATCTCGGCGGGGCGGGCCTTGCCGCGCACCATCAGGTCGATCTTTGTGCCGGGCGCCGCATGGGCCGCGTCCACATAACCCATGGTCACCGGCGCATCGATGCTGGGCCCGAAGCCGCCGGACGTGACAACGCCCACGGCCGCGCCGCCCACGAAAATCTCTGTGCCCTCGCGCGCCGGGGCGCGCTCCAGCGGCCGGATGCCGACACGCCTGCGTGCCGGACCGTCCTTCAGCTCTCGGAGGATGCGCGCCGCGCCCGGGAAGTCACCCGCCTCGCGGCGGCGTTTCTGGATCACCCAGGCAAGATCTGCCTCGACCGGCGAAATCTCCGGCGAGAGGTCATGCCCGTAGAGACACAGCCCCGCCTCAAGCCGCAGCGAATCGCGCGCACCAAGCCCGATCGGCCGCACGCAGGGATCATCCAGCAACAGCCGCACAAGCTCGGCGCCTGCCGCCGCGCCGCTCCACACTTCATAACCGTCCTCGCCCGTATACCCGCAGCGCGAGACCACAAAGGTCTCGCCATGCATCACGATGCGGCGGCTCTCCATGAACTTCAGGTCCGCGCAGGCCGGGAAATAAGCCGACAGCACCTTCTCCGCCTTCGGTCCCTGCAGCGCGAACAGCACACCATCATCGGCGCGCGTCAGCACGGCCCTGCCAGCCAGTGCGCTCTCGAAAATGCCCCAGTCCTGATCCTTCATCGCCCCATTGACGACGATATAGAGCTCGCCCTGGCGATCCTCCTCATACGGACGGGTGATGATCAGGTCGTCGAGGATGCCGCCCTCGCCGTCAAGCAGCACGGTCAGCCGCGCCTGCCCGGGCTTCAGCCCTCTGATGTCCGACGGCACCAGAGTCTCGACCATCGCCGCGATCTCTGCATGCGCTGCCGGATCGGCGCGCGTGCCGGCGGCCAGCGTCAGGAAACTCGGCCCCATATGCGAGACATCGAAAAGCCCGGCTTCGCTGCGCGTCCAGAGGTGTTCCTCCTTCACGCCGTCCGGGAACTGCACAGGCATCTCGTAGCCTGCAAACGGCACGAGCTTTGCGCCATACTCCACGTGCAGCGGGTAAAGCGCGGTGCGCCGCAGGGTTTCAGTTCTTGTTTCAACCATGGCGCCATCCCAAAAGCAGACGAGCTACGGCCAAAGCCGCACGTTCGTCGCCCCCGCTGTCCTTGGCGCCTGAGAGATTCCGCCGGTCATCGACCGGCTTGCTCCTTCGGCGAGGCATAATTTCAGCCTCTTTCCAGCGTGTTGATTCTCTTCCGGCCCTTTTGCCTGAGCGATTCCGGGGCGGTTGCGCCTTCGGCGGCGGCTACCGAATGCCGCTCTCTCCCGGAAGAGAATTCATGACTGGCAGCTACCCCGGATTCTCAGGCCCCGCAAGGGCCGTGCCCGCTCAGCCGGATTTGCCCGCCACCGCTGCATAGGAAGCGAGCGTTGCCATCGCCGCGCGCCACGGAAACGGTCCGTAGCTGATGCGCCGCACGCCCGCCGCCGCCAGCGCCCCGAAGCCTTCCGCCTCCGGCCCCGCCATGATGTTCACCGGCAAAGAACTCGCCGCGCACACCTCGCGAATCAGCCCGGTATCCCTCAGCCCCGGCACGAAGAAACTGCTCGCCCCCGCCTCGGCATAGGCCTTGCCGCGCGCAATCACGTCCGCGATCTGCGCGCCGTGCGTCTCCGGCTTGCCCTGCAGGCAGATATCGGTGCGTGCATTGATCCAGAAACCCGGCAGCACGCTGTCCGCCGCGGCCCGCGCCGCCCGGATGCGCGCCGCGGCGTCCTCCAGCGGCCTGAGCCCCTCGCCGTCGCCCGCCGGGTAGCCGTCCTCAAGGTTCATACCCACCGCGCCCGTGGCCACCAGCCGCCGCACGCTCTCCGCCAGGCCGTCCGGCGTCGCCGCATAACCTGCCTCGAAGTCAACCGACACCGGTAGCTCGACCGACGCTGCAATCCGCGCGGCATGCGCCAGCACCACATCCAGCGGCACCGCTTCTTTGTCCCCGAAGCCCAGTGCCCCGCCGACCGAGGCGCTCCCGGTCGCCAGCGCCGGTGCGCCTGCTGCCGCCACCGTGCGCGCCGAGCCCGGATCCCAGATGTTGACCAACACCAGCGGCGTCTCACCCGCGTGCAGCTGGTTGAACCGTTTCAGTTTCTCTACCTGTGTGAACATGGCGCGCTCCTTCGTGGCGGCCTCTTCATCCTATACCGCAAGCGACCGGGCGACCCGATTCTTGCGCGTCACGTGCCCGCCGGTTTGCCGCCGCCAAACCAGCTCTGCACCACACCCCAGGCGCTGCGCGATCCTGCCAGCGCCTTTTCCGTCGCGCGCGAGGCATGTGTCGTCAGGCCGCCCACGCGCTTCAGGAAATCGCGGATCACCGAGCCCGATTCCTGCTTCACGTCCCTCAATGCCTCCGCCGAAATCGCGCCCGCCTGCCCGGCCGACCAGCCCTTGAAGCTGCGGCAGCGGCGCTTGGCCAGATAGCCGAGCTTCAGCGTCATCATCGCATTGATGCCGCCATCCATCACCGGCCCGGCAATCAGCCCGCCCATGCGGCCGAGCAACCCGCCAATCACCTCGCCGGTCATCTCGCTCACATCCTCCAGCGCCCGCGCCGCTACCACGATGGCGGCCACATCGCGAAGGATGCGCAAGCTGCCGATCAGGTGCGGCCGGCCAAAATAGATGCGCGAGACTCGCGCCACCAGGTTCGCATTGCGCCATAGCACGATGAAGGCATCCAGCGTGCCATTCATGGAGATCGCCGTCGCGACGCCCACGCCCACGGCTTCGGCATGGATGATCGCCTCAGCCTTCCGATCAAGCGGGGCCAGCAGCGCCTCGATCTGCGTGCGCTCGAACTCTTCCAACGCTGCCGAAAGCTTCAGCGCGTCGTCGGGCGTCGCCTTCGCCGCCCGCGTCAGCAGCGCCCGCGCCTCTGTTATGCTCATTGCAATCGCCGGGCGTTCTGCCGCGGTCAGCGGGTTGGCCTGCAGCATCTGGAGATAGCGGATGTCGTAGCGCAGCCGCGCCGCCAGCGCGTCCGGCTGGGGCGCCTTCGCGTCGATCAGTATGGAGGGCGGTTTCGCCGCCACCGGCATCGACAGGAATGCCGCGAGCGGGCGCACCACCAGCACGGCCAGCAACGCCGCCAGCACGCCGACATAGGTATAGCCGAGCAGCGGGTGCACCTCGTCGAACACGCGGTAGAACAGGAATCCCTGCCCGATGACGATCAGGAACGCCGCCACGATCAGCGCCGAAACGGACCATTTCACCACCCGCCACCCTTGTGCCCACTGCGCCGCGAGTTCCCATTGCGGGGGCTCCTTCACGGCAGGTTGAACGGGAACGGTAACAAGCGCCTTGGCCATGGGTCGTGTCCTCCAACCTCTCGGGGCTAAACCCTATTGAGGTGGGGAGACTTCAGGACGGGGGCAACGGGTCCGGGACACCCGCCTCCTTCGCCCCCCGGAAAGATCAGCGCACGAGGCGCAGTTCGATACGCTTCAGTTCCCTCAGCAGGGCGAGGTGGTTCATGCGCATCCAGAACCAGATCTTGATCAGACCCACCGCGATCATCGCGAACAGGAATACGCCCAGCCAGAACACCATCAGGCGCGGCTCGGTCGCTTCGTACATCTTGAAGCCTGCCCAGACGGCGATGCCGAAAAACGCAAAGCTCAGCACAAAGGCAAAGCCGGTCCACACCATCATCGGTCCGGCGAAGGTCGAGCCGAGCTGGCCCATGAGGCTTTCACCCTCCTCGAGATTTCGGAGGAAAGCTTCGTCCTCTGCCGACAAACTTTCTTTCAGCCGGTTTTCAAAATTGGTCATGGCAGGTCTCCTTCCAGAAGGTCCTTCAGATGTTGGCGCGCATGAAAGATGCGCGACTTGGCCGTGCCGACGGCAACGCCCGTGGCCGCGGCGGTCTCGGCAAGGGTCAGGCCCTCGCTGAAATAGAGGATGGCGGCGATCCGGTGCTCGGGGCTCAGCTGGCGGAGCGCCACAAGGATTTCATGGCGCAGTGGCGCCTGCTCCGGCGCAGCGGGGTCTGGCACCACTGGATCAGAGATGAAGCGGGCGCGCCGGGCACTGAGCCGCCGGATCCGGTCAGCGCATTTGCGACTTAGAATACCGTAAGCCCAGGCCGGAAACATGGCGGGGTCAGAGAGGCGCAGCCAGCCCCGGCAGATGCCGCCCCAAGCCTCCTGCACCGCCTCGCGCGCTTCCTCGCTGTCGCCCAGCATCCGCCTTGCGGCGCGCAGCAGGCGCGGCTGCCAGCGGGCAGCCAACCGCTCGGCCGCACGCGCATCGCCTGCACGCACCAGCGTGACGAGCAGCTCGTCATAAACCCGGTCTGTTTCGCTAAGTGCCATCCCGCGCCTTACCTTTCAGAGGGATAGTCGCGCGGGAGCGCCAAAAGGTTCAATTGCGCATGCCGATTGAGGTACATCCGCTCCGGCACAATCTCGCCGATTTAGGACGTTGGGCACATTCACCCCGATCGCCTGCACGGGAGCTGCAACCGCGGGTCAACCCGCCAGTCTGGCTAGCGTCAAATCAAGCAACGCGCGAAGTCGCGCCAAGCGGCCGAGGTCGCGATGGTAGCCGATCCACACGTCGCGCTTCGGCGGTTCGTCCCCAAGGCGAAGACGTTCAACGCCGGCCAGCGTATCACCAATATCGCAAGGCAGAATGGCGACGCCCGCGCCCTCGGCACACATTTTTGCTTGGACGCTACGGCTGTTGCTTCGGAACGTCGTGCGCGCGTTCGGCAACATCTTTTGCAGCCATGTGTCGTCGGGAGTTCCGGCAAAGGTAGCGTCGAGCGCCATCAACGTGGCGCCGGCGCCGTCGCCAGCCTTGGGATGCTTCGATCCTTTGCGGATATAGGCACCATAGCGCAGCTGCAGGAGTTTGCGTGAAACGACATCGGGTTCATCGAACGGCCCGATGCGAAACGCCAGATCCGCCTCCCGTCGCGACAGACTGAGAAAGCGTTGATCTGTCCTTAGCTCGATGATGACACTCGGATGCAGCCTCGTGAATTCGGTGAGCACCGGGCTGAGCACATACCCGCCAAACCAGTCTATCGAAGTGATGCGCAGCACACCCTCAAGATGATCGGCTTGCCCCGAAATTTGACGTTGGATGGCGAGCGCTTCTTCTTCCATGCGCTCAGCGCGCGGCAGCAGCGCGGCGCCTTCATCCGTCAGGGTGAAGCCACCCGTTGTTCGCTGGAATAGTTTGTTGCCCAGCGCCGCTTCGAGTGTGCGCAGACGCCGCCCGATGGTCGGCTGGGTCTGACCAACCTTGCGAGCGGCAGCGCCGAGCGTGCCCTCGCGGGCGATGGCAAGAAAGATCCGGATGTCGCTCCATTCCATTGATCTTTGACTTATCCTGAAACGCCAAACAATTATGCATGACCTTCATGCCATATCTTAGGTTTTCATGCAATTTTATTGGGCCCACCATTGCGCCGCAGGTGACGAGAGAATGCATCTCTCGCGGAAACTCGGGCAATCATCGTGTTGAAATGGCGTGTCGCGGCTGTAGGCATCGGAAAGATGTTGCTCGTCTTGGCGACGATCATTGGCGCGATGCATTTGTTCCGGTTGCTGCTGCTGCCGCAGATACAGTCCGCCTTTCATCTGAGCGAGGCAGACACCAGTGCGGTGCGGCGCGTCGGCATTCTGCTCGTCGTCATTCTGGCCTACTGGGCCGTCGTCCGGCTGATCGAGAAACGCGCGATCGTTGAGCTGCGGTTCGCGCCGCGCGGTATTGTGCTGGGAGCGCTCTCCGGCGCGGCGCTGATTTCAGTTACGACGCTTTCGCTGTTTGCCGCCGGAATTTATGAGGTGACAGCGGTTCGGGGTTTGCAAAGCGGATTGCTCGGCGTTGGCAGCGTGATCCTGATCGCGGCCATGTTGGAGGAAGTAATGTTTCGCGGCGTATTGTTCCGAATGCTTGAAAACATCTGGGGCACGCTGCCCGCGCTATGGATACAATCGCTCCTCTTTGCTTTGCCACATCTGGAAAATGTCGAAGGCGCAGGCCTTGTCGCCTCGCTTACGACAGTGATTTCCGGGATGCTGATTGGCGCATTTTGGGCGTTGGTCTTCGTGCACACCCGCAACTTGTGGATCGTGGGCGTGAATCACGCGGCGTGGAATTTTGCAATCATACTGACCGGGTTGCCATTGTCGGGCTTAGAGGACTGGCGCGGACTGGCGCCATTCGAGAGTCGCTACAACGGCCCCGACTGGCTTACCGGGGGCGCGTTCGGACCGGAGAATTCAGCACTCACAATCGGCGTGATCGTCGTCTGTCTGGTCGTGTTGTTTCATGAGGCGCGGAAGCGCAGGCTCACAATTGAAGTTTGAGCATTTCGACTACCCTAAGCGCCGCGCGAGGCGGACTGAAACCGCTAACGACCGGTTTGGGCCGGATTGGCTCCGACAATCGATTTCGGCGTCCGGCAGAGCCGCATCAGGCCACCCATTCGGCTGTCTCACCGCCGCCAGACAGGAGTTCGCCGACAGCGGGCATTCAATATGAGCTTCAATCGAAGTGCTGGTAGCCTCAGGGTTTCGAGTCTCGATTCGTATGTCCTGCATGATGAGCCATCATGGATCAGCGACGTCAGCGACCTCAGCAACGCCCGATTCTACATCCAGCAAATCGCCCGGTTTGCACTCTAGCGCCTCGCAGATCTTCGCCAGTGTTTCGAAGCGCACGCCTTTCACCTTGCCGGTCCGCAAGAGCGAGAGGTTCGCTTCGGTGATGCCCGCGCGTTCGGCGAGATCCTTAGCCCTGATCTTGCGGCGCGCGAGCATCACGTCGAGAGTGACAACGATACGAATCACACGATCTGATCGTTCTCGGCTTTGAGGGAGGCGGCTGTTGCTTCCAGCACACTGCCGATCATCATCACCGAAGCGGCGAAGATCATCAGAGCGATGTCGAGCGGGTCAAAGCGCCAAGCGAATGCGGTGCCGCCAAGCAGCGAGATCGCGAGCGGCGCGACAAGCATTTTCAACAAGAACGCCGCAAGAGCGGACAGCCCTGCCCCGTGAAAGGCAGCGCTGGCCTTTTCAGAGAAAAAGCGCCCCGCGCAATACTCAACGAACACGGACCGGAGCATGATGACTGCGCCCACCGCCGCGATTGCTGGTGCATAGCTCAGCAGCTTGATTGCAATCGCCAGCGGGGCACCAAGCTCCGCTGCCCAAGGGGCTGGCTCAAATGTCACCAGGTAAAGTTCACCGATTAACGGGAGCCCGATCGCCGCAATGAGGAGCGGGATCAGAAATGAACTCATGACGTGCACGAGCCCAACCTGCGCGCGCGCTTTCTCGGCACGGTTTTCCACACTGCTTACCATACGAGCCCCTTGTTTCAGCTTTGATCCGCGCCGCGGCTTCGATCACACGGCAGAGCACCGCCCCAAGCGAGGCAACCCAATGAGACCGGATAATCAAGTAATACGATAATCCATTATCGTTTTACAGTAATTTCGTCAAGGCCCCGGACAGCTGGGCAAATCCTCGACGCATCCGCTCAGGGGCCAGGCTCGCTTCCGCAATCGGTTTCGGCGCCCAGCACGGTCACCCCAGCCCCTTCGTTCAGCCACCTCAGGGGAACTAGGCGGGAGATCGCCGAAAGCGGTCATCGTCCCCATGTCCCCAAATGCCGGTTCATGTGCAATTTAAAGATTGAAGTGCGGGCCAACCGGCGTCCCGTCAGGAGGAAAGAGGTCGCTCGGGAAATCTGAACAGCATGGCTAGGTGAGATATCTGCCTGCAGATCGGCTATTTTGCCGAGCACAGGAGACGACCATACCCAGACGACGCCGCCGGAACCATAGTCCGGCTTTCAAAGCGAAGGTGGCCCTTGCCGCCCCCCCCGACCTCGCTGACTCCGGCTTCCATGTCCTCGGCATTGACGCGGCGCTGTTGATCTTGGGTCCTGACGCGACGGCTTTTACGGCGCTCTCCTGGTGTACCCGTCGTCGCAAACGCCGCTCGACCCGCCAGCGCAGGCGGTCTTGGCCCAAACACTGCCTTGATCGAGGCCCGCCGCAAGTCGCGCCCACGCGTCTTGCGCCGCCATTGCCGCGTTCGCCTATTGCGGCGGAATGGGCGGGGTCGTCCAGAACAGCCTGACCTCGTCATCCAGTCCCGTCATCTCGTAACGGATGAGGGAGATCGGGAGCCGCCCGGCGGCAAGAAAGTTGTCGTGGAATTCCCTCAGGGAGAAGCTTTCTCCAAGCTGCTGTGATCGGTCGGCAAGGAGCGCATCCATCTGCAGCTTGCCGATCGTGTAGGCGATCCCGTAGCCTGGCGGGCGGCGCAGGTAGATTTCCGCATCGACGCGCGCCACGTCCTCGTCCAGCCAAGGCGTCTTGAGGCGCATGTACGATACCGCCTCGCGGACGTCCCAGCGATTGTGCTGCATGAAAACATCGGCAGGCACGCGCGCGGCGCGGAAGATGCCGAACAGCTCAATGAACTCGTCCGCGCGCGGCGAGTGGCGCGTCGCTCCGGCCAGCATCAGCGCCTCCTCGAGGTAGGTTGCCCATCCCTCCGCACGGGCACCGTCACTGTATCGCCGTCTGATCGGCCGCGTGTCGCGCGCGGCCAGGACCGCATCGAAGCGGTGGCCGGGAATGACCGCATGCAGGTGGTCTGGGATCGGATCCCTGAACTGGATCTGCTCCCAGAAATTCGGGCCCGTCGGCCGCTCGATCCAGGGCGTGTTGCTTCCGAGCTCGCCGACAAAGTCCGGAACCGTGACAATCTCTTCGTCCGCGAGGAAGTCGCGCACAATCTCGTCGGTCTGTCTGACCTTTGCGCGCTGCTCTTCGGCGGTTGCCGACAATTCCAGTTGGGGCAGGTCGCGATTGCGGTGGCGCAGAATGGCCAATGCCGCGCTCATCCGCTCGTGCTCACGCTCGGCCAGCGTGAGCATTTCGGAAGAGGTGAGAGGGATCATCCGCACGTGCCGGATGTACCAGTCATAGCGCTCCGGCCCGACGCCTGCGGGCGCAGTCATGCGAGGCCGCTCAGCCCGCAGCCAGTCGCGAAATTCGATGATGGCGGTACGCGCAGCAACAACCTGCGGGACAAGCTCAGGCCGCTCGGCGCGGCTGCGCGCGAGCAGGTCGTCATACCAGCCAATAATTCCCGCCGGCGGCACGTCCCGGTAAGGGTGGTAGTGATTGACCCCGTCGCTGTGCCCGAGGTTGAACAGCGCCAGGTCGGCATAGTCTCCCGCCACCTCGGTGAGATTGGAGCGCGCCGACGACAGCATCGGCGCTACCGCAGCCAGCTGCGTCTCGAGGCGAAGGAGCGTCTCTTCGCCTGCCCCAAAGTCAGTGAAGGCGACGCGCATGAGGGGGTCGAGGTAGAAGCCCGGGTCGCGCTTCCACGGACGCAGCACCTCCAGATTAAAGCGGTAGCCATTGAGGAGCGACTTGACCGCCAGGAAGTCGGCCTGCTCTTCGCGCGGCCACGTCTGGACTGCCATACCCGTGAGGCGTTCCTCAAATTGCGCCAGTCCTGCGCGTTTTTCCTCCATCAGCTTGTCGGCGTAGATCTCGCCGACCCGCGCCCCTGAATCGAGCACCACGCTCGGCGTGAAGGCGGGCACCATGTATTCCTGCAATTCCTCGTGCACGGTGAGAAGGTCGCCGTAGGTGCCGCCGGGCGCGCCCTGCGCACTCGCTGCAGAGGCGCAGGCGACGAGGATGAGAAGTTTTAGGAAGTGCCGCATGATTGCCTCCGATTGTCTGAACAGGTTGCGTAAGCGATCGCGATTTGTCCAGTAGGCGAACTTAGCGGAATCGGGTCTTGTCGCGACTGGGCAGAGCGGTTGGCACTTTAACTTGCGCAAGAACCCCTTCCGATACTTCAAAACATCACCCGAGATCATCCAGCTTGCAGTGCTGATGTACACAAGAAGAGCCATAGCGTGAAATCATGACCGTCCGTAAAGGGCGAGGTCGGCTCTGACAGTCGGTTTCGGCATCCGGCAAGGTCGCCTCAGTCCTGTCATTCGGCGGCCTCTCCGGCGCCAGGCGGGAGATCGCCGATATGGGGGCAATGGAACATTCAGAAATCGCGGCCGCTTCTTTTCGTCCAGTATCCCGGCGCACATCTGCGAAGCATCGAAAGGCTGACTGGAGGTGTTGGGGTGGATGTCATCCGCTTAGGCTTTAGACGGACCGATGGCACCGAACACTGCGTCGTCCTTCGCGCATCGGGATTATCGCGGCTAGTACACTGCATGGCTTGCACGCAATATCAGGTCGCCGGGGGCGGCGCGGGGGGCGTTGAGGGTGCAGCGGTCGCATTTGCCGTGTAAGATTCCGGCTGATCGAGCCCTTCCAGATAGGGCCGCACGCCTTCGATGAGTGCGGTCACCGCGATCCCTATCAACGTGCCGATGATGATCAGCAGCGTGTCGCGAAGGCTTTGCCGGCCCGCCACTTCCCAATGGACAGACATGAAGGAACCGACTTCGAGTACCCGGCTGGTGTCCGGCGCATCCCGGCCTTCGGAAAGCTCCATGCCGCCCGCGAACCGCAGGTCGCGGTCGTTCACGATACCGGTGAAGCGATAGAGCAGACTGGGGACGGGTGTTGCGAAGTCCATGCCTGGCGGCGCCCGCTCGTCGAAGTAGAAGTCCGCGACCCGCCCCGTGAAGCTTTCAGAATGAACCAGGGACGGAACATAGCAGCGCACGATCTGCATCTCGTAAACCGGCTCTCGCCACACCGGCAGCAGGGTGTAGACATTCTGGTTGGTTTCTTCGTCCTCGGAAATGATCGCGCCGATCGATTCGCTGCGAGGAGGATCGGCTGAGCGAAAGTCTTCAATCAGGTAGCATTCTGGCGGCGCGCGGGGGCTGCTGATCAGGATGACCGGCCCGTCAGACGGGCGGACGAAAAACGAAAGGCGCGCCCAACCTTTCTTCACAGCGTCGCTGTAGGCCACCGAATACTCGAACGGATCGCCAGCGTCCAACGGCTCGGTCGTGAAGACCGCAGCCATCTGGAAGAGGCTTTTCTCGGGCAAATAGGATTCGGTTGCGATTGGATCTGGCGCAACCCGCGTCACCATGCCCGTCAGCACACCGGACACGACGAACAGCGCGCCTGCGATGGCAATCCATACAATTGAAGTTCTTCGGATCCGGAAAGCCATCCCTCGCCTTCAGCCAGCGCGTGTTGCGGCGAAAAAATTGAAGTAGGGCCCCCGCCGCTCGGGCCGTTCACTCCCTTTTGCCGGCCAGTTTCATGGCCAGACGAGCTCTATCCTCGCCTCACGAAAGTGATTGAACGCTGATGAATGTGTGCCCGGTATTGCGTCCGCCAGCAACCCGAATTCAAAGTTTGACAATGACGGGAATGGGTCAGGTCGGCTCTGATAATCCCGTTCGGCGTCTGGCGGGGTCGCCGCAATCCTGTCGCACAGTCATATCATCACCGCTAGGCGGGAGATCGCCGACAACGGCCAATGTTGCGAAACTTTGGAGTACGCGAAAACCAGATGGCGGCGTGCGAATGCACGCTCCAGCCCGCCTTCCTGATCTTGCTGATCTTACTGATCTTGCGCCGCATTGCCGAGACGTGCAGAGCGTTGCCTATCGACAGGTATCCGCGAAGACGCAGTTTGTCAGTGTCTTCAAGGACCGCTTCAACCCTCAGCGATGACCCTCCCGGTTGTTGCACGCAAATCCAGATCGCCTCGCGGGAGCCGACATGAACTTCAAACACGCCCTCACGTGCGCTACGGCGGCTCTTGTTCTGGTTGCGGCGGCAGGGTGCAGCCCGGGCGCCGAGGCGCCTTCAGACGCTTCCGCACCAACATCTGTCGTGCACGCGCCTGACGCGCCCCCGGCGACAGCGGCCGCGCCGCCTTCGCCCACCGATGGCCAAAGCGAAGAAATCGCCTCCGCGCGAGAGTGGGAGGCGAAGTGGCTCAAGGATTTCCCGGAGGCGGCCAAACGCGAGGGCGGCGTCCTGACCCTTTTCACCGGGGGCACGCCCGTCGCCAGCTTCAACGATGCCAGTTCGCCCTGGGCCTTCACCGGCGCACTCAAAACGCCTGGGCCCAACGGCGAGCGCCTCTTTTTCAGGGTCACGAATGTTTACAGTGATGAAGAAGGCCGGACCGAGTGGATCGATCACTGGTTCGATCCCTCGGGCCAATTCATCCCCTCGCATGATGTTCTTGACCAAAACCCTGGCCACCAATTCATCCCCTCGAACAGCGCTTTTGGCCAAAACCCCGGCCGGACGATGATCGCGGCCGGCGACTATGTGTATGCAGACGTGGGCGTCGATCCTCACCTATCCTTGATGGATTGGTCGGGCGAGCCGAAACTCGTTTATGAGTTCAAGTCAGGCTGCTATCCGGTCAAGTGGATCAGCGACGACGAACTCGAGGCCGCCTGTCCCTATGCTTACACGGGTCTCACGACAGGGGATGACGAGATCATTCCGGCACGTGTGGTGCGCGCCGGGCCGCGTGAATGGCGCCTGCAACAGGACGGACTGCCGACCCGCAACATGCCGAACCCGCCGCAAACGGCGCCGTTCGACGAAACCGTGACGGCGGCGGAGATCGCGCCCGATCCCGGTTTCGAAGCCGCATTGTCGGAAGCCGGCTACCAGCGGCTGGACCGCTGACCACTCTCGTCGTGAGTCGCAGCGTTGCCTCACGACACGCTGCGGCTTGGCACGGCGCGCCGAAGTGACCTCAAACCCGAAGTGAAGGCCATTTCAGCAGCAAACGGAATGTCCGCAAGGGGCCACGGATGCTCTGGCGAACTTCGCGATCGACTGGCAGGATCAGCTCGGTCCGGTCATGCAAGCACCGTGGCACTCCCCGGCGGCAGATCGCCGAGAGCCGACATTGGGCGCCACTTTGACTCTGCCCCGATGATCGTCGACGTAGACCTTGGAAGACATTGCTGTATGGCCAAAACCTTCGCCGAACGCTTCTTGCCTAAGCTGCAACACCTCTAGCGCGCACGCGGCGTTTCAGAATCGCGATCCCAGCTTGAAAACTTAAACACACGGTTGCAATTCAACGTCCGCGCGGCTTACTGTAGCTTAACGACGCTGTGATGGCGCGGCTGTGCTCGGGGAGAACTAAATGACGTACCTGCGGGTGAGGTTGGGTGTTCTTTGTGCGGCGGCTTTCTTTTCGACGGGACTTTGGATGCCGACTGCGGCGGAAGACGAGCCCCTGTCAGCGGCACCTGAGCCAGGATGTTCAATGACGCCTGATGAAACACTCGCGCGCTTTACTTCAGACTTCGAAGCCGAGCTGGCGGCCAACCCTTCGCAAGTTTCCTATCGGGAGATCGAATTTGCAAAGAGTACCGTTCAAGTTCAATTGGGCGGTACGCGGGACGAATATCAGCGAGCGCATCGTCTGGGCGTCCGTGGGTTGGAAATTCTCGAACCTTATCGCGCGTGCCTTGGACCGCATTTGGCGGCCAACGAAACAGCGCTCATCGGCATGCGAGACCAAGGCCGGCGAGGTTGCGAAATGACGTCTACAGATCCCGCCTCGTGCGACCTTAACGCACCCGCCCCACCTGCCATTCTTCGCCGCAACACGGGCACGACGCCGGCAATGCAAGCTTCGGTCGATCAAGCCGTGGCCTACGAGCGCGACCGCCCGCAGCGCGAAGCCGCTGCCGAACGCGAGCGCATACGTCAGGAGCAGGAATATGCTCGCCAGCAAGAACTCGCGCAGCGAAACGCCGAACAACGAAGGATCAATGAAGCAAACGAGTTGCAAGACCTTCAAGCAATGTTCGGGGTGATTGGCGCGATCAGCAACGCCCTGGCAGCAGAGCAGACGACAAGTTCATCTTCGGGATCTAGCAGCGGCGATCCATGCAAGGGGCTGCTCGACCGACCGGGCGGCTGTGGCGTGCGCTAGTTGCGCTCATGGAGGTTTGGCAGGCGAAAACTGATCTATGCCGTGCTCGCACTAGTCTCTTAGCCAACGCCATTGCGGGCGTCGGCCGAAAATTTGACCTCTGCGCAAGTAGGAGCGCTTCACAAGGCGAGGCTAACCAGTTGCAAGACTTACAGGAGATGCTGAGCGTGTTCGTCGCTATCAACCGGGCGAAGGTTGCACGGCTGAGGCCTCTAAAAAAGGTAACGATATGAAGATTAGATCAATAATCGCTGCACTCGCAGCTCTATTCGCTTCAAGTGTCGGTCAGGCTTCGTTCGCTCAGTCTCATCTTCCAACTGGCCAGCCACGGCAGCCGAAGGAGGCCCCCAAGAGCTATGCCGAGCGTTTCATTGAGGTCAACACGCGCCTTCTGATGGAGTGCGATCGAACGATGGATGCGCTCGTCCAAAACAATGGTGATACAATCTACGATCATGCGTACACGGCGCAATGGACCGGTGGCTGTGTGGATAAGTTGAGGGACGGTTTTGGTCAGTTCACCAACGAGGACCGGCTCCTTTTAACCCCGCTCACAGGTTCGTTCCCTTCCTCGACATTTACCACTGTAAAGGTCGAGGAAGGCACACTTGTCCGTGGTCGATATGCTGGCCTTTGGTGCCGGCTTTCTCTTAAGGGAAACGGTGAGGAAAATCAGAAGCCGACAACCTGTGCCCTGAGGTCCGGAAACGTCTCCTTGGGTCAATTCGTCAAGGATGAAACCGGCTCGTGGCGGCGTGCTGATGTCTACGGAGAAGTTAGTGAGTCGCCGGAAGTCTATGCCCCTGGTTCTCTCGAAGCGGAATCCCAACGATTGATCGCAGAAGCCCGGGCGGGCTCATTCGGAGGCCCGATTAATCTTCAAGGACAGGCCGAAGCGCTGACAGATCTTGTTGCCGGCGCTAGCATCAGACTATCGACTGACGAACCCGTGCGTAGCATTCGCGGAAAGCGCGTGGCCATCGTGCTGTCGACACGTACACTCGACGATCTGCAGCGCTGGACCGCAGAGCGTGAGAAAGTCATCGAAGAGATGCAGCGCTATCGCAGCAACACGCAGTTTGAGAGCTACTTTTCGCAGTTTGTAAGCAACTCGGATCCGACGCGACTGGTGGGAGCCGCGACGACGAGCATACTCTCTGCAGGAGGTATTCCTTTTGCTGCGGACGACTTGTCTGTCTTGCAGGATGGCAGCGCTGATTATGTGCTAATTGTTGACTGGCGCTATAGCGCCCGTATTCCAACCAGCGTTCGCTCCCTCAAAGCGATGAGCATTTGTGCTCTGGAAGACCCCTGCGAGAACGATGAAATTTACGACTCTAGTGTTTCCACCTATCTGGTCACGCGGGATATGCGAGCAGCAGTGGTGCCATCATTCAGATATAGCCGCCTAACTCGATACAGTTCAGACATAAAGACCATGCGTGACGTTGCGATCCATCTCAAAAGCTTTGGCGTAGGATTTCCCGAGAAGCTCGTCTTACCTGGTATTGAATAGCCCCGCGTTTTCTAGACACCCTCGGTTTTCATTTCCTGCTGCCGTTCGAACTCGACGGGTGACAGCATCCCGTTCCTTACATACTTTCGCCTCGGGTTGTAGAATATCTCGATGTAGTCGAACACGTCCTGTCGCGCCTCTTCGCGCGATTTGTACTGACCCAGCCCCCTGATCCGGGCCGTTTATTTGGAGACTCCGTTCGCCTTTCTTTCTGGTTGTGTGGTGGTGGTCAAGGCATGCGAAGGCGCGACGCTCGGCGTCCAGCGTCAGCTTTCAGATGGTCGGCAGACATCTGAAGGCGCGAGCCGTGACGGCAGGAAGGGGCCAGCTCGGCTCCGATCGGCAATTCAGCCGGACGGCAAGGTGACTTCAATCCAGTCATCGGGATACCAAGTTCAAACCAGGCGGGAGATCGCCGATTCCGGTCATATGCGCCTGCCGCCGAACGCCCGCGACCTCGACCGACCCGTCTCGGTGAGCTAGCAGTCAATCTGATCGATCCTGGGGCGCGCGTGACCGACATCTT
>NZ_JALHLS010000028.1 GCF_022844445.1 Hyphomonas sp.
GGCGCAGGGGAAAATTCTTCGCCGGTCAGGTTTCAGGCCCGGCGCAGGTCGTCCAGGTCCAACGGCAAGAGACGGAAACAAGGGGTCCGCGAGAGGCAGGTTCCGGGAACGAATGAGGCCCCTGACCCTGCCGCGCAGTCGGTTGTCGCGGAAGAAACCAAGGCCATTTCGAACAGAATTTCTAGCGCCTTGAACCTGCTGCACTTTGATCCGCACACAGAGACCCTCGCGCAGAAAAACCGCCCGGCGGCAAGCACCGGGCGGCTCCCTTCTGCCTGAGAGGAGACGAAAAACTCAGGCAGCGGTGGCTTTGCAAGACCATGGTTCTGCGCCGGATTCCTGCTCCGCATCTGCCTCGAACAGCCCGGCTATCCGGTCCCAGGCATCGGCGGGCGGTGAGGCTGCGCCCTCGACATGGCGGGTCGGCGGCACCTGCATCCAGCCCGGGCGCCAGCTGGTGCCTGCGCCATCCTCGTCTGCGGCGAGCGCCGCTGTCAGCATGCCCTTCTGCGCATTGCCGGTCAGGCATTCCGCCTTGCGTGCAGCTTCCGGTGAGATGGCCTCTGCAAGGAACGCAGTGATCACCCGCTTGTCGCGCAGCTGGTCGAAGAACGCTTCATCCGGTTTCCAGAACTCTGCCGGATCGGCGGCGGAGGCATGCAGGACGGCCTCGACGGCTGGCCCACCGGACTCGAGCGTTTCGGCAATCGCTAGCGCCGTTACCTTCATCACTTCAGCGTCGGACATCGCAAGCAGCGCGGCGAAGGTTTCGCAGAGCTGATAGGTATCACCGCTGCGGCGCGGCACAGGTGCGCCGAGCGCTTCGAATATTGCTTCGGCGCTTTCTCGCGCTGCGGCCAGTTCAGCGGCGGCAATCCCGCCCCCGGAACTGGCAAGTGTTTCCGCCTTCACCGCGCCAGCGGTGTGCAGGCGCACATTCCAGAGCGACGAACCGCACAACGCATGCGCCGCCATCAGGCGCATCGCAATAGCCGGGTTCCGGATCAGGCTCGCCTGCGCGACAGCATGCCGGTGCAGGCCGATATAGTCCGCCATCGGGCCGGACATCTCGGGCCGCGTGTCTGGTTCCGAGGCGGCTTCGTAGCCCTTCACTGCCGTCCTGGCCTTCCGGGCCTCGGCGGCTTTCAGCCAGCCTTCATGGAACGTGATCGTGCCATCATGGCGTTGTTCGACAATCACCTTTCCGCCCTGCTTCTTGCTCGTCTGGACATAGTCCCAGCGCTGGAAGTATGCCCCGCGCTCCATCAAGATCACATCGGTCCAGCCGCGCTGCCGGTAGCTTTCGACGCGCTCGGCAATCACCGCGCCCTGCGCCTCCCAGAAGGCTGTTGCATCGGCGAACACCGCCGTCTCGCCGAACAGGTCTGCCGTGACCGCGCCGGTGTACCCGGCAAGGTCGAACAGCGCCTTGTCGGTCGTGATCGCGCTCCCGCCGGTGATCCACGCGCGACAGGCCCGCCCCATCGGGGCGCGCTCTGTCTCGCTGTTCCACAACTTAAGCCAATCCGCCTGCTGAGCAGGTGTGGCAAGCGTCAGCGCCCGAACGGTTTCGCGGTCGATCTCGTCATCGGCATAAAGCTTTCGGATCGGCGCGCTGAGCGCGGCTAGCGCCAGCACACGCCTCACGTTCAGCTCCGTCACGCCGAAGAAGCCAGCGATTTCCTCAACGGTTCTTCCCTCGTCATGAAGCTTCCGGAATGCTGCGTACTGCTCCACCTCGGTTGCAGGCAGCCGCGTAACGTTCTCGATGATCGACGCCTCGATAGCGGACGCCGCATCGCCTTCCGTCATCACGGCGCAAGGCACCAGCGGATCGGAACCGGTCTCCTTTGCGATCTGCTGGAGTGCAAAGAACCGGCGTCGTCCGGCAACAATGCCGTAGCCGTCGGCTTCACGCCGAACGAGCAGAGTCTGGCGGAGGCCCTTCTCTCGGATGGACGGCAGGATGTCGGAGACATCCGGCGCTTTGCGCCCGTGACGCATGTTGAGTCTGGAAATGCTGAGTTGGCTTAGGTGCAAGTGGATCAGGTCAGGCTGTGACATGGGGTAACTCCTCAGAATGGAAACAGGTGTGGGGGCGCAAGGGCGAGGCCCAGCCGCCAAGGCGGCAGGTGCCAGTTGATCGGCACGTACGGTGCGCCGAAGAAATCACGCGAGGCATCGGTGGCAGTGGCGCCGAGATCGAAATCCCGGATCTTCACGTTTGGGCAACGGCCTTCCACCCAGATGGCGGTGACAAAGCCCTGCTCGATGTCGAGCGTCAGCGAGGGGCGCGGGCCGAGAAGCTGTTCGAAGCTGTCCGGCATCAGGCGCCCTCCATCGCTTGCGCATGCGCAGCGAGCCTCACGAGCGTTTCGCGGGCTATAGCAACGGCCTCGGGGAGCAGTTCGTTCGCGACCTCTGTGAGGTAGCTGGTATCCGTTCCCGGATAGTTCGCCTCGATGCCCCATAGGCTCGCCGCGTGGGATGCGAGCACAACGCCCTCCAGCGAAACGCTGAGCACGATCCCGCAATAGAACCAGTCGCCCTTGCGCCAGCTCTCCATGACAGCTTCGGCCTTGGCCTGCGCCTCGGCAAACCGCTGGCGGTGATTTGGCCCGGGGCCGATGAACCCCGGCGCATCGGCATATAGCGAGGGCCAGAAACCGTCCTGGCGCTGATCGGGTGCGTCCGGAGAATCATCCGGCATGACCTGCGCCAAGACGGTGAAGGGCCCGGCCTCACATGTGATGCTGTCGCCGGGGCAGACATAGGATTGGAAGCCTTGAGCGAACATCATGCTTCGCCCTCCGCAAACAGGCCCGCGATGGCGATCCAGTGAGGGCCGTAGACGGCGCGCTCGCCGCATTCGTCGCATTCATAGCCGCTCGCGTCTGGCTCGCAGCCGTCACGCGGGGCGCGGCAGGCGAGGCAAAAGCCCTCGGACCAGTCGTCCGCTTGCTGCAGTTCTTCGAGGGTGAACCGGTGCTTGGTGGTTTCGGGGGTCATGTCCTCGCCCTCCCCTACCGCGACCAGAAGACATGGACTTCGTCGAAGCCCAACTGGAACACCATGATCTCGCCATTGAGCGCCATGTCGCGGGCGAGTGCCTGCCAGTCGATATAGTAGCTGAGGCTCTCAGGAATCGCGGTGCCGAGTTCGGTGTGAAGCTCCTCAGCAAAGTCGGCGGCGCTGCGATACTCGCCGGCATAGTCTTCAAACGCGGCGCGTGCCTGTTCAAGGTCGTTGCCGTAGTGTCCGTGGATGCGGGCAGCGAGCTGCCCATACTCGCCGATGAACTCGGCAAGTTCGCACACGGTTTCGAACGAGGCGTATTCGGAAAGGTGTGCGCCTTCAAAGCCTTCGTAATCGTGGATCGCCCATTCTTCGGCATCGGGCTCCGGGCTGGCGCGCAGCATCGCCGAAACTTCGCGCCAGATTTCGTCCGGCGTCGTTGCCTCGATCCACCGCCCGTGCAGGCGTCCGTTGTTGTAGGCGGCAAGGCAGGCAACGTAGATGCGGGGCCTGTCCTGAAGGGTTGGCGCACCCGTAGTTCCAAGGGGTGCAACGGCAGTGGTCTGGTCGGTCATGTCAGTCTCCTTCCCGCCCGTGTTGGTTCCCGGCAGGCGGGGTGGGCGGCGAAAAGGCGCTTGGCCGGAGCGCACGAGGGCGCCGCGCAAGGGGTTGCTGAAGGTATGAGCCCTGAAGACGCCAGGTCGGCCGACAGCCCCGCCCCCTTGCGCGGCGACCGCGCTCTGGCAAACGCGCCGTCCGCCCACCACCGGCTGGCAGGGATAGAAATAGAGAGGCCGGATCCGAGAATACTGCTGTACGCGACCGTACAGCACTTTATCCATTGACCCGACGGGAATGGCCTACTATTTACTGTTGAACGCTCAACAGAGGCTCCCATGCGCCTGGATCAGGTCTGCGAAATCCAATCCGGCTTTACAGCCCGGGGAAAGCTTGAGGAGAGTCCCGCCGGGATTCCAGCCCTACAGCTTCGCGACCTCAATGACACGGCCGACTGGGACAGGATCGTTCCAGGCAGGTTTGAGCTCGACGAAGTCCATGCCCGTTACTTCGCGGGTCCGGGCGATGTACTCTTCCGCTCACGCGGCACGAACAACACGGCAGTGGCCATACCAGAACAATGGCAGCACCTTGCGGTCGTTGTCCTGCCCCTGATCCTCCTGAAGCCGGACGACAGTATCATTCGACCCGCTTTCCTTGAGTGGAGCATCAACGCGCCCGGCACGCAGCGGGAACTTGAAAAGAGCATCCAGGGAACTGCGCTGCGGATGGTTCCCAGAAATGCGCTCGCAGAACTTCGGATCGATGTGCCGGACCTGGCGGCACAAGATACCATTCTTCAAGCGGCCCAACTGGCTAACCGAGCCCGCGACCTGGAATCCAAGGCCGCAAATCTCAGGCACGCACTCTCAGATCTCATCTTACACGAAGCTGCTAAACGCGCGGCGACGCCCAAGCCAAAGAAAGCCCACGCATGAGCGACCAGATCACCCAACAGAAGATCAACCAGGCTGCCTGGGCTGCATGCGACACGTTCCGCGGCGCTGTCGACCCTGCTCAGTACAAGGACTACATCCTTGTGATGCTCTTCCTGAAATACATTTCTGACCTCTGGGCCGACCGTGTAAACCAGTACCGCGCGCAATACTCCAATGACGAAGCACGCATCCGGCGCCGTCTTGAGCGCGAGCGCTTTGTCCTGCCCGAAGGCGCGAGCTATTACGATCTCTATGAAAAGCGCAACGAGCCAAACATCGGCGAGCTGATCAACATCGCGCTGGAGAAGATCGAGGATACGAACCGGTCGAAGCTCGAAGGCGTGTTCCGCAACATCGACTTCAACTCCGAAGCCAATCTCGGCCGGCCCAAAGATCGCAACCGGCGCCTGAAGAACATGCTCGAGGACTTCGCGAAGCCCGAGCTTGATCTCAGCCCGTCCCGCGTAAGCGAAGACATCATCGGCGAGTGCTATATCTACCTCATTTCCCGGTTCGCATCGGACGCCGGCAAGAAGGCTGGGGAGTTCTTCACGCCCGCCCCCGTCTCGCGTCTGCTCGCAAAGCTTGCCGCGCCAAAGCCCGGCAACACCATCTGCGATCCGGCTTGCGGCTCGGGTTCGCTGCTTATCCGCGCCGCAGAAGAAGTCGGCTCGGACAATTTCGCGCTGTATGGCCAGGAAGTGAACGGCGCGACGTGGGCGCTCGCCCGGATGAACATGTTCCTGCATGCCAAGGACGCAGCCCGGATCGAATGGTGTGACACGCTCAACAGCCCATCACTGGTCGAGGGCGATCATCTCCTCAAGTTTGATGTCGTTGTCGCCAACCCGCCCTTCTCGCTCGATAAGTGGGGCGCGGAAAATGCCGAAACTGACACGTTCAAACGTTTCTGGCGCGGCGTGCCACCTAAATCGAAAGGCGACTACGGGTTCATCTCGCACATGATTGAGATCGCCAAGCGCCATTCCGGGCGTGTGGCTGTAATCGTCCCGCACGGCGTGCTTTTTCGTGGCGGTGCCGAGGGAAAGATCCGTCAGGCACTGATCGAAGAGAACCTTCTCGACGCCGTGATCGGACTGCCCGCGAACCTCTTTACGACAACCGGCATCCCTGTTGCCATTCTCGTCTTCGACCGCTCGCGAGAAGAGGGCGGCGCGAATGAAAAGCGCAAGGATGTCCTCTTCATTGATGCAAGCAAGGAATTCACGGCAAGCAAGACTCAGAACGTCATGGAAGACGTCCACATCGAAAAAGTGCTTGCCGCCTATCGAGTCCGAGAGTTCGCCGACAAGTTCACCTACGTCGCCACGCCGGAAGAGATCGCCGAGAACGACTACAACCTCAACATTCCGCGGTATGTCGACACATTTGAACCGGAGCAAGAAATCGATGTTGCGGCCGTCCAGCGAGAAATCAACTCGATCGAAGCCGAACTCGCCGACGTGCGCCAGCGCATGGCCGAGTATTTGAAGGAGTTGGGCGTTGATGCTTGAAGTTGCTCATCGAGAACAAGTCGGCTCGATCTCAGAATGGCTAGCAGTTCGTGACTTAAATCGTCTGGGCGTCGACGTGATCCCGACTGGATGGTCTCTCTCGTCCGTTGGTGATGCCTGCGATATTCGCAATGAGCTGAGACTGCCTATTGCAGTGGAGGACCGCGCTCAAATGGACGGGCGGTTTCCTTACTACGGCCCCACCGGCGTACTTGGTCATATCAATGAGTATCGCGCCGAAGGTGAGTTCGCGCTGATAGGTGAGGATGGTGATCACTTTCTTGATCCCTCCAACAAACCGCAGACAGTACGAGTTAGCGGCCGTTTCAATGTCAACAATCACGCTCATCTGGTCGCTGGCACTGACAAGTGCGATGTCGAATGGTTCGCATACTTCTATCGAAATCGAGATATCTTCCATTCACTGACCCGTCAGGGAGCCAATCGATTCAAACTGACTAAAGCTAGCCTTGAAAGGCTCCCGATCCTTCTTCCGCCGCTCTCTGAACAACGGCGCATTGCCGAAATCCTCAGGACTTGGGATGAGGCCATCGAAAAGCTGGAAGCCCTCCGCGCGGCAAAAGAGCGGCTATCGGAGGCCGTACAATTGCGCCTATTCGAGGCCGAGTACGAAGCTCAGAAAAATCTCAAACGGGCTAAAGAGATTTTCGAGCCTGTATCTGAGCGCGGCCGAACCGATCTGCCTCTCCTTGCGGTGATGCAGGACATCGGAATCGTCCGTCGCGATGTTCTAGAACGCCGCGTTGTGATGCCTGAAGGGGATACGTCCTCTTACAAAGTCGTCCGGCCTGGTGATTTTGTCATTAGTCTCCGTTCGTTTGAGGGTGGATTGGAGCACTCACAAATCAGCGGCCTTGTTAGTCCGGCTTATACGGTACTGCGACCGACGCATTCTACGGTGGATGAATATTTCTCCACCTACTTCAAATCGCGGAGTTTTGTCGGCCGCCTCGATAAACTAATTTTTGGAATCCGGGATGGCAAACAGATTGCGTTTCGCGACTTCGGAGACATGCTCATTCCCGCACCACCGATAGCAACACAGCGACGAGCTGCCGAAATCCTTTCGGCTCTCGGAGAAGACATCAAGATTGAAACACGACGGATTGCCGCCCTCCACCGCCAGAAGCGCGGCCTGATGCAGAAACTCCTCACCGGCGAATGGCGGGTGAGCGAGATTTCGGAAGGAGCGAACGGATGATACCAGGTCCTACCATCGGTCCATGCCCGGTATGCAGTCTTCAGGGCGCTGAGTATTTTGCCGCATCAGAAAGCAAAAAAGTCGGCTGCAAAGCGTGCGGTGAATTTGTGATCACGAGCATGGCTTCCCACATCATAAAAGGAGAGGCTGCGAGCGATATTGATTGGTCGACTTCGAGCCGCTCTGCGCTTTCACATTTGATTCGAACACGGAGGGACCTCGCGCTTCATTCGGGCACAAGTTTGCCTTTGGTAGACAGGCCGGCTTTGGAACGCCTCGCGAACGCTGGTCTACTTCTACCCATCCCGAGTGAGCAGGTAAGAAACTTTATCAGATGGGTTGGCGAACATTCGAGAACTTCGAAACCAAGGATCAAACCAGATTTGAACGAACTGCGGGCTGTTGTGGGGACAACTTCCGCTGAAGAACTGACCGACCTTGCGTATGATCTTCAGGACGAAGGCTACTTCGACCTGTCGCCGCCGAAACGTCATCCTGGAATCTCCATGCTCGGCGAGATCCGGATGACTTTGAAGGGTTGGAGATATTGGGAGAGCCTGCACCAAGGGAGCACCACCGCGGCAGGTGGCTTTATTGCTATGCAATTCGGTGACCTGCGGCTCGATGCATTCATCAGCGCAAATGTGAATGGTCGCGTAGCCAAAGAACTCGGGGTTTCTATTCATCGGGTCGACAGTCCGGAGGTCACGAGAGCAGGCGTCATCGACAATATTATGCGGGAAGCGATCACCGACGCAGCATTCGTCCTTGTTGAGCTTAGCCACGGAAACAAGGGAGCGTACTGGGAAGCAGGGTACGCCGAAGGACTCGGAAAACCCGTCATCTATCTTTGTGAGCAAGCGGTTTGGGACGACCCGACCCGGCGCCCCCACTTTGATGTCAACCATTGTGTGACAGTGATGTGGTCAGAAACGAACCCGGACGCTTTCGTTGAACAGCTGATCGCGACCATCAATAATTCGCTGCGCGGCCGGAAATGATCGACGCCTTCAACCCTGCCGAAAAACACCAATCCCAAATCCCTGCCCTGCAGATGCTGGTCGCGCTCGGTTACACGCCGCTCCCAGAATCCGAAATCATCCGCCAGCGCGGCGGGCGCCTTCGCAACGTGGTGCTCGATGACATCCTCGTCGAACAACTCCTGAAGCTCAATTCCTTCGAATATCGCGGCAAGTCCTACCCCTTCGACCTCGAAGACGCGCATGACGCGATCCGCCGCCTCAAACCTACGCCCGACCGGGTGAAAGGCCTCAAGGCCACCAACCAGGATGTCTACGACACACTGATCCTCGGCACCACGATCACTAAAACCATTGACGGCGATTCCAAGAGTTTCAGTTTCCGGTTCATCGACTGGGAAAACCCAGCCAACAACGCCTTCCACGTGGCGGCG
Organism: Hyphomonas sp.; assembly: GCF_022844445.1. Classification (GTDB taxonomy): domain Bacteria; phylum Pseudomonadota; class Alphaproteobacteria; order Caulobacterales; family Hyphomonadaceae; genus Hyphomonas. The sequence goes on from NZ_JALHLS010000028.1 coordinate 8,662, forward strand.
GAGGTAGCTGTTGAACGCACAGGAAGCAGCGCCACCAAGCGCTGCGATATCGTTGCGTATGTGAACGGCATTCCCTTTATCGTGATCGAGAACAAGCGCCCGACCGAAGGGCTGAAGAAGGCCGGCAGCCAACTCATCGGGTACCAGAGCGAAGACGGCATCCCCCAGCTCTTTCATTTCGCGCAGTTGTTGATCGTGGCAAACCGCAACGAGGCGCTTTATGCGACCGTCGGCACGCCGCGTAAGTTCTGGCACGCCTGGCGAGATGAAGAGGATACCGAGGAAGAAATCGCGCGCGCGGCTAACCGCCGGCTGACGAGCGAAGTAACCGAGATGGCGTTCTCAGGGTCCTTCGCTTCCGCCCGCCGCTTCTTCAAGGACTTGCAAGCTGGCGGCGCACGCGCTGTCACGGAGCAGGACCGAACGATCCACGCCCTCTGCCGCCCAGAGCGTCTGCTAGACATCGTTCGCCGCTTCACCGTTTTCGATGGCGGAGTTCGAAAGATTGCGCGCCATCAGCAATTCTTCGGCATCAAGCTGGCGGTGGAGCGGGTAAAACAGTTCGACCTCGCCCGAACGCGCAAAGGCGGCGTGATCTGGCACACGCAGGGCTCCGGCAAGTCCCTCACCATGGTGATGCTTGGCCGTGCGCTGGCACTCGACAAGGCGATCCCCAACCCGCGTATCATCATCGTCACGGACCGGGACGACCTCGACAAGCAGATCAAGGGAACTTTCAAATCCTGCGACATGGATCCAGTTCGCGCGACCAGCGGCTCTCACCTGCTCTCGATGATCCGTGCCAAGACCCCGCTGATCACTACCCTCATCAACAAGTTTGACACCGCGCTGCGCCACGGAGAAGAGCCAGACGAAGATCCCAATCTCTTTGTGCTGATCGATGAAAGCCACCGTTCCCAGACAGGCACGCACGGGGGATACGGACAATTGGCCGTAAAGATGCGGCGGCTCCTTCCCAGAGCCTGCTACCTCGGATTTACCGGCACCCCGCTCCTCAAGAATGACAAGCGCAACACGTTCACCACTTTTGGCGGACTGATCCATCACTACAAGATCGACGAAGCGGTCGCTGACGGCGCGGTTGTTCCACTCCTCTATGAGGGCCGGCTCGTCGACCAGCAGATTACCGGCGGCGTGATCGATGCCTGGTTCGACAAGATTTCCGAGGGATTGACCGACGAGCAGAAGGCAGACCTCAAACGCAAGTTTTCCCGGATGGACGCGCTCTCGAAAACGGGACAGGCGATCCGTGCCAAAGCTTTCGACATCTCGGAGCATTACCGGCAGCATTGGCAAGATACGGGGTTCAAAGCCCAGCTGGTGGCGCCGTCCAAGGCCGCAGCGGTCCGCTTCAAAGAAGTCCTCGACGAGATCGGCCACGTCACCAGCGAGATCATCATGTCGCCGCCCGACGAGAACGAGGGCAATGACGACGTAGATTCTGAATCGAAGGATATCGTTCGCCGGTTCTGGTCCAAGATGATGGCGCGGTACAAGACCGAGGAGGCCTATAACCGCGAGATCATCGAAAATTTCAAAGGTTCAGGCGAGCCGGAAATTCTCATTGTTGTTTCCAAACTGCTCACCGGCTTCGACGCACCCAGAAACACGGTCCTCTATGTCTGCAAGCCGCTGCGCGAGCATAACCTCCTGCAGGCGATTGCCCGGGTGAACCGCCTCTATGAAGACGGAGACACGGAGAAACAGTTCGGGTTCATCATCGACTATGAGGGGCTGCTCGGCGAGCTCGACAGGGCGCTTACGACGTACACGGCCTTTGAAGGCTTCGAAGACAGCGACCTCGTCGGCACTGTGCATGATGTCAAGGAAGAGATCCGGCGGCTGCCTCAGCTACATGATCAGCTGTGGGACCTGTTCAAACCGGTCCTCAACAAGAAGGACATGGAAGCCTTCGAGCAATTCCTGGGCAATGAGGCGGTCCGCCAGGAATTCTATGAACGGTTCCGGACGTTCGGGCGCTGTCTGCACATCGCCATGTCGTCCGACAAGGCGCTTGATGTCTTTGCGCCGGAAACGCTCGAGAAGATGAAGCAGGACTGGAAACGTTTTTCGGAGCTGAGGCGTTCCGTACAGCTGCGCTATCAGGAAACGGTTGACGTCAAAGAGTTCGAGCCGAAAATCCAGAAGCTCCTCGATGATCATGTCATTGCCCTGCCGGCGCAGGTCATCATCGAGATGGTCAACATCAACGATCCCAAAGCCTTGCAGGCTGTCGTGGAAGACGCGGGCATCACGGACGCATCCAAAGCCGACCGTATCGCCAGCGCGACGCGCCGCACACTTACCGAGCGCATGGATGAAGATCCAAGCTTCTACGCCAAATTCTCTGCCTTGCTTGAAGAGACGATCCGCGATTATCGCTCGAAGCGCCTTTCCGAGCGCGACTACCTGAACAGCGTTGTCGACCTCGCTCAAAAGGTCGCGTCCAAGGACCGCGGCAGGCGTTTCCCCGAAGTCCTCAAAGGCAATGATGATGGTCAGGCCTTCTTCGGGCTTCTTGAGACGAAGATGATGACAGAGAGCGGCGCTGCGCTCGAAGAACGCGAAACGGCGATGGTTGCGCTGAGGCTGATCGAGATCGTCAAGGCACACCACATTGTCGATATCTGGTCGAACGAAGTGGCCCAGAACGCTCTGCGCAACGCGATTGATGATTATTTCTTCGACGTCCTGAGAGATCAGAAACGCGTCGTCCTATCGGTCGAAGAGCTCGACACGCTGGAACTCGATCTGATGAAACTGGCGCGGGCGCGGTTTCCAGGATGAAGGCTGAACATCGCCAAATCGACTATGGCTCGATCAAGATTGCTTTCACTGTTTACCGGCGAGAGCGAACAACACTTGAAATCGCCGTTGAGCCAGACCTGAGCGTCACCGTTGCGGCGCCTGTCGACGCAGACTGTGCTGCCATAGACGCGAAAGTGCGAAAGCGCGCCGCCTGGATCCTGAAACAGCAGGCATTCTTCCGGCAATTTCTGCCGCGAACGCCTGAGCGCCAGTTCGTGGCGGGCGCCACTCATCGCTACCTCGGTCGCCAATACCGGCTCAAGGTTCGTGCCGGGCTTATCGACCGGGTGAGGCTCTACCGCGGCTTCATCGATATCGAAACAATCCGCCCCAAGACTGACGCGTATACACGCAACCTTGTGGAGGGTTGGTACCGGGACCGCGCAAAGCTGAAATTTCAGGAGCGCATCGGGGCTTGCCAGGAACGGTTTGCGGCGCCCGCCAAAGTCTCACCTGAAGGCGTTGTGGTGCGGAAGCTTAGTCACCGCTGGGGCTCCATGTCACCAGCTGGTAGGCTGATCTTGAACACAAGGCTCATCGAAGCGCCTGTGGATGCGATCGACTATGTGATCACGCACGAGCTCTGCCACAGGCTTCATCCCCACCATGGGAAGGCATTCTTCAAGACGCTCACCGCCGTCATGCCCGATTGGGAGCGCCGTAAGGTGCAACTCGAGCGCCTGATGGCTTAGCCCGCCAAGTCAAAGCGGCTCCGTGCCCGCGTCGAGTAACGAAAGATACCGCCGGTAGACGAACACCCGCCCCCGCGCCTTGCCGGTGATCTCCTCCACAATGCCGAGCGCCTGCAGGCGCTCAAGCGCTGCCGTCGCTGTCGGGAACGTGACGCCGGAAAGCTCAGCCGCCGTCCCAATCGTCAGGAGTGGACGCTTCTGAAGAATAACATGCAGCGCCTGCGCAGCCGGCGCCCCGCGCCCGAGCCCAGCGATCTGTGCGGCATCTTCGGCGAAGATCGCAGAGATCGACCGTGCCGCTTCATGCGCCTGGCGAGCCACATCCCGCACGCCGGTCAGGAAGAATTCGAGCCAGGTCTCCCACCGCCCGTGCTCGCGCACTTCCTGAAGCAGTGCGTAGTAAGTAGCACGGTGCGACTTGAGGTAGAGGCTCAGATAGAGGAGCGGCTCGTCGAGGATCCCCTGCTCGCAAAGGTACAGGGTGATCAGCAGCCGCCCAAGCCGGCCATTGCCATCCAGGAACGGGTGGATCGTTTCGAACTGGACATGCGCGAGGCCCGCCTTGATGAGCGGCGGCAGTCCAGAGTCCGTCTCGTGCAGGAACGCTTCAAGATTGCTCATGAGATCCAGAACGTGCTGGGGCGGCGGCGGCACGAACAACGCATTGCCGGGCCGTGTCCCGCCGATCCAGTTCTGCGAGCGGCGGAACTCACCTGGTTGCTTTGTGCTTCCCCTGCCTGAGGACAGGAGGATGGCGTGCATTTCCTTCAGCAGGCGGAGCGACAGCGGGAAACCGCCGCGGATCCGATCCAGGCCATGCGTGAGGGCGGCAACATAGGTCGAGACCTCCTCGACATCATCGAGCGGCACACCGGGCGCGGCCTCGTCCTCGTAAAGCAGGAGATCTGACAGCGAAGACTGTGTGCCCTCGATCTGCGAGGAGAGAAGCGCTTCCTTGCGCACATACATGTAGAGGAAGAGCGAAGTGTCGGGCGCCACGCTGCGAACCCCATCCAGCCGGCCAAGCGCGAGCATGGCTTCGCTTGCGAGGACCGACAGGCTGGCCATGTCGATCGGGGGACGCGGCGGCAAGTCCGGCGGCAGGAAGGCGCGCACGGTCTCCCCTGTGACGGTGCTTGTCACCCATTTGCCTTTCCGGCCGGAGTCCTGCGGAGCTGCCATGGTACATCCTTTAATAGCGCCCAATCGTTATTAAAAGATGCACCTGTACACTTTAATAGTCTTCCGGGCAATCAAAGGCTCGCGCCCTGTCCAGAAACGAGAAAATCGCCGAGTTCAGCCCATACCGCTAGGCGAAAGGCTTTAGCGCCCCAATCAGCCGGGCCCAGATCGTAAAGACTCGCGCCCCTTGCCCGAATCTTTCCATGACGGATGTGTCATGGCGCTACATATCCGCGATTTCCGTCAAAGCGATGCGGCCGGGCTCTCCCGGCTGAGCGAGACCGGGCACCTGCTCGGCGCCTTGCCCGCACCTGACGCCGGACTGCGTATCCTCGCAGGCCTCCGCGACGGCCAACTCGCAAGCGCGATCTGGCTCAGCCTGGACGCCGACACGGGCATCATCCCAGCCATCCTTGTGGTCCACACTGCCGGCTGGCAATCGGACGTGCGCGAGCTCGCCGCAGAAGCAAGCCTCTGGCTTGCGTCGCGCGGCGCAGCGCGAATTGAGCTCCGGATCATCCCGCCAGACGAGGACCTGATCGCCGGGCTGCTCGATATGCAGTTCAAGGCCGACGACCGCGCAGGGATTATGCAGCGGACAATGCAGGTTCGCAGCGTCGCCTGAACACGGTCTCCCATCAAGCGCCCGCGACCCCTCTGGCCGCAATCGCTTCAGCGACTCCACGCCACAAGCGACCTGCGAACAGCGGAAAGCGCGCGGCGCGCGCGTCCGCCGGCGAATCCAGCCTCAGGCATGAAATCCGGCAGCCGGATCCTCATTGAGCCTCGCCGGGCACGCCGTCAGACCGGACAGTCCCGCGCGTGAGCGCAGGCGGAGCGCAGAGCAGCAGTGCCCAATCAGGCAAGAATACGCTGCGGCCCGACGTTCGCGCCGAGAAGTTCCATCAGGTAGCCGCCTTCCTTCAGGCCTTCAGCCTTCCGGATAAGGTATTTCAGCGTGTCCTTCATCGAGCCCCGGTCGTCACTCCATTGTTGCGCAACTTTTTCCTGGCCGTAGATCGTCTCGGCGATTTCTCGCCGGTTCATGCCGCAGGCCAGTCCATCGAGCGCGACGAGGCCATCGCGCAGGATCTGGGTCGTCTTGGTCCAGAGAGGCGTCGGCAGATCTGGTCCGTCGCCATAGATTTCGAGAGCCGCCTTCTGGACCTTGAGTTTGCGTTCATAGGCCGTGATGTCGGATATGGTCAGTTTCATGCGGACGGGTTCCAACCCGATCAGTGACATGCCGGTGCACCTAACCTGGACAACACAGCCCTTTCCGCGAACGAGCAGAAACTCCCGGCCCTGAGGATCGCTGATATGGGTCAACTGGCAGAAGGGAACGCTTCGCTCCCAGATATCGCAGGTCTGGTCAGCGGCGCGAGGGCTGCAATGGATCTCAACCTGGTCCGGGAAGGCGGTCCGGTTCCAGACAACATCTGCGTCAAAGCCATTCCTGTTAGGGTCCGGCATCAGGACCAGTCCCCAGCGCTCGGCCAGTGTCTGGCTCTTTCGGGCCTTCAGCATACGGATGGGCGCGCAGGGCGCGATGCGTTCCGAAACGTCATCCTTGCCGCGCACGGAGGCGTCCCTGCGGAACTCTTCATTGCGCCGCAAGTACTCCCAGGCCCATCGGTCCATCGAGAGCCGCGAGAGATAGTCGTACTCGGCCAGCATGCCGGGTGATTCAAGTGTGAAGGTTTTCATCAGCATCGCCTCCTCGGCGAATGCCAAGCAAAAGTGATTCCACTTAAGCGATTTACTTTTCCCGCCCAGAGTGTTAACACAAAGCGCCGCTCTGGTAACTTTTCAATCGTTTCAACGCGTCTCCGCTCTCCCGCATTCACCAAGACGACAATTTTGCACCCGTATTCCGGGCATAGCGCCGGCCTGCACAAAATGGCCCGCGCTCCAACTCCCCCTGACTGTCCGTTCCCGGAACAATAGCAGCAAGAGTTGAAGCCAGGTTCTGAGACCGATGACGGACAAAAGCGAGACAGAAAGCACGGAGCGCCGCCTGAGCGCGATGCTGCGAACGGCTTTCTGCCCGGTGGTGCGCTCTGCCCTCGAAGCGGAGGCAACCATCGAAGTCATGGTCAATCCTGACGGGTCTGTCTGGATCGAAGAAGCCGGACGCGGCTTAGTCGAGACCGGAAAGACAATTGCCGCCGGCAACCGCGAACGCGTAATCCGGCTTGTCGCGTCAAGCCTCGGCCCTGGCACATCCTCCACCGCCTCGGTCGTCTCAGCCGAGCTCCCGGGAACCGGCGAGCGCTTTGAAGGTGTCCTTCCGCCCGTGTCGACGGCGCCGTGCTATTCGATCCGGAAGCTTGCCCGCACGCCGTTCACGCTGGCGGACCATGTGCGGCAAGGCGCGCTGTCGGCGGCGCTTGCCGGCAAACTCAAAGCGCTTGTCGCCGAGCGTGCCAACATCGTCATCGCAGGAGGCACCTCCTCGGGCAAGACGAGCTTTGCCAATGCGTTGCTCGCGGAAGGTGGATTTTGCGGCGAGCGGATCGTTATCCTCGAGGATACACGCGAGCTCACCTGCCCCGCTGCCAATCTCGTTGCCCTTCGTACCCAGGAAGCCCGCGTCACCCTGCGCGACCTCGTGCGCTCGACGCTTCGCCTGCGCCCGGACCGGATCATTGTCGGCGAAGTGCGCGGGGCCGAAGCGCTCGATCTCCTCAAGGCCTGGAACACTGGCCATCCGGGCGGCCTCACAACGCTTCATGCCAATTCTGCCCTCGGCGCGCTCAGCCGGCTTGAACAGCTCGTCAGCGAAGCGACCGCCCGCGCGCCGTTCGAGCTGATTGCGGAGGCCGTCGACGTCATCGTGTTCATGACCCGCGCGGGCGGCCAGCGCCGCGTCGAAGACGCCATCCGCGTCCTTGAGTTCACCGGTGAAGGCTACCGCACCGAGCCTGTGCTTTCCCGCTCCCTATCCCTCGTCAGCCAAGGAGATGCCTCATGACGAAACCCCGTTCAACAAGCCTGACCCGGAGGAGCATTCAGGCCCTAAGCCTTGCGCTCGCGCTCGGGCTCGCCCTGCCCGCCCATGCCGCTGGCACCGGTATGCCCTGGGAAGGCCCCCTCACCCAGATCCTCTCGTCCATCGAAGGGCCGGTCGCCCGTATCGTTGCGGTGATCATCATCACGATCACCGGCCTGACGCTCGCGTTCGGTGAAACCTCCGGCGGCTTCCGCAAGCTCATCCAGATCGTGTTCGGCCTCTCGATCGCCTTCGCGGCGACGAGCTTCTTCCTAACCTTCTTCTCGTTCGGCGGAGGGGCGCTGATCTGATGACCGAGGGCTTCGAGATTCCGCTGCACCGGTCGCTCACCGAGCCCGTCCTGTTAGCCGGCGCGCCGCGTAATCTGGCGATCTCGATCGGCACGCTCGCGGCGGCTGTGGGTCTCGGCCTGCAGCTCTGGATCCCAGGCCTTCTCATCTGGCTCCTCGGACATTCGGCAGCGGTCTTCCTGGCCCGCAAGGACCCGGACTTCATGGCGACGCTCATCCACGCGCTCCGGCACAAGGAACACCTCTCATGCTGAACCTCAGAGAATACGCTGCCGCTCCGCGCCTTCTCGCCGACTACCTGCCCTGGGCGGCGCTGGTCGCGCCGGGTGTTATCCTCAACAAGGATGGGGCGTTCCAGACGACGTTCCGCTATCGCGGTCCTGACCTCGAAAGCTCAACCGGGTCCGAACTCGTCGCCGTGATGGCACGTGTCAACAACGCGCTGCGCCGGTTCGGATCCGGCTGGGCGCTCTTCTTCGAAGCCGTGCGCGAGGAAGCCGGCGATTATCCGTCCTCGGACTTTGCAGACCCTGTCTCCTGGCTGATCGACGAGGAACGCGCTGTCGCAGCTGAGGAGGCGGGCTCGAGGTTCGAGAGCGCTTACTATCTTACCCTGCTCTGGCTACCGCCGCCGGATAGCAATGCCCGCGCCGAGAAGGCGCTGATCGAGCGGCCGGAACGCCCCGAGGGCGCCGGCTGGCGGGAACGGCTGCTTGTCTTCCAGCAGCAGGCCGAGCGTACCTTTGATCTGCTGTCGACGGCGCTGTCTGAGATCGCGCCGCTCTCGGACGGCGAGACCCTGACTTACCTGCATGCGTGCATTTCGAGCCGGCGCCACAAGGTGTCTGCCCCGGAGATTCCTGTCTTTCTAGATGCGATCCTGGCCGATGAGCCGTTCACCGGCGGTCTCGAACCGATGATCGGGGACGCGCATCTCCGTATCTTGACGATCCTCGGCTATCCGGGATCGACCGTGCCCGGGCTTCTGGATGAGCTGAACCGCCAGGGCTTTGCCTATCGCTGGGCGACGCGGTTTATCGCCATGGACAAGGCGGAAGCCGAGAAAGTCCTCGGACGTAAACGCCGGCACTGGTTTTCCAAACGCAAGTCGGTGGCCGCTGTCCTTCGCGAGACGATGTTCAATGAGCCCTCCGCGCTGCTCGACAGCGACGCCGACAACAAGGCGCTCGATGCGGACGCCGCGCTCCAGGAACTGGGAAGCGATCTCGTGGCCTACGGCTATGTGACCACGACCATCACGGTCGCCGATGCGGATCCGCATCTCGCCGATGAACGCGCCCGCCACGCCGAGCGGATCATCAATGGCAAGGGCTTCACGGTCATCCGGGAATCCCTCAATGCGGTCGATGCCTGGCTCGGGAGCCTACCCGGCCATGTCTATGCCAATATCCGCCAGCCGATCCTCAACACGCTGAACCTCGCCCACATGGTTCCGCTCTCGGCGGTCTGGGCGGGCGACCGGCAGAACCGGCATCTCGGCGCCCCAGCCCTGATCGAGGCGCGGACCGACGGGACAACGCCGTTCAGGCTGAACCTCCACGCCGGTGATGTCGGCCATACGCTCATCCTCGGGCCCACCGGCGCAGGTAAGTCGGTCCTACTCTCGATGCTTGCGCTGCAATGGCAGCGCTATCCCGGCGCGCAGGTCTTCCTCTTCGACAAGGGCCGCTCGGCCCGGGCGGCCGTCCTCGGCATGGGCGGCGTGCATCTGGGTCTCGGCGGCGCCCGGCGCCCCCGGCTCCAGCCGCTGAAAGACATCGACCAACCAGCAGAGGCGAGCTTTGCGGCGGACTGGCTGGCTGGTCTCATTGCCGGCGAAGGCGTGAGCCTGACGCCCGAACTCAAGGCGCGTCTCTGGCAGGGCCTCACCTCGCTTGCCTCGGCGCCGCAATCTGAACGTACACTGACGGGTCTCGTTCTCTTGCTCCGAGATGAGGCGCTCAAGACAGCGCTGCACCCATTCACGCTGACGGGCCCTCATGGCCACCTGCTCGACGGTGACGAGGAAGATCTCGCGCTGTCTTCCGTCACCTGTTTCGAGATGGAAGAGCTGATGCAGCAGGGCGCGGCCGCAACAGCAGTGCTGACCTACCTCTTCCACAGGCTGGAGGCCCGCTTCGACGGTCGCCCCACGCTGCTGATGCTGGATGAGGCCTGGCTCTTCCTTGATGCGCCGGTGTTTGCGGCCCGGCTTCGCGACTGGCTGAAGACCCTGCGCAAGAAGAACGTCGCCGTGGTGTTCGCGACCCAGTCCCTCTCCGACATCAGCGCGAGCGCGATCGCTCCGGCCATCCTCGAAAGCTGCCTGACACGGATATTCCTCGCCAATGAACGCGCACAAGAGCCGGCTCTCAGAGAGACCTATGAACGGTTCGGGCTGAACGCGCGCCAGATCGAGATCATCGCGCGGGCCACACCGAAGCGGGACTATTACTTCCAGTCCCCGAAAGGCTCCCGCCTGTTTGACCTGGGGCTGGGCCCGGTCGCGCTCGCCTTCGCTGCCGCGGGCACCCCGGAAGATCAGGCCACAATCGACCGCGTGATGGCCGAGACTGAAGGCGAAGGGTTCGCCGAGACCTGGCTCCACGAAAAGGGCCTCGCCTGGGCGGCAGACTTGCTGGCCCGCTGGCCGGGCCATGCATCGGCCGAGCGTCCCCTAAGCGAACCCTTCCACACACAGATCCTTGCTGCCGAATGAGCTGCCCCATGCGCCGTCCACTCACTTGCCTGCTAATCACCGCGCTGCCACTCGCCGGGTTACCGGTCAGCGGCCTCATGGCGCCGCCTGCAATGGCGCAGGTCGCCGTCTATGATCCGGCAAACCATGCCCAGAACATCCTGCAGGCTGTCCGCGCCTTGCAGGAACTCGAAGGCCAGGTCCAACAGCTCGCCCATGAGATCGAGATGCTGGAGAACATGACGCGTAATCTGGAGACGCTGCCCGTCTCCGTCGCCGAAAGCATCATCGGCCAGCGGATCATCCGGATCCAGGATGTCCTCCGCCGGGCACAAGGCATCGGCTACTCGGTCGACGAGATCGAACGGGATTATGAGACCAACTATCCCGAAGACTACGGCACATCGACGCCCCACTCAGTGCTTGTCGAAGATGCACGCGCCCGCTGGCGCCAGTCGCGCGATGCGTTCCGCGAAACGCTTACCGTCTCCGCCGCCGCGCTCGAAGACAACGAGACAGACGCAGGCGCGATCCGCAGTCTCGTGATGCAAAGTCAGGACGCCGTCGGCGCGCTGCAGGCCGCGCAGGCCGGCAATGAGCTCAGCGCCATGACCAATCAGCAGCTGATGCAGATTGAGGCGATGCTCGCCGCCCAGCACCGCGCCGAGGCGCTGGAAGAGGCGCGCAAGCTTGCCGAAGCGGAGCGTGGCCGCGCCCGCCTCAAAAGCTTCCTTGGCACCGGAGAGTAAGCGCGATGGAAGAGATGGATGTCATCGACCGGTTCCTCGAGACCTTCATCCGCTACATCGATAGCGGGTTCGGGCTCCTGCAGGGTGATGTCGCCTACCTCACATCCACGCTGATCGTCATCGACATCACGCTGGCAGGCCTGTTCTGGGCCCTGTCGCA
>NZ_JALHLS010000029.1 GCF_022844445.1 Hyphomonas sp.
CAGCCGGCCGCAGCCTCGAGCCGGGCTGCACGGGACGTGTTGCCTGTCATGCGCGCCTGTTATCCGGCCGGGTCTTCGCCGCGGCCTTCTGCTTCAGCCAGGCGCCTGGCAATCTCGGCCACCGCCAGCGCCACATGCTTTTTGACAGCCGCCGACGAGACTGACAAGCGCCGGGCGACTTCCTCATAGGAGAGGCCTTCATACCGGTGCAGGCGCAGCGCTTCGCGCCGGCGCGGGCTCATCCCGGCGAGGACCTCTTCGACGAGGACGAGGCTTTCTGCGGCGATCAGCTGGGTCTCCGGCGTCGGGCTCTGCGGACACGCATGAGCCCTGACGACCTCGCTGATATCCCCGCCGTGGCGATGCCTGTTCCAGTGAAGCTTCAGGTGGCTGATCGCCATGTTGCGGACAAGCGTGAACAGGAGCGGACGAAGCTCGTCTGCCTTCTTGTCAGGGTAGGCCCGCCGCGCGGCCAGGAAGGCGCTTTGCACAATGTCCTCCGCGTCGGCTTCGCTGCGGATACGTACGCGGCAGAAACGGAAAAGTGCTCCATACTGCTTCTTAAAGAGTTCGCTGAGCACCTCGGATCCCGCAGCACCGGCACCCGATTGAGAGGCTGCGTGCCCCGGAGAATCTGGTGTTGCTTCATCGGATCCGGACGATTGCTCCCGTCGTTCGGACATCCACCGCGAGTATGACGCCCGACTAGACATTCGAGTCACGGGGAGCAGCGTGCGGAAAACTTGGAGATCTCAGGCCCGATGATAAAGCGTGCCTGGTGCGCGAACGTTTGCGACGCGGAGCGTTCGCAGACAAAGGGAAAGAAAGCTTCCGTTCCATGCGGCGCATCCATTTCATCCTAAAATGGGATTATCCGCGATTGGGATTACGAGGGCAACTGTTTTCTTGCTCTGGTGATCAATTTGCCCAAGTCACTTCGATCCCCCGCGCAAAGCGTGTTGGTCCGCGAGATCAAAAGCGCCCGGCAGAAGGCAGGGATGTCGCAGCAGCAAGTTGCTGACCAACTGGGCGTTCCTCAGTCATTTGTCGCGAAGATTGAACTTGGCGAACGGAGAATCGACGTCGTCGAGTTTCTCCGAGTAATGAAAGTTGTGAACGGCTCGTGGAAGGAAGTTTTGAAGCGCGTGGAAGCAGAAACAAGCTGAAGAGATGCGCCTGGCGGAACTTGTCTGAAGCCGAACCATAAAACCACTGAGGAACCTGCTGCGGAGGAAGACTGGTGCCGGCAGCTGCTTGGCGCGCAGGCGCCAAGTCAGGAGCACTCACCAAACGATTTGCACAAGTCGGAACAACTACTGCCCGCAGCGCCTCAGCCATCAGCCGGTACTTGAGGCCTGCCGTGCGCGCCTGCTATCCGTCCCGGCCCTCTGCTTCAGCCAGGCGCCTGGCAATCTCGGCCACCGCCAGCGCCACATGCTTTTTGACAGCCGCCGACGAGACTGACAAGCGCCGGGCGATCTCCTCATAGGAGAGGCCTTCATACCGGTGAAGGCGCAGCGCTTCGCGCCGGCGCGGGCTCATCCCGGCGAGGACCTCTTCGACGAGGACCAGGCTTTCTGCGGCGATCAGCTGGGTCTCCGGCGTCGGGCTCTGCGGACACGCAAACGCCTTGCCAATCTCGCTGATATCCTCGCCGTGCCGGTGCCTGTTCCAGTGGAGCTTCAGATGGCTGATCGCCATGTTGCGGACGAGTGTGAACAGGAGCGGGCGAAGCTCGTCCGCCTTCTTGTCAGGGTAGGCCCGCCGCGCCGCGAGGAAGGCGCTTTGCACAATGTCCTCCGCGTCAGCTTCACTGCGGATACGCGCTCGGCAGAAACGTAGAAGGTGTTGGTACTGGGTCTGGAACAGGTGACAAAGTGCGGCGGCATTCTGGCTCGCATCCTTGTGAATGTGAGTTGACCGCTTTTCAGTCGCTCCAGAGTAAGACGCCGAGGATCGCATCGGCGTGTCTCCCGACGCTTGAACGACTTTGGGAACTTTTTGGTCGGACATAACGCAAGCCTGTGTGAAAGCAGTCTCAGGACTAGGCATAACTTAATCCGGACACTGATTTTTTGTTGTCACTCCGTTTGAACTCGCCACTGAAATCGCCGAAGAACAGTCCTTGGGTTCATCGGTTACCGCCGCCCGGAAGCAGGAGCCTAAACGCCGCCGCGCCGCGATATCCTCTACATCCCATCTACCTAATTGAGAATTTGTAGTTCTCATTAATAGGAATGTAAAGTTCTCATTTCTCGAAATGCACGCCAACTCATCATCAATCTGGCGCAGGAGTCAGATGATGGAACTTCAAGAGATCTTGGGAGCGAACGTGCGCCACTACAGGCGTGCCAAGAGGTGGACGCTGGAGCGGCTAGCGACCGAAGTGGGCGTCTCGCGAGAAACAATCGGGAAGATTGAGCGCGGTGTTTCCGCCCCGTTGTTCGATACTGTCGAAAAGATCGCTTCTGCCCTCGGCGTGTCGCCGCTCGTCTTGTTCAATGCCCAGCCTTACCCCACGGGCGAACGAGGACGGCTGCTCAAAGAAATCAATAAAACGCTTGCCAACCTGAATGACAAACAACTGGCAAGCGCCCTGCGAATGCTGGCGGCTTTCTCTGACCGGTAGCGCGATCGTGCGCAGCATAAGAAGACGTTCAACGCCTGACTGGCGCCGTCGCGGCGCGGCGCTCTGCTCAACGACCCTGGTCCACTACGCGCCCGTCCGACAGCACGATAACATTGTCCGCCAGCGCGATGGTTTCGGCCCTGTGCGCGACAATGACCGATGTGACCCGCCCGCCCGCGAACACCCCGTTCGCCGCCAGGCGCTCTTCTGCCGGGTAGTCCAGAGCAGATGTTGCTTCATCTGCGAGGCGTATGGGCGCCTGCCGGTAAAGAGCCCTTGCGATCGCAGCACGCTGCTTCTCGCCGCCTGAGAGCCTTGCCCCGCGCTCTCCCGTCAACGTCTCGAACCCGTCCGGCAACCGGTTGATGACCTCCTCCAGCATGGCCTGGCGCGCCGCGTCTTCAAGACGCCTGGGATCGGCGACCCGGTGCGGCATCGAGATGTTGAACGCAAGGCTGTCATCGAGAAGGCCCGCATCCTGCGGAGTGAAGGCGATCAGCTTGCGGATCTCCGACGCAGGATAGTCGCGGACCAGGATACCACCAATCAGGATCCTGCCTTCGTCGGGCTCATGGAACCTCATCAGCAGCCGGAGGATCGACGACTTGCCGCTGCCCGACGGCCCGGCGATGGCCGTGACCTTTCCTGCCTCGATCTCGAAGCTGACATCATCGAGCACCTTGCGGCCTCCGGGATAGGTGAAGCTCACATGCTCGAACCTGATCGAGGGCGGCCCGCCGGACAGCCCCGGAAATGCCGGCGAGGCGCCGGCGGCAGGTTCGGCAGCTTCCCTCAGAAGACCATTCAGCCGGCCCGCAAAGGCGGCGCCCTGCCCGATGTCGCGAATACCGGAGCCGGCGAGTTCCAGCGGCCGGATGACCTGCAGCATCCAGGCACTGACGAGCACCAGGTCGCCAAGGCTCATGCTGCCCGCCTCGACCCGGCTGGCCGAAAGCCAGAGCGCGGCGCCAAGACCTGCGGTGAAGACAAGCGTGACGAGGACCCCGGTGGCGAAGCGGGCCTTGTAGAAATCCCGCCAGCGCTGCTGCACGTCGGCAAGCCTGACGTCGAGCCGCTCCGCCAGGGCCGCCTCGCTGCAGAAGGCCTTGACCGTCTCGATGTTCATCAGCCCGTCGGACAGCAGGGCATTGGCGCCGATACGCGCCGACGAGACGGCGCGGCCCGCGCGAAGGATACGCCGCGCCCCGTCCTGGAACACAGCCATGTAGAGCGCCGCGCACGCGCCGAATACGGCGAGCAATACGCTGTCGAAGAAATGAAAGAGCAGCACCGCAATCAGCGCAGTCTCCGCAAGGCCCGGAAGAAGCGTGAAGAGCGCGTGCTGCAGGACCAGACGGTAACCCAGGAGACCGTTCTCCAGCGTCTGCACCAGCCCGCCGGTTGAGTGCCGGTGCAGCGCCGTCATCGGCAGCGACAGCACATGCTCGAACGCCCGGCGGGCGAGCTTGCGGCTGATCGACTGTTCGGCCGCGCCGAAACAATACCCGCGCACCTCGCCGGCAAGTTTTCCGGCGCCGAGCGCGCCGACATAGGCGCACAGCCAGAACACGGGCGACAAACTTGCCGGCACAGCCGGCGCGGCGGGATCAAGGGCTTCAACAAGGTGCTTGAGCGCGACGGGCGCGCCCGCGGCGAGGGCCGCGCCGGCGAGCGCGCAAATCCCGGCAGCCGTCAGCATGACCCGGCCCGCCGGATCGAGTGACGCGCCCAGCTGGCCCGCGCCGAACAGGATCGCGGCGCGAAGCCCTGGCGGGTGCGCGGCCTGCGTCATGACGGGCGCCCGGACGGTTGCGGAGTAAACACCTTAAGATTGTACTGCAATCTATTTTCAAGAGCAACCTTGCACCGCGCCGCCAGAGGCCTTTGCCGCGTCGGGGGCGTGGCCCGGCTTCAGGCAGGGCCAACCTGTTACAGGCCGTCGTCCAAGGCACGCCTGAAGGCGTCGGCATCCATCTGTGTACGGAACATATAACGGGCCACGTGGATCCCGCCTGCCACCGCGCCATGCGCGCGCCACTCGGGGCCGAAAGCGCCCCTCAGCCAGTCCGCCATCCGGTCCATTTGCTTGCCCAGTCCGTTGCCGGGCACCGGCACATCGACATGGTACGGAAAGGCTTTCGCATCGGCCTCTGCCATCATTACGGATTTGTATCGGCCCATCTCTGCCTCCCATTGTTGCCAATGTTCACTCTTTGTTCTTTTTGTCTTGCGCCGGCAAGTGCCCGGCCGTCTTTGCCTGTGGAGACCGGCAACCGGCCTGCGGACGACGGCAAGACTGCGCCGGAAGCGCGCCGGAGGGCGCCGCCAGGGCCCGGGCACCGCGCTTTTCCCGCTTCTTCCCGGAAAACAACTGTCAACTTCAGAATTTTCGGAGTAAACCTCTGATTGCGGCCGCTGTCGCGCGGCCTCGCCCCATGCTGACCGGTCCAGGAGCGGCCTCTCTCGTCTTGCTGGCAGGTGAGCCCTCGAAAGGAGCCCTGCCATGCGACCACCCGGTTCCGAGCCGCCCCTGCTCCGCCCAGATCCGGTACCGCCGGATCCGCAGGCCTGGCTGAACACCGAGGAGACGGCCGGCACGCTCGGCCTGACACCCAAGACCCTCGCCAACATGCGCACCCTCGGCAAAGGCCCCTGCTTCCACAAGATCGGCGGCAAGGTCTGGTACCTCGGACAGGATATCCTCACCTACCAGCGCCGGCGCCGCTACATCGCCTCCGGCGTGCGCGATGAAGGCTGACCGCTACCTCGCCGGCACGGCAGCTGGCCTCGTGCTGATCGCGCTCTCGCTCCTGCCGGCCGCACCGCGGCTCATCTGGAACCGGACCGAAAGCCTGCCCGTCGGCCTTTATGTCCTCTCCGCCGCTCCCACACTTGAGCGCCGCATGGTCGTCGCCTACCGCCCTTCAGCGAGCGAGGCCGACTTCCTTGAAACGCATCGCTACACAGGCCGGGGCTGGCCGCTGGTCAAGCGCGTTGCTGCGCTGGAGGGCGACGAAGTCTGCCGCCATGGGATGGACGTCTATGTTGATGGCAGGCTTGCCGCGCAGGCGCGCGCCTCCGACGGCGCGGGCCGCAAGCTTCCAGGCTGGCAGGGATGCCAGCGCCTCGGGCCGCAGGACGTCCTGCTCCTCGCGGATCATCCGCAGTCGGTCGATGGGCGGTATTTCGGGGTGCAGGACAGAGCGCGGGTTGCCGGGACGCTTCGCCTCCTGGCAATGTCAGGCAGCCGCGACCGGCCCACCGCGCAAGAGCCTTCCTGATGGCAGACGATTGGCATTTCGAGCCGAAGCTCGGCCACTCCGGAAAGGACCGAGGGAGCCGGCCGCGCTCGCAGCTGAGCGCCCTCGCCAAGACCGCCCGCTGGGGAAAGGTGCGTACTTTTGAACGGCCGAAGCTGGCAGTTGGAACCGTGCGGTTCAATGGACGCGGCAAGGGCGCGGCCGCAATGGCCCGCCACTCCGCATCTCCGACCCGGCGCCTGGCCTTCGTGAAGACATCGATCGCCACTGCCGGGCGCAGCGGCACGCAGGCGTTTGCAATGCATATCGCTTACATTTCGCGCGACGGGACATCCGAGCGGGGCGGCCCGGGCAGGATCTTCGACCGCTCACGCGATGAAGCCGACCCGCACGCCTTCAATGCGAGGGCGCGGGGCGATGTCCGTCAGTTTCGCTGGGTGGTCTCGCCCGATGATGTCGGAGAGATGGAAGACCTGACCCGGTTTACCCGTACACTGATGAAACAGGTCGAACGCGACTTGCGGCGCGAAGTCGACTGGGTCGCGGCCAGCCATTTCAATACAGCCAATCCCCACATCCATATCGCGATCCGCGGCGGAACACCGGGCGTTGACGAACTCATCATTGCGAGGCTTTACCTCACTCATGGCCTCAGGCACCGCAGCGAGGAAATCATCACGGCTGAACTCGGACACCGCCGCGCGCTGGACATCGCAGCCAACCTTTCGCGCGTTGCAGCACAAGACCGGTACACTTTCATCGACAAGGATCTCGCCCGGTCGGCGAAGTCCGGACAGGTCGATCTGTCCAGTCCCGCGCCGGGGCTTTCAGTATCGTCCTGGTCCTCCCGGCTCCACCGCCTCGGCCACCTGCGTTCACGCGGGCTGGCCGAGCATGTCGGCGGACCCGTCTGGCGCTTGCAGCCAGGATGGGGTGACACCCTGCGCGAGATGGGCCGCCAGCTGGAAGTCCAGCAGGGTCTCGCTGCCGTCCTCGGTGACCGGCTCGATCCGGGCAACCTGCAGGAGTTCTCAACGGGCCTGCCCGCCGCCGCCGTGACAGGACGACTTGCAGGCGTCGTGGTCGAGCGAGCCCCAACCGGCCGGCATGTCGTGATCCTCGAAGGACTGGATGGCCGCCAGTGGACGGCGCGGATTCCGGCGCGGGAAGCCCGGGCGCTGCCAGAGCCGGGTAGCGTGCTCACCCTTGTATCGGCGCCTGGCGCTTCCCTTGCCGCAGGCGCTGCGTCCGCTGACACAGACGACGGCCATCCAGCCCTTCCCGTCCGGTTCATGGTCGACACCTGGATACCTCTCGACCAGCAGGTCCGCCGCAAGGCCTATACCTGGCTCGACCAGGTCGAGGACGCCGCCCTGAAAGATGCACCCGGCTTTGGCGCGGAAGTGCGTGCGGCGCGGCTGGCGCGGCGACTCTGGCTGCAATCACAAGGCCTCTACCCGCCCGCGCGCGAGGCGCTCCAGGCCCAGGAGTTGCGCGACGTGGCCGAAGCCGAGGCGGGCCGCCTCGGAAAACGCTACATCCAGGTCGCCGACCGGGAAGTGTTCAGGGGACTGTACGCCGGCTACATTGACACGGCGCAGGGCCGCTTCGCCGTCATTGCCGGCGAGACGCGTTTCACGCTCGCGGCGTGGAGCGAAGGCCAGGCGCCCGTCATCGGCCAGCAGGCGAGCGTCGAGCGTAGCGCCGTCGCCTTCAGCAGGGTGCTGACGCGCACGCCAACACAGGCGCACTGAGGCCCGCACGCGGCGATGCGCAGCCCGGAAAGCTCAGCGCGGCGACAGCCTTCCCGTTCCTTCCCGCAACGCCGCCGTGTTCCAGCTTTCGAACGGAGCCTGCGCGGCTAGGCTCGCGGTGCAAGCCCGGGAGCGCCGCACCTTGACCCCGACCAGTTTCCTCTTCGGCCAGTTCCTCCTGACGCTCCTCCTGATCGTGCTCTCGACCTGGGCGGCGACGCAGTGGACGGCGCAGGCGCTTGGGTTCCAGCCAAGGCTCGGCCCGCCCGCCTTCCATCTCAGGGACTACCCGGTCTACTTTCCCTGGCGCCTCTTCCAGTGGTGGTACGCCTATGACGCCTATGCGCCCGGCATCTTCGCGCGCGGCGGCGTGATTGCGTCATTCGGCGGTCTCGCCGGGATCGTCATGGCGATCGCCGCGTCCATTCACAGGGCCCGGCAGGACAAGTCATCCTCGACCTACGGCTCGGCGCGCTGGGCCACCGCGGCAGAAATCCGCCGCGCCGGACTGCATGCGAAGGACGGGCTCATCCTTGGACGGATCGGCGCGCGTTACCTTCGCCATGCCGGCGCCGATCATGTGATCGCCTTTGCGCCGACACGGTCCGGGAAGGGTGTCGGCCTGGTGATCCCGACGCTCCTGTCCTGGACGGGCAGCGCGCTCATCCATGACATCAAGGGGGAGAACTGGCAGCTGACATCGCTCTGGCGTTCAAAATTCTCGCGCTGCGTCCGGTTTGACCCGACAAGCCTTTCCAGTGCCCGGTTCAATCCGCTGCAGGAAGTCCGCCTCGGCGTGCACGAAGTCCGCGATGTCCAGAACATCGCCGATATTCTCGTCGACCCGGAAGGCGCGCTCGAGCGGCGCAGCCACTGGGACAAGACCGCCCATTCCCTCCTGGTCGGCGCCATACTCCATGTGCTCTATGCGGGCAGCGACAAGTCGCTCGCCGGTGTCGCCCTGCTGCTGTCCGATCCATCCCGGCATGTGGACGATACGCTCGGGCTGATGATGACGGCCAATCATCTGGGGACGGACGAAGCACCCATCACGCATCCGGTAGTCTCCGAAGTTGCCCGGGAACTTCTCAACAAGTCCGAGAACGAGAAGTCCTCGGTTATCTCGACCGCTGTCAGTTTCCTCGGCCTCTACCGGGACCCCGTGATCCAGCGGGCCACGTCTGCCTCCGACTGGCAGATGCTGGACCTCCTGCCCGGCCGGCTGCCGATATCCCTCTACCTGGTTGTCCCGCCCTCGGACCTGTCCCGGACGAAGCCGCTGATCCGCCTCATCCTCAACCAGGCGGCGCGGCGCCTGTGCGAAGACCTGCCGGGCCATCAGGCGCTGGCCCGGCCGACGCTCGTCATGCTGGATGAGTTTCCGGCATTGGGCCGGCTCGATTTTTTCGAAACCTCCCTCGCCTTCATGGCGGGCTACGGCGTGCGGGCCTTCCTCATTGCCCAGTCCCTCAACCAGGTCGAAAAAGCCTATGGCGAGAAGAACGCGATCCTCGACAATTGCCATGTCCGGATCGCCTTTGCGACCAATGACGAACGCACGGCGCGCCGGATCTCGGACATGCTCGGCTCGAAGACAGAGCAGCGCCACCAGAGAAACTATGCCGGCCACCGGCTCGCGCCCTGGCTCAGCAATGTCATGGTCTCCCAGCAGGAAACCCAGCGCCCGCTCCTGACGCCGGGCGAGGTGATGCAGCTGCCGGCCCGCGACGCCCTGATCATGATCGCGAGCACGCCGCCGATCCGGGCCCGCAAGCTCAGGTACTTTCTCGACAAGGCGTTCCTGCAACGCGTCGGCGGGCTCGAGCTTCCGCCTCCGGACGATCTACCATTTGCACGCCGCCCCATAGCGCCTGCAGAGGCGTTTCCCGACCTCGGTGGCCTGGCGCAAACCCTGGCGCTGCAGCAGGGCCAGGATCCGGGGCCCGGTTCGTCTGATCCACCAGCAAGCCGCGGGGAGGAAAGCGGCCGGCGCGCCGGCATCCGCAGCCATATTGCGCGCTACTACATGCAGTTCGGCCACCAACAGGAGCCATGAACATGCCGACCAGACCTAGCGTCTATATCAGCATTTCCGAAACAAACCTGAAGAAGCTCGACCGCCTGCGCGTTGAACAGTCTGTCTCGCGCGGCGATATCATTGACGAAGCGCTGACACTCCTGTTCCTGCCGCCGCTGGAGCGGCCGGAAGCCGTGCTCATCCAGCATATCCGGCGCCTGGAAGACAGGATTGGCCGCCTGGATGCCGGCGCGGCCTTCCAGGCAGACCTCCTCGTCGAGTTCATCTATGCCTGGCTGCAGCAGCGGCCAGGGCCTCACCCGTTCCGCACGCCCGCCGACGATGCCCGCGCCGGCGCAGAACTCGAGGCCCTCATGAAACGCGTCGCGGACCGGTCGAACCCGCATATCTGGGGTTGAGGCGCCTCAACTTACCCATGAGACTCACGTTTACCTCCGGTGGAACCCCGCGGGAGGACAACATGCGCAAACAACTCTGGCAGGTGGACAGGGTCGTTGTTGACCTGGAAGACCGGGACGCGACCGTTTCTATTGTCCACCATATCAGCCTGAGCGAGATCACGGTCAGGTTCAGGCTGAGACCCGAGCAGCTCGATGACGCCGCAGTACCGCTCAGGCGGCGCGTCGAGCACCTGGCGGCTGAACTGGTGCTCGACCTTGGGTCCTTCCTGGATTCTGCATTGGAATAGGCTGGGCCATTCGGGCCCCGGCCTGAACAGTGGTCGTTACCGTGTCCGGACGATTGCCGGATCGTCCGTCTGCCCCGCAACCCGGACCTGCGAGCGCCGAAGGCATGGGTCCGGACTTCGGCCCCTCTGCCGCCGGCCGCGACGCAATCGGTGAGCGCCGTGTACGGCCCTGCCACAGACACGCTCAGCCGCGCGGCGCAGCCTGCCAGAGCGGCCTTACGCGGCACCTGCCGGACCAAACGGCACCGGCATGTCGGGATCGCTGGTATCAACCAGCGGTACGGTGTCATCTGATCGCAACGCATAACCGTTGATCCAGTCGCGAACCCAGACCGGGTCTTTTTCGTCTTCGGGGTCGTGTCCGGGGATAGCGCTGCGCAGCAATGTGGGCAGGATCGCGAAGAAGAACTCTCCTGTCCGCCGCCACAAGCGAACTCTGGAGCCCAGATCGTTCCAGCGGGCATCGGTTTTCAGCATCGCAACCGCGGCCTTTCGTGACCACCAGAACACGTCGAAGGAACCGATGAAAATGCCGGCAAGCCGCGTCCAGTAATTGCCATCAATCGCCCGGTAGACATCGAGCGCGACACGCTTGTGCTCAGCTTCTTCAACAAAGTGCCAGAGAATGAACGAGGCAACGCGCGTATCCGAGCCGCCAAAGAGCTTTCGCCTGTGCGATACCAGCCAGCTGGTCACACCAAGGGTCATCGTTTCAAACCCGCACGCATAGGCGAGGCGATACGAGAGGCTCTTCGTTCCAAGCTTGATGAAGCTCTCCCGGATGTCTGCTTCGATCTCAGCCAGTACCGGATAACCGTTGGCCTTCAGGAGCTCGTTGTAGCGCCTGTGGGTTTTGAAGTGCGTCGTTTCCTGCGCGCAGAACCCGACAGCCTCTTCCTTGATGTAGGGGTCTTCGATGTGCTGGACGGCTTCGCGGAGCGTGGCGATCAGGAACGGCTCAAGATACGGCATCGTGACAGACGCCCCGTTCACCATTTGCGACCACTCGTGGTGTGGGTGCCAGATCGGACCCAGGTCCTCCGGAAAATCAAACGGGATCTTGCGAACGATCAGCTCGCCGTCTTTCGGGAGCGGGCTCATGCAGCGCGCTCCTCAAAGATGCCGCTGATTGTTGTCTCGTAGAGGGTCGGAAGGATGTCATCTGCCTCGTATCCGACGACGAGAAATCCGCCGGCCCGCAATGACACGAGGCCATGTGCAGCGATCCAGAACAGATGAGCTGCTTTTCCGGGCTCGAATTTGAGTATGTATCCCGGCAGGTCCGCCACAGCTTCGATGGCCTTCTGACAGACGCCAAGCGCGCCGACCTTCGCCGCCATCAGATCAGGATGCGTCTCGGCTTTCTCGCCATGTGGCGTATACAGCAGTTCGTACATGCGCGGGCGGGCCCGCGCCGCCTGGTAATAGGTGAACGTGACGCCTCTCAGGGCTTCGACCGGATCGGTCTTGGAACGAGCCGCCCTGGTGAGTTCCGCTTCCAGCCAACGATAAGCCCTGATGCGAAGCGCATCGACGATGTCGGCCTTCGATGAAAAGTACGAATAGGCTTTCATACTGCTGCAGCCGTACCGGCTGGATATCGCGCGGAAGGACATCGCCGCGAAGCCGCCAGCCTCAAACAATTCTTGGGCAACATCCAGCAATCCATTGCGGATAGACAGGGCCTGCTCTGGTTTCGCCATCGTTCGTGCCATTCCCGACCGCTAGCACATAAATTTTACGCTGTACAATTTATGTTGCGGATCGTCGCCGTCCTGACGTACAAGCAGATGGGAAAACAAAGCGTGGCATGCCTCAGACTCCGCAGCATTTGCCTTGAATGAGGGCCCGTCCGGCGGGCAGACCACACCCGGCTCACGCAGTCCTGGGGAGGACATGGAAATGGCAAGCAACGAGATCTGGATAGAAGAGAACGGGGGCTTTTCCCGAACCATCGGCGGCAAGCTGCTCGCGCACTGTTTTATCGCCATGTTCCTGGGTTTTGTGGGCGGATTTGTCTGGCTGATCGCACTGGCTGACAACGTGTTTCACATACTGCCATTGCCCAGGATGGAAATTCAGGTGCCTGACCAGAAAGAGCTTATGCGCAACGCCCATACCGGGACGATCGCCAACTCAATGTATGTCATGGCCATGGTGGCGCTCAGCCCATGGCTACGCTTCAGCGTGCGGCAAGCCAAGTGGGTCTACTACTGGGCGATAATCATGCTCTGGGGAAATGTGATCGGCTATTCGACGGCGGTCTTCACGCCTTATCGCGGCATACAGCCGGTCTTTGAGAACGATATCGCCAACCTGGTCTCTTACTTTACGTTCTATGCGGCGGTGATCGGAGCCGTTGTCACAACAGGTATCTGCCTGAACAATGCGCTTCGCGAAGCACGAACCGGCAAGGTCACCCACGCGCCGCCTCGCAACGCGCAGCCCTGATCCGAAACCTCTGCCTCGTGGTTGCCTGCGCGGTCGGACTGCCCTCTCACGCGCGTCAGAAGGTATGTCCTTCGCCAGGCGTTGATCACCCCGCACTGCGCGCAAGGCAACGACATGATCGAGCGCGTCATCCGTTCCCTGAAGGAACAGTGTATCCCCCGGCACCGCCTTGAAAGCCTCCAGCACGCCTCCCGCGTCATCGGAGACTGGATCAGCTTCAAGGCGGCTGGGCATGGTCGCGTCCCGCTCCTGGGCAAGTCGCGGGCGACATAGCGACATAGACCTTGCGCCTGGCTCGATCATTGAGCGAACAACCGTGCGGCGACGGGCAGCTCCCTTCGATCAGTGCGCCTTTCTGTCAGAACAGCGCTGCGCGCCAGGAATACGCAAGGGTTGGCAACACCGTTACGTCACGGGCAACCGGGCTAACCGAACTTGCGGCCAAAGCTGCAAGCACCGAATGGTTGACCAAACACCTATCCGCTTGGGAGGGTGAATTGGGCCCAGGCACCGGAAAACCAAGCCGCTGCGCCGGCGCAACAGTCAGGAGACGCTTTCATGAAAGTCTATCGCACGCCGGACGACCGGTTCGACGGCCTGCCCGACTATGACTTCGCACCGAACTATCTCGTCTGGAACGGTTTGCGGGTTCATCACCTGGACGAGGGGCCGCGCAACGGTCAGGCCGTCCTGATGCTGCACGGCGAGCCGACCTGGTCGTTTCTGTATCGCCGGATGGTGAAACCCCTGAGCGCCGCAGGCTACCGCTGCATCGCTCCCGATCACGTCGGGTTCGGTCGCTCAGACAAGGTCATGGACGATGACTGGTATGTGCTCGAGCGACATGTGGAACGCATCCGGCATCTCATCGAGATACTTGACCTGCGCGATGTAATTCTCGTGGTTCAGGACTGGGGTGGTCCGATCGGGCTTATCAATGCCGTGAGCGATCCGTCGCGCTTTGCCCGTCTTGTCATCCTCAATACATGGCTGCACAGGCCGGATTACCCGTATACGGACCAGATCCATGCCTGGCGGCGCGCCGCGGTCGATCCTGCCCGGTGGCGCACGATGCCGGTTCAGGAAATCATGCAGCGGACGCTTGTGCGCGGTGCCGGCAAGTCCGATGCGATCCTTGCCGCCTATGAGGCCCCTTATGAAGACCAGGAGACGCGCGCCGGCCTTCGGCGCTTCCCCTTCTGCCTGCCATTTGCAGAGCCGGTTGCGGGCGGCGCGGCGCTTCAGGAGACGGCGTTCCGCGCGCTTGCAGGACTGCCGATGCCGAAACACGTAATGTTCGGCGATTCCGATCCCATCTTCCCTGCAGCGCATGGCGAAGCCTGGGCACGGCAACTCCCTGGCGCGACATTCGACATCATCAAGGATGCCGGTCATTTCCTGCAGGAAGACGCAGGACCTGAAATCGCGGCGAGGATGCTCGAACGGTTCGGATCGCATTAGAAACTGCGGTTGGGCTTCTGGATTCCGGGGCTGCAGCCAGGGCATTCAGCTTTCATTTAACTCCGCCCGGACTGCTCGAAGGAACCGCTCTGACTGCGGCGGCGCTCGCTGTCCGTTCAAACCTGTTCGATCGTTTCCAGCAACAAACTGAATGGACTTCCCAGCAGCAGGAGCGCGGCAAAGGTGGCTTCGAAGGCAACTGCGATCCAGTTCTTCGGATCGATCGCATTGTCGGCAAGGATCGAGATGACACGGCCCGATGCCGCGCCGGCCCATCCCAGACCCAGCGTCAGGAATGCGGCGGGCTGCATTGTGACCAGCGGCACGAGCCCGGCCAGCAGGAACAGACCGCCAAACGTTGACCGGAACTCGGAGCGCCCGGGAATCGTCACAGCCTCAAGTCCGGTGAATGCGGCCGCACGCTGCGGAAAGATCAGACCAAGGCAGCCCATTCCCATGGTCATGACTGCCCCCGCGATATTCAGAATCTCCACCCGCCGCTCCATCTCTCATGCTCAGGCGTATTTCCTGCGAAAGAAAGATCGGGAAGTATAGTACGCACTTTTTGGTGCCTGCCCTTTGCGGAGTCTTTGCGATGAAACCCGATGTGATGTCTGCCCGTTGTTCTTCGCGGCGCTATCTGGCGACCCTTACCAGCAAGTGGTCCATCCTGATTGTAAACGCGCTTGGCCAGGGGCCGCTGCGAAACGGGGAACTCCTCCGGAAAGTCGAGGGCATCTCTCAAAAGATGCTGACGCAGACGCTCCAGGAGCTTGCCGCGCTGAATATCGTCGTGCGCAACGACCGGCAGACGATCCCGCCGCATGTCGACTATCAGCTCACGGAGCTTGGCCATTCCTTCAGAAAGCAAGCCAATAGCCTGATCCGGTGGGTGGAGTCCAGCGTGCCGGAATGAGCGGGCCTGGTTGCACGTGAAGAAACCTTGCTGTTCCGAAACTAAGGTTTGGGCCTCTACCAGGCGCAGAAGTCGGCCTCGGTTGCATTGGTTCAACGCGCAGGCCGCTGGTGATAACGGCGACGTCGATGCTCACGGACAAGGTCCGAGCATGGGGATCGTCTCTTGCAACCGCTGGAAGCGTACGGGAGATGCTCAGTGGACGCGTTGTTGCGGTAACTGACACCGCGCAGGAAATGCGGTAGGGTTGTATCTTAAGTTTGGGGGACAGGCATGAACACCTGGAAGACCGGCGCGGCAGCGGTACTTGTCATGGTCCTGATGAGCGGCCCGGGCCTTACGCCCGCGCAATACCCTTTACCCTTCCCGGACCCCGCCTTCCTGTCGAACGCGCGCTGCCTCAGCGCCCCGGACACTCGCAACGGGCTTGTGCGCTTTCTGGGGGCAGCGCAGGCCTATGCGCAGACGAGCCCCCTTGGGAACGCCCCGGCCGCCGGTCAGGCCGGTTACGTTATGCGCTACCCCGTGTCGACAGCCAGTTCGGAAGCTCAGGATCTGTTCGATACCGGCCTGTCGCTGGTTGTCAGCTTCAATCACGAAGCGGGCATCGCGGCCTTCCGCGCGGCGCAGACCGCCGATCCGGACTGCGCGATGTGCTACTGGGGCGAAGCCTATGCCTGGGGCAGCAACATCAACCTCTATCCCGCCGGGGATGCCTTCCGCGCGGGCCGGGAAGCCGCCCAAGCAGCCCTCGCGCGTCTTGAGGGGGCCAGCGCCAGTGAACGCGCCCTTGTCGAGACCATCGCCGCGCGCTTCCCCGTATCCGCCGATGGCACAGTGACGGAAGATACCGCTGCGTTCGCCGACGCGATGCGGGCCGTGGCCGCGCAGCATCCGGACGACAACCTCATCCTGTCGCTGGCCGCCGAAGCCAACATGAACACGCAGCCCTGGGACTATTGGGAAGCTGACCGGCGCACACCGAAGGGCCGGACCGCCGAAACAATTTCTCTGCTCGAAACAATCCTGGCGCGGGACCCGGCGCACGTTCACGCCATTCATCTCTACGTTCACGCCACTGAAGCCTCCGGCGATCCCTGGAGGGCTATTCCGTATGCGGACAGGTTGCCGGAACTGGCGCCGCGGTCAGGCCATCTCGTTCACATGCCCTCCCACATTCACTACCTGACCGGGCAGTGGAAGGAATCGCTTGAACTAAACCTGAAAGCGGCCAAGGCGGATGAAGCCTACCTGGCGGCCAATGACGCATCCCCGATTTACCGCTTCGGCTACTACCCCCACAATCTTCACTTCGTCCTGACCTCCGCGCAGATGGCCGGAGACCGAAAGACAGCGCTGGAATACGCCCAGAAGCTCGATGAAGCGCTTCCCGGTGAGATGGCTGCCGTTGCGCCCTGGGTATCGGTTATCAAGGCCGCGCCCTACTATGCCCACGCGCAATTCTCGCCGGCCGGCCAGATCCTTGACCTGCCCGAACCGATGGACGTCGACTCCGTCAGCAAGGCGGCCTGGCATTATGCGCGCGCCGTCGCGCTTGTGGAGCAAGGCCGGCCTGAAGCAGCGGAAGCGGAAGCCCGAAAGATCGCCCTGCTGCAAGGCAAAGCCGACATCGCGACCCTCGAAGCGGCCTTCCTGCCCGCAAAGACAATTCTGGAAATCAGTATCCGGACGATTGAGGCACGGGTGGCCGCACGAGCGGGCGACTTCAAGACGGCCATTGGAATCATGGAAGCCGTTGCGGACATGCAGGACACACTACCCTATTCCGAACCGCCCCTGTGGTATTATCCCACCCGCCAGACTCTGGCCGCGCTCCTCCTCCAGGATGGCCAGCTGGACCGGGCAGAGCGGATGTTTCGGCGCACGTTGCTCGATTCCCCAAACAACGCCAATGCGCTCTACGGGCTGTGGCAGACCTACAAGGCAATGGGCGATACCCGATCTGCGAAGTACGCCAAGGCTCTTTACAGAAAGGCCCGGCTCGGCGGCAACGGAAGCCCCCCCTCGCTCAACCGGATCTGACCGGTCTTGCTTTGCGCGGTTAACTGACTCGCCGCGCCTTTTTGGCGAAGCGGAAAAGCTAGCAGCAGCACTCGGCAAGATCACTTCATGGTCGACGACTGGACATGGAGTTACTCTGCCGCTCGCCAGTGATGACCATCGGAACCAACCTGGCGCAAAATTGCCGGTCGCAGAACCAATGAAGAATTTCCGTAGTCGCTGAAAACCTGTCGCTGGCGTGCGGCCACCCGCGGTCCGGAAGTGGCGCAGCATTTCGAACGTTCCCGGAGTTGACTATTGGGACTTGCAAGCATCTTCCAACGCGGTTGCCGTTGAAATCAGAAATTCGGCAAGTACGTCGTTCTTGTTGGTCGTCACTTGGCCCACCATCGTTGCGTCGTATTCCGGAACCGCAAAAGCGAAGCTTAGGTAACCGAACGTATCACCGGTGTGTCCAACGAATTCCGTACCCGAACGGCTAACCAAGATCTCCGCGCCCGGTCCTGCAAACTGACGTGGTCGATCGCGCTCCACCGGGTCAGCCAGCATCTCCTTGCCAATTGACGTGAATTCACCCCCGTCCAGGAAAAGGGCTCTCAGAAACTTGCTCAGGTCTGAGGACGTGGCTGTGATCCCGCTGTCCGCGCCAGTGTTCTCAGCATATTTCCAAGTGTCTGCGTTCGACCGCAACTCCGTTCCGTAGCCGTGAATCGTCCCGCCCGGATGTTCTGTATTGTAGCGCGTTTCGACAAGGCTCAGCGGCTCAAGCAGGCGCGCTGCGATCAACGTGCCCAGGCTTTCGCCGGTTGCGCGTTCGGCTACGAGCCCGAGGATCTGATAATTGGTGTTCGAGTAGGCGTATGACGCACCGGGTGCGTTTGTTGCGCTTTTGCGTCTCGCGACTTCCAATGTGCGTTCGGCGGTGATCGGCTGGGTCCAGTCGGTGAGAAGGTAGGATCGCGTGTCGTAATAGTCGGGTACACCGCTGGTATGGTTCAGAAGCTGACGAACCGTGGCATCGCTGTTCGGGACGCCGTCGACCTGCCCCTCGGTGAGATAGACCGTTGCGGGCGCATCAAGGTCCAGAAGGCCGTCTCCGGCCAGTTTGTGGATCACAGCGGCAGTGTAGAGTTTTCCGATGCTGCCAATTCGCAATTGTTCATCCACGGGCATGGGCGCTCCCGTTTTCCGGTTTGCGACCCCGCTGGCCTCACGAAAGGAAAGGCCACATCCTTCAACTTCCAAAATGGCGCCCGCTTTCGAATCCTCGGCCGCCCGCTCCACAGCTTGATACAGCGCTTCCGCCGGCGAACTCGGGTCCGGAGACGATTTCTCAGGTGCGGCGCAGCTGGCTAGTAGAGAGCCGATTGCAATGACGAAATAAAAGCGCATGTGTTCCTCCAGAGATCGTTTGACGTATAACGCCGATCTGGAGGCGGCGTTCGGCGTATTTCGGCATGATCTTTGCGCTTTTCGTCATGTTTCATAGCGATCTGGAAGGAATTCGCCAAAATGAACCTGGATAGCTTTGATCTGGCGATCCTCGAGATCGTTCAGGAGAACAATCTGCGCTCGCATGCCAGCATCGGTGAAGAAGTAAATCTGTCAGCGTCGTCCGTCCGGCGGCGTTTGACCGCCTTGCGCGATTCCGGCGTTATCGTCGCCGACGTGTCCCTAACTGACGCGTCGAAACGGGGGCTGACTTTTATCACCTCGGTCTCGTTTGAGCG
Source organism: Hyphomonas sp. (assembly GCF_022844445.1). Classification (GTDB taxonomy): domain Bacteria; phylum Pseudomonadota; class Alphaproteobacteria; order Caulobacterales; family Hyphomonadaceae; genus Hyphomonas. The sequence continues at coordinate 18,950 of NZ_JALHLS010000029.1, forward strand.
CGAAGATCCCGAAATCTATGGCTCGTTCCGGAAAGCCATGCGCGATGAGACTGCAGTTTCGCAATGCTATGCAGTGTCCGGCGACTTTGACTTCGTTCTGGTGGTCCACGCCGAAAGTCCCGAAGCCTACGAGCACTGGGGTGAACGCGCGCTCATGAGCAATCCTGCGATCCGCCGCTACTCCACATCCGTTGTCTGGTCGCGGACAAAGTTTACGACGCGCATTTCTCCAGCCGCCATGGAAGCAGGCTAAAAGGAGTCGTTGCTCCGGGCCAGGGAAGGCACAGATCGACTCCCAAGTGTCGCGCCAGAGCAGACTGCAGAAAGTCAGCGGCGAACGACAGTGTTCGGCGAAGTCTAGCTTGGTACCGCTGAGGCAGCTCAATGACACGATCGGATGGACCCTGCCGGTCACCGGCGATGACGATGGGAGCTAACCTGGCCCCATTCTGCCGGTCAGTGTCGCGCACGGCGCCTGCCTGTAGTCGCGCCTCGTGGCTGCCAACCTGACGACCAGGCCGCTCTATTTACTGATCGACGAGGGCCTGTAAGCTTGCGGGACTCGGGTAAACGAACTCAGTTGGCCAATACTTCTAGTCGGAGGATCACGTGAAAGAGTTCGGACCCTCGACCTTCGGTGAGTTGAACGCTGAGGACTATGATGAACTTCATGATCCAGGCACGACAGACGAGTGCGTCAACCTGATTGCTGAA
>NZ_JALHLS010000030.1 GCF_022844445.1 Hyphomonas sp.
TGGCCCTATTCGGCCATTCGCGCGCACAGGGAAGCTGCCTATTGAGAGCGAGTTGACGATGGTCAGCAGGGGTTCATAGTAACCTTCAGGGCTACCGTACCCAGAATATACTGGTCCAGGTGCTTAAGCGATCATATGCGAAGACAATCTGCACGATTTCAGCAGGTGCGAGGTTCCGCGAATGCGACTTACTGCTTTGTTCATTGCAGCGTGGACGTCTTGTGGGCTCGAGGTTCAAGCGGAAATACATGAAGAGTTAGGTGCGCTTGAGTTGTTCGAGCGAGTCTGCCTGCAGGGTGCTCTCCACACCAGCAGGATGCAGCAGGAAATTCAGGAAATAGGACTGCCCGAAATTGGGTCTCGCACGCTCGATGGTTTGATGCGCGGTGTTCTGCCTGCTGAACGAATTGGGTTTCAATGCGCTCCCGATGACGGTTCCCAATGCTATATCGTATTGGCTGCCGCAGGAGTGAATTCCGCGCTAGACAGAAGGCTTAGTCGTTTGGGGATTTTTGCTGAATCGGAAAGGATCGACCCGGCGGTTGAACTCGTACACCCGCTCACAGGTGAAGGAACAGGGCGGATTGGGGGAAAACGCTGTGTGGTTTACGGTCAGGAGAGTGCTCGGCTTGTGTTGGATTTAGTTTCATCCATTGATGTCAACGGGTCTCTGTTGCGCTCGCCAAAAAGGGTGACGCATTTCAACGATGACAAGAATGCTGCAACCGGAAACGCTGGAAAAAATGCGCGCTGGACAAACTATTTCTGGTCGATTCCCGGTGGCAACCAACTAAACTTGTCTGTCTTCTTGGACCGCACCGATGCAGAGGTCAATTTTGAGCTTTCATACTCCGGACCCGTTAGACTAGGCGAGAAGAAGGAGAGCTATTTTGTGCAGGAATAAGCTGAGGCGTGTGACCTGCACCAATCTCATCAGTCCGCAGATAACTGAAGCTAAAGGCCCATCGCCACTTTAAGCGCGGAGGGAACGTCCACAATCGGCGAAGTCCGGCCTGGCTTCAGTGATACAGCCGAACGACAGGACAGAGGTGACCCTGCCGGATGCCAATCCCTGCGATCGGAACCGACTTGGCCCTAAGCGGTCACCTGCAGGATCGACTGATACAGCTCAATTGATCCGATCCGATTGGCGGCTGGTATCTGGTTCGAGCCTAAAGCGGCGAGCAAAGGGTTTCACAGCCTAAAACTATTATCATTTTAGATATCGAGTATTTTTCTTATCGATTACCGACACCAATTTGGTTTCAACACATTGCCAGCATCAAACTCTGCTTGAAGGAGCAACCAATGAATAAGATCACCATACTTATGGCCGTCTTCATCGCGGTGCCTCTGGCAGCGATGGCCCAATTCAACTCCTCCGAAGGACGTGGCGTGCCTGTCGACAAAGTGGCCGATGCACTCAAAGCGCCCGACGAAACCGCCGTTGTGCTTACAGGCAATATTGTAGAGCGTATCCGCTCCGAAACGTACCGCTTCAGCGACGGAACAGGAGAAATCCGCCTTGATATCGGTGAAGAGATCTGGGCTGGCGTTGCAGCAGGTCCGCAGACGCAGGTGCGTATTGTCGGCGAGACTGATCGCGGGTTGGGCGGTATGGACATCTGGGTTCACTCGGTCGAGACCGTCGGTTCGGCAGACGACGCCGACTGACGAACCGATATTGCTTTCAGCTAGCAGCCAAACAGGGCCCAGGCGCGCCGTATGTGCTCATCCAGGTTCTTGCATCGCGGCTTGAACTTGCCTCGATAAGCACTCTAGACCCGGTCGGGTGATCGTCCCCTTCCGGCGATCTGCAGCCTGGTGCCGATGGGACAGCGCGACGGCACGATTGGATCGAACCGGTCACTGGCTTTTGCCTGAATCAAGCGACTATATGAGTCTTCCGGAGCACCCTGGCGCTTAAAGTCCAACGAAATTGACGGCCCTTCTTCAAGGAGAAATACCGGTGATGCACACCCGGCCCCGATACTGGCGCGCAAGGCCTGCGGTGCTCGAGCACTACGGCGTGTTTCACAAACCTGCGCTACAACCGGAAAACTATGTTTCGATTGCCATGAGCGGTCGACAATACCCATTTCGATACAAACGAGTAAGAGGTGAAGGAAAGAAAGCGAGCATATTTCCTGATCTTCCTTGCGGAACGGACGGCTTGCTGATGAACTATCCGGCCGCCGAGGCTCTGCTTCCGCTCATCAGGCCATGGGTCAACATTCAGAGCGATGTTCTGGTAGAGGGAGAGCCGACTCACATCCTCGCCTTCGTGACCGAAGTTTACGATGCCATGAACCCGCAGACGACGATTGGCCGATACGGTGAGTCTGGCATCTGGCTCGAAGTCAGCGAATTGCATTTGGTCGGATCGAAGATCGGCCCGTCTCCGATCTTCCGGCTCGCAACGACGGGCGTGCAATGGGACTTTATCCTGTCAGAAGAGATCGTCGAAACGATCGGGTCCATCGGCCTGACGGGGCTCACGCTGGAGGAAGTTGTGGTCGAGTAGCCTTTCCTAATGTTTGCACATTGTACTCGATGTGAGAGTGACCGGAATCGGCGATCTCCGGCCTGGTTGTCGTGAGTAGGCCGAATGCCAGAACTGAGGCGACCCTGCCGTCCGGCGAAAACTGCGATCAGCGCCGACCTGGCCCTAAACTGCCGGTCGTCCTTCTTCCGGTGAATGTCGGGTTTGGAACAGGTAGAGTTCAGAGTCTTCGAACGCAGGCGACGTGCAAGCGCCCGGCCTAGCTTCCTTTTTTTGTCTGGTGTCAGGCGCGACGCACGCTGAAATGTGAAATCGGCGTAACGGCTGGCATGTCGTTGTGTTGTGTGGTTGAGGATTGGGTTCTGCGCTGAACTGAGGTGGCGAGCCGCGCGTGAGGCGCACGCCGTGATGCGGGGATTGACCGATGCCTGACGTCTTCGTTTCCTACAAGAAAACGGATCGCGACCGCGTACGACCGATCATCATTCATCTGCGTGCTGCGGGACTGGACGTCTGGTGGGACGAGGGGATCGCCCCGTCGATGTCCTGGCGCGCGGAGATCGCAAAACAGCTCGGCGCGGCTAAGTGTATAGTCGCCATCTGGACGGAGGCCAGCGTCGATCACGATCAAGGCCAATGGGTGATGGAGGAAGCAAGTCAGGGCCTCATTCGCCGGGTGCTCGCGCCTGTCCGGTTGGATCTTGTGGCGCCACCGCTTGGGTTTGGGGAGGTGCAGTTTGCCGATCTTGCCGCCTGGAGCGGCGGGGCGGATGATCCGCGCTTCCAGCACTTCCTTTCGGTCGTCCAATCGATTGTGCGAAGTGAGCCGCTGGCTGTCGGGCCCACGCCCACAAGTTTTGAAGCGCCCGGGATCAAGTTGTCGGGAGTGCGCATGCAAAACGTCAGTATCCATGTCACGCCGCGCGGCGCTGCCGACAAAGAGGAAGACGCACCTGACGAGGCCCCACGCGCCGCCCGCGTCGCCGTTTCGCCGCCGAAGCGTGCACCGTTTTCGCTTTCGATGATGATCACGCGTGCGATCGGCGTCATTTTCCCACTGATCGCTCTTTACGTGTTTGTGACGTCAATGGGGCGCATGCAATGTGAGCAGAATGCGGCGCCGGAGGTCTTTTGCCAGTCGCTCGATGCAATATCAGGCGGTCCGAATAAGCCGGCCCAGTGAGCGCGCTGTGATGGCACACATCGGAAAATCGCGCCGGATGGTCATGAAATCGGCGGCTGAGATGACGCGGCGTGTGTGTGGCGCAATTGAACCACCAGCGAATGGTCCGACGTCTGATGACAGGGAGATGCTTGCGAAGCCTTGGTCCGCCTCCAACGGCCGTTACGGGCGGAGATTTGGCAACGGGCTCGAGTTTCGCAAACTGGGATGATGCGGCGAAGGTGACCGAGAGGCTCGACTGGCAGGAGTCGGAGGGGATAACGCCGCCGACAATACTGAACGGTTGGGGCGGGTCTGGACCTATCCGGCCGTTCCGTCCCAAGGGAGCGAACCGCCAAAGATGGCACGTGGTGGTCGTTGCGATTGAAAGGTGTACCCGTTATAGTCGTAATGCAGCTACTCGGCGGGACGTGGTCTGATGGTGCGACACCTGTTGGCATTGTGCATGATGGGCGCATTGCTCGGCATCCCCGCCGGCTTTGCCGAAGAGCCTGCTCCCGTAGAAACCTGGCAGGTCATTGTTGACGCCGAAGGGCGCGGTGAAATCAATAAGCTCGCCCTCGCCCCGAACGGCGACATTCTGGTTGCGGGGTTTCTGGGGCGAACGGGGCCAGACGATGAGGGGCCTCATAGCGACGCCTGGCTGGCTCGATACGCCCCCGATGGACAACAGCTTTGGTCTCGTCTTCTGGGTGACGAGTATCGGGACGAAGCACTGGACGTGTCTGTATCGCCGGACGGGACTATCACCATCGCCGGATGGCGTGACGTGGAGTTCACGGCGGCCCGGCAAGCGAGCAACAGCTTTGTTGCCAGGTTCAGCGCGGACGGTGAGCTTCTCTGGCAAGCAATCTTGGCAGATCCTTCCCGCCGCATCGTGGCTGCGAATGCCTTGGTTCTCGATGACGGCTCGGTTGTGGTCGCGGGTTCGGACGAGACGGCAGGTTCTTCAGGGACACGTGCACTGGTGGCGAAGGTCAGCGCCGACGGACGAATGGAATGGATGTTCAATGCTCCGGAATACGTCGATGGCGTGACGCCCCTGGTCAAGAACGCTGTTCGCGTCAGACAGCCAGGAGGCCCGATAGGCGCATATGAACGCGCGCGCATCGGCCTTCTGGGGCTGGATGGCACGATCGAGATCCAAGTCATCCAGGAGACGTCGACTGGCCCTACGTCAGCGCCTGTCGCACGCTGCGCCATCGTGTCTCTATCTGAGGGTCAACAAGTAGGTGAGGCGTGCGGACCGCCTCTCGCGCCGGGGTATCGGCCGCCCGACAGATATTCCGGGGAAACAGTCGGCGGGTTTGTAAATGGCGACGCGTTGATCCGGCAATTTGATCCCTCCGGCGGGGAGGTCTGGTCACGGACTTTGAAGTCGAACGGGGGCGATGGTGTCCATGCCGTCGCATCTACTCCGGACGGCGGTGTCGTCGGTGCAGGATTTGCCCTTTCGGGGCCGCGGGTCGAGCGAGATAACTGGGATGGATTGCTGATCCGGCTCGATTCCTCCGGGCACGAAGTCTGGCGAAGGAAGTTTGGCGGAGACAAGCGCGACGAACTCAATGGAGTTGCCGTTCTCGAGGACGGATCAATCGTCGCGGCTGGATACACGGGATCTGAGGACACGGATTACTGGAAGCCGTGGCTGATGCGCTTGAATGCGCGGGGCGAACTTGAAGGATCGGAATAGAAACCGGCGAAGTCCGGCTTGGCGGCGATGAGTCCGCCGGACGGCAAGATTGGATCGACCCTGCCGGTCCCGGAATCTGAGGGTGGGAACTGAGTTGGCCCTAATTTGCCGGTAGTCATTTTCGAGGCGATTGCCGGTTTTGGAGAAATGGGGATATTCCCGGCCCGTTGACCGGTTTCAAGATTCCGGTCCTCAACTCGATCATTTTTAGCGATGACTACTCTACGACTTCAGCCTCGGTCGTTGCCCCGTTATGTGGACGGAACAACGGTGCACAATCTCGGCGAGGGAATGGGATGGGCACAAAATCCCAACACTGTTATTGACGACTTCATCAATGGCGGCTGGACAGGACTCACTGAAGATACTCTGGAAACATGCAAATGCCGGTGAGTGAAGATCGCGGAATCAGGCCTGCTCGTCTCGTACTAGCGTACGCGGTATCGCCTATTGTTCCGCCGACTTTAATGGGTTTGCTTATGTTGCCTTTGTCAATCAATGAAAATGGCGGGCAATTGCTGGCGGTTGTGTTCTTACTGTCCGTTTGCTCAAGCTATGCGATCTCGCTTGTCATTGGCTTGCCCTACTTTGCCTTGCTCCAGTTGCTCCGACTTTCTTCCATCGTGCTGATGACGTTGGGCGGCATGATTTTGGGCCCCTTGGCATGGTTCGGTACCAGCTTGTTGATTGCGCATTTCTATTTCGGACATTCGGAGATTTCACTCGACGCGATCGAATTTGTTTTTGGCGCCATCTGCGGCGGTAGCGTTGCTTTGTTGTTCTCGATCATCGCGGGACTTCCCGTCGTGCCGAAGTGGTCGAGCCAACCGCGACTTGAACAATCGCCTTAGAAATAGCGGTCAACATGATTCGATGCGCGCAAGCCTCACCATCCGGCCGGCCATTCCCTTGCTGTGAACCCCGATACTTCATCCGTTTGAAGTCAAAGCCGACTCCGCAAAAAGAAGCCTGAGTCCTCCAAAGCTGTCATCCGTCTTTAAGACCCTGGCGTCCGATTTCGGCGATCTCCGGCCTTGTGCCGGCGAAGGAACCGAATGGCAGGACTGAGGCGACCTTGCCGGATGCCGAGATAGATCATCGGAGCTAACATTGGCCCATTCGACCCAATTAGGATGGCTTGGTTGATTGCCCCGGCATCTTCGATACATGACTTGCGCAGGATTGATCAGACGAAAGACAACTTCACGGAACCAAGTCGCTAGGCTCAACGTTCCAGTCTTGGACATTCTGTTTCGAGCTTCGCCCGGCACCGGCGGACATTGCTTGCAAGCTGCAGCTTTCGCAGCCCCCAATCCCCGGCGTCCTGCTTTGCAGGCAGGTGCGAGAGCAGATGTAAGTGCATAACATCCTGATCACCGGTAGAGGCGCGGCTGCCACGCGCCTTATCGCCAATTCACTGGCAACAAGACCGCCTGCCTGCCGCGTAAAGCTTGCCCGCGTTTTGGATTGCCGCTGCTCGGCATCTATAAATCGGAGCGGCAGCGCCGGGAGGCGACCGAGATGACGCGAATAAAGTTGGCATTCATCGCGGTAGCCGCATTGGTGATCGCACTATGGCTCATGAGCATAGACACGGCGCTGATTTCGGGCGGCTTCTGGTCGGTCCGGGGACTGCTTGTGCCTTTGACCGGCATTCTCGCGATTGCTTTCATGGCTGTAGCCGTCCTGTTGGCTGCAAGACCGGTGCAGGTTGAAACCGCATTGGGGGGCCTCGACAAATTCTATCGCCTCCACAAATGGCTGGGCATTTCCGCCGTCATCATGGCGGTGCTTCACTGGTTGGTGGAAAAGGCACCGAAATGGCTCGTAGAACTGGAGTGGCTCGAGCCGCGGCTGCGCGCGCCTGGCACAGGAGCGGAGCCGCGCCCCTTCGCCAGCTTTCGTGACCTGGCGATCGATGTCGGTGAGTGGTCGTTCTACCTGCTTCTCGTGCTGGCAGCGCTCGCCTTATGGCGCCGGTTTCCCTACCACCTGTTCTTCAAGACCCACCGCCTGATGGCGGTTCTGTTTATTGCCCTGATTTTCCACGCCGTTGTACTGACCCCGGCCAGCTATTGGAGTGCACCGATCGGATGGCTGATGATCGCACTTCTCGCTTCCGCCGCAGTTGCGGCAGGATTGTCGGTCTTCGGAAGGATCGGCAAGTTGCGAAGGTTCACGGGAGAAGTGACCGACTTCCATTTCCACGAAGGCAACTCAGTTCTTGATGTCGGAGTTAAGCTGACGACAGCCTGGCCCGGTCACGCCGCCGGGCAGTTTGCCTTTCTGAAATTCGAAGGCGCAGAGCGGGCGCACCCTTTCACCATATCCTCAGGCTGGGCCAAAACAGGCCGGCTCGCATTCAGCATCAAGGGACTGGGCGACTACACCCGGCGCCTTCCGGCCCTTGTCAAAGTGGGTCAGGCAATCACGGTCGAGGGCCCATATGGCCGCTTTGACTTCGGATCGACCAGGGGCTCGCAGCTCTGGATTGCCGGCGGGGTTGGCATCACCCCATTCATCGCCCGGATGGAAGCGCTCGCCATTGCCGGTCAGCAACAGGATGTCGATCTGATCTATTCGACCGGCGCACCCGACGAAGGCTTCATCGATGAGGTTCACAGCGCTGTCGGCCTTACGGGCGTGCGCCTGCATGTGGTCGATACTGGCCTGGAAGGATTTGTCGATCTGGCGAAGATCGCCCTTTGGGTCCCGGATTGGCGCGGCGCGGACGTCTGGTTTTGCGGTCCGGCTAAGTTCGGCGACAGCTTGTATGAAGCCATGATTGCAAATGGCCTGCCCGCTGACCGGTTCCACCGTGAACTCTTCGAGATGAGATGAACGGGCTGGGACTCTGGCTCGATGGCAAAGGAAATCTCTGAAGCCGCCCCAATCTCGTCGATCCGCAGGTATCCGGAAACCACGTCCCCGTTCTCGCCAAGCAACGCTGTTCGATATCGAGTCTCGAAATCGAATAATTACGCGCCACGGCAGAGTACTTTTTTTCGCAGAAGTCAGTAGGAGGAAAGTCCGTTCTCAAACGAGTTTGAGCAAGGATCTGACACTCGTCGCACTTAAACTGCGTAGTTACCGATCCTATTGCGGCGATGCTGAACGCGACCAATTGAACCCGATGCCAATTACAAACTCTATCTTATCGGAAATGACAAAAGCTGGACGCAGAACAATGAACCTGCTCAAAAAAACTCTCACTTTTCTCGGAACAGCCTCGCTCGTCGTTGGCTGTGCGGCTCAAGCGCGAACCCCGGCGCCAGTTGTTTCCGCGCCCCACGCGGCAACAACCGCTCCGCTGACTGGGTGCCCGTCGGCAACTGTAAACGCGCTTTTTGAAGATTTCGGTAACACAGGTAAAATGCCGCCGGAATTGGCGGCTTGGCTCAGCGACCCAAAATCACAAATCACGGAACCGTACCAGGCATTCGACAATGTTTACAACGTCGGCATCTGCTGGGTCTCGGCATGGCTGATTAAAACCAGCGAGGGCCTGATTTTGGTTGATACCCTGTATGAACCGTATACAGACCAACTCATCCAGAACATTAAACTGCTCGGCCTGGACCCGGCTGACATCAAAATGGCTCTGGTAACACATGGCCACTTCGATCATGCAGGCGGTATCTCCACGATCAAGTCTTTGACCAATGCGAAGATTGTCATGACCAAAACTGGCTGGAGCGAGGCTCGGGCCAACGCTCAAAGCTCGCAAGAACAGCCAACAGCATGGACGATGCCTACGGCTGCGGATCTTTTGGTCAAAGATGGCGATGTGCTGACACTGGGAGATACGAAAGTCTATGTCTATGAAACTCCGGGCCACACCGCTGGCACAGTCTCGTATGGACTTGACGTGAAAGATGGCCCCCAGGCTTATCGGGCCATCGTTATTGGCGGATTGGGGCTGAACGCGATCGAAGACTCCAGACAGGTCGAGGCGTATATCAGCAGCGTTGATCGCATCAAGGCCTTGGTGAGCGCCTCCGAGAATCCGGTACTCGTCAATCTGGCCACGCACCCCTTCAGCAGTGGTCTGACCGAGATCAAAGAACGCCTGAAAACTCGAAAGCCGGGCCAGCCGCACCCGTTGGTCGATCCTGAAGCCCTGCTAAAGCAGCTGGATGTGCTTCGTGCCGGAGCAACAAAACGCCTCGCTGTCGAACAGGCGCTGGCAAAAACGAAAACACCATGAGCCGGGCGACATGTTGTCCGGCAACTGACTGAACTGAACGAGGCGGTGTTCCGTCTGGAGGGCGCCGCGCCTGAATGCGCCTTGTGCGCACTTCCCGGCAATGGACCGGCAGAGCGCTGCGCTTCCAAATAGAAGCTGGATTTTGGATCAGAGGATGAACATGAAACCGCACGATTTTGTCCTGTCAGCCACGTTGCTTCTGGGCAGCGTTGATTATTCGCAGGCTGCCGACAATACGCTCCCGGCCAACGCGTCGGCGAGCGATCTCGCGCTCGAAAACGCTCGGGGTCTTGCCGGTAACGATCGCTATCTCAAGATCACAGAAGCCCTGCAGTGCCATGAGATTGGCCCCGACGGCAAGCCGGTCGACGCCGGTTCCGAAGTGGTAAATGTGGCAGTGCCGCCAACGCAAGTATTCGACAATCTCTATTACATTGGCGGGACACGTACGGGCAGCTGGCTGCTCACCACGCCGGAAGGCTACATCATGATCGACTCGATGTATGGCAACAGCCCGGAGACGGTGACAATTCCCGGCATGAAAGCGCTGGGGCTGGATCCGGCGAAGATCAAATACATCATGATTACCCATGCAGGCCCCGACCATGTGGGCGGCGCCAAATATTTTCAGGAGAAATATGGAACGCGCATTTTGATGAGTCAGCCCGACTGGGACGCAATCCTCAGTCCGCAGGTGGCATCCTGGATGCTCGATACGCGCCCCAAATCGGAGCGCCCCCTCCAGGAGCGCGACTGGGCCGGATCTCCGGTCATCGATATGGTCGGCAAGGAAGGTGACACGATCACTCTGGGCGGCACAACAGTCCGAATCTTCTTCACTCCGCGCAGGGCCGATGGTGGTGGCCTGTCCTACATTGCGCCTGTTTTCGACCAAGGCAAACCGCATGTCTGGGCAACCTATGGCAACACGGGTGTGCCGACATCGGTTGCGGACCGCACGATCCATCGCGCGTCCATACAACGTTTCCAACATGAGATGAAGTTGGCGAAGGTTGATGCCATCACAAGCAGTCATCCGTTTGTCGATGGATCAAATCTGCGCATCTCGGTTCTCCAGAAGCGCGAACCAGGCATGGCAAATCCCTTCTTGATCGGGCGCGATACTGCACAGAACTATCTGGGAATCCTGGACGAATGCACCGCTGTGGTCATGGGCCGGAACGCTGCAGGACTTGATGACAATGGCGCACCCCGGTGATCCCGTACGCGCACCGATTGATCAGAAAAAATGAATAGGATGCCACTGACCGACAAACTCTCTGCCGAGGATCGGCAAGACATTATCGACCTTTATGCTCGTTACGCTTGGGCACTTGATCTTGCCGATGCACAAGAAATGCGCGCCTGTTTTTCCGAGGATGGCTCGTTCGATCATCTATGGCTAGGCCGTGTGCAAGGCCACGACGCGATCATCGCCAGCTTCGAGAAGATGTGGTACGAACAGCCCGCATGGTGGTTCGGTCGCCAGCATCTATTCAATACCTTCCGTTTTTTCGTGCGCGGACCTGATGAAGTTCGTGTGAAATGCTTTAACCAGATCCTGCAATTCAACACGGAGTATAACAATAACTTCGTCTTCGGTCTGGGCACGCGAGATGATCTGGTCGTCCGCCGTAATGGGACCTGGGTGTATCAGGCGCCTTATGTCAACGCATGGCAATGCCGCGAAGATGTGCCATGGAAGGGCGAAATGCGTCTGGCTCCGCCCCGCCCGCCGCGCCCTGAAGCTCCCGAAAGTCTTAGGGATGATTATCGGGCCGTGGATTGAAATTTCCTAGAAGCCATTCGCAGTGGGCGTTGCGATGTGTGGACGGCACTCGCTGATCAAAAGTCTTGAGATCATCCGCAGACGTTGCCAGGGGACGTTGCGCCGAAAGCGCATGACCACGGCCTTGATGTCGCGCGCAGAAGAAACTTGGATCGCCGAATTTCGAAAGAAGACTTGGATTCTGTGACCTGAGATCCGATTGGTCCGGCATCTGAGCTGAGAATTCTCTAACATTCCGTCATTCGACGAAAGATGGCCTCTGACTGCTAACGGCGAGGTCCGGCCTGGTTTGCATGTGGCGGCCGAATGACAGGACTGGTGTATCGACCCTGCCGGTCGCTGCGCAACGCGACACTGGCCCGAATGTTTCGGAGCAGGCCGCGGCCCGGCAGGAAATTGCAAGACCAGCAAAGGGTTTTGCGCGCCGGTCTCAGGGGTGCTGGCGAGGCATTCGTCCCGAACCGCGCTGCAAAGCTTCGGCACCATTTCCGGCCGAACCGCTCGGCCAGAATGCCCGGCCGCGACGCTACGAAGCCGTGTGAAGACGACTGATCGAGCGGTTCTTGCTCCAATGTGACTGGACCGAGCGATCGAACGTCGGCGGGCGGCTTTCGAGGTAGCGCGTCGCAAGCCAGAGGCGCTTGAGGTGTCGCTTGATTCCATTGGGGATGTCGTCAACGTAGGCAGTCCGCCCATGGAGCACACGATAGTTGTTGATGAACTGCATCTCACCGGGGCGCAGGTCCATGTAGACGTTGAAGTCTGGATCGTTCGCCATGGCGCTGACCATATCGAGGGCTTCGATGACTTCCGATGACAGGCGAGGCGCGTCGGGATGACGCTGGGAGCTTTTCACGTAGTGCGGCACGAAGCGGCAGAACAGTCTGCCATCGTGCTCGGTGAAGATACTGCGCATATAGTAGGGCTTGCCTCCCGGGGGCTCCTCGCCCCGGTAATCCCAGGGCAGATCCTGATAGAGCGCCGCGACCAGATCAGGGCGTTTTTCAATCATGGTGTTGTAGATCGCCGCAATGTTGGCGACGCACGACAGCCCCCCTGACTTTGCCGGTTGCAGGCACATAAGCCCCACAAGGTCTGAGCCGTCGGTGTGATAGTCGAGGGATATCAATCCAATCTCGTTGCCCCGAACCGTTGGATCGTCAGGGCTTTTGCCTTGGTCAGTGACATCGCCCATTACGTGGCCGTGCTTGTTCTGGGGCCAGGGTTCGCCGAGGTGCATGCCGATGCCCCAGTAAAGCATGGTCAGCTCGTCGTCGCTGTACCGGTGGGTGTCGAGGGCCGAGATGCGCACAAATCCCCGCCCGTCGATCAGGTCGCGTTCGATCTGCGCCAGCTTGGCGACCATACCATCGAGCGGAAAATCCTCTCGCCCGATATCAAGCAGATCGCTGGACTTGGCCTTCGCTTGCCGAAGCGCACTGTCGAGTTCGGCGTGATCTGCGGGTGTGAGTTGCAAGGTCCACGCGTGCTGGTCCTGAACGTCCTTGCACCGCCAGCAAAGGTGAGTATCCAACGCGCGAGGCTCATGGAGCATGATTTTGTTCCTTCAAAGTCAGATGGATCGGGCGATGATTGCACGAGTGGGCTGAGCGCCGCGTACCAATCGACCGGCCAGAGACCTCGAAGATCCGCCGGATCATCGCGAACTCGCTATCCAAATCCGGGGCGTCAAAGTCAGTGATCATCTCGATAACGCCACGCCCATTCCGGTCCCGTCTGAAATGTTGCCGTTGCGGATAACCGTGCCGAACGCGCGCGCCATGAAATCAGCTTGCCAGTTAGTTTTGCCGAACTAACTAAACCGGGCAGACCCTGTCAACCACGAAGACCAAGGGTCAGTCGTTCATTTGCCGCTCGACTGATTTCAGGCGCTCATCCTTCGTCGCACCCATTGCATGGTAGGCATCCGCGAGCACTTCGGTAAGTGCTTCGAAGTCTCCTTCGCCCATCATCTTCTTCAGGAGCGCGCCGAGTTCGCCTTCAAACGATTTCATGCGCTTGCGCCCGGACGGCGTGATGACGACGCATGACGCGCGGCCATCTGTGTCGGGCGACGTCGTCACCCATCCCTTCTCGCGCAACCCATTGATCGCCAAAGACACCGTGGGTTTTGCTATCTCAGCTGCAGCCGCGATTTCGCCGGCCCGCTTCGGGCCGTTCTGCAGATAAAGCATCAAGCGATACTGGGCCATGCTAATGTCTGATCGCCGGGCGGCCTGTTCGAACTCACGATAGGAGCTCACGATGGTCCTGACCGTCAAAATCGCATTCTTGGTGGTCATGGACTTTTCGGGCTCTCAATTCAGTTTACGGACTGGAATAGACCGAAAGCGGCAAAGGCTTGCAACCCCCTTCAGCGTGGCTCTGTTGATGCCATTGATTTGGCGGCCTCAGCGTCTCAGTTTGTTGCTGGGCCGAAGGAAGCCGGCTCCAGCTCGCCTCCCACGATCTCAAGAGGCAGAAATCGGCGATTTCCTGCCCGAACAAGTTGACCTGTCTATGACTGCTTTCTGCTCCTGATTTGTCGTTGCTGACGGCTGCAGCAGGCTTCGTGCGAGTAAGTACTTGGGCTTTGCTTATGCCTCTGTTCGCCGAAGTATTCAGGGTCAGGACGATCAGCCAGTTTGGTAATTCACATTGAAAATTGGCAGTTTTAAAGTTTGTTGGCCAGCGTAAGAAGGACGTCTTTTTATCAAGCCTCGCGGAAAGAAATTCCATTTGGTTCGTGGCATTTTCCTTTCCAGAGCCGTCTCTTGCCAAAGGCATGCGGCGGTCTGGCGACCAACTGCAGACCAGGGAAATTGCGGTGAAAGCGGCGAAAACTTCGGGGTAGGGGAGGCGATCTGGGCCCCAGATAGCTGAATTTAGTCCCGTCTTTTTTGGCTAGCGTTGGACAGCGACAGACAGCAAACCCGTGAGGGCAAGTTAAAAGCCCTGGCGCCACCCCCTGGGTATCGCCCTGTCTGCACAACGATTTTTCGGTGCCGCTTGCACGCCTTTGGGGTGTACGGATTTTCCTGGACCTGTTGCAGGTGTGGGGGCGTCGGTGCACCGCGCCATGCACGGCGTTGGCTGCGCCTGCACTCTGTTGCAGCCCTTTGCCGGTAATCCAACTAGGCAGGCCGGGCCCGCGGCGGCAGATTGGAAGTCGTCTTCGGAGCCCCCGTCATGACCAGACCGAACTCTCTCATTGCTAGCGCGGATTGCGCACCCCGGAGCGCGCCGTGAAACCCCGCGTAAATCTCCGCATCGACGCCGCGCTCCTCGCCCTGCTCGAGTCGGCAGCCCGCGAGGCCAAGACGACCAAGACCGACATCCTCGAACAGGCGCTGCGCCGTTATCTTGATCCCGGCCGCAACCGTTTGCTGGAGGAACGCCTCATGGAGCGCATGGGCATGATCGAGCTGCGCATGGACAGGCTCTTCTGGGCGGTTGATCTCGGCGTCGAGACGACCGGGCATTTCGTGCTCTACTGGCTGACCCGGACAGACCCCATTCCGGAAGGCGAGCGCGAAACCGCGCACGCGCTCGGGCAGCGGCGATTTGATTACTTCATCAACCAGATCGCAAAGAAGCTGCGTCGGCGCCGATCGCTCGTGGCGGAGTCGCTCCGCTGGGAACAGTCGGAGCCGGAGGAAGCGAAGCCTCGGTGAGCCGCCTTCAGGCAATCGCTCGAGAGTCCACCTCAATCCAACTGCAGATTTGCTTCCAGGCCGAATGGCAGGCCCTGCCATTCGGCCATGACCAGCCTCCATGCCTGCGCGGGCCCTCGTCAAGGGCAGGGCCGCTCCGCGGCGCGCGTCCCGCGCGCCCTTGACGAGGGCCCGCGCAGGCGTCACCCGCCAGCAGGCTTTGCACGGTGTTGCAGGTGCCTGCAGCAAATGGCCTGCGCTCCGATAGTCAGTGGGCGGCCGTCTGCGCGATCTTCGGCGCCATGCAACCCGTCAGCGCCCAGCGTATCGAGAATGCCATCCGGATTGTTGCCCGGCTGATCGAGACGTCGGGCGATGAATACTGGCCGATCCTCGAACGGCTGGAAGCAGAACTGGCCGCGCTCGCCAGCCGGGAGGAACGTCTTGCCCGCTACCTTGCGGGAGGTCGCCCTCAATCCGCGCGGCGTTTGCTGCCGAAGCCGGCGCTCTCAATGCTGCGCGAGGATCGTGCGCCGCACGTATGACGACTCCAGCTGTCTCAGAGCGCGATCTCGCGGACCAGCCGCGCGACATGATCGAGCGAGGCGCCCTTTCCATAGCGTTCACGGTCAAGCCGGTGGCCGAACAGGTCGCGCCGGATCCGGTCGTCGATGCCGGCCGCCAGCATCCGGTCCTCGAACGCGTGGCGCAGCGAATAGAACGAGTGCTGGGGCGTCTCCAGCAGGCCGTTGGCCTTGAGGTATTTGTTGACTGTGGCGCTGAGCCCCGCGCTGCTCTCCCGGTAGCGCGGGAACCCGTCCGGGAAGGCCCTGAACGCCTCCAGCGAAACACCTGTCAGCGGGATCACACGCTTTGCATAGACGCTCTTCAGCTGGCGGCCCTCGGGCTCGATGGCGACGTGCGGCACCGCGGCGTCGAGCCGGATCGTCTTCGCGGTGAGACCTGCGCCTTCGGAGGGCCGGTAGCCCGTGTTGACCATGCCGAGCAGGAGACCGCGCGCCTCAGCGTTCAGACCCGACAGCGCGCCAGGCGCCAGCAGGCGGCTCCTAATCCATTCAGGACTGAATGGCGGACGCGTCCGCGTCTCACCTTCGCGGAACGACAGCTCGCCGAGCGGCAGGGCGAGACCCAGCCGCTTCATCGTGTTGACGGTCTTCAGCACGTCGCCGAGATGGATGAGGTCCTTGTTGGCCGAGTTGGGTGTCACCTCGCCCGCCTCGATCCGCTCCAGCCAGTGCTGGCGGAAGTCCAGCATGTCGTCGCGCGTGATCGCTTCGACGGGCTTGTTGCCGACGATTTCGACGAAGGTGCGCACCGCCTTCAGGCGCGGGTTCTTCCAGCGCCGGATCTGGTCCTCGCTCTTGCCAAAGGTCTTCTCCCGGGCAAGGCCCCAGTAGAGCTCCAGCGCCTTCTCGAG
>NZ_JALHLS010000031.1 GCF_022844445.1 Hyphomonas sp.
GGCGAATGGGACAAGGCGATCGCCTACGCGCGTCAGGCCCTGCATCTGAGGCCCGCCTATTGGAACGCCCGGATGAGCGAGATCACAGCGCTCGTGCATAGCGGCGAACTTGACGCAGCGGCACACGCCCATGACGCATTAGTGGCGAGGACGCCCGCATTCTCCCGAAATTTTGTGGAGTGGCTGCCCTTCCAGGAAAAAGCTCTCGTCGACTTCTTCTGGAACGCCCTAGATGCCGCACGAAAACATGTCCGTACACCGGCATAACCGTTACGCTGGCCAAGTGCGGAAGTGACTTACTTGACAGCGCGCCGCGCGTCGCTGTGGCTGCCTTTGTGGGGGGGGCGCATGATCGAGCCGAAATACTACACGAAAATTCGCGCCGCTCAGGCCGCGCCGCCGACCAAGGCGGAGCTTGCTGAGTTCGACTTTTCAGTGCTCAAGGGAGGGGGAGGGGTTGGCGCCAGCCTCGCGCAGAGCAGGTTGGTTCACGCGCTCCTGAGGCGGTTCTGGCCTGTCGGGCGCATCGGCGGACTGGGGTGGGCAGTACGCCACGCTGATGTGTCGGACATGCGGGCGCGGTGGGAAGACTTCAACGCACCCTACGGGCTCGAGATGCGCGATTTGACCGGAGGCGAAGACTTCGCGCTCGGTCTCCAGGATGGCCCCGTCTACCAGCGCCAGCTCGGGTTCATGAAATCCGTGATGCGCGCCGATGACCTGCCCCGCGTGGCGCGGAATGCACGCCAGATCGCGGAGCATGCCGTCGCATACTCAGGGGGCGAGATCGACGCCGTGGAGGACCTCCTGGTCCGTGTCGCGGTCGAGACGTGCGCGGATTACTACGGATTGTCGGTCGATGAGCCAATCCAATTTGCGCACTGGCTGATGTCGTTGAGCACCTTGCTGTTTGCCGACTATCTGGGCGATCCCAAGGTGCGGCGCCTTGCGCTTGCAGGCGCCGTCAGGGTTCGCCGTGTCATGGATGATGCCATCCTCAGGGCCCACGAGATTGCGCGCTGGCAGCTCGCGCCGCCGCCACCCGATTCCACGATGACGTCTGTCTTCGCACAGTCCGTTCGCTGGTATGAAGAAACGCTGGTCGGCAGGTTCGTAGCCCTGCAGCTTGCCGATCCAATGAGCGGGCCGTCCGACGGCGAGATACGCGCCATGCTGATCGGCATGGCGGTTGGCTATGTTCCAACAGGCGGCGGGGCAGGGGGAAACATCCTTGACGTGCTGCTGCAGCGCCCGGAATGGCTCGCGAAAGCGCACGACGCGGCACGCGAAGGACGAGATGAGGCGCTGAGCCGAATTCTGACTGAAGCCATGCGCTTCTCGCCTCCGATCAATCCGGGCGTGCCGCGCTACGTCACCCGGGATACACGGCTTGGGGGCGTCAAGCTTCCAGCAGGCGCCACGATCATCGCTGCATCATCTGCAGCAATGTTCGACCCGCGCGTCGTGTCAGATCCTGAGCGCTTCAATCCGGACCGCGACGTCAGCCGTGACCTGCAGTTCGGCGGCCCATTTATCCACTACTGCATCGGTGAGCAGCTTACGCGCGTGCTCCTTTTGGAATCGTTCAAGCCCTTGCTCAGAGAGAAGGCTCTCACTCGTGCGCCAGGAAAGGCGGGGCAGCTTGAGAAGACCGGTCCGTTCCCGCAACACCTTGGTGTTGTCTTCAGACCCCTTATCGGACGCCGTTTCCAGTCGATGGTGACGATCTGCATCCCGGTAACCGAACCCGTGCCCGTTTCGGTTCTCGACAAGCATATCGACGTGTTCGGCAATCCCGCTTCTACCTCAATCGCCAAGGCCCTCGACAACACCCAGCTGGTTCACTTCGCGCACATCTCGGCGATTGCCGGCGATCGAAACGACGCAGGAAAGCAGACGGGTCCGTCCTGGCTGATCATCGAGTTGAGCGTGGACGGTCCACCGGACACCGCAATCGAGGCATTTGTTGATGCGTTCGGCGATCCCTTGCTAAATCTGTTTGTGCTCGCGACGTCGGTTCGCACGGGTGCTGATCTCAAGGCTCTGCTGCGCAAAAGTGTCAGGCGCCTGGTCGCGGGTCGCGTGCTCGGAAGCGATACGACGGCAAGCGGCGTCAACTTTGCTGGCACGCCCGAGCTCTCGGTCCCGCGAATCAAACGAGACGCAGAAGTCGCCGACGCGGCGCGGATCCATCTCGATCAGCACCTGAAGCATCATCTCGCGTCTGGTTCGCAGGCAAGCGCTGCAATGGAGTGGGTGAGGGCGCGCATGCAGGAAGGGGAGTTCAGGAAGGATCTGGTACGACCAGCATCCATCATCCCTGCCGCGTCGCGTCGAGCAGACCGGACACTTGGCAGCACCATTGCTTCCCTGTTTTCAGACTGGTCATTCTCGGGCAAGCTCGTCGGGCTGCTGATGCTTTCGCTTCTTGCGCACTACGTGCTGTCACATGGCCTATACAGCGGGAAGCAGGCCGGACTCGCTATCCTGGTTGTCGTTCGGGCGCTGGTATCGCTTGGCATTGGTCTTCTGGTTGCCTGGCTGGCTGCTGCGGTCTGGCGGTGGACAAGCGGTGCCGCTGCGCGTCGACAGCCGCAATCCGCCTTCCTGATTGAGCATGTCGGGACGCTGTCGGCTCTTGTCACCTTGGTCGGGCTTGCTCATTTCGTCGTATTCTACAATGGCATCGGCGTTCCTGACTGGGACGGGGCCGCCTACGTCGGACGGATAGCGCTCGTGTTCGCGGTCTTCGTTGACATTCTGACATCCCTGGTGGTTGGAACGCTTGTCGCGGCAGTCGTCGCGATTGCGATCGCGCTCGTGCTGATATTCCTGCTTCGTCGGAGCGAGGTGTCGGCGCCTACTGAGGATTTCGATCCGAAACTCGCCGACGTTCAGGAGCTTGTGCGGCGTGAGAATCCCGATGGCTATGCCCAGAACCACATCATCGCGGTAACGCCGCTCAAGACTAACCCGCGCTGGCTGCGCCGGCTCACCCTCGGCCTTGCTTTCTGGGGGATCGAGAAGCTCGTTCAGCACCGGTTTCGTCCCGGCTTTGTGCTGGATATCGGGACGATCCACTTCGCGCGCTGGTTCCGGCTTCCTGGGTCGGACAAACTCGTCTTCACGTCCAACTATGACGGAAGCTGGGAAAGCTATCTCGAGGATTTCATTACCAAGGCGCATCTCGGCCAGACAGCGGTGTGGAGCAATGGCGTCGGGTTCCCGAAGACAAGCTTCCTCATGTTCGATGGCGCGACCGACGGGGCCAAGTTCAAGAGGTGGGTCCGGCGCCAGCAGGTCCCGACGCGGTTCTGGTATTCTCGCTATCCGGAACTCACGACGTCGCAGATTCGCGCCAACGCCTTGATCTGCGAGGGTCTTGCAAAGGCCAGGACCGATAGCGACTGCAAAGCCTGGATCGACCTGTTTGGCAGTGCGCCGAGGCCGAACACAGTGCTGGAGTATCACGAAATCCAGGCGCTCGTTTTCAGCGGAATGGGCAAGTTGCGCGCCGCAGAGCTTGTCCCCGTCCAGCTGCCCGACGACCGGTCATTGTGGCAGGGCTGGCTCAAGGCGTTGATCGGAGTTCATGACCTGCCGGGACATGTCGCCGTGACAGCGCCGGACGCCAGCAGGCGCGCCGTCCTCACCTTCGGCGAAAACATACCATGCGACACGGCCGCGGCGCTCGCTTTCTCCAGCGAAGGGCTCAGGCACATGGGGCTCGACAAGCTCGACTTCCGGGCCGGCGGCAATGCCGATGGTTCAACCCTCGGGACCTTCCCGACGAGCTTCCTTGATGGAATGCTCAGCGAGGCGCGTGCGCGTGTGCTTGGCGATACAGGCGAGAGCGCTCCGCAATACTGGTCCTGGGCGGGCGAGCGCGCCGCGCCACATGCCGTGCTGATCGTCTACGCCGCCGATCCGGCACAGCTCTCCACGCGCGTTGCCGCGCTCAAGCGCGAGATGCAGGATCGCTTCGGCATTCGGACGCTCGACAGCATAAGCATGGTCGATCTTCCATGTGGCGGAGGGGGCATGCGCGAGCCCTTCGGCTTCAATGACGGAATTTCGCAGCCCGTCATGCGTGGCACTGGGCGTTTCCACGAGGGCATTGATCCGATACATGTGGTCGCGCCCGGAGAGTTCATCCTTGGCTATGGCGATAACCGTGGCGACACGCCGCCCTCGCCCCTCGTGTCTGCCGAGCATGATCGTGATCTGCTGCCGAGCCTGACCTCGGACCTGCCCGGCCGGTTTCCGGGGTTTGAGCCGGGTCGCGCAAGGGCGCCGCGGGATCTCGGCCGGAATGGCTCATATCTCGTCATCCGCCAGCTTGAGCAGGATGCTGAGGGCTTCCATGCGCATGTCCAGCAACAGGCCGACCGCCTCAAGCAGGACTTCCCGGGTGCACCAGTCACCGCGGAGCTTGTCGCCGCCAAGATGGTTGGACGCTGGCCAGATGGATCATCGCTTGTGCGCCATCCATTTGTGTCTGGCGGCAAACCGGACAATGAGTTCCTCTATGGCGTTGAGGACCCGCAGGGCATTCGCTGTCCCTTTGGCGCCCACGTCCGCCGCGCCTTTCCGCGCGACAGCCTGAAGCCTGACGACCCCTCGCAGCTCAGCATCAGCAACCGGCACAGGCTGCTAAGACGAGGCCGACCCTACTCATCTTCCAGGGGAGGGGAGGCGAGGGGGCTTCTCTTCATGTGTTTCAACTCAGATATCGAACGTCAGTTCGAGTTTGTGCAGCAGACCTGGATCGCCTCGCCGAACTTTCACGGCCTGGCAGGCGAACCAGATCCGCTTGTGTCATCCGCGCCTGATGCAGAATCCTCCGAACGCAGGGATTTCACGATACCGACGCCCTCCGGCCCTATTGCAGTTCGGGACATTCAGTCCTTCGTCACGGTTCGCAATGGTGGATACTTCTTCCTGCCCGGCCGCACGGCGATTCTTTTTCTGGCCACTTTCGAGATCGCGCCCGCCTAGTCATCCGGTAGACTCATCACGACCCACAGTCCGTCCTTCCTGACGACAAGCCCGCGCTCCTTGAGATCACTCATCGCACGCGAGGTGGCTTCCCGGCTGGCGTGAACCCGCTGCCTGAGATCGGTAATCGTGGGCGGCGCGGCCAGCCGGACAAGCTCACCCGGGACCTTGCTGGGGGACCCAAGTCGCACCAGCTCTCG